>NZ_CP059725.1:1408750-2817500 GCF_014117425.1 Bartonella sp. HY038
CAATGTTTCGAAATGTTAGTTCCGCAGTTGAGTTTAATAAATTGCGTAAGCGTTTGTTGCGCCATATGCGCCAAGCCATTGAAGATTTTGCCATGGTACATGGCGCATCGTTAAAAGGTGAACGTTGGCTTATTGCTTTGTCTGGTGGCAAAGATTCCTATGGCCTGTTAGCGCTTTTATTGGACTTAAAATGGCGCGGACTTTTACCTGTTGATCTTATTGCTTGTAATTTAGATCAAGGACAACCAAATTTTCCAAAACATATTTTACCCGATTATTTAAAGAGTATTGGTGTTGAATATCATATTGAATATCAGGATACCTATTCGGTGGTGACGGATAAGTTGGATCAGAGTCAGACCTATTGCTCACTATGTTCACGCTTGCGCCGAGGTATTCTTTATCGTCTTGCCCGTGAAAAAGGTTGTTCCTCGCTTGTGCTTGGCCATCACCGTGATGATGCTTTGGAAACTTTTTTTATGAATTTCTTTCATGGTGGGCGTTTGGCATCAATGCCGGGTAAATTGCTCAATGATGAAGGCGATCTATTTGTACTGCGTCCGCTTATTTATGCGGCAGAAGATGATTTGGCAAAATTTTCTGATATTATGCAATTTCCGATTATTCCTTGCAATCTTTGCGGCTCTCAAGATGGGTTGCAGCGCAATGCTATGAAGGCAATGTTGTCGGATATTGAAAAGCGGATGCCAGGCCGTAAGGACACCATGATCCGCGCGCTTGGTAATGTGCGTCCATCGCATTTGCTAGATACTAAAATTTATGATTTTTTAGGGCTAGTCGCTAAGTCTAATGAAGAGCAGTTATAAAATAATTTGTAAAAAGATCGCATTTGTGACAAGCGATTTTTGAAAGGGATGTGATGGAAGGTGATAATAGGCATTTACGCCGCGGATTGAAAAACCGCCACATCCAAATGATTGCCTTAGGCGGCGCTATTGGTACGGGGCTTTTTTATGGCTCGGCTGAAGCGATCAGTCTTGCAGGGCCAGCGACTATTCTTTCTTACCTTATTGGTGGGCTTGTTATTTATCTTATCATGCGGATGCTTGGTGAAATGTCAACCGAAGAGCCGGTTGCAGGTTCGTTCAGTTTTTTCGCCTATAAATATTGGAATGGTTTTGCTGGCTTTTTTGCCGGTTGGAATTATTGGTTTCTTTATATCCTGGTCAGTATGGCTGAACTAACAGTTATCGGCATCTATCTTGATCATTGGTTTGCAATTGATCACTGGATTAGTTCTCTTGTTGTTTTGTTGGCTATTACTGCCGTAAACCTTATAAATGTAAGGTTTTATGGTGAGTTTGAGTTTTGGTTTGCGATAATTAAAGTCATTGCAGTTATCGGTATGATTGTTTTTGGGGTTATCCTAATCATAACAGGATTGGGGGGCGCCAATGTAGCCGTTTCAAATCTATGGAACCAAGGTGGTTTTTTTCCGCTTGGTGTATCCGGTATGATTATGGCGTTTGTTGTGATTATGTTTTCTTTTGGAGGAACTGAACTCATTGGTGTTGCTGCGGGTGAAGCGGAAAGCCCAGAAAAGACCATACCAAAAGCCATTAATCAGGTCATGTGGCGTATATTGATTTTTTATATTGGTGCGATTACCGTCATTATGATCTTAAATCCGTGGAATTTGCTTAATAAAGCGAATAGCCCCTTTGTCTCTATTTTTACCAATATAGGTATTCCTGCAGCCGGACATATTTTAAATTTTGTGGTGTTAACGGCTGCAATTTCAGTTTATAATAGCGGGATATATTCTAATAGCCGAATGCTGTATTCATTGGCAGAACAAGGCAATGCGCCACATTTTTTCAAGAATTTGAGCTATAACCGCGTTCCATTTACTGCAATTATGTTTTCATCGCTTTGCACAGCTGTTGCGGTTATTATCAATTATCTTGTCCCAAATGAAGCATTTATGCGGGTTATGGCCGTTGCTACAACAGCAGCTGCGATGACATGGGCGACAATTATTCTTGTTCACTTGAGGTTTAGACGGGCAAAAAACGTTGAAAATAGTAAAACTAAGTTTCCCTCTCCTTTATTTCCCTTGGCTAACTACATCTGCTTAATCTTTTTATTGCTGCTTGTTTCATTGATGATTTTGACAGGCTTTAGTGAAAATGGCTTAATGACCTATCTATTAAAGACTTTACACATTATAGATGTCAGCGCACCAGCATTCTTTACACTTGCAGTTCCTGATATGAGTTTGTCTGTTGTTGTAATGCCTATATGGTTTTTAATTCTCTATCTTGGATTTAAATTAAAAAAAGCTATTTAACCCAATACCTCAGTGTGGAGGATTTAAATATGATAAAGCCTTTACTTGAAGGGCGTACTGCCATTATTGCTGGCGGCGGAAAACTACCGCTTGCCGTTGCCAATGCCTTAAAAAATAAGGGACAAAATCCTTTTATCATTCCACTACGTGATGAGGCAGAGCTAGCAATTTATGAATTTGACCATTGTGAAATTTCTATAGTCGAATTTGCAAAGCTTATTCGCGCAATGAAAAGCGCTAATGTTCATAATGTTGTTTTGGCAGGTGGCGTGCAAAGTAGGCCTCATCTATCTGATTTACGTTTAGATGGTCCTACATTGCGTGCATTGACACGCGTGTTTTTTGCTTTAGCGCAAGGGGATGATGCGCTGTTGCGTGCCTTTATCAAGGTGCTAGAATCTTATGGCTTTAAAGTGGTGGGTGCTCATGAAGTCGTGCCTGATCTGCTTGCACCTGCGCCATGTCTTTTATCTAAAGCGGAACCTTCTAAAGCGGAAGAGAAAAATTTTAAGCTTGCGCTTGCGGCTGCACATATGCTTGGTGATCTTGATGTGGGGCAGGGTGCGGTTGCTGTTGGCGGCAGAGTAGTTGCATTAGAGGGGGCAGAGGGCACGGATAATATGATTAAGCGCATTGCCTTAATGCGACAAGAGCGACGTATTCCACAACAGGGTGGCGTTTTAGTGAAATGTGCCAAACCAAACCAAGAAAAGCGTGCTGATTTACCGACAATTGGGCCAGATACTGTTGAACAAGCCTTTCAATCGGGTCTTGCTGGTGTCGCAATTCAATCCGGATCTAGTTTTATTCTTGATTTAGAACAAACAATCAATACTGCAGATCAACGACAGATTTTCCTTTCAACTTTTTAATAATATTTTTTAATTTTTTACAATTAAATGGTTTAGGAATAAAGTAAATTTGCTCAATGGATTTAAAATATTACTGTAGGTTACATTCGTTATTGCAATGAAGATTAATTGTATAAAATGTATTATTTTATCACTATTCATCGTTCTATTGTTTTATCACTAATATTGCAGTGGTTTGTAGCGTGGGAAATATAAAAAAACTTTGTCTATATTCTATTTGTTGTTTTATTATTTAATGCCTAGGCTTTCTTAGCGGATTGGGATGATCGTTCAAAGATAGAAATGCGTGATGCATTTATAGTATCTTTAAATATTTTTAAGAATAAGAATCTTGGTAAGGCTGTGGAATCTTTAGCACCCGGTTTTTTAGAGTTCTTTGCAGATTTACACAATGTTTCTGAAACAAAACTTGTACCTGTTTTTCGCTCAATGATGAAAGTTCGCTTAGACCAATTAAAAACAATCGAGCTTGACTTTAATCCAGGTAATATTGTGTATCGTCAAGTCCCAAATGGTAAGGTATTTGCATTATTTGCGTATATAACCCATGCCGTAATGGTGGATGATGAGATTATTGACGATGATAGTGTTTCATTTGTCTTTAAGGCTAATGAGCGTTGGTATTTTGTTGATCTTGAAAATCCTATTAATATAGATGCTATAAAAGCAATTTATCCGCTATTCAAAGATATTGATTTTAACATTCAACAATAAGTCAAAAAGACCTTAAATACTTAATGCCTTCAATTGAACTGCATTATTATTTAAATGTATTTTAATAATCGATTTCAAACGGTGTCTGCCGAAGGTCTTATTGTTTGACGTTAAAAATGTAAAATTTATTAAATATTACTTGTACACCATTAGCCAATGTCGCTAAAAGTAACATTGAAAAATATATAATAGATATATGAATGTCCCTAATCCAACTTATAACCACCAATCCAGTTATGACAAAAGAGGAGGCGGATATTTAATTCAAGAATTTATATATCTGCTTAAGCTACAACAAAGCTAAAGAAAAAATCTGTAAATAGATTTTTAATGGTGCGGTCGAGAAGACTCGAACTTCCACGGGTTGCCCCACAGCGACCTCAACGCTGCGCGTCTACCAATTCCGCCACGACCGCACGTGGTAGAAGCTAAAATAAATCAGCTAGCGGCGTGTAACAAATATGAAACAAGCTTACAAGTCCCTTTTTTAAAAAAAGTAAAATTGTCTCAACTTATTTAATGATTGCGATTAAATCACTGCCCATAATTATAGCATTTTCCATATCAGTTAAAAAACGATCATTGGGCAGGGGCTTATTATATTCAAAGCTTACAGCATAGTTTAACTAACCAAGCTAAGACTATGCGTATAAACCAATTTCATTTAGCTGATTTTTTTATAAAAATTAGCGTCCGCGATAAGGTGGCACACCTTGATCGGGAATCCAAACGCCATCAGGGGAGTTGCCGGTTTGCCAAAATACATCAATTGGGATTCCGCCTCGTGGATACCAGTAACCGCCAATACGTAACCATCTTGGTGACAACAGGTCAACCAAACGTCTTGCGATATGAATAGTGCAATCTTCGTGAAAAGCACCGTGATTACGGAAGGATCCCAAAAATAATTTTAACGATTTGCTTTCAACCAACCATTGATCTGGAACATAATCAATTACAATATGGGCAAAATCGGGTTGGCCGGTTATCGGGCAAAGTGAGGTAAATTCCGGAATTGTAAAGCGAACATTATAGGAAATATCAGCTTGAGGGTTTGCAACTTTTTCTAAAATTGCCACCTCTGGTGAAGTTGGTAGGATATTGTCACCACCGAGTTGGGTTAAGCCTTGATAAATATTAGTTGTACCAGTCATGAAATTCTCCAAGCAAAATGGCTTTTTCTATGAAATTTGGGGCATATAAATTGGAATATAAGCGGCTTTAGCCCGTTTTAATGTCTCAATTCAATTTGCGTTTTCCAAAAATTATCATCAAAATATAGGGTAGGGTCTTCAACGCCCGCACAAAAAAACGCTTCGCGCCGCTCTACGCAGGTACCACAACGCCCGCAATGCTGTTCCAACCCCTTATAGCAAGACCACGTTTCAATAAAAGGCGTGTTTACCTTACTACCAAGTGAAACAATATCTGCCTTGGTCTTTTGTACAAAAGGAGCATAAAGGCCGACACTGCCCTCTAGTGAATAGTTTTCCATCGCAGCAAAACTATTGATAAAATCTGCCCGGCAATCAGGATAGATAAAATGATCGCCGCCATGCACAGCCAATGCCACTTGATTTGCACCTTTGGCACTTGCTAAGCCAAAAGCAATGCTTAAAAAAATAGCATTACGGTTAGGTACGACGGTTATTTTCATGCTTTCTTCAGCATAATGACCATCGGGAACGCTAATATGACCGGTAAGTGCAGTATTAGACATCGCTTGCCCAATTGATGAAATATCAATTAAATCAAAGGGTACACCGAGCTTATCTGCACATAATTTTGCAAAAAACAGCTCTTTTTTATGTCTTTGCGCATAGTTGAACGAAAGAATACCATGAAGGTCTCCGCGTTCAGCTAAAATATAAGCTAAAGACACAGAATCAAGACCGCCAGAGCAGATGAGATAGGTTTTCATAATTTGTCCTTGTTTTTACCGGGTAGGCTGCGACCGGAATTCAATTCTTATTATCAATAACTCTTGCATAAATCAAAGCTATCAATCATATATAACATGGCCTATATATGAATTTTCTGAAACTGTGAAGCTATTTTAATAACATTAGCAAATGCTGTGGTAGTTTTTATAAAACATTAAAAATCTTCATAAGATATCCATCTTTGTCGAATATATGAGATGAATATCTATTTTCCCTATTTTACATTTAAAATGATAAGCTATAAAGCCGACCTTTTTAATGTCCCAGATGCAGTTGATTATTATGACACTTTATGAGCGACCATTTGTAAAAACTTTTGCAGTTGCGCCTATGCTTGATTGGACAGACCGTCATTGTCGTTTTTTCCATCGTCAATTAAGTGCCAATGCGTTGTTATATAGTGAAATGGTGGTAGCGGATGCAGCTATTCATGGACCTAAAGAAAGATTGCTTGGCTTTAGTGGTATTGAGCATCCCATTGCGTTACAGCTCGGCGGTAGTGATCCGCAAAAATTGGCCTTGGCGGCAAAAATTGGTGAAGATTTTGGTTATGATGAAATAAATCTCAATGTAGGCTGCCCATCTGACCGTGTGCAATCGGGTACTTTTGGGGCATGCCTTATGCAGTCACCCGATATTGTTGCCACTGCCGTTGCAGCAATGAAACATGTCGTTTCTATTCCGGTTACCGTCAAATGCCGCATTGGTGTTGATGAACAAGATACTGAAACCGCGCTTAATGATGTTGCACGTCTTTCTATTGCTGCTGGTTGTGACGCGTTTTGGGTTCATGCTCGCAAAGCCTGGCTAAAAGGACTTTCCCCCAAGGAAAACCGTGATGTACCGCCGCTTGATTATGGGCGCGTTTATCGTTTAAAAAACAAATATCCCAATATATTTATTGGTATAAATGGTGGTATTTCTAGCATTGAAGAAGCTACAAACCATTTGCACTATGTCGATGGTGTTATGGTTGGGCGCGCCGCCTATCAAAATCCAGCGCAATTAAGTCATGTTGACTATGTAGTTTATGATGAAGCCTATCGCGAAATTGACTTTGAAAGCATAATAGAATCAATGTGTATTTATACCGATGCCCATATTCGGGCAGGGGGGCGTTTATCGCATGTAAGTAAGCATATGGTGGGATTATTTCATGGTTTTCCAGGCGCAAGGCGTTGGCGGCAAATATTGTCAACCGATGCAACCAATTATGATGCAACATCGAGCGTTATTAGAAAAGCCTTTGCCGCAGTAGATGTAAGCGGCATGCAAGAAAGCAAAGACAGTGAGAGCGGGGATACCAGTTCAAATTAATATTTTTGACCGGTAAAATATCATTTTACTGGCTAGCTAAAATACTATTCACCAATTCTGGGATGAGTTTATCGAAGTGGCTAATAATGTGATTGGGCGCAAGCTGCGAAACAGGAACATTCGTATAGCCAAAATCAACAGCAATAACGGGAATTCCGGCTGATTTAGCAGCATTTATATCTGCAGCACTATCGCCAATCATAACTGCATGTTTTGGATCACCGGCAGCGGCTTCTATGGTTGATAAAATATGACGACCATCGGGTTTACGCCATGCAAAACTATCACCACCACATATTGCACTATAATGGTTTTGCGGATCGATTGCGTTGATAATGCGTTTTGCAGCTTCTTCAAATTTATTGGTACAAATTGCAGTTAAAAAGCCAGCGTCTTCAAAGCGTTTAACAGCCTCTCTAGCACCGGGGAAATAAGTTGTTTTCCCCGGAATATGAGCCTTATAATGTTTTAAAAATATTGCCACCATTTCATCAAGCATGGCATCATCAAAAGCGATATTTTGTTCGCTTAAGGCGCGTTGAATCATCACGCGACCACCTTGCCCTAAAAATTGGTGCAAATCATCTAAATCCGCAGTTTTGTAGCCCTTTTCTTGTAAACAAAAATTTAAGCTATCTAGCAAATCAATAGCTGTTTGGGCAAGGGTTCCATCAAGATCGAATATAATAATAGGTTTAGCCATTTTATTTGCTTTCCTTTAACCAAATTTTCCAATCTTCTAAAGCGCGAGCACTCAATGCCATTTTCTTGGCGATGGTCTTTTCTTTCCCGCGCAGTCTTTTACCCTCTGGTTTTGGCACATCAATTGGGGGGAAAAGACCAAAATTTATATTCATGGGTTGGAATGAGCGCTTTCCACCCTCTTCCTCTACCGAAATATGCCCGCCTGTAATATGATTTAACAATGCACCAAAGGCAGTGGTTAGCGGCGGCGGAGTAATCAATTTTTGAAGCTTTTCAGCCGCAGCAAAACGCCCTGCAATATAACCAATTGCTGCAGATTCGACATAGCCTTCGCAACCAGTAATCTGGCCAGCAAAGCGTAAGTTTAAATTGCTTTTTAGGCGCAAATAGGGATCCAATAATTGCGGTGAGTTAAGGTAAGTATTGCGATGCAAACCACCAAGGCGAGCAAATTCTGCATTTTCAAGACCTGGGATCATCCGGAAAATTTGCGTCTGCGCTCCATATTTTAGTTTGGTTTGAAAACCAACCATATTGTAAAGCGTACCCAAAGCATTATCTTGGCGCAATTGGACAACGCCATAGGCTTTTATATCTGGTTGATGAGAATTCGTAAGCCCCATTGGTTTCATTGGGCCATGACGCAATGTTTCGCGGCCGCGCTCTGCCATTACTTCAATTGGTAGGCAACCATCAAAATAGGGGGTATTTTCAAAATCACGAAATTCCGTCTTTTCCCCATCAATCAAAGCGTCAATAAAAGCCTCATATTGGCCCTTATCTAAGGGGCAATTAATATAATCTTTACCATTACCACCAGGGCCAACCTTATCATATCGCGATTGATACCAACAAATATCCATATTGATACTGTCTTTATGAATGATCGGTGCAATAGCATCAAAAAATGATAAAGCAGCTTCATCGGTTGATGCTAAAATTGCATCAGCAAGGGCAGGCGAGGTGAGTGGACCCGTCGCTACAATCGTGCTACCCCATTCTTTGAGTGGTAAACCTACAACTTCTTCACGGCGAATTTCTATATTGGGATGATTAGACAATCGTTTGGTAACTTCTGCGGCAAAACCATCGCGATCAACCGCCAATGCACTACCAGCAGGAACCTGATGAGCATCAGCTGCGCTCATAATTAAAGAACCTGCAAGGCGCATTTCAGCGTGTAATACGCCAACAGCATTGGTTTGACTATCATCAGAGCGGAAAGAATTTGAACAGACCAATTCAGCAAGATGGTCACTTTTATGAGCATCGGTTTCGCGGGTAGGGCGCATTTCATGTAAAACAACCTTTACACCCGCCTCTGCTGCGGTCCATGCAGCTTCAGAGCCTGCAAGACCACCACCAATAATATGCAAAGCCTGATTATCTAAATCTGACATTTTTATCTTTCTAACGTTCAAAATCTAAAAAAAGTGAACTCTTTAAACTTATTAAAAAACTTAAAGAGTTTAAGCCAACATTTTGATCTAAATATCAAATCAGAGCGATGACAAAAATACATTGCTATAAGCGATATCAATAATCACAGGTCAACGCTGCCCCACTATTTTAACAAGAGGTTTTTGTAATTAGTTTCTGCAGCTTTAAACAAACCGATGATAGAGAGATTCTTTAAACGCTTCCGTCACTTCTGGCAAGTACCTAGTCTCGAGCGGGGCAATCACAAAGTCTTTAAAAATAGCAATAGGCTAGAGCTAAAGGCATTTGGCGTACAAGCTATTTCATGGCTCAAAGCTTCGTATATTAAAAGCAATATAAATATCACATAAGATATATTATGGAACTTTTTATGATATCTTTATCGAAAAGACCATGTTTTGGTTTGAAAGATCGGTAATATGCTATAGATAGATAAAAACCCATTTAATCAAGGATGTTATAATGTCAGACTTAAATATTGGTGATAAAGCACCTGAATTTACCTTGCCAGACGATAATGGTGATATGGTGTCTTTAAAGGAACTGCAAGGCAAGCCAGTTGTGCTTTATTTTTACCCTAAAGATGATACCAGCGGCTGTACGACAGAAGCTTTGGACTTTACCGCTCTTATTAGTCAATTTCGTGATATTGGCGTGCGCGTACTTGGGATTTCACCCGATAGCGTTAAAAAGCATGACAAATTTAAAGAAAAGCATCAGCTTGCTGTTGAACTATTAGCTGATGAAGAAAAGACTGTTTTGACTGCCTATGGTGTTTGGGTCGAAAAATCCATGTATGGACGCAAATATATGGGCGTAGAGCGTACAACACTTCTTTTAGATGCTAATGGCACAATCGCTGAAATCTGGCGTAAGGTTAAAGTGACAAGCCATGCTGAAGCTGTATTGAAAGCAGCACAAGCGTTAGTTGCGTAACAAACACTTTTCTTGTAATTGGCAACCTAATCCAGTTTAATTATATTGGATTAGGTCTTTATGCTAGGTTGGCTTTTTATTGGTAATTCGCCAATAAATTAACGTTTTTTTATGGCTTGCTATGCTTTGCTAGCAATGCATAAGGAACGTAAAATTATGAAATTTGCTTTTATTTTAATAACCACCGCTATCATTTTGCCAAGCAACAGTTTTTCTTTTAAAAGCAGCATATTAGAGGGTGATATTAAACCCTATAGCCAACCCCTACCCGCAAAAACCAACTATATCGCTGCCAAAGAATCTGTCATTAATCAAGATGACTATTTTGTTGATATTGATCCAATTATTACTGGCAGCCATGTTCTGCTTCATTAATTCATTATTGATATTTTACGCATTTTTTAAATTTGGATAATCGTCATGTATAAGAGTTTTAAATTGGTTTTTAGCAGCAAATCAGGCCGATTATTATCCAGTTTTTTGGTTTTATTTTTTGCCAATTTATGCGTTGATAACACGGTAAACGCCCAAGATAGCAATATCGCTACGGGGGTTGCCATGCATGGCGGTCCGCAATTAGCCAAAAATTTTGATCATTTTCCTTATGCTGATCCCAATGCCCAAAAGGGCGGTAGATTGTCTTTTGGTGTTATTGGTACATTTGATGGGTTCAATCCTTTTATATTGCCAAGTATGCGTACAACAGTTCGCGGTCTTTTCGGCGATGAACAATTAGGATCCTTAGTATTTGAAAGTTTAATGGTGCGTTCACGTGATGAGCCATTCACCCTTTATGGGTTAATCGCCGATAGGGTTGAAATAAATGACGCACGAACCGAAGCAGTTTTTCATTTAAATCCTTTAGCAAAATTTCAAGATGGAGCACCTATAAGGGTTGAGGATATCATTTTTACCATAGATCTGTTGCTTGAACATGGTCGACCACCGTTTATTAGTTACGCCAAGCGCATAAAGAAAATTGAAAAAATAAATGATCAAGCAGTACGGTTTATATTTAATAATGACGGTGATCGAGAGCTACCTTTATTAATCGCTAGTGTTCTGCCAGTTTTGCCTGAACATGCTATTAACCGTGAAAATTTTGCAAAAAATGGACTCACGCCTTTATTGGGGTCAGGACCATATAAAATTTTTCAATTTGATCAAGGGCAGCGCGTTATTTATAAGCGTGATGAAAATTATTGGGGCAAAGATCTAGCTGTTAACAAAGGGCTTAATAATTTTGATGAAATTCGCATTGATTATTATCGAAACGATAATGCTCGATTTGAAGCTTTCAAAAAAGGCATTCTTGATCTGTTTATTGAAGAACAACCTAATCGTTGGCGGTTAAGCTATGATTTTCCCGCAGTTCAAGAGGGAAAGGTTGTAAAAGAGGAATTTAAAACAGGCACGCCTGCTCCAATGATTGGTTTTGTGTTCAACACACGACGATCACTTTTTGCTGATAAAAAAGTGCGTTACGCTCTTTCTAGCCTATTGGATTTTGAATGGTTAAATCGTAATCTTTTTGATAATCTCTATCAGCGCACCGAGGGATTTTGGGATGGTTCGGAGCTTTCATCAATAGGTAAACCGGCAAATGATTTTGAAAGGCAATTGCTAGCGCCCTACCCTGACTTGGTTAGCCAAGACATTTTAGATGGAACATGGCATCCGGCAAAAACGGACGCATCTGGAATTAACCGTTTTGGGGCGCAACAAGCTTGGCAAGAGCTAAAAAATTTAGGTTTTACACGTAAAGGAAATCAGATTTACACGCCATCTGGTCAGCCTTTTACTTTTGAAATCATGACGCGCTCGATCGAAGAGGAAAAAATTGCCCTCGCCTATCAACGCTCACTCGCCCGTATTGGTATTACAGCTAAAGTACGCTCAATAGATGATAGTCAATATCAAACACGATTAGGCACTTTTGATTATGACATGATTATTGGTCGATTAAGTGCATCATTGTCCCCTGGTAATGAGCAAATACGCCGTTGGGCTTCATCATCTCGTGATATGGAGGGCAGTTTTAATTATGCAGGCGTTGCTAATCCTGCAGTTGATATCTTGATAAAAACAATGCTAGAGGCACGCAGCAAAGAAGAATTTACCAGCAGTGTTCGCGCGCTCGACCGCGTGCTTATTTCAGGCTATTATTATTTGCCCCTATACCACCTTCCCCACCAATTAGTAGCGCGCCGAAATTATGTAAAGCATCCCAATTATACTTCGCTTTATGGTTATCGTATCCCAGCTTGGTGGATAGATGAAAGCGAAAAAGCAAAGTTAAAAAAATAAAAATGGTTTTAGTTTTTATATTTAGTGCTTATATAACAAGCGATATAAAAGCCTATTCATTAAGAGGTTGTTTGTGACTAAATTAACTATCGATATTATCGCCGATTTCGTCTGTCCTTGGTGCTATATTGGCGGTAAGCGACTTGATAAAGCACTTAAAATCTTAGAAATTAATGATGCTAAAATTGAATGGAAGCCCTATCAGCTTGACCCAACGCTTCCAAAACTTGGTCGCCCTTATGAAAGTTATTTAAAACAACGATTGGGTGGAGCAGATAAGGTTGATGAAATTCATCGCCAACTTATTGAACTTGGTAAAGAGTTTGAAATCGAGTTTGATTTTGAAGCTATTGAAATCATGCCAAATACATTAGATGCTCATAGGGTTACTTATTGGGCGGGACAGGCCGAAAGTGATACCCAAACTAAAGTGGCTTATGAGCTTTTTTCAAGGTTCTTTGAGCAAGGTCAAGATATCGGCGAAACGAATATTTTAACCGATATTGCACGTGAAGCAGGTATGCGTGGTGACGTTGTTGAAAAACTTCTTGAAACAAATGTTGATATTAATACCATGACAGATGATATTGCTCTTGCCCAAAAAATTGGTGTTCAAGGTGTTCCGTGTTTTATCATTAATAAAAAATATGCGATTATGGGCGCGCAATCAACTCAGCAATTTGCTGATGCAATTGGGCAGATATGCGCTGGCTTTGAACCGCAGGGTAGCGAAGATCGATAGTTTAAAAACAATTAAAACAATGATATAGCTAAAAATATAAAAGCGCAAATTTAACTAAAAAGTAAATTGGCGCTTTTAATTTATCAATATTTCACTTATTTCTAAATCATTCAATTATCATTTATATTACTGTTTTAATTAAACAGTTTTGTTTTAAATAAAAAAGTCAAAAATGCTTGCTCTTTTATAAAACCAAATTTTAATAGCCACCTTGGCGCAGTGGAGCGATCTGGATTTCAACGCGTCTATTTTGGGCCCTACCCATTTCCGTTGCATTTGATGCAATTGGATTTGATTGTCCATAACCAACTACGGAGAAGCGGCGTGGATCAACGCCTTGACTGCCAAGATATTGTGCAACCGCACCAGCTCGGCGTTCTGATAGACCTTGGTTATAATTGGCATTACCTGTCGAATCGGTAAAACCGAATACGTCTACTATTGATTGATCAAATTTCTTCAACACAAGAGCGACCGAATTTAACGTATTATAGAATTGCGGTTTGACAGCATCTTGGTCGGTATTAAAAGTTACATTACCAGGCATATTTAAAATAATCTGGTCGCCATTACGAGTGACAGAAACGCCAGTACCTTGCAATTGGGCTCTTAGTTCTGATTCTTGGCGATCCATATAATTGCCAATTGCACCGCCGGCCAATGCACCAACACCGGCGCCAATCAATACGGCATTACGTTGGGCACGGCTTGAACCACCAACGAATAAACCTCCTAAGGCACCAAGCCCTGCCCCGAGAGCTGCACCACCAGCCGTTTTTGATATTTGCTGCTGACCTGTATATGGATCAGTTGTCATACAACCGCCCAAAAAGCTACCTGCAGTTAATAAAATGGCAATTTTCTTGATCATTAATGGTTTCTCCATCAAGTGCGATAATTACAAAAACCCAAGAACGAAGTAATTGGGCACAAAGAATATTTAAGCTTTAATATATAACTTAGGGCATTTTTATGAGCAATCCACTAAATTCACTCGACACTCATTAGATTTTAGCGTTTTAAACCTACTTTGGTAAGCTGTATATTTACAGGTTACATTAATTGGTCTGCTCTCTTTCGCGCCGCAGCTTTGCCCACCAATCGAGCCGTTTTTGCAATTCACGCTCAAAACCGCGTTCAACCGGTTGATAGAATTGTTGACGTTTCATTTTTTCAGGAAAATAATCTTGGCCTGAAAATGCATCTGGTTCATCATGGTCATAGCGATAACCACCACCATAACCTTCTTCTTTCATTAATTTTGTTGGCGCGTTTAAAATATGACGTGGCGGCAATAATGACCCATTTTCTTTGGCGGCGCGCATAGCGGTTTTATATGCAAGATATGCAGCATTAGATTTGGGTGCTGTTGCCAAATAAATGCAAGCCTGCGCTAAAGCAAGCTCTCCCTCCGGCGAACCTAAATAATCATAAGCATCTTTGGCGGCGTTGGTCACAATAAGCGCCTGAGGATCAGCAAGACCGATGTCTTCAACTGCCATGCGCACTAAACGCCGGCCAATATAAAGTGGATCTTCACCTGCATCAAACATACGACATAGGTAATAAAGTGCGGCATCGGGATCAGAGCCACGCACCGACTTATGAAGCGCCGAGATTAAATTATAATGTCCATCCTGCCCCTTATCGTAAACGGGCGCACGACGCTGTATCACATCTTGGAGTGAATCTGCACTAAAAATTTCATCTTTACGCGCTGCACGCCAAATTTCTTCAGCAAGGGTTAAAACTGCACGACCATCGCCGTCAGCCAGTCTTATCAACACGCTGCGCGCAGTTTCATCAAGCGGTAATGCTTTATTTTCAATAGCTTCAGCACGAGATAAAAGAACAGCTAGGCTCTCTTCACTATGAGATTTAAAGCTTAACACGCGAGCACGTGATAATAAAGCCGCATTTAACTCAAAAGATGGGTTTTCCGTGGTGGCGCCAACAAGAATCACCGTTCCATCTTCCATAACCGGCAAAAAACTATCCTGTTGGGCTCGGTTAAAACGATGGATTTCATCAACAAAAAGTAAAGTTTGGCGGCCATTACTCTGATTTAGCCGCGCCTTTTCAAAAACTTTCTTTAAATCAGCCACGCCAGAAAAAATTGCTGAAATCTGCTCAAAAGCTAGGTCTGTTTCATTGGCTAAAAGCCTTGCTATTGTCGTTTTTCCAGTTCCTGGCGGGCCCCAAAAAATCATCGAGCCAAGGGAGTGCGATGCAATCATGCGAGTTAATATGCCCTGCTCACCGGTTAAATGTTCTTGACCGGTAACTTCATTGAGTTTCGTAGGGCGCATTCTCTCGGCAAGAGGACGATTTTGGTCAACAAGTTTATCTTGTTTTGGCGATTGAAATAAATCATCCATAATAGTGAGAGCCTATCCATAACACATGTTCAATACCGTAGATCTAGTGTTTTTGTAGAAACAATTCAATGTTAGATTAAGACACGAATCTTTTATATTTAAAATATCATGTGCATTGTAAACGCACTTTGCGTTGCCATTTTTTTGCGGAAGATATCTAAGCTTTTTGCTTTAAGCGCTTGTCCAAAATGACCTAATGAAACTATCCCCAATATTCACAAGTAATGAACAGTTTTTTTATAAAATCTATGTTTGAAAACCACAAGATGTAGTTTTTTAGCTTATATTAAAACAAGCCCTTGACGATCTATTTTTTTTAACCCTTTATGCCAAAATGAAGCAGTAATCTTTCGCTTCATCATTGTTTTTGCGTTTTGTGCCCTATGTAACGGTTTATCGGAATTTTAAAATTTCGTTGGCCGTTTTTTTAATAGCACTTTTTATGGTAAATACATTATTAAAAAAAATACTCATACCTACTATATTTAGTGTTGATTTTGCATTTTAGATGGTAGATATAGATTTTTATAAAAGCAAATCGTTAAGAATGAATCGCCTGCAATTGAGTAATTTAAGCCCCTCATTTATTTGCAGGTTATTTTTTTTGCGCTTTGATGTCTCTTTTGGAAGGTACACTTTCAAAAAAAGATAACAGGATAGGTTAATCTTTATGGGATGATATATTCCCATAAACGCTATATGCGCCACAATATATAGATAAGGTCAGACTAATGAAAATTGCCCGTTATTTCACCAAAGCAGGTCAATCACCTTATGCTGAGATTGAGTTTCGCCATGCAACGAGCGAAATTAAAAATCCAGATGGATCGATTGTTTTTCGCATGGAAAATATTGATGTACCGGCACAATATAGTCAGGTAGCTGCCGATATTTTGGCGCAGAAATATTTCCGTAAGGCTGGCGTTCCAAAATTTTTGAAAAAAGTTGAGGAAAACGACGTTCCATCTTGGCTTTGGCGCTCGGTCGCAGACGATATCGCGCTTGCCAGTACTCCGCATAGTGAGCGCTATGGTAGTGAAAGTGATGCAAGACAAGTATTTGACCGCTTGGCAGGAACTTGGACCTATTGGGGTTGGAAGGGTAAGTATTTTTCTAGCGAGGAAGATGCACGTGCTTTTCGCGATGAACTTGCTTATATGTTAGCGACGCAACGCGTGGCGCCTAATAGCCCACAATGGTTTAATACAGGTCTTCATTGGGCTTATGGCATTGATGGTCCTGGTCAAGGGCATTATTATGTTGACTGGCAGACTGGCCGTTTAACCAAATCAACTTCATCTTACGAACACCCACAGCCTCATGCTTGCTTCATTCAATCTGTTGCCGATGACCTTGTTAATGAAGGCGGCATTATGGATCTTTGGGTACGTGAAGCGCGCTTATTCAAATATGGTTCAGGTACAGGTTCAAACTTCTCGCAATTGCGCGGTGAAGGTGAAAGCCTATCTGGCGGTGGTAAATCATCTGGCTTAATGAGTTTTTTGAAAATTGGCGATCGTGCGGCTGGAGCTATTAAATCTGGCGGTACAACGCGTCGCGCGGCTAAAATGGTGGTGGTTGATGCGGATCATCCTGATATTGAAGCCTATATTGATTGGAAAGTTAACGAAGAACAAAAAGTTGCCGCTCTCGTCACTGGCTCTAAAATTGTCAAGAAGCATTTAACCGCTATCATGAAAGCATGCGTTAATTGCGAAGCCGATAATGATGATTGTTTTGATGCACAAAAGAACCCTGCCCTAAAGCGTGAAATTCGTGCTGCTAAAAAGGATATGGTGCCTGAAAATTATATTCAACGCGTTATCCAATTTGCACGCCAAGGGTTTAAAGAAATTCAATTTTCTACCTATGACACCGATTGGGATTCAGAAGCCTATTTAACTGTTGCCGGCCAAAACTCAAATAACTCTGTATCAGTTAAAGACGAGTTTTTACGAGCCGTTGAGCAAGATGCCGACTGGAATCTTATCCGTCGTACCGATGGCGGTATTTATAAGACATTGAAAGCTCGCGATTTATGGGATCGTATTTCATATGCGGCATGGGCATCAGCTGATCCTGGCTTGCACTTCAATACAACAATGAATGACTGGCATACATCGCCAGCGGCAGGTCCTATCCGTGCATCAAATCCTTGCTCGGAATATATGTTCCTCGATGATACTGCTTGTAATCTTGCCTCAATCAATCTTTTGCCTTACCGCAAACAAGATGGCAATATTGATATAGCAGCTTATGAACATACTGTGCGCCTTTGGACCATCGTGCTTGAAATCTCGGTAATGATGGCGCAGTTCCCATCGCGCGAAATTGCAAGGCTTTCCTATGAATATCGCACATTAGGTCTTGGCTATGCTAATATTGGTGGCCTCTTAATGACATCTGGTATTCCTTATGATTCTGATAAGGGACGTGCATTAGGCGGTGCATTAACCGCTATTATGACCGGTGTGGCCTATGCAACTTCTGCTGAAATGGCATCTGAATTGGGTGCATTTACGGGTTATCCTGCAAACGCTAGTCATATGTTACGGGTTATACGCAACCATCGCCGCGCAGCCTATGGGCAAACGCAAGGCTATGAAAAACTCGCGGTTAATCCTGTTGCATTAAAAGATGTTGATTGCCCCGATTACCGGTTAATTGAACGTGCTCGCCTTGCTTGGGATAGAGCCTTGCAATTGGGTGAAGTACATGGCTACCGCAATGCTCAAGTAACCGTAATTGCACCAACCGGAACTATTGGTTTGGTGATGGATTGCGACACAACTGGTATTGAACCAGATTTTGCTTTGGTGAAATTTAAGAAATTAGCAGGTGGCGGTTATTTTAAAATTATTAACCGCGCCGTGCCAGAAGCTTTGCGCACCCTTGGCTATAGCGAATCGCAAATTGCTGAAATGGAAGCATATGCAGTTGGCCATGGGAATATCAATCAAGCGCCAGCGATTAATCCATCTTCCTTAAAGGCCAAAGGCTTTACAGATGACAAGATTGATCTTTTAAATGCAGCTCTTAAAAGTGCATTTGACATAAAGTTTGTCTTTAATAAATGGACGCTTGGCGAAGATTTTTGTAAAAACGTTTTAGGCCTTAGTGACGCACAACTTGATGACTTCTCTTTTGAGATGCTACAAGCGCTTGGTTTCTCAAGGAAAGACATCGAAAAAGCAAATATCCATGTTTGCGGCGCAATGACATTAGAAGGTGCACCATTCCTAAAAGAAGAGCATTACGCTGTTTTTGATTGTGCTAATGCTTGCGGTAAGATTGGCAAACGTTATTTGTCAGTCGAAAGCCATATCCGTATGATGGCAGCTGCCCAGCCCTTTATTTCGGGCGCTATTTCAAAAACCATTAATATGCCAAATAGTGCAAAGATTGAAGATTGTGCCAAGGCCTATATGCTTTCTTGGAAACTTGGTCTTAAAGCCAATGCGCTATATCGTGATGGGTCTAAACTGTCGCAACCATTGAATTCATCTCTTATTAGCGATGAAGATGACGAAGATGATAGCGTGGAAACTCTTTATGAAAAGCCAATGGCAGCACGCGTTGCCGATGTTAGCGAAAAAGTGGTTGAAAGAGTTGTTGAGCGCGTCATTGAAAAAGTGGTTGAGAAAGTTGTTCATGACCGCGATAAATTACCTAATCGCCGTCAAGGCTACACACAAAAAGCTATCGTTGGTGGTCACAAGGTGTATTTACGCACTGGTGAATTTGGCGACGGCCGTCTTGGTGAAATCTTTATTGATATGCATAAGGAAGGCGCTGCTTTCCGTGCAATGATGAATAATTTTGCGATCGCTGTGTCACTTGGACTTCAATATGGTGTTCCATTAGAAGAATATGTTGATGCTTTCACCTTTACCAAGTTTGAGCCAGCCGGTATCGTTCAGGGTAATGATGCAATTAAAAATGCAACATCAATTCTCGATTATGTGTTCCGTGAACTTGCTGTTTCCTATTTAGGTCGCAATGATTTAGCCCATGTTGATATTTCAGATTTTTCTAATACTGCTCTTGGTAAAGGCGTAAAAGAAGGCAAAACAAATCTGATTTCAACCGGTTGGACACGTGGCTACAAACCAAAAAGCTTAAGCCCTCTTTCCAATGAGCCTAAAGCTTCCAGTAATGTTGCACCAATTTCAGCAAATTCAAACGTCACGACATTAAAGCCAGCCAATACAATTAACGTTGTTTCTTCTTCACAACCAACTGCATTATCAAGCGATGGCGCTACAGCTTTCAAACATGATTTTACACCCGAAATCACTGAGGAAGCGATTGACGAATTTGAAATTGATTCTTTGTTTAATGATGATGAGATTAGCAATGCTTTATCAATAAAAGATGCAGAAGCACAGCAGGCGGAAACTAAAAAGAAAACCGCTAGTCGGCGTATCCAAGCAATGATGCAAGGATATACAGGCGACATGTGTAGCGAATGTCAAAACTTCACCATGGTGCGTAATGGTACGTGTTTAAAGTGCGATACATGCGGTTCAACTAGCGGCTGCAGCTAAAAATAATCCCTGCTTATTTGTTTAAGTGGGGATCCTCATTTTCAGTTTGATTTAAAAAAAACGCTGTGAGTCTAATGGTGGCTCACAGCGTTTTTAATTTAATCTTATCGCCGCTTAATAAAATAATGCAGCACAGCTATTTTTAAATAATCTTCACCCAACACGAACCGGTATTGTGTAGTTTCATTAATTAAAGAGATTCTTAAAAAATAAGTCGCCATTTAACTCATTACCATCAATACTCGGTCAAACATTGGTATTTTTGGATCAACTTATCCACAATCGTGAATTATTTTAAAAAAAATGCATATTTAAGTGTTTTTAGGCTTGCAAGTTTAGATCAATATGCTAAATGCATGTCAACGCAAACGCGTTGCCCTTATAGCTCAGTTGGTAGAGCACCTGATTTGTAATCAGGGGGTCGGGAGTTCGAGTCTCTCTGGGGGCACCATTTATCTTATTGATAATGCTAAACAATCCTTAAAAGTTGAAAACTGGAAATAGCAAGGTTAGACACTTTTTAAGTGGGGTTAAACATTCTTTGTTTTGCGTCTATTCACTTCTTGCACCAAATTTACAATTACTGGCGTTAGTTTTTTGAAGCGTTTCGCTGACCTTAAATAGTGTTGGTCCATGCCGGTTGTTCTTTGCCCTAACATGCCTGCAATGGTGCAACCATCGTAACCTAATTCTGCTAATATGGTCGCAACTGTGTGGCGTAATCCTTTTAGTGTTAGCCCTGCTCCAATTAGCCCTTTTGGCTCAAGCATTAGCTTGATTGGTCGCCGAGAGGCATGAAACCCTGAAACAGTCCATGGCTTACCTTAACTATTTACACAAAGCATAGTTGTTTCGGTTTTTACCGTTTTAGAAATCTTGCGGGTAATCGGTGCAGGTAATGGAATCCATACAGCTTCGCCTGCCTTAACGCGGCTAGTAGAAATCAGTCCTTCATTTATTGTAGATTTGGGTAGCAAGATCGCGTCTTTCGGGTCCAACCCGCAACAAATCATCAAAAAAATCGATAACCGCATATGCGTAGGCATTGTAGCTAAAACAGCGTCACGCTCATTATTTAATCATGGGCGAATAGCATATGCCCCACCTTTTGCCCTTAGCTATAGGGATTATTAAGATGATAGTTGATAAAGCCAATATTGCAACAAATCATGATAGTGGTAAACCATGCCTTGACCTATTGCCAGTAGAGCCTTGTAAAAAATAGCAAAGATTTTAGCCTTTGGTGCGCAAAAATATGACGACCATAATTGGCGCAGCCAAGCAGATGGTAAGTTTGTATAAGGGCGGCTTTACGCTGCCGCGGTGCGGCTTAAATTTCCGTTTGGAATGGTGAAGATTTAGACGCTAAATCCGGCCTACCCCACGCCGCCTGCAATATCATCTTTTTGCTTGAATTTATGAACAATAGCGGCGGCGTTGATGACAGTGTGAAAAAGTGGGCCTTGTGATGGTAGATAATCAGTCATGTAACACTAGGAGGTACCAGTGGCGGGGCGTCAACATCGCGATTGCTAAGCGGTCGAATACCCCATTTTATAAATCCATTAACAATGGAAGCATCGGTCAGGACTTCATCGTTAAAAAGGCAATCAGAACCAAAATCAAAATTATAAAAATTTTCTGCTCTTACTATCCGAAAGTCATGACTAGTAGACGTAGAAGTCCCAAAAAGGCAACTTTGAAAAACATTTTCATAAGGATAAGATATTCCTTCATATTCGTTGCACTCGCCTGTAATTGGGTCATAAGTTGTCTCATTTACTGTAATAAATACTGGTATAAATTTGTTTTGCTGATTAAATGTGCATTTAAAAAATTTGCAATTTTTAGTTCTGAAAGGTACGTATTTTTCATCAAAAATTTCCTTCATGAATGTATAATTATCATAAATAATGCCCTTAGTATTTGGCCACATTTTAAGCCCCCTAAGCATTTTATCGCCTTTAATTGTTACATCATGGAGAACAACTGCACTTCCGTTATTTTTATTGTACTTGTCAATAACATCAAGCGCTTCAAATTCAATTGGGTTGCCATCACAATTCATACCATTAGGGCTTTGCCGCGCACGTTCATTGACAAACAATTTAAGCACTTTGACAGCCTGACGTGCAAAGACGTTATTTTTATCCGGAACGTCAATGATGTAAGACAAGCAAATGACTGCAGCTGTTTTTTCAGCATCTGTTGTATCAGCACCCAACAATTTGGTGGCATCAACCAGCAATTTTGCAAGATTATTATTTTGTGTTTCTATCAAGTTATCGGTAGCCAATCGATAATTGTCGTTGCTAATAGCAAGTTGTTTCGCTTGTGTTTTTTCTTGCATAGCATGCAGCGCGCCGCGCCATACGACGACGCCCAATGTAATTATTCCGATTACCCCAATAGAGATTTTAGACGCAATTTCAAAATTAAGGGTTTCAAAGCCATCACCAAACCAACCTTTTAGCACGGCAATGTGGGTTGAATAAATACCCATGCAAGCAATAATCAGCCCCACGCATCCAACGACTGCAATGCCAGCCAAAATGGGTGGTCGCCAACTTCCAAGGCTTTCCCTTTTCGATTGTCGTTGAACAGTATCTTTTACTTCACGTTTCTCGCTGTTCATGCTTTTCCCTCGCGTTTTGCACAAGGGAGATTGTTAGCATGAGTGGTTCAATAATCAATCCTTTTATTGATGAAGCCGGTGGCGTAAAAATTGCCGATTGTGTGGCTGATCTTGGTTTGCCAACAATTTCCCGCAATGGTGTTTATGATGGCTCCTGCCCGCAATGTGGTGGCAAGGATCGCTTTTCTTACAATATCCGTAAAGATGTTTGAAATTACCGTGGCTGCAAAAAAAGCAAACTCATTCCGCTAAGTGGTTTTGTGTTTAAGCGTGATGGCTATTTCAAGCCGCGTTTTGAGTGCAAGCGTATGGTGGTGGGTGAAGGCATTGAGACGGTGCTTGCTTACGCCTTGCGGAAAGTTTGCGCAATGACACCATTTACGCAGCAAGCGGAGACCTTGGCAACTTATGTGGCCCTGCCGATCGTGCAAGCAGCTTTGCTCACTCAAGCCAAACCATGCCCGACAGTAAGGGGCGTGTGCGCCGTGTTTTTGTGGCAGGTGACAAACCACTGATGAGCGCTTAGCAAAGATTGGAATCGATAATGCATGGAATCTCCTTTGCCACCTCCAATATCTAATTGAGTATTAATCAAGTTAGTTTTCTTGCAAAAAAGCAGACGCGTTATGCCACCCAAACTTTGTCACAATGCACTTATTTTACAATTTTCGACAAGGTCGGCAGGCGGATTATGAATTTAAAGCCGCACGCCATAATTTTAAATAGAGATATAGAAAATTATTATACCTATTCAAAATCTCTCTTTCCTGTTTCCTTTTCTAAAACCATATAATCTAGCGGTAATTGCGTTGTGTACTTGATTTGCTCCATAGCAAAAGAGGAAGAAACATCACGAATTTCGATTTTGCTGATTAGCTTTTTATAAAAGTTGTCATAAGCACCAATATCAGGAACAACAACGCGAAGCAGATAATCAATATCGCCGCTCATCCGGTAAAATTCAACAACTTCTGGAAACTCACGAACCACTTCTGAGAAACGCTTCAGCCACTCATGAGAATGAGAGCCGGTGCGAATAGAAACAAATACCGTTACTTTGGTATTGACCTGTTCCGGATCGAGTATCGCTACCCTCCGTTGAATAACCCCATCTTCCTCAAGCTTTTGTATTCTACGCCAACAAGGGGTTGTCGAAAGACCCACTTTTTTTGCAACATCTGCTACTGCAAGAGTTGCATTTTCCTGTAAAAGACGTAATATTTTACGGTCCAACCGGTCCATTAGTTCCTCACAATTCTTATTGGAAAACAAATATACTGATTTGATTTCGCTTTATATTTTTATTCTGTTAGAAAAATATCTAACCATGCCTGATACTTAAAATTGAGCCGAATAACAATTTTAGCATGGAATAAATATATTTTCAGCAAGTACATAATTCCAATCATATTTTATCAGAATTAATTCAAACTTTAAATCTAATCCCACACTCTATTTCCGTTCTAATTAGATTATTTTTCTAACATTTAAATAAATTATATAAAAAAAATTCAAAAATTACGTTTTTTAAAAAATCTCACCCTAAAACACTGACCGAGCCTTCGTGTATAGTTATTACAATTGATTTTTAGAATATTTACTATTCCTATGAAGTTCATTGCGAAAAATATAAGCTGTTACTGCGAAAAATTAGACGAGATCCTCTCTAAATATTATTTGATATCGTTTCATTTCAACTGGTTATGAAATATGACTGAAATGATCGCATTTTCGTCAAAACTTAGCCTAGAAATAGCACTAAATCGCAAGCTAAAAGCTAACCAATGCGATATTTGAAGAATCTTTTACTTTTCAAATATCATGAAATGGTGACAAAGCAATTTAATGCCTTTTTACACTCACAATTAAATTAAAATTTATTGCATTCTGGAGACACTAATGAAAGCCTTGCTAAAATTAGCAATATTATCTTGTTTAATTGCCCTGCCTTTACCTGCAATTGCAGAATACTCGATTTCAAACCTCGATATCAATGACGCCAAAAATATGATTAATACTGGAACAAGTGCAGCAGCTGAAGCAAAAGCAAATATTTGTATTGCTGTGGTTGATACATCTGGAATGCTAATTGCTTTTCAACGCATGGATAAGGCACCGCTTAGCTGCATTGACGCCGCAATTGCAAAAGCAAAATCTGCGGCTCTTTACCGTATAAAAACATCGGTAAATATGGATCGCGTCAATAGCGCTGAGCCTGCTATTGCAACCTTACCCAATTTGGTGCCTGTTGGCGGTGGCGTACCCGTACTTAATAATGATATAGTAGTCGGCGCTGTTGGTGTGAGCGGCGCAATACGCAATGTAGAAATTCAAATTGCTGAAAAAATTGCCAATACTTACACAAAATCGTTAACCCAAACCAATACTCAATAGTTGGTAATACGCGCTAAATTAATTTATTTAAAATATACGTCTTAATCCAAAAGCACAATTTTTTGTTGTGCTTTTGGTGTTTCACAATCAAATTAAAACGGCTATTTTTATAAATAGGAGCAGCCAACTAACTTTAGTAAGTTAAGGGCTGTCTAAGCATATAAACATTGTAATCAAACGAAATAAGCAGTCATCGTTTATGAAATATTTTGTTACTGGATCAACAGTTCGAACAGGTGCTGATTTGGACAGTATGCATCGTAATATAGCTGTACGATTTTTAATAAATTACACTGCACCATTGCCGTCGTGCAACAAGAACGTGCGGCACAATTGCTAGATGACCTTAAAATCATCGCGAATTAACAATTTCAAGGGTATTTTTTTAAAAATGGTGGGCCCGGAGGGACTCGAACCCCCAACCAAGCGGTTATGAGCCGCCGACTCTAACCAATTGAGCTACAGGCCCCACGCAGGACAGTTCCTAAAGGAATGTTTCACTATATACAAGTACTTTTTTTAATTTTTCCAACTTTTATTTTAAGCCACATTTTATATGATTGTTAATTATGATTGAGTTGGAAATGCAAATATATGAGAGGGTAAATTCAGCTATAGCAATTAGCTAATTTGGGGATGCAGTTGCTAGTCATAATGAGTCTCATAATGCTTTATTTTTAATACTTAATATCCTTTAGCAATTACATTTAAGAGCAATTTATATTTCAAGGAGTTATTCTGTTTTTTTCCGTTTCAAACTACGTTTTAGGATAGATAGACTGGCACCACCAATTGTAAAAACAGTAGTGAAATATATAACCATCGCACCAAGGACTAACCCAATAACAGTCATAGTGCGGGTGAATAATGATGCTTCAACCGATAATGGATATTGCAAATATTGAATAGAAAAATATAAAATTACAGCCATAATAAGTGATGCAAGAATTAAACGGGGTACTCGTTTTAATAGTTGACTATCCCTGCTCCAATGCCCTCTTTTAATAAGTGTTGCGAGCAAAAGTATAGCATTAACCCATCCAGCTACAATCTCAGCAATAGCTATTCCCTTTGCTGAAAGATAGGGGAATAGTGTAATTGCAATAGCAATATTGACTGCAACTGAAATACCGGCAAAAATCATTGGTGTTTTAGTATCTTCACGGGCAAAAAATCCTGGAATAAAAGCTTTTATCAATACAAATGCTGGCAGACCAAGCCCGTAAATGGCAAGGATTGAAGCAACAGTTAGGGTAGCAGTTGCATCAAATTGTCCTCGTTGAAATAATAGGCGTACAATGGGCTCTGACATTACAAGGAACGCTGCTGCAGCTGGCAGAGTTAAAAACAAAGTAAATTCAACAGATCTATTTTGTAAATTGCTTGCTTCAACCATATTTTTAGCGCGCAATGCCCTTGATAGCTCTGGCAAAAGAACCGTTGCAACAGCAATGCCAACAACGCCAAGAGGTAATTGATAAAGACGATCAGCATAAACAAGTGATGATACCGCTCCAGATTGGCTTGATGCGATATTGGTATTGATAAGCAAATTAATTTGGGTGATGCCGCCAGTAATAGCCGCAGGTAGCGCTAATACGAGTAAGCGACGTACATTCGGTGTGAATTTAGGGATGCGCAATGTGATCTTCATTCCAGCGTTATAGACGGCTACCCATACAATAAATAATTGCACCAAACCTGAAACCAATACCCCCCAAGAAATATAGACACCAACATGCCAAACATCGAGCTTTACAAACCATGCATATGCCAAAACGCCAATCAGAATAATATTGAGAAAAACCGGTGCAATAGCTGCAGCAAAATAACGATGAAGTGAATTGAGCATACCGCCCATCATTGCCGCCAATGACATACATGCAAGGTAAGAAAACATGATGGTGGCAAGGCGTACGGTTGCATCGTATTTTTGTGGGTCGCTTGTAAAGCCAGGTGCAATAACATAGGAAACAAGCAGCGGCATTGAAAGTTCCATTGCTATTGTTAAAACAATTAGGATGGAAAATAAAACACCAAAGACCTCTTCGGAAAACTTACGAGCACTTTCCATGCCCTCTTCCTCGATTTGTTTCGAAAACAAAGGGACAAAAGCGGAATTAAATGCACCTTCTGCGAAAAGACGACGAAACGTGTTAGGAAAACGAAATGCGGCGTTAAACGCATCGGCAACAGGGCCAGTTCCAACGGCTGCGGCCATGAGCATTTCACGTATAAACCCAAAAATACGGCTCATTAATGTGCCAGACGCAACGGTTGCAAACTTCTTTAAAAGACTCATTTTACTGCTTTTCAATGACTGCGCCGCAAATAGCATTATAAATAAGCGGCTTTTTGCCTTAGGCTTAACCTTAAACTACGAAGCAAACAAGTCTAACAATACCGAATTAAAAAAATCTTATAATATCAAATCAAAAAATCTATATACTTTTTTTGATGGTAAAAACTGATCGGATAGGGATTGGCAAGCAGAGGTGCCATCATCACATAATTCTTATCTTATTTCACTTGTTTATTGATGAAATTGGATTAAATTTTATGGGAATAACGAATGTTAAAGAGTGGCATATACAAAATTATGTGATTTTGTCGACAAATAAACTTCACTTATTAAAATTAAAAAAATTTTCAACAATATGTAGTTAGGGAAATAAAATGGTTGAGCATAAATCCAATGAACAAAAAATTAAAATAATTGACGTCGAAAAACTAGAAGAACAAGATGATAATCTTGATGGTCCAATTGATACCGTTGATATTTTTGATGAGGTAGCTGAAGGCGGATCGCCGCGATATGATGGTAATCGTCGTAAGTATCTAGATGATCTGGATAACCCACTTGATAATGAAGACACCGATATTATAAATGAAAATATGTATGAAAGCGAACCTGATGAAGATGAGGAAGAATAAGAAGCGCTTATTGGCAAATAACATATCAGTTCGCGAAAAGATCTATTTTAAAAATATAGCGCCCCTAAAAATATAGGGGCGCTATAAATTTATTCTACCGGTACAATTTTACCGTTTTCCCATTGATATAGAGAAAATGTTTTTGATGTCATGTCACCACGCTCACCATAGGTGATCTCACCAATAGCTGTCGGGATTGGTTCTCCAGAATGAAGCACATCTGCAACTGCTTGCGCATCATCCGCACTTCCTGCCTTTTCAATGCCAAATGCAATGACTTGCACTGCGGCATAACCGTTCATAGTAAAGGCTTCTGTAGGAATTTTATTGGCGCTGAGCGCCTCTAACGCATCTTTTGCCAACGGATTTTTCGAAGAATCTGCCGGATTGGTGAAGATCGTCCCTTCAACAGCATCACCCGCAATAGCTCCTAATCCTGAAGTATTAAGACCATCGCCACCGATCATGATTGCCTTTACCCCCTGCTCACGCATTTGGCGTAAAAGAAGACCTGCTTCAGGATGATAACCGCCAAAATAAACATAATCAACATTATCAGCCTTTAGGCGGCTAACAATGACATTATAATCGCGCTCGCCAGGTGTGATTGATCCATAATAGCTTTCGGTTATACCACCAGCGTTCAAAGTCTTTTTAAACGAATCCGCAAGACCTTTTCCATAAGTAGCCTTATCATGGATGATTGCAATATTTTTTCCCTTCCAATGCGCAAGTGCATATTCAGCAGCAAAATCTGCTTGTTGGTCATCTCGCCCAATTGTTCTAAAAACATTCCACATATTTCGTGCAGATAGTTCAGGTGTTGTAGATGACGGAGTAACCATCAAAATATCATTATTTTCTAAAATAGTTGATACAGGCATTGCAGAGTTGGATGTTACTGGTCCAACAACATAAAGAATACCTTCACTGGCAATTTGGTTGGCTACCGAAATGCCTTGTTTTGGCTCTGCTGCATCGTCAAAAATCTTTAAAACAAGCTTTTCACCGTTAACGCCGCCTTTTTTATTAATTTCATCAATTGCGATACGAGTACCGTTGCTAGCCTGTACGCCATAGGCTGCCACTGGACCTGTTACAGGACCAATAAAGCCAATGGTAATATCAGCAAAGGCTTTGGGTGCAAAAAAACAGCTGGAAAGAAGTACAGCTGAAAGAACGGATTTCATAGATAAACGCATATATGATACTCCTAGATCAAAAAATAAGCATGTGCTTAAGCAATATGTTATTATTAAATAAGCGCAAAGCATAGGAAAATATAATTATAAGTCAGTTTTCATGCGATTAAAACCCATAGCTTTAATATAATATAGGATCTCCAAAACTGAATATAATTGTTTTTATCAAATACCTAAGGCAGGACCTATTAATTTGAACGAAATGGTATGAGCATTTTTTTAAAAACCAAAGGTTAAATATGAGCAGAGCCGCAAGAAATGTTAATATTTAAAGGGCTCTTCGACAAAGTCATCGCGAAAATTTAACATATCCTGATAGGACACAAAAACATCCGTAGTCTACTGCGGAGAAAAGCTCAAATGGGTATACCACCCATTTGAGCTTTTCTCCGCTTTATATTAAAAATTGTATATTTTGTTGTATATTTGGGCTTATTTCTTTAAATGAATAGGTCTTGATTTTAGTTATGCCTATGCTTGATGTAATCAATTATTACCCAATGCTACAGCATAATAAAAACGAAAAAACAAATTTTCCAACTTCTTTCCAACTTCCAGCCACCTAAAACTAGTTTAGATCTTCCTGCAATACTTCCTTAACTGCTGTTGCGAGTTGTTTTAATGAAAATGGTTTTGGCAAGAATGTAAAATTCGCATCATCTGGAAGATTTTTGGCAAAAGCGTCTTCTGCATAACCCGATACAAAAATAAATTTGATATAAGGGTATTTTTTTTGCAAAACACGTAACAGACTTGGTCCATCCATTTCTGGCATTACCACATCAGAAACGACGATATCGATTTTTCCATTACATTCTTCAATAACTTCGAGCGCCTCCACACCAGTTGCGGCCTCATAAACAGTGTAGCCGCGTGACTGAAGTGCTTTAACCCCACCTTTTCGAACTGCATCTTCATCTTCGACTAATAAGACTGTAGCAGAACCTGAAAGGTCGACGGATTTATATTCGATTGCTTTGGATTCAAGCTTTTTAGGTTCTTCTTCTGTATCAATCGCCGGAATATAACGCGGTAATAAAATGCTAAATTTAGTACCAAGACCAATTTCAGAGGCGCAGAAAACATAACCGCCCGTCTGGCTAATAATACCATAAACCATCGATAAACCTAATCCTGTACCTTTGCCAAGTTCTTTTGTTGTAAAAAATGGATCAAAGATTTTTTCAAGAATTTCACTAGGAATGCCGGTTCCAGTATCGCTTATCTCGACAAGAACATAATCTTGCTCAACCGGTATTGGGTGATCATAGGGAAATAATTGCGATGCAGGTAAATTAGATGTTTTGATGGTTAAAATTCCGCCCTCTGGCATGGCATCACGCGCATTGGTAGTAAGGTTCATAAAAACCCGTTCCAATTCGGCAAGATCGCCCTTGATTGGCCATATATCACGACCATGCTCAACTACCAACTTAATGGTACTACCAATGAGGCGATCTCCTAGCAATCTAAAATCAGATAAAACATCGGTTAAATCGAGAACTTCAGGGCGAAGAGTTTGACGGCGTGAGAAAGCCAAAAGCTTTTGCACTAATGCAGCAGCACGATCCGCATTATTCTTAATATTCATAATATCGGGATGAGATGGGTCAGAGCTACGATGACTAAGCAATAATAGATCGCAAGACATAGTAATTGCAGTAAGCACATTGTTAAAATCATGTGCAATACCGCCAGCTAACTGACCTACCGCTTGCATTTTTTGCCCATGTTCCACCTGCTGTTCCAATGCACGTTGTTCAGCAATTTCAACAACCGACACAATAAATAAAGGCTCAGTACCATAGGTGTTAAGTGGTAGTTGACTAAAATATAATCGAATATAGCCATCTTCACGATTTACTAATGACGTATCTAAATAAGCAATATTTTGAGCACCTGAAATTGTATGACTTAAAATCTGTTTCAAGCGCACTTGCTCGCGAGGGTGAATAATCGACACTAGATTTAGCTCTGCGCTATCTTCTCCCAACTGTGGTATTGATTTCAAAAATTGCTGATTATAATTAACGATTGCTCCATGAGAATCAATGATTGCCATGGCAATAGGATTTACAGCAAAAACATCTATTGGTTGTTCGACCAGATAGTTGCGGTTTTCGATTTCTACTGAGGTAGGCGTTGGAAGAATAGCATCACTCATCAACTTGCTGCGTAAGATTAAAAATGCCCTTTTATCCTCGCTTTTAATTGTATCGGCTATAGTCGCCATGTACATAGTAACCGCAATGTGGCCACCAGACGAATTGGATAATTCTAAATCAAAAGTTAAATTTTCAGCATTTGAATTAGCTACAGTTTCTTTGATATTGGCAAAAACCTCGTTACCGATAAAATTAGTAAGATTGAAGTCTTGCAGCGGGAATTGCGCTATATCAACAGCTAACCACTTAGCAAGTGTGGTATTCATATATTTTATTTGGCCGTTATCGTCAAAAGATATAAAACCAGCAGGAGAATTATCAAGATGATAAATCGCCTCTTGCAAGTCCTCAAATAGGCTTTCCTGACGATCGCGCAAATTTGTAAAATCAGCAATATTCCAAATAATAAAGCGTTCGCCTTCAACCTCCATAGGGCTTACATTTACACCATAAACAAAGCTTTTCGTTTGTTCGTCTTTTTTTCCCAAGCCGCCAGAAATACGCAACTCTTCATAGGCGCTCTTATCTGATTGCGCGGCAAGGTTGAGCTTATAGATTATCTGTGTGGCCTTTTCATTTTTACTAAACAAGACTTCAGGTGTATAAGATTGTGGTCCTGCCAATTGGCGATAAGCTGAGTTCATATAGCGAATCGTTCCCACATTATCGGTAATTACAACCGCATCAGGCATATGATCTAACATCTTTACAACTGAACTTTTACGCGGATCTGCGGTAGTAAACCGGCACACTCCTAGGGTGGTACAAAGTAAAAAAAACAAACCTATTGCTGAAAATGCACATAAAACCGCAAGTAAAATTTGCGGGTCTAACTTCATTTCATACGCATAATAAGCACTGCCACAACCAACAAGGATAAGAAGCACCGATGTGATCCTACCAAATATCACCCAGCCGTTTCTACCATGATCTTCCGATGACCCGTTAGCATTTTCGTCCCGTGACATCATATAACCCTTTTACTTAAAGCACACACATATTGAAGTTATGTTCAATCATAATGCAGCCAATGGTGCAAATCCAGATTGCTAATATAACTATTTTAAAAAGAAAATGGCTGTGGATGCTTCTAGAATAAAAGCATTTTTTTCCATTTCCATCTGTTAACGTTTCCTTTAATATGTCAAAACCATTAATAAATTTATTTTCTTTAACGGGTGTTGATATTTAATCATCAGGGGACCCGCGACTTTAGGAACGGAGAATGGACATGAATGCTTGGCTGACTACACAGATAGGCGCTGAGGCTGCCAATATTGTCAGCTATATAGCGTTATTTGTTGCTGCTATTATAGTTTTATGGTTAATAATTATGATTATAAAGCGCTTCACAAGAGGTACCTATGTTGTGGGTGGCAAAAATCGTGAAGCTCGCTTATCTGTTCGTGATGCTGCGCCTATTGATAGTAAACGCCGACTTGTTCTTATAAAAAGAGATAATGTGGAGCATTTGATTCTTATTGGTGGACCAATAGATCTTGTTATTGAAACAAATATATCAAAACTTTCATTGCCATCTGACAATTCCTCCGAAATTTTAGGCTTTGACAACCTTGGTGATGAGCCAAATCAGGTGATGTCAGATATTTTCCCAGCCTCAACATCTAGTGCCAATATGTCAGTTACTGCTGGTGCACCTGGGCAATCTTCTGGCCAGACGCAGGAAAAACAAAATCTTTCTGGATTTGATAATATTAGTTCAAATATAGAGAGCAATATTGAAAAACTGCAATCCCATACTCCTAATGACGGCATAAGCGGTGTGAATAGCTATACCTCGCCCAAACTAGAAGTTGCAAAAGCATCACAATCTGATTCGAACACAGCCATCGATGTTGCGACTAATCAAGATAGCAAGGTTGATGCGCTAAGTTCATCAAGAAATGATTCAGCCTCTATAGAAGAAATAGCATCACCTAGACTCAATGAAGAAAATGATAATTGGGAGGCAGAGGAAACTGTCTTCGATGAGGAAACGCCATCAATTCATTCACATGATAGCCAAGGTGATGAAGTAAATTTTGAAGCTGCAGATAAAACAGCTTATGACGAAAAAATCCAAAGTGATGAACTACAAGAACGAAAGTTCGAAGCAGACGCAGAACAGTCATTTGCGCCTCAAGAAAAAAATGCCGATAGTGCTCCCATCAAAAATAAGCTAAGCAATACAGTCGTCGCCACTAATGAAGTTAACACAAGCATTGCATCACTTAAGTCCGCATCAACTAACAACGCCATCAAAGATGGAAATAATAGTGAACAGACTAGCTTTAAGAAGGTAAGTGATTCTAATCAGTCAGATCCAGTAGCTTCTGGATATACATCATTGCGCAGCGGTTTAAAGCGACCAACAGGTCAAGAGGTCAAAGAGCAGCAATCGAAACAATTTTTACGCGGTGAAACTTCTCATCAAAAGAACCAAGACAATCCCTTTGGTACTCCAAAGCCAATCAATCCTTACAAAATAATGAAAGCTGCTGGGGTATTTCGCGGTAGTAATGTCAACTTTAATGCAACTATTAGCAACGCGCCAATTAATAAAGGCACTACAGCTAGCGATAAAAGTAAATTATCCTCCAATAATGATGATAGTCGCAACATTCAACCAAGGTTTGCGACGCCCGCTTCATTAAACAACGTGGAATCAACGGTTTTTATAAACAAAAATGAGCAAGTATCTGAAGAAAAAATTCAAGAACATAAAGGCGAGACAGGGGCACACGTTTCCGCAGTAGATACGCCATCAGTTAAACCTTCAGGGCAAGACGAAAAGAATTTTGATAAAAATACGAGTAAAAATGCCACCCAGCCTAAAAATGCTTCTGGTAACGCAGCTAGCAATATAGGTAGCACAAATCCTGTAAATAGAGGACAGGCTGAAAACTCACCGATGCAAGGCTTTTTGCCCACTGACAAAGCAAGGTCTTCACAAGAACGTCCTATAGCGCAACGCAGTGTTCCGCAAGGAATGTTACGCCCACCGCTTATGGCAAAACCCCGCAATGCTGCTGTTACGTCTGTGGATAGCCAACTAAAGAAAGTTTCAGGTTTGGACGCCGCATTAGATAATGCAACCAAATTATCTCAATCTTCAACAATGGCAAAGGCAACTGAAAGCAAAAAGCCAACTTCAGTGAATACTGATACTAACACTGAAAGTAGAAAACCTCTGCCTCGCTCCCCAAATGATATTGCGACTGACAATGGTCAGATATCGAATGATAAACCGCAAGCAAGCAAGGATAATGTTAAAAATAAAAATGTAAATTTGCAAAAATTCTCGTTACAGCTCCTTGAACCGCAGCATATTCTAGACAAGCCCAGTCGCAATGAGCAGATTATTGACACTATAACTTCAAAAACTGCTTCTCAAATGACTGATGAAGATGAATTTGATCGAAGGTTGAAGAACGAGCTAAATCAGCCAGAACAGAAATAATATTGAAATTGAAGAATATGACATAAAGTCCTAAGCCTGTATTAATTCAATATCTTTAGTTTACTGGATAAATTTGGTTTATGTCATTTATTTGCAGGAATGTCATTTTAGCCTTTTAATATAAAGCCAAATCCATTTTTATTTTATAAATTGGATTTGGCTTAATTATAAGTAAAAGCCACCAGGGCTTTAAACTTCTGATATGTTATCGGTGCAAAAATGCCTCAATACGGTCTAATGCAATAGCTACGCGCTTAGGATCTCCAGCATAAGAAAAACGCAAAGCCTTATGCCCCATAATTGGATCGAAATCCTGCCCTGGGGTAACAGCAACTAATGTTTCAGCTAATATTTTTTTAGCAAAAATCATACTGTCATTGGTATATTGTGAACAATCACAATAGGCGTAAAATGCACCATCTAATGGAGCCAGAAGATTTAAACCTAAATGCGGCAAGCGGTTTTCAAGCAGATTGCGACTTATTTGATATTGAGCTTTAACATTTTCAAGCTCTTTTGTTGCACCAAATGCTGCAATAGCAGCTTTTTGAGATAGTTCTGGTGCAGAGATATATAGGCTTTGTGCAATTCTCTCAATCGAACGTACTGCATATTGGGGCAAAACCATCCAGCCTATACGCCAACCCGTCATGCAATAATATTTGGAAAATGAATTAATAATGGTCACATTATCACTAAATGATAGAGCTGTAATGTCTGGACCTGAATAGTTTAAGCGGTGGTAGATTTCATCTGAGATAATATGGATATTATGGTCTGCAGCTGCGGTCACAATTTGTTTTAACTGGTCTGCATTTAGAGAGGCACCCGTAGGATTGGCGGGTGATGCAAATAATACGGCTTTTAATGGGGTCTTTTTATGGGCCTCCAGCAAAGCATCAGCGGTTAATACGCCACCATTATTCTTATCGACTTCAATTTCGATAACATTGATTCCCAGCGCCTTCATAATGTTACGATAAGCTGGATATCCTGGTCGTGTAATTGCAACATTATCCCCAACATCAAAATAGCTTAAAAATGCTAAATTAAATGCTGCTGACGACCCAGTCGTAATTGCAATACGTTCAAAACTTATATTAACTCCGTGATGGGAATTATAATAATCAGCTATAGCCTGCCGTAAGGATTTAAGCCCTAATGAATCAGTATAGCCAATATGACCATCTATCAATGCAGCATTGGCAGCTTCCAATACTGCTTTAGGTGCCGGCGCTGAAGGTTGGCCAACTGCTAACGAAATAACATCATTGCCCTGCCTTTTTAGTTTATTGGCAGCCGCTAGGATATCCATTGCATAAAATGGCTCAACATCTCCGCGTTCTGAAAGAAACCGCAATTTTATTCTCCAGCTTTTAAATGCTTAACATAATTATAATTTAATAGATAAGCACTACTTATATAATAATGATTGATCGACTTTATGATCTAGGATTGCAATTATCAAGCATACATCGCTAAAGCAATTCTTTATTGCGTCACTTAATAATATTGCCCTATAATAGCCTGATTAATATGACTTTTATTAGTAAAGTGAATTAAAAGTGTAAAAACTATCAGCTTTGATAAAGAGTGAATTTTATATCGAGCTGTTTTTATGAGGTTTTCCAATTTATGAATACAGCAAAGAACAGTCAATATAAGCTTTGGCACAAGTTGCGTGCGATCTTATATCTAGCAGGAAACAGCAATTATTTTCAATATTTCGATTCTAAAAAATTACTAAAAACCTTTATAGCCATAGCATTGATTTTAAGTAATTTTTCTACCAATGCATCAGCGCAAGGGCGTAGTATCTCATTGGTTCGAGATGCTGAAATTGAAGCATTGGTGCGTGATTATGCCCGCCCATTATTAAAGGCGGCGGGTCTTCGTCCAGATGTTGAAGTAATTCTGGTTAACGATATGAGTTTTAATGCATTTGTTGATGGCGTACGCATATTTGTTAATGTCGGCGCCCTTATGCAGTCAGAAACACCGAATGAAATCATCGGTGTTATAGCGCATGAGATTGGCCATCTCGCCGGTGGTCACCAGCATCGATTACGTGAACAAATGAAACGCGCGCAGACTATGGCCGTAATTGGTATGCTCGTTGGTATTGGTGCCGGCGTTGCGGGTAGTTCGACTGGAAATAGTGATGCCGGCGCTGCTGGTGGTGCAATTGCTATGGGCAGTAGTGATGTAGCAATGCGCACTCTTATGGCCTATCAACGGGGTGAAGAAAGTGCTGCAGATCGCTCTGCAATTAATTATCTTAATAAGACACAGCAATCTGCGAAAGGCATGCTTACTACTTTTGACCGATTAGGCCGATCACTTAATCTATCTGGATCACGGATTGATCCTTATCGTAGTAGTCACCCATTGCCACCAGAGCGCATCGCAGCTATCCAAACACTAGCCAAGCAAAGCCCATATTTTGAAAAGAAAGATCCTGCAGATTTACAACTTCGCCATGATATGGCAAGGGCAAAAATAGCTGGCAATATGGGACGTACGTCAGAATTACGACGTATGTTTGCTGCTAATCCTCGCTCATTACCGGCTCGCTACGGCGATACAATTATCGCAGTTGCCAATGCGCGTCCACAAGACGGCGTGGCAAAAGCAAAAGCATTATTGAAAGAACAGCCACAAAATGCCTATTTTCAAGAATTATTAGGGGATGCACTATTGCGTGCTAATGATGCACAAGGAGCTGCTGAAGCTTATAAGCGTGCAAGTTCCCTTGATAAAAGTCGTTCTAGCCTGTTGCGTATCAATTATGGACGTGCACTACTTGCTACCAATAAACCGAGCAATCTCACTCTTGCAATAAGCGAGATCAAATCTGGATTGCGGAATGAGCCATCTTTTGCCTCTGGATACGGTGTTTTAGCGCAGGCTTATGGCAGACAAGGGCAAACAGGACTGGCTGATCTTGCAACAGCCGACATGTATTATTATGGTAGCGAGTATAAGCAAGCAAGAATCTTCGCAGTTCGTGCACAGCGTAGTCTTAAACCGAACTCAGCAGAATGGTTACGTGCCCAAGATATTTTAACCACAACAGAAAATCGCAAAGATAAAGACAAATAGTTTTTACTTGTAACAGCAATAGGTTTTGCTCTATTTAATTATAGTTCAAAATAGATAATACAATAACAAACATTGCAGATTGTTAGCTTTTAAGACTAAAATTCATTGCAATAAATACCGCTTAATTAAATACAAATCCGTATTACAGGGGATTGAATAAATTATGAATAAGGCACTAAAGCAATTGAAACTAAAGGGAATTTTAAGTCTTGGTCTTATTGCCGCCCTTGCATTTTCCAGCTTATCTCCTGCTATGGCACAAAATGCTTTACAAAAATCGGATCTTGCTACAGTGAAGAAAGAAATTCTTTCTGATCCGTTATTTTTAAGCCATTTACGCGATAAATTATCTGCTAGTAACTTAGATGATGATCATATCCGGAGTGTTGTGAAAAAATATCTCATTGAAAATCCAGAAATAATGTTGGAAGTTCAGCAAGCCTTAATTGAGCAACAATCAGGTAACGCAAAAGAACGCACCCCTGAAGTGACAGCGCAAATCATTAATAGCAATTTCGAACAAATTTTTAAGTCAGCAGACGACATTGTCCTCGGTAATCCTAATGGTGATGTGACCATTGTTGAATTCTATGATTATAATTGTGGCTACTGCAAGCGCTCATTTGAGGAAGTTGAAAAGCTTTTAAAGCAAGATAAAAATATCCGCTTTGTAATGAAGGATCTACCAATTTTGGGTAATGATTCTGTCCAAGCACACCTTGTTGCGCAAGTGATGCGGCAAAAATATCCTGATAAATATCAAGAATTTCATCTAAAAATGATGACACTCGATGCTAAGGCAACAGAAGAGAGTGCGCTCGAAGTTGCTAAATCTTTAGGTGCCGATGTTACCGAAATTAAGTCAATAGCTAGCGGTGCAATGCCTGCAGAAACACTTATTAAAAATGGTGAGATTGCAGCACAACTAGGCATTAATTTTACGCCTTGCTTTGTCATTGGCACGCAGATGATTACGGGCGCCACTGATAAGGATACCTTAGAATCGGTAGTTTCAGGAATTAGAGCTGAAGCAAACAAAGGATAAGTGCGTATTGAGGTAAGCCATGAATTTTGCGAACTAAAATTCATGGCTTATATTTAACAATAAGCAATGAATTACCTATATAATAATCTATAATATATATGAATATCTCATGCCTTGTTGATCCATGTTTTCTATAAATTAGTGATACAGTCCAAACTAATATAAAAATAGAGCAAAAGGAATTATTCGACTTTGCCTATTGACGAAAAATCCATAAAATAGCTATTACAGTGTTTATAGAACGCATATTTTACGCGAAAACAGAGAATATGGATAAAACGATAAGAAAAAGTAGAATTTTTGCTTTTTCTTGTCATCAATTCCCTCTATAAGGCGAATTATACATTGCTGCCAAAAGGCATGGTAGGGAACTAAATTATACAGTCCCTATCGCAAGGAGCTTAGATAAAAATGACAACAGATAAAAAGACCGGCTTTAACACAGATCTAATTCGTGATTTGGCTGAAATTTTGAATGATACCAATCTTTCAGATATTGAAGTTGAGCAGAATGATTTACGCATTCGTGTTTCAAGAACTATTGGCGGTGGCATTGCAGCACAACCGGTTTATGCAGCCCCAGTAGGCGTTCCTAATATGGTAGCGCCGCAAGTTGCAGCCGCACCAGCTGTCGAAACGGTAAGCAAAAATGCGGTTCCCTCTCCAATGGTTGGCACGGCTTATCTTTCCCCTGCCCCAGGCGCGCGCACATTTGTTGAAGTTGGACAACAAGTTAGCGAAGGACAAACTTTGCTCATTGTTGAAGCAATGAAAACCATGAATCCTATTTCATCACCACGCGCTGGAACAGTAAAAGCAATTTTGGTTGAAGATGCACAACCAGTTGAATTTGGTGAGCCTTTAGTTGTTGTTGAATAAACAGGCGTATAGTAATGATCAAGAAAATCCTTATAGCAAATCGTGGCGAAATTGCACTTCGCGTTCTAAGGGCCTGTAAAGAGCTTGATATAAAAACCGTAGCGGTCCATTCAACTGCTGACGCTGATGCTATGCATGTCCGTCTCGCGGATGAAAGTGTCTGTATTGGGCCTGCTCCTTCACGCGACAGCTATCTTAACATGCATCAAATCGTTGCAGCATGTGAAATAACCGGTGCGGATGCTATTCATCCAGGCTATGGCTTTTTATCTGAAAACGCCAAATTTGCTGAAATTCTTGAAGCTCATGCAATTACTTTTATTGGCCCTACTTCGGCCCATATTCGTATTATGGGTGATAAGATTGAAGCTAAAAAGACCGCAAAACGCCTTGGTATTCCAGTAGTTCCTGGCTCTGATGGTGCTGTAACAGAAGATGCAGAAGCCATGCGCATTGCCCACGAAATTGGCTTCCCGGTTATCATCAAGGCATCTGCAGGCGGCGGTGGACGCGGCATGAAGGTTGCACGCAACGCTGATGAGCTATCAATTGCTCTTTCAACAGCACGCACCGAGGCAGGTGCAGCTTTTGGTGATGACGCGGTTTACATTGAAAAATATCTTGAAAAGCCGCGCCATATTGAAGTTCAGGTTATGGGCGATGGCGCAGGAAATGCAATTCACCTTGGTGAACGTGATTGTTCGTTACAACGACGCCATCAAAAGGTTTGGGAAGAAGCAACCTCACCCGCTTTAGATGATGAAGCTCGCCAAAAAATTGGTAATATCGTTGCCAAAGCCTGTGCTGGTCTTGGCTATCGCGGTGCTGGCACCATCGAGTTTCTCTATGAAAATGGTGAATTCTATTTCATTGAAATGAATACACGCCTACAAGTTGAGCATCCGGTTACTGAAGCTATCACCGGTATAGACCTTGTGCATGAACAAATTCGCGTTGCATCAGGCAATGGTTTATCAGTTACCCAAGATGAGGTTCGTTTTTCTGGTCATGCGATTGAATGCCGTATTAATGCTGAGGATCCGCATAACTTTACGCCATCACCAGGTTTAATCACCCATTTTCATACTCCAGGTGGCTTGGGCATTCGTGTTGATTCGGGAGCCTATACGGGTTATCGTATTCCACCTTATTATGATAGCTTGATTGGTAAACTTATCGTTCATGGTCGCAATCGTAAAGAATGCATGATGCGTTTGCGCCGTGCGTTGGATGAATTTGTCGTCGATGGTGTAAAGACCACACTACCTTTGTTTATGGACCTCATTAAGAATGACGATATTGCCAAAGGTGACTATGATATTCATTGGCTAGAAAAATATTTAGCAAATAAAAATCCAGCTAAATAATTAGTTTTATATCAAGCAAAATAATTAGAGCAATTTGCATAGTCGTAACTATCAATTGCTCTAATTTTGTTTTTATCAGGTTCTATTCGTAAATACGCTATACTTAAATGCCGTATTTATAGGTTAAGTGGTATAATCATGGATTATTATAAGATTGATCCCGAAGACTTGCTTAACGCCTATGCTCAAGGCATTTTTCCAATGTCTGATGACGCAGATGATCCCGATATTTTTTGGGTAAAACCTAAAATGCGTGGTATTATCCCTCTTAACTCCTTACATATTTCACGCAGCCTTGCAAAATTTTTGCGTAAAAATCCTTTTGAAATTCGATTTGATACAGATTTCTTTGGAGTGATAAATGGTTGTGCCGAGGCCACGAAAGGCCGCGAAAATACATGGATAAATCAATCTATACGCGATGCATGCCATACACTTTTTTTAAATGGTTTTTGCCATACGGTGGAAGCTTGGCGTGATGAAAAGTTGGTAGGCGGACTATATGGCATTTCGCTTGGCGGCGCATTTTTTGGTGAAAGTATGTTTTCACGCACGGACAATGCTTCCAAAGCATGTTTAGTTGCTTTAGTTAACTTACTGCAAACCCATGGCTTTCAATTATTAGACACTCAGTTTTTAACCGATCATTTGGCGAGTATGGGGGCTATCGAAATTCCGCAAGAGGATTATGAAAAACTTCTTTTCACCGCTATTGAGCTTAAGAGTAAGTTTTAATTGACTTTTTTAAAAATTAGGCGGGTTGAATTAAATAGGACTTACGCTTATATAATTGCTACGGGTTAACCAAGCGATAGAATTAGGGTATATAGTGCTCCCATGGGAATTAATCTTGTAAAATTATGTGTTGGCGCTTCTTCAATTGAGGATTTACAGGCTTGGATTGACTTTAGAATGGATGAAAAGCGTTCTTTGGGAAAAGAAGCAAAACAAACCCATACCACACGGATGATCCCCAAGCGCAAAGATGAACTTCTTGACGGTGGCTCACTTTATTGGGTTATTAAAAATAATGTTCAATGCCGGCAAAGACTTATTGATATTCATGAATTTGTTGATGTTGACGGAATTAAAAGATGTGACTTGGTTTTAGAGCCTAAAATCATTGAGACACAATGGCAACCAAGACGCGCCTTCCAAGGTTGGCGTTATCTTGATGATAAAGATGCACCGCAAGACCTATCAGCCAATAGCCTAGCGGAACTACCTATAGAATTGCGCCATGAACTTGCCGAGCTTGGCTTGCTTTAGATTTATTATAAAACCATTTATCTTTAGAGCTAGAATAGAGCATGTCACCAACTCATTTGACAATGCTCTATGTGCTAGGGCTTAACTGACGTTAAGTCTTTCCCGTCTTATTTTGAATGCCTCATGCGCAGAATTTGACAAATCGACGCTAATTTCAACGCTTCCATCTTCAAGATCTTTACGTTGTTGGTTGCGCCCATTGCGATAAAGCCAATCCAACAGCACCAATTCATTTGAATTTAAATGCAAACTAATGTGCTCTATTTTGCCGGATATGCGCTGTTCAATAAGTGTGGTCAGCTCATCAATACCAGTACCATCAATTGCTGATAGTGGAATGCTAGGTAAAATTGCCGTTTGGGCTGTTTGCTGCAACTGTTCTTGAGCCGCAACCTCAAGCCTATCAACCTTATTCCAAACTTCAATCATGCGTTTAGGGTCATCAACCTCAACACCAAGACCTTTAAGAATATCCAAGACATCTTGGCGGTGGATGGCATTATCTGGATCAGACATATCGCGGACATGAAGAATAATATCAGCTTCAATCACCTCTTCTAGAGTTGCCCTAAATGCCGCCACCAAATGGGTTGGCAAATTAGAAATAAAGCCCACCGTATCGGATAAAATAACCGTATCACCATGCGGAAACTTTATGCGCCGCAATGTTGGATCAAGCGTTGCAAATAGCATATCCTTAGCCAAAACATCAGCACCAGTAATGCGATTAAACAATGTTGATTTACCCGCATTGGTGTAACCAACCAGTGCAACGACTGGATGAGGTGTCTTTTTACGTTTGGCACGATGCAATTCGCGTGTCTTGACCACCTTTTCAAGATCACGCTTTAAACGTGTAATTTTATCCTGTAATAAACGTCTATCAGCTTCGATCTGGGTTTCACCTGGCCCACCCAAAAAGCCGCCACCGCCGCGCTGTCGCTCCAAGTGAGTCCAACTGCGAACAAGACGCCCTTTTTGATAATTTAAATGGGCAAGTTCAACCTGTAGCGTTCCTTCACGAGTGCGCGCGCGTTCACCAAAAATTTCAAGAATAAGACCCGTACGGTCAATAACTTTACAATTCCAAGCTTTTTCAAGGTTGCGTTGCTGAACAGGCGTCAAACTATAATCAACAATTGCCAAGCCTATTTCATTGTCTGCTATAATTTCGCCAAGCTCATCCACCTTACCACTGCCAAGCAGCGTTGCAGGTTTAACCTGACTTAGCGTAACAGTCTGCTGCACCACTACATCAAGATCAATTGCTCGCGCAAGCCCCAAAGCTTCTTCAACCCGTGCAGATATACTGCGACTGGGCATATTTTCCGTTAGTCGATCTTCTTTTACCACCGGCACAACAACAAGACTGCGCATAGCTATGGGTTGATGATCTACTAATTTATGTTCAATAACTGTTTCTTTTTCCAAGGATAATCTTTTTCGCCTAGCGATGTTTGTGTTTTAAATTGGACAAAGCTTTTATTAAAAAACATTCCCAATTCAATCTTGATGATTATAAATGATATTAACTCTTTATATATAAATTTAACTTGCACTTTTACAAGTGACCTCACAGCTGCTCAAGCCATATTGAGCCATATTTTAAGCTAAATAGCAATCAGCAAATAAAAAAGCCCCTGCTAGAAAACAAGGGCTTTTACATTCATCATAATTTTAAAACTAATTGGTTGGTACTTCTGACGAAGATGACGGTGTATTGAGTGGTGCAACTGTAGCTGGTGCATCAATACCTGTAGGCACGCCATTATTTGTTGGAGCGACTGGAGTGGGAGCACTGCTAGCTGGAGGAACATTGTCAAGAATTGATGTGGGAGTATGATTGGATACCGACTGTAATACTGTTAAGATGATGGACGTTAAAAAGAAACACCCAGCAAGAATTGCAGTAAAGCGGGTTAAGGCATTTTTTGTGCCACGTGCGGTCATAAAACCAGAACCACCACCTATACCAAGACCACCGCCCTCAGAACGTTGGATCAATATAACCCCAACAAGGGCAATAACAATCAGAAGGTGGATAACGATGACAACTGTCTGCATTGGTCCTGTCTTTCATGCAAGTTTGCCTCACTATAATTTGGGAGGCGGCTTTAATTATTATAACGAGAATAGGAGTACTATCAGTATCCCCAAATACATATCTTGCAGTGTGTACACGCAAAACAACAATAATCCAAGAAAAATATCAAAAAACTTGATAAGTTTCTTGGATTAACGTTGTTAATAGATAGCTAATAACAGCTTATCACTTTCGTCCAGCATTGCAAATTGCAAGAAAATCACCAGCTTTTAAACTAGCGCCGCCGACAAGCGCGCCATTAACATTATCAACAGCTAGCAAAGTCGCCGCATTGTCAGGCTTCACTGAGCCACCATAAAGGATGCGTATTTGATTGGCATTTTCGCCATAACGCTTTACTAAAACATTGCGGATAAAGCCATGCATTTCTTCAACGTCAGCAATCGTTGGTATTTTACCAGTACCAATTGCCCAAACTGGCTCATAGGCGACGATCGTATCACTATCGCTAATTTTATCAGGAAGTGAACCAGCTAATTGGCTTTCAACTACTGAAAGAGCAATACCATTTTCGCGCTCTTCTAACTTTTCACCTACGCAAACCACCGCTACCAAATTAGCACGGTGAGCAGCTTCCGTTTTTTTGCGGACAATTTCATCACTTTCATGGTGATATTCGCGTCGTTCCGAATGGCCAACAATGACAAAAGACGCACCTGCATCCTTAATCATCGGCGCGGAGACATCACCCGTATATGCACCATTATCCAGCGTATGACAGTCTTGCCCACCTAAAGATAATACCTCACCCGACAAAATGTCATGGGCTCTAGAAATAAGTGTTGCTGGAACACAAATCAATGCATCAAAGCCACTACCCAGATCAGAACTTAAACCAACAGCGATAGCTCGCAACTCAGAGAGCGATTCGCTTGTGCCATGCATTTTCCAATTGCCTGCAATTAGCGGACGAATGGTAGTAGTCATTTTTTTCTCCCTTGGACCTTTTGCCAAATAGCGCAAATGGACTATGCTAAGTCAGTGTGGATATGAGTTTAACCGTAAATCGCTACAATCATAAAAAGTAGATATATAATATCAGCTAATATTTTACTGTCTATGAATCATTTAAATTTCAATAAAGCCCAATTATGTTTTTGACACAAGGGTAAGCTATTATTTTTCTCAAAGCTTTTTTGATGGTTGTTTATTTCAATCATCACAGTATGGAAATTGAGAACTACATGAATTAATTTTCATCACGTAAATAACCAAAGACAATTAAACTTGCATTATCAAATATTATTTAAAGCATAATCGAACTTTTATTTATTTAAATCTGCACGTGAATGCGCCCATTCTTCCATAAGAAAAATCAAATAAACCAATTTGCCGAAATCAAATCTTGTGTAGCTTAAAATATTCGCAGCAGTGAATTTTATACTTACTAAATAGGGGCATTGATTTTCAGATAAAAATCAATGCCCCTATTTTTTTAACTATTTTTATCGTTTAGCTTGCTTTTCTAGGCTCAACAAAGACATCGACTGTCGGAATTTCACCATGAAATTTCTCAATTTCAACAACTGCCGTTTGCCCGCAATTAGCTTGAGCCAATTTTGATGTAGCAATACCAGTCGTCAAATTATTAACATCACCGTAACGACAAAGGGTTTTAGCTTCACGTGGATTTGCTGGATCATACCACCCTCCTTCATTGATGCGGATGACGCCAGGGCGAATAACATCGGTAATTTTAATGCCAACAAGAATTTGGCCGCGATCATTGAAAGCGCGAGCAATATCGCCATCTTTCAAACCACGCTCAGCTGCATCTTTGGGATTAATCCAACAAGGCTCACGTCCACCAACCGCATATTCATCACGCAGTTTGGTGCCACATAATTGCGAGTGGAGACGATAAATCGGATGATTAGAAGCAATATGAAGCGGATATTTGGTTGTAGGCCCATCCAAACGCTCAATTGGCTCCATCCATGTTGGATGGGGAGGACAATCATCATATTGCATTTTTTCAATATTAAGAGAAAAAATTTCAATTTTACCAGACGGTGTACCCAAGGCATTTAACAATGGGTCTTCACGGAATGCTCCATAACGAACAAATTGTTTTTGAGCGTCTTTAATTGGGAAACCAAGAGCCTCATCACTTTCCCAAAACACATCAAAAATCGGCATTTCCATACCTTTGGCACGAGATTCAATGCGAGCTGCTTCATAAAAGTTACGAATCCACTCCATTTCTGTTAAGCCTTCAGTAAATTCCTGGCGCTTACCTAATCGCTCGCAAATATCTGCAAGGACATCAAAATCTGCGCGAGCCTCATACATGGGTTCTACAAGTTTTTTCATAGGAACAATATGGCTAAGGCCATAATCGCCCATTTGCTCGATATCATTGCGCTCATAAGATGTTGTCACGGGCAAAACAATATCTGCGTGACGAGCTGATGCGGTCCATTGAAAATCTTGAACAACAAAAGTATCAAGTTTCTTCCAAGCCTCAACCATTTCATTACGATCTTGTTGGTGAGAAAATGGATTACCACCTGCCCAATAAACCATATGCAATTCAGGTAAAACAATATCAGAACCATTATATTTAATCGTTTTACCTGGATTAAGCAGGGATTCGACAACACGACAAACAGGAATAGCATTCGACTTTGGTTGGCAAGCCGAATTGGTTGCCCCGGGGGCGCATCCTGGGGGCAATTCAGTTAAAGGTGCCGCAGGACCATCAGTAATACCGCTAAGGATTGGACCGGTTGCGGTTGGAGTACCGGCACTACAATAGTGATAACTAAAGCCGAAACCTCCGCCAGGCAGACCAATTTGACCTAACATTGAACACAAGGTGACTAACATCCAGTGAGCTTGCTCGCCATGGTGTTGACGTTGAATTGACCAACCCGCAGCAATCATCGTACGATTCTTGGCAAAGTCGCGTGCTAAATCTTTGATAGTTGCAGCATCAATACCGCAAATTTCTTCAGCCCATTCCGCGGTTTTCGCAGTGCCATCAGTTTTACCAATTAAATAGTCCAAAAATTGTTCAAAACCAACGGTATATTTTTTTAAAAAGGCTTCATCATGCAGCTTTTCAGCGTAAAGGGTGTGGGCGATACCAAGCATCATAGCAACATCGGTTTGCGGACGCGGTGCGAGCCACTCACCTTCTAAAAACTGGCAAGTTTCTGTTTTGATAGGATCAATACAAATAACCCTAATACCAGCTTTCTTAACCTCTTCCAAACCAACAAAACCACCATGATCTGGTACAAGCCAACCAATCTGATTAGTGTTGACCGGATTACAGCCCCAAAACACAATGGTTTTAGTATTTTCTTTTACAACATCCCAAGATGTGCATTGTTCATATACCTCTAGCGAACCAACGACATGTGGCATAATCACTTGCGCGGCTCCCGTAGAGTAATCACCAAGAGAATTAACAAAACCACCTGTTAATTTAAGCATACGACGTAATAAAGTACGGCAGTTATGGAACTTCCCAACGCTTTTCCAACCATATGAACCGCCAAAAATACTGGTAGGGCCATATTTTTCACGAACGCGTTTTAACTCGGCCGCAACCAAATCTAAAGCTTTATCCCAACTAACGCGAACAAAATCACCTGTCCCTCGTCCTGCTGGATCAGCGCCGGGCCCCTGCTCTAGCCAAGCACGACGAACCATGGGGTATTTAATCCGTGAGGGCGAATAAATCGAATCCATCATACCTTGTAACATCGGAGTTGGATGGGGATCCTTTTCCCAAGGGATTACTTCTATCAACCGACCATTTTCAACTTGACCGCGAAAGACACCCCAATGGCTTGCAGACATTGTGAGCTTGTTTGCAGCTTGTGCTAAAGCCCCACGCGTAAACAATGCACCACTCGTTGTGCTTAACATTGCAAGCACTGCCGCACTTTTTAAAAATGAACGACGGTTTAATGAAGTTTTTGTAACATTTTTATTGTCGAATGACATGGCATTCTCCTAATGTATTACTATATTTTCAGCCTGTAAATGGCTGTTTAATGAAGATAAATAGACTACCAGCAATGCCAATAGTTCAGCATAAAAGCTTGCATTAGCCTTTTCTCCTACAGCATCGCCCATCGCTGGAACCCAACTCATAAGGCGATCGACCAGATTTACGATAAAAGGACTATTTTGTTGCCGTAGTGCTTCAGCTAATGCAGCAAGTTCCAAAGCTAAATGATCCGCTGGCTCTTTACAGTTAGACGCAACGGACACGTCCAAGGCACCCAATATATTTAGCATTTCAACATAAGGCTGTTGAAATAGACGGCCTTGGGCATCCTTATAATAACTTTCATAAGGAGGAACGGTATTGGGACCAGCAAAACCATCAAATAGTGCAACATATTGCCTTGAAAGTAAGCCCTGTAAAGCTTCAGGCGAATTAGATTGCAAACATTTGGTTAAAGAGCCAGTTAGTTTAGTTGCATTAAGACTGAGACCTAGCTCCTCCAGAAATTCTGAAAGAGCATTGGTTTGATATTCAGCCAAAAGCTTTATATCTGGAGGGGCAATTAACAGATTAGAAAACCAATCCAAGATTGCAGCCCCCACCAAACATTCTTGTGCTTTTGCCTCTTCGCTATTATGGCAACCATTTTCGGTTAGCAAAGCAGTCATTAATGGGTGCTCCCACTTTCGTTGACATCTTTAGAATGATTTTGCAAATAGCCAAGTAATAAACGATATTGATCGGGTGTCAGTGATGTGTACCGCTTCATCGCGTTCAAATTACCAATCCATTGGTTTGCCAAAAGATGATCCGCTTGTGGTAGCGCATGACATACACCACAACTAGAATTAAACATATCAGATGAATAAGCCCACATATTAGAAAGTGATGTATTTAGCCCCTGATTGGTTGTCCATAATTCCAAGTTTACGGGATACCAAGTCTGGTTAGTTTCTGCGTCAATATCAGCTGCACCGCGACTATAAGCTGCTATGGCTTTATCACCTAAGACGGCATACATAATGCGTTGGCCCTTTAGCGCATAAACTACTGACGGCGCACCATCCATTTGCCAACCATCAAGGCGAACTTTAATCTTATCACCTTTACGGTCAACCACGGTAAGCTTAGCTGTTGCAAGTAGCTTTCCATCTTCATCACCACTACCATTTTCGTCTAAATAAAATGGCTTGGTATTGACCGTATATAAAATATCAGCCTGGGCAACTTCATTGTCTGACGAGGTTGGCAGAACTGCATTTACCTTTGAAGTTTGCTTTAGCATAACAATTTGCGGTGTGCGGTTAGGCTCTGGTTGCCCTGGAGCTGGAAGATCAACACCTGGAATGGTTTTTAAATAGGCTGCCATAGCGCGTAAATCAGCATCTGGAAGTTGTTTTGTATTTTCGATAACTTCGGCCATATCACCACCCGCAATCTTATTGATGGGGCTTTTTCCAGTTTTCAAGTAGCTGACAATGGAATTCTCAGGCCAGAATTTAATACCTGTCTCATCTTGGCTTATATTGGGAAAATGTCCCTTGCCATCTGGAGTTGGTCCACCACCATAGCGTAAGTCACTTTTAATTACACCCATAAAATTACGAGTCGAATGGCATTCGGCGCAATGCCCTGCACCTTCAACAAGATAACGACCGCGCTCAATTAATATTGCATCAGCCTTATCTGAAGCTGTATTTTTTTCAGGCGCTAAAGGCTGACCGTCAAGAAATGCAAGCCGCCATACACCGACACCGCGGCGCATAGTGAATGGAAATTTTAACTCGTGACCAGGAGCTTGTCCGGCCACTGGTTCTAAAGACTGTATGTAAGCAAACATATCACGCACATCATTAGCGGTGAGCCGTTGATACGAAGTGTAAGGAAATGCTGGATATAAATTTTGTCCATCTGGCATTATACCATTTGGGCCAACACCTTCACGAACAGCTTTGGTAAATTGGGCAAGTGTCCAATTGCCGATACCATCTTTTTTATCGGGCGAAATATTCGGCATATAAAAGCGACCGAATTCGGTGTCTAGTGCACGTCCACCGCCCAATTTTAAATGATTTTCTTGATTTGGTGTAGCGTGGCATGTAGCGCAATCGCTTGCAACAAAAACAACACGCCCATTTTCTAAATCTGGCGATGATTCATCCGCAACATCGCGAGTAGGATGGGTAAGTGACCATGTTATTGGTGATGTTAGGACAAAAAAGCCGATAACCCCTAATATAATAAGGGCTAAAAGCCAGCGGGTAAGCTTTTTCATGTTTTGGGCGTCCTTCTTTACGACATTGAAGCCGGGTTAAGAACCTCCCTCTTCTCAACTCTGCATAAATAGAAATAGACAAAAGTAAATTTACTATGCTGTAAGTTGTAGAACTATTTTAATTTATAGACAAGTAAAAATCTAAAAAAAAATTAAAATTTTTAAATACAAAACTAATAATAATTAAAAATACTAAAAGTGCTGTATATCTAAACTATATAACGGTAAATATAAAAAATTTTTATACTTAAATTTAAATAAAATTAACAAATTTAAATCTTCAAACAAAAAATAAAACTTGATTTTATTTTTCAAGATATTCCAAGAAATACCAACCAAACCACATTTGCATGCAATTGAGCGCTACTTTTGAGTTGCCTTTGATCAATTCTATACAAATAAAAATCAATCGATAAAATGACTTGAATCAATTTTCATGCAAATATATTAGAAAAAATAAATGTTACTGTGAATAATAACCCGACAATTAAGCTAGCTCATGATACAAGATGCTTAAATTTCCAATCGCAAGCAAATTTAGCTTGAGGGCTAAAGGCATTTAAAGTCTTACCGAAAAAATACCTTTGGCATTCAAATTTTAATTGCAATTTAGCGGGATAAAGATATTTTGTTGCGACTGATAATAGGAAAATCTGACAATCACATTGATTTGCATGATAAGATTATTTAAATTGCACCATTATTTATGATGAGCCTTTCAAAGGGCTATTTCGAAACAGGGTTTTTAAAATGTATAATGTAACGCGCCTATTGACCTTTGGGGCTGCAATTTTTTCATTTGGTATTTTGGGTGGTTGCGTAACCAACACTAATGACGGATCTGGCAAAATCATAAAGCCTTTTACACCAAAAGCTTCATTAACTACGCCAGCCGCACAAGCCTGCATCAATGCTGCAGCGAATAAATACTATTTACCCACCAAAGTGATTAAAGCGCTTGATTCTGCAAAGGCACAAGATGGATCGACAGTTTTAACTTTGAAGGTAGATTTGCGCGATGCACGATGTGTGATTAACAGCAACGGCTCCGTTCGTTCCGTAGTTGATACAAGCCCTAAAAGCGCCGACCAAATAGAAGCTGAAAAGGCAGCAGCTGAAGGGCGCATTTTATAAGCCCTTTATTTAATATGGCGTTGCCTTATTATAGCTAGAGACTAAAAGACAGACAGATATCAAAACCTTATTTGTATAAGGTTTTGATCTACTGTTTCGATAGAAAAATAGAAATAATCCAGAAGCATATTTGTGGTAATCATAGAAGTTGATTACTAGTGATATATAATGTGATACAACCGAGTTAAGGTGGAAAAACCAAGGTCTAATACATCAAAATGGTCTATTTTGCATGTTGATTGGTGACAAATCAACATTGTTGGTGTATCGACAGCAAAAATTATATGCTGGAGAATTTTGATATGACACATAGCCCCCAATATAAACGGATTTTGCTAAAGGCATCGGGCGAGGCATTAATGGGGGGGCAGAGTTTCGGTATTGATGTATCTGTAGCGGATAGAATCGCAGCAGACATAAAAGATGCTCGTGATCTAGGAGTGGAAGTTGCTATTGTTATCGGCGGTGGAAATATCTTCCGCGGTGTCGCTGTTGCGTCGCGTGGTGGTGATCGCGTTACTGGCGACCACATGGGGATGCTTGCAACAGCAATCAATTCTTTAGCCTTGCGAACATCTTTGACAAAAATTGGTGTTGATGCTGTTGTGCTTTCGGCTATTGCTATGCCTCAGATTTCTGAAAGTTTTTCACAGCGTAAGGCTATGGCTTACCTTAACTTAGGCAAGGTTGTGATTTTTGCTGGTGGTACTGGTAATCCTTTCTTCACAACCGACACAGCTGCCGCGCTTCGTGCAGCAGAAATTGGTGCCGATGTACTTTTAAAAGGTACGCAAGTTAATGGTATTTATACCGCAGATCCCAAGCTAGATCCAAATGCAACTCGTTTTGATCATTTAACCCATGATGAAGTTTTGCAGCGCGGTCTATCTGTTATGGATACGACAGCGGTTGCTTTAGCCCGCGAAAATAATATTCCGATTATTGTTTACTCAATTCACAATCGGGGCGGTCTTGCTGATGTACTCCGTGGAGAAGGTCAATATACGTTAGTTTCGGATGAAGTTTAAAACATCTAGCCTGGAAATTTAAGGAGAGTAAAATGAGTGACGCTATAAATATTGACGACCTTAAGCGCCGTATGGAAGGCGCCGTATCTTCTTTTAAACACGAGCTAGGAGGCTTGCGAACTGGTCGTGCATCTTCCAGCCTCTTGGAACCTATTACTGTTGTTGCTTACGGTTCAGCTGTTCCAATTAATCAGGTGGCAAATATTTCTGTGCCTGAACCACGTATGCTCTCAGTATCTGTTTGGGACAAAACCATGGTTGGTGCAGTAGAGCGTGCAATCCGCGATTCTGGTCTTGGTCTTAATCCAATTACCGATGGAACAAACCTTCGCATTCCCTTACCTGAGCTCAACGAAGAGCGTCGTCGTGAATTGGTAAAGATTGCCCATCAATATGCCGAACAAGCTAAAGTAGCCAGTCGTCATGTGCGCCGCGATGGTATGGATGCATTAAAAAAAGCAGAAAAAGATGGCACTATTGGTCAAGATGACACTCGCTCTTTATCGGAACGCGTCCAAAAAATGACCGATGATACCATCTCAGAGATTGATAAGATTTTAGCGACTAAGGAAGCTGAAATTATGCAAGTTTAAGTTATTAACTTTAACTTATTATACTATTTTAATGGGTGGATATTATAAGTTTTAAAATTTAAGCGGTGGTCAAGTTAAAAGATAGGCTTGCACCACGGCTTTAATTTTAATGATAATATGGTTTTAATAATTGTTCGACTATTGAATTTTCATATTATAATTTTAATATGCTCAATATCGGTCACTGTTTTTATTTCAGCTTACACCTAAATGTATTAAAAACAGTCTGATTGGAGTATCATTCACCTGCCCTTGCTATTTTATTTCTTATAAAATCTAAACTATTCAAATTCTTACATCTGTATATTTACAAAAAAGGTTATACCGTGCCAAATCCCAAACATATAGCTATTATAATGGATGGAAACGGTCGGTGGGCCAAGGAAAGGAAGCTTCCGCGCGTAGCCGGCCATAAGGCTGGCGCAGAGACTCTTCGTAAAATTGTCGATCACGGTGACAAGATTGGTATAAAATGGTTAACATTTTTTGCATTTTCATCTGAAAATTGGTCACGCCCCAAAGATGAAGTGAGCCATCTTCTTTCTCTTTTAAAATATTTTATCCGTAGCGATATCAAAAAGCTAAAGGCTAATAACGTACGCGTTCGGATTATAGGAGATCGTGACGGGCTGACCGCCGATATATTGTCTCTATTAGAAGAGGCCGAAAAAACGACAGCCGCAAATAATGGTTTGAATTTCGTTGTTGCATTTAATTATGGTAGTCGCAATGAGATTACACGCGCTGTAAAAAAGCTAGCAGAGCAAGTGAAGAAAAATATAGTACAGATTGAAGAAATAACTGAAGAACTCATTACATCGCATCTTGATACTTTTTTTATGCCTGATCCAGATCTTATTATTCGCACAAGCGGCGAGATGCGCTTATCCAACTTTTTGCTTTGGCAAGCAGCTTATGCGGAATTAAGTTTTGTGCCGTGTTTTTGGCCAGATTTTTCCAGCGCAGATTTTGATGCAGCGATAGAAAACTATCAAAAACGCGATCGTAGATTTGGTGCCGTTTTACAAAATGATTTGATCCCTTAATTGAAATTGGATAAAGAAGATATAAGTTGAAGAACTCAATCGATAACCTATCCAATGATAATGTTCTAATTTCTTCTATGAGGAGAAAAACATTAGGATTATATGCCGAGGATAAAGAAGGGGCATAAGTAATATGCAAACTCAATTTGTGTTATGCGGTGATGTTTAATGTCTAATTTACAGACCCGAATAATTACGGCTATAATCTTCGCACTAATAACGCTTGTAGTTACCTTTTTGGGGGGCGTTTGGTTCTCTGTTTTTGCTTTTGTAATTGGCTTTGCTGTGCTGTATGAATGGCAGACAATTAGCAAGGTGAAGCAAAACAATTTAACAACGATGTTGGGCTGGTTATTTTATAGCATAATTTTTATCCTTGTTCTGTTTAAATTTGATATTTCATATATCTTTTCAGCAACAATATTATTTGCAATAGTTTTAGCTTTTGCGTCACGGCAAAACGCAGGCTGGGTTGCGGGTGGCTTCTTGTATGGTCTAGTCCCCGCTCTTGCACTCACATTATTGCGCGGCGATGAGCAAATGGGGTTTGGTGCAATTATTTTCCTATTTGCAATTGTATGGGGCACAGATATTGCGGCCTATTTCAACGGACGTGCACTTGCAGGGCCAAAACTTGCCCCAAGGTTTTCCCCCAATAAAACGTGGTCTGGTGCAGTTGGTGGCGCAGCTATAGGTGTTGCAGGTGGTGTATTAGTAGTGCTGCTATTGATTAAAAATTCGCTAGTGGTCAATATCGCGCCAACAGATTTCTGGGTACCTTTATTGGCGCTTATGCTTTCAATTGCTTCACAAGCTGGTGACATAGGCGAATCTTGGGTTAAGCGGTATTTTGGTGTTAAAGATTCAAGCAACCTACTCCCTGGCCATGGTGGTTTTATGGATAGAGTTGATGGTTTAGTTGCTGCTGCCGTATTATTATATATTATCGCCGCACTTTTTGCAGATCCAAGAGCGCCGGCGAATCTTTTCAATTTACTGTAAAGTTTGTAAATTATGATATCGTTGCGTCATAAATATTATGAATAATTTGTCCATCCGAAGAGAGGAAGTTTTATGAAATTACCCGTTCTTTTAGCTATTGGCAGTGCTTTTATAATGCTAAGCGGTTGCAGTAGTAACTCATCATCAGCCTTATTAGCCAATAATGAAGCAAATGAAACCACCGGCTATTGGTATCTTGGCGATAATGGTCAGCGTCAATGGCGCACCTTTACTAATGAACCCAATAGCCAAGATAGCGCTGTTAAAAATACAACAACCGGTATTCGTCCTTTTGGTAATGGTTCTGGTCGATAAATTTTCAATATAACTTTAAAAGTGCTAAGTTTTACATCATATATATCCAAGGATAAAAATTATAATCATCCTCCTTATTTGGAGGATTGTTCCATATATTTTATTCTAGTTTTTTAAGGTAATTTTCGCTTGATGACAAAAAAAATAAAGATTGCCATTGTTGCAGGTGAAGAATCTGGTGATTTACTTGGCGCGGATCTAATCGAGGTTGTGAAAAAAAAGATAAGTGGACAAATTGAACTCATCGGTGTGGGTGGGCAACATCTTGAAAAATTTGGTTTAAAAAGCTTATTTGACCCTGAAGATATTGCACTTATGGGAATTACTGCAGTTTTAAAACAATTGCCGAAGCTGTATTCGCACATTAAGAAGTTAGCTCAGTTTTTAGCAGACCAAAATCCTGACTGTTTAATCATTATTGATAGTCCAGATTTTACTCATCGTGTTGCTAAACGCGTACGCGCTTTAAATCCTTCAATTCCAATTATCAAATATATAGCTCCATCTGTTTGGGCATGGCGCCCGCAGCGCGCTAAGGAAATGCGCAGTTATATTGATCACGTCCTAGTTATTTTGCCTTTTGAACCAAAAGTAATGGAAATGCTAGATGGTCCACCTTCAACCTATGTTGGTCACCGATTACTCTCATCCGCTTCTATCAACGATGTGCGACAGTTCCGTCAAACTAGGGTAACGGATGGAAAAAAACACGTTATTATTCTGCCTGGATCACGTCGTTCAGAGGTTCGTGCACTAATGCCAGACTTTGGTAGAGCAGTAAATGAACTATCGCAACGGGCGGATAATATTCGTTTTATATTGCCAACTCTGCCGAAAATTGAAAAAGAAGTGAGACAATTAGTATCTGAATGGGCTGTCAAACCCGATATTGTTGTTGGAGATGCTGAAAAATGGCAAGCATTTAAACAAAGTGATGTTGCCCTTGCTGCATCAGGTACTGTTTCATTAGAGCTTGCTTTATGTAATATCCCCACCGTTTTAGCTTACCGCGCCGATTGGTTTTCTAAAATGGTTGTACTACCGAAAATTACAATATGGTCAGCCGCATTACCCAATATTATCGCTGATGAACCTATTGTTCCTGAATATTTCAATGAATACATAAAGGTAGGAATGCTAGCAAGGCAAGTCGAAAGACACATGCATGATGGTCCTGCACAAAACGCTCAATTAATTGGCTTTAAAAAAATTTATAATATTATGAAAACAGAGCAGCCTTCAGGAGAAATTGCAGCTAATGTGATAATGAATTTTTTAAAATTGTAAGTTTGGTGTGGCTTTCCTAGTACCAATATTAATTCAATTTTTTTAAATTAAACGCCATTGCTGTACAACAGCGTTTAATTATCATTAGCTAAAGTTTTATATAGAGCCAGCATTCTACATTTTCTGCAGCAACACGAATGGTTGAAGGCTTTGGCAACGCTAAAATAATAGTTAACTTACATCAGACTTAAATCTATTTTTGGCTATCTTCTTGTCTAATCCAACGACAAACCAAGTGAGCACCCGGACCACATCCTAATGAATCAACTAAAAACGGACCAAGCAATTTTACTTCGTTTTCTAATGTATATGGAGGATTGACTATAATCATTCCGGTACCATCCAAACTAGCAATCGATGATTGCTTGCGAATATGCAATTCTAAACGCAATATTTTGGGAATGCCTGTTTCATATAGCTGGTTACAAAATTTATTTACACTATTGAAATTTTTAACTGGATACCAAAAAGCATAGATACCATGTGAAAAACGCTTATTAGCCCTTACTAACCCATCTACTAATCGTTCAAATTCACCTTCTAATTCAAACGGAGGATCCACTAATACTAAACCACGTTTTTCTTTTGGTGGCAATTGCGATCCAAGTGCTAGCCAACCATTAAGATTTATGATCTTCGTTTGAAAATCACCATCAAAATGTGATTTTAAAATTCTATAATCATCGGGATGCAACTCTATCGCAGTCAAGCGGTCTTTTTGCCGCAAAAGCTTACGTATAAGCATAGGTGAGCCAGGATATTTTTGAAGGGTACTTTGCTGATTATTTAATTCTGCAATAATATCTAGCCATGGCTTCAATAAGGATTCGATATCAGGATCTATATCCTTATTAATAATCCTACCTATACCATCGCGCCATTCGCCTGTTTTTTGTGCGCGATCATCACTAAGCTTATAAAGACCAATACCAGCATGGGTATCAAGGACACGAAAAGCTTGATCTTTCTTTTTTAAATATTCAATAATGCGAGTAACAATAATATGCTTGAAAACATCAGCAAAATTTCCAGCATGATAAATATGGCGATAATTCATTTTTACTCATTAAATTTGTGGGTTTATAATAAACCAATATATAGAAAAATATGGAATTTTTAGCATCTGGATAATTGATTTTAAATTAACTTGTTATGGCATTATAAAAAATCAAAGCAATGATACAAGCTTATTTCGTTAATTATCAATACCGTAAATCAACGACGGTTGTAGTTTCATTGCTGCGAAATAACATTCTACTATAATTCCATTCAGTTCCTTGCTTGGCTCCTACAATCAAAACAACTCCACTACCCTTCGGTCCTGAAAGTGGAATGGACATATCAATCATTCCCTGTTCATTTGGAGTAGGCATATTACCACCTACAAAAAAACCCGGCTCAATAGGCTCTCCTATTAAAGCAATAATCTCGCTATTTTTTTGTGCGGTTTGTAAGCCTAGCATATAAGGCTCAGATTTTTTCACTGCACCTACAACAAAATAGATAACAACGCAAATTACTAAAACAAAACCACCTATACAGCCAAGAATAATTGATAGTGGCAAAAACCACCCCTTATTTTTTGCCCACCAACCAAGCTGCTCAACATGAGACATTACAAGAGTTCCTATTGTCAATTAAAGTACTAATAAATGGGCAATAAACTAATATGATAAATATTGTAAGATACTATTTGATAATAAACTAGCGTTTTATCATTGGATCTATTCCATTATCCTATATGCATTGAATATTGACATAATATTCAATGCATATAGTCGGATTGAATTAAATCAACTGCTTTTTTGCGCTAGAATAAGTTGGCCCGCAACGGGATTTTGTTGTTCAAGACGCACTACAATATTTTGACAGTCAATAACGGCTAGACCATTACTATTCAAAGTTTTTTTGATATAATCTTCGCTATGAGCAAAACGTTGAAAAGGTCCAACCATAAAAGGACGGCCGGAAAAAGTTGCATTATCAGATGTCTCACTTGAAAAGCCAAAAACGCCATCATCTTCTAAATGCTCTGCAACATTTTTAAAAAAATCATCAAGTTGCCCCATATAAGGTAGAACATCGGTTGCTACAATTAAGTCCCATTTTTGTTCGCCTGCTTGACTTAAAAAACCTACTGCATCGCCCACAAATAATTTATCATAGTCACCTTTTTCATAGGCAATAGCAACCATATTTTCAGAAATATCAATACCTGTCTTTTCTTTAGCCATATCATCAAGTGCATCAGCAGATAAGCCAGTACCGCAACCAAGATCAAGCATATGCTCAAACATGAAATCGCCATCCAACACTTCAATCAAACGCTCACGTAATTGCAATGGCACATCATATTGTAATTGATCGACCAAAATCATATCAAACACATCGGCATGCTGATCAAATAATGTTGCAACATAGGCTTTTGGAGCATTTTGTGGCACTTCACCCTTGCCCATGGCAGCAAGGCGCACAGATGCACCAGCATGATCATCAGGATCAAGCTCTAAAGCGTGGCGATATGCAATGGCTGCACCATCAAAATCACCCGATTTTTCTAAACTTAAACCTCGATTATAAGCTTCTTCAAGGGCGTCTTCGTCAATCATCTATTAATTCTTTCCGTTGCGACAAATGCCGCGCAATTATAGTACAAGCCATAAGCTGAATTTGATGAAATAGCATCAAAGGCAACACAACAGCACCGATATTTATGTGGCTATAGCTTGAGAATATAGCATTTGCCATAGGGGCACCACTTGCCAAGCTCTTTTTTGATCCGCAAAACATGATTGTTATACAGTCGGGTTCATCGAATTTGAATAATTTAGCTCCCCACCATGTAATCATCAATACTAAAAACAATAAAATAATATCAAATCCAACCATTACCATAAGATCGTGCCACGACGTATTTGACCACAATTTTTGGGTAACAGCCTCGGAAAAAGCTAAATAAACAACCATAACAATCGAACCTCGATCAACGATAGACGTTAAAGTTTTATGACTATTTAAAAAACTCCCTATAAAGCGCCGGCATATTTGACCTGCAACAAAAGGCAATAAAAGCTGTAAGATAATGCTTAAAAAGGCGTCAAATGAAATACCTGTTCCAGAATGCGCTTGAAGTAAAAGCCCAACCAAAAAAGGAGTAACAAACATGCCCAAGATATTTGAAGCTGAAGCCGAAACAATAGCAGCAGGTACATTGCCGCCAGCAATAGAAGTAAAAGCAATAGACGATTGTACCGTTGAAGGCAGCACACATAAATATAGAATGCCTGCATAAAAAATAGATTGCTTTAATGAAGGGATAAGCCAACCTGCCATAAGACCAAGAATGGGAAAAAGTACAAATGTCGATAAAAATACCATTAAATGCAGGCGCCAATGGGTTATGCCAGCAACAACTGCCTCACTTGACAAACGAGCACCATGCAAAAAAAATAACAGAGCAACAGCACACTTTGTGGCCAGTGAAAACCATTCTTGCCCTTGCCCACTTACAGGCATAAAACTGGCAAAAATAATTGTTGCGATTAATATGGTCAAAAATTTATCAGGCAAAAACCGCGCCACAAATCACCTCATTGCGGAAAAGCGTAAGTACAAAAAATGTGTAATGAAATTCAACCAGTTTTATTTCATTACACATTTTTTCAAGAACTAATAACGTTAAGTGAATAAAACATATAGGGGCAAAATAGTTGTAATTTAAATTTATAAACCAGTTTCTTGTTGCTCTTCCAAACCACGAATAAAACGTTTTGAATTTTGCTGATATAATTGGGCTGAAGCTGTATTTTTCGCAATTTCATCTTCAGTTAGGGCGCGTTTCACGTTAGCCGGAGCACCAAGTATAAGCGAATTTGCTGGAAATACTTGACCTTCGGTGACCAATGCACCTGCTCCAACAATCGAATTTTCTCCGATTTTTACATTATTCATGATGATTGCACCCATGCCAATTAGAGTATTATCACCGATTATACAGCCATGAATGATCGCGCGGTGACCAATAGTGCAATTACGCCCGATAGTAACCGGAATTCCTTTGTCGGTATGGATAATAACACCATCTTGCACATTTGATCCCTCGCCTAAAATAATAGGTTCATTATCACCACGCAAAACGGCACCAAACCAAACACTTGCAGAATCGTGAATAATGATATTGCCTATCAAATCTGCACTGTTTGCAATGAAACTAGTTTTTTTTTCAATAATATTAGGTTTGTGTCCGTCAAGAACATAATTGGTCATTTCCATCCCCTTTTATTCGGTAATTACCAAACTTGAACAATTGAAAAGTTCAAATTAAAGCTAAACTTTTAATGCATACTGCCACTCTTAATACTATATCGAATTGACATATCGGCGCGTTACATAAGCTTCATACTGGTTTCATGATAAGTCTTTTCAAATCATTATAAAAGTCAAAAGGGTGAATTATTTAAGCCGTTAAACTTTATGTGATAATTTTAGCAAAATTGGTTTTTCAAAAGATCTTATAGCGCAAATATTTTTAAGCCTTTAGTTTTGTTGAGGCATATCCGCGCTAAAAGAAGCTTATTACAAAATTTATTATGATTAAAAATTAAAAAATGCTAGCAACTAAAAATAACATGCCAGCTAGCAAAAATGCCATAATGCCAATAGTTGTTTCCATAACCGTCCAAGTTTTAAATGTTGTCTTTTCATCGATTTCAAGAAAACGACTAACCAGCCAAAAACCCGAATCATTTACATGGCTACAAACAACCGAACCTGCTGCAACAGCAATTACCGTCGCAATGATTTGAAAACTATTATAGCCAGAGTTAAGCACCGCTGTTTCAATTAAACTAGCAGCTGTCGTAAGTGCAACCGTTGCCGACCCTTGAGCAATACGCAAAATTGCTGCCACAACAAAGCCGGCAACAAAAACAGGTAACCCAATAGAGGATAAAGAGCCTGCAAGGGCGTCGCCAATACCACTTGCTCGCAAAACACCACCAAACATGCCGCCCGCCCCAGTAATGAGAATGACACCGCAAACAGGCCCAAGGGCAGAACCAAGCATTTTTTCAATATCAACACCGCTTAAACCGCGTAAATATCCAAGCTTGTAAGATGCAAATAAAACAGCAATAAGCAGCGCGACAGGTGTTGACCCAATAGTGGTTAAAACGCCAAACCAATAACCCGTGCCTTCAATAACCCCAGCTGATTTTAAGGTAGTTAACCCCGTATTCATGAATATGATCACGAGGGGAATAAGCAAGACAACAACAATAGTTGCAGCGCTTGGTGGATTTTTATATTCTATTTCTTTGCCACCTGACAATAAATCAGGCACCGGAAAAACATAGCGTTTGCCAACAAAAAGCCCAAATAAATAAGATGTCACATACCATGTCGGAATAGCTATAATAATACCTATAATAGTTAAAAGGCCAATATCGGCATGAAGAAATGAAGCTGCAGCTACTGGTCCAGGATGAGGTGGCACAAAGACATGCATTACCGAAAATGCACCTGCGGCAGGAATTGCATAGCGCAAGATTCCACCGCCCAGGCGCTTTGCAACGCTAAAGACAATAGGCAGCATAACAATGAGGCCTGCGTCAAAAAATATAGGAAACCCGAATAAAAGCGATGCAACTCCAAGGGCAAGCGGAGCCCTTTGTTCGCCAAAGCGGCAAATGAGTGATTCAGCCAATGCATGCGCACCGCCAGAACCTTCAACCATGCGCCCCAACATTGCACCAAGACCAACCAATAGAGCTACGCCGCCTACAGTTGCGCCAAAGCTTGACGTTAATACCTCAACAATTCGATTTGAGGGAATTTGCGTAGCAAACGCAGTTGCGATACTAACAATAATTAAGGCAAGGAAAGCATGAATTTTTAATTTTATGATGAGAACCAAAAGAACCAAAATGGCAATCGCTGTAATGAGCAACAATTCTGGTGCACCAAGGGTTTGCACAAAATCTTTTAACATTGATCATCGCCCCCATCATAATCTATAGCTTTCAAGATTTCATCCGTAATTTCTTCAGGGCTACCAGATATAGAAAAACGTTCACCCGACTCATCATCTTGCAAAGATTCTAATATTGCATATTGTGAATCGAGCAAGGATGCAGGCATATAGGCATGTTGACGGTGCGAAATTCGTTCTGCAACCAAAGTTTCAGGGCCATAAAGCTCTGCGAAAAATATATTGGCATGTTGTGTTTGCCGCAATATATCACGATAAATACGCTTTAAAGCAGAACAGGTAATAATGGTATTTTTACCATTCTGCGCATTTTTATCAATAAAATTGCGTAGCAGCTCAAGCCATGGTTTTCGATCTTCATCATTAAGCGGTATCCCAGCCGCCATTTTATCTTTATTGGTTTTCGGATGGAATTCATCAGCTTCTGCAAATTGCCAATGGGTTTTATTGACCAATAATTGTGCGGTTGTTGTTTTTCCAACGCCCGATGGCCCCATGACGACAATACCGATGGGCTTATCATTTAATTGCATTGCTACCTCCCCAAAAATGTTAACGTTTTCATTTTCAACACGAACATTTATGAAAAGCATCTTTTTAATCAATATACCAGAAGTATTTCAGTTGAAATTATACTTCCCACATAACAAACAGTTAGTTTAAAAAGGTTATAGAAAAATGTGAGCCAAATTATTAATCAACAGTCTGCAATAATTTTTGCACGAGCAAAAAACCTCAATAAACATTATATTATTGAGATTTTTTATTTAATAATGAAACCATTAGTTCTGTAAGAAGCCAACAATGTCGCGTACAGATTTCATTGTCTTTTCAGCAATTTCACTGGCGCGTTCCCCACCCTTTTTCAAAACCGCATCAATATAGGCAGGTTCATTATTAAGGCGACGTAAATTGGTGGCAATTGGTTCCAATTGGCTAACAGCCAAATCAGCAAGTTGCGGTTTAAATTCTGAAAACTGCTTGCCAGAAAACTGCGCTAAAACATCTTGCTTTTCTATGCCAGCAAGCGCTGCATAAATACCGACAAGATTATTAGCCTCTGGACGGTCTTTTAAACCATCAACCAACTCTGGCAAAGGTTCCGTATCAGTTTTTGCCTTACGGATTTTTTTTGCAATGTCATCAGCTGTATCAATGAGGTTAATACGTGACATATCAGATGGATCCGATTTTGACATTTTCTTAGTGCCATCGCGTAAGGACATAATACGCATGGACGTTTCACCAATAAGCGGTTCTGCCATTGGAAAAAACCCATTAACGCTTTTATCACCAACTAGCATATCAACACCAACATTGAGCTCGCCAATACGTGCTGAATAATCATTGTTAAATTTTTGCGCAATATCACGGGTAAGTTCTAAATGCTGTTTTTGGTCTTCACCAACAGGTACATGAGTTGCGCGGTAAACAAGAATATCAGCAGCCATCAGACTTGGATAAGCAAATAGTCCAAGCGATGCGTTTTCACGATCCTTACCCGCCTTATCTTTAAACTGTGTCATACGGCTCATCCAGCCCATACGCGCAACACAATTAAAAACCCAAGCAAGTTCGGCATGTTGGTAAACACGACTTTGATTGAAAATAATATGCTTTTCAGGATCAATGCCCGAAGCCATAAAAGCCGCTGCAACTTCACGAGTATTTTTAATAAGTTCAGTTGGATCTGGATTAATGGTCAAGGCATGCATATCAACAACGCAATACACACAATTATAGCTTTGTTGCAATTCTACCCAACGCTTGATTGCCCCAAGATAATTACCTAGTTGCAAGTTTCCTGTTGGTTGCACACCAGAAAACACGAGTGGATCAAAGCCAGCCATTCCAAATATCCTTATCGATCATCAATCAAAAATTTGATCTATCAATTATCAATTTTTCAAAAGAAATCAATAGCACTATGAAAATTGAGCATTTTCATTACAAAATGCTCAATTATATGCATTAAATCTTGGTTAGCGTCCAATTAACGATTTGCGAAGTTGTTTCAGAAAAAGCAGACTCTAATGCTTGTGCATAGGCATCATTGCCAGTGCCATGAACAGGGCTTTGAGCTTTAAATATTTGGGTTGCACGGACATTACCAGTGCGATCATCGAGTATCTTAACAGCGATCTCAACATCGGCCTTTTCTGGACTTTGGGCAGAATTAATACCAAATACGCGAATATCGCTGATAATTTGATAATTAATAGCAAGACCATCCCCAGGACGACCTACCCCTGCAAGCCTTCTGGTATCTTCAAAAGCTTGAACAAGACGAGCTTGCACAAGATTTGGCAACCTGTCTGCCCATTGTGAATCTTTCAAATAAGAAATTGACGCACCATTGCTTTGCACCATGATATCTTGACCATCAAGGGCTTTTAATGCAGATGGATTGGCAATGAGAATCTGAACCGGTTTACGCTTTACAGCACTAGATTGATTAACAACTGCCAAATTTGCAGTCGAAAGATCAAAGGTTTGTTTAACAGTAACAGTTGAACATCCTGCTAAACCAATAGTTGCAAGCAAAATACCTAAACCAATAGGCTTCTTCATAATATTTCCTTTTAATTTAAACATCCAGTTCACCGAAGTGTCCTTTCCTATTGCGTCAGGTAAGTTTTATCAAAATCTGATTGATAAGTTTTAATAATTTTTAAATATTATTTTTAACACAACCTAATCAAAATTTAAAAAATTAAAACCTAAGTCACTTACAAGAATTCTCAAAATTCTTATCTACAACTATTCTAACTATTGATCCTTGCTTTGAATCAGCCTTCAAAACATCTTCATCACTCTTATCATTATTGATTAATTCAATCTGACACATACCAGTTAGTCCTTGAAAGCTTAAATGCGCTATTGTTGAACGAGAAACATGATATTTTGAATTTATAGCGGCTCGAACAACGGTGACTGTCTTTTCATTTTTTATAAAAACTTCTTTAACGTCGCGATATGTATATGATTAAGATAAATAGCTGCACCGCCATTTATTCCTATGTGCGTCGCAGGAAAACGAATATCAAGAGCATGAAATTGCGGTTCGCCTTTAGTTAACAATTGAAAAGCTTTTATTAGCCCATCGCCACATGAAACGACTTGGGCGATAATATTTGATGTACCCTTATTTGTTTCAAAGGTGCATGCGGGTGGTGTTAAAATTGATACTAAGGCAATTAATCGCGCATAAGCTAAATTTATTTTCGTAAAATTAAATATGCGCGATCTAAAACTCATCGGCGGTTGCGCCCATCATATTGTGGTACGCTGCTACCACTACCGAATAAGATTTGCTGCGGATTTTTCTCAAGGTCGGTCAATGCACGTTCAATACGTTGAACTGAAATACGGCTATCATTAACCAGTGCTTCAATATTTCGAAGCCCCTGCCCTGAAAAACGCTCAACATTATTAGCAATCGGTTTGATGTGAGCGTTTAACGTATCAGACGTCTGTTTAATAGAAGCTAGCGTTTCTTGCGCCTGAACAACAACCGAATTTTTATTGTCTGGTGACAGCATATTATCTAACTTTGCCATAATTGCATCTGTTTTTTGCGAGGCGTTACTAAGACGTGCCATCATTTCACGTGTATCGGTCATGATTTTATCAATGTCATCACGGTTATCGACCAATGTATTACTAAACAGTTCTGCATTCTTTGCGGTCTGTGTGAGAGGGCCACGTGCATCTTTGATAAAACCTTCAAGTTGGGTCAAAGCTTCATTAGCACGCGCAAAAATATCTTGAGCTGTTGCAAGTAGATTATTAAGAGTTGAAGGATCAGCATCAATTCGCGCAACGGCACCTTCCTTTTGTGCTTCCTCAACTAAATTACTTTCATTTAGGCTACCACCTTTTAGCTCGATAAATGCAAGGCCTGTTAGTCCTTGAAAGCCAAGTGTTGCCTGGGTTGAGCGGGTAATTCGTATAGTCCTGTTAACTTCAGTCTTTGCTATTACCACATTTGGATTAGTGTCATCAAAAACCAGCTGACGCACTGTGCCAACTTTAATACCATTAAACAATACTTGACTGCTTGCGCTAAGACCAGTAACCGACCCGGGGATACGTATATCAAGCGGTGCCAAGTTGCGATTATCAAGAAAATGTCCAAAATATAGAATGATTGCAAACGCTGCTGCTAGTGTGCCAAGCGTGAAGCTACCAACCAATACATAACTTGCTTTGGTTTCCATTTTAACTATTTGCCTCTGTCTTTGCCCCTTTACGGCGCCGGGATGAATCGGTACTTATGCTACGTGAACGTTTGCCATGGAAATATGATTTAATCCAAGGTACATCACTTTCAAGCATATCTTCAATTGTTCCTTCTGCTGCAACCTTTTTACCACCTAAAACCGCCACGCGATCACAAATGGAGTAAAGACTGTCAAGATCATGGGTTACCATATAAACAGTAAGCCCCATTGTATCACGTAAATCAGCAATAAGTTCATCAAAATCAGCCGCACCAATCGGATCAAGACCCGAGGTCGGCTCATCAAGAAATACAATATGTGGGTCAAGAGCCAATGAACGTGCAAGAGCGGCACGTTTAATCATACCACCTGATAATTCCGATGGATATTTATCGGCAGCATCGGCCTCCAAGCCCACAAGCTCAATTTTCATGCGCGCCAATTCATTCATAAGTTTTGGCGGCATGCGTAAATATTGCTGCATGGGAATACGAATATTTTCCAATACAGTAAGGGCCGAAAACAATGCCCCGTGTTGAAATAATACCCCCATGCGCATATCAATTTGCGTTTTTTCCCTATCGCTTATCGCATCAATATTTTTTCCTAAAATATTGATTTGCCCTGATTCTTTTGAATTAAGCCCAAGAATAGTGCGCATTAATACGGATTTACCAGCACCTGAAGGACCAATAAAACCTAAAATTTCACCACGTTGAATATCAAGGTCTAAGCCATCAAGAACAGTTTTAGTTCCAAAGCGCACTGTGACATCGCGCACGGAAATAATTGCATCATTCGATGCTGGATTTGCGACTAGTTCTTGTTGATTAGATATATTTATTTCTTTATCATTCATAATCGAATTCTTTTAAAAATTGATCGCTGCATAAAAAATTGCAAAGAAACCATCCAACACAATCACCACAAAAATAGCTTTAACAACTGATGATGTCACTCGGGCACCAAGAGATTCAGAGCTACCTTCAACCTTCATGCCTTCAACCGAAGCAATAATGCCGATAACCATTGCCATAAATGGGGCTTTGATAAGACCAACAAATAAAGTACTTACGGTTACTGATTCTGAAAGACGATCCATAAAGGCGCCAAAAGGTATACCCGAATAGGCCAACAAGACACATGCTGCACCCAATAAAGCAGCTAAATCAGCTATAATTGTTAATAATGGTAGAGCAAAAACCAACGCAACCAAGCGGGGGAAAACTAGAACACTAACAGGATTGAACCCCATAACCTTTAGCGCATCTATCTCCTCTTGCATTTTCATAGAGCCAAGCTCCGCAGTAATAGCACTACCAGAACGACCCGCTATCATGATTGCTGTCATTAATACGGCTAATTCGCGAAACACAAGTATGCCAACAAGATCGACAGCATAGGGTTCGGCGCCAAAATTCCGCAATTGGAAAGCACCTTGCTGAGCAATAATTGCTCCAACAATAAATGACATAAGCGATATAATCGGAATTGCGCCAACACCCATTTTCTGAACTTGCGCAACAATGGCGGTAAAGTTTATACTGCTCCGCCCATCGGCTCGCTTACCTTGAGGCCCAATCAAAGTGGAACCTAAGATATTCATTGCCATAACAAAATCACTAAAGCCGCTCATCATTACGCGACCCAAACCACCCACCGTCAAAATGAGTGCATTGTCTTTTTTTGGCTTTTTAATTTCATCTTGCGATGGAACGGCTGCGCCAACAGATTTCAGCAAGGATTCCCACCCGGGCTTTGAGCCTTCAATAGAAACTTCGCATTGATTATTATGGAGGCGGTAGGCGAGACGCTCGATTAACCACGCCCCACCTGTATCAAGCCCATCAATATTGCTAAGCGAAAGAACAACCCTTTGATTACCCAGTTTTTCAAGCATACGCATTTCATTATCTACTAAGTAGATAGTATGCGTAGTCCAATGACCACTTAATGCTATTGTTGTAGCACCATTTTTATTTTCACTTGCCACACTAGGCTTAGCCCAACTATCGGGATTATTTTTTTGTTTTTCTGCCATTATTTCCAAATCACTTTTGGCCGCGGCACGCAGCAATAGATTCTAATAATATATTTTTTACTATTACGGTTAATTAAATATTAATAATTTACTCCCTAGCTAACCAATATTTAATTGTTTTACAACTAGGTAAACCCTAAAAAATTAACGGCCTTCAAATTTATCATTTAAAATCAAAATATTAATTAATTTAAATATTTAAAAATTCAAGATTAAAGGGATATTTCATTCCGATTATTTCATTTTTCTATGATTAATTTTTCTTTTTATGAAGCTATAGGATGAAAGTTTCATCACCTTAATATCGAGATATATCAATATTTATGAGTTATTTATGCCTAACAGCATTATAGATCGAAATTCAATTAAATATCTTATTATGCATTACAAATCAAATAGTTGTGAATTATATTTAAAGTTATTTGTTTACTTAATCGGCATTATTACAAACATTTCAACCATCCTAACGGACCAATAAGCCACCTATCCTAATGAGATCAGCAACCGTAATTTACATTCACTTGTAATTAACTTGGGCATTTATCGAATTCAAAACTTTGCTCACATTATTTTGAAATTGCTCTAGGACTTAAAAAATGCTTAAAACGATTTGAATAATTTTCATTTGTGAAGATTGATATAAAAAAAACAACCGCATTTTTTTGCGTTGGATCGATTGAATTAAGTTTTTGTATCAGTATAAACTAACCGCATTACGGGAGCTAATCTAAATAAATTGATAGGCTTAGATTACCCTTAATCGCCGATTGAACAATAAACCTTTGCATGAGGAGACCAAAATGGATCTTGGTTTAAAAAATAAAAAAGCAATTATCTGTGCCTCGAGCAAAGGACTTGGCAAAGCTTGTGCATTTTCGTTGGCGCGCGCTGGTTGCGAAATCACCATTAATGGTAGAGATAAAGAAATCTTGCAAAAAGCTGCTGATGAAATTCAGATGGCAACGGGCGTTAAAGTTTCAATCGTCAATGCTGATGTCTCAACCAAGGAAGGGCAAAAAGCTCTATTATCCGCCTGCCCCGACCCTGATATCCTTGTAAACAACAATGGCGGTCCGGCTTATAAAAACTTTAGGCAGCTAGATCGGCAAACAATTCTGGCTGGATTGGAGCAAAATATGGTTACTCCAATCGAGCTTATTCAGGCTGTAATTGATGGCATGGTAAGCCGTAAATTTGGTAGAATTGTTAACATCACGTCAACTTCGGTTTATCGACCTATTCCTGGGCTTGATCTATCATCTGGTGCTCGTGCTGGCTTAACTGCTTTTTTAGCAGGGGTTGCGCAAGTCGTAGTATCCAGTAATGTTACCATTAACAATCTTTTGCCTGGGGCGTTTGCCACTGACCGACTAAAGGGCTCACTCGAAAATGAGCAAAGGACAAGTGGACTTCCATTAGATGATATTTACAAGCACCGCATGGCGCATATTCCTGCAAAGCGCTTTGGTAATCCGGAAGAATTTGGTGATGCTTGTGCTTTCTTATGCTCATCAAAATCGGGTTATATAACAGGCCAAAACTTGGTTATTGACGGCGGCTCTTATGCAAGTGCTTTTTAATTATTTTTTTAATGCGTAAAAAGCTAACTGAGATAACTATATTGTTAATATTTATTGCAATAAATTAAACGTAAATGCGTAACATATATACAGCCCAAAAAAGCGTTAATTAGCAACAAAGGCAAGATAATGACAACCAAAAGCGGTAAAAAGAAACTTTCGGAGCTTGAAGAAGCAGCATTGTTTTTTCATCAATATCCAAAGCCGGGAAAATTAGAAATTCATGCAACCAAACCCTTGGGAAACCAACGCGATTTGGCATTAGCCTACTCGCCGGGTGTTGCCGCTCCTTGTCTTGCTATTCATGATGACCCTAATCTTGCTGCTCAATATACGTCAAGAGCTAATCTTGTTGCGGTTATTTCGAATGGTACCGCAGTTTTGGGCCTTGGCAATATTGGTCCATTAGCATCTAAACCGGTAATGGAAGGTAAGGCTGTCCTTTTTAAGAAATTTGCCAATATTGATGTTTTTGATATTGAGATCGAAGCTCCAACAATTGAATCAATGGTAAAGACCATTTCGTCTTTAGAACCTACTTTTGGCGGTATCAACCTTGAAGATATTAAAGCACCTGAATGTTTCGAGGTTGAAGACCAATTACGTAAAATCATGAAAATACCTGTTTTTCATGATGATCAGCATGGTACAGCCATTATTGTTGCTGCTGCTGTCATCAATGCGCTTTCTCTTGCCAATAAGCGTATTGAACATGCAAAAATCGTAACTTCTGGCGCCGGTGCGGCTGCTCTTGCCTGCCTCAATCTTCTTGTTTCATTGGGCGCTCGGCGCGAAAACATTTGGGTCAGCGATATTGAAGGCGTTGTCTTTGAAGGACGTAACAGCCTCATGGATAGATGGAAAGAAGTTTACGCGCAGCAAACTGATGCACGCACTCTAAGTGAAGTCATTAAAGATGCCGATATTTTTCTTGGTCTTTCAGCTGGCGGAGTATTGAAGCCAGAATTGTTAAAATCAATGGCTGAAAAGCCCCTCGTCATGGCTCTTGCCAATCCAACACCAGAAATTATGCCAGAAGAGGCGCGCAAAGTTCGTCCTGATGCGATGATTTGTACTGGGCGTTCTGACTATCCTAATCAGGTTAATAATGTCCTGTGCTTCCCACATATTTTTCGTGGTGCATTGGATGTTGGTGCAACCGCTATCAATGAAGAAATGAAACGAGCGGCAGTGTTTGCCATTGCAGCACTTGCGCAAGAGGAAACCTCTGATACGGCTGCAAAAGCCTATAGTGGCGAAGTACCCAAATTTGGTCCAGATTACCTAATTCCCTCGCCTTTTGATAATCGCCTTATTTTGCGTATTGCTCCAGCTGTTGCTAAAGCTGCACTGGAGACAGGTGTTGCTTTACGTCCAATTACCGATATGGAGCACTACCTTGAAGAGTTAAATCGCTTCGTTTTCCGTTCGGGACTTATTATGAAGCCAGTTTTTGCCACGGCAAAAAGCTCCAAGGTAAAACGGGTGATTTACGCAGATGGTGAAGATGAGCGTGTATTGCGGGCTGCTCAAGTCGTATTAGAAGAAAAGACAGCCATTCCGATACTTATTGGAAGGCCTAATGTTATTGATGTAAGGCTAAGACGCTTTGGTTTAAAAATTAGACCAAATGAAGATTTTGAGCTGATAAATCCCGATGACGATCCACGCTATCGTGATTATGTGGATCTCTTTTTAAGCTATACAGGTAGACGCGGCGTCACGCCAGAAGTTGCCCGCACAATTGTTCGTACATCAACAACAGCAATTGCGGCTTTGGCTGTTATGCGCGACGAAGCTGATGCTATGATTTGTGGTCTTGGCGGCCGCTTTGAGCGCAATTTGCAATTGGTTGAACAAATAATCGGCCTTGAGCCGGGCGTATCTGGTTTCTCGGCATTAAGTTTGCTTATCTCACAGCGCACGCCAATATTTTTTACAGACACCTATGTTAATCAAGATCCAACAGCAGAAGAATTGGTTGAAATTGCTTGGCTTGCCGCGCAAGAGCTACAGGGCTTTGGTATTGAACCCAAAATTGCTTTTGTTTCACACTCTAATTTTGGTTCGAAAAGCAGCAAAAGCGCCGAAAAAATGCGCGAAACCGCTAATCTATTTGCGCAACGTTTTCCAGAAATTGAAGCAGATGGTGAAATGCATGGTGATTCAGCTTTATCGCAATCTTTACGTGATCGCGTTTTACCAGGTTCACGCTTAAAGGGTGAAGCAAATCTTCTGGTATTTCCTAATCTTGATTCAGCCAATATTACCATGAATGTTGTCAAGCAAACCCTTGATGCATTGCATGTTGGCCCTATTCTAATGGGACCTTCAAGACCAGCCCATATTTTAACACCTTCAGTTACATCGCGCGGCGTTGTTAATATGACTGCCCTAGCTGTAGTTGAAGCAAATCGCAGAAATGCACTCTTAACCGCAAAGGATAAAGAGGTTGATACGGGAGATTATTTCCGTCGCCATCGCCGTATTATCCCAACCTAATGAATTATTTTGGCTATTAAAATTTTGTCTTTTTGCTAAACATTACTAAAACATATGTAGTTTAAAGTTTTTTTTGCAAAAAAAATGATAAAATATTATCTTTGAAACAGTTAAAAGGGTGAAAAATATATTTTTCACCCTTTTACTTCACTTGCAAAGCGATTAGATAGCTATAAATCATAATTTGGATTATAGCCTAATTTCGTATATAACGAAGAGCAGGATGAATAAATGGTCTTTAAGAAGAGGTCTATGGATTTAAATTAGAGACTATTGTACACTCTCGCAAAAGCCAATGAGCTTCAACGAGACTAATTGAGCGTTAACAAATTTATATGTGATGTGTTTTTTAATATGTTAAAAACATGTTATATATTGCTAAAACAAGGAATTGCACATTGTCCTCAACATTTGACAAAGTCGCCGATATTATTGCTGAAACCAGTGAAATTGATCGTGATACAATTACACCTGAGAGCCACACGATTGATGACCTAGGGATCGACAGCCTTGATTTCCTTGATATCGTTTTTGCTATTGATAAGGAATTTGGCATTAAAATTCCACTTGAGCAATGGACACAAGAAGTTAATGACGGCAAAGCTGAAACAGAGGAATATTTTGTCCTTAAAAATCTTTGCGCCAAGATTGATGAACTTGTTGCAGCAAAAGCTGCCAGCTAATAATTTTTAAAATTATAATTCTACCTCCTGATGCCATGAGTATTAAACACTTCAGTTGGCATTGGGAGATATGTAAGTAATTAAGTGCTAAACACTTAACTAGAAAATATTTAACATTTCTGCGGACAATTTTAAATATTTGTCCTTTGGCAGTATATTTATGGGCATTGGATATGATGCAAGAAAAATCCGTTTTCATCACCGGTATTGGCTTAATCTCTTCACTTGGTGAGGGTGTAGATCATCATTGGCAACAAATAAACGGTAAACCACAGCCCAATTTGGATGAAGCACGCTTTGCGCCCTATATGGTTCATGCTTTAGGAGAAGTTGATTGGAATAGTCAAATTCCAAAGCGCAGCGATCAACGTCAAATGGAAACATGGCAACGTCTTGGTACCTATGCCGCAGGTCTTGCCCTAGAAGATGCTGGCATGAAAGGTAATGAAGCTTTAACTTCAACCATGGATATGATCGTTGCAGCAGGCGGCGGTGAGCGCGACATTAATGTTGATCAGTTGATTTTATCTAAAGGCAGAGAAGCAGGTATTGACCGCGAAGTGCTGCTTAATAAGATGCTATCAACCGAATTGCGACCTACCCTTTTTCTTGCCCAACTATCCAACCTACTTGCAGGTAATATTTCTATTGTCCATAAAGTAACTGGTTCATCGCGCACATTTATGGGTGAAGAGGGTTCGGGTATAGCAGCGCTTGAAACTGCCGCTGCTCGCATTAGAGGCGGCCAAAGTACTCACACATTGGTTGGCGCATCTTATAATAGCGAACATTATGATATGTTGCTTGGCTATGCTTTGGGCGGCTATTTGCAAAAAGATAAATGGTCATCGGTTTGGGAGCGCGATTTTGCCCATGGTGGCGGCGCTATAACTGGCACAAGTGGCGTTTTTCTTGTTCTTGAAGAAGCTGAGCAAGCAAAGGCGCGTGGCGCCACCATTTATGGTGAATTGAAAAAAATTGTTACTGACCAAACAAATCGAAAAAAGCAGCCATTAGAAGTAAGTTTAACTAGCATGTTGGATAAGGTTGGTGCAAAAGATAATGATTTTGCAATAAGCGGTGCATCCGGTATTATTGATATAACCAATCAAGAGCGTGCAGCATTAGAAAAAACGGGCCTTTCCTATCGTGGTTTTGCCAGTCTTTTTGGCCATATGCGTGAAGCACAGTTTTTATTTGCAACAGCCCTTGCAGCAATAGCTGTACAAAAACAAAGCGCGTTCCCACCACTTAGCACCAATGAAAAAGCCTATGAAGGTGAAGTAAAAGATGCATTTGCCATCACAGCAGGTGTTTCACGCGCTGAAGGTATTGCGCATATTACGCGCGCATAAGGAATATTTGTACCATGTCTCAATATCTTGATCATCTAGGTCGTCCAATTGTTGCCATTACTGGTATGGGGGTTGTTTCCTCGCTTGGGATTGGCAAGGAAGAAAATTGGCATAAATTGACGAATGGCATAAGCGGCATTCATGCGATTAGCCGTTTTCCAACTGAGAACCTTGCAACGCGTATTGCCGGCACTGTTGATTTTTTACCAGAAAGTCAGCTTGGCGCTTCTACTTTATCGGAAAAATTGGCATTGCTCGCCGGACGAGAAGCCCTTGAAGAAGCTGGTTTTGCCGGAAAAAATTTTGATGGCCCACTTGTTTTAGCAGCCCCACCAGTAGAACTTGCATGGAAAAGTCGCTTTGCCTTGGATGATGAGGTACGCGACCAAGGTGAAGCATCCTATCAATTGGCTTTACAAGCTTGTGCTCAAAAACCTCATGATGAATTCTATAATTCCACTCAATTCGGCTTTATTGCTGAGCGAATTGCTGACGAATTTGGAACGCGTGGTTTACCGGTAACTTTATCGACAGCTTGCGCATCAGGTGCCACCGCAATTCAAACGGGAGTTGAAGCGATCAGGCGCGGCGAAACAGACCGTGTATTGGCAATTGGAACCGATGGATCGGTAACAGCAGAAGCACTTATCCGTTTTTCACTTTTATCAGCCTTATCCACGCAAAATGAACATCCAGAAAAAGCCTCTAAACCTTTTGCAAAAGGGCGCGATGGCTTTGTTATTGCTGAAGGTTCTGGTGCTTTGGTTTTAGAAACATTGGAAAGTGCGGTTAAACGCGGTGCCAATATATTAGGAATCTTGGCAGGCTGTGGTGAAACCGCCGATGATTTCCATCGTACTCGCTCTAAACCTGATGCGTCTCCTGCGATAGGCTCGATCCACAAAGCTTTAGCCGATGCTGGTCTTAATGTTATGGATGTTGGCTATATTAACGCCCATGGCACTTCAACGCCTGAGAATGAAAAAATGGAATACCTTGCCATGTCGACGGTATTCGGCGATAACATTCAAAATATCCCCGTATCTTCGAATAAATCGATGATTGGCCATACGTTAACCGCAGCAGGCGCTATTGAAGCCGTGTTTTCACTGTTAACAATTCGTTCAGGTATTTTGCCGCCAACAATTAATTATCAAGAAGCTGACCCAACAATACCGCTTGATGTTGTAGCTAATATTGCCCGCACAGCAGAAGTTGATACAGTATTATCAAACTCTTTTGGCTTTGGTGGTCAAAATAGCAGTCTGGTAATTAAAGCTTATAAAAACTAATCATTAAGTTAAGGTGATTTTGACGTAATTGTCGGCGTCACCTCGCCACTCTATATTGCGGATTGTAATCCATTTGGTTTATTCTTAAACATTTATGTGGTATGCGATATCACGAGTATTAGTTTTATCAAGCTTTTATGGGCTTGCTTATTTTTATGCTGCATATTAAAGAGCAGCAAATTTATTTGAGAGGACTACACATATGCGCGCGCTGCAATTGCTAGATGATCGCCGCCTTGAAATTACCGATATAGCAGAACCAGATGCGCCAGCTATTGGCGAAGTTACTGTACGCATTAAAGCTGTTGCACTCAATCATATCGATGTTTGGGGTTGGCGCGGCATGGCCTTTGCCAAACGTAAAATGCCGCTCGTCATCGGTGCAGAGGCATCTGGTGAAGTTATTGCCATCGGTGAAGGCGTTAGCTCTTTTTATCCAGGGCAATTGGTTTCAATTTATGGCGCCAGAACCTGCGGGCTTTGCAAGGCATGCCGCGAAGGTTGCGACAATCTATGTGAGCATGTAAGCGGCGTGCATGGCTTTCACCTTGATGGTTTTGCTTGCGAAAAAGTAAATCTACCCGCACGTCTTTTAGTGCCAGCTCCTCCCGGTGTTGATGCAATTGGCGCAGCTGTCGCACCAGTAACTTTTGGTACAGTTGAGCACATGCTTTTTGACAATGCCAAGCTACAACCAGGTGAAACTATTTTGATCCATGCTGGCGGATCTGGTATTGGTTCTGCCGCTATTCAACTTGCCAAAAAAATGGGGTGTACAATCATCACCACGGTTGGCTCAGATGACAAAATTGAAAAGGCGCGCGCATTAGGTGCCGATCATGTTATTAATTACCGCGAAGATCGCTTTGAAGGTGTAGTACGCAAGCTAACCCGCAAAAAAGGTGTTGATGTTGTTTTTGAACATGTCGGCGCAACCACTTGGGCAGGTTCAATGTTATGCATGAAACGTGGTGCCCGTCTCGTGACTTGCGGTTCCACTTCAGGCGTTTCAACTCAAATGAATTTGATGCAGCTTTTCCAACAACAATTGAAGATTTTAGGTTCATTTGGTTGCCGCATGGAAAATATGGCAGATGCTATGCAAAAAATGGCACAAGGCTTGGTTCATCCAGTAATTGACACCATCGTTGGTTTTGAAGAGATCGATATAGCACTTAGCCGCATGGAAGGTCGAGATGTCTTTGGAAAAATTATTCTAAAGATAGATTGATCTAAAATGTTAAAACTTCGTATCAAGTTATTTATTTACCGTCTTAAAATGAAATTTAAAGATTGGTGGAATTGGTTATGGGCGCATATTGCGGCTGGCATGTTGGTATCGATTAAGTTTTTACCAGCAAAGCCAAGTATTGCGTTTTTTGCTAATTTTGCCAGTTTAATTGGACCAATGACCCCTCGTCATCAGGTAGCACTTAAAAACCTTCGTGCTGCTTTTCCTGAAAAAGACGATAAGGAAATAAAATCGATTGCGCGTGAAATGTGGCGCAATATGGGGCGTCTTTTTGCTGAATATGTTTTTCTTGATGAAATTTTCGATTTCGACCCAACATCAGATAAGCCTGGTTTTGTAGAGGTTGAAGGAGAGGAAATATTCAAGCGCATCAGAGATGAGAATAAGCCACATATTTTCTTTACAGCTCATACCGGAAATTTTGAGCTTTTACCGATTTGTGCAGCAACCTACGATCTTGATGTGATGGCGCTATTTAGGCCACCTAATAACCCTTACATCGCAAAGAGGGTTTTAAAAGCCCGCCGCACTAAGATGGGGCATTTGGTTCCTTCCAAAGCTGGATCGGCTTGGGTTCTTGCCGGTCGCCTGCAAGAAAACGGTAACGTGGGAATGTTGGTAGATCAAAAGTTTCGTCGCGGATTGAACACAACATTTTTCAATTTGCCAGTTAAAACAAATCCATTACTGGCCAAATTAGCCCGTCAATATGATTGCGACGTTTATCCTGCCCGTTGTATCCGCTTACCTGAAGGTCGATATAAGTTACAACTTTTCGATAAGGTTGAACTACCCAAAAACGCTGAAGGTGCAATTGACACCAATGCTAGTGTTCAATTGATAAATGATATTGTTGAAAATTGGGTTAGAGAATATCCTGGGCAATGGATGTGGTTTCATAAAAGATGGGAAAAATAGTCGGCATTTCAGACATTTGGAAGATGTGCAACCTTATTAAATTGAACAATAAAAACAATTCATTAGAGCAAAATTCTAAATAATTGCTCTAATGATTTTGGTTGAGCTTGTTAAAGCAATATATTTTCAAAGTGACCGTTACATATCATTTCTTTTGTAATTTTTAAAATGGGCAAGAAAAAGGTTTATCATGACAGTGCATTTCATTGGTGCGGGCCCAGGTGCTGCAGATCTCATCACTGTGCGCGGCCTTAGACTATTACAATCCTGTCCTATTTGTCTTTATGCCGGCTCTCTTATTCCTAAAGATTTGCTGACAGATTTGCCCCCCCATATCAAACGCATTAGTAGCCATGATATGACACTTGATCAAATTATTGAGCTCGTCAAGGATGCTCATAATAAGGGACAAGATATAGCACGCTTACATTCGGGTGACCCATCACTCTATGGTGCAATTGCCGAGCAGATACGTTGTCTTGAGGATATTGGTATTCCTTACGATATAACTCCTGGCGTTCCCTCATTTGTAGCTGCAGCTGCGGCTATGAAACAAGAATTAACCCTGCCAGGAATTAACCAGTCAATTATTCTTACCCGTACTTCAAAAAACTCATCCGCTATGCCTGAAAAAGAAACTTTAACGCATTTAGGGGCATCTGGCGCAACAATCGTAATACATTTATCTGCTACAAACCCAGATACAATCATCCAACAATTATCACCGCTTTATGGGGACACATGTCCTGTTGTTATTGCAGCAAATGTTAGCTGGGACAATGAAAAAATAATACCTACAACGCTCTCAGAGCTTAAAATAAGTCTTGATGAGCATAATATTTCACGCACAGCACTTATTTTCGTTGGACCAGCATTAGCACAGCAAAATTTTTTAAATTCTTATCTTTATTCCGAAAAATAAAACAACTAAATTTTTAATGAAGAAATCTAAATTGGTGAGCGCGCAGGGATTCGAACCCTGGACCTACTGATTAAAAGTCAGTTGCTCTACCGGCTGAGCTACGCGCTCCCTTACAACATGATTTGTTGCGGAAAGTGAGCGGAACATACGTTTAAGAAGACAAAACGTCAACAGCAAAAATAGAAAAAACACAGATAAACTCAATTTAATTATAACTATATGTTTTAAAATAAGTTTTTTTACAAAATCATCAAAAATAATCATTTCGATATTAAAATTACTGTCTTGTGACAAATCTTAGTGTCAGATTCTTAAACAGCAAATTTTAATATTTTTTATCGCAGCGCTATTTCACATAAATTGGTTTAAAGGGCACACTTAAAATTCTTCTCATAATCACATTAATTGAAGTCAAAGATAAATCATCTATTGGTAAAAAAGCACTAGCTTGAAAATTTACCCGTGATCGCTGTTTTTAAAATGGACCATTGACGTTGCAAGTGTGACAATTCAAATGGCTCAGTAAACGCTATAAAGTCAGCCTTCTGTGTCCGCCTAACATATCGTGGCATAAGTGTTAAGGGTAGAAAAACTGGCCTTAAGCTTGGTGCTAATTTTTGTTGCGCAGTTTTAAAATCTGTATAATGCTCAAAGGCAAAAGCCGTTAAAGCTGCAATCACTCGTGACTTTTGTTCAATATTATTGCTATCTGGAGTGATATCTTCTCTGCTAACACCAACAGCATTTAAAATCTCAGTAGGAATGTAAAATTGATGTTCCGCAGTGATCATAGGTAAAAAGCGCAATATTTGCATTAATACAGCACTTACACCGCCATGTCCGCATGCATTGTCGCTATTTTGCGCTTCAAACTCGTCCAATATTTGGCAACCAAGCTTAAACAGGATAGACTGTGTTTCGCCACAATACCCCTCAAAGTCAGCGATAGTAATGAATGAATCATTATATAGATCAAAAATTCGTGCTTCACATGCATTGATTAAAGCCTTTTCGGGCAAGCCATAAATGCTAACCGTCTCAAGCAAAGCATCAAGAACCGGATTTTGGGTTGCCTCCTTGCTGCCTTTTTCAATATTATCCGCCCACCACCGCAATCTAACTTCACCTGCTAATGGCTCTTTCACCACATTTCGAATACGTGCAATTTCATGATTAAATGCAAATAACGCTGCAAGCCCTGCCCGCTTTTTCGCTGGTGCAAAAAGCAAGGAGATATAACGATCAAAATCACCCTGCTTTAAAAGCTGCATACAATATTGAGTATTATCCATTATTCAACCGCATAGAGAATTGCTGCAACTGCGCGGTTTTCAGCCAATAATACATTATATGTACGTACGGCAGCACCTGTACTCATGGTATCGGCAGATATATTGCGCAGTTGTAGTGCTGAACGCACCTCTTTTGGCAATCGCAAAAGCTTTACGCCCGTACCAATCAGTAATATCTCAATTGCATCTGCTTCTTGCAAAACTCGATCAACATCAAAAATTGTGGGCGTTGATTGAGTGAGATCTATGCCATATATACCGCTTGGCACGCAAATAATTGAGCCTTTATGGGACATATCTGCAAAGCGAAAACCACCATTTCCATAGGCATCGATAGGGGCGCTACCTGGAAAATGTGCGTCTCGGATTTCAATTCCTTGAACCATAAAAATTCCTATTATTTATTTAGCATGCAATATTTCAGAATATCGATTATGCTGATTCTGAAACGAAATCTTCTTCATATTCCATTTTCTTATTGCGTCCTATGCCTAATAAAACAGCTAAAGGACCAGCAATAAAGATGGAGGAATAAGTTCCAATAATAATCCCAAGCAGTAACACCGAAGCAAAGTCACGCATATCTGTACCACCAAAATAGTAAAGCGGAATATGGGCAATTAATGTAGCAAGGGATGTTAATAAGGTACGCGACAACGTGCGATTAATGGCAAGATCAACCAATGATGTTATTTGGATATAACCATCCTTGCGCAAGAGTTCTCTTATCCTATCATAAACAACAATAGTATCATTAAGAGAATAACCAATAATTGCAAGCACTGCGGCAATACTCCAAATATTGAATTGCCACTGGAACACAATGAATAAAAATAACAAGATGATTACGTCATGGATAGTGGTAACCACTGCACCAATCGCAAACTTCCAATCAAAGCGCAACCAGACATAACCAAAAATAGCAATGAGGGAAACTATAACAGCCACTAAACTAGCAGAAGATAGGTTTTCTGATATTTGCGGCCCAACCACGTCCATACGCTGTAATTGATAATCTTGTGAAAACTCGTTTCTGAGTTTTACTGCAACAGACTGATCTGCATCCTCGCCCATTTCTTGACTTGGAACCGTTAGATATAAAATTTTAGCGTTTTTAGATTGCGTAACAACTACATCACCAATATTAAGGTTTCCTACCCGTTCAGCAACATCAATAGGGTCAGAGTGATCGCCTTTAGCCTCTAAAACAGCCAACGAACCGCCGGCAAAATCAATGCCGTAATTAACGCCGCTTGCTAGGGTCAAGGCACCCGTTGCAATAATTAGTGCGCATGCAATACCAAGTGTCCATTTTCCAATACGCATAAATGCTATGCGGGTATTTACCGGAACAATGCGGAAAATACGTGCGGGAACTTCACCAGGCTTAGAATAACGAACCCAAGTAGAAATCATTAGTCGGGTAAAGGTAAGTGTTGTAAAAAGCGATACAATAATGCCAACAGTTACGGTCAATGCAAAACCGTGAATTGGACCAATCCCTAACAAGAAAAGAACTAAGGCAGCAATCAAAGTAGTAATATTGGCATCAATGATTGTGCCCTTTGCTCGCGCAAAACCAGCCTCTAATGCTTGTGTAACTGAATAACCATTACGGCGGTCTTCTCGTATGCGCTCATATATCAAAATAATCGCATCAACCGAAACACCAATCGTTAAAACAAGACCAGCAAAGCCAGCAAGCGAAAGTGGAACGCCAATAAAACTCAAAATTGTTATTACGAGTGCAAGATTTGCGGTTAGAGCAATATCTGCAACAACACCTAAAAATCCGTAAGAAATAACCATAAAAATTGCAACAACTAATAAAGCGCCAATGGCTGCCTTAAAGCCTGAAGCGGCATAATCCTTGCCAAGATCTGCACCAATTGTGCGCTCTTCAATTAAGGTCACTGCAGTTGGAAGTGGACCACTTGAAATAAGAGTTGCAAAACTACTAGCCCGCTCAGCCTCAACAGGGCCTATATCGAGGTAACCAGAAACAGTTTTTTTAACATTTTTCTCAATCCAGATGATATCACCATCCATAATAAAGAATAATCGCTTGTTAGGTGATGTTTGTGAAAAATTATTAAGGGCTTGTGCTCCAACCTCATCAAGAGCTATGTTGACGAGTACATTATTGCTATCGGCTATCGGGTTTGCAAAAGCGCCAATCAGGTTTTCGCTGCGGATAACAGCATTAGTGTCAATAAGATAGCCAACCGGCGGATCTGAAAAATCATAAAAAATTTCACTGTTTTGAGGCGTTGCAACTTTACCAGTAATAACATCTTGTGCGTTAATTCCGTCCACCTCTTGATAAACAGCAGTATTAGCCGGTACACTAACGATATCTTTTAATTCTTGTACATTAAAAAAGCCCGGCACTTCAACGCGAATTGCATGACTGCCTTGTGCGTTAACGCTATAGTCCATAAAATCTTGATTTGATTGATCTAAACGCCTTGTGATCACATCTATGGTATCAGCACGCAATTGCTCATCATCCTTTGGCAACTGCATAACGATCCGTGAACCACCGCGTAAATCTATACCTAACGGTAAATGAAGGCTAGCATACGCCTCAGGAAGCTTATTTAAAATGCTGTGTGGCAAGATATTTGGTAATGCAACAATAACACCAAATAAAATTACTGCCCAAATGAGAACCCGCTTCCATACAGAAAAAAATAGCATATTACTCAATTCCCATTTAAAGATTTTACAGCATTAACTTATTTTATTTTCAAACTAAAAAAGCTAGAGCAATTTCAACAAAATAAAAATTAACTTTTATGTTAAAAGATAAGACAATAAAAGCAAACTAGAGCACATCAACGACACAATTATTCGTGAATGGGCTCTAGGACATAATAATGCTTACATTATCAATTTCAAATGCTCTAGCTATATTTTAAATTATTTATTTTCTGATGCATGATCCTTTTCTGCGGATGTTTCATCGCTGTCATTTTTATCCACTGATTCATCAGCATTTTTATCGTTTTTATGACCACGATCTTTATTATTGGCTTTGCTAGCTGTTTTTTCAACTGCAACTTCGCCTTTGGTGCGAACACTTGACAAGGTACTACGTAAAACGCGTACACGCACATTATCAGCAAGTTCAACTTCAACTTCACCTTCTGCATCAAAAACTTTGGTAACCTTACCAATAAAGCCACCACCGGTGATAACATTGTCGCCACGACGAACAGCATTGATCATTTCTTGATGCTTTTTCATTTGCGCGCGCTGAGGGCGAATAATAAGAAAATACATAATTACGAAAATGAGAACCAGTGGTAAAAGCATTGAAAATGTTGAACCACCTCCACCTGCAGCTTGCGCATAAGCTGGTGTAATAAACGACATAGGAAAACTCCTTAAGCAATTTGATAAAAATAGCGATATATACCACTATCAGTTACTATCACGAAATAATGTGTTGCGAAGCTTATAGCAACTAGCAAAAACAATGAATTGCATTTTTCACACCCAGAACATAATAATAATTTTAAAATATTGACATAAAGGTGATAATTTCAATGCCTAATAATCCAGAATTGCTCAATAAGCTTGATGAATTGATTAGCGTGCTTAGGCAAATCGCACCACCACTTACCAAACCAGTAGAAGCGGAAAACGCAGATTGCTTTGTTTGGGATGCGGCAAATCTTACGCTTAGTCCGGTAAAAAAGGTAAATCGGGTGGATATTGATCTTATAAAAGGCGTTGATCAATCGCGTGATACTTTAGTTGAAAACACTCGCCGTTTTGCCCAAGGTTTTGCTGCAAACAATGTTTTGCTTTGGGGTGCACGCGGCATGGGGAAATCATCTTTGATTAAATCTGCCCATGCTGCGGTTAATCTAGAAAATAAAAGTGAAGAGCGCTTAAAACTTGTAGAAATTCATCGTGAGGATATTGATTCTCTGCCACAACTGATGAATCTTTTAAAAGATACAACTTATCGTTTCATTCTTTTTTGTGATGACTTGTCCTTTGACCATGACGATACATCATATAAATCTTTGAAAGCAGCACTAGACGGCGGCATTGAAGGTCGTCCAGCCAATGTGTTATTTTACGCCACCTCCAATCGACGACATTTAATGCCCCGTGATATGATTGATAACGAGCGCTCAAGCGCAATTAATCCATCGGAAGCAATTGAAGAAAAAGTGTCACTTTCTGATCGTTTTGGTTTATGGCTTGGATTTCATAAATGCAGCCAAGATGACTATTTAGCGATGATTTTTGGTTATGCGGAGCACTATAAATTACCAATTGATCGCAATGAACTGCGTCAAGAAGCGCTAACTTGGGCTACAACCCGTGGTAATCGATCCGGACGAGTTGCATGGCAATTCATCCAAGATGTAGCCGGAAGACTTGGAAAAAACATCCAATGATGAATTAACGGCATTTAATATTCTGCTTTTATTTTATGCCGTTACTTATTGTCATAATTATATATTCTACCATTTCAAAGTAGTTTTATTTACTTTGTATGAATTGGCAAATTAAAAAATCATGTGTAAAAATTTAAAGCTTTTGGGGGTCGTACTTTCTGGTGGTCGCTCACAACGGATGGGCAGCGACAAGGCCCTTATAACTATTGGTGATACCACATTACTCGATCATACATTTAATCGCTTGTTGTCGCAATTTTTAGCGATTAGAAAAACTGGTTTGATCGGTGGTGAAGTGGTTGTCAGCGCTAATAATCCATTGCTGCTTGCAAAAAATGATAGAACCTACCTTGCTGACCAGAACGATTTTAATAATATGGGGCCCCTATCTGGTATCTATTCAACAATGACCTATGCCCAAATTCATGATTATCGCGCCATTATAACTGTTGCTGTTGATACCCCCTTTTTCCCAGATGATTATTTAATGCAGTTGCAATCATTATATAAAGGCGATTTAGATAGAGCAATTTTGTCGACTTTTAACGGAGAATACCAACCGACTTTTGGGCTTTGGCCTGTCAATTTAATCGATGACTTAAAAAGCCATTTACAGGCGGGCAAAAGAAGTATCTATTCATTTGCACAAAAGGTATGCGCGAAAAACTGTGAGTTTGGTAACGGCAATGAAAATGGCTTCAATCCGTTTTTTAATGTCAACACCAAAGACGACCTTGAGGTTGCAAAGGCATTATGGTTGTAAGTGAGGTAAATTAACATGAAACATAAAATATTTGGGATAACCGGTTGGAAAAACAACGGTAAAACCACAATGACTGAACGTATTGTTAGCGAACTTACCTCTCGCGGTTATAAAATTGCGACAATAAAACATGCACATCATGATTTTGATATTGATGTTGAAGGCACTGATTCTTGGCGCCACCGCCATGCGGGAGCAGGTGAAATTGCTGTTGTTTCAGCTAATCGTTGGGCTTTTATCCATGAAAACAAGGATGAAGATGAGGCTGATATAGTGACAATTTTATCACACTTTTCTCCTTGTGATCTTATATTGGTTGAAGGCTATAAGCGAGAAAACCATGACAAGCTCGAAATACGCCGTGAAGGAGGAAAACGCGGTGAAAATCTTAGTTTAAATGACCCCCATATTGTTGCGGTGGCAAGCGATATGAACCAAAGTGAGGAAACTCTACCGGTTTTCGATATTAATGATATAATTGCTATTTCAGATTTCATCGAAAATCATATGGACTTAAGCAGAAAAACAAAGGGGAATTAATATGCTAAAAATTTGGGGTCGTAATAATTCTATTAATGTAAAAAAAGTGCTTTGGATTGCCGAGGAACTTGGGTTAAATTACGAAAATATCGAAGTCGGCGGCAAATTTGGCGGCCTTGATACCCCAGAATTTTTAAAACTTAATCCCAACGCTATGATTCCAGTACTTGAAGATAATGGTTTCACCTTATGGGAATCGAACACCATCGTGCGTTATATTGCTGCCCAATATGGTCGCGACAGTTTTTGGATTGAAGACCCTAAGCAGCGTAGTGCCGTTGAAAAATGGATGGATTGGGCAAGTGAAGAACTCTTTCCATTATTTAAAGCCATTTTATTTAACTCCGTGCGTTTGGCACCAGAAAAACGCGACGCCGGCATTTTATCCAATGCCATAGATGGCTTTGAAAAAAAGCTTTCTATAATTGAAAACGAACTTAGTTTAAACTTATGGCTATCGGGTAAGAATTTTGGTATTGCCGACATTGTTGTTGGTACATTTATTTATTATTATTATGAAATTGACATCAAACGGCTTAAGCAATTTCCTAAAATTTCTGAATGGTACGAGCGGTTAAAAAAGCGCCCATCTTATGCAAAAATAATTATGATTCCAATTAACTAGTTTATCGCAATATTGCTTCATTTAGGCGCGAAAAGTAAAGTGTTACATTCAAGAAAAAAACCATTCAATCTACGCTCTATGATGCGTGGGCGTAAGCCGTCTGACTTTATCATTATTTTTTTGGTTATCATATGCTTGGCTCTGCTAAAAAACTTTAACAATGAACAAGACACTTCCATAACTGAAACAGCTAATGCCAATGTAATTTCAGGTTTTGCGCATATTAGTGATGGTGATTCTATTCGTATAAATGGTGAAAGAATAAGATTGCTTGGAATAGATGCACCTGAGCTTGCCCAATATTGCACAAAAGGACAAGAAAAATATGCCTGTGGTGAATTATCAAAACAACATTTAATAAAAATGATTAATGGACGTAAAGTTTCTTGTAAATGGATAGAGCGAGACAAATATAAACGCATTTTAGGACAGTGCATGGTTGAAAATATCGATATTAGTCGCCAAATGGTAGAAGATGGTTGGGCAGTCAGCTATTCAAGTTACCCCAAAGAAGAGCGTTTTGCCAAAAACAACAAACTTGGCATGTGGGTATGGCAAGTGCAACGCCCCAACCAATGGCGCAAAGAAAACCCACGCAAAAATTAAATATCGAGATTGGCAATGCAGGATAGCCTTAGGATAAACACGGATGGTAATATTAAACAACAATTGGCCGCGCTTGATAAAAAAATTAAAAGCTGCCGAATTTGTCTTGATTGCCCTAAATATCTCCCTGCCCTAACCATTGAGCCACGACCAATCTGCATAAGTTCAGATAAAGCGCAGATTGCCGTTGCAGGACAAGCCCCTGGTTTAAAAGTTTTTGAAACTGGCATTCCATTTAATGATGCATCTGGAAATCGCCTACGGCAATGGCTTGATGTGTCACCGCAATATTTTTACAATAAAGATAATTTTGCCATTATACCAATGGGATTTTGCTTCCCTGGCTACGATAATAAAGGTTCGGATCTTCCACCGCGTAAAGAATGTCAACAGCAATGGCACGCGCAATTATTTAGCCTTATGCCACAAATTAAAGTGGTTTTAGCCATCGGCCAATATGCCCAAAAATGGCATATTAAACAGGGATTAGGTAAAAACCTTACCGAAACTGTTAGTAACTGGCGTGATATTTTAAGAATAAAGCAACCAATGGGCTATCACGTTTTTCCACTGCCACATCCATCATGGCGCAATACATCTTGGATTAAAAAAAATCCTTGGTTTAGTGATGAATTGCTACCAATCTTACGAAAAATCATTAAGAATAAAAATGGCAATCTGTTATAAGATTATTGCTATATTATTGTTTTAGAACTGATGATATTTGGTGATAAATATCCATCTTGGCAATGGATTTCTCACCATCATCTGTAACTATATAGATGTTATTATCATCTTCACCCAACAGCCAGTAATCGCCGCTTCCATTATTCATGATAATTGGCTTAAATTTAAAAATTGATGATTGCTCAGGTATATGATAACCTTTATCAATTAGTATAAAATATGCATTAGATAAAATATTTTCGCTACATATATATAAAATCAATAATAATATAATTATATTCTTCCACATTTCAGACCTCTATATTAAAATTGGATTTAATGCTTATTTTACTTATTTAAGATGATTTTTTAGTAAAAATTGGATTTTATTCAATATGCGCCAAAAATATTATCTACAACTTATAAAGATTGGTGTAAAAGATAGCCCACAAGCACCAGTTGGTCATGATATTTATTATAAATGTCTTCATTGCGAGGGATTAATATTGTCATCGGTTTTTGATGATGTCTCTTGCAATTGTGGAAGGGTTTCCATTGATTTTTGTCTTCATCGTCTTACAATAGTAGATAAAAAGAAATTTGCAGTTGTGCGTAAGATTTCAATAAAAAAATAGACTAAGCCCATAAGAATATAAACTTCGCCCACGACACGAGCTTAGTAAAAACTTTAAAAATCTAAATTGAGATTGGATTAGAGCGTTAAAGTGCCTGCTTTGCCACGTTTTTTTGTGGAAGCCAATTTTAGACTTCATCTGCGACACATTAAAGCGGGCTGATTTACCAAGTGACAAAACCAAAATGAAAGCACCTTTGATGAATAATCACCAAGGTGCTTTTGTCAATTACCCTGCTAAAGCAATTATTTTTAAGCGTCAAATTGTGGAGCAGCCTTCTTATCAATGCCAGCTTGCTCAAATGTTGCCATTTGGCTATGGCAAAGGGTTGCTGCTTTAACAACACCTGCCGCTAAAGCTGCACCTGTCCCCTCACCCAAATGCATACCAAGGTCAAGAATCGGTTTTTTACCTATAATTTCTAATAGTTTTTTATGCCCAGGTTCGCTTGATAATTGACCAACCAAACAATGATCAAGAGCAGCCGGTAAACAACGATAAAGAACCGCCGCTGCCGCAGTTACGACATAACCATCTAGGATAACGGGAATTTTTTCCATTCGCGCGGCAAGGATCGCACCAACAATTGCCGCAAATTCACGCCCACCTAAGCGGCGCAATACCTCGAATGGATCTTCCAAATGGCCTTCATTACGCGCAACTGCCTTACGAACAGCTTCAACCTTACGGGTAAAATAATCACCAGTGGAGCCAGTGCCCGGCCCTACCCATTCCTCAACATCTCCGCCAAACAAACCACAAGAAAGTGCAGCCGCAACGGTTGTATTGCCAATCCCCATTTCGCCAATGCACAAAAGATCAGTGCCACCAGCAATTGATTCCATACCAAAGGCCATGGTCGCAGCGCAGCCGCGTACATCCATAGCAGCGTCTTTGGTAATATTCATAGTTGGATAATCAAGGGCAAGATCATAAATCTTAAGACCTAAATCATTGGTGATGCAAATCTGATTAATAGCGGCACCGCCAGCGGCGAAGTTATCAACCATTTGGCGTGTAACACTTTGTGGAAATGGTGTTACATTTTCTTCCACTACACCGTGATTGCCTGCAAAAACAGCAACCAATGGACGAGTAATCACTGGTTTGTCTTGACCACGCCAACCTGCAAGCCAAATGGCAATATCTTCCAAGCGGCCAAGCGAACCGACGGGCTTAGTTAATTGTTGCTGACGCAGACGCGCTTGCGCCATAGATTCTTGATTTTGTTCTGGAAGATTGTGCAAAAGCGCACGAAAATCGTCAAAGGGGCTTGCCATATTGCTCACGAGAATATCCTGCTAGACTTTTAATTGTTATAAATGTGAATCTCTTTGCGTTGGTTTATACGCTGTTCAAATTGATTTTTCAAAGGATCTTACTATCTTGTTGGCGATTATTGCATCAATATGTCGAAGTTTAGGCTTCCTGACCCGTTTGCCAATTAATAAAAGATGGTATGATCGCTCTTATTTGCCAAGTGATGACGCTGCAAGCTTTCCAATTGCAGGTTTTCTCATTGGCCTGTTTGGTGCTGCATTTTTTTTAATTGCGATATTTTTAAACTTAGGAAATCTAGTTGCAGCAATTATCAGCATTATTGCCATTATATTTTTAACTGGGGCCCTTCATGAAGATGGCTTAAGCGATACTTTTGATGGTTTTTTTGCGCCCAAGAACCGCGATCAGCGCCTTGAAATCATGAAAGATTCACGTATTGGGGTTTTTGGCGCTTTGTCGCTTATTTTGTCTATTTTATTAAAGATAGCCTTATTAAATAATCTTTCAACGCAATTTAGCGTAAGCTGTGCAATAATTGCGTTGATTGGTGCAGAAACAATCAGCCGCGCTGCCATGATATGGCTTTGGTATCATTCTCCTTTTGCCCGTTCAAATGGTGTGGCTGTTGCGGCCGGTGCACCAACGCAAATAATGATACGTAATGGATTATTGATTAGTGCATTTTTACTATTTTTGTTAATCGTTCCTTTTTTTGGTCTTATACACTTTATTATAGCGGTCTTACTGACAATGTTTGCTGCATTTTTATTTATGCGCCTTTGCCAGAATAAAATTGATGGAATTACTGGCGATTGCCTTGGTGCATTACAACAAATATCCGTATTGGCCTTTTTAATTGGTGTTTCAATAAGTTATATATAAAAAGAAATAAAAATATTGTACATAATCTGCTCATACCATTCATATTAATTGTGCTAATTTTTAATTTCGCAAAAGGAATTTTTTATCCCATTTTATCCAAGAGAAACATGAAATTAAAAGGCAACTTAAAATATTTTGCGACGTCTATTTATGCCGGAGGTAAAAGTTAAGTCCTTAATGTTTTGAAAAATAGCGAAAGAATTTTAATTTTTTTCTTGATTTACGATATCACTACTATATTATAGATATATCAGAAAGAAAAAATCATTTAAATTGTTAATTGTACATGGAAGAACACCAAAATTTAGACGGCTATTTGATTCATTAATACAATAGGTTATTTTTTTAAAAGGCTTTGTGTTTTTTATCTATGCTTACAAGCTGGGGAGCTGAGCGGTGACGATAAAACAAGGTGTTTTTTTAAAATAGTTGATAGTCGTTTTCCAGTCTCAAAGCAAAATGGCACCAGTTTTTCTGGATGTTGTTTGTTTAAAAACTACAAATGAAATGGGAGTAAACGAATGAAACACAAACTATATACTGCTGGTTTAGCTGCATCGCTATTAGTATCATCCGCATTAATGGCTTCAGCTGATAAGCTAGATGATATTATTAGTTCAGGCACCTTGCGCTGTGCTGTTACGCTTGACTTTCCTCCGATGGGGTCACGTGATGATAAAAATACACCAATTGGCTTTGATGTTGATTATTGCGGAGATTTGGCTAAAGCCCTCGGTGTAAAAGTTGAAATCGTTGAAACACCGTTTCCAGATCGCGTTCCTGCATTGATGTCAGACCGCGCTGATGTAGTTATTGCCTCAACATCTGATACTCTTGAACGGGCGAAAGTTGTTGGTTTTTCAGTTCCTTATATGGTCAACCGCATGGTTATTTTGACGCGCGAGGAAACTGGAATTAATACTTATGAGGATCTTAAAGGCCGTAAGCTTGGAAATACTGCAAGCACCTTTGAAGAAGGTATGATGAAAGCCGATATCGAAAAATGGGGCGGTGGCGCTTACAGTGCCTATCAGTCGCAAAACGATACTATCCTTGCTGTAGCTCAAGGTCACATTGAAGCAAGTGTATTAACCGAAAGCACGGCGCAGCAGGCTATTAAAACAGGAAATTACCCAAACCTAGTCATTAAGGGGGTAGCGCCTTATGTTCCTGATTATTATGGCATAGCAACAAAACGCCAAGAATATGGTCTTATTAATTATCTAAATCTTTTTGTCCATCAACAAGTTCGTACAGGCCGCTATCAAGAACTTTACACAAAATGGTTTAATGGCGATGCCCCATCTTTAATCGTTGAAAAGACCTATCGCTAACATATCATTGATGAAAAATGACTAAATAACAATAAAGCCAGTATATATGACTAATCATTTAATTGGTCATATATAATTATTATGTCTAAAAAAGATAGCTTTATTTAATACGTCTCTCATTCAATGCTACCTTAATTCCAAGCTAATCTTATCCCTCTGATTTCAAATAATAATTAGAGGGATAGTGCAAATTATATTCTACCTAATCTTGTTCTAATTATGTGATAAATGCTTTTGCTGCTTAATTAAATATAGCTGATAAGCAAGATAATTTTTATTGGAGTGAATTTTGGGACCTAAAAATAGGCAACCAGATAATGGGAAAATAGAATTTAATACAGATTATCATATGGGCGGCGATGTCGTTGGTGATTTGATTTTTGCAAATGAGGCACTAAGTTTCTGGGGCGGTGTATCGCCTGAAACTGGCGAGGTGATTGATAGACATCATCCTTTAAGTGGTCATGTATTAACAGGCAAAATTCTTGCAATACCTGGTGGGCGTGGTTCTTGTACAGGTAGTGCTGTGATGCTTGAACTTCTATTAAAAGGAACAGCCCCAAGTGGTCTTATTTTAGCCCAGAGAGATGAAATTCTTATTCTAGGCGTGATGATTGCTAAAATGTTTTTTGATATTTCAATGCCCGTTGCGGTGATAGGAGTTGAGGATTTTAAGCAGTTAGAGAATTTTTCTCATAGTGCAATCATGAATGACTTTGTTCTTGCCGCTCATCATGAAATTGACCGCTCATTAATTGCTCCGCAAATAGAAAATTCTAAAATGCAAATAAGCTTAAGCAATCAAGACCAAAAACTGCTTGCTGGCGATTTTGGAAAAGCAAAATCAATGGCAATGATGGTTATTTGCAAAATGGCCGAGTTGCAAAATGCACAAGAATTAATTGATGTAACTCAAGTACATATTGATGGTTGCATTTATACTGGTGAGGGCGGATATCGTTTTGCTAAAATGTTACGCGATGCAGGTGGTAAAGTCGCCGTTCCAACATCAATGAATTCTATCTCACTTGATATGAAGCGTTGGCAAATGCAAGGTGTCAATGAAAAAGAGGCCAAAAACTCAAGCGCACTTGCAAGCGCCTATACCGATATGGGTGCAAAACCTACCTATACATGTGCGCCTTATCTACTTCCAACGGCTCCTCAATTGGGAGATAATATAGGTTGGGCAGAATCCAATGCCGTGGTTTTTGCCAATAGCGTCCTAGGCGCTCACACACAAAAATATCCAGATTTCTTAGATGCATGCATCGCGATAGCCGGTAGAGCCCCTAAGGCTGGCTGCCATTTAGATATTGGTCGTATTCCAACTTTACTTATAAATGTGGAAAAGACAGACAATATTGATGATGCTTTTTACCCTCTCCTTGGTTATACTATTGGTGATGTCGTAGGCCATCAAATCCCCCTTATATGCGGCTTGGAACAATATCAACCAACACGTGATAATCTGAAAGCGTTAAGTGCCGCATTTGCAACCACTTCAGGAGCACCAATGTTCCATATTGAGGGAATTACGCCAGAAGCAAAAGACAATCCTCAATGGAAAAAGATAATAAACAAAACCATAAATCTTAATAAATTTGATTTGGTTAAAAATTGGCAATCATTAAATGGCTTCAGTCCAGATGAGATTGATCTTATTGCACTCGGTAATCCACATTTTTCATTTGAAGAAGCACAATGCTTAGCAAGTTTGGTCGCGGGCAAACAAAAGAACCCTTTAGTTGATTTTATGGTGACTATGGGCCGCGATGTTTTTGCCAACCTTAAAAAAAGTGAATCTTATAACGTACTTCGATCATTCAACATAAATTTTGTCAATGATACCTGTTGGTGCATGATCACAAAGCCTGTGATTGGTAAAAATGTTCAAACTATTATGACAAATTCAGGAAAATACGCTCACTATGGTGAAGGTCTTACTGGTTGCAAAATGCGTTTTGGCAGTCTTGCAGATTGTGTAGAAGCGGCAATTTATGGAAAAATTTCAAAAAAACTACCCAACTGGTTGGGTAATAATTAACTTCAGAGGTGAATATGTTCAATTATACATTTCAATGGAGGGTTGTTTGGCAAAATCTCGATAAATTGTTAGAAGGTGCATGGGTTAGCCTTTACACTGCAGCAATTAGCGTAATTTTAGCTATTATTCTCGCCTTGATACTACTGGTGTTCCGCCGTTCCAATAATATTTTTCTTACAAGTTTCGCGTCATGTTGGATATCTATTGCGCGTAATACTCCAGCGCTTTTACAAGTTTATTTTATCTATTTCGGCCTTGGCGCTTATGGTATTTTTTTGGGGTCATGGCTTACATTGCTCGTTGGTATTACTTTTAACAGTGCGGGCTATTTGGCCGAAAATTTCCGTGGCGGCATGCAAGCTGTGCCAGAAACCCAAACCCGCGCGGCACGCTCATTAGGCATGAGCGCTTATCAAGCCTTTACATTGGTTGTTGTTCCGCAATTGTTGCGCGTAATTTATTACCCACTCACCAACCAGATGATATGGACGCTATTAATGACATCTCTTGGCGTAATTGTTGGTCTTGATTCAGATCTGATGGCGATAACCAAAGGTATTGCAGATCAAACCTATCGCACTTTTGAAATCTTTTTTGCAGCAGCCATTATCTATTATATTTTGAGCAAGATCCTGCTGCTCGCAGCACGCCTCTGCGCTCATAAAATATTGCGCTATTAAGGGAGTTAATTGATGTTTTTTGGTAAATTATCATGGAATGATATTCTCTATATGGCCAACGGCGCTTTGGTGACTATCGAACTTACTGCTCTTGCAATGCTTATTGGAACCATAATTGGCGTATTCTGTGGGTTCTTACGTGCTGGTGCCCCCACCTTATCTGCGCCTTTATCGTGGTTTTTGGACATTACTCGTAGTGTACCATTGCTTATTCAATTTGTGGTCTTTAACTCGTTCAAAAGTGTTATAGGCCTAAATTGGAGCGCATTTACAATTGCTTGTATTGTACTTGGACTTTACGCCGCATCTTATTGTACTGAAATTGTGCGTAGTGGCGTTTTGGCTGTGCCTTCAAGTTTACGTAGAGCGAGCCGCTCCTTAGGGCTTAGTTGGTGGCAAGACATTATCTATATTGTTTTACCTCTCGCAACGCGAATTTCGTTTCCTGGTTGGCTCAACCTTACACTGTCAGTCATGAAAGACACAGCTCTTGTCTTCTGGATTGGAATTGTAGAATTATTGCGGACTGCGCAACAGGTTAATGTTCGTTTAAATGAGCCATTGCTGATATTTTTTATTGCAGGTATTTTCTATTATATCATTAGTTGGGTTGTTTCCCGTATTGGCGCCCACTTTGAAAAGAAATGGGGTGCAGCATGATTGAAATTCATGAAGTTTCAAAATCCTTCGGTAACTTAGAAGTTTTAAAAGGGGTTTCACTTAACGTTAATAATGGCGAAGTGATGTCGGTCATCGGTGGATCTGGATCTGGTAAATCAACAATGCTTATGTGCATTAATGGACTAGAACGTATTAATAGCGGATTTATAAAAATTGATGGTACAAGTGTTTTTGATAAAAGCACAAATATTGATAAGCTTCGGCAAAAGATTGGTATTGTATTTCAACAATGGAATGCTTTTCCCCACCTGAGCGTCATTGAAAATGTTATGCTCGCGCCCCGCAAAGTCTTAAAAATGAACAAGAAAGACGCGCGTGACATGGCCGTAAAGCAACTGGAGCATGTTGGACTAGGCTCTAAGCTTGATGTATATCCCTCGCAATTATCTGGTGGACAGCAACAACGCATGGCAATTGCGCGAGCCCTTGCTATGTCGCCAGATTATATGTTGTTTGATGAAGCCACTTCAGCGCTTGATCCACAATTAGTCGGCGAAGTATTAGATACGATGCGCACCTTGGCAAAAGAAGGCATGACTATGATATTGGTAACCCATGAAATTAGCTTCGCGCGTGAAGTATCTGATCGCGTTGCTTTTTTCCATCAAGGAAAAATTCATGAAATTGGAACACCGGATGAAGTTTTAAAAAATCCTCAAAGGCAGGAAACTATTGAGTTTTTGCAATCAGTTCGATGAGTAGTTCTCCCAATATATAGTGAAAGCGCCGTATACTTACGTGCACTTAAACCAATTGACTATTAGCTTTCTAAGTTAATTTCATTTTGCTAATTATCTATTATAAAAGGATATTGCAGTTATGCGCAGCAATAAGATTATTCACGTCGTTACATGTCATGCTGAAGGTGAAGTGGGGGATGTTATTGTTGGAGGTGTCCTCCCTCCTCCTGGAGATACAGTTTGGGAGAAATCTCGCTTCATAGCTCAAGATCAAAATTTGCGCAATTTCGTTCTGAATGAACCGCGCGGCGGCGTATTTCGTCATGTTAATTTACTTGTTCCTCCAACTGATCCTAAAGCGCAAATGGGGTGGATTATTATGGAGCCGGAAGATACGCCGCCAATGTCAGGTTCCAACTCTATTTGTGTTGCAACTGTTCTCTTGGATAGTGGCATTATCCCCATGCAGGAGCCGGTTACCAAGCTATATTTGGAGCCCCCTATGGGCTTAATTGAGATTGCAGCGGAATGCCAAAATGGTAAAGCTGAGCGGATACATGTGACCAATGTTCCCTCATTTGCAGATAAGCTGGATGCGCAAATCGAAGTAGAAGGAATAGGTACCATCAAAGTTGATACCGCCTTCGGCGGCGATAGTTTTGTTGTCGTACACGCAAGTGATATCGGCTTGGAAATACGACCAGAATCGGCCGATCAACTAGCTAAAATTGGTGTCAAAATAACACAAGCTGCCAATGAACAAATAGGCTTCAAGCACCCATTAAAAGATTGGAACCATATTTCCTTTTGCGCGATTACTGAGCCTGTCCAACGTATTAATGGTATCCTTACTGGTAAAAGTGCGGTTGTCATTCGCCCTGGTAAAATAGACCGTTCGCCAACTGGAACATTTTGCTCTGCTCGTATGGCGCTTTTATATGCAAAAGGTGAAATGGCTATTGGTGAAAAATTCATTGGCACATCTATCATTAATACTGAATTCCATTGCCAGATAGCTGAAAAGGTCGATATTGCCGATAAAAAAGCAATTATTCCGGTTATTTCAGGGCGGGCATGGATTACTGGAGTTTCTCAGCTGATGTTGGATCCATCTGATCCATTTCCCAATGGCTATCGCATATCCGATACTTGGCCAAATGGATAAATAATCTTAACAAACAACTTTACTCGTGATAGAGCAAGCATGTTTTTAAATTGCTTATGAGCCATGCATGATACGTTTAGCCATATGCGGATTTTATCTATCGATTGCACCAATAATTTAAACTATATATTTAGGAATAATTATGTCCAACCAAGTTGTAACATTGTCTTTTAACGAGCTAAGTGCATTAGTTTGTAAAATTTTAATAAAAGCCGGTGTGCATAAAGATACTGCTCAACTCATTGCTAATAATTGTGTAACCTGTGAAGCGGATGGAACCCATAGCCACGGATTATTTAGGGTTGCCGGTTATTTATCTTCATTAAAATGCGGTTGGGTAAACGGCGATGCAACGCCGATTATCGACGATTGCGGCGCTTCCTTTATTCGGGTAAATGCTGATAATGGATTTGCTCAACTGTCTTTAGCTGCAGCTAAGCCCTTGCTTTTGAAAAAAGTCAAAGAGACTGGTGTTTGCGTGTTATCAATTGCCTTATCTCATCATTTAAGTGCTCTTTGGCCTGATGTTGAGCCCTTTGCGCGAGAAGGTCTTGTTGCATTGAGTTTTGTTGCTGGACTGCCTGTAGTTGTTCACCCTGGTGGACGTAAGACAATTTATGGCACTAATCCTTTTGCTTTTGCTTCACCAGTTGCTGATGACAACCCTTTAGTATTTGACTTTGCAACAAGTGCACTTTCCAATGGCGATACGCGCATTGCAGCAAGCAAAGGTCATTTGCTTGCTGATAATTCTGGAATTGATCGTAATGGCGATGCAACCAATGACCCAAAGGCTATACTTGATGGGGGAGCTTTGCTGCCCTTTGGTGGGCACAAAGGGGCGGCAATTATTCTCATGGTAGAAATACTAGCGGGCGCTCTTACTGGCGGCGCATTTTCAACCGAAGTTGATTTTAAAGGCTATGAGGGGGCCGAAACCCCAAAAACAGGACAACTCTTCATTGTTATTGATCCAAAGCGCGGTAATAATTTTGATTTTGCAACGCGGGTTAAAGGTTTGCTCGATCTTATACGTGATAGTGGTAGCGATGTAAGACTACCCGGTGACAAACGCTATCAGCAACGCCAAAAAGCATTACGTGAAGGAATTACTATTCCCAAAAACCGCTATGACGAATTACTTTCCTATTTGGTTGATTAAACGAGCATTGTCGTAAATATCGCCTAACATGATATTTACGACAAAATCTTTACCTAAGATGTTTAAGCCATCATCTCACGCAAGTGATGCATTAATTCACGCGCTTTATTGCCAGCTACATCAGAATCCCCTGACATAATGCTGTCAATTAATTCAATATGCGCTGCTGCTGATCTGCGTATAGCATCTTGACCGCGATGCAATCGATACCAAAACCGCCTTGAATGGGTTTGTAATGGCGCTACAACACGTGCTGCGAAAACATTGCCGGCAGATCTACCAAGATTTTCATCAAAGATCTTATCGGCATCTAGAAACAAAAAAGCGTCGTTGATTTCAACTGATTCCTTTAACTGCTTAGAAGCCAATTTCATCCGTTCAAAATCAGGTGCTCCAGCATAGCGTGCAGCATCGCGCGCCAGTAACACTTCAAGCCCTTCTCGCGCGTCAATTACGCGCGCAAAATCTTGCGGCTCTAACGCAGTTACCGCAATGCCTGAGCGCGGGCGAATTTCAAAAAAACCTTCCCATGCTAATCTTTGAATGGCTTCACGCACTGGTGTGCGCCCCATACCTGTTGCTTCAATAAGGGAACGCTCATTAACCACCATGCCGGGCTCAAGCACCAATGTAACGATCATCCGTTCAAGGCTTTTATAGGCCAAATCAGCCTGACTATCGGACATCCCGGTAATTTTAATTTCTTCCATTTTTCCGCCTAAAAATCGACTTGACATAAAAATATCTTACTGATATCTATCTGATATATCAATGCCTGTAGTTTGGTTTTTCAATCTTTTTTATGTTTATTTCCAATAGCAGGCCAAAAAAAAATAAATAATGTTATTCGCAATGAGGAGACGAATATGAGCGCTTCAATATTTTCTGGTGTAATTCCTGCTTTGATGACCCCTTGTAAAAGTGATCGTAGCCCCGACTTTGATGCTTTGGTCAAAAAGGGGCAGCAACTTATAGAAAGTGGCATGTCGGCGGTCGTTTATTGTGGTTCAATGGGAGATTGGCCACTTTTGACTGATGCCCAACGTATGGAAGGTGTGGAGCGTCTCGCAAATGCAGGTATCCCAGTTATTGTTGGCACTGGCGCCGTAAACACTGCAACTGCGGTAGCTCATGCATCCCACGCCCAAAAGGTTGGCGCAAAGGGTCTTATGGTAATTCCGCGTGTGCTATCGCGTGGTAGCGTTGTCAGCGCGCAAAAACATCATTTTAAGGCAATTTTGTCTGCCGCTCCTGATCTACCAGCCGTTATTTATAATAGTCCTTATTATGGTTTTGCAACTCGTGCCGATTTGTTTTTTGCTTTACGGCAAGATCATAAAAATCTCGTTGGTTTTAAAGAATTTGGTGGCGCTGATGACATGCTTTATGCTGCTGAAAACATAACTAGCCAAGATGATGAAGTAACTTTTATGGTCGGCGTAGATACAACTGTTGTTCATGGCTTTGTTAATTGTGGTGCAACTGGTGCAATCACAGGCATTGGCAATGTGCTACCTAAAGAAATCATCCATCTTTGCAATCTTTCTATGGCCGCAGCCAAGGGCGATGTAGATGCGCGTAACCGCGCCTATGAATTGGAACATGCTTTGGCGATCCTTTCATCCTTTGATGCAGGCCCTGATCTTGTTCTTTATTTCAAATATATGATGGTTTTAAAGGGTGATAAAGAATACAGCCTACACTTTAATGAAAGTGATGAACTAACTGCAAGTCAACGTGGATTTGTTGAAACACAATTCAACCTATTCAATACTTGGTATGCTGAGTGGTCAAAATTAGCTGGCGCCGTAACAAAATATAAGCCGTAAACACAATTTTGATAAAAGCCCTATTAAAAAATAGGGCTCCATTTGAAAGCATAGGAATATATTTATTATATTTACATGCTGACGCTTGGTTATTCGCGATCAAAACAGTGGGAGGAGGCCTGATGGATAACACACCGAAGGATATTGTCATTATTGGAGGAGGCATTATCGGTATTGCGAGTGCCGCTTTACTTAGCGAAAGAGGGCATAAAGTGACCCTTATTGATCGCACGGGCATTACCGAAGAGACAAGCTCTGGTAATGCTGGTGCATTTGCATTTACAGATGTGTTACCAATTGCATCCAAGGGTATTATGCGTAAATTACCCAAATGGCTGTTAGATCCCCTTGGACCTTTTACTATTCGGCCCAGCTATTTACCAAGCCTCATTCCTTGGCTTTACCAATTTTGGCGTGCTAGCAGTAAATCAAAACAAGTTCATACCATTGAAGCGCAAGTTGCAATGATGGGACTTGCCGAAAAAGAAATGCTTGCGCTTATAAAACGAGCTTCCCTTGAAAACTACCTTGGCACGATTGGCAATTTAGAAGTTTATGAAAGTGAAAACGAATTGCAATCAGCGCTGCCAAGCTGGAAACAACGTGAAAACTATGGCATTGAAGTGCGCCATATGAAAGCTGGTGAAATGGCGCAATTGCAGCCAGGTCTTTCACCGCGTTTTGTTGCGGGTAGTTTTGTTGAAGCCTGGCGCAATGTTACTGATCCAAAATTATTTGGTAAGGCTCTCTGGGAATATGCGCAAAATCTTGGCGCAAAATTTATAAAGGCGACTGTTTTAGAAATATCACCTTTAGAAAATGGTGCGAACATTACCACCGATAAAGGTGAAAAATTAACCACGAACTTTACCATTATTGCGTCAGGTGCTTGGTCTAAGCATTTTGCACAAAAATTGGGTGACACGATTCCTCTAGATACCGAGCGTGGTTATAACACTACATTACCTGCTAACGCACTCGATTTACGCCAACAGGTAACATTTGGCGGTCATGGTTTTGTTATTGTGCCGCTTGCTACCGGCATTCGCGTTGGGGGTGCAGTTGAAATGGGCGGTTTAAAATTACCTGCCAACTATAAACGATGTGGTGCCATGTTGACAAAAGCTAAGGCCTTTTTCCCTGATCTTAAAATTGATTGTGGCAAACAATGGATGGGGCATCGGCCATCTATTCCCGATGGCTTACCAGTGATTGGCACCGCTAAAGCAAGTCCTTATATTCTATATGCTTTTGGACACGGACATTTAGGGCTTACACAATCTGCTGCCACGGCACGCCTTATTAATGATATTATTGAAAAAAATAGCAGCGAAATATCAATTGCGCCTTTTGATCCTCGGAGGTTTTAAAAATGGCACGTCATTCGTTTTTTTGTATTGATGGACATACATGTGGTAATCCTGTGCGTTTGGTGGCTGGTGGTGGGCCTCAATTGAAAGGCAGCACCATGATGGAAAAGCGCCTACATTTTTTAGCTGAATATGATTGGATCCGTACTGGGCTAATGTTTGAACCTCGTGGTCATGATATGATGTCTGGTTCTATTCTTTATCCGCCAACACGTGACGATTGTGACATTGGTGTTCTTTATATTGAAACATCTGGTTGTTTGCCAATGTGCGGACATGGTACAATTGGTACCGTTACTATGGCGATTGAATATGGTTTGATAAGCCCTAAGACACCAGGTAAAATTAGCCTTGATACCCCAGCAGGTAAGGTTGATATTGCTTTTCAACAAAATGGCGAATATGTCGAAGAAGTTCGATTAACTAATGTTCCAGCTTTTCTTTATGCAGAACAGCTTGATGTAGAATGCCCTGTACTTGGTCATTTAAAAGTAGATGTTGCCTATGGTGGCAATTTTTATGCGATTGTAGAACCACAAGAAAATTATTCCGATATGGCTGATTATAACGTTTTGGAGCTTATCGCTTGGAGTCCGATCTTGCGCGAACGCCTCAACGAGCTTTATAGTTTTCAACACCCTGAAAAGCCTGAAATAAACCATCTTAGCCATATTATGTGGACAGGAAAGCCAACGCAACCTAGTGCCCATGCTCGTAATGCAGTATTTTATGGTGATAAAGCAATTGATCGTTCGCCTTGTGGTACCGGCACATCAGCGCGAATGGCACAGCTTACAGCCAAAGGAATATTGAAAGAAGGCGATAGTTTTATCCATGAATCTATCATTGGTTCAATGTTTGATGGACGCGTTGAAAAAATAACACATGTTGCAGATCGCGCAGCCATCATTCCATCTGTCGCGGGTTGGGCAAGAATGACTGGATTTAATACAATTTTTATCGATGATCGCGACCCCTATAAGCATGGCTTCATCGTTAAATAATTATAATTTATAAGCCGTAAAAAAACCTTCGCAAATTTACGAAGGTTTTTTAAAAGTCTAAGGCTCTTCAAATAGGCAATATATTGCCGCAAGGCTTCAATTTATCAAGCTTTCATCTCTGCCCTGTTAACTTATAAAAGCAATTGCAAGCTATCTCATTGGCTATCGATTTCAAACCTCATTATTCACAAAAGCTCAAAATTTTTCAGTACTTTCCATGACAACGCTCATTGTCATTTATAGTAGCTTTTGCTTGATCGCCATTAAAAACTTTACACAAAATTTGAGCAAACAAATATATTTTAAGCTAATTGTGTTAAAGTCCTCTCAACTATCCTTCCAATTCCATTTTATATTTATTTTTTATGGTTAGTAATTAATTCAATTACATCATCAATTGCAATCGGCATGCTAAACGTATTGGATTGCAAATATTCGCAATTTGCTTCCTTTAGCATAATGGCAAGACCTTCATTTTCAACACCTTCAGCAATAACCTGAAAACCAAGATCATGAGCCATACCTATGAGTGAGCGCAACAAAATATTTTGCTTTGGTCGTTCATTATTAAGCAAAGAACGATCTAGCTTTATGATGTCAAATGGAAAACGCACAAAGTAAGAAAGTGAAGAATATCCTGTACCAAAATTATCAAGAACCAAGCCAACACCTAAACCTTTAAGACGCTCGAATAAAGATACTGAAAGTTCAGGATTTTGCATAAGAACAGCTTCTGGCATTTCAATCAATAATTGTCCTTCTCGCAATGGATTACGAACCATCATAGATTGAATGCTAGCTACGAGCTCATTGCGCAGTAGATCAGCACTAGGCAGGTTGACCGAAACAAAATACCGGTTGCCAGGAAATTTTTGGTTTAGCAGCATTATGCCTTGTGCTGCGCGATGAAGCACAAAATTTGCCAATTCCAATGTAATTCCCGCGTTTTCCGCTGCCGAAATAAAGTCTTGGGTAAATAATGTACCTCGGCTTGGATGATCCCATTGCAACATTGCTTCAAAGCCGACCAAGGTGCCATCGGCAATTTTTAACACTGGATGATAAACGACATAAAGTTGATTATGGTTCAAGGCTTCACGCAATTCATCATCAATGGAGCGCTTTTCGATATTTTGGCTACGGAAAACCGGCCTAAATGGCTCGATTTTATTACCACCATTATATTTCGCTGCAAACATTGCTAAGATAGCGTCATTCAAACGATCTTCAGCCGGTGCATTACCACCAAGCCAGGGTAAAAGCCCAATAGAAGCTGTTAACTGCACTTCACGCTTAGCAAAGCTGATAGGCATATTTAAAGCTTTTTTTAGATTGATCGTAAAATTTGCAACCTTTGAAAGATCGCTTTGTGAAGCGAGTAAAAATGCAAACCTATCTGAAGATATACGGCTCAATGTATCTAATGGTTTAAGATGCCGAGCAAGACGCCGCGCCATTGCAAGCAAAAATGTATCGCCAACCGACAATCCGTAACGTTGATTGATTGAACGGAAATTATCAAAATCAATAATTAACAATGTTGGCTTTAAATCTTCATCATTTTGAGCTAAGTCGCAAAAACTTTGCAAGCGATCAAGAAATAATTGTCGATTAGGAAGACCGGTTAAGCTGTCATAGATCGCATTGTGCAATAGACGCTCTTCAGCTTTCTTATGCTCGGTAATATCCATTAACATGCCGACACAACGAATAATTTCGCCGTCTGGCCCAATGACAGGACGTGCCCGCAACGAAAACCAACGATATTGACTATCCCCTGCCCTTAATCTGAAAGTTTGATCTAACCGTCCTGCACGCGTATCAAGAATTGCATCAAGGGTCATCCGGAAACGATCTCGATCATCGGAATGCATAGCTGGTAGCCAATTGCGCATCGGTCCAATAAGACTTTTTGCTGCGGACCCAATATAAATTGATAAATCTGGAGTGGTAACAACGCGGTCCCTTACCACATCCCAATCCCATACGATTTGATCCGTTCCCATAACGGCAAGTGCTTGTCTTTCAAGGTCAGAAAAAATACCCTGATTACCAGCACCGCCAGAAAATGCGTGCTGCATAACAGTAAAGCTAAGCAATAATACGATAAGGACGAGGCCACCAGCTAAAGCAGGCTGCACGATATCGTTTTCAAGCTTTCCAGTAACTGCAGCATAGGCAGCAAACAACCAAAGTATGAATAAAATCCAACTTGGCACCAACATAATAGCACGATCATAGCCGCGAATGGTGAGGTAACAAATAAGCAAAACACCAATTAATGCGGTTGCACCAAGAGAAACGCGGGCAAAACCAGCAGCTTGAACCGGATCAAATACCACCATGCCAGCAAGACCGCAAAGGGCTCCAAGCCACAATACAATACCGAAACTAAAATGATAATGCCAACGATGTAAATGAAGGTAGGTAAAGAGAAAAACTAATATTGTGCCTGCTAAGGCCACCTCTGTTCCTGCCCGCCATAGTGGTTCAGAATTAGGAACAACATTTAAAAATTTATTTAAAAAACTAAAATCTACACAAATATAACCAAGTACCGCCCATGCAAAAGCTGCGGTTGCAGGAAAAAGCGAGGTACCTTTAACCACAAATAAAATGGTAAGCAGCAAAGCTAGAAGACCAGAAATACCAAGTAATATTCCACGATACAGCGTATAAGAATTAACTGTATCCTTGTAAGCATCAGGTTCCCACAAATATAATTGCGGCAAATCACGTGATCCAAGCTCTGCTACAAGCGTTACAACAGCACCGGGATTGATTGTAAAGCGGAAAACATCCGAGTCTGGACTAGCCTGACGTTCTAAAGTAAACCCCTCACTTGGAGTTATCGATCGTATCCGAATAGAACCTAGATCAGGATCAAGTAAGCCAGAACCTGCTAGCCGATAATGGGGTGCTACAATTAACCTATCAAGCTGTTGGTCGCTTGGATTGGCAAGAGTTAAAACAGCCCAATTGCCTTGCGAGTTTTCACTATTAGCTTGCACTTCAATCCGATGGATGATTCCTTCTGGATCAGGAGGGGTTGAAATACTAAAGCTCGAACCTTGATCAAGGTTTATTTCAACTAGCCCAGAAAGGTCAAGGGCGGCACTATCAGGTGATATTTTAATTGGATCAGCAGCATTAGCAGCTATTGATAGGCCAATTAGCATAAAGAATAAAAGGATGAAGCGCATAAAAAAGCGAATTATAGCCAATTGGGGCCTCCGACACTTTTTGCATTATCAAGCTGTTTGCATATAAATGCATGTTTAGATAAAGGCTTTCGGCTTTGGCTCGGCATTAGACCAATTATCCCTTTATATTAGAAAATTTAGGCAAATCACCTTGCCCGATTTTAATAAATCAATAAAGACCCTTTGCAGGGCTTTCAAGCTATTTAATGGCAAGCAACCCAGAAAATTATAAATCATGACGATAGCACTTCTTTAATTTGTCATGCGACCATAAGCAATACATCAAAATAATAAATATTTTAGGAACGCCCCTATTTTTATTGTAGTTTCATTTTATTGTGGTTTTATGGGGAGTAAAATGATTACTGACCATACAGATGATCAATCGGAGCGTTTAGCACCCATCATTGCTTATAGACGAACTGGACAGTGTGGTGGTAATACAAATAACCGCAGCTTTATCAACGCCTTGATCTGGCAAGCGCTCAGGTCGGCGTTAGTGTGACCTTCTAGCTTGTTTTGGCCCTTACGGAACAGTAAATCGACGCGAATAATTGCGGATTGAAAAGAGTTTCCTACCTGAGCGGTTAGAGAAAATTGCTATAGAGCCGGCCATCATATGACTGATGCTTGATGCAAGATTTGTTCATGCTTATGCTCAATCAGCACGAGCGCGGAAAAAGGAAGGCCTTGATGCCCATGAACTTAGTTATTCCAAAGGCGGCTTAACTAGTAAAATGCATGTTGCTTGAGATGCTTTGAGTACACAATTATGTCCAATTGTGACTTAAAACTATTTTAACTTACGAAATCGTAATGGCATTATGCAAGTTAACAAGCAGTGAGAATGCTTAACTGCAACATAGCGCAGCGCTTCTTTTAAACTGCATAATTTTTGAATGTATATTTTAAGATCCGCTCAATAATTATATCTCAATTTAAATATAAGATTTATAAATTATTGAAAATCGTTTTGGGCTGTATTTTGAACGGCGTTTTTACCATTGCGTTTTAGTTTTACGCCAACCACTGGTATCATATCTTCAGAAACCTTAACCGATAGGGTAATATTCATTGTATCATTATCAGCTAGATGCGCGGTCATCGTACCATTAATATTTTCTCGCACTAGACCAAAAACCATATGTTTATTGCTAATACGCCCCGAAATGATATCCATGCCGTCAGCCTTGGCACCATTATTAAATGCGCCTTGATAACCTTTTTCAATGCGTGCAACACGAGCTTTGACGCTTTGGCTAAAAATGCCTACACGGCAAGAACCATCCAAGACCATACCAACCTTTGCCTGTTCCTGCACACCTGAAAATGTACAGGTAAAGCGCGTACCTTTATATTTCCCAGCAACAACTTCACCTGGCCCGGTCCATTGCCCTTCAATTTTTTTAAAAAATACTTCCTCGGCGTCTTGTGCAGCACCGTAAGCGGAAGAGGCACATATGACAGCTGCAAAAAGCGGCAATAAAATTTTTTTCATTTAAACAGCTTTCCTTTTATCAGCTTCACATTAGCTTACAACCATGGAGCATCCAATTAAAGTAACAATTAAATGCATTTAATATCAAGCATCAAGATTTAAATTAAAGAATAATAGTTGAGATTCTTATGGTTAAAAATCGCAAAAAATGGTTAATAAGATATTTCAATTGCTAGGCTAAATAATAATTATTCCGCTTTAATTATAAAAGAACTTGGCCTTAGATCAAATTACATTATTAATCTTTGTTTGAAAAACGAATAAGATCACCGGCAAAATCACCAATACTGGGACGTTTTTCACCATCGAAAGGAAAAGGACGAAGTGCATCCATTGCTGCAATTCCTATACGGGTTGTCATCAACCCATTTACAACACCTTCACCTAGTTTTGCCGACAACCTCGCTGCAAGTCCCTGCCCAATGAATTGCTGTATAAAACTATCACCTAATGCAATAGTACCAGTTACAGCTAAATGAGATAAGACTTTACGCAATATGGCAATAAAACCAAACCGGCTTGGTCTACAACCGTAAAGCGACGCTATAGCGCGAATAAGCTTAGTGGCTTCATAAAAAACATAAATAATATCAACAAAGGCGCGCGGACTTACTGCTGTTACGACTGATACACGCTTAGCAGATGCCAAAATTAAACTACGTGCTTCTTTATCTAAAGGACGCAATATTTCAGCCTCTGACAAATGAATAAGCGCGCGACCATCAATGATATCACCTTCAAAAGCAGCAATTGCTTTGCGTCCATGCAGAGTTAACGCCTGCCCTTCAACTAAATTATTAAGTGCATGGATTGCTTTTTTCGCTTCTTTCATGTCATCGCGCATAACGGCATCGCGAGCCTGCCGCCTTATTTCAGATACCGAGCGTAAACGTATAATTGCGCGCAATTCATTGAAAATAAAAATAATGAAAGCCAAGAGCCCTGTAACTGCAATTACAAGCGCAAACCATCCAAGAGCTACATAGCGAGAAAATAAAGTACGGACAAGATCATCAATCCATAGGCCAATTGCTAAGGATAATAATATGCCAAGAGCGGATAAAAAAATCTTACTCCACGTGAAATATTGCTTATTGCCCTGCTCTTCCTGCGCTAGCACGTCAAGATCGGCTAATTCAGCCTCATCAAAGGGATCTGCTGTTATATTGATAGTTTCAAGATCAGAAATGGCCCTTGGCCTACGCTGTGTCATGCAAGGTAATCTCCAAGCAAAAATTCCAAACTACGATCCAAACGAATATGCGGCAATGGATCAGTCGCTTTAACAATTGGTGGGCGAAACCGGATAAAGCGAATATTCATCTTTTTATCATGATCGACAATATCTTGAGGATCTTTTGGCAAATCACCGGGAAAAATTGCAGTCTCTGTTTCGCCATCAAAGCAAACGCCATCAATTATTTCACCTTCTAATGGTGTCCCAATAATTATAGGTAGTTCTTCATCGCCAATTTTTGCCAAGGCTTCACGGGTGGTGCGAACTGAAGCCATGGCTATGCTATCAGTTTTAACACCACGCAATTTTGCATTTTCAAGAGCATTGAGTGTTAAGAGCTTAATAATTTTTTCCAGCCTCTCATGGCTTTCATGATGAAGTTGATCTGCCTTTGTTGCTGCAACCACAATTCGATCTATTTTGTGGCTAATAAGTTGACTCGCCCAATTATTAGCACCTGAACGAAAACATGATAGAATTTCTGTCAAAGAATTTTGCAGGTCTTGCACAGCATGGGCACCCGAATTAATCGCTTGCATCGCATCCACAAGAATGATTTGCCTATCTAAACGAGCGATATGATTTAAAAAAAATGGCCTAATCACGTGCTTTTTATAAGATTCATAACGCCGCTCCATCACAGATGCCAAAGAGTGAGGCTCAAATGGTTTATCGCTTAAATTAGGCAAAGGTGCAAAGGTAAGCGCAGGCGAACCATCAAGATCGCCAGGCATTAAAAAACGACCCGGTGGCAACATGGAAATTGCACTTTTATCTTCCTTTGCCAACTTTAAATAAGTCTTAAAAACCGAACTTAATTGATCGATGATATCATCGCTAGCCTTTGCAAAGCTATTGACGTGGTGGGCTGCACCAAGCCAATCACTTGCAAATTCCTTATGTAATTTATTATTTGCGCGCTCAAAAGACTCTTTTGAAAATGTCCGATAATCCTTTGCCAGCAAAGGAAGATCAAGCAGCCATTCACCAGGATAATCAATGATATCAATAGTTAACTTTCCACGTGAGAAATATTTACTAAATGTAGAATTTGATTGATACTTTATTGTTAATCGCAATTGTGATAATGAGCGAGTAGAATGGGGCCACTGGCGCTTTAATGCTAAACTATCTATATGCTTTTCAAACTCAAAACGAGGCAATGTATCGTCTGGTTGATGCTCTATATCAACGGATATGATACGCTTTTGTGCTATAGCTTTAAAAAGTGGCAAGCGCCCACTTCTTAGTAAGTTCTGAATTAATGATGTAATAAAAACTGTCTTTCCAGCGGTAGAAAGTCCAGTGACACCCAGTCTTATAGTTGGATGGATAATTCCTGAAAAACGGTCAGAAACAGTGTTAAGGGTCATCCTAGCTTCATCGCCAAAAGATGTGAATGATGCCAAAGCGATTGCCCTTCAATGATGGTAATATAATTAAATGAGATTGCTTAGATATAGTGAGATTAGCGATAGTGATTTAAAAAAAACACAAACGACGCTAAATTGCTTGTTCTCGACGTTTTTCTAATATTTCCATGGAAACAGGAGTTAATTCAACAGATTCACCACAGCCACAAGCCGAAGTTTGATTAGGATTATTAAAAACAAATCCTGTCCTAAGGGTGGTTTGCTCAAAATCCATTTGCGTACCAAGAAGGAAAAGAACAGCATCACGCCCAACAAAAACTCGGGCTCCGTCTTTTTCAACAATATCAAAATTTCCCTCATGCTCCTTCATCAAATTGATGGTATATTCCATTCCTGCGCAGCCACCCTTTTTTACACCAACATGGATACCTTGGGCATCAGGATTATTCCCCATAATTTCTTTGATACGCTCAACAGCACTGTCTGTTAGAGATATAACGGCAAAACGGCTCATTTATTCAACCTTTCAATTCGTGTTATACTTAGTGTGGCTGATTGACAAACGCAAGAACACCATCAATATTTTAATTAAACGACAAGATTTTAATCAGAATACGAGGCAGGCAATATAAAACAAGATGAAGCTTCTGACAATTTCAATCGCATGCCTTTTTACCAACAAAATTGCCATCCCATTGTCAGGCAGTGGCGATTTGCCGCCATGGACACTTACCGCGTTACGTTTTATCTAGAAGAGATTTAAAATAGACCTAAACATAAAGCATTCAATCAAAAACCATGAAAACACATTTAATAAAATATTTTTTGCCAGTTGCATTATTTATACTCCCTCCTCTTGCCACGGCGCAAGAGCCATTAGGCGATATTGAGCGCGGCTCAAAAATATATAAACGATGTGCTGTTTGCCATTTGATCGATAATGATAAAAATCGTGTAGGTCCATCATTACAAAATATTATAAACCGCACTGCGGGATCGCTTCCTAATTTTCGTTATTCGCCAGCAATGAAAAAAGCTGGAGAAGATGGCCTTACCTGGAATAAAGACACGTTACGCGAATTTTTGCTTGGGCCTCAGGCGATGATAAAAGGCAACAGAATGGCTAATATAAGGTTTGCGTCAGGTGAAAACCTTGATGACCTCATCGCTTATATTTTAAAAGAGTCATCTAACAGACCACAATAAGTTAGGCTTCTCCCCCCTATGACTGCTCAATATTTACATATAATGATATGCGAACCGTCTTTAAAAACAAGATTATTCATTTTTCTTGTTATTAATTTGAAATTTTTCGCTTGCCTTTATCAGCTTCATAATCTATTGCTTCGGTCGGCTCGGAGCGTAGCGCAGCCCGGTAGCGCACTTGACTGGGGGTCAAGGGGTCGTGGGTTCGAATCCCGCCGCTCCGACCAATTTTCCAACCAAAATTAAATCTAGCTATGGAATTAATATAGAACTGTGATAATGAGAAGCTATACTCTCATTGTTTTGCCTGTTTATGTTTTTTTAGTTGTTACATTTTAATATAGGCGTTTTCTATAAAGAAAAATCAAACTAATTATAAAAACATTCTTAGCAATATTTAATATGCTAAGGATAGCTTTAAGATTTATGTAGAAATTTCAGTAAAGCATAGAGAGCCAAAAAATTATCTATAATTTATATTTGCTTATGCGCATTTTCTTTTGAAAATCACTATAAATTAAAAAAGACCCATCATTTATTATGATGGGTCTTACATTAAGAGAAAAAAACTAATTATCTAAGTTTACTTAGTCTTCCAAAGCATAACAAGCAATCCCTGCATCTTTCAAGCTATTACATGCTTGCCACGCAGCAGTTTTAGATTGAAAACCCGCAAAGCGTGCACGATAATAACGCTCATTACCTTGATCAAAAACAGCAAGGAACGGATCTGTGCCAGCTAAAGCCTGTTGACCTGCAGCTGCCGCCTTTGCCAAAGCCTCATTTGCCTCAGCAGTGGTGGATTTTGATCCAACTTGAATAACCCAACCCTTTTTAGAGTTACTAATCGATGAAGTAACAACGGTGTCCAAATCATTAGGCACGGGAATAACATCATCTTGCGGAACAGCTATAATCTCACTATTAATCGTATTAGCAACGACATCTTCCACAGCTACCTGTTTATCATTGACATTTGACTTAACAAAACTTGCTTTAAAAACCGGCTTTGGTGGATTTTTAATTGGTGAGCTTTCAATTACAACATCATTAGCCGCAGCAATTGCCGGTGGTAGTTTTGCACTACGTGAAGCGAGAGCTGTTAACAACGCAGCATCATGCTCACGATCGGTTACGCTCGTAACCTCAACATTTTCAACAGGTTGAGCCTGTGGCTTAACATTATTGTTGCGCGCAACAGGTATTGGTGCTTCATGGCCTTGAGGCAATTCAAAACTGCGGCTAGCCAAAAGCGGTGCTACGCTACGTTTTCCTGTCCCACCATCAATATAAGTAAGCAATAGTTCACGCATATGCTGATCACGCAACGCACCCGAACGACCACCCATAACTACGCCAACAATTGATTTATTTCCAATTCGCATTGAAGTGGCAAGATTAAAACCAGACATACGCGTATAACCTGTTTTAATGCCATCAACACCCTTCATTGCACCAACAAGACGGTTATGCCCGTTAATTGTCTTACCACGAAAGTTAACACTTGTAGAAGAAAACCAACCATACTGGCGTGGAAAATGCTCACGCAATGCGAGTGAAAGCAAAGCCATGTCACGTGCAGTCGTGTAATTGCGTGGATCAGGCAAGCCAGATGCATTAACAAAATTACTATTCATCATACCAAGACGACGTGCTTTTGCAGTCATCATTTGCCCAAAACGAGCTTCTGAACCACCAAGATATTCAGCAATTGCTGTTGCAACATCATTTGCCGAGCGCGTAATCAAAGTTCTAGCTGCAATTTCTGCAGGAATCGTTTGACCAGGCTTAAAGCCAATTTTTGTTGGGGGACGTGCGGCGGCATAAGCAGAAACAGGAATAGGTGTATTTGGTGAAATGCGCCCTGACTGCATGGCTTCAAACAGCATATAAAGCGTCATCATTTTCGTTAGCGATGCAGGATAACGCTTTGCATTAGCATTTTCCTGAAAAAGAGTTTTACCCGAATTTGCATCAATAACAATTGCAGCATATTTATCAGCATAAACCCCTTTAGGAGCAGCAGCGGCAATATTTGCACTTAATGACAACGCAACAACTGCCATTGTTGACTTGCAAAAAAATGATGTTAATTTTTCAATAGTTTTACGCACATCTACACCCTGCATTAAGCATTACACTTCAGCGCTAAAAATTCGCTTAACGATGATTTGGTGTTAGATTAGTGCAAACAGCGTTACTAATCCGTTTACGCACATTCAAATATAAAAGCTTTTTTAAAGAAAAATCATTTTTATAGCGAGAACAAAAAGAGAAAAGAAAAAGGCAAAAAGAAAACAAACCATAAACATTATTTAAATAATCTTTTAAAAACAAAATATTAAAAAAAATTAACCATATTACAAATTAGAATTTAAACATTGAGACAATGATAGGGTTATTATTTCCATAGTTGCAATCATCCTATAAGGGAATAAAATCACGGCAAAATAAGACATGAAAGGTTTTAAGAATGTTCTCACCCAAGGACGCAAAAATGGGGAAGCTTCATATGCAGAAGGACAGTGCAAACAATGGCAATGAAAGTGATTCTGAAATTGCTGTTGAGGTTCGTACGCGCCCAAAAATAAAAAAGCCAAACCTTTACCGTGTTATTCTTCTTAATGATGACTATACACCCATGAATTTTGTGATTGATATCTTGATTGAAATTTTTCATAAAACGATAGACGAGGCAACAGCTATTACCTTTTCCGTCCATCATCTTGGTGCCGGTGAATGCGGCATATACACCTATGAAATCGCGGAAGAAAAAGTAAGTCAGGTTATAGACCGTGCCCGATCTGAACAGCACCCACTTCAATGCATCATGGAAAAAAAATAAGTTTTTGAAATGACCTTACATATATTGGACGCAGCAAAGATCATATGGTCAACAAAAAAACATAAAACAGATGATTTATATAGGTTTTTATTTCTGATAATAGTCCTACTGCTAACATGATTGGTTAAATGACTAAAACTACCTTGCTAGATTTTATGTTATTTTCCATCCCCATAATTAGCATAAGGAAAAACCGGAATTACGGCAAAATTCGGCTTTATAGAGTTAACCAAAATTGAAATATAAAACTACCAAAAAATTGAAGCATCACAAATGCGCTATAAGCGCAATAAATCTACATCGTTAAATTTTACAGCCAATATTATTATAAAGATTTTAGATAAAACACTTGAAGAGACGCAAGCAATTACCTATTCTGTACATCATCTTGGTGCTGCAGAATGTGGTGTTTACACATATGAAATTGCTAAAGAACAGCTTGTCCAAATGCTTCAGCTTGAATATTTGGCGCAATACCTTTCTTTACGGCATAATGGAAAATAAGTGAGGTTGTATGCCATCTTTTACCCCTGGCCTTGAAATGGCTTTACACCGCGCCTTAACATTTGCGAATGAAAGTCGCCATGAATATACGACATTGGAACACCTTCTCCTTGCATTAATAGAAGAAGAGGATGCGGCAAATGTTATGCGTGCATGTGGTGTTGACCTTGATATTTTAGCTGCCAGAATAAAAGATTACATTCAATCTGAGCTTGATAAACAAGTTATGGCCGATGACCATGATACTAAACCAACAACAGCTTTCCAACGGGTAATTCAACGAGCAGTTATTCATGCCCAATCAGCAAGCAAAGACGATGTAACGGGTGGCAATGTTTTAGTTGCTATTTTTGCTGAGCGTGAAAGCCATGCAGCATTTTTTCTACAAGAACAGGAAATGACCCGATATGATGCCGTGAATTATCTTTCCCATGGCATTGCGAAGGCTGGCAGTATTCCTGACAACATGATCTTTTATGAAGATTTTGAAGTTGGTGATGATGACGACACTGAAACAAAAAGGACGCCTGATGCACTGTCATCTTATTGCGTCAATTTGAATGAACTTGCAAAAGAAGGTAAGATTGATCCACTTATCGGTCGCGACAGTGAGGTTAACCGCACTATCCAGATTTTATGTAGGCGTTCAAAAAACAATCCACTTTATGTTGGAGAGCCTGGCGTTGGCAAAACTGCGATTGCTGAAGGATTAGCAAGACGCATCGTTGACAAGCAAGTACCAGAAATTTTAGCAGACGCTACAATTTTTTCTTTAGATATAGGTGTATTATTAGCAGGCACACGTTATCGCGGAGACTTTGAAGATCGTTTAAAGCAAGTTGTGGTAGAACTTGGCAACCATCCTGGTGCCGTGCTCTTTATTGATGAAATTCATACAATCATTGGCGCTGGCGCAACATCTGGTGGCACGATGGATGCGGCTAACCTTTTAAAACCAGCTTTGGCGTCCGGTGCAATACGCTGTATGGGGTCAACTACCTATAAAGAATATAGGCAGATTTTTGAAAAAGATCGAGCACTCGTTAGACGCTTCCAGAAAATTGACGTGAAAGAACCAACAGCGAGTCAAGCATTAGATATTATGAAGGGTTTAAAACCCTATTTTGAAGATTATCACAATGTTAAGTTCACTGATGAGGCATTAAAAGCTGCGGTTGACCTTTCGGCTCGCTATATTTCTGATCGGCAATTGCCAGATAAAGCAATCGACGTCATCGATGAAACAGGTGCTGCACAAGTTCTTTTACCTGAAAAGAAGCGTAAAAAGACTATTACTATCAAGGAAATTGAAGCAACAATTGCGAGTATGGCACATATACCACCCAAAACGGTATCTCGTGATGATAGACAGGTTTTATCAAACCTTCTCAATGAGTTAAAGCGCGTTATTTATGGACAAGATAAAGCAATTGAAGCACTTACTGGCTCAATTAAGCTTGCTCGGGCTGGCCTTCGCGAACCCAATAAGCCAATTGGTAGCTATCTTTTTTCAGGACCAACTGGTGTTGGTAAAACCGAAGCGGCTAAGCAGCTTGCCTCATCATTAGGGGTTGAATTGTTACGTTTTGACATGTCAGAATACATGGAACAGCACTCCGTATCACGTTTGATCGGTGCCCCTCCAGGTTATGTTGGCTATGATCAAGGCGGCTTGATAACCGATGCAGTTGATCAGCATCGCCATGCGGTTTTACTGCTTGATGAAATTGAAAAAGCCCATCCCGATGTCTATAATGTGCTGTTGCAGGTTATGGATAATGGCAAGCTTACAGATCATAATGGTAAGCAGATTGATTTTCGCAATATTATTTTGATCATGACGACCAATGCTGGCGCATCGGATTTAGAAAAGGCTGCAATTGGTTTTGGTGATACGCGACGCACTGGTGATGATATTGAAGCAATAAACCGGCAATTTACGCCTGAATTTAGAAATCGCCTCGACGCTATCATACCATTTGGACCACTGGCAATGCCTGTCATTCATCAGGTTGTACAAAAATTTGTTATACAACTTGAAGCTCAACTTGCAGATCGTGGCATTACCTTTGACCTCACCGATGGCGCGATTAAATGGTTGGCTGAAAAAGGTTATGATGCACGAATGGGCGCTCGTCCTTTGGCACGAATTATACAAGAGCACATTAAGAAACCGCTTGCCGATGAAATTCTTTTTGGAAAATTGCGTAAAGGTGGAACTGTGCGAGTTGCATTGAACAAGAATAATAGCGGCATTGCCCTTGATATCCTGCCGGCTGATACACCAATTCGTGCCCCTAAGACAAATGACAAAAAAAATGAAGATGCTTGCCTTGGCGACGCATCCGACGAAAGTGAAAGCAGCCTATAATTCGTATCAATTTTAAATTAACCCATTGAAATATATATTTTTTAAATTTCTATAAATAAGCCAAATATATGTTATTGCCTTTTGGGTTTGAGATTTTGAGAAAAAAATATCACAAAAATGTTTTTAGCAAAGTTATATCTGCTTTGCTAAAAATGCTTTGACTTTCATTTTCATCATCAATTTTCTTTTCAACTATTTGATCTAATTCTATTAGCTATCAAAAAAATTAGGATAAATATAATGCGCGAGAAAATATCCGGCTCTCAATTGGAAAAGGGGCTTGATGCCCTCGCCACTAGATTTCATGCTAATTTTAGTCGCAATGAATCTGTCTGCTCAACCCACACCCATACAATTACTACACTTCCTCACCAGCTACCCGATGCGGTGGTTTATGTTGAAAATACTCAAGATATGCAAGATGTAGTGGTAATTGCCAAACAATATAATCTTCCTATCATCGCATTTAATGCAGGTACATCGCTCGAAGGGCAATTAAACGCACCATTTGGGGGCATTAGCGTTGATTGTTCACGCATGGATAAGGTGATCGAATTTAACCCAGAAGACATGACTATAAGCGTTGAACCAGGTATTACGCGCGAAGTATTAAACAGCTGGTTGCGCGACAGTGGTTTATTTTTTCCTGTTGATCCGGGTGCAAACGCCTCTATTGGCGGCATGGCATCGACCCGCGCATCTGGTACCAATGCTGTACGCTATGGCACCATGAAAGATGCAGTTCTAAGTGCAGAGGTGGTTATGGCTGATGGCAGGCTTATTCGCACCGCTAGCAAAGCAAAAAAAAGTGCTGCAGGCTATGATTTAACTCATCTTCTTGTTGGATCTGAGGGTACATTAGGATTATTTACTGCTATCACCTTAAAACTACACCCTATCCCTGAAGTTATTGCCAGTGGTGTTTGCACATTTGATAGCGTTAAACATGCGTGTGATGCGGTAATTGAAATGATTCAATGCGCCGTACCGATAGCGCGTGTTGAATTAATGGATCAAATTCAAGTTGCTGCTTGTAACGCTTATTCAGGTTTAGACCTTGAACCGCGTCCAACTCTCTGCCTTGAATTTCATGGTGACAGCGCTGGTGTAGACACACAAATCGCGCTTTTTGACGAAATTGCCAAATCCCATAGCGGCTTAGATTTCATCCATTCGCGAGATCCGCAAGAGCGGACAAAATTATGGACAGCGCGCCACAATGCGTTTTGGGCAAGCGAAGCTTTAATGAAAGGGTGTGAAATTTTTTCAACCGATGTCTGTGTACCCATATCAAAACTAGCTGATTGCGTGGAAGAAACTCAAAAAGACTTGCAAGAATCAGGATTAATGGGACCTATTGTTGGGCATGTAGGCGATGGTAATTTTCATGTTTTACTTGGATACCACAAAGACAAGCCAGACGAAGTTTCTAAAGCTATGGAGTTTTCTGCGCGCTTAAGTGAAAGAGCTATTGCTTTTGATGGGACCTGTACGGGGGAACACGGCATTGGCCAACGCAAAGCACCTTATTTACGTAAAGAATTTGGCTATGGCGTCGATTATATGCAATTGATCAAGCAAGCACTTGATCCGCAAAATATTTTAAATCCGGGAAAATATGGCTTTAAAAATTATTAAAGGCATTTTTCATATTTTCATATTGCCTTGCATTAATGTTTAATTTTTAGTCTAATCAAATAAAAATGCCGAGACATCAAAACCTTGCCGGCATTTTTACTTAATATCTTTATTTAAATCGATACTCTAATATCTTGTTAATTAAACAAAATACAATCAATCATCTTTCCATGCTTCGATCATCACATCGCTGGTTGAAACAGGTTCAAAGCCTAGCTTTTGATATAGCTGTAAAGCACGCGGACTATCAAGCGTGTTAGTTTGGATTATTACTTTTTGCGGGTCTAAATCCCAAGCTGAAGATAAGACTTCATTTAAGAAAAATCGTGATAACCCACGTCCTTGAAACTCTTTAATCAAACCAAAATATAACACTTCAGCAATAGGCATGTTACGCAGGTTAAGCTCCGCAAAACCTGCAGGACAACCATTAATATATAAAATATAAATTACAGTATTTGGTGATTGGATAATATCAATTAATTCTTGATCTTTTAACTTGCGTCGTACGGACCAGTGATGCTCCTTACCTATTTCGCGATATAAATAACGATAGAAATGAGCGGGGCATTGTTCCGCTTTCATGATCGCGAGCGTCATACCGATGGGTAATGGAACGCTATTATTACCGCGTGTTTGCATTTCAAGATGTGTAACACGAGCAGCAAGATATTGGGGAGATTTTTTAAAAACCATTTTTTACATTTCCAAATCTTCATCTGTAACAACAGAACTATCAACTAATGAACCCCATTCGCTCCACGAGCCATCGTAAAGTCGTACATTTTCATTTCCTAACCCTTGTAGTGCCAAGGTTAAAACGGCAGCAGTTACACCCGAACCACATGTCGTCACTACAGGTGCTAATGGATCTATTCCTGCACTTTTAAAAATTCCAAAGATTTCTTCGTTCGACTTGAATTTCCCCTCGTCAGAAAGCAAGGAATAGGGAACATTTTGAGCATTTGGCATATGCCCGGAACGTACCCCTTCTCTTGGTTCCTTTTCTTCGCCAGAAAAGCGTTTCTTTCCGCGCGCATCAGCAATAGCAACATTGCCATCACCCACAATACCGCGCATTTCATCGATTAAAACAACTTTGGTAAGATCAGCATTAGCATTAAATATTTTGGGGGTGATAATTGTGTCATTACTAGTTACAGGACGCCCTTCCTGTTGCCAAGTTTTAAAACCGCCATCAAGCACATAGACTTTTTCTGCGCCCATCAAGCGCAATAACCACCATGCACGCGGCGCAGAAAAGAAACCATCACCATCGTAAACGACGATGGTATTTTTTTCATTTATACCAAGCGCACCAAGCGCTTTTGCAAAATACTCAGCATCAGGCAATGTATGAGGCAAGGAGGAATTGGGATCACTTAAAAGATCATGATCAAAAAACACTGCTTCAGGTATATGCGACCTACTATATTCTAAGCGACCATTTCTATTGGCTTTGGGTAAATACCAAGATGCGTCAATAATATGAATATCACTTGCACCCAATTGGCTTTCCAACCAGTCTGCAGACACAATAAAAGGATTGTTGTGAGACATTGCGTTTCCTTCCCTAATTATTCCTATATTACGCCTTTCTTGTTAAAAATCGAGAACAATTTAAGAGAGAATATGCGATTCATTCCCCAATGATAAGGACTGAGAAAAAACCTAAATATGATTTTTGAGATTATACAAAAGGAACATTATATTGTTGCGCTTTATCTAGCCATTGCGGGATTGGCAATGATTTTTCGCGCAAGAATTGTGGATTATAGAGTTTTGATAGGTAGCGGTCACCATAATCACAAAGCATGGTAACAATGGTTTTGCCCTTACCTAATTCGCGCGCTAAAGAAATAGCACCGGCGATATTAATACCTGATGACCCGCCAAGGCATAAGCCTTCATGTTGAGCAAGATGGAACAACTCAATAAGCGCATCACTGTCACTGACCTGATAAGAAAAATCAGGCAACAAACCATCAAGATTGGCGGTTATACGCCCTTGCCCGATGCCTTCAGTTATTGAACTACCTTGAGATTGCAATTGACCGTTGGTGTAAAAAGAATAAAGGGCTGCGCCATAAGGATCGGCAAGACCAATTTTAATCGCTTTATTATGCTCTTTTAAGCCAATAGCCGTACCTGCCAAAGTTCCGCCAGAGCCGACAGAGCAAATAAACCCATCAATATTGCCTTGTGTATCGCGCCAAATCTCTTGAGCCGTTGTTTTAATATGGGCTTCACGATTAGCAATATTATCAAATTGATTAGCCCATAAAACACCATTTTCAGTGGTCTTTTTTAAACTCTCGGCAAGGCGGCCCGATAATTTAACATAATTATTGTCATCACGATAAGGCACTGCTGGCACTTCAATAAGCTCGGCCCCCTGCAAGCGCAGCGCGTCTTTTTTTTCCTGTGATTGGGTGTTTGGAATAACGATAATTGTTTTATAGCCTAAAACCGCCCCCACAAGTGCAAGACCAATGCCGGTATTACCTGCTGTTCCTTCAACAATAATGCCCCCCTTTTTAAGTTCGCCCTTGCGTTCTGCATCAAGAATAATCGATAAAGCTGCCCGATCTTTAACCGATTGACCAGGGTTTAAAAATTCTGCTTTACCCCAAATTTCGCAACCTGTTAACTCACTTGCGCGGTTTAAACGGATAAGCGGCGTATTTCCAATAAGATCGAGCACAGATGTATCAGCCACGTTTTTTCCTTTAATGTTGAGGTTTGAGCATTTTGGCGACATAAATTTGCAACAACAATTTATATCTTTTTGGTAAACCTCACCAACAATAAAAAGTAAACATCATGCAATCAAAGAAAAATATACCACAAATACAATATTATATGACAAATTCCATCAAATATCGAGATCAATCAAAAAAATATTCCATTCACAAAGGGCACATAAATACCCTTTGTAAAATACCCTATAATGCAAGTTATGAATATAAAATACTCATAACTTTAAAGATAATAATATGACGCCGCCAGCAATAAAAACAACGCCAAGCCAATTAATACCAGATAGTTTTTCACCAAGAAATGCTACACCAAAAATCGCGACTAAAATAACCGATAATTTATCAACCGGTGCAACCCTTGAAGCATCGCCGATTTGCAAGGCCCTAAAATAAGCAAGCCATGAAGCACCTGTTGCAAGCCCTGATAAAACGAGGAACAGCCATGATTTAGCTGATACTTCACTTGGCTTATGCCATTGATCGGTAAGGGTTAAAAACAGGCAAAGTGCCGCCACAATAACCAGCGTGCGTATAAAAGTAGCAAAATCAGAATTAATGCCATGAATACCAACTTTTGCAAAAATTGCGGTTAATGCTGCAAAAACTGCTGATAAAACTGCCCAAAACTGCCAAGAAGCTGCCATTTTTAAAACTCAACCCCCTTTTGTCCTTTAATGCCTGAGCGAAACGGATGCTTGATGAGCTCCATTTCAGTAACAAGGTCAGCTTCATCGATAAGCTCTTGCTTGGCATTGCGGCCAGTAATAATGACATGCTTCATGAATGGGCGTTCACGCACGGTTTCAAGCACTTCTTCTAAAGGCAAATAATCATAGCGCAGAACGATATTCAACTCGTCACAAAGCACCATATCGTAATTTTCGTCCAAAATCATTGATTTGGCAACTTCCCAAGCTTCCCGTGCCATGGCAATGTCTTTTTCACGGTCTTGTGTTTCCCAAGTAAAGCCCTCGCCTGCGGCAAACACAGTTATTTGATCACCAAATTTATCCAAGGCCAAACGCTCGCCGGTGGCGCGTGAACCTTTAACAAATTGCACAACACCAATTTTCATATTATGGCCAAGGGCGCGAAAAACCATACCAAAACCTGCGGTTGATTTGCCTTTACCTTTACCGGTATTAACAATCAAAAGTCCTTTTTCGCCGGTTTTCCCCTCATTCATTCGATCGCGGGCAGCTTTTTTTTTCTTCATTTTTTCCGCGTGACGGGCATTGATTTCCTCGGTCGTCATAGTGGTTTTATCCATTTCATTCACCCTTATTTTGTAATTCTTCCAATTGAAATGCTGCTGAATTGGAGCGCCCAACCCAAAGACCACGATCTAAAGCCTCATTTAGCTTTTGTGCTATCTCACGCAGTGCTGCCGGATTTTGCTCAGTTAAAAATGATCGAACCATATCATCATTAATATAGGCATTATAAATTGCTTCAAAATGTTCGCTACGCACGGCATTTGTAGTTGCGGCAAACGCAAAAAGATAGTCAACACTCGCTGCCATTTCTACGCCCCCCTTAAAACCATGTCGCATGGCACTTGCAATCCATTTGGGATTGATAGCACGGCCACGCAATGTGCGGGCAATTTCTTCCTCCAAGGTTTTGATAAGGGGGCGTTCTGGCCTTGATAAATCATTATGATAGATTTGCGGCCATAGCCCTGATTGTGTTGCCGCAGCAGCAGCCATACCACCTTCAAAAGCATAATATTCACCAGAATCTAGTAAATCATGCTCTCTATTATCCTGATTTTGTACCACCAACTGCAAGGCAACCATTCTGGCATTTAATTCCGCGCTTGCCGTTTCCCCCTCACCTATGCCATAGGCATGATCAGAATTAGCAAGCCATGCTTTTCCAAGATCATCTCGCCCATCCCACTCGCCAGAATCAAGAAGCTCTTGTAACCCTGTGCCATAATGACCCGGTTTTGCACCAAAAATACGATAGCCCGCCTTTTGGCTCGCTTGTTGATGGGTTAATCCATCGTCATCCATGAAACGCATCATGTCCCCCTTCATATTGGCAGCAATCGGGTTATAGCCCTCCTCTTCATCAAGCGCACCAACAGCTCTAATGGCTTGGTCAAGCAAAACCAATTGATCGGGAAACGCATCACGGAAAAACCCTGATATACGCAGCGTGACATCAACACGCGGACGGCATAATTTTTCTAAAGGTATAATTTCATATCCCGTCACCCGCCGTGATGCCATATCCCATAAGGGCTTAACGCCAAGTAAAGCTAAAGCCTGTGCAATATCATCGCCGCCCGTGCGCATATTAGACGTGCCCCAAACGGTAAGCCCCAGCGCTTTTGGCCAATCACCGTGATCTTGAACATAGCGTTTTATCAACAATTCGGCAGAGCGAAAACCCAAATCCCATGCAGCAGGGGTTGGCACAGCGCGGTTATCAACCGAGTAAAAATTGCGCCCTGTTGGTAAGACATCAAGTCGCCCGCGCGTTGGCGCACCAGATGGTCCTGGAGCAACAAATTTACCATCAAGCGCAGTGAGCAGGCCATTCATTTCGGCATTGCCGCAGCTTTCTACTAAAGGGCGTAAAAACCTATCAATTTTTTGCAAAATTATTTGGGTTTGTGGCAGCAAGGCTGGACAAATAATAGTTTTTTCAACAAGACTTGCCGCTAATAATTCGATACGCTCAACGCTATCACCGAAGCTACGCCAAGGATCATTGATTAAATCAGCAAGGATTTGAGGTCGCTTACCTTGCCAAGGCGCTGCCAAATCACAATTTAACGGATCAAAACCCAAATCAAGATCATTGGCTATAGCACGATGTAAACTACCATCTTCATTTTGACCCCGTGGAACACGAACCAAAGCCACTAACAGATCAGTCAATTGCTTGCCGGTTGGCGCAGTGCCAAAAACATGCAAACCATCTCTAATTTGTAATTCTTTCAAATCACATAAAAAGGCATCAAGTTTTTGCAAGGCAAGATACTCATCATCGTGCCCTTTAATCCCTGCATCACTGCCAATACCTGTTATGTCAACCAGTTGTAAAATTTGATCTTTCAGCTTCAACAATCGGCGCGGATCGACCCCTGATGCCTCATAATATTCATCCACCAAGACTTCTAAATCTTTAAGCGGCCCATAACTTTCAGCGCGGGTTAATGGCGGTGTCATGTGATCGATTATCACTGCACTTGAACGGCGTTTGGCTTGCGTCCCCTCACCTGGATCATTGACGATAAAGGGATAAATATGCGGGATTGCACCAAGCGCTAATTCCGGATAGCAATTTTGCGACAGCGCCAATGCTTTACCTGGTAACCATTCCAAATTGCCATGCTTACCCATATGCACAATGGCATCTGCCCCATAGACATGACGCAGCCAAAAATAAAACGCCATATAGTGGTGAGATGGAACAATGTCAGGGGCATGGTAAACTTGTTTGGCATCCATACCAAAAGCACGCTCAGGCTGTAATGCAACCACTATTTTACCAAAGAACAGAATTGGAAGCGCAAAAGCATCATCAACAATAAATGCATCCTCCTGTGGGTCACCCCAGCGCTCTTTCATTTCATCTTGGGTGATCTGCGGTAATTGTGCAAATAATTGCCGATAACGGTGAAGAGCAAGGGACACATTAATAATACGACCTTTTACCCCCTCATTGGTGGGCCCTTCGATCAGCTTTTCCATAAGAGCTAGTGGTGTTTCAGGGATATTTTCAACATTATAGCCATTATTTTGTAAAGCATTCAATACCAAATGGGTGGCTGCAGGTGTATCAAGACCAACCCCATGTCCCAAACGGCCATCACCACCCGGATAATTAGCCATAACTAACGCGACATTTCGTTCAATTGGCGCTTTTTTGCCAAGTTTAATCCAATTTCTTGCTAAATCAGCAACAAAATCAACACGATCTTGCTGTATTTGATGGCGAATAATATTGGCTTCCACTTCTTCATCAAAAAATTCTGCCGCTTTAAAGGATATAGCACGAGTTAAAACACGGCCGTCTACTTCCGGCAAAGACACATTCATGGCAATGTCTCGTGCTGGCAAACCACGACTTGATGATTGCCATGTAGCTTTATCGCTACCTGATAAAACCACCTGCAACACCATATTATGATATTTATCAAGCACTGTACCGGTTGTCTCACCGCTTAATGACGAAACAGCAAAACCCGTTGTGTTTAAAATAAGCGCTGGTGGGCACTGGCTTAGCAGTTCATCAAGAATAGCAACACTTAAACTGTCTTTTAAGCTACTTATAAAAAGTGGTAACGGTGCAAGACCGCGCTGCTGTAAAGCTTCCACTACCGCTGCAATTGGCTCAGTCTGCCCACTTTGAACAAGAGCACGATAAAAAGTAATTGGCACAATAGGGCTATTGGCGACTACCCCATTTTCTTGCCATTTATTTTGAATTTCTGTCAAGCTAGGATTTGCAAGATTGGGCCACCAAAGTCCCGCTTTCATCAAAGGTTTTGCACCAATTGGACGTTCATTTTTCCCTAATATAAAACCACAATAATTGAGAAAATTCTGGGCATTAAAGCTGCCACCTTCAATCAAATATTGCCACAAGGCATCGCAATCTTCGCGGGCAATGTTACAAAAACGCAACAAAGTTGGATCTGGTTTATCATCACCTGGTAAAACCACCAATTTAATATCGTGCGCACAAACGGCAGCGTAAAGCGTTTCCAAACCATAGCGCCAATAACTTACGCCGCCAATGACGCGTACAACAATAAGGCGAGCGAATTTTGCAGTTCGCTCAATATATTGATCCACCGACATCGGGTGAGAAAGAGCCATTAAATTGGCTAACCGTAATGAATAAGCCTTATCTAAAAGCGCGGATTTTGCCGCGGCTATGCTACATAGCTCCGTATCGGCAGATGATAGAAAAATTACTTCACCTACCGATTGTCCAAGATCAATTGCCTCATCAGCGTCGCTGATTGCACCTTTTTGCGCCAGTAAAAGATGCATTATTAGGTCTTATCAGCTACTTGCTGAATGGACTTTGTAATTTTTGTAACATCCATATCATGCAATCCAATCACCACTAAGCGACTTAAACCCTTTTCACTTTCATCAAGCGGACGATCATAGTAATGTTCAATACGACTGCCAACAGCTTGAACAACAAGGCGCATAGCTTTGCCTTTAACTGCCATAAAACCTTTAAGGCGTAAAATATCATTGTCACGAATAATATTCTTTAATGTATCAACAAAAAGGATTGGATCGGTGATTTCACCAAGTTCAACCACAAAGCTCTCAAATTCATCATGACTATGGGCCTCCCCTTCTTCATGATGCATTTCATGGTGAGATTTACGGTTTTCAATGTCGCTTTCTGTGCAGACATTTAAACCAAGCACTATATCTGCATCAAGTTTACCAAAATTAGCAGCAACCATATTAGCAACCCGCTCGCCATGTGCTGCAATAGTTTGTTTAACTTCAGCCAATTGTTGCTCATCAATTAAGTCGGTTTTATTTAAGACAATAAGGTCTGCAGCCTTGATTTGGTCTTCAAACAATTCTTCCAATGGACTTTCATGGTCTAGCGATTCATCACTTAAACGTTGGGCGGCAATCTTGTCATGATCATCGGCAAAGCGTCCCTCAGCAACCGCTGCACTATCAACAACGGTAATAACGCCATCAACGGTTACTGATGTTTTAATTTCAGGCCAATTAAAAGCTGCTACCAAGGGCTGTGGCAAGGCAAGCCCTGATGTCTCAATAATAATATGATCAGGCCGCTCGCTACGTGCCAAAATCTTGGTCATTGCAGGTATAAAATCATCAGCAACGGTACAACAAATACAACCATTATTTAGCTCGATAACATCTTCTTCCTTGCAATTTTCAATTCCACAACTTTTAAGCAGATTACCATCAACGCCAAAATCACCAAATTCATTAATAATCAAAGCTATCCGTTTACCATTTGCATTTTCAAGCAAATGACGGATCATAGTTGTTTTACCAGATCCCAAAAAACCTGTGATGACGGTGGTCGGAATTTTGGTTGTAAGCAATGTCATAACTAATTACCCTTTAATTGGATTGGAAGTCCTGCTGCAATAAAATAAACATTATCAGCATAGCTAGCAATTTTTTGATTGAGCTCACCGGCAAAGTCACGAAACTGCCGACCTAGCTTATTGTCCGGCACTATACCCAAGCCTACTTCATTAGCAACAAAAACAAGATGAGATTGATTGTTTTGCAGTTGATTGAGCAAAGTATTTTGATAGGCTGCAATATCATAGTCGTTAAGCATTAAATTGCTGAGCCATAAAGTCAAGCAATCAACTAGAATAATATTGTCCGGGCTATTCAAGTTTTTAAGCGCCGCACCCAACTCTAACGGACATTCTAATGTTTGCCAATGATCTTTTCGTCGTTCTTGGTGTACATTAATGCGAGTTTTCATCTCATCATCGAAGGCTTGTGCTGTAGCAAGATAAATTGCAGTTAAGTCTGTTTGAAGAACTAAATTTTCTGCAAATACTGATTTTCCAGAACGTGTTCCTCCTAGAACCAAATCAATGCGTGCCATATTACCTTCCCTATTATGCTGGGCTGCTTTATTTTAAAGAAATTCTAAAGAGAACAATCTTTTTCTCTATGGTTGTATTCAGGCTCTTCACAAGCTTTATAAATTAAACTAGACCTTATCGGCAATTAAGCATGACTGCGGTAAAACTATATCATTATTTTTTCAAGGCTTTCATATAAAACTCTTGATTAAAAGTGAAATTAATATGGACGTATTTTATGGCTAACCCTATTAACACAATCGAATTAGAAAAAATGGAGCCAATTGCATCACAATCCTATCGCGATGCAATGAGCCATTTTGCTGGTGCAGTTCATATTGTTACAACCGATGGACTTGCTGGTAAGCGCGGCACAACAATTTCCGCCTGTTGCTCCCTATCAGATTCCCCACCCACCTTACTCATTTGCCTCATGAAAACCCATGCCAATAATCGTCTTTTTATCGATAATGGCCGGTTTTGTGTCAATACTCTTGCAGGCAATTTACATGAACTTGCCGACATATTTGCAGGGCGCGGTGGCCTTAGCCAGGATGAGCGTTTTGCCAAAGCTGAGTGGCACAGTATGAAAACAGATTCGCCCGCCCTTGTTGGTGCCCTTGCTTCATTTGATTGCCGTCTTGTTGGCTGGCATGAACATGACACTCATTATGTGCTTTATGGCGCGGTCGTCGATATTAAACGCGAATCCGCAGATGATGCTTTAATCTATCTAAACCGTGCCTACCACCATTTACCATTAACTAAACTACCATAAGAGCCGATTTTTATTTTGGGGGCAGAACAGTGGATAGGGTTGATTTATTTAATTTAAAAGCTTGATTTGCTGAATAAGCTTTCATATAAGGCTAAATTGTTGACTATTAATCTTTTGATAGCCCCATATGTCTCCGTAGCTCAGCTGGATAGAGCAGCGGTCTTCTAAACCGCAGGTCGTAGGTTCGAATCCTATCGGAGACGCCATAAAAATCAATTAAATCAAATCAATAGACAATTTGAACAATCTGAAACTTTAGAACAAACAGTGTATTTAGGACCCGCAAGAGTTGGCGCAATTTGTTCTACTTACGTTGCAATGATTAAATTGCAGCTTGTTGATGCGTTAATACAGCTGTCTCCAAAACCAATTGCTCAATAATATATTAAAATTAGACAGGCTTATTATTGATCAAGCTCATATATTTAAGCTATCAGTGCCTTTGACTTACAGCTTCAAAAAGCCATTATTTTCTTTAGTCGCATAACAACACTATTTTTATATGAAACTAAATTTCAAAATTTTCGTTATTTTTATGATATTATCACAAATTATTTATTAGAATTTGCAAATTTAACATCTTGCAGTTAATTTGATTAATTGGTTGTAGAAAGTTTTCATCCAAAAACCATCATTGATGAGTGAAAAACTAGAGCATATTTATACATCGAATTTTTACGAAATAAAATGAAAGACTAAAACATATAAAGGTAAAACTATGAGCGAAACGAAACAAAAAATCATTTTAGACTGTGACCCTGGTCACGACGATGCCATTGCCATGTTGTTAGCCCATGGTAATCCTAATATTGAACTTGTAGCTGTAACCACTGTTGTTGGTAACCAGACGCTCGAAAAAGTGACACGCAACGCGCTTGCTGTCGCACGTATTGCTAATATTACCAATGTACCTTTTGCAGCAGGTTGTGTGCGCCCATTAATTCGCGCCATTGAAGTTGCCCCTGATATTCATGGTGATTCTGGTCTTGATGGCCCCGTGCTACCAGAGCCAACACTAAAGCTTGATCCGCGTCACGGTGTTGATCTCATTATTGACACCATCATGTCACATCCGCCTAAAACAATTACAATCGTACCAACTGCCGGCCTTACCAATATTGCTATGGCGGTTAGAAAAGAACCACGCATTGCCGAGCGGGTAAAAGAAGTGGTGCTAATGGGTGGTGGCTATCACGTCGGTAATTGGAGTGCGGTTGCCGAATTCAATATTAAAATTGACCCAGAAGCTGCCCACATCGTCTTTAACGAAAAATGGCCGCTCACCATGGTAGGGCTTGACCTTACCCACCAAGCACTTGCAACGCCCGATATTGTTGAAAAAATTGCTGCGATTGGCACGAAACCTGCTCAATTTGTTGTAGAGCTGTTAGAATTCTTTGGCAAAATGTATAAAGAAGCGCAGGGCTTTACGGCTCCACCAGTACATGATCCTTGTGCGGTTGCCTATGTCATCAATCCAAACCTTATCAAAACTAAGCGTGTTCCGGTTGATATTGAACTCACAGGAACTCTCACTCTTGGTATGACTGTTGCAGATTTCCGCTTCCCAGTTGATGAAAGCTGCCATACGCAGGTAGCAACCGAGCTTGATCGCGAAGGTTTTTGGGATCTCATCATTGATGCGCTACAGCGCATTGGTGAGGTTAATATTTAAATTACATTCAAGGGCATCTATGATGCCCTTTTTCCCAATATTAAATCACGTATTGTTGATAAATTATGCCATTCTTCATGCATCTTGATGCTGATGCTGTATTTTAACCAAATTCCATATCATACTATTATCAAGCAACATTATTTTGCCATGATTTCGCATATTTCCAATTTATGCCTATAGACATAAATTAGAAATTAAATTATGAATTTACCTTCATTTTTGTAATTATCATACTTTAAACAATGCGGACTCGTAATAAAATGTCAACCGCTTCCTCCGATAGCACTACTAAAAACTCCATCGGCAAGGTTTTGCTTGCAAGCCTTATTGGCACGACTATAGAATTTTTTGATTTTTATGTCTTTGCCATTGCTGCAGCCTTATTCTTTCCTGATATTTTCTTTGCAAAAGGCGATGCGCTAAATCCAGATGCCAACACGCTTGCCGTACTCAGCTCATTTGCCATTTTCTCTGCGGCCTTTTTTGCAAGACCGCTTGGAGCCATTATATTTGGCCATTATGGCGATAAGATTGGTAGAAAAGCCACATTGGTTGCTGCTTTGCTCACCATGGGCATCTCAACTGTCATCATTGGCTGCTTGCCCACCTATAAGGACATCGGTTGGTTTGCGCCTTTGCTACTAACACTTTGTCGCTTTGGTCAAGGTATTGGTCTTGGCGGTGAATGGGGCGGCGCTGTGCTGCTTGCAACCGAAAATGCTCCACCTGAAAAACGCGGTTGGTATGCAATGTTTCCACAACTAGGCGCGCCTATCGGTCTTATTTTATCCGCAGGCTTATTCTGGGCGATGATAACCGTTTTGGATATGGAGCAAATTTACAATTGGGGTTGGCGTATTCCATTTATTGCCAGTATTATCCTTATTGTCGTTGGTCTTTGGGTTCGTCTTTCAATTAGTGAAACACCGCAATTTAAAGCTGCAATTGAACGTGAAGAACGCGTAAAAGTACCAATGGTAGATGTTTTCACCAAGCATTTGCGTACATTGTTATTAGGAACTTTTGCCGGTATGACTACATTTGTGTTGTTTTACTTGTTTACTGCCTATCTCCTTACTTACTCACAAAAAAATGCAGGGCTAAGCTTTACCCAAGCTTTGGAGGTTGAAATCGCTGGTGCTGTATTTTTTGCACTTTTCATTCCTTTCGCTGGTCGGATTTCTGATATAGTTGGTCGCCGCCGCTTAATGATTTATGTAACCATCTTCATCGCATTATTCTCCTTTACTGTTCCTTATTTCCTCAGCCAAGGTATTTGGGGACTATTTGCAGTATCAATTATTGGCCTATCACTTATGGGCCTAACCTATGGCCCAATTGGTGCGGTATTAGCTTCACCTTTCCCAACTAATATTCGCTATAGTGGCGCGTCGATGACTTTCAATTTGGCTGGAATTTTAGGTGGGTCTTTTGCGCCATTTATCGCAACGTTACTCGTTGATAAGTTTAACAATCTCGCTTATCTTGGCTATTATCTTTGCCTAAGCGCTATAATTTCTTTAATTGCATTCATAGCCTTTAAAGATAAAGAAATCAGTCAGTAGTCGCAATTTGCGAATAGATGCCCAAAAAATAAAAAGCCCTTTCATTCAAGATGAAGGGGCTTTTCTATTAGGTGCATTTTAAAAATCTATTAAGGCGTTGTTTAAGGCGCCAAAATGAGCCAAAATATTGCAAAAGGCGGTAAAAAGGCTAAAAATGTAACCCAAATTGGCAATGGTCGCTTTAAAATACGCCAAAAAACAAGCGTATATATAACTGTAAATAATATGAAACTTAGATCAAACGCCATTAAAACATGGGCCTCACCAAAAAGCGATGAATAAATATGACTAAAACCAATGAGAAAAAGCGTTAGTAATGAAGCTGCTAAAGCCCAAGACAAAATAAGAATACGTTGTGTAAGTAACATCTACTAACACCTATCAACGCTTCATTGACTTTACTGTCCGCCATAGTGCATAGCCCCCAAGCGCAATAATAACAACAAAAATCCAACGTCCATATTCTAAATGACTTGGATCAAGCAATGTTTCTGGCTTTGCTAACCCCCAAAAACCAATGGCTATTAATAATATTGGTGTTACACGCATTTTAAGCTTTTTTCTCCCATTTTTGGTTTTCGTTTTGTTGCCAATAGGTGACTGTATGCCCCGCTGTTTTAAACTCTTTCCATTGCGCGCGTACACGATTAAGTTGTTCGCTATCATGTCCATCGAATATGATGACAATACGCTCGTAATTATCAAGATTTTTGCACTGCGCTCCCTCAATGCAAAAACGCACTGTTGATTGATTAGGATTTTCGTCCGTGCAGGTCATGATAACCGGCTGCTCATGAGGCCAAATATCACTATCAAGTCCATGTGGAATAAATGATATTGGCGAAAATGCCCATAAATGCTTATCAATTTCATCACGGCGTTTTTCACTATCAAATTGGATTGAAACGCGCCACTTTCGCTCTAATGAGCGCTCGACAAGACCCGGCAGGGTCCTGTCTAATGTTGATTGTGTTAAGTGATAGAACAGAACTTCACTCAAAACTTAGTCCTCATAATATTCGGCAACAAACCGATCTAATAGGCGTACGCCAAAGCCCGATGCCCATGATTGGTTGTACTCATTTTTAATTGAATCAATAGCTGCACCAGCAATATCAAGGTGGGCCCAAGGAGTATCACCAACAAAGCGTTTTAAAAATTGCGCCGCCGTTACCGAACCAGCCAACCGACCAGTACTGTTGCGCATATCAGCAAATTTCGAATCAACAATCTTGTCATATTCTTTGCCCAATGGCATGCGCCACAATTTCTCACCGGTTAAACGGCCGGCATCAAGTAGATGATCGGCCAATGCATCATCATTAGCAAAAAGACCAGCATGCTCATGCCCAAGAGCCACCATAATAGCCCCAGTCAGTGTTGCCAAATCAATCATCAACTTTGGTTTAAACTTTTCTTTTGTGTACCATAAGGCATCAGCAAGAACTAAGCGACCTTCAGCATCGGTATTGATAATCTCAATCGTCTGCCCTGACATTGATGTAACAATATCACCAGGGCGTTGTGCATCACCATCCGGCATATTTTCAACCAAGCCCACAACACCAACCGCATTTACCTTGGCTTTACGGGCTGCCAAAAGGCGCATTGCACCAACAACTGCGGCGGCTCCCCCCATATCACCTTTCATATCTTCCATACCTGCCCCGCCTTTAAGCGAAATGCCACCAGTATCGAAAACAACACCTTTACCAACAAAAGCAATAGGATTATCTTTAGATGCGCTGCCATTCCAACGCATGATTGCAAGGCGCGGTGGACGCGCAGAGCCACGCGCCACACCTAAAATGGCATTAGCACCAAGCTTGCGTAACTCTTTTTCACCTAGAATTTCAATTTTTAGTCCAAGTTTTTCAAGTTTTTGTATTTCTTCAGCAAATTCAACGGGGCCTAAAATATTCGCAGGCTCATTAATAAGATCACGAGCAAGAATAATTGCCTCAACCATTTGTTGAGACTTTTCAAAGGCGGCACTTAAAAGCTTTTCATCATCAGCTTGAATAGTCAGCTTTACTGGTGCCTTATTATCTTTCTTTGCTTTAGTTTTATACTTATCAAAATCATAGAGCCGCAGCAATATACCGCTTATAAAATCAGCAATATCACGCTTCGACGGTGTAATATCCGCAAAAGAAAGGGCAACAGTAATATTTTGACTACCACCAAATTGTGCCGCAGTTGAACCGCCAAGTTTCATCCAGTCATCAAAATTATATTTATCAACCTCACCAGCACCAATGAGAATAAGACGATCATAACCTTGTTCATTATTTTGAATAGATTCGACAGCGGTGGAAACTTCACCTTTAAAACCATGAACTTTAATTAATTGGTTGACGAAATCTTCATTGGCAATTTTTAAAACCTTATCACTTGGCCTTACATTAGCCCCATTAAATATTATAAAAGTGCCTTTTTTAGGCTTGGCAACGCTGGAAATCTTAGGCGAAATAATCTTTGACATTGAGCATCCCTTTGTTTTGGATTTACTGTTTAATTACACAATTTATGATAGCTTCTTGAAAAAATGTAAAAACCTATGGCAAAAGTAAAATAATTAAGCTTTATATGCGATTCTTATCGGTAATATGATAAATTAAGTTTCATTTTACAAATTGATATTTTTTAAAAGGCCTATTCGCCCAAGAGAGCAGGAGTTTCAACTCTTTTTATGCATTTAATCGAGACCTATATCCTGCGCAGGATTCTAACTTTATTTTTTGCCGTTTTGCTTGGTTCAATCGGGATCGTTTGGATTGTCCAGCTACTTGATCGCATTAATTTTCTAACCACAAGCGGACAAACTTTTTGGACATTTTTTAATTTGTCCACGCTTATTATACCTTCAGTTATTCCGCTCGTTATTCCTTTTGCGCTTGTTATCGCGATTGTTATTATTTTTTATATGATGAACCAAGACTCCGAGCTTGTCGTTATATCGGCTGCGGGTAGTCCGCGTTATGTTATCTGGCGCCCAGTAATATTATTGGCGATTTTAGCATCTATCAGCTCCTTTGCTATTACAAATTATGTTGCACCACATGCGCGCCTCAATATGCGACAAATGTTGGCTTCAGCCAATTCAGATCTAATTAATATGTTCTTACAAACAGGAGCCTTTCGCCAGTTAAAGCAAAATATCTATCTCGAAATTGGTGAACGTACAGCGGATGGAAAGATTGGTGAGCTTTTTATTGTCAATCGCACTGATCCAAACATTGAAATTAATTATTACGCGGTTAGCGGTTATGTTGCCAATAATAAAAATGGAGATTTTTTAGTATTAAAAAACGGTGAAATCCAACGCCGCGAATACAAGACTGGTGATATAAAAATCATTAAATTTGAATCCTATACATTTGATTTAAGTGAATTTGCGCCAGAAGAACGCGGCTCTTTTACCTATCCTAAAGACCAATTCTTATCGGAATTACGCCACCCAAACCCCGATGACCCCAATTTTCAACGCCGTCCACAACAATATACAGCCGAATTGCACCGCAGGTTTTCTTCATGGCTTTATCCAATAGTATTCGCCTTGATTGCGTTGACAACCGTTGGCGACGCGCGCTCACACCGCCAAGGTGGTACATCCGCAATTTTGGTTGCCTTGGGTTGCACGTTTTTTATTTTTTGGCTTGGTTATTTTTTTGGCGACAAGGCCGACAATGATCTTGCTTATATTCCTTTTCTCTATGCGGTTCCCATTTTATCAATTATGTTCCTGTCATTTTTATTACTGACAAATCGTCAATTATCTATACCGCAAATTTGGCAAGATAGTTTAGCAAAAGTGTTTTCGAAAGTTCGATTTAAAAAAACTAAGAAAGCAGCGAATGAAGGAGTCCAAAAATGATTGGCTGGACACTTGGACGCTATTTTTTCATTCGTTATATCCGTATTACTTTTTACTTTGTCATCGGTATTTTCACCCTTGCCATGTTAATAGATTTTTCTGAAAATGCGGGGCGACTTGCGTCTCTTCCCGGCTATTCAGCTTTAGGCGCTTTTGCTTTATCTGCCTTACGCATTCCTTTTATCATGCAACAACTCTTTCCCTTTGTTGCTTTATTTTCAGCAATGGCAACATTAATGTCTCTTAATCGCCGATTCGAGCTTGTGGTGGCACGCTCTATCGGGCTTTCTGCTTGGCAATTTTTATTGCCTGCTTGTGTGGGGGCGTTGCTATTTGGGCTTGCAGCAGTGGTCATCGTTAACCCACTTGCAGCTTGGAGCCAAGCAAAAGCAGAAAGCCTTATTGCTCAATGGACTAATCCAACCAACATTGCAATTAACGCAAAAGATAATCGTGTTCCTTGGCTAACACAAAGCACTGGGAATAGCAGGATAACTATTGGTGCTGCATTGATTCTCGAAAAAGGTCGCGTTTTACAAAATGCTGTATTTGTTCGCTATAATGATGACAAAACAATAAAAGACTGGCTAAATGCTAGCACCGCAACCTTAGAAACTGGCAAATGGATTTTGGACAATGTAACTCAAACCAGTGCAGGCGCGCCACCCAAGTCTTTTAAAACATTGGAAATACCGACCCAGCTACGCCCCGAATATTTAGAGGAGCGCCTAGCAGATCCAACAACCATTCCGTTTTATGAACTTCCTCATAAAATTGAGGTCGCACGTTCTTTTGGGTATTCTGCAAATAATTTTAACATGCAACTGCAATCTCTCATTGCATTACCTGCCCTTCTTGTGGCAATGACATTAATCGCAGCAACTGTTTCATTGAAATTTGTACGATTTGGCCAGTCTGGTATTATGATTTTAGCTGGCATCCTTGCAGGTTTCGTGCTTTATGTTGTATCGGTAATGGTTAAAGCTTTTGGTGATGCAGGTTATGTCCCCCCCATAGTCGCTGCATGGGTACCAGTTTTAATTGCAATGTTCTTTGGAGTTTCTTTCTTGCTCCATAAGGAGGATGGCTAGTGAATAAATTAAATAAACACAGTAATTACATTGGTTACCTACAAGCCTTGGCTTGTGGTACAGCACTTGCTTGTGTTTTAGGAACTGTAGGACTACCTTCCTCTGCCTATACCCAAAATATTGGCTCTTTAACCACTAGTAATTCTGCTAATAATAACGCTCCAATGTTATTATCAGCTGATGAAATGGTGATGGATCGAGATCAGCATACAGTAACTGCTCGAGGCAATGTTCAAATTGAATATAATGGCAACCGTATTGTTGCACGAGAGGTTACCTACAACCAACAAACTAAGCGTGTGATGGGGCGTGGCAATGTAGAGATTGTCGATGCAAAAGGTGTAAAAGTTTATGCCCAAGAAGTTGATTTAACCGACGATCTTGGTGAAGGATTTGTGAATAGCCTTCGTGCTGAAACCGCCGATAATACACGTTTTGCAGCTGAAAGCGCTGAGCGCAGTGGCGGGCAAATGACCGTCTTTAATAACGGCGCCTATACAGCTTGTGAGCCTTGTTACCAAAAGCCTGATAGTGAAGTGCTTTGGCAGGTTAAAGCGCGCAAAATTATCTGGAACGGCACAACTAAAACCATGCGCTTTGAAGATAGTCGCTTTGAAGTATATGGTGTACCGATTGCTTGGTTTCCCGTTTTTGAAATGGCCGATCCTTCAGTCAAAAGAAAGAGCGGTTTTCTTTCACCTAGCTTTATTTATAAAGATAATTTAGGGTTTGGTGTTTCAAGCGGCTATTTCTGGAATTTAGCACCCAACTATGATTTTACTTTGTCAACAACTGGCTATTCCAAGCAAGGCGCATTGGTCTCGGGTGAATGGCGGCATCGTTTAGAAAACGGTAGCTATGACATTCGCTTAAATTACATCAACCAATTAAATCGTGACGACTTTGATAGCTGGTCAATTGATAAGCGCCAAACTAATCGCTACTCTTTGACTACTAAGGGCGATTTTAATATTAATCCGCGCTGGAATTTTGGTTGGGACATTCTTGCACAATCAGATCGTAATTTTAGCAGAACCTACGGTATTTCTGATTATAATTCAGAGGTTAACCGGTCGCAAATATACTTGACTGGTTTGAATAAGCGCAATTATTTTGACATGCGCTTTTATCACTTCGATGTTCAAGAAGATCTATTAAAATCAAATAGCAGTGAACGTAATACCAAACAACCTTGGGTTTTACCAAGGATCGATTATTCGTTCATTCCTGATGAAGCTGTTTTCGGCGGTGAGTTAAAGGTTACGACAAACTTCCAATCGCTATATAGAGAAAATGCCGATTATGCATTTGCTGACTGGAATGGAAACGCACTTGACAGAGCGCGCTTAGCCGGCATCAATGGAACATCAACACGCTTAACTGGCGAACTTGAATGGAAGCGTGATTTTATATCTGAGCAAGGTTTGGTGATAACACCGTTATTTGCTTTGCGCGGCGATGGTTTTGTAATATCGCCGGACGATAATTATAGCAAAGCGCTATCATCTAGCTTAGACTATAGCAAATTTGATATTAAAGATAATGCCTTGCGTGGCATGGCTACAGCTGGCTTGGAAGTGCGCTATCCAATTTTAATAAGTGCGGGCAGTTCAACCCATATCATTGAGCCAACCGCACAAATTTATGCTCGCAATAATGAACAATATGCTGGGCGCTTAACCAATGAGGATGCACAAAGTTTCGTATTTGATGCAACTACATTATTTGAGCGCGACAAGTTTTCGGGATATGATCGCGTAGAAGGCGGCACTAGAGCCAATTTGGGTGTACGTTATTCTGGCAACTTTGATAATAACTGGTCGCTTTATGGCCTAGCAGGACAGTCATTCCAAATCGGCGGCATAAATTCATTTGATAGCAGTGACTTGGTTAGCGTTGGCTCCGCTTCTGGCCTTGAAACCGCACGCTCTGATTATGTAGCAATGCTTGGCTTATCTGATGGCGCAGGCCTATCCTTGGCAACGCGTGGGCGCTTCGATGAAAGAACCTTGCAAGTGCGGCGCGGTGAAATAGATCTTCGCAAGCAATGGTCCAGTCTATCGCTAGGAACGCAATACGCCTATATTGAGCGCCAAGCTAATTATGGTTATTCTGATGACCGCCAAGAAGTTTCAGTTAATGGAAGCGTTAAAATAATTAACAATTGGAATATATCAGCCAATACTAGCTATGATATTGTTTCAGAGACGGTTGTACGCGCAGGTACCGCAATAAATTATCAAGATGAATGCTTTGGTATTCTTTTTGGTTATTCGCAAACTCGCAATCCAGGAGAAACCGCATCTTCGCATAATTGGAATTTTATGCTATCATTTCGTACAATTGGTGATTTTGGATCAGGAACCGCCCGTTAATTTTACACTTGTTAATATGGTTCGTTATGGACCTGTCATTGTTTTGCCTTTTATTTTATTATAATTGTGTTAAAACATATGTCGTTATGACATCGAATAAGATGAGAGCTTGAAATATGGTAAGAATAAAAAGCCGCCTTTTTGCATATTTAATGTCTGCGGCCTTAAGTGTTAGTTTTGTTGGTAGTGATTTTGCAGGCTTGCATGCAGCTCAAGCAGCATCAACAACCGTTGCCTTGGTGGTAAATGGCAATGCAATAACAAATCTTGACATTGAACAGCGTAAAGCGTTTCTAAAGGTTCAAAACCGCGGCGGTAATCTTACCCAGTTAGCTCGCGAAGAGTTAACTGACGAAATGTTAAAGCGTGTAGAAATGAAACGCCGCAACATTGAAGTCAGTCTACAAGAAGTTAATGCTGCATATGACAATTTTGCCGCGCGCAATAATATGTCCCCTCAGCAAATGGGACAAATGTTAACGCAAGCAGGTTTGACACCAGCCCATTTTAAAGCTTATATCATGGTGCAAATGGGATGGGGTCGCTTGGTCAGCGCGCGTTTCCGTGCTGAAGGTATGGTTTCCGAAGGGGAAGCTGTACAACGTATGTTAAAAAATGGTGGTGTTAAACCAACCGCTAATGAATATCTTATACAGCAAGTTATATTTGTTATACCGGCAAACCGTCGTGGTGCAATATTAGGTCAGCGCCGCCAAGAGGCCAATGCTTTACGTTCACGCGTTAATGGATGTGATTCTACCCGTGAATTAGTAAAAGGCAAAATTGATATTACTATTCGTAACCTTGGGCGTGTGCTTGAGCAACAATTACCACCTGAGTGGGAAAAAACAATTAAAGCAACAAGTGTTGGCAAAGCTACAGCCGTGCAAGAAACCGCTCGCGGTGTTGAATTTTTGACTATTTGTTCCATTCGCAAAGTCAATGATGACCGCGTAGCTCAGCTTGTTTTTTCTATTCAAGAAGGCAATAATAGCGAAGCTAAAGCATCTCAGCTTGAAAAGAAATATATTGCTGAACTTAGAAAGTCAGCACGGATTCAAACACCTTAATGCTGCCTATTGCTCTATCATCTGGGGATCCTTCTGGAATAGGCTTGGAAATTGCTTTGAAGGCTTGGCTGAACCGCAAGCTTTCAAACTTACCGCCTTTTTTTATTATTAGTGACGCAAATATTATAGCGAAACGCGCTAAGTTATTTGATCTTGATGTTGATATCCATATCAGCACTCCAAATAATCCTGCAGAAAATTTTGATTATTCTTTACCTGTTCTACCTTTGATAAATCATCAAATTGATCAGGTTGGCGTACCCTTAACGAAAAATGCCGCTGGCATTATTGAGGCAATTGAACAAGCTGTTGGCTTAGTTTTTGATAAAAAAGCAAGAGCTATTGTCACCTGCCCTATTGCAAAAATTAACTTATATGAATCTGGGTTTGGGTTTCCTGGTCATACTGAATTTTTAGCAGACCTAGCGCAACGCTATATAGGACAACCAGTTAAGCCTGTTATGATGCTAGCAGGGCCAGAACTGCGAACGGTTCCAGTGACGGTACATATTCCTTTGAAGCAAGTACCACAAGCACTGACTAAAGAGCTCATTATCGAAATAGCAACAATTTGTAATAATGATCTTATCCATAAATTTGGCGTTAGTGCGCCACGTATCGCCATAGCTGGGCTAAACCCTCATGCAGGTGAGTCAGGCGCCATGGGCGTGGAAGATAGGGATATTATTCAACCTGCTATTGATATTTTACGCCAACAAGGTCTTATTATCACCAATCCCTTGCCATCAGACACTATGTTTCATGCACGAGCACGCGCAAATTATGATGTTGCCCTTTGTATGTACCATGATCAAGCGCTAATTCCAGTAAAGACAATTGGCTTTGATGATACTGTTAATGTGACTTTGGGATTGCCTTTCATTCGAACATCTCCAGACCATGGCACCGCCTTTGATATCGCTAATAAGGGTATTGCGCTACCTGATAGTTTGATTGCAGCGATTAAGCTCGCAGATAAATTATCACAGAACCATACTGAGTAACTTTAACCATGTTGGCTACCATTATTTTAAATGCTAAAGCCTTTAGCAATGCTGACTTCTCTAGTTTTTAGGATCTTAAAATAATTATCGGTCAATTGTATGATATCTTGCATTTACCATTACAATCAGTTACCGATGCGAAAGATATTTAGAAATTTAAGGTATAACATGGCCATTGATAATCTCCCCCCATTGCGTGACGTTATCGAGACATTCGGTCTATCCGCCAAAAAATCACTTGGCCAAAATTTTTTATTTGATCTTAATCTAACCACAAAAATTGCTAAGCAAGCTGGCGATTTACAAGATAAGCCGGTTTTAGAAATTGGCCCCGGTCCCGGTGGATTAACACGTGCGTTATTAGCGCAAGGCGCAATTGTAACCGCAATTGAACGTGATGAGCGTTGTCTTGCGGCATTGGACGAGATTTCACGCGCATACCCAAATCGTTTAAATATTATTCATGGTGATGCGTTAGAAGTCAAATATACTGAACTATATTCAAATATTGAGGAAAAACCACGCATCATTGCGAATCTACCCTATAATGTGGGTACGCAATTATTGATCAATTGGTTATTAACTGAACCATGGCCACCTTTCTATCACTCTCTTACCTTGATGTTTCAAAAAGAAGTAGCACAACGTATTGTAGCCAAAGCAAATGATGATCACTATGGACGACTTGGCGTTCTAGCTGGCTGGCGCACACAAGCACGCATAGCTTTTGACGTACCACCTCAGGCTTTTACTCCTCCTCCCAAGGTAACATCGTCTATCGTTCACCTTATACCTAGAGATAAGCCATTAACTGTCAACGTTGCAAAGCTAGAACAGGTGACACTTGCGGCCTTTGGCCAAAGACGCAAAATGTTACGCCAAAGTCTTAAAAGTCTTGGTGGTGAGCAACTGCTAAATGAGGCTAGCATCGACCCTACTCGGAGGGCGGAAACCTTAGACATTGAGGACTTTGTCAAACTAGCAAATTTAATATAGCCTTCTTAACACAAGCTACATTAATAAATAGTTGTAGGTTGAGCTATTTAAAAATATTTCATTTTTGTATTTTATGATAACAAAAAATAATCTAATCATTTATTAAGCGATCGAATATCTGCTTGCTTTACATATGTTTATGCTAAGATAAACATCCCCAAAATATGAATTAAATCAATCACAATAAATGGTCATTTATCGGGAAAAGACTATTTTTTAGTTCTAATTACATACAAGATGTAAAGTTTGAAAATGGTAGACATAAGATACAGATGCGCGACACCTAATTGTTTTGACAAAAAAATAATATTAAGCCCCTTTGCATAAAGTCAAAGTATTGCTTAAAAAATACACGAAACAGTCACAAATATTTCTTGGAGCCAGAACCTAGAACCTCACTGAAAATTTAATTGAGTATCACCGTCCATTATTAATTCACTTTGTTTGGGAAAACGGAAGGATGGATAATCAATTGGACTCATACTCCCTATAAACAGTATAACACAAGAAAATTGCGTTAGTTAAAACGATTGCACTGATGGTTAATGGGCAACAGTTAATTGGGTTTTGATTTCGTTCTTGCAATGTTGGTTCCCCACAAGCAAGAAGATCGTGATATCGGGAACCCTTTTAATAAACAGCCAATACAGTTTGTAGGATTGATCATTGATCCAAAGACTTTGCGCCATTTACATTGATTGAATATCATTTTTATCGCTTGCGGGATGTAGGTTTACTTGACCTTATTGATCAAGCGCTTGTCGTTTTTTTGAGTTTAATCTACCAGCAAGCTGAACAGCCAAGCATAGCAATTATTGCTAACCAATCTGTAAAAACAGCAGAAAGTAGCGGCATTGGGATATTACTTAAAAGATAGTTATTGGAAAAAATAACGCATCTTAATTGGTGCATAACGCTGATAAAGAATTGGGAAAAGACAGCAGCTTCTCAATCATTTGATTAATTAAATCAAATATTGATTTATCTTATAAATCCAATAATTCTCACAGACACAACTCAAACACAGGCTTTGAAATTGCTAGAATAAGCAATCAATCTCCATCATTCATTTCAAGACCTAATTGTGGAGTACAAAAAGAACGTTTGCCACGGTCTTCAATAAAATTCAACATATCAATAACCGCTAATGAATCAGGATATTGTGCACGCACATCCTGGGCACGTTCCTTAATTGGCTTAGTACGATCAAACAGCATATTCACCGCATGACGCATTGCATGAATCTCAACGCGTTGAAGACCAGATCGTTTCATTCCTATAATATTCAAGCCACCAAGATGGGCATGAACTCCAATAGCACTACCAAAAGGAATAAGATCACCCACTAATGCAGCCAAACCACCAACAAATGCATGATGACCGACCCGAGCAAACTGGTGGACAGCTCCGCCGCCGCCAATAATAACATGATCACCTATAACGACATGGCCGCCAATCATGACATTATTAGAAAATGTTACATGATTACCTAATATACAATCATGTGCTACATGCGCATAAGCAAGAAATTGACAATCATCACCAATAATAGTCGTCCCCAACGCATTATCAGAACCGCGATGCATGGTAACACCTTCGCGGATAATACAATTTTTACCGATCACAAGGGTAGTGCGCCCACCTTTATGCTTGTTATTTTGTGGATCTGCTCCCAAAATAGCATGTGGATATACTTTTGCACCCTCGCCTAAGCTTGTTGCTCCCATAATGACGACATGGCTCATCAGCTCACAATTATCGCCAATTTCAGCGTCGGCACTAATATGGCAAAATGGACCAATAATAACATTATCGCCAAGCTTGGCACCGGTCTCAACTAATGCAGTTGGATGAATTTGAGCAGCAGCCATAATAGTCACCTTCACTTAGTTTTCATTTTAAAAAATATTATAAACGTCCAATTTCCATCAAACTTTTAAAAAAGTTACTAACTTGGATAGAAAGTTTTATCATACATATTAGAAAATTATTTGTCACACGAACAAAAACTTGCAAATCTTGTTAAATGAAAACCTGCTCTTTAAAGCTTTAGGTTTTCGCAAAACATCATAAAATTGAAATAAAGGTTGCAGCCATATGTTAGACAGAACCCACTATTTAAACAATAAACGATCAGCGAACCTGCAAAAAACGAAGACGAAAAATCAGTTAACTACTTACTTTTTGCATCTATCATTGCCGTCACTTCAGCCTCGGCAACCTTATCACCATCAACCTCAGCAATGCAGGCGAATTTAACAATATTACCGCGCCCCTTTACCTTCTTTACATGTAAAAGAAGTTGATCACCTGGGACTACAGGTTTGCGAAATTTAGCATTATCAATAGTCATAAAATAGACTACACCAGGTCGATCGACACCACGCTCATGAAGACAAATCGCACCAGCAGTTTGCGCCATAGCTTCAATAATTAACACACCTGGCATAATAGGATTTTCTGGAAAATGCCCCATAAAATGCGGTTCATTAATGGTTACATTTTTCACACCGGTCGCAGAAACATCCGATTGAATATTAATAATTCGATCAATAAGTAGAAACGGATATCTATGCGGCAAAGTAGCTAGAATTTTCATAATATCCATTGACGTCAAAACCGTGCCGGCATCGATCGCATTCATTATTTTTTCTCCTTGGGTTGACGGCCGATACTGCGCAAGGCTGCAACTTCTCTAAACCATTGCTTGAATGGCCGAGCCGGAATACCGCCCCATTTTTCGCCATCGGGGATATCATTCATAACACCACTTGCAGCAGCAATCTGTACATTGGATCCTATAATGGTATGATCTGCAAGTCCAACACGTCCACCCAACTGCGTAAAATCACCGATTGTTACGCTGCCTGCAATACCGCAATGGGCGGCAATAAGACAGTAGCGACCAATATGAACATTGTGTGCTATTTGAACCAAATTATCAATTTTAGTACCCTCGCCAATGATTGTATCACGCAATGCACCACGATCAATCGTCGAATTAGCTCCTACTTCAACATGATCTTGTAAAATGACCCTACCAAGTTGCGGAACTTTCTCGATTCCACGCGGACCACCGACATAGCCAAATCCATCTTGACCGATACGACATCCAGAATATAGGTAAACGTGATTGCCTAGCAAAGAATATTGTACTGATACGTTGGGCGCAATATAACAATTACGGCCAATTTTACAATTTTCGCCGATTACTGATGTTGCGGAAATTACGCTATTGGCGCCAATTACAACGTTTTTACCAATAACTGCACCAGCTTCAACCGTTACATTATCCTCCAATTGTGCAGTGCTATCAATAAAGGCATTGGGAGATATCCCCCAACATCCTGTTGCCGGATATGGTTCTACAGAGGGAGGAAACAAAATACGACCTACAAGCGAAAAATCACTGTGAGGATTTGATGAAACAAGAATAGCAATGCCTGCAGGAACAATAGAAATTAATTGTTCAGGACAAAAGATTGCCGAAGCTACGAGCGTCTTCAACGAATCGTTATATTTTTTATTATCGATAAAAGTGAGACAACCTTCGGTGGCATTATCTAGCGGCGCAAGCCTATTTATAACGACGTCAGCCAATTCAGATTGCAATAAACGAGCACCAGTAAGAGATGCCGCCTTTTGGGCAGACATCTCTTGAGATGGGACAAAAAACTTCGTATCCAACATCAAAACACTTTCTCTCCTTGCTTAACAAGGAGAAAGAGAATTAGAACTTGGTAGAAACACCAAAGTTAAAGTTCTGGATACGATCAGCTTTTTCTTTAGAAATTGGCCAAGCATAGTCAAAACGTAGTGGGCCGAAAGGAGAATTCCACATTAAGCTAACACCAGCAGATGAGCGCCAAGAGCTACTTGTATTAAGAACATCACCTTCAAACGACGCTGTAGCAGCTGATGGAGTATAATTATTACCATAAAGAGTAGCAGCATCAGCAAAGATAGCACCACGCATACCCAAACTATCAGGAACAATTGGCATTGGGAACTGCAATTCAGCGGTAGCATTCATATAGGTGGTACCACCTAAGAAATACTTATCACCATTTGCAGAATATTGAACTGGACCAATACCATTAAACTTGAAACCGCGAATCATATCCGTGTTACTTTTGAACATATCAAAAATACGGGTACCATTTTCACCATTTTCATGAATGTAGCCGGCGCCACCACTTACAAGACCAACAACATCATATTGCTCTGAAAGTGTCTTGTAAAGCATTGCCTTACCTGAGGTTTTCAAATAATCAGCATCACCACCGATACCAGCATATTCTTGAGAAACCTGCAAGAACAAGCCATCATGGGGATTTTTAAGATCATCAATCGCATTATAGGTCAAACCATAACTAATCGATGAACGGCGCCATGGACTATGATCAGATGCTTCGATAATAGCTCCAGAATAAACATTATAAAGCATTTGATTGGCTTGATCGCCATAACGCTCTGTAAACCATGAACGATCTAAATTATATTCTTCCTCGACATAGTTATAACCAATACTTGCAGTCACCTCATCCGTAATTGGAATACCAAAACGAACGGTACCACCTGTTTGGCGAACATCGTAATCATCATTCATCCGATAAGAACGACGGAAAACATCGACACCGGCTGACATACGATAACCTAGGAAATACGGCTCAGTGATTGAAAATGAATAGTTTTGAGCATCGTTTTGACCAACACCGGCACCTAAACGTACATATTGACCACGACCAAGGAAGTTACGCTCAGTAATCGATGCTTCAACAGAAGCACCAGGACTATCACCACCGGTTGTATAACCACCACCGATGGAGAACTCACCGGTTGAACGTTCAACAACATCTACAACCAAAACAACTTGATCTGGCTCAGAACCAGGAGCAGTTGAAACATTCACAGTCTGGAAGAAACCTAAACCTTCCAAACGACGCTTTGCACGTTGAACCATAGTTTGATTAAAAGCATCACCTTCACTTAAATCAAACTCACGACGAATAACATAATCACGGGTTTTATTATTACCACGAATCTCGATTCGCTGAACATAAGCGCGAGGACCTTGATCTACGCTATAAACCAGTGAAATTGTATGATTATTAAAATCACGATTACCTAAAGGCTCAACTTTAGCAAAAGCATAGCCAGAATCAGCAATACGATCACTCAATGCAAGAACTGTATCTTCAATCCGCTTAGCACTATAAACATCGCCATTACGGGTTTTAAGCGCACGCGACATACTTTCGGTATCAACACCAGGAACGGTACTTTCAACCTGAACGTCACCTAAACGGTACCGCTGCCCCTCATCAATTACAAAGTTAATTGTATATTTATTGGTTGTCGGATCAAGAGTAGCATTCGATGAAATAATACGGAAATCTGCATAACCACGATTGAAGTAGAAACGACGAAGCGCCTCTTCATCCGCCTCTAAGCGATCTTGAGTATAAACATCACCACGTGTCAACCATGACAACATATTACTGCGTTTTGTAGTAATAACATCGCGCAAGCGACGATTACCGAAAGCGTGATTACCTTCAAAAACAATATCATTAATCTTGGTGCGCTCACCTTCATTAACGTCAAAAACGACATTAACACGACCTTGGCCTAGATTAACAACATTAGTGCTAACAGTTACATTTTCACGACCAACTGAAGCATAAGCCTGCTTAATTGTATCTTCATCAGACAAAAGCTTTGCACGATCAAATGGCGAACGAGGCTTCAACGATAAAACACGCTCAAGATCCGCATCTTTAATACGCTTATTACCGTGGAAAAGAACCTGATTAACCACTTCATATTCAACAACATTAACAACAAGAGCATTACCCTGCTGACGAATAGTCACATCAGAAAAAAGCCCCATATTGAAAAGACGCTTCAAGGCCTCATCAATATCATTATTGGAAAAATTACGGCCAGACGTGATGCCAATATTATCGCGTATAGTCTGCGCATCAACACGCTTATTACCGCGAACTTCAACCCTACTAACAACAGCAGCTTGCGCAACACTAGCAGTAGAGACAGAAACCACAACCGTTGAAGGAACTGCAATCGCCACTGTTAAGGCAATAGCTGAGGCTGCACCAAGAAATTTTGTTTTGGCCGTCATTGGCTTTTATACCCTTGTTTCAATTATTTCGGATCAACCGAATAGATATTACATTTATTAGCGTTTTTTCTGCTACAAGCAACTAGTTTTGTAAAATTCTTTCAGTTTCACAATGATAGTGACTTAGAAGTCACGCCTGCCACTATGCTGAACACGCCGTTTTAAAATTCTTGCTCTTTTATACAACAAAAGCATTATTGTTTTCTTAATAACCAAGGTCAAATTAATTTAACCCCAATCAACAAATGATACTGATCGCCAATCTCTAATGCAGCACCTAAACTTGTAATGTAACATTAATGATAAAAGCGATTAATTAAAAATCCTTTAGCCCTCATATCTTAAAATGATTAATCTTGAAACAAGAAAAATCTATTTTTTATAAAAAATGGTCAATTCTTCGCAGAATATAGCCAATTTTTCATTTTTTTTCATCATAGAACCATGTCAGCATTGTGGTTTATCGATACAATAAACAGCTATTTTAAATCTAACATTAAAATACACTCTACACCTCAACCGGCGATTTCAGCACTTTTGCGAACGACCAGCATCTTAACATGGAATCATATTATTAATCACAGCAAAGAAGATAAAAGCAAGCACTACCATCAAACCGGCCTTAAAAACTACCTCTTGAACAGCTGGCTTCACAGGCTTACCAATTACTCCTTCAATTATATAAAAAAGTAAATGCCCACCATCGAGGGGAGGAATGGGTAAAAGATTAAAAAGACCGATACTTAAAGAGAAAAAGGCAATCAATCTTACTAATTGGACAAATCCAGATTCCGTTACCTTCCATGTAATTTGGATACTTTTCACTGGCCCACTCAATTGGCAGCGATCCGCCCTACCCTCTATTAAGCGACCCAAAAATTTTCCTGTTTGCACGACAATATAGCTGCTCTCTTTGAAGCCTTCACCAATTGATTGAAAAAATCCATAACGAATATGACTAAGAGTCTCTGGAGTTACTTTACTCGAAACGCCAATTTGACCAACTCTGATTTTCGCGCCTGTTCCATCATCAATAGGAACTTCTTTTGGTACAACATTTAAATTTAATGTTTCACCACCCCGTTCAACAACAAAAGCAATAGTATCACCTTCATGCATCATAACATAACGCGATACTTCGTCAAAACTGGTGATTTTTTCACCCTGCACCGTAACGATTTTGTCGCCTGGCTTAAATCCGGCAGCGGATGCAGGCATATCAGGTAAAACATCAGTAACTATAGGAGCCAAAATGGGTCGTCCATAGAAAAAGAAAAGAATAGCCAACAAAACAACTGTTAGAATTCCATTAAATAACGGACCGGCAAAAACTGTTGCGGCTCGCCGCCATGCCGTGGCGGCGGCAAAAGAATCAGAGCGCTGCATTGCAGATGCTTTAGAAGGCATACTTGCAGCATCTTCATCACCTATAAACTTGACATAACCACCCAATGGAATTGCTGCAATACGCCAACGCGTACCACGCTTATCATTAAAGCCCCACAATTCGGGACCAAAACCAATGGAAAATGCTGATGCACCAATACCACACCAACGCCCCACAAGATAATGGCCCATCTCATGTATAAAAATAATAACAACAAAAACCGCAACTACGCCAAAAAGACGAATGATAATAGTTACAAATGAAAAAAATAAATCTAGGAGTTCCAAAAATCACCTTCAAGCAATAAACCAACACTTTTCACTGCGATCATACGACCAATCACAATGAAAATTCCAAGCTAATAAGCTAAAGCACTAAAAGCCAACTCACTTAGAAAGAAATAACAAACAAAAACCTTTACCCTGAAGCCATTGATCAAACTGAAGAAAATTAATGCTTCAATTATTTCCCAACAAAACAGGTTACTTGAAGCCCTTTCAATTGTTCGCAAAGCTGATTAGCTGCAGCCTGATTGGTAGCTGCAATACGAACGCGATAATAAGTACCGCGCCCAGGTATATCAGCGGCAACGATAACGACCTGACGATTACCTATGGCAGAGTTAACCTGCGCTTGCCTTTTTATATCAATAAGTGATTGCTGGGCAGCTTCACGACTAGGCTGTGAAGCGATCTGCACATAAAAAGTACCTGCAGGAAGATTTGAACCGCCCTGCGTAGATTGGCGCTGCTCAGTAGAGGTGGCAGCGTTGGAAGATTGTACTGAAGGTGTTGCTGCATCATTTGCCGCTGAAACACTATCAGCCGTAGTAGGCGATACCCCTAATTGATTTGCCGAAACTCCATTATTATTCGATAATGATGCAAGACCAGCATCATTACTGTGCACGTCCCCTTGCCCATCGCCATTTCCTAAAGTTTGAACATCTGACAATGACGCCGTATCATCATCTTGATTAACAGATTGCTGATCATTATTACCATCTAATACCGACGCCATATTATCAGCCTCCGTACCACTATGGATCGCATTATCACTACCTATACCGGAGCTGCTGGCCAATAAATCTTCATTCGGCATCGCCTGTTGCCCATCATTTTGGGTTTGCAAATGCTCTCTAAATGATTGACCCGGTGTCACCACATCATCTTGCTCATTGGCAATAATAGCATTTATATCATCCCCACTGACGCTATTGCTATCGCGAATAGTAACGGTTGGCACTTCGTGAATTGACAAACTATTTTCAGCAGCTTGCAATACACGCGCCTCAACTGAATTTGGCTCAAGACTTGTCTCATTAGCACGAGGAGCCTGCTCGTCAACCTTATCCAGATCAACAGGAGCCTCACTTTTATCAACCAATTCAGACTGCTGTGCTTGAGCTCCAACTCCGTTTTCAACACGATTATAGACATTTTGATCCTGATTGGTATCGGACGCATTCGAATCGACTTCGGGAGCTGCCCTGACAGCACCCTCATCGCGCTGTATAACAACAGGCTTAGTTGGAGCATCGTTACCGCTAAAGAAAACATAATAGACGCCAACACCTGCAAAAATGAGCGCTAAAAAAGCTAATAAAAATAGTATTTTTTTACCGCTGCCTGCCTTTTGGTCGGCATTTCTCACACTGCTATCTGAGGCTGCCCAATCATATTTGCTTGCATCACCTGCAGCATCGTCAAGAGGTAAAGCCCCCGATTGCGTCAAAGCAACATCAGCAAACTGAGTACCCCTTAAACCATTATTTTCCGAAGATCCATAATTGACATCGTTATAAGATGAAAGACTAGCATCGTGAAGACCAGGCGCTAAAACATCTGAAAATTCATGATCCAATGGATTTTGAACTTTATCCAACGGATCAACGCCACCATAACTAACAGTGGGCAAATCAAAATTTTGCGTTTCAGGAACTGCGTTTTGATCTGGGCGAACGGTTTTCACATTTGGATCACGCTTATATCGTTTTTTACCATCACCCTTAATGGTAAGGTTAAAATCGTTAAGCGCGTCTTCAAAATCACCATCATTACTTGAAGTCGTTGCATTTTGATTAACATTAGGCGGCACTTTGGCGGATGTAAAAGGATTAATACCCCGACCAATCGGCGCGCTATTACTGCGCTCTTTAACGTTACCTGCAGATTTATTGGCTTCAACAGGGTTAGCCCGACCTAAAGCAAAACCCGATTTTTTATTTGCTTTACTTGCTTGTAAAGCTGAATCCTGCGCAACATTTTTCGAAGGCAAAACGGCTACCGCTTGACCATAACCAAGGAATGACTGCTGTTGAGTTGCCATGCGCATTGGCGCGATAACTGCTCCTAATGGTCGACCTTGCTCAAAGTAATCGCTCTCAAAAACATCATTTTCATTAGCTGGAAAACCAAGTTCCACGTCATGATCAATAGGCCGCGAAACATTATTTTGACCATTGGAAAAATTATCAAAAAACTGAGGACCGGCATCATAAGACGAGTCATTTGACCTAAGTGCCGCATCATCACTCGCTAAATGTGGATTTGAATTGTTTTCATAAACGCCACTATTAGCCTCTACTCCAAACTCATTATCAAATTTCGCAGTTTCATCCACTGATGGTGTCCACGGCTGCCCTTGGCTCTCTGCAGTTACATCTGCCGAAATATCAGTCCAATATTGTGTCTCATTAGCAGAAAATTCATCATTTATAGCATTCGCAACAGCTACATCATCACTTTGAGCAAAAGGAGCATCATAATATTGTTCATTGCCAACTACAGGATGTCTTTGCGATGCATAGACATCCTCTTCATAAAGGGGCTGACCTTGTTGATTATTTAATTGACCAGACGCATCATAACCATAAACTTGTGCATTAGAAGAAGCCATTTGATCATCTTCAGACCACTGATAATTGGGTGCATTATTGTCCTGATAATCTAACTCTTCATATAATTCATCTGATTGCGACTGATAAGCATTAGGATCATTTGCATAATAGTTATTATCTACAGTGCTGCCACCCTCAGAAACATAATTTTTTTGCGGATATCCATCATCATAAACAGTATCTTCATTAGACCAATAGGCGTCTTCTTGACCTGGATAAACTGCGTCTACATTTTCTGCATAGCCGTCTTCAATAGGTTGATTATACGCCATGGAGGAGTAAGCGTTTGTACCATAAGGATTAAGACCTGCTTCTTGTCCAGCATCATATTGTTGATCTTGTTGACCCGACACTAGCGATGGATGGGATTTAACCTGATTAGCAGACGGCGAATTATTCCGACCGAACAAACGTGTCAACTCCATCATGGGATCAGACCCATTGGAGTTATTATTCTTTTTATCACCAGGTTTACGCTCAAAGTCGGTCATTTTGCATCCTAATTCATCAGGCAAAATCAATATTGCCTAATTTTTAAAATATTTGAAGGCAATCTAAAGAAAAGATTCTAAATTTCAATAACCTAATTATTGACTTTATGAAATATACATAAGGTGTCTTTTTAAAGCAAACTAGCCTAGAAAATGAATTTCCCCGATTTCAACCCCAAGTCGCTAAAATTAGACAACATATTATTTATAACAAATAAGTGGAGCATTTACATCTATCAATTCCCCACTTTATATGATTATCGAACAAATTTCTTAACTTATCGTAATTGTGTTAGGGCTTCAGAACCAATAATGCTCAAACCAGAAGCGATAACATCGCGCACTGCACACACCAAACCAAGACGAGCAAGGGTGACTTCCTTGTCATCAGCTTGCACAAACCTAAGTCCATGAGCATCATTTCCCTTATTCCAATGCGCATGAAATGAACTTGCAAGATCATAAAGATAGAACGCAACGCGGTGGGGCTCTTGATGTAATGCACCCTGCTCGACAACACGTGGATATTCTGCCAATTTACGAATAAGTACCATTTCACTCTCATCAACAAGGCGATGAAGATGCGAAGCCGTAATACTATTATCTATTTTATCAAAGCCATGAACATCATAGGCTTGCCTCAAAATAGAATGGCATCGTGCACTGGCATATTGCACATAAAACACCGGATTATCTTTAGATTGCTCAGTCACCTTATCAAAATCAAAATCGAGCGGTGCATCGGCCTTACGATAAAGCATCATAAAGCGTACAGGATCAGGTCCAACCTCATCGATTAAATCGCGCAAGGTTACAAAGTTACCAGTTCTTTTACCCATAGTAAAAGGAACACCATTTCGATAAAGCTTTACCAATTGGCAAATAAGCACGGTTAAATGAGCTTGATCGCCTGCAACAGCTTTTGCCACAGCCTCCAAACGCTTGATGTATCCACCGTGATCTGCTCCCAGAACATAAACCATTTCGTTAAAGCCTCGTTCAAACTTATCTTTAAAATAAGCAACATCGGCAGCAAAATAGGTGTATGTACCATCAGACTTCATTAATGGACGATCAATATCATCACCCACATCGGTTGAGCGCAACAAAATCTGCTCACGATCTTCCCAATCTTCACTAGGCATACCTTTTGGTGGTGGTAATTTACCTTTATAAACAAAACCACGCATTGTCAGGTCATTAATGGTCGAACGAATAGCTTTTTCATCATCAGCGTGCAAAGTGCGCTCTGAGAAAAATACATCGTGATGAATATTAATTGCGGCAAGATCATCACGTATAAGCTGCATCATAGCATTAATGACACGCTCTTTCACCAAAGCCAAACGTTGTTCATCATCACTCTTGAGCAAACTATCACCAAACTCTGCAACGAGTTCCTTTGCAACAGGCACAAGGTAATCACCTGGATAGAGCCCCTCAGGAACCGGTAGAGAAACAAGACCCAAGGCCTCTTTATAGCGCCAAATCACAGAATCTGCCAGAACATTAATTTGTCCACCAGCATCATTAATGTAATATTCTTTAACAACATCAAACCCTGCGAAGGTCAACAAATTAGCGAGCGCATCGCCAACAACCGCGCCGCGGCAATGCCCAACATGGAGCGGACCGGTTGGATTAGCTGACACATATTCAATATTGACCTTTTTACCTAGCCCCATGGTAGAATGACCAAATAATTTGCCCTCAACATTAATTTGCGCTAATAGGCTGCGCCAAAAATCATCCGTCAAGCGAATATTAATAAAACCTGGACCAGCCACATTTACGCTTGCAACATCTTCGCTTTGCTCGATCAATGGCACCAAACGTGCAGCTAATTCGCGAGGATTTACGCCAACCGCTTTGGCGAGAACCATAGCCGCATTTGTAGAAAGATCTCCATGGGACGGGTCACGCGGGGCCTCCACAGCGACACGCGCAAAATCTAAACTCCCATCATCTTGCGATTTAAGCCCAGACTTTTCCAATATTTCTTTAACGCGCTTCTCAAATACGGTAAAAATATTCATTCACTAAATTCCACTGTCTACAAGACGAGCCTCGATAGGATTCATCGCCAACCAACTTTTTGCACTGTTTAAATGAAATTTTACCTCTGGTCAAACAGGCGTTTATATTCTTTTATCGCATATTGATCAGTCATACCTGACAAAAAATCAGAAATGACCATCGCACGACCGCAATCCCTATGACTTTTTGCCTGCAATTGCCAATCATTCGGCAAAAGTTTAAAATCGTCCATATAAGCACCAAACAATGCTTTGACCATCATTTCACCTTCACGTCGTCGCACTAAAACCTTTTCATGATAATAAAGATTATCAAATAAAAATTTTTTCAATTCCTTTTCTTCCCGTCTCATTCCTTCGGAAAAACTGACGACCGCATGGCTTGCACGGTAGATGTCTTCAACACTTGTTGGTCTAATAGCATTTAAACGCTTGATAGATTCGCCAATTACATCTTCAACCATAACGGTTATTTGACGACGAACAATTTCATATGCAACACGCTCATAAGCTACTTCACCGCTGACAAACGCAGTTTTTTTAAAACCATCTTCTGCATTCTCAATGACTGTTTCAACTTCATTGATCAAGCGAGCGGTCAAACCAATACTTCTAAGTTGATCAATAGTAATTAAGCCCGCGCGCAAGCCATCATCTATATCATGAGCATTGTAGGCAATATCGTCTGCAATTGCCGCACATTGCGCTTCTGGGCCAGCAAATTGGTCCAAATGCAAATTAAAAATATTATTAAAATTTTGAATAAAAGGAGAAATCTTTTTCTTATCTGCATATTGGCCAAGCAATGGACCATTATGTTTGACTAATCCCTCAAGCGTTTCCCAAGTAAGATTTAATCCATTAAAACCAGCATAGCGATGTTCAAGAGCCGTTACAATATGCAAAGCCTGTGCATTATGGTCAAAACCGCCATAAGGTTCCATAACTTCATTCAATGCATCTTCTCCGGCATGCCCAAAAGGCGTATGGCCAAAATCATGGGCAAGTGCAATAGCTTCTGCTAACTCCTCGTCAAGACGCAAGGCACGAGCAAGGGCGCGCGCAATTTGTGACACTTCAATACTGTGAGTTAGCCGTGTTCGGTAATGGTCATCTTCAGCAGCAACAAAAACTTGCGTTTTATGCTTTAATCGCCGAAATGCATTGGAATGAATTATCCTATCTCTATCTCTTTGGAAAGGTGTTCTGGTTGGACTTTCATTTTCTTCGATTAACCGTCCACGGCTTAAAGCTGGTAAAGTGGCAAAAGCGGCGCGAGGCTCATAGCCATAACCTATGCTGTTTATTTCGTCTTTTTTCGTTAATCCCATTGCACTTTCCCTAATCTCACCTTAGATTTAAGGCAGAATTCGACCTGCTTGGTTATAAGCTAGTGCATTTTCGGATAAGTATGAAGTATTTTATTAACAAAAATGCAAAAAAACAAAGCATTAGGCACATTAACGATTCAATTTAAAGTAAATGCGCTTAAGTTGTTTAGCATGAGGAATAAAAAATGAGTGTCGCAGTATCAGATTCTGCTGCCAAGCGGATAAATATAATTCTTGCCAAGGAACCCGATAAGAAAGCCCTGCGCATTTCAGTTGAAGGTGGTGGCTGTTCTGGTTTTTCATATAAATATGAACTTGTTGACGCTCAAAATGAAGACGATTTTGTTATTGAGAAGAATGGTGCACAGATTTTAATCGATTCCATTTCACTCCCTTTTATCGAAGGATCTGAAATCGACTTTGTTGATGATTTGATGGGGCAATCCTTCCAAATCAATAATCCCAATGCTGTTTCATCTTGCGGTTGTGGTACAAGTTTTTCAATTTAATTTAAAATTAATGCATATAATTTGGGTTGTGAAATAATCATTCTATAAGTTTTGAAGATTTTAGACATTAGAATATTTATGAAATGCATTATCTTTATTATAAAAAAATTCAGTATGAGCAAAAATTTGTAGCCACTTTTTAAAACCCTGCAATATTTAAGAAAATTTCTTAATATATCAACATATTATGCGAAAATATTAAAATTTAATATTAAGGTGATAAATTTGTATTTTACTTGTCGTTTCTTATTCATTTTAAGCCTTATCACCTTTTGGGCGCCCTTAGCTTATAGCCAAACAATCAGCGGTGGTAGCGATGGCATTGACGATTTACCAGCAATAAGCGCGCCAAATCATAATAATGGCGAAGCAAGCCCATCTGGCACGATGGATTATTCTATTAATCCATTATTAGGCTCAAGTACCATTAACCTTGAAGCAAGACTTACTGAAAAAACACAACCAATTACTAAAGGCATTGTTTGGCGCGTTTTTTCACCAATTGCAGGAAGCAATAATACTCTGCCACTTATTGCAGCGAAAGAGGGTGGCAATGTTACCTTTAACTTGCCTGCTGGCGAATATCTTATTCACGCAGCGTTTGGACGCGCCGGCATTACTAAAAAAATTCTCGTTGAAGACAATAAAACATATCATGAAAATTTAGTATTAAATGCGGGCGGCATAGAGCTTAAAGCGACAATTCCTAACGGCAAGCTAAATGAAAGCCGTATAAAGTTTTCCATTTATGTGGGTGACAATGAAAACAATGAGCAATCGCTAATAATTCCCAATGTAAAGGTAAATTCGATTATTCGTTTGAATGCAGGGCAATACCACATTGTTTCGAGCTACGGAAATGCCAATGCAGTCACCCGAACAAATGCGACAGTTGAAGCAGGCAAATTAACCGAAGTAAACCTTGAGCATTATGCAGCACAAATAACACTCAAATTAGTGAGGGAGCCTGGCGGAGAGGCATTAGCCGACACTAGCTGGGTTATCCAAAATGACTCAGGCGATATCGTTCGTGAAGCCGCAAATGCATATGTATATATTGTCTTATCTGAAGGTGATTATGTTGCAATTGCCAAAAATAAAGATCAGATATTTCAAAAGGAATTTTCAGTCCAGTCTGGTAAAGATAGTGAAGTTGAAATTGTTGCATCACCACAAAATTATGTTCATGGCAGTGGTGATATTGACTAAACTAGACAATTATATTGAATAATAAGCCTAACAACGCATAGTACTAAACTCATGAATAAAATGGATGGGTTAAATTAAATAGCTCTAGTACATCAATTAACAGTGCAAAGATAATGCTTTTATCTGCCAATAAGGTTAATTAATGCCACATAACCGCAGAAAAAGTGTAAAAAGATAACAACATTATGGAAAAAACTTAAATTGCCTAATCTTGTTAATCTCCCACAACCATTAAAGTGGCTATTATTGCTGGTTGTTACGGCAATTTTCATCATTGCCCTTGAACTCATTCAGATACCTGCGGCCTTATTATTAGGACCAATGATATGCGCCATTATTCTTGCAATCAGCAACATTGAAACCAAAATACCCAAATTTTTCTTTGCTCTGGCACAAGGTGTTGTCGGTTGTATGATTGCACGCGCTATAAAGCCCGAAATAGTTTTAGAGGTTTGGCATGACCTGCCTTTATTTCTAGGCGGCGTTTTCTCGGTAATTTTTGCATCAACTCTTATTGGTATATTTTTAGCAAAAAAACAAATATTACCTGGCACCACCGCCATTTGGGGTTCTGCTCCAGGTGGAGCATCGGCCATGGTGGTTATGGCAGAAGCCTATGGAGCAGATGAACGTCTTGTTGCGGTTATGCAATATATGCGTGTTGTTATGGTCGCAGCACTAGGCTCTATTCTTGCCAGATTTTTTTCACCTAGTTCCAATACCACTTTTGACATTATTTTTTTTCCTGCAGTTTCATGGAACGCATTTGCAATTACTTTGATAATTGCGTTTGGCGGGGCAATAGGTGCAAAATATTTAAAAATTCCTGCTGGGGGGATGCTGCTGCCATTTCTTATAGCTGTTATACTACAAGATTTTGGATTGGTGACCCTTGAGCTACCCCCTTGGCTGCTAGCCATAAGTTATATCATTATTGGTTGGACTGTAGGCTTAAGGTTTACCCGTAAAATACTATTGCATGCTTTACATGCAATACCAGTATTATTCATATCAATATTAGCATTAATTATGCTTTGTGGTGGTTTTGCACTTTTTTTAAGCTATTTTACCAATGTTGATCTTTTAACTAGCTATTTAGCAACCAGTCCTGGCGGTGCGGATTCAGTTTCAATCATTGCTGCAAGTACAACAGTCAATTTACCCTTTGTCATGGCTTACCAAACTGTGCGTTTTATCATTGTTACCATCACCGGTCCAATTATTGCTCGTTGCACCGCCAAATATATTATGACGCAAAACAGCAAGAATGATCTCTAATCAGTAACTTCTTCCCATTTATCGCGCAAAAGATATTCAAGCGGCTTAAATTTTTGCTTATAATCCATTTTATTGGAGCCCTTAACCCAATATCCAAGATAAATATAAGGAAGCATCAATCTTTCTGCCCGCTTAATATGGTCTAAAATCATCATTGTGCCCAATGAGCGTTTAGTTTGCTTAGTGTCATAAAAAGAATAAACCATTGAAAAGCCATCACCTAAGACATCGGTTAAAGCGACCGCAATTAAATGAGAATTTTCCTTATCATTTTGTTTTAAACGATATTCAAATAGACGTGTATTGATAGGACTTTCTTCCACCATAATCTTAAAATCTTGACGGCTCATATTAGCCATACCACCATCCATATGGCGGCCATCAAGATAAGAGCGAAATAAGGAAAACTGCTCATCGGTTGTCTTAGGAGCCACCACTTCACAAACCAGATCACGATTCATATTAAAAATCCGCTTCATGGATTGTGACATTTTAAAATCGCAGACAGGTATACGCACTGAAATGCATGCATTACATCCATCACAAATGGGACGATAAGCAATATTTTGCGAACGCCTAAAACCATTAAATGTCAAAAGATCATTTCTCTCAATTGCACTATCGCCATCAAGATAGGTAAAAACCTTGCGCTCTGTTCTTCCACGCAAATAGGGACATTTCCCAGGCGCAGTCAAAAAAAACTGTGGTGTCTGTGTTAATTGATCTGTCATTAGCATTAGGTTTCTTCATGATCTATCATGTCAATCTAGCCCATCTTACGAGCAGCTATCAAGTTGAATTGCATTTTGAATGGATTAATTCTTCATTGCCGAACAAACTTGATTTTTATACTCTTCTTATCCAAATATGATAAGTGTAAAAGTTGATTTTTCCCATTAAAACACTCATTTTTGATTAATTGCGAAGATTAAACCGAAAGACAAATATTCAATTGAATGCTTGCACTATTTTATTTTATAATAAATTTAATCTAAGAGGCTTCACAGCCTCAAAAAATTATTCTAAAACGCAAATAAGCATGTACAATTAGATTATTATCTAAATGTCAGATATTAACAACCCACCCGCATCCGTTCGCGGGACTGGAATATAGAGGCTTTTATGTCACAAACAATTTCCCTTAAATTTCCTGATGGTTCTGTGCGCGAATATGATTCAGCCATAACAGGACTCGAGCTTGCCCAATCCATTTCCAAATCATTAGCTAAAAAAGCAGTTGCTTTTGCTATTGATGGTGAATTGCGCGACCTTGCCGATCCCATTCAAAAATCTGGCGATATTGAATTGATTACGCGCGAAGACCCAAAGGCGCTGGAACTCATTCGCCATGATTGCGCCCACGTTCTTGCAGAAGCTGTGCAAGAGCTTTTTCCGGGCACTCAAGTTACGATTGGTCCTGTTATCGAAAATGGCTTTTATTACGATTTTGCTCGCAATCAACCATTTACCAGTGAAGATCTACCCGTCATTGAAAAAAAGATGCGCGAGATTATTGCACGCAATAAGCCATTCACCAAAGAAATCTGGGCGCGCAACAAGGCAAAGCAAGTATTTGCAGATAAGGGCGAACTTTACAAAGTTGAATTGGTTGATGCGATTCCTGAGGATCAGGACTTAAAAATCTATTATCAGGGCGATTGGTTTGACCTTTGCCGCGGCCCCCACATGACATCAACTGGCCATATTGGCAATGCTTTCAAATTGATGAAAGTTGCTGGCGCCTATTGGCGTGGCGATTCCAATAATCCAATGCTAACCCGCATTTATGGTACGGCCTTTGCTAGCGATAATGATCTAAAAGCATATTTAACCATGCTTGAAGAAGCTGAAAAACGCGATCATCGCCGCTTGGGGCGTGAGATGGATCTCTTCCATTTTCAAGAAGAAGGTCCAGGCGTTGTCTTTTGGCATGCCAAGGGCTGGAAAATGTTCCAGAATTTGGTAAGCTATATGCGCCGCCGCCTCGACGATGACAATTATATGGAAGTAAACGCACCGCAGGTGCTTGATAAATCCCTTTGGGAGATATCAGGCCATTGGGGTTGGTATCGCGACAATATGTTCAAGGTAACACCCGCAGGTGATGAAGCTGATGATAATCGCGTTTATGCGTTAAAACCAATGAACTGCCCCGGCCATGTTCAGATATTTAAACACGGTTTAAAATCTTATCGTGATTTACCGATTAAAATGGCGGAATTTGGTGCAGTTCATCGCTATGAGCCTTCTGGATCGCTCCATGGCTTGATGCGTGTTCGTGGCTTCACACAGGATGATGCGCATATTTTCTGTACCGATGAGCAATTGGCAGAAGAATGCCTCCGCATTAATGACCTTATTCTTTCTACCTATGCTGATTTTGGCTTTAATGAAATTATGGTCAAGCTTTCAACCCGACCTGAAAAGCGCGTTGGTTCTGATGAGCTATGGGATCGTGCTGAGCAAGTCATGAGCGACGTATTAAAGACCATTGAAGAAAAATCCAACGGCCGCATTAAAACTGGTATCCTACCGGGTGAAGGCGCGTTTTATGGCCCTAAATTTGAATATACGCTAAAAGACGCTATTGGCCGTGAATGGCAATGTGGTACTACCCAAGTTGACTTTAACTTGCCGGAACGCTTTGGCGCATTTTATATCGATAATGAATCAGAAAAACGTGAGCCGGTTATGATCCATCGCGCAATTTGTGGCTCTATGGAACGTTTTCTTGGCATTTTGATTGAAAACTACGCTGGCCATATGCCACTTTGGTTTGCACCACAACAAGTTGTTGTCGCTGCAATCACATCTGAAGCAAATGACTATGTTCAAAGCGTCACTGCCAAACTAAAAGCTGCAGGCTTATTGGCAACAGCTGATTTACGCAATGAAAAAATCAATTATAAGGTACGTGAACACTCACTACAAAAAGTACCCGTCATATTGGTTTGCGGCAAAAAAGAAGCGGAAGAAAACACTGTCAACATGCGCCGACTTGGCTCGCGCGACCAAGAAGAACTAAGTTTGGTTGATGCAATTGCTAGACTTAAGCAAGAAGCAACACCGCCAGATTTATTGCGTAAACAACAAGCAATTGTTTGATCCTGTATAAAAATCAATAAAAAAGGCGCTTTAAGCGCCTTTTTTATTATCTAGCTTTTCATAAGCTTTATTAATTTTCCTTTGGGTGCTCATAATTAAATACAAACACCCAAAATAAATATTTAATAAAGCATAACAGTGCATCGCCTCACATCAAATTACTGATTGGCCTTTACATCAAGTTTAAGCAAATCAATAAGATCCTTGCGTGAGGTCACTGCGGTAGAAGTAATCACTGCAAAAGGCGTGCTATGATCAGGCTTTGCCGTAATTTCGATATTTTCAGGATTATCTAAATATTTGCCAATTTCGGTCGATACTTTTTCTGCAAAATCAGGATGCTGTAATTGAGCTAAGCCAAATGGCACAATCATTTTAATTTTTGCGACAAAATCTTCACGCTTTTCATTTGGTTCTTTTTGCAGATCAATAATTTTATTGGTAATAGAATTATCTACAAATTTTATATCAATGCTATTAAGGCTAAGCTGTTGAAGCAATCCAATGATCGACATTGCAGCGATTTGTTGATCTTTGTCTGAAGTTGATTTTGCTTGATTGCTAAGACGAATAAGTTCATTAGCAAGATCTTTGGTAAGACCGCCAAGACCAATCGTAATATTCAATTGACCAGCTTCATTCATATTACCTTGCAGTGCCACATCAACATGACCATCAACAAGGTTAGCATCAAATTTATAATTGCCCTGAATTTCAATATTATTGAAACCCATTTTCGTAAACGTTTCTTTTTGTTCACTATTTGGCAAACTTGATACGTCTACGCGTAAATTACCAATTTCACCGCTAAACTTAATGAATTTTTCTGGATCATATTCTGAAAATCCAAATGAAAGATCATCAAGATTTAAAACAGGCTTACCTTTTTCTTCGGCGACCATTTTCTTGAGTAAGATTGTTCCATATGGAAGCTGTCCTTCATAGGCCGCATCATTTTTTTCTGACTTAATTAATAATTTGGTTATTTCCAAGCCATGCAAGGTTGTAACCATATCGGAATTTTCTGTTGCTTCTTGTGCCATCTCTTCAACGAAAGTACGACCGACAAGATAGCCACCATCTTTATCTTCTTCAACATTTTCAAAAACAATTTCTTTAGCTATACCTTTTTTAGCATTTGGAACGTCTTTAGAAATAATTGTTGCGTTGTTAATTTTTACTGTCGTGCCATCAACGGTGATTTTTCCAGCTTCAATAACTTGACCATTCTTTTTCATTTCGGCTTGAACGCGGGCAAAAAAAGCATCACCATCAAGAGCCAATGCAGGTAAAGCAAAGCTTACACCAAGCGCCGCGGTAAGAGACAATATTTTAATTGATTTATTAATTCGTGAAACAATTTTCATAGCATAACTTTCTTAGTTAAAGATAAATAGTGATACGTCATGATGCGGTGTTAAAAAAAGAAAACTTTATCCAATCTTAAACTTTGCCCCCGAAAAAGCACCCCCATGATAGCTAGGTTAAGTGTTAGCAACAACAGTTTAGACCTGCAAGCCCATTCTTTAATAATGACAATTTTGTAAGATTGAATAATATCGTTTTCGCTTAAAAGTAAGCGTTGATTTATTCTAATAATTGATATGATGACTGATTATAAAGATGAGATAGCAAACATATATCATCCACAAAAATATTTGATATCATCACACTTGGTAATTTACCTAAACAGATATTGGTAGGCTATTCCAACTGGTATGCCTCTTTCAAGCATGCAACTTGCCTGAGTAAGCAGTAAAAGCATTATTATACACACCTACCGGCAAAGAAAAGCCCCATCAATTTAGAACAAATGAATGAGGCTAATAATTTAAATAAGCAAATAACGAGATTTCATCTATTTTTATATAACGACAGTTAAATCAATTCGTTATAAAATTTCGATTTCAATCAAAATGGTACTTCATCATCAAGATCACGCGAGAAGTTACCCCCACCGCCTTGATTGCTAAAATCATTACCGCCGCCAAAGCCACGATCTGCATTAAAATTACCAGAGTTATTTGAATTGTTGAAATTAGAATTACGGTTATTATTGTAACCACCGCTATTATAATTACCGACTTCGCTGCGCCCTGCATTACCGCCATCGCCGCGACTATCTAACATTTGCAATTCGCCGCGATATTTTTGTAAAACAACCTCAGTTGTATAACGGTCATTGCCGTTTTGATCTTGCCATTTACGGGTTTGCAACTGCCCTTCAATATAAAGCTTAGCACCTTTTTTGACATATTGCTCAACGACCTTAACCAAATTATCATTGAAAATCACAACATTGGTCCATTCAGTGCGCTCTTTACGCTCACCAGTATTTTTATCGCGCCAGCTTTCTGAGGTAGCGATGCGAAAACTTGCAACGGCATCACCAGAACCCATACGGCGAATTTCTGGATCGGCTCCAAGATTACCAACCAAGATTACCTTGTTTACGCTACCGGCCATTACTATCTCCATATATTATGCAAATTAAAGAGGTGAATCAGTTCACCTTATCTCTTTCCCTTATCGGGATAAAATATTCAACCTATTGTTTTTAAGTAAAAACATATCACATTCTTAACAAGAGAGATAAATATTTTATGTTTTGAAACGTCACCTTATACGCTTTATTCGAGAGGTTAAAACAAATAGCGATAAATAAACATCCTTTCCACAGATGTTAACATTTTTGTGCCTTGCCCTCGTAAAATGCCATTTCAATCTTATATTAGATTAAACCATTAAAACAATTTATTTTGCCATATTGTAATATAGGCGAAATTGCATTATTTAGCAATTGTTCTTTTTTTGTTCTACTCTTTAATTTTGGATTTTTTATGTCTGAGCAGAAATTTATTTCTATCCGTGGCGCGCGCGAGCACAATCTTAAAAACATTGATATCGACCTGCCCCGTGATAAACTCATTGTTATGACAGGCTTATCAGGTTCTGGTAAATCGTCATTGGCGTTTGATACTATTTATGCAGAAGGGCAAAGGCGCTATGTTGAAAGCCTTTCTGCCTATGCGCGTCAATTTCTTGAGATGATGCAAAAGCCGGATGTTGATCAAATTGATGGTCTTTCACCTGCAATTTCAATTGAACAAAAAACAACGAGTAAAAATCCGCGTTCGACAGTTGGGACCGTTACCGAAATTTATGATTATATGCGGCTGCTATTTGCCCGTGTTGGTGTCCCCTATTCGCCTGCGACTGGCTTGCCTATTGAGAGCCAAACAATTAGCCAAATGGTTGATCGCATTATGGCTTTAGAAGAAGGAACGCGGCTTTATATTATCGCACCGCTCGTACGCGGTCGAAAAGGCGAGTTTAAAAAGGAATTTGCCGAACTACAAAAGAAAGGCTTTCAACGGGTTAAGGTTGATGGCACTTTTTATGAGATTAGCGATGTGCCTAATCTTGATAAAAAATTCAAGCACGATATTGATGTCATTGTTGACCGCGTTGCTGTGCGTGATGACCTTAAAACCCGACTTGCCGATAGTATAGAAACAAGTTTGCGCTTGGCTGATGGCTTAGCCATTGCCGAATTTGCCGATAAGCCCTTGCCTGATGATGAGTTAGCTTCCAATTCAGCGAATAAATCCAAAAACGACACGCATGAAAGCATTTTATTTTCAGAAAAATTCGCCTGCCCTGTTTCCGGATTTACCATTGCTGAAATTGAGCCAAGGCTCTTTTCCTTCAATAATCCAGTAGGTGCTTGCCCGACTTGTGATGGCCTTGGACAAAAACAAGCAATTGATGCAGCATTAATTGTACCTGATGATAGCATAAGCCTTAAAGCTGGAGCTATCGCCCCTTGGGCGCGATCTTCATCACCTTATTATAATCAAACATTGGAAGCTATTGGCCGCGCTTATGGGTTCAAACTAACCGATATATGGAATAAACTAACGCCGCAAGCCCAACAGGCTGTACTTTATGGCACGGGCAAAAAGGATATTGAGTTTGTTTACGATGACGGTGCGAGATCTTACAAGGCTGTAAAACCTTTTGAAGGTGTTATCCCGAATATGGAACGCCGTTGGAAAGAAACAGATTCAGCTTGGTCTCGCGATGAGATTGAGCGTTATATGACTGCAACGCCCTGCCCTGCTTGTCACGGCTACCGGTTGAAGCCAGAAGCTTTGGCGGTAAAAATTGGTGGAATGCATATTGGGCAAGTAACCGCCATGTCAATTGCCAAGGCTGATGGCTGGTTTGGCAATATTGACAAAGGTTTTACTGACAAGCAACGGGGCATTGCTGAACGAATTTTGAAAGAAATTCGCGAAAGGTTGCGTTTCTTAAACGACGTTGGTCTTGAATATTTAACATTAGCGCGCAATTCCGGTACGCTTTCTGGTGGTGAAAGCCAGCGTATTCGCTTGGCATCGCAAATTGGCTCGGGCTTGACAGGCGTACTTTATGTGCTTGATGAGCCCTCGATTGGTCTTCATCAACGCGACAATGAACGCTTACTTGAAACATTACGTCATTTGCGTGATTTAGGTAATTCAGTAATAGTGGTTGAGCATGATGAGGATGCGATTTTAACCGCTGATTATGTAGTGGATATTGGTCCTGCAGCTGGTATTCATGGTGGCAACATCATTGCTAAGGGAACGCCAAAGGAAGTCATGGATAATTCGGCCTCCTTAACCGGGCAATATTTATCAGGCAAAATGTTTGTGCCTTTACCAAAACAAAGACGAAAAATTGATAAGAAAAAAGCAATTAAAGTTATTGGTGCAACCGGCAATAATTTAAAAAATGTTAGCGCTGATATTCCGCTTGGCACCTTTACCTGTGTAACCGGTGTTTCAGGTGGCGGCAAGTCTACCTTTCTTATTGAAACCTTGTATAAAGCTGCGTCACGCCGCATCATGGGTAGCAGGGAAATACCATCAGAATTTCAACGTATTGATGGGTTGGAATTTATTGACAAAGTGATTGATATTGACCAGTCACCGATTGGCCGCACACCACGTTCCAATCCGGCAACCTATACTGGGGCATTTACACCAATTCGCGATTGGTTTGCTGGCTTACCTGAATCAAAAGCACGCGGCTATCAAGCTGGACGCTTTTCTTTTAACGTTAAAGGCGGTCGCTGTGAAGCTTGCCAAGGTGATGGTGTTATTAAAATTGAAATGCACTTCCTGCCAGATGTTTATGTCACCTGCGATGTATGTCAGGGCAAACGCTATAATCGTGAAACTTTAGAGGTAACCTTTAAAGAAAAATCCATTGCTGATGTTCTTGATATGACCGTAGAGGAAGGTGCAGCATTCTTCTCAGCCGTGCCTGCTGTGCGTGACAAGCTTGATACATTGGTGAAAGTTGGTCTTGGATATATAAAGGTAGGACAGCAGGCAACCACACTATCAGGTGGTGAAGCACAGCGCGTTAAACTAGCCAAAGAATTATCACGCAAAGCCACGGGCAAGACCCTTTATATTCTTGATGAACCAACAACTGGTTTGCATTTTCATGACGTTGCAAAATTATTGGAAGTTTTACATGAATTGGTTGATCAAGGCAATACCGTTGCGGTTATTGAGCATAATCTTGAAGTCATCAAAACCGCCGATTGGGTAATTGATCTTGGACCTGAAGGCGGAGACGGCGGCGGCGAAATTGTTGCAGTTGGAAGACCTGAGGATATTGTAAAAGAAGACAGGTCTTATACTGGGCACTTCCTCAAAGAACTATTGGAACGCCGCCCGACTTGAATAAAACTCCCACCATATATCTTAATAACAAAGATGATATATGGTGGGTAATTTATTGTAATATATTAGATAAAATTATTTAGTTTAATACAACGACACCAATATTCAATGCCGCTGCTAAAGCAAGCCAAAATGCATATGGAATAAATAAAACGGAAACCAATTTGTCACTATTCCATGCCTTTAAAATAATCATCACTACTAATAGCAACATGATTAAACACGCAAGAAGCGCGATAACTGTTTGATGCAAACCAAAAAACAGCGGTGTCCATGCAAAGTTGATCACCAATTGCGCAGACCACATTGTTTTTAAGAGATCATTTGGCCTATCAATAAATATCCGCCAGCCCACAAAGCCAATGATTATATATAGAATTGACCAAACAGGAGCAAATAACCAATTAGGAGGGGTAAAAAAAGGCTTATTTAATTCTTGATACCAAGAAGTTGGCGCAAATTTATATCCAATAGCGCCGCCAATAATAAAAATCGCAACAATAAACAAAACTGCATATAATGATTTGCGCATATTTTTCTTTTCCACTTTTCGCGATTTATAAAAGCCTTAAAGTTAAAGCTCTATTATTTTACTATCTAGCAAATCATGTAAATTACAATTTGACTAAAAATTAAACGTTTTAGCTTGGAAATTGGTTGCAGATTATTTCAATTTAATAAAAAAACAATAGATAGAATATATCTATTGCTTAAACTCTTGCTTCAACAAAAACCTATTGATATTCAATCTTATGGCAAAAAATGTGATTCCTTCAGCTCTTGATGAGCATATCGAAAAAGTCGGTTTGAAATCTGCTCTTGAAGAGCGTTATCTTGCTTATGCATTATCAACCATTATGCATCGTGCCCTGCCCGATGTGCGTGATGGTTTAAAACCTGTGCATAGGCGCATTATTCACGCGATGCGGCTTCTTCGCTTATTTCCCGATCAAGGCTATGCCAAATGCGCTCGTATTGTTGGTGATGTCATGGGTAAGTTTCACCCGCATGGTGATGCATCAATTTATGATGCACTTGTGCGCCTAGCACAAGATTTTGCCGTTCGCTATCCGTTAATTGATGGCCAAGGTAACTTTGGCAATATTGACGGTGATGGTGCAGCAGCAATGCGTTATACCGAAGCCCGAATGACTGAAGTATCTACATTATTGCTTGAGGGTATCACTGAAAACGCGATTGATTTTCGTCCAACCTATAATGAGGAAGATGAAGAACCAATCGTATTGCCGGGTGCTTTTCCCAATATCCTTGCTAATGGTTCATCAGGTATTGCCGTTGGTATGGCAACATCCATTCCTCCGCACAATGTTGCCGAACTTTGTGATGCGGCCTTACACATTATTGCCCATCCCGAAGCAACATCGGATGATTTGATAAAGTTTATTCCAGGGCCAGATTTTCCAACTGGCGGTATTTTGGTGGAAACTAGCGAATCCATTGCTGAATCTTACCGCACAGGACGCGGCTCATTCCGCTTACGTTCGCGTTGGCACAAGGAAGAAGGGGCACGCGGCTCATATGTTATTGTGGTAACAGAAATCCCCTATCAAGTTCAAAAAGCCCGTCTTATTGAAAAAACAGCAGAGCTTTTAATTCAACGTAAACTACCATTACTTGAAGATATTAGGGATGAATCTGCCGAAGATATTCGCATAGTTTTAGAGCCTAAAAACCGCAGTGTTGACCCAGAGATTTTAATGGAATCGCTGTTTAAACTAACGGATTTTGAAACGCGGATTTCACTTAACTTAAATGTTTTGACCTTAGGCAAAATTCCAAATGTCTTATCATTAGATCAAACATTAAAACAATGGCTTGAACATCGAAAAGAAGTTCTTATTCGCCGTACGCAATATCGCTTAAAAGAAATTGAAAAGCGCTTGGAGCTTTTGAGTGGCTATCTCATTGCCTATCTTAATCTTGATGAGATTATTCGTATTATCCGCGAAGAAGATGAGCCTAAAAAGCAACTGATTGCCACTTTTAATTTAACCGACAATCAGGCGGAAGCTATTTTAAATATGCGCTTACGCTCACTGCGTAAACTCGAAGAAGTAGAAATTCGGACTGAATTTGACAAGCTAACGGTTGAAAAACAAGAACTCGAGGAACTTATTGCCTCCAATGTCAGACAATGGAAGGCAATTTCTTCCGAAGTTTCAAAAGTAAAATGGATTTTCTCACAAAATACCGATCTTGGCAAACGTCGCACTAGCTTTGAAAAAGCGCCAGACCATGACATTGATGACATTCAACAAGCGATGATTGAAAAAGAACCAATCACCATTGTTGTTTCCGAAAAAGGTTGGTTACGCGCTTTAAAAGGTCATATTTCGGATTATTCTAGTCTATCATTCAAAGAAGGTGATAGCCTAAAACTCGCCTTCCCCGCACAAACAACCGACAAAATTTTAGTATTGAGCACTGGTGGTAAGTTCTACACTATTGCGGCAAATAGCTTGCCTGGTGGGCGAGGACATGGCGAACCAATCCGTATTCTTGTTGACATGGATAACGACCAAGACATTTTGACTGCTTTTGTGCATGAAGCAGATACTAAGCTGCTCATCACGTCACATCTTGGCCACGGCTTTATTGTGCCTGAAAATGATGTCATTGCAACAACCCGCAAAGGCAAGCAAGTGATGAATGTGAAAGCTCCTGATGAAGCGGCAAGTTGCATTAGAGTAAATGGTGACAGCGTTGCAATTGTTGGTGAAAATCGTAAATTACTAGTTTTCCCGATTGAACAAATTGCTGAAATGTCGCGTGGCAAAGGTGTTCGTTTGCAACGCTATCGCGATGGTGGCATGAGCGATATTATCACCTTTAATTTAGATGATGGCTTAACCTGGAAAGATTCAGCTGATAGAAGTTTTGTTCGCAGCAAGGAAGAACTGATTGAATGGATTGGTAACCGTGCCGGTGCGGGGCGTATGGTACCCAAAGGTTTTCCACGATCTGGCAAGTTTAATTAATAGTTCTTAAGTTTAAAAATTAACGCGCCGGTTTATTCGGCGCTTTTTTATGAAATAACTAGTTTAAAGCAAAACCATATATACAAAGCAATTTATAGCGGGCTGGATAATTAACAATAGTTAAACTTAATAACGTGAGATTAATAGAATTATTGACGTCTATAAACCCTATATTAACGTATCTATCATTGGAAACCATTTAAGACTACTAATAATAAAAACAGTAAATTAAGAATTTATTGCCACTTAATAAGAGGGTTCCATTTTAGCAATAAATGAAACGGCATAGAGATTCTTACTTCCGTAGCCTACTATTTTTTGTTATTCATGAACGAAAAAGCCACATAATGTTGATTATACATATAATAAATAGGACGGCAAAAAAACCTTTCTTGGCAAAGCGATCCATAATGGAACGATTAAAACCGCAAACCCGCTAATCCATTACCTTTGAAATGATATGACCTTTTCTAAACATTACGAGTTGATACAAAGGCTAAAACTGTAAAGATGGTTTTGCACTGCCTATGCTCCCTGCAAAAAGACAGCGTAGAAAATACCAATGGATGCATCTCACCATGGCTACTATGAGAATTAGATCTTGACGCTGTATCCCAGAAGGATATCATGAAATATCTATACCCAACAGTGAAAGTGCCTTAACTTTTAAATATCCTTTCAAGCCTTCAAAAAAGAACTTGGAAAAGACATAAAATTAAGATCAAATAAAACCGTGTTGCACTTTGCGCGGTAATCGACCTACCATTAATAAGCTTTTTTAGTTTATTAATTAGTAGCACTCTAAATTGGAGAGAATAACATGCCAACTAATTATGATGAAAACAACATTTTTGCAAAAATTTTACGTGATGAAATCCCTTCTATCCGTGTTTTTGAAGATAGTAACGTTGTTGCGCTTATGGATGTTATGCCCCAGGGGGACGGCCATGTTTTAGTTATCCCACGCAAAGCTTCGCGCAATATTCTTGATGCAGAACCCGAAGCATTAATAGCCTCAGTTCTTGCTGTGCAAAAAATTGCCAATGCGGTAAAAAAAGCTTTTAATAGTGATGGTGTAACAATTATGCAGTTCAATGAACCAGCCGGTGGACAAAGCGTTTTCCACCTTCACTTTCATATCATTCCACGCTTTGAAAATATCGCCCTAAAACCACATACTGGTAAAATGGCTGATCCAGAACAACTGGAAGAGCAAGCAAAAAAAATACGAGCTGCACTTAACTAACTATTTATAGAGCAAAAAAACAAAGCTTAGGACTTATTAATCAAGATAAAAGATGACGGCTATAGCGATGCAAATTGCTGAGAAAAAGTATGAGCGAAACTTTATTTGGCATATATAGTTGCAATACGCTGCAGATTTTCGAATTTTGCAAACAAGTTCTCAACTTTATGCCGCAATTTATAAATTGTTTTGTCAAAGCAGATGGTTGCTCTTCTACCTGCTAGGGGAGGAATACGGGGCTTAATTTTCAATCAAGCAAGGCTTGCCTGAACCAGTCACGTCAATACCTTTGTCAGCAATGAGTTCTTGCGCATCAGGTAGAATTAGTAACAGAAGGGCTACGCCTTTATAGTCACTCATTTGTTGTTTTCACAAGAATAGACATGTTGGCTTTCTATGTTGGTCAACCACCCTATGCAGTTTTGAGTTAAAGTCACCTTTTGTGCATGCAATAAAGGGGTGAACATCGCCTTTTTCAATAAACTTGCCAGAGTACAATGCGTTTTATGCAAACCATAGCCAACAGCTACATCTTTCTATCGCAAGCAATGCTTGTTAACCCGCTAATAATGCGCTTATCATCGACATGCGCGCCAATCGGATAGTGGAAAATAAGGCGATATCCGCGTCATCTGATCTTTACTCAACGCACGAAAATCAATCTTTGGCTACCTGCGCAGCCCCCAATAATCCTTAATCAACTAAAATAGGAATTCACAAAATTAATAGGTTCTGCAGCTGGGATAGGCAAGCTAATCAAAAAACAAAAAATCAGTTTGCGTAAATTTTCTTTTTTTGAGCTCGTTTTTGGTTTAAAAAGCTGCAACTATGAGTCCTATGATAAAAATATCACAATCATCTAATACAATAACAAACTATAAGCATATAAAATGTATTTTAGAACTGGAAGTAAGATAGGCATCCAGTTCCAAAAATCGCAAAAAATTAATTCACATGTTTAAGAAAATCACGAAGACGAGGATTTTGGGGATTATTAATCATTTCAACTGGGTTTCCATCAACACTGATTTTACCATTTTCCATAAAAATTAATCGCGTTCCCACATCCCGTGCAAAACCAACCTCATGGGTTACAACTATCATTGTCATACCCTCAGATGCTAGTCCCTGCATCACTTTTAAAACTTCTTGTCTAAGCTCGGGATCAAGAGCCGACGTAGGCTCATCAAACAACATCAGTTTTGGCTTTACTGCTAACGCCCGTGCAATAGCCACGCGTTGTTGTTGTCCACCCGATAATTGTGACGGATAATGGTTTTCGCGCTGTGACAGGCCCACCTTATTCAACAACTCGCGTGCAATTGCATAAGCTTCACGTTTGGGCAGCTTTCGCACTTCACGAGGACCAAATGCAACATTTTCTAATGCCGTCATTTGCGGGAAAAGATTAAATTGTTGAAAAACCATACCAGCTTCTTGGCGGATGGTGCGTACTTTACTGCGCCCGCCAAGTACACTGATATTATCGACAACCAGATCACCACCATTAATTTTTTCAAGCGCATTAATACATCTAAGCAGTGTGGATTTGCCCGAGCCAGATGGCCCAATCAATACAACCACCTCGCCTTTTTTAATCTTTAAATCAACCTTATCAAGCACTATGAGTTGGTCGAAACGCTTTGATACTTGTTTAAATTCGACAATTGTTTCACTCATAATATATGTATCCGCTTTTCAATAATTCTCAATATGATCTTTATCAAGAATTGCAAGCTTTAAACTAAACTCGCTGGTAACTGTTAATTCTAAATTGTCATTTTCCATTCATAGTTCATTCTTTGGATAAAATATCTAGTTTTAGCCACGATTTTACCGGAGGAAATGCAAATAATAATTTAATTATACCAAGTTTTTACATAGTCTTAGCAAAGCCATTTTCATTTGTCTTTGAAGAAAGATGAATAGTCTTTTAATAATATTGACTTAACAATCCAATTTTCTATAATAAACAAATAATAAGAATTAACTTGGCTTCAATATATAGGTGTTTAGTAGCAAACTTTCTAAAAATTCTTATAGTGTTTTTAATTAAATTATGGACAAATTTCATACAAAAAAGGAGAGCATTTCGCCCTCCTTGATTAATAAATTTAAAAATAAGATAGAACTTCAAGCTAATTCAAAATAATTCTTAGCAAATTCTCAAACATATTGAACCTAAAAACTTTACGGCAGCTCAACTATTTTTCCATTTTCAAGAGTAATTCGGCGATCCATTTGCTTGGCAAGTGCATGATTATGAGTTGCAATCAATGCGGCAAGCCCAGATTGCTTAACCAAAGCTTGTAACGCCTGAAATACATAATTGGATGTAACTGGATCAAGATTACCTGTTGGCTCATCAGCTAGCAACACCATCGGTACATTCGCAACTGCGCGCGCAATGGCCACCCGCTGCTGCTCACCACCAGATAATTCCGATGGGCGATGCTTAATGCGATGCCCTACCCGCATATATTCAAGAAGCTTTTCGGCGCGAGCCGCAGCCTCCTTCTTCTTTAAGCCACTAATTAATTGCGGCATCATTACATTTTCAAGTGCAGTAAATTCTGGCAACAAATGATGGAACTGATAGACAAACCCAACTTCGGAACGGCGAATGGCCGTACGTTCATTATCGGATAATTTTGAACAGCTCTTACGACATAATTCTACTTCACCACCATTAGGCTTTTCTAACAAGCCTGCAATGTGCAATAAAGTTGATTTACCCGCACCTGAAGGTGCAACCAAGGCAACTGTTTCACCGCTATTTAAGGTAAAATTCGCTTTGTCTAATATTGTTAAAGCTTGATCGCTATCATTATAGGTGCGATCAACATTAATGAGTTTTAAAACAGGCTCAGCCATTATTCATACCTTAATGCTTGAACGGGATCGAGGCGAGACGCACGCCATGCAGGCAAGATGGTTGCCAATAATGACAGCGATAAGGTCATAATAATGACCATTCCAATTTGACCGACATCCAAACGCGATGGTAATTGCGTTAACATATAAATCTGCGGATTAAAGACTTCCTCTCCAGAAACCCAAGTAACGAATTTCTGAATATGTTCGATGTTAAGGCTAGTAACGACACCGAGTAAACTGCCCAACAATGTGCCTATCACTCCAATGACCGCGCCAGTCATAATGAAAATACGCATTATAGCACCGCGCCTTGCACCCATAGTGCGCAAAATAGCGATATCATGCCCCTTATCTTTAACCAACATAACGAGTCCAGAAATAATATTAAGAGCGGCGACAAGAACAATCAGTGATAAGATAATAAACATAACATTGCGTTCAACTTGCAATGCTGAAAAAAATGTCTGATTGCGCTGTCGCCAATCAATCATATAGACATTTGGAATGGTACCATTTTCGATCATTGGCTGAACTTCTTGATCAATTGCCAATCGAATATTATCAACCTCATCGGGGTTTTCAATAAAAACCTCAAGTGACTGAACTTTATTTTCTTGATTAAAGAATAGCTGAGCTTGCGATAAAGGCATAAATATCACCGCTGAATCAAACTCAAACATACCAACTTCAAAAATACCACCTACTTTATATGCTTTTTCGCGGCGGGTAACGCCAAAGGGGGTAACATCCCCTTCAGGACCAAGAATGGTGACATAGTCATCAACGCTAACGCCAAGCTTTTGTGCAAGTCCGCTACCTAACAAAATAGTTTCACCATCATCAAACTTATTGATGCCGCCTACCTTGATATTATCAGCAACTGCTGACATTTTTTTTAGATCAGCTTCGCGCATGCCGCGTACAATGGCTCCGCTACCATTTTTGCCATATGTAGCAAAGGCTTGCCCTTCAAGCACAGGTAGAATAAATTTAACACCGTGTAACTTTTCAAGCTGCGGAATGAGATTATTATAATTATCAAATGATCCAGTGTCTGACTGGACAATTAGATGGCCATTAAAACCTAAAATGCGATCAAGCAAATCAGCTCTAAAACCATTCATAACCGACATCACTACAATCAATGCACAGACACCAATCATGATACCTATAAGGGATATGATGGAAATAATTGAAGTAAAAGCTTGTTTCTTGCGTGGTATCATATAGCGGAAGGCCACCATCCACTCAAAATAAGCGAATGGTTTGCCTTGTTGAATTGGCTTTGTATCTTTACTCATTGGGCTTCAATAATCCGGTTTAAGGCTGCATCAAGAGATAGAGTGATTTTTTCACCGCTTTTGCGATTTTTAACTTCAACTTCTCCATTAGCTGCACCGCGTGGTCCGACAACAATTTGCTCTGGCAGACCAATAAGATCCATAGTCGCAAATTTTGAACCAGCACTTGCATCTGTATCATCAAGCAACACGTCAAAACCGGCATTATTAAGACGCTCATAAAGAATATTTGACATTTCATCACATTGTTCATTGCCAGGCTTCATATTGATGAGGCCAATGTCAAATGGTGCCAGCGCTTTCGGCCAAATAATACCCTTATCATCGTGAGATGCTTCAATAGCTGCAGCAATCAAACGCGAAGGCCCAATACCATAAGATCCCATCGAAACCAGATGATCCTTACCATCAGGACCAGTCACTTTTGCCCCCATTGGCTCTGAATATTTAGTGCCAAAATGGAAAATATGGCCGACTTCAATACCGCGAGCAGCAACTTTCTTATCATCTGCAACAGATGCCCAAGCGGATTCATCATGCATTTCTTCGGTTGCGGCATAGGGCGCTGTCCATTGTGCAACAATATTGGCAAGAGATTCGCTATCATTAAAATTAGTGTCGGCACCAGGAACTTGCATATCAAGATATTGTTGGTCGCAGAAAACCGCGCTTTCACCAGTATCAGCAAGAATAATAAATTCATGGCTCAAATCGCCACCAATTGGCCCGGTATCGGCGCGCATAGGAATAGCATGAAGGCCTGCGCGAGCAAAAGTGCGAAGATAAGCTACAAACATGCGATTATAAGCAGCCTTGGCGCCATCATAATCAAGATCAAAAGAATAAGCATCTTTCATCAAGAACTCACGCGAACGCATAACGCCAAAGCGTGGACGTATTTCATCGCGGAACTTCCATTGGATATGATAAAGATTAAGCGGTAAATCCTTGTAAGAACGCACATAGGACCGGAAAACTTCCGTCACCATTTCTTCGTTAGTAGGGCCAAACAGCATATCGCGATCTTGGCGATCCTTAATGCGCAACATTTCCTTACCATAATCATCATAACGACCACTTTCACGCCAAAGATCCGCGGGCTGAATGGTGGGCATCAAGATTTCTAATGCACCTGAGCGATTTTGCTCCTCGCGAATGATTTTACATACTTTGTCCAATACTTTCTTACCCATCGGCAGCCAAGAATAGATACCTGCTGTTTGCTGATGTATCATGCCTGTACGAAGCATCAACCGATGAGAAACGATTTCCGCTTCTTTAGGATTTTCCTTAAGGATAGGGAGAAAATATTGTGAAAGACGCATAGGTAATACCAATCCTGTAATGTAAACACGCGATTCGCGATTTTTATTTTTTCTACAATAACGACAATCATTAAAGAATGAAATATAAGAACGTAAGCGCGCAGTTTTATCGAAAAAAGGCGAGAATACGGCTTCCAGTCATATTGTGGCAAAATTACGCCATTTATATTTTTTCTAATGACAGCCATAATAAAACATGATAGAAAACTGGTGATAACAAACTTAGGTAGATTAAACTACCTAAATGACGCGAGAGTATTTGGGAGGATCAGGTTTTAGGGCGCGTATACCGCTGCCCCCTTAAGTTTAAGGATTAAAACCATCGCGTATAATTATCAAAGCAAGGCTTTCGAGCCTTGCTTTTTTTATGCCCTATTTTTAAACTATTTTAATTTCAGTTTTATGACATATTTTTTACTTATGTATAGACATACCTATATTATTAAAACTGATACTAATCTAAAAAATATCTATTTTGTGTCGCCAGTGCGCTAAATCTTACAATATGTCTAATCCATTAAACAAACTCATGTGATATATTAGATTAAAAAACTTTTATAGCTTGGCTAATACAAACACGCCGCCACTCACAGCGGTTATACACCCTGTAGTTTTTGGATAAGTCAGCGGCAAAGATTTTATCGAACGTATAGCAAGATAACCCCATGCTTCAGCCTCGATAAATGCTGAATTAAAACCAATATCATCGGCTGCAATAATATTTATATCGCAAGGTTCTGCAAGTTGTTGCAAATATTTGATGATCGCTTTATTTTTAACGCCACCACCACTAATGATCATTTGCCTTGGCTTTTCACTTAAAAACTTAAAAGAAGAGAAAATCTGTTTGGCAGTTAAAAATGCCAAGGTCGCTGCGCCATCGTTTAGCGATATAGTTTTATCGGTAAGGGGTTTGAAATTTCGCCAATCAAGGGATTTTTTGGTATTTTGTTGATAAATATTATCCAACATAATACTACTAAGGACTTGCTGATTAACTTTTCCTGCTAGTCCCGCCTGACCATCCTTATCAAAATGTCCTTGATTATTAAAAGCCATCCATTGATCAATCAACACATTACCAGGCCCACAATCAAAAGCAATGATATTATCATCTCTTTCTAGATCTGCTGTGTTTGTACCAATGTTAGGTTAGATATGCCGCCAATATTAATAAAAGCAACCGGAAAGTTTAAATAATCATGCTGCATAGCGGCAAGAGCCGCATGATAGATCGGCACAAGCGGCGCACCCTGCCCTTGATGGAGCATATCATTGGCACGCATATCGTAAACCACATCAATGCCAGTTTCACGAGCAAGTAAAGAGCCATCACCCAATTGCAAGGTGACCCCCTCATCAGGTCGGTGCAAAATGGTTTGTCCATGAAAGCCAATAACATCAATCAGTTCTGACTTTAGTTCAAGCTTTTTTAAAAGTGATTTAACCACCATTACATGTTCTAGGGTTAAGTCGCGCTCAAGCGCATCAAGCCCATTAGGGCGCGCAGTGCGATCTGTAATTTTCTGTGCAAGATCGAGGCTTTTTTTAAGGCGGTTACGGAAATCGTTTGAATAAGAGTGACTGAAAGTCGATATAACGCGCGATTGGCCTAAACCATCGCTTTCAATAAGCGCTGCATCAATACCATCCATTGATGTACCGCTCATTAATCCGATCGCCATTTTTAAAATCTTGTTTTTTCATTTTGCACCCAACACTGATTCCTTGTTATTTATAGCCGATTCATGCTAGCAAGGCATAGCGCGTTTCATTGCGTGTATAATTTCAATTTTATAAATTCAGGAAAGATCGATGTCGGGCTTTAAATCAGATTTTCTTCGCGTCATGCAAGAGCGTGGTTTCATTCATCAAGTTTCAGATGAACAAGGTCTAGATGACCTTTTTGCGAAAGAAACCGTTTCAGCCTATATCGGCTTTGATCCAACAGCGAACAGCCTTCACGTTGGCCATATGATGCAAATCATGATGCTTTATTGGCTGCAAAAAACTGGACACCGTCCCGTTGCACTTATGGGCGGCGGCACGGGTATGGTTGGCGATCCATCCTTTAAGGATGAAGCTCGCAAACTAATGACTGTTGAAACAATTGCAGACAATATTGAGGGCATTAAACACGTCTTTTCAAATTACATCACTTTTGGCGATGGCCCAAATGATGCAGTTATTGCAAATAATGCTGATTGGTTGCGCAACCTCAACTATCTTGAATTTTTGCGTGACGTTGGCCGTCATTTTTCAGTTAATCGCATGTTGTCTTTTGACTCGGTTAAATTGCGCCTTGATAGAGAGCACTCACTGTCATTCCTTGAATTTAACTATATGATTTTACAGGCCTATGACTTTGTTGTACTTAATCAACGTCATGGCGTGACCCTGCAAATGGGCGGCTCGGACCAATGGGGCAATATTGTCAATGGTATCGAACTTGGCCACCGTATGGGAACAAGCCAATTATATGCGCTAACTACCCCACTTTTAACCACCGCTTCTGGCGTAAAAATGGGTAAGTCCTTAAACGGTGCGGTTTGGCTAAATGCCGACCTTGTTAGCCCATATGAATTTTGGCAATATTGGCGCAATACCGAAGATGCAGACGTTATTCGCTTCATGAAGCTTTATACAACTCTGCCAATGGACGAAATTGCGCGCCTTGCTCAATTACAAGGCGCAGAAATTAATGATGTCAAAAAAATCTTAGCAACAGAAATTACTGCAATGCTACATGGCCGCGAAGCTGCCGAGCTTGCTGCTGAAACGGCTCGTCAAACCTTTGAAGAGGGAAAGCTAGGTCAAGATTTGCCAGTAATGGAAATTGCAAGTTCTGAACTTTCAGATGGTGTCGGCATCTTATCTCTATTGGTAAAAGCTGGTCTTGTAAAATCAAACGGTGACGCTCGTCGCAATATTCAAGGCGGCGCGATCCGTGTTAATGACATTGCAGTAAGTGATGAAAGCCGCATAATCAATAACAGCGATTTAGGCACTGAGAATGTGATTAAGCTATCATTTGGTAAGAAAAAACACATATTGGTAAAACCAATTTAATTCTTTTTGCGATGTAAGACATTTTAAAAGCCGCTTAATATCTTAAATATTAAGCGGTTTTTTATTAAACATCATAGAACTAACAGCTTATTACCCAAAGGAAATCAATGATTGCTGATCGCTAGTAATAATGCACTTTTTATCTATAAAATTACGCAATGTTTGCGGATAAAGTCGATGCTCTTGCTTTAAAACACGCGCACTTAAACTATCAGCATTATCTGAGGCTAAAACAGGCACTACTGCTTGGGCCAAAATAGGCCCCTCATCCATACCTTCCGTAACGATATGCACAGTGCAGCCGGCAATTTTTACCCCCGCATCAATTGCTCGCTGATGGGTATGGAGACCTGGAAAAAGTGGCAATAAGGAGGGATGAATATTTAAAATCTTTCCTTCATAAGGCTTGATGAAACTTCCAGAAATAATACGCATATAACCCGCAAGACAAATAATATCAGGAGCCAACGCATCTAATTGCTGCAAAATTGCATCTTCATGAGCTTGCTTTGAAACAAAAGACGCGCGTTCAAAAACAAAGGTCTCAACACCCTGTAATTTTGCTTTATCCAAACCACCTGCATTGGCTTTATCTGAAAAAACAGCAATAATTTCTGCCGGATAATCTGCAGCTTTGCTTGCTTCAATGAGTTTTTCCATATTCGAGCCGCCGCCCGATATAAAAACGACAACCCGTTTACGACTCATAATGCTAATTGCCCCTTATAGACAACACCCTTATCTTGCCGCGCTATAAGTTGGCCAATCTCGCTGACTGTTTCGCCACCATCTTCTAATGCTTTTTTAACCGCATCAACATTTTGTGGTGCAACAACAACAATCATGCCAATACCACAATTAAAGGTACGTAGCATTTCATGCATTTCAATATTGCCAGTATTTGCTAACCACTTGAATACTGAAGGCACGGTTACGCTATTAAGATTAATTTCCGCACTTAAATTTTTAGGCAAAACGCGCGGAATATTTTCAGGAAAACCACCACCTGTAATATGGGCAAGAGCTTTAATAGATTGGGTCGCTTTTATCGCTGATAATATCGAACGCACATAAATACGTGTTGGCGTTAATAATGCGCGGCCAAGTGGCAAAGCTGTATGAAACGGCGCAGGATCGTTCCATGACAACCCCGAATGTTCAACAATCTTGCGCACTAATGAAAAACCGTTGGAATGAATACCTGAGGAGGAAAGGCCTAAAATAATATCACCCTCAGCAATATCCTTATGCGGTAATAATGAACCTCGCTCTGCTGCACCAACAGCAAAGCCAGCAAGATCATAATCGCCATCGCGATACATGCCCGGCATTTCAGCCGTTTCACCACCAATTAATGCAGCCCCCGATTGACGGCAACCTTCTGCAATACCCGATACGATCGCGGCACCTTGGTTGGGGTCGAGTTTACCAGTTGCAAAATAATCAAGGAAGAAAAGCGGCTCAGCTCCCTGCACGACAAGATCATTTACACACATAGCAACAAGATCAATGCCAACGTCATCATGATAGCCCGCGTCAATCGCGATTTTAAGCTTTGTACCAACACCATCATTAGCAGCAACGAGAATCGGATCTTTAAAACCGGCGGCTTTTAAATCAAACAGCCCACCAAAACCACCAATTTCTGTATCGGCCCCTGCCCGGCTTGTTGAGCGCACCAATGGCTTAATGAGGTCAACCATATCGTTCCCCGCATCAATATCCACACCTGATTGTGCATAAGTGAGGCCGACAGTTTGGTCTTTACTATCTTTAACCATTTTTAGGTTTCCTTGCATTAAAATAGCGCAATAATTATGCATTTGCCATGCCACGCCCAAAGCCGCAAGAAAAAATCGCATAATTTTCAAAAAAACACACTTTTAAGCAAAAGACTTATGGATAGCAGCCTTGACCAATGACACTTCAACACATATCTGATGGACTTATGCTCCTTAGTATTCATCTAAGATTTGGTCACTATGTGGTCATGAAGCAATGTTAAAACGCTCAGGCAAAAATGAGTTATGATAAATTAGGCGGTCAATATGCAAGATGAAACGCAAGATGCTGGCAACAAAAAAAGCGATGATGTCGTAACGATTTCCGCCAGCCAATTGCGGCAATTAAAGCGGAAGGAGCGCCAAGAAGCGCGAGCCTTGCGCTCTAAGGCCAATTTTGTTCTTGTACCTTTACAGGGTAATGTGCGTAAACAAGCTTTTTTTTGGCTTGGAACACTACTATTTTTCATTATGTTTCTGATTGTTTTCAGCGATGTATTATTGCCTTTTGTTGCCGGTATTGCCCTTGCCTATTTTTTAAATCCTGTAGTAGAATTTTTGGAAAAAGTTGGCTTTTCTCGAATGTGGGCCACTGTTGCGATTGTCATATTTGTCGTAGTCATATTTGCTCTGGCAATTATCATACTTGTACCTTTGCTTGCCCAGCAATTGGCCGGCTTTGCTAGTAATATTCCAAGCTATATAAAGCCATTACGCGAATTTTTGAAAAATCAAGATCTATCTTGGTTACATCAATTTAATATTGATACCTCTACTCTGCAAGGTAGCCTACAAAGCTTACTTGACAAGCTTTCAACTATTGTGACAGGACTTTTCCAATCACTTTGGGATTCAGGTCGCGCCATTGTTAACGTGTTCATCTTATGGATCATGGCGCCAGTCGTGGCATTTTACATGCTACTCGATTGGGATAGAATGGTTGACACGGTCGATTCATGGATCCCACGGGATCACCTTTCAACTATTCGTAGTATTTTTGCGCAAATGGATCGCGCTGTTGCTGGCTTCATTCGTGGTCAAGGTTCGGTATGTTTGATCCTAGGTTGCTATTATGCCATCGGGCTAACCATTTCCGGATTGAACTTTGGTCTATTGATCGGTCTTTTTGTTGGTTTTATTAGCTTTATTCCTTATGTGGGGTCGGCTATTGGGCTTTTATTGGCCGTTGGTATGGCAGCATTTCAGTATTGGCCAGACAGTTGGGGCTGGATTGTTGTCGTTGCGTGCCTTTTCTTTGTTGGACAATTTGTTGAAGGCTATATTTTGCAGCCAAAGCTAGTTGGTTCGTCGGTAGGACTTCATCCTGTTTGGTTAATGTTTGCCCTTTTTGCCTTTGGTGCAATATTTGGGTTTACCGGTATGCTGATTGCTGTACCGGCGGCAGCGGCGGTTGGAGTTCTTGTACGTTTCGCTCTTCATACATATTTAGAATCACCCGTTTATAAGGGTAATGATGGCGCGGAGCGTGGTGAATGAATGTAACACCAAGGCAACTACCTTTGGCTTTAGAGCCCGAGGCACGCTATAGTATTGACGATTTTGTTGTAACACCTGCCAATCATACCGCATTTAACCTATTGGAAAGTTGGCCAAACTGGCCCTCACCCGTGACGGTACTTGTTGGCCCAAAAGGCTCAGGCAAAACTCATCTATCAGCAGTATGGGCTGCGCAGAGCTATGCGCACGAATTTAATCATAAAAAGATAGACGCAGCTATAAGGGCGGCATTATCTGGTACACCGATCTTGATTGAGGATATGGCGCCACATAAATTTGATGAAACGGCGCTTTTTCATCTTATCAATACGATAAGGCAAACACGTATTGAAAATGCGCAAAGTTCGCTTTTAATGACATCGCACTTGCGACCAATTGATTGGCAGGTTGCCCTGCCTGATCTTGCCTCACGATTAAATGCGGTTTCATTAATAGAGCTCTCACCTCCTGATGAAATGCTATTAAGTGCGGTCATTACCAAGCTATTTGCCGATAGGCAGCTTAATATTGACCCTAATTTGATCCCATTTATTGCTAGCCGCATTGAGCGATCTTTAGCTGCGGCGGCAAAATTTGTTGCTCTTACCGATGCCATGGCACTTGAAGAAAAAAGTCGCATAAACCGTAGCTTAGTTGCCAATGTATTAGCAAAAATGGAATTTGATTCTTGATCATTATCCATAACGCAATTAAACTTAATTTATATTAGAAGGTTCACAATTGTGGTTCAAAGTAGGTTTTCCTATAATTGTGAATAAAAAAAACTATTAAAAGGCTTTTCAACATAATTGAAAAATTCTAAGCTGCTTATTTTACATAAGCACAAAATGATAAGATCGGGAGCATATAGCGTAATGGGTGTTGACATAAGTCGTTTAAGCAATGGATTAACAATTGCAACCCATACCATGCGGCAGGTTGAAACTGTTGCGCTTGGCATTTGGATAAAGGCTGGCTCACGCAACGAAAAGAGCAACCAACATGGCATAGCCCATCTGTTAGAACATATGGCTTTTAAAGGTACTGCAAAACGCACATCTTTACAAATAGCTACAGAAATTGAAGATGTCGGCGGCGAAATAAATGCCGCAACTAGCGTTGAAACCACTGGTTATTTTGCCCGCGTTCTTGCTGATGACGTTCCGCTTGCAATTGATATCCTGTCCGATATTATTACCAATCCTCTTTTTGACGAAGAAGAGCTAGAGCTTGAAAAAAACGTAATTTTACAAGAAATAGGTGCAGCTCACGACACGCCCGATGATGTTGTTTTCGACCATTTTTCGGAAACGGCATTTAGACACCAGACTATAGGCCGCCCCATTTTAGGCACTGCAGAAACAGTTTTAAGTTTTAGCGCTGATGATTTACGCAAATTCATGCAAGATCATTATTGTGCGAGTCATATGATTGTTGTTGCTGCTGGGGCTGTTGAGCATGAAAGCTTCGTTAAAGAAGTTGAAATGCGTCTTGGCGACTTTAGAAGCCATTCATCTGGTACAATTCCTGATCTTGCCAATTATGTTGGCGGCGATTTTCGTGAATATCGCGATTTAAAAGATGCGCAATTGCTACTCGGTTTTGAAGGCCGCGCCTACCATATGCGCGATTTTTATGCTTCGCAACTTTTAGCAATTGTTCTTGGCGGCGGCATGTCCTCACGTCTATTTCAAGAAATACGTGAAAATCGTGGCTTATGCTATTCTATTTACTCATTTCATTGGGGCTTTTCTGATACCGGACTATTTGGTATTCATGCGGCAACTGGGCATGATGGCTTAGAGCCACTTGTACCCGTTATTCTTGATGAACTTTATAAGGCCAGTGAAAATATTACCGAAGCCGAGGTTAGGCGCGCCAAAGCGCAATATCGTGCAGGGCTGATGATTTCGTCTGAAAGCTCGATGAGTAAAGCACACCATATTGCGCGGCAATTATTGCTTTATAATCGCGTTATTCCAAATTCTGAACTGCTAGAGCGACTTTCGCAAGTCAATAGTGATAGATTAACCGATCTTGCGCGTCGTTTATTTTTAGATTCAAAACCAACAATGGCTGCAATTGGACCGATTGGCAAACTTATGCCATTTGAAGATATGCAAATGAAATTACGGATCCATTAAATTGCATGAAGGCAATATTTGATAATTTTTACCAAGCTTTATAATAAAGTCGTCATGTTAAAATGACAAAATTACATCTGCATTCACAGGTAAAGTTTTCAATGGCAGTCAATCTTGCTATTCAATTTTTGCATGTTGGCAAATGGAAAGCAATTACTTATATAGAAATGCAGCATAACATTTATTGACTATTATTCCTTTAACTTTAGGAGCACTTTATGAAACACCTCGACCGCCTTGATAATATATTTGGTCAATACGACATTTTCTTTTGTGATGTATGGGGTGTTTTACATAATGGAATACATGTTTTTCCAAAGCCGCAAGCAGCCCTAAAAGCAGCGCGGAACGCAGGAAAACATGTTATTCTTATAACCAACTCACCAAGACCGCGCGATGGCGTTGCACAACAACTTGCGGATATGGGCGTTGATGACAATTGTTATGATGACATTGTCACCTCTGGTGATGTAACAAGAGATTTAATCGCAGAAGGTCCTAAAAAGCTATTCCTTATTGGACCAGATCGTGATCTAGCCTTATTTGATGGGCTTGACTGTGAATTGGTTGAAGAATTTGAAGCAAGTGGTGTGGTGGTCACTGGCCTTTATGAAGACGAAACTGAAACACCTGATGATTATGCAGAACTATTACAGCGTTTACGTATGCGCAATTTACCGATGATATGTGCCAACCCTGATATTATGGTAGAGCGTGGCGACAAGCTTGTTTGGTGCGCGGGTGCACTGGCCCGCGACTATGCACAATTGGGTGGGCGCACAATGATTGCCGGCAAGCCACATCATCCAATATATGAATTAGCTTTAAAGAAAATGCGCGCTATTTTAAACCAAGAAGCCAATAAAGAAAAAATCTTAGTTATTGGAGATGGCGTTTTAACCGACATTAAGGGCGGTGTTAATAATGGCTTTGATACGCTTTATATTGCGCGTGGTATTCATGCCAATGAATATTGTATTGATGGTGAGATCAATCAAAAGCTGCTTGAGGAATTCTTTGCCCCTTATTCTTTAGTGCCCAATTTTGATATGATGGAGCTTGAATAGGCGTGCAACCCAAAAAAATTATCCGTCTGCCTGACGTTGGTGTACTGCCAAGCCAGTTACAGGGCGGCGTTATTGCCATTGGTAACTTTGACGGTGTTCATCGTGGTCATCTAGCTGTGTTAGAAACTGCGCTTGAAAAGGCGCGGCTGCTTGGAAAACCAGCTATTGTTCTTACCTTTGAACCGCATCCGCGCAGTTTTTTTAATCCAACTAAGCCCTTATATCGCCTTACTCCTGCCGATGAACGTGCTGAAATTTTAGAAAAACTCGGATTTGACGCAGTCATTGAACAACGCTTCACCAAGGATTTCTCATCCCATCAGGCAAAAGAATTTACGGATACGATCTTGCGTGACTGCTTAAAGGCAAGTGTCGTTGTTACGGGTGATAATTTTCACTTTGGAGCAAAGCGCTCTGGGACCCCCGAATTTCTTATCAATGAAGGTAAGAATTGCGGTTTTGATGTCGTTATTGTTGATGGCTTTCTTGATGAAAATCGTGAACTCGTATCTTCTAGCCGCATTAGGCAAGCTTTAAGTTGCGGCGCAGTAGAAGAAGCAGCAGGTCTTCTTGGTTACCGCTATACCATTAAATCCAATGTCGTTCATGGTGCCGCTCTAGGGCGACAAATTGGGTTCCCCACCGCCAATATGCGGTTAGATAGTGATACTGGTTTAAAATTTGGCGTTTATGCGGTACGTTTTCGCACGCAAAATGGCAAAATTTTTAACGGTGTTGCAAGCTATGGATTAAGGCCGACAGTTAATGAATTAAAGGAACCATTATTAGAGACCTTCATTTTTAATTTTAATGAAGATATTTATGGGCAAACATGTTTTGTTTCATTCTTTTCCTATTTGCGTGGAGAATTAAAGTTCGACGGACTTGAGCCTATGATTGAGCAAATCAAAAAAGATGAAGAAGAAGCACGTGAAATACTAACACATATTGCCCCACTCAATCCAATAGACAAATATTTAGCTTTTGATAACTGGGATAAATAGTAATATTTTTTAATTTTATTTGCTTATAATTTGAAAAAAATTATAGATTGCTCCAACAGCACATTATCTATAGCAATATATTTGCGAAAAAATATTATAATAGGGATTTTAACATGCGGTTATTATGGATTTGTCTCACTGCAGTTGGTGTTATTGCTTTAATTTTTTATCTAGGCAATGACAATATTAGTTCATCCTCCCTAACAAATAGTGATCTAGCCAGAATAACAACTGGAGGTTTATTTGCCACAATCCTTGCGGCAGGACTACTGTCGTCTGGCATTACCCTTAGCCATGTTCTTAAAAATATACTTATTTGGGTAGCTATTATAGGCGTTCTACTTATTGGTTATAATAATCGCTTTCATCTGCAAGATATTGCCCATAATATCAGTGGCGGCTTAGTTCCAGCAAGCGTGCTTTCAGTTGACCTAACTAGTAGGAATACAGTTACCATTGATCGTGGAAGCAACGGACACTACCAAATAACCGGTAAAGTTGATGATCATAGGGTAAAATTCTTAATAGATACTGGCGCAACATCGATAGTCCTTACCAATGAAACAGCTATTGATATTGGTATAGACATTCAAGGGTTAAATTATACCACACCCGTATCAACAGCAAATGGCAGTCTTAACACAGCGCGTGTAAGATTAGATAGTATAAGCATCGGTTCAATTACCCGTAAAAAATTAAATGCTTTAATTGCACCATCAGGTGCTTTATCAGATAATTTGCTTGGTATGAATTTTATTAATACACTTTCAAGTACCTCTATTAGAGGTAACCAACTTATCTTGATTGACTAAGAAACGTAAAATTTAGAGCATTTTCAATTAAGTGCTCTAAATTTTTTGTATTTTAATCTAAAAAAAAGCGCATACTTATTAAAATTATCAAGCTCGAGATATCCGCTTTAAATCTATTATCTATCCCTCTAGAGCAAGATTACTCATCCAATATCCTTTGCAAGCGCCGTTTTTCTTCAACTGTAAGTTCAACTTGCTGGGAAGGTTTCTTTTGCCTAAAATTATAAAGAATATAAGCAAAAGCTGCTAAAAGAATTAAAATTGGAGAAAGCCATAATAGTATAGTAGAACCTTCAAAACGTGGCTTTAACAAGACATATTCACCATAGCGGGCAACAATATAGTCTATTGCTTTTTGATTACTATCACCTTCACTTAGGCGTTCTCGCACCAACATTCGCAAATCACGAGCAAGTGGCGCATTAGAATCATCAATGGACTCGTTTTGGCATACAAGACAACGCAGATGCGAAGAAATCTCGCGTGCTCTTGCTTCTAGATTAGCATCAGGCAATATTTCATCAGGCTGAACAGCTTGAGCAACACTCATAAAGCCAACAAACAAGATAAATATCACCAATCGGATAGTATTTTTCATCTCTATGCCTATTTTTTATCCAAAAGCAAAGCGGTCGAAAGCTTTTGGCGAGTTTTAGCCCCTTTAGGCGCACCAATGCGTAGTCGTCGATCTGAAAGAGACAGAAGCCCCCCTAACATCATTAAAAATCCACCACCCCAAATCAATAACACATTAGGCTTCGACCAAATATGCACAATCATGGCATTATCTTCGACATAATTACCTGGTGCAATATAATATTGTGATAATCCTCGCCATAAAAGGCCAGCTTCAGTCGTTTGCATGGTTTGGGATGGAAAAGTTCTTTTAGATGCGGTTACTTCACCAATATATTTATCTGCATCGCGATTAAACATGGTAAAATGCATCCGATTTTCTTGATAATTCGCGCCATTTAAAGACTGATATCCATCAAAACGAATAGTTTTCCCTGCAATTTCTACACTTTGACCCGGCTTCATAGTTAAGATACGCTCTTGGCCAAAAGTTGCAACTGCAACAATCCCGAAAAGCGTTACGCCTAATCCCATATGGGCGAATGCCGCCCCCCAATCCGCACGAGGCAAGCCCTTAAGGCGCGCAATGCGCGTTTTGAATGATGTACCCCATTTGCCACTTTTCAGCACAACTTCAGCAAATGAACCAAAGATGACAAAAACTCCAAGCCCTATCCCTACACATGATAAGATTTCTTTATAACCACTTAGGTAAAAGCTAACAATCATCGCAATAAGCGCCAAAATAAAACACATAGAAAGGCGGCCAGCTGCGAGCATAAGATCACCACGCTTCCAAGCAAGCAATGTTCCAAATGGAACACCTACCAACAAGGGAATGAATAGTGGCCCAAAGGTCATATTGAAAAATGGTGCGCCAACTGAAATCTTTTGGTCCCATAGCATTTCAGCGATTAAAGGATAAAGTGTGCCAATTAAAACTGTAGCGCTAGCAGTGGTTAAAAAAACATTATTAAAAACCAAAGCACCTTCGCGGGATATTGGCTGAAAAAGTCCACTATTTTTGATATTTGGTGCACGTATTGCAAATAATAATAAAGCAACACCAATGAAAAAACCTAAAATGGCTAAAATAGCAATACCGCGTTTCGGATCGACAGCAAAACTATGTACAGAAGTCAATATGCCTGAACGTACTAAAAATGTGCCAAGCAAAGATAAGGAAAATGCAATAATTGCCAGAAGAATAGTCCAAACTTTTAATGCTGCGCGTTTTTCAAGCACAATAGCCGAATGTAGCAAGGCAGTTCCCGCAAGCCATGGCATCAAAGATGCGTTCTCCACCGGATCCCAAAACCAATAACCGCCCCAACCAAGCTCATAATAAGCCCAATAAGACCCCATGGTAATACCACCAGTTAAAAACACCCACGAAATAAGTGCCCAAGGGCGCACCCACCGGCCAAAAGCCGCATCAACTCGGCCGGTTATAAGTGCAGCAATCGCAAATGAAAAACAGACTGAAAAACCAACATAGCCAAGATAGAGCATTGGAGGATGCAAGGCCAAGCCAATATCCTGCAAAATAGGATTAAGGTCATTACCCTGTAATGCAGGAGGATCAATTCTTGCGAATGGATTAGATGTAAACAGAATAAATGCTAAAAATGCACTCGCAATTGCACTTTGGCAGCATAACGTCAATGTCGAAAGATTTAACGGTAAGTTTTTGCCAAAAATTGCAACCAAAGCACTAAAAAAGGCAAGAATAAGCACCCAAAGAAACATTGATCCTTCATGATTTCCCCAAACACCGGTAATTTTATATAATAAGGGTTTTTCTGAATGAGAATTTTGTACAACATTGAGAACAGAAAAATCTGAAATTACATAAGAATAAGTTAGTGATAAAAAAGCAAAGCCAATTAAAATGAATACGATAATACTAATCGAACGGTTGGCAAGCATAAGTCCAACATTATTGCGATAAACCGCAATAGGTACAATGAAGGTTTGAAAAAAGCTAAGACAAAAGGCAAGAATTGTAAGGAATAAACCAATTTCATTTATCATGTTTTTGATATTCCTCCCAAAGGCCTTGGGCCTTCAACCGATCAGCTACATCTTTGGGAACATATTTTTCGTCATGCTTGGCTAAAACACGGCTAGCTATAAATACCTTATCACCATTAAAGTTACCTTCAACGATAACACCTTGATCTTCCCTAAAAAGATCAGGCAAAATACCATTGAACTTAACATATTCTACTTTGCCAAAATCAGTTACATTAAAAGATACCTCCGTACCTTCACCGCGAACAACGCTACCCTTCTCAACAAAACCGCCAAGTCGTAATGGCCTTTGCGAGGCTATATCCTCTTCAGTGATCTCTGATGGCATACGAAAATAACTTGCCGTATCCCCTAAAGCAAAAACCACAAGACCAACTGCTGCAGCCATGACAAAAAGCGCTAAAAACAATAACATATAGCGTTTTCGGCGCGCTTTTTTTAAATGCATTTGAAAACTATTGGATTTTGCACTCATTGACATGTCAGTGTGCCTCTTTTGCATGCGAGGGAGAAAAGCCTTTATCTTGTAGAGTATTAATCAATTTTTCTCTATTTTCAGGAGATAAGAGACGTAGAGCTTTTTCATAAGTAGAACGAACTTTTTCAGGTTGCTCCAAAAGAAAATAAGCATTGATCAACATCAACCAACCTTGTAAATCCTGCGGGCTTTCTTGTAGTTTATCTTCGAGTTTGCCAACATTATCGGCAATAAAATCATGCTGCTCTTTTGTCAATTTAGTAGGAGCTTGTGGCTCTATTCCCTTTAGCTGATCGATAACCAGCTGCATATCAGCCACCCAAGCCTGCCCCTTACCATGATCATTTACAAATTTTTCTAACAATTCAATAGCTTGTTGCTGTTCACCATTTTGAATGAGACCACGTGCTAGGAAAATTTGAGGCTGCGGATTTTCTGGATTTAATTTGGCGGCCTGTTGTAAAGCAATTTCTGCATCCTTATTGACAACACCGTTTTCCAATCCCATGAGAGCAATGCCATAACTTAAAAACCTTTTTGAGCTTTCGCCATTCACGCCGAGAGATCGATTAAACATATTCGCAGCATCGCGAAAACGCCCTGTCTCTAAATAAAGATCACCAAGTTTATCAAGTAGGTCACCTTGATCTGGATTACGAGCTAACAGAGCTTCGCTCTTTACAATTTTTTCAGAAAGATCAAGGGTTGAATCATCCTTAGACATCAAGATTTCAAAAGGTCGCTGAGGCATATCGGGGCTTCCCAAAAGCGAATAAATCCCCCAACTGCCGGCTATAATAAACAAAATACCAATAAAAACTATTATTTTCATACCATGATCTTTTGAACCATTGGTCGTATTTAGCCCATTTTTCATCGGCGTTTTTTCGCTAGAAAGAATACGCCTTGCAAGCTCTAGCCGCGCCTCTTTAGCATTTTCATGAGAAATTTGCCCATCAGCTTCTTCTTCATCGATTTCTATGAGCTGACTCTTATAAACAGCTATATCGCTTTGAGCATTATCTTCAGATTTGCTTTTTGATAAAATAGCATCGCGGCCAAGTGCATACACCAGCAAAAAAACGACACCAATAGTTATTAGAATTAGAATAAACCAAAAGAACATAGCCTATAAAAACCAATTGTCATCAAATGTCCAATCACAATGCTTTTAATTTTTACTTTTTTCACCTTTTATTTCTAATTTTCTAACACGCTTTAAAAAATACGTAAAAAGGACTTGCTCGCTATTGGTAACAAGCAACTTTTTTAGATCAACAAACCCCAATTGATTACTAATCATACAAAAAAGTAAATTTATTACAATTCTAACAATACTTTATAATATTAACAATTAAAAATATATTTCAATAAATTAAAGTATAATTATAATAATTTTAATGCGTTACTTAAATAACACAACTTAAATTTTTTTTAATAATTAGCACCATTTTAATACAAACGATCTTGATAAAACATGACTAATAAAGTCAAGAATAAGAGGTAAAAATTTAAAATGAGGGTATTTTTATGGAGTTTTCAAATAACAGGGCGGCCACCAGTAATGGCCGCATCATTAGTAATATGGCAATCAAAGCAGGGCTTGTTGCATCTTTGGCAACACTTCCAAATGCAGTAAGCGCTCAAGTTCAGAATTCAACGAATAGCAACACAACAAATGTTGCAAGTAATGATGGTGACAATTCCACTTTGGAAACAATAACCATCAGTGGCAATGCAAGTATTTCTAATATTAACGCAGCACAATCTGGCTCCTCGCGTTTACCAGGAACAATTCGTGACATTCCACAAGTTGTTAATGTTGTACCAGAGCATGTCATGATTGAGCAAAACGTCATGACACTAGAACAAGCGTTGCAAAATGTGCCCGGTATCACCACAACGATTGGTGAAGGCGGTGGTGGCATGAATGGCGACCGCTTTAGAATCAGAGGCTTTGACGCAACGGGCGACACTTACAGTGATGGATTACGCGATATCGGCGTTTACGTTCGCGACAGTTTCAACATGGAACAAGTTCAGGTATTTAAAGGCCCTAATGGCGAAAATTTTGGCGTTGGAACTACAGGCGGAGCTGTTAACTCGACGTCAAAACGCGCTCGTTTAGGTACTTTTGGCGCGGTAAATTTTTCAACAGGTAACGGTCCGCTTTATCGTCCCACAATCGATTACAATCAGCAAATCAATGATACAACGGCTGTCCGATTTAATGTAATGGGCAATTGGCAAGATGTTGTTGACCGCAATCATGTTACATCTAACCGTTGGGGCTTAGCGACATCTGCAGGTTTTGGACTTGGTACAAATCAAACATGGCATTTAGGTTACTTTTACCAAAAAACTGATCGCCTTCCCGATTATGGTATTCCATTTGTTGCTGATCCAAATGGCATTTCACGCCCAGTGACTGAATATGGTGTGCCAAAAAACATTTTTTACGGAAAAAATAGCGATCGTGATAAATCCGAGATTCACATGGTCACTTCAAATTATCGCAATGAGATCAATGAGTGGCTGACCTTTACAAATGACACACGCTATACTCATTTCAAACGCTATTTTAGCGCAACGCCTATTCGCTGTGCGGTTGCTGCTCAATGTACCAATGCCCTATTTGGCGGCGGTGGAAATCCGCTTATGGCCTATGGCGGTGGTGGCGGTGTCACTTACGATCAAAAAAGCTGGGGGTTACAAAATATTTCAACTGCTGTTGCAAAATTTGAAACTGGCGCATTCCGCCACCAAGCCGTATTTGGTCTTGATATGATGTATCAAGATGATCAACGCCAAGGTTATAGATACACATCTCCCAAAAGCTTACGCGCACCAAGGCTTTGGACAGAAAACATGGATTCTAGCTATTATAGCCTTGTGCCAAACCCTGATAATTACAAGGACTCAAACTCACGTTCTGTGGCAATTTTTTTAAGCGACCGCATGTGGCTTAATGAACAATTCTCGATTATGGCAGGCTTACGTTGGGATTATCAAAAAATTAATTATGATGTAACCACAGCGGCGGGAATAAATTCGCTGATGGCAAAAGCAGATTATATTAGCCCTAAAGCAAGCGTTATTTGGGAACCAACAAAAGCACAAACTTACTATTTTTCATGGTCTGTATCTAATAACTTACCTTTTGGACAATATATCACTTCTGATTTCAATCCAGTTACGGCTGCGCGCATTGATTGGGATCCGGAAAAAAGTGAATTATTCGAACTTGGCGGTAAAATTGACTTACTCGATGGCCGCATTGGTTTAACTGGCGCATTATTTCAAGTAGAGAAAAATAACGCGCTTTATAATAATCCTGATGGCTCAGTTACAAGATCTGGCGAAAAACAGCGGGTACGCGGTTTTGAAGCAGGTCTTACAGGAAAAATTACAGAACAGTGGGATGTTTATACTTCTTATACCTATTTGCAAAGTAAAATTCTCGACTCCGCAACAAGTTCAGTGATCGGCAACAGCGTTCCTGGCGCTGCAAAAAATGCCGCATCCCTTTGGACAACCTATGATCTTGCTCCGCATTTTAATAGTTTGAACGGCAAATTGCTGATCGGTGGCGGAATGACCTATCGCGATGCAGTTCCAGTTGCTAGCAATGGCCTAAGCCGCATTCCCCATAGTTTTACTCTTGACGCAATGGCATCTTATGAAACTGAAAAATGGCGTTTTAGTGCTAATGCTTATAACCTTACCGATAGAACCAATTATACATCCTATATGGGCGGGTCGCGGGCTATTCCAACATCAGGGCGCAGCTTTGTTATTAATATAGGCGCAAAATTTTAATTAGCCGATAAGCCGACACTATATATTTTCCGGCAAAAACGCCAAATTTAAAGCCATTTCCAACCGCCGGAAATGGCTTTTTGCTTTCCATCTATTTAAAAAAGTAGCCTCATGAATTACACAAAAATCATTTAATATCGTTTTTAATTTGCCATCACATTAATGAATTTCACTCATAACTATTAGTGAAAATAAACTATTATCGAAAAGAATTATATACCTTAAAATTAAGCCATGAAGATATTTGTATTTATAGCATAACCATCCCTCATAAATTTACCGTAACCTTTAACACGTCATATGTGATGCGGCACAAAGCAATTTTAAAAAGGCCGATGTAAATTTTCCATAATTAAAACCGCACATAAATACAAAGACTTGCAATTTTTTTATCTAAACCCAATCTAACTGGAATGATCTTAAACAATAATTTTAATATTTAAATTGGAGCTTTTAAATGTTTATTTGTGACGGCTTTGCCGTATCCTCAGCTAACGACACGTTTCAGCCCTTTAGTTTTGAACGTCGCGATCCCCTTGCTTTCGACGTTGACATTGATATTGCTTTTTGCGGTGTTTGCCATTCAGACTTGCATACCGCACGTGGTGAATGGGCTGGCACCCAATATCCTTGTGTTCCTGGCCATGAAATCGTTGGTACCGTTCGCCGGATTGGCAGTAAAGTAACCAAATTTAAAGTCGGCCAACGTGTTGGTGTTGGTTGCATGGTCAATTCTTGCCAAAACTGTGATTATTGCAACCAAGGATTGGAACAATATTGTGAAAATGGTAATACATTAACCTATAACAGCCAAGATCCGGAAACTGGTCCTGATCGTCATACTTTTGGTGGCTATTCCAAGCGCATTGTCGTAAATGAAAATTTTGTTTTATCGATCCCTGATAATCTTGATCTTGCTGCGGCAGCACCACTTCTTTGCGCAGGTATTACCACTTTTTCTCCCCTTCATCATTGGAAGGTTACCAAGGGAACAAAAGTAGGGGTAGCGGGACTTGGTGGCCTTGGTCACATGGCGGTTAAACTCGCACATGCCATGGGAGCTGAAGTCACCATGCTCACAACGTCCGTCAATAAAGTTGACGATGCACATCGTCTTGGCGCTGATAATATTGTATTGACTAGAGACGCAGCAGCTTTGGCAAAAGCTGATAAAAGCCTTGATCTGATCATTGATACCGTTGCAGCGCAGCATGACATCAACCAATATTTTAATCTGCTTAAAGTCGATGGTACATTAGTACAAGTCGGAGCACCGGTTGAGCCCCTCCCCGTACAGGTATTCAACCTTATTCCCTATCGCCGCTCTTTCGCCGGATCGGCCATTGGTGGCATTGCAGAAACACAAAAAATGTTAGACTTTTGCGGCAAGCATAACATTACCGCAGATATCGAACTCATAGCACCAAATCAAATAGAAAACGCTTATGCACGCATGTTAAAAAGCGACGTGAAATATCGTTTTGTTATTGATATGTCGCAAGCCTAGGCTGCTAGATGCACTCTCATTTATCGTTATAAATGAGCATTTTTTTAATTTAAAAAATATGCTTTTTACTTTTTATAAGGGATTAATATCATGGAAATAATTCGCTCTGGCACCCGATCATCGGTTAAATTATCGCCTGATTATTTTACTGGGACCGCCCGTCTTGATGCAGTCATTGATGAGCATCAAGGTGCCAACGTCACATGTGGTCATGTAACTTTTGAACCATCTGCCCGTACTAATTGGCACACCCACCCAAAAGGCCAAGCGATTATTATTACATTTGGTCTTGGCCTTGTACAAAAAGACGGTGGTCCGATTGAAGAAGTGCGCCCCGGTGATGTTGTGTGGTTTGAACCTGGAGAAAGACATTGGCATGGAGCCTCCCCAAACACAGCCATGTCACATTTTGCTGTGCAAGAGCTTGAAAATGGCAAAACCGTTGAATGGTTAGAACCAGTCAGTGATGCACAATATTCACGCTAATAAACACTTAAAATCATTTATCACACATAACTGAATGATAAAAAAGCCGCCCTTGTCAAACAATGGCGGCTCCTTATAAAACGTTTTTAGATTCAAGATTCAGTAAATGCTAATTCACTAGCGCCATCCATGTGATAAATATCACCGCGGAACTGCACTACCCCATTACCGGTTGACCAGGCTGAAATATATACAAAGTGCAAAGGAATTGGATCTTTAACGGCAATAGGCGTATTAACACGCTGGCCAATAACCTGCTCCATACGCGTTCTATCCCAATCTGGTGTATTTTTCAAAACCCAGACGTTAAAATCTCTAATATTATGAATACGAATACAACCAGAAGAGTCAAAGCGCATCAAATTATTGAAAAGGGTTTGCTGCGGTGTATCATGCATATATACCGAATGAGTATTATGGAAATTAATTTTGGTTGATGACATCGCATTGATTTTGCCAGGATCCTGACGGAAACGCAACCTCGTTGCTTCATCGGTATTCCAGTTAACCGATTGAGGGGAAACCTCTTGCCCCTGACCATTAAATAAATGGATATTATTATCGGTTAGATAATTTGGACTTTTGCGCATCAAAGGAATAATATCCTTTTTAATAATTGACGCAGGAACTGTCCAAGTTGGATTTAAAATCACTTCATGAATTTTTGAATCAAGAAGTGGCGTTTGGCGATCTATCTTACCAACAACTGCCGTGTAACGCTGAGCAACAGAACCATCTTCAACAGCTTCAATTTGCGCTGCAGGGATATTCACCATAACAAAGCGCTGTTCACGCGCTGTTTTTTCTGCTTCTTTTTGCAAGCGATCAAGATTAACGCGTAATTGCTGCAAGCGTGCATCAGCACTAACATTCATGGCGCGGTAGGTTATATCTCCGACAACACCGTCTGCAGGCAAACCATGACGCGCTTGAAAACGACGTACAGCGGCATCAACATAAGTATCAAAAGCTACGGACAAACCAGCTTCACGCGCTAAATCACCAGAAATAAACAAACGTTGACGCATAATTTCTACAGCAGGATGATTCATGCCCAGCTGTAATTTGCCTTGCTCGGCTGGAACGTGAGGCCAACCACCTTGCGCAACGATGGCCTCATATTGAGAAATGGCAACTTGTGTGTAACTTACAGTGGCACCACTTAGAACAGGTATATTAGAGGCAACCTGCTGCCCACCAGCTGCTTGCGTGTCAAACTGGTCACCCCAAGAAGACGCCCTTTGCGCTGTTGCACTACCTACCAAACCGAAAAGCCCCAACCCTAAAGCTGAACCCAACACCATCCGGCGATTTACCTGTTTTTTCATTTCTCGACATCCATGTAATAAAGCTACCAAATTTATAAGTGGATAGCCTTAAAATAACCTAAACAGGCTAATAATTATTAAGCCTGCCGCATTTGCTGAAATTTTGCTACTATTTTATGGTGATAAAATGTCAAGAATAAAATTCTTGACATAAAAACGCATATTTCAAATGAATGAAGCTTCTGTAAAAAAGCGCTAAAACACTTTAATAGCAACACAACAATTGATATAGAAAATTAGGTCAATGGTGACCAGCTACCATCATCATTTCGGCATGCACTACCACGATTAGTTTGCGGCACACCGCGAATCACAAAACTATGGCTATATTGACGGCAATTTTGTGATCCAACACGATAAGGCTGACCCGGCGTTACTGTACCTGATGCAACTCCATCATTGGTCGCCCAATTAATGGTATTGCCAGAACGTGTATATTCTAATGCCTTATATTCAGCCTCTAAAGCAAGGCTGCGCTGTTTCGCAGGAATTCTTGAAATAGAATCACCAAGAAGTCCTGTCCCCATTGCAGAATATATAAGGTTTTCTGTTGCTGTAGTTGTGGTCTGTGGTTGCTTGATACAACCCGCAACAAGTGACGGAATACACAACATTGTTATAAGGACGGCCGATTTTTTCATTTTCAATACCATGAATCACTGTAACTAAAATTTAGCTACATAAAAATATAAACACTTAATATCTAGAGCATTTTTGAAAATCTGTGAAGCGATTTGAGTGAAAAATATGATAAATCAATCAAATAATGCATTTCAATAAAGTGATTTAAGGGTAATATTGCTGTTTCAACGCTCCATCAATTGTAGAAAGCCTATTTTCACGCCAGATCAATACCTTAACCGCTTAAACTACATCTAAAAAATTAACAATTGACTTTATCAAGCATCATAATTTGAATTCTAAACAACTATAACTTAATTAAAAATTTTATTTTTTACTAAGTAAAGTTTTGACAATTATCATTCATTTTATGCAATGCTAATTTGCCGCTCCCAATAATTTTACTGGTAATCATTTATAATTCGGCCATTTTAGCATGTTGATAGAATTGAGAATGCCCCGACAAACTTGTCACTAACCATTATTAACATTTATAGATGCAATTTGTAACAGTAAAACATTAGTATTTTAGCAGCTATGTCGTTTAAGATCCCCCCAGCGCTAAAAGAAATATTTTACAATATGCCTCATTATTTTTAAAACTAATAATTCGAGATAGATAAAGCCATGAGACGTTTGCATATCAATACAATGATTTATGGGTTAGGCAGCCATATATCGGCATGGCGCCTACCTAATAGTGACCCACTCGCGGTCACCAAGCTAAATTATTGGGAAAATCTAGCCAAGAACGCTGAAACCTATGGTTTTGATGCCTTGTTTTTTGGTGATGTACTGGCTCTTCATCATAATTCTCCGGCAGAAATTATCGGTTCACTCGATCCTATTCTTATCTTATCGGCTATTGCCTCTATCACCCAGTCAATCGGCCTTATCGGTACTTCGTCCACGACCTATGATCACCCTTATCACATAGCCCGCAGATTTGCGTCTCTTGATCATATTAGCAATGGTCGAGCAGGTTGGAACATAGTTACTTCATCAACTTTGTTAGAGGCTAAAAATTTTGGACGAGATGTGCTTGCTCCTCATGAAGAGCGCTACGCAAGAGCACGTGACGTGGTTGAGGCCACATCACACCTTTGGACGAGTTGGAAACCAAATGCGCGTATAGGCGACAAAGAAAATGGTATTTACTATAGTGAGGGTGCAGTTGAAAAAGCCAATTATCGCGGCCATTACATAAGAAGTTCCGGACCACTTAATGTACCTCCGCCCCCACAAGGGCATCCTGTACTTACGCAAGGGGGCATATCCGATCATGGTCGAAATTTTGCCAGTCAATATGCTGACATATGCTTCACAGTACAATCCGATCTCGATGATGCAAAATTCTTTTATAAGGATATAAAGCAACGCGCACTGCAATTAGGGCGAAGCAAAGAAAAAATTTTGGTATTTCCAGGAATCGTACCGGTTATTGGCGATAGTTACGAAGCGGCAGAGCAAAAAATTGCAAAACTCAATGACCTTGCACCTGCAAATTTTGGTTGGCATGAACTATTCAAGATATTGGGTATTGATCTCTCCTCCTATAAACTTGACGATCCGTTACCAACATTTCTACTAGATCAGGCAGATGAACCAGAAAATTCGCACCGCGCAAGGCTTTTGCTAAAAGAAGCACGACAAAAAAATTATAGCCTACGTGAATTCAAAGCTCGCTTTTTATGTTCACGCGGTCATTTTCTTTCAATCGGCACGCCTGATAAAATTGCTGACGACATGCAAAAATGGTTTGATGAAGAAGGAGCCGATGGCTTTAACGTTATTTTTCCAACATTGCCCGACGAACTGGACCTGTTTGGCAAAACCGTAATTCCCATCCTTGAAAAACGCCGATTACGTACACCACCCATTGCAGGCGAAACTTTGCGGCAACGATACAATCTGCCTGACTATGAGTTAACAAGGGCTGCATAATAGGACAATATTTATATTACGTTCTATTGAGAAAGACTGTGCTCACTATCTAGACGTAATTTTCCCTGTCATTTGACTGGAGCCTTTTCAAGGCAGCCCCCATAAAATTTGTCAATTTATACTTCAATAAAGAGAGATTAATCTTCGGCCACTGGTAAATAAATGCGAATACGCAAGCCCCCCAATTGAGAGCGATCAAGTTTAAGTTCGCCACCATATTCTCGCACCGTATCAACGACAATAGACAAGCCCAATCCGGTACCCGGAACAGTTTCATCTAACCGCCTACCCCGCTTTAAAGCTTCATTGACGTCATCGTCCTTTAGCCCTGGTCCATCATCTTCAATGCAAATTAAAAACCTTTTTTGGGATTTATCATCACGATGTAATGGAGCTACTTCAATTTTTATAAAATCCATCGCCCATTTGGCAGCATTTTCCAAAAGATTACCAATAATTTCTTCAATATCTTCTTTTTCACCGGCAAAAATAATTTGCTCTTCTGGAAAATAACTTTCAATTTTCTTATCGGGATTAAGTTTACGCATAACTCGAATAATCGGCTCTAACGTAGGCACAATGGCGGTGCGATAAACAACACTATCACGTTGAGCAGCAATTCTTGCTCGTTCAAGATAATGTCTAATCTGTGTTTGCATTGCCAAGCTTTGCTCCCGAATTATCTTACCCTGTTGACCGCCAATTTTTTCTGATTCATTACTTAAAACAGCTAATGGGGTCTTAAGTGAATGAGCAAGATTACCAACTTGGGTGCGAAAACGCTCCACAATACGTTGATTATTATCGATGAGCGCATTCATCTCACGCGCAAGAGGTGCAATTTCTAGCGGCAAATTTGTATCAAGCCGATCTGCTTTACCCGTACGAATAGCCTTTAAGGTTTTACGCACCCTAAAGAGCGGTGAAAGACCAAGCAATATAACAATAACATTGATAATGATACTGGCGATACAAAGGCCAACAAGATAAAAACTCATTGTATCACGGAATTTTATAAATTGTTTTTCAACTTCATAAAGATTGCCAATGATGCGAAACCTTGCCACTCGATCTTCCTGATCAAGTAGCACATCGCCTTCTACAACCAATACATCCTGCCCTTGAAAGCCTTTGGCAGTGTAAGAGCGCATAAAGTGGCTATCAAAAGGCACGTCACTTTCAGAAGGTGACAATACACGCCCAGCCCCACTACTATAGGACTGTAACCTGCCACGCAAATTAGAAGAAACAGCTGTTACTTCCCAAAACCAACCCGAATTTGCATCGGTATATCTTATATCGCCAAGCTCTGGCTTACCACGCAAAACACCTTGCGGCGAAACATCTACAAAACCGATAAGTGAGTATAAATGGGCAGATAACAAATCTTCAAAGCTTTGTTCATTTGCTTCACGATAAAGGGCTGATGCAGTAAAGGCGACAATTATCAAAGCCACCATCACCCAAAGGGTTGAGAACAACCCCAAGCGTAAGGTAAAAGATCTTCTGGAAAAAAAATTCAAAACAGCGCCTTTGGTGATTTTTACCTCGATAAAAAAGCAAATGGAAAGATTAGATAAAAGCTACTTACTATACAGCAGATGGCTTCTTTAACCGATAGCCCATACCACGAATAGTCTCAATAACATCAACACCGAGCTTTTTACGCAAACGCCCAACAAAAACCTCAATAGTATTGGAATCGCGATCAAAATCTTGATCATATAAATGCTCAACCAATTCAGTACGCGAGATCACCTCACCTTCATGATGCATAAGGTAAGCAAGCAAGCGATATTCATGTGAGGTAAGTTTTATAATTTGGTTATCAACTGTCACTTTGGAAGTCTTAGTATCCAATAAAACTGGGCCACAATGAAACTCGCTCGATGCGTGACCGCTAGAGCGCCTGATTAAAGCGCGCAACCTAGCTAAAACCTCTTCCATATGAAATGGCTTGGCAACGTAATCATCAGCGCCAGCATCAATACCAGCAACTTTATCAGACCATCTATCACGTGCCGTCAACAATAAAACCGGCATGCGATGCCCGTCTTTTCGCCACTCTTCCAAAACCTTGATGCCGTCCTTGATTGGTAAACCAATATCAAGAATAACGGCATCATAGGGCTCTGTATCACCAAGGAAGTGCCCTTCCTCACCGTCAAAAGCACAATCAGCAACATAGCCAGCCTCAGTCACTGCCTCCACAAGCTGGCGGTTCAATTCCCGATCATCTTCAACAATTAAAATACGCATTAAAAAATCCGATTTCAGAGAAAATAGCAACCAAACTAAAATTCAAATGGCTTAATAAATAAATTTTAATTAGCTGGTACTGCAACTTCTACACGGCGTGGCTGCTCTCCATCCTTACCTCGAATGATAACCACCACGACGCAAACATCTTTACCATTTTGAACGGTTGGCGTCGCCTTAGAAAGCTGACCACCTTGTTCATCGGCAATTTTTTGACCCACAGCGTTGCAATCTGCTGCCAAAGCAGGAGAAATGCAAATGCTAGTTAAACCAAGTGCGATAATTGAATATGTAAGTTTTTTCATCATGACCCTCTTTTAATATAGTTTACCTGAATATTGCATGAACAACGACCAACTGCCCTTTATAAATATTCAGCATAGAAAAACGCTTAGCCTTCAGACATTGAAACTACTTAATAATATTTTTGCAAGTAGAATCACTTTTCGAAAAATGACATTAATGAATTGATTTAACCATTTACACTTTTTGTGCAAGATCTGACTGGCTAAAGCTTAAAATCCATTTATTTTGTTTGTTCCGTCAAGGTTAAGCAACGCCAACCACAAAAAAGCATTATAAAATTGCACGAATTATATTAGCTTCTACTATAATTAGCATTAACCAAATTGCGATTTTTTTAAGTCTCAATCAGCAATTTTTAACGATAATGATTGTAATGGACACGGTGAAAGGTTACAAACTTTTACAGAAAGTTTAATTAAAGAATATAAGAATATAGCGGATTTTAATCAATATAATTACTCTATCTAACCCATGGGCAGGGACAGCACAATGTTCGGTCGGAAAGAAAAGTCAAAGAGTACAAAAACCGGTAAAGGCTTTCGCAGTCCTTTATTTATCGGTTTAGACGCTTGGGTCGATAATGCATTATATAAATTTGCTTATTCGTTCGGTCGAATTTGGGATCGCCTTTCAATATTTTCAAATAAATTCAGAGTTCGTGGTACAAAACGGTTTTTCGTTGAACTTGCTGACGAAGCAATGACACTTGGTCTCATTGGTTTGACATTATTTGTTGTTTTAGGGCTTTCCGTCTATAAAGCCACCGATGGCGACTGGCGCGCACCAGATGAATTTGCCATGACAATGCTTGATCGCCATAATAATATAATTGGGCAACGTGGCGCAATGCATGCAGAAAATGTTGCGATTGGTGACATGCCAGATTTCGTTATAAAGGCAGTTCTTGCCACAGAAGATCGCCGTTTTTTCGAGCATTGGGGCATAGATTTTTATGGCCTTTCGCGTGCACTTAGCCAAAATATGCGAGCAAATGGTGTAGTTCAGGGCGGCTCCACCCTCACCCAACAATTGGCCAAAAATGTATTTCTATCCAATGAGCGGACCTTCAAACGCAAAGTTAAAGAAGCTTATTTAGCGCTTTGGCTAGAAGCTAATCTGAGCAAGAACGAAATATTACAGCTTTATCTTGATCGCGCCTATATGGGCGGTGGCAATTTTGGTATTGCATCAGCAGCAAAATATTATTTTGGTAAAGATATAAGAGATGTAACCCTTTCAGAAGCTGCAATGCTTGCTGGGCTTTTCAAGGCGCCAGGAAAATACGCCCCGCATATTAATTTGCCAGCCGCCCGTGCCCGTGCCAATGTCGTTTTATCCAATTTAGTAGATGCTGGCTTTATGGGTGATGGTGAGGTAGCAGCGGCGCGTCTTCACCCTGCAACAGTAGTTGCTAGCCTTAACAATGATTCACCAGACTATTTCCTTGATTGGATCTATGACGAAGTGCAAAAAATGGGTGATAAATTATCAACCCGCATGCTTGTTGTGCGCACGACCCTTGATCTTGGCTTACAAAAAGCTGCAGAAGAATCAGTCGAATATCACATTGCTCAATATGGTAAACAGTATCGCGCGACACAAGCATCAACAGTCATCATTGAAAATGATGGCTCTGTGCGAGCAATGGTTGGCGGCATTGACTATGCCAAAAGCCAGTTTAACCGTGCTGCCCATGCGCAGCGCCAAGCTGGTTCATCCTTCAAGCCTTATGTTTATGCAATAGCTATGGAGCATGGTCTTACGCCACAAACAGTAATATCAGACGCGCCAATAAATTGGGCAGGATGGCAGCCACGCAATTATGGCCGCGGTTATGCTGGGCGCGTAGATCTTGCAACAGCGCTAGTCAAGTCTTTAAACACTGTACCGGTGCGCATTACCTATCAATACCTTAATCGTTCCACTAAGGAAATTGTTGATCTTGTTGAAGCGATGGGAATTGAATCCCCCATTAGCTCGCATAAAACCATGGTTCTTGGCACCTCTGGCATGACACCGCTTGATCAAGCCACTGGCTTTAATGTTTTTGCCAATGGCGGCATGGCAGGCAACCGTCATGGCTTTACCCAAATCATGACTGAAGACGGCCGCATTTTATGGGATTGGCAACGCGATGGCGAAAAACCTCACCGCGTTATGAGTGAAAAAGCCACCCAAGCAATAAATTCGATGCTCGTACAAGTACCAGAACGGGGAACCGGTCGCCGTGCCGCCCTACCGATGACGCGGGTTGCGGGCAAAACCGGTACATCACAAAATTATCGCGATGCATGGTTTGTCGGCTATACGGGAAATTATTCCGCCGCGGTTTGGATGGGGAATGATAATTTTACACCGATGAGCAGATTAACTGGCGGCGTGGTGCCGGCTATGATTTGGCAGCGCATGATGCTATATGCCCATCACAATATTGAATTAAAGCCTCTTTATGGCGTTGAAACCAATATTTCGTCCAATCAGAATATCGCGACGAATACTGAACAACCATCGCCATCAGCTAACCTACCACAGGTTTTGGCACCTGCTTCTATTGCAGTATTAAAAGAAATTAATGGCCTTTTATCATCGCCTCCATCATTTAATAGTATGGACCGTACGCGTCTTGTTTCATCAGATATCAAGCAAATACGATAAAATACTTTATAAAATAATTTTATTTTTGATAGTTAATCTTAAATTATGGTATTTGCGTTTTTTATGATGCAAGGATTTATGGTATGATCTGTTAAACTTGTTAAAAACTTATAGCAGTATTTTTTAATTTCGACTATTTTGCAAGCCTTTTATTCAAACCATTGGTATTCATGTTACGCTATATTATTTCGGTTTTCATTGCCCTTATAATCGCCATTCCAAGCGGCTTTTATGGCAGCGAATATATATTCAAAAACTTTGGTGGATTTTCACAATTTTCAATTGGTAGCTGGCATGCGGCACCACTTGCAGGAACCATTGAAGCGGACGCTTATGCCAAAGCACATCGCTTAGCGCTAAACAACCTTACACTTGGAAGAGCTGGAGGGCTGACCTTTCATGCTTGGCGCGACGACAATGACCAACCACTTAATTCTAATTGTCATTATAGGATTATTGGTCAATTGCCTTCCTTGCGGTTCTTTACCCTTTATGCGATTGATGAAAATGCACAGCCACTCAATGCGTCACCACCTTATTTGGCCGAATTAAATTCCGATGCGCTTATTTTTGAAAGTAATGGCGATATAGATATTGCAATCTCGTCAACAGCAAAGGCCGGTAATTGGCTATATGTGGCACGAAATAAGCGCTATGGCCTTGTGATGACACTTTACGATACTCCGGTGGCTTCCGAAACAGGGTTAGTCAATCCAATATTGCCAAAAATTGAACGCATACAGGACGGGCGCTGTGGTTAGAGTTTTTTATATTGCGCTTATGGCAATATTGGGTACAATTATTGTCCATATTACTCTTTTATTTTTATATCCGGCATTGGAGCAGGATGCTTTTTGGAATGAAATAAAACAATTGGCACCAACCAACCAGTTTATTGCATTATCTAACCAAAACTCTATCGTACAAGGTGCAGATCCAATTGCAAAGCTACGCCTATGTCATTTTGATTTAACGAATAATCCCGTTCACTTTCAAGCAAAAGGTGTTGTGGCCTTTTGGTCACTTTCGATCTATAATGACAAAGGTGATAATCTTTACAGCATCAATGATCGGACCTCTCCCAACCAAATATTGGATCTTGTTCTTGGTGATCCAATTCAAATTATGGACTATAGGCAAACAATAGCTGACAAGCCAAAAAAGCCAGTCCTTACTCAACAAAATTTAGATCATGGATTTGCAATTCTGCGTGTTTTACAGCCAAGTGAAGATTGGCAAAAAAATATCGACATATTTTTAGGCTCGGCTAGCTGTAATGAAATAATAAATTAGCCGTCACTCTAACTGCTTTGGGCTACACGTAGAGATGTGAAAAACGCCATTATATTTTGACTATATGTTCCTTATTGATAAGCGATGATGTTGAACAAAAGTAAGATGCGCTCTATATAGCAATATTAGTATTGAAAATAATTGAAGCCATGGCCAGAACCAATTTATCGATGGTCAATTAGCTGTTTTATGATGTTATCACGCTATATTGGAGATTTTTTATTTTCATAAAAAACAATGAAAACATATGATTAAAAAATATTTATAAACTTATAAGTGAAAGAGATTGACACTTGATGAATAATAGCCAACCCGTGGCACTCATTACCGGTGGCGCTAAACGCCTTGGGGCTGCAATAGCAGAAGATCTTGCGCGTCATGGTTTTCAAGTTGCAATACACTGCAATGGATCTCAAGAACAAGCTGCAAGTTTCGTCAACAAGTTACGTCATGAAGGGTTTCAAGCCAAATCATTTCAGTGCGATCTTTTAACTGCCAATTTAGATATATTCATGCAGTCAATTAATGATCAAATGGGGCCGGTCACCTTATTGGTTAATAACTCTTCAATTTTTTTAGAAGACAGTATTGGTAATTTTAACGAAAAAATCTGGAACGATCATTTTAATCTACATGTCAAGGTGCCGGTTATGCTAGCCAATGCAATGCATAATTTGCTCACGGATGAGCAAAAGGGACTAATTATTAACATGATCGATCAAAGGGTATTAAAACTCAACCCCAATTTTATTTCCTATACCCTATCTAAAGCAGCATTATGGACAGCAACCCAAACCTTAGCGCAAGCACTTGCACCGCGTATTAGAGTCAATGCCATTGGCCCTGGACCCAGCGTCAAAAGTCCACGTCAAAGCGAAGAAGACTTTGACAAGCAATGCCATTCCCTTTTGTTAGAGCATGGGCCGAAAATATCTGAATTTGGTGCAACCGTACGTTATTTGTGGCAAAATCATTCGATTACAGGGCAAATGATTGCTCTTGACGGCGGCCAGCATCTTGCTTGGCAAACTCCTGATATAATTGGCCAAATTGAATGAACGAGCTAAAAAAGCAACCTCATGGCGATATAGAGTCGTTAAGACTTCAGGACCCTGCCGATAATGATCTTGCAGGGCAAGATTATGCACAAGTTAACAATAATGATGCAAACACAACCGATATGCAATTGCTTGAAGAACAAGACGGATCAATCCAAGCTATAGAATGGGAAAACTCTGGCGAGGAACGCGATAGCGATGGTCTAACAGGCGCGGAGCTTATTGCTGCTTTCGTTAAACGCTTACCCAACAAGGCAGGTGTTTATCGTATGTTTGATAAAAATAATGAGGTACTTTACGTTGGGAAAGCCCGCAATTTAAAAAAACGCGTCTCCAATTATACACGCCCGACAGGTCATTCTAATCGTATTAGCCGCATGATCCGCGCGACCTGCAATATGGAATTTGTGGTCACGAATACAGAGACGGAGGCACTTTTATTAGAAGCTAACCTTATCAAAAGGTTACGTCCAAGATATAATGTTTTACTTCGAGATGATAAGTCCTTTCCTTATATTGTTCTCACTAAAAATCATCGAGCCCCTGGCTTATTTAAGCATCGCGGTGCACGCAGCCAAAAGGGCGATTATTTTGGACCTTTTGCCTCCGCAGGAGCGGTAAACCATACAATAAACAGTTTACAGCGTGCTTTTTTACTACGTACTTGCACTGATTCAGTATTAGAGACGCGCACTCGCCCTTGCCTGTTATATCAAATCAAACGCTGTTCTGGCCCATGTACCCATGAAATATCTGAAAGTGATTATGCGCTTTTAGTCAAAGAGGCCAAGGATTTTCTCTCAGGTAAAAGCCATGCCGTTAAAGAAGATATGCTGAAATCAATGCAGCAAGCCTCACAAATGTTGGATTTTGAGCATGCTGCTGTTTATCGCGACCGCCTTGCTGCCCTTGCCCATATTCAAGGCCATCAAGGTATTAATCCGCAAGGGGTTGATGAAGCTGATGTATTTGCCTTACACTTTGAAGGTGGGCAAAGCTGTATTCAAGTATTTTTCTTCCGAACCGGCCAAAATTGGGGTAACCGCGCCTATTTTCCAAAAGCTGATCCATCCATTTCCACAAGTGAAATATTATCAGCTTTTATCGCACAATTTTATGACGACAAGCCTATTCCATCCCTTATTTTAACCAGTGAAGTGATCGAAGAGGAAGATCTTCTCTCCCAAGCCCTAAGCCTTAAAGCAAATCGAAAAATCACGATAGCCCAACCACAGCGCGGCGAAAAAAAAGATCTGGTAGATCATGCGTTAACCAATGCCCGTGAAGCACTAGGGCGGCGATTAGCAGAAACATCAACGCAAGCGCGATTGTTACAAGGCTTTGCTGAGACATTTAAACTAGACCATGTGCCAAAACGCATCGAGGTATATGATAATTCACATATTATGGGCACCAACGCCGTTGGCGGCATGATTGTTGCTAGCCCTGAAGGTTTCGTTAAAAATCAATATCGTAAATTCAACATCAAATCGCAAGACATCACGCCAGGCGATGATTACGGAATGATGCGTGAAGTGATGGAACGCCGGTTTTCTCGACTATTGAAGGAAAAGGGACTACCTGTGGAGAATACCACACAGGATGATGATAGTTTTCCGCAATGGCCAGATGTTATTTTGATTGATGGTGGACAAGGTCAAATGAAAGTTGTGCATGAAGTATTGCGCGAACTAGAAATAAATGACGCGGTGATTGCTATCGGCGTTGCTAAAGGTATGGATCGAGAAGCTGGCCGTGAACGTTTTTTTGTGGAAGGCAAGCCATCATTTACACTACCACCGCGTGATCCGGTTTTATATTTTGTACAAAGACTACGAGACGAAGCCCACCGTTTTGCTATTGGTAGCCATCGCGCCAAACGTAAAAAGGAAATGATTAAAAATCCACTTGATGAGATTGAAGGTATTGGGCCTGCCCGCAAACGCGCACTACTCAGCCATTTTGGCACCGCAAAAGCAGTATCACGTGCCGCGATTGAAGATCTTATGCGGGTTGAAGGAATTTCTCAATCCATGGCAAAACTGATCAATGATCATTTTAATGAAAAATAATATTTATTGTTTTGTAAAAATTTTTTCTATCACCTACAGGCTATCTCACTCTTAATAAAATACTTATGTTTTTAAAGTGAAGTACTTATTCTTAAAGGTAATATTAATCATGGAAATGCAGATACAGATTATTATTGGCAGTGTGAGAAAAGGGCGTATCGGCCCCCAAATTGCAAGCTGGGTAAAAGATGAAATAAGTGCCAATTTTTCAGCTGAGGTTATTGATTTGAAAGATTGGAATTTGCCAATGGATGACGAACCTAATTTGCCCGCTGAGGGCATTTATCTCAATTGCCATACACGTTTATGGAGTGAAAAAATATCAAGTGGTGATGCTTATATATTTGTATTTCCGCAATATAATTGGGGCTATCCAGCAGCATTGAAAAATGCGATAGACCACCTTTACCATGAATGGGGTAATAAGCCTGCGCTTATAATCAGTTATGCCAATAAAGGCGGCGGCAAGGCAGCAACCCAATTAAGACAAGTATTGCAAGGCGTGCACATGAACGTTGCAATGAATAATATTGAAATTAAATTATCAGAAATTGACTTTAGCAAAGAACTTGGCAACAATGCTTACCCGCAAGATCTAGCTAATTATAGAGAAAAACTTGCAGCAGCAATGAACGAAATAAACAAAATCTATAGCAAAGCATAGCTCTAGCCATTTATTTCTATATAGATCTATTAAATTAGGTTTCAGTCGTGGCGTTAGGTAATTATTAATAAAGCACTTACTTTAGTCCTAATCTGAACCATTTGGAATTAACTTCTTTTCTAATCGTTTAACATAGAAAGAAACGCCGTTCTCACTCTCTATCTTTTTATGCACATTATTAATGAGAACAAATAGATGGTGGCGATCCTTAGCAGATATTTGCTTATTAACTAGCATTGATGCTTCATCAATGACCAATAACCGATCATTAAGTTTAAGATAGATATTTTCGGCTACAACCAAGGAGGAACGGGCGTTTACTTTATCGGTTAACTGCAATAATATATCGCTTTCAATCATATTACCCAATTCATTATCGCCACCTTTATAAGACAAGCTTGCTAAACATAGCAGTGCAGCTAAAACAGTAGGCTCATCTTGGACCGATAAAAGCGAAGATAGCTTATCTTCAATTGGTTGGCGAGGAAGAGAAGGCTTATTTTTATTTTTGTTATAATGATAAGCACCGAACAAAATTCCTAATAAAAGAACCAATAATAATAACGGCATAACACCCCTATACGCTAAAACGCTTTACACATATTATATTTTTTCAATATATATATTATTATTTCACAACTTAATAAATGTTATATTCAATTTCAAGCCTTTTTATTACTGAATATAAAATATAGATTATAATCATACTCAATATTTAAAGATGTACCAATATTTTAGCCAATATCGGCAAGGTGAGTAGCTCACCAAATTACATGATCATAATATATCTCAGCAACAAATTTTGGGCGGTCACTTATAAAAGACTATATGTTTTGAACCTTTAAATGCAGTTACACAATCTCAGTCAGCAGTGTTTCAAAGGTGTAATATTTTCTAAAAAACGTAGCATAGCAGGACTTTGATAACGAGCCTTATTGCACAAAATTGAAAAAGGTCGCTTCTGCAATTTAAACGGAAGAACTTCCAAACTATTAGTTTTAATATAATGTTGAACTACCAATTGTGATAAAGGGGCTGCATAATTACCCGACAAGACAGCGCTAAGCACCGCCTCATTTGATGGCAAGGTGAATTTCACCCTAATTCTACTAGCATCTAAGCCGGCCGCCTCAATAGCTTGATAAAAACTACTTCTTGTACCAGAGCCCTCCTCGCGCATAATCCAGTTTAACTCATAAAGTTTATAGTTGATATCCCTACTACTATTATCAAATTTAAAATTAAATACACTGGCAAGGCGCGGAGATGTTACAACTAATAATTGATCATCCATGATCTGTTTACGTTGTAAGCCACTAAATTGTAGATCGGTTTCAATAAACCCAATATCACAAATGCCTTCTTGCACAGCGCGAGCAACCTTATCGCTATTAACAATAGTAAGATCAATCGTAACAGCAGGATATTCATCATTGAAAGAAGATAATATTGATGGCAACCAATAATTAGCAATTGTATGACTGGCATAAAGCGTCAAACTACCACGGCTCAAACCAGATAGCTCTTCTAATATTCGTTCAGTCATAGCGGCACGCTGCAAAGTTGCGCGCGCCTCCTCTAGAAAAACCTTACCAGCTTCAGATAGTTTAATTTGCCTACCTACACGATAAAACAACGCTAGATTAAAATTGTCTTCCAAATTGTGGATAGAGGTTGATAAGGCCGACGGCGTTAACCGCAATGAAGTTGCAGCTTGGGTTAAATGCTCTCGTTCGGCAACAGCTACAAAAATGCGTAATTGCTCTAATGTTATCATGACAACCGTTCAATTAAATTTAACAATCTATACTATATTTTAAAATGGACGAAATGATTATTTTCTATATTGATAGGAATAAATAAAAAATTTTTAAAAGCAGTATCTATCATGAAAAATTCACCTACGGACTTATTATTCCGTTTTTTCCCCGGCATTGCATTATGCGGCGTTATTTCTGCTGCAAGCTTTGGCCTTCAAGCTGTTGGACAATTATTTTTTGGCCATTACTTTCCAGAAGCACTGGTATTGGCAATTATTTTAGGCGTTATTTGCCGTAGCATATTTGGTTCGGTGCAGTTTCCTGCCTTTAGGCGCTTTGATGAAGGCATCGGTTTTTCGGCTCATTTTTTGCTTGAACTTGCGGTGATGCTATTAGGGGCTTCTATTTCGACCACCATTATCATGCAAAGCGGATTACCGGTCCTTGCTAGCGTTGCCATTGTTGTTTTCTTGTCCATTTGTATTTCATATTGTATTGCCCGTGCACTAAAACTGTCATCAACCATATCACTTTTACTCGCTTGCGGTAATTCCATCTGCGGTAACTCTGCAATTGCGGCTGTTGCACCAGTTATCGGGGCTAAAAGTGATGATGTTGCCCCTTCTATTGCATTTACCGCTGTGCTTGGTGTTATAGCTGTCTTGTGCCTACCTTTACTCGTACCAATTTTTGGCTTTAATAACTATCAATATGGTATTTTTGCTGGCATGACTGTTTATGCCGTACCACAGGTCCTCGCAGCAACAGCACCGATTTCTGCTGTTTCCGTACAAACCGGTACTATTGTAAAGCTTATTCGTGTGCTTATGCTTGGACCTGTTATTTTTATAATCAGCCTTATTAAGGGCAGCAGCCAAGCTAAGAAAACTCCCTTATCCCGCATGGTGCCATGGTTCATTATTGGCTTTATAGCGCTCGCCATTTTTCGCTCATTAGGATTCATACCAAATGCTGCCCTTACACCTATCAATATGACAACCGTCATCTTGACTAATATTTCAATGGCTGCCTTGGGCCTTGGTGTGGACATTCGTGCCCTCGCCCGTTCTGGTGCGCGTGTTATTTTCGCAGCATTTTTATCGCTTATCGCGCTTTGCACCTTGGCAATGATCTTTATATTTTATGTTTTATGAAACGCACTTTATAATGAAGTTAGAGCTTTTCTAACAAAGGTTAGATCAACCTTTGCATCTGGACAATGCAACAAAATAAAAAATTTAGAGCACGTCACGGCTTTAACATTCAGAATACGCGCTTAAGCGCTTTTTTTAGCAGATATTGCATTACCTTTATTCAAAATAAATCCGCAAACAAAATCTATAAATCATGAATATAAAAATTAAGACTAAAGCAGTAAAATGATAAATTTTAATTTTTTTCCTAAAAATTACTATTAACAGCAAAAACAATGAGCAGAAAAAGATCATCAGTTCTCTAGAAATATCATCAGTTAAAGGCAAAGCTCGAAACGATTGAACCTCCCCTTGGGCTAACATCCACTCATAATCATGAACGGATGAAAAATAAACGAATAAAAAAACAACGATAGATAATAAGTAATAAATAATATAAGCAGGGCTAAATATATTACGCAACAAAACCTCCGCAATAAAATTGATTTTTAAAAAATAAAATTACTACCGATCTCATTTCTAAGCTACAATGAAAATCTCATCATTAATTTTTTCCTTTAATCATCAATTAAAGCTAAGGATATTAAAATAGCGGCGGCAGGCAAATCATCCCCTCGTCAACAAAGCCTAATTATATAACACAACAGATAATAAGATATGCAGAGATTGCAAATGCTGCATTGACAGCCGCGATTACTGTTTCCCCGCAAAGAACGTTCACAAGAAATTTCTGAAATAGGGTAATTTTTTATGTGACGCTCTTTCAAACATATCACTAATCCCGCAAGGCTTATAAGGCTCATATCTATAACAACTATATGTTGGAGCAATATATTGCCCAAAGATTGCCTTAAACCAAATTTTGCTCAATACAAACATTATCTATAACAATATTTCTTATACGAAAATCTTTCGAACAATAAGCTAATTCACTAAAACGAACTTTTATAATGAATTTTGCAACGTGAAACTTATGTTAGGATAAAAGCATTGTAACATAAGGTAATCAGACTGGCTTGTGATACCTAGCCTAACAGACTTGCGAAAACTCACAATTAATCAAGTATTTGCGCTCTAAACTTCAGATCCAACAATCGGCGACCTATTGCTTCGTAAATCCGGTGGACCAAAGAATTTCAAAGCTTTCGGGGGGTAGGTAATCAGTTTTTAGCATTTCAAATTTTGTAGGCGAAATCTTTTTTACATTTTCACCACAAAAACTAATCAAAGAGTTTGCATCTCCCTTATCTACAACCAAGCGAAAATTTTTCACTTTACCTAAATTGTTTGCAGGTGAAAAAGTTAAAAAATGATCCATCCAAAACGTAAACCCATTTTGATGTCTCTTTTTAATTGCCGGTAGATAATCGTCTTTTACGCAATACTCATTTTCAGTATCATTAAATCCACCGAACTCGCCCGCAACTGCAGGTTCATATTGTAAAGTGATTTTCACCTCTTTACCTGGTCTAAAACGATGAGACCAAAAATAAGTGGTCTGCTCTAAGCAATCATCATTGCCATCCACACAAGCCCCTTCAGCTTCATCAACGTTGATAGTTGTAAAAGACGGAAAAATTTCAGTATTATTATGAAAAAAACGAAAATTACCGGGGTGACTTTCATCAAGATCAGGATATTGATCTACAGATGGTAAAATAAATTTAACATCAGTCAAAACATCATTATTTCCCGTGTTCTTAAATATATAGTCGCTCTTTACCAATCCTAAAGACAAATAAAGATCTTGCGATACAACCTCTATATTTTTTTTGTCGGTTATTGTTAAGCCTCCGACAGCATAACCACCCCACGCCAAAACAATAGAAGGCTGAATTAAAAGCAATAAAATGCCAAAAATTAACGACTTCAAATCCCCCACTCCAATTTTACTTAATAATTAAAATTAAAATACGTATCTAATCATAAAAAAAACAATTCGCCGCTAATTGCTAAAAAAGCCAACATAGATCATTTTTAAACAGTAGCAAACCAATTGCCAACAGCAAAACTAATCGTTCAAAAAGTATAAGCCTTTTTCACATAGTTAAAAAGCAAAAAATCTTGTAAGTCTGATCAAACTGCGATGATAACTTTTTGTTGCAAATCCGCCAAAATTAAATTCTACACCCCTAATTTCATTTAAGTGAATTTATAATATTTTCGGCGAAGATAGATCAACAATCTTAGACGTTAGATAAAATCAATGACAATGGGTTTTACTGATAAACAAAGTAAAAATTATTTTCCAAGCACATACCAGATATACGGCAGAAAAGTTTCAGAGACCGAGTTTAAATAATTTAGGTTTTGTAAAATTTCTTTGATTTAAAATATTATCAATTATTACCGGCGGTAAACCGCTCGGCAACAACATAAATAAAAGAACACATCTATCCAAACTAGAAAAAGTACGGATTTAATGACTATAAATAGTTTAAGCGTTATTCTAATAAATTCTATTAATCACTGCCTAAACTTAGTAATCTAAAAGAACGACTTTATAGCGCTAACGATAACGAAAAAAGCCGGGAGAAAAACACCCGGCTTTCAAAAATTATATTTATAAAGTTTACTCAGCAACTGCTGATAATAGCTTAACGGAACCGCCAGCCTTTTCAACTTTTTCAATAGCGGATTTAGAAGCACCAGCAATTTCAAAAGCAACTTTGCCAGTCAATTCACCATCAGCAACAAGACGAACACCGTCTTTAACGCGGCGAAGAACACCGGCAGCTTTTAAAGCTTCTACAGTTACAGCTTGCTTGCCATCAAGTTTGCCTGCATCAATCGCAGTTTGAACGCGACCAAGTGAAACAACATTGAAGTCTTTAGCAAAAATATTATTAAAACCGCGCTTTGGTAAACGACGGTAAATAGGCATCTGACCGCCTTCAAAACCATTGATCGCTACACCTGAGCGCGACTTTTGACCTTTAACACCGCGTCCAGCTGTTTTACCAGAACCAGAACCGATACCACGGCCAAGGCGCTTACGGGCTTTAGTCGCGCCATCTACGTCGCGTAATTCATTAAGTTTCATAACTATCTCCTGCCCTTGTTATCAAGCCTCATCCACTACGCGGACGAGATGTTGAACCTTGGCAATCATACCACGTACTGCAGGGGTATCCTGCAATGTACGACGACGGTGCATTTTATTAAGACCAAGACCAATCAACGTTGCACGTTGTTCAGCCGGACGGCGGATTGGGCTACCAGTTTGTTCAACCGTTACCGTCTTGCCGTTCTGAGATTTTTTCTCAGCCATTGTACTATTCCTTTTTATCAAGCCGTAAGGCTATTATTCTTCTGTACCAACAAGACTTTGGCGACGTGCTTGCAAAGTCGAATACTTAACGCCGCGCTGCGCAGCTACATCCTTAGGATGCATCTGGCGCTTCAAAGCATCAAATGTCGCACGAACCATGTTGTATGGATTTGAAGAACCAAGCGACTTAGCAACAACGTCTTGCATGCCAAGTGTTTCAAACACTGCACGCATTGGACCACCTGCAATGATACCAGTACCAGCTGATGCACTGCGCAACAATACTTTACCTGCGCCATGACGACCTTCAACATCGTGATGAAGGGTACGACCTGAGCGAAGTGGAACAAAAATCATTTCACGCTTTGCAGCTTCTGTTGCTTTGCGAATTGCTTCAGGTACTTCGCGAGCTTTACCATGGCCAAAGCCTACGCGGCCCTTTTGATCGCCAACAACAACAAGCGCGGCAAAACCAAAACGACGACCACCTTTAACAACTTTAGCAACACGATTAATGTGAACGAGCTTATCAACAAACTCGCTATCACGTTCTTCGCGATTACGTTCTTTCTGTGCCATTCCTAATTCCTTTTTCTTTTCCGGAAGCACTATACAAACCTTGTAATTTAACAAGGAACTAAAATCACACTGTAAGCTTTATAAGTGGGAAATCCCAATAAGCTAACAATATGAACAAATCTAAGGCGCCTAGCAAAAAGCAAGGCGCCTCGAATTATTAGAAGCTTAAACCACCTTCGCGGGCAGCTTCAGCAAGAGCCTTAATACGACCATGATAAATATAAGCACCACGATCAAAGACAACTTCCTTAACACCAGCTTTTGCAGCACGTTCAGCAATCAATTTGCCTACTGCACTCGCTGCGCTGCAATCTGCACCACCTTTGATAGTGCCTTTTAAGTCACCATCAAGTGTAGATGCCGCAGCAACTGTATGTCCGCGCACATCATCAATGATCTGCGCATAAATATTCTGATTCGAGCGATGCACACTCAACCGTAAGCGGCCATTAGCGACCAATTTAATCTGACGGCGAATGCGATAAGCACGACGCTGTAGAACTTCTTTACGCGAAGCCATAACGCAGATTCCTTATTTCTTCTTGCCTTCTTTACGGACGATACGCTCACCAGCATATTTGATGCCTTTACCTTTATAAGGTTCTGGACCGCGATATTCACGGATCTCAGCAGCAACTTGTCCAACCTTTTGTTTATCAATACCAACAACAACAATTTCCGTTGGCTTAGGAACGCTCACCGTAATATCGGCGGGCACTTCATAAACAACTTCATGGCTGAAGCCGAGAGAAAGCTGAAGGTTTTTGCCCTGCATAGCAGCACGATAACCAACACCATTTATTTCTAGCTTCTTTTCGAAGCCGTCCTTAACACCCTGCAAGATATTTACAAGCATTGTGCGGGACATACCCCATTTTGATCGGGCATCCTTGGACGCATCACGCGGTGTTACAGTTAAAGCATTATCTTCAAGCTTAACTAGAACTTCGTCGTTAACAACAAATGATAATTCGCCTTTAGCGCCTTTTGCTTTAACAACTTGTCCATCGACCGTCGCGGTTACACCAGCAGGAACCTGAACGGGTTTTTTTCCAATACGAGACATTGTTCAACCTGTCTTTCCTGGGTTAAAGCTAATACCACATCAGAAGATGCGGCAAAGAAGCTCTCCACCTACATTCTGTTCACGAGCTTCATGATCGGCCATCACACCTTTTGGCGTTGAAAGGATATTAATACCCAATCCATTTGCCACATGAGGAATAGACTTAACCGAAACATAAACGCGGCGACCTGGTCTTGATACGCGTGAAATTTCACGAATCACAGGCATACCTTCGTAATACTTCAATTCGATTTCGATTTCAGATTTACCGTTATCAAAATCGCTTTGGGTATAACCACGAATGTAACCTTCTGACTGAAGAACATCAAGAACGCGAGCGCGAAGCCTTGAAGCAGGAGTTACAACTTTCGTTTTACGGCGGCCGATCGCATTGCGAATGCGTGTCAACATATCACCGAGAGGATCTGATACAGACATATCTTATCTCCTTCTTACCAGCTAGACTTGACAATACCTGGCACTAAACCAAGTGAGCCAAGTTCACGCAATGCGATACGTGACATTTGCAATTTACGATAATAAGCGCGTGGACGACCTGTCACTTCACAACGATTGCGAACACGAACTTTCGCTGAATTGCGTGGAAGCTCTGCAAGCTGAATAGTCGCTTTAAAACGCTCATCAAGCGAAACAGACTGATCCATAACAACAGCTTTAAGCTTTGCACGACGATCAGCGTATTGCTTAGCCATCTTCTGACGACGCTTATTTTTCTCTACGGCACTAACTTTGGCCATTTCTATACCTCGCTACGCTTGCCGTTACGACCGGAATGGGAAGTTGAATGCGCGTAACAACTCACGTGCTTCATCATCCGTATTAGCCGTCGTACAAACGATAATATCCATGCCCCAAATTTGATCTACTTTATCGTAGTTGATCTCTGGGAACACAATGTGCTCCTTGATACCCATAGCGAAGTTGCCACGACCATCAAAGCTTTTCGGATTGAGACCACGAAAGTCGCGAACACGCGGCAATGCGATAGTCACAAGACGATCTAGGAATTCAAACATGCGATCTTTACGCAAAGTAACCTTTGCACCTAAAGGCATATCTTCACGAACCTTAAAGGTCGCAATAGAATTGCGAGCACGTGTAACAACAGCGCGCTGACCAGCAATGAGAGTTAGATCTTCAGCAGCAATACCAGGCTTTTTAGAATCGCCAGTAGCCTCACCGACACCCATATTCAAGACAACCTTGTCTATGCGTGGAATCTGCATTTCATTTGCATATTTGAATTTTTCGAGAAGCTCCTTACGGATCTCTTCACGATATTGCTTTTTCAAGCGCGGTTCAATTTTAGTATCAGCCATCGATCAGATCTCCAGAACGCTTAGCAACACGGACTTTACGACCATCAGCTTCCACACGGAAACCAACACGAGTAGGCTTACCGTCACTTGGATCAGCAATAGCGATATTCGACAAATTAATCGGCGCTTCCTTAGAAACAATACCGGCTTCCTGAGTCTGCGTCTGACGCTGATGACGCTTCACCATATTAATACCGCGAACAAGCGCCGTATTTTCCTTAGGGCTTACTTTGATAACTTCGCCACTTTGACCTTTATCTTTTCCGGTCAAAACTACGACTTTATCCCCTTTACGAATTTTCTGCATTTGTACCGCTCCTTAAAGCACTTCGGGAGCAAGCGAAATGATTTTCATATGGTTCTTCGCGCGAAGTTCGCGTGGAACCGGTCCGAAAATACGCGTACCGATTGGCTCTTTTTTGTTATCAATGATAACAGCAGCATTTTTATCAAAACGAATAACGCTGCCATCGGCGCGACGAATATCCTTAGCGGTACGAACCACTACTGCCTTCATCACGTCACCTTTTTTAACGCGGCCGCGCGGAATAGCTTCCTTAATAGAAACGACAATAATGTCGCCCACAGAAGCATATCTCCGCTTCGAACCGCCCAGCACCTTGATGCACATGACACGACGGGCACCGGAATTGTCCGCAACGTCGAGGTTTGTTTGCATCTGAATCATGACTGGCCGCCTTCTTTTATGTTGTAGTCCCGGACGCCATACAGCATCCTGACTAGCCTGTCAAACCACGATTTAAACATTTTCATGAATAAGCGAAAAAAGGTTGCGTATAACGCACCCTTTTTACACTTCTCACAATAAATGCGCTAATTATTTTGTTGCGCTGCTGTTAACAACGACCCAACATTTATCTTTTGAAATTGGCGCTGATTCTTGAATTGAAACAAAATCACCAATTTTGTACTGATTGTTTTCATCATGCGCTTTATACTTCTTAGACTGACGAATAGTCTTTTGAAGAAGCGGATGAGAATAACGGCGTTCGACCTTGACTACAATAGTCTTGTCGCTCTTGTCGCTAACGACAACGCCCTGCAGAATGCGTTTCGGCATGATCTATTCCTTATGCCTTGCTATCGGCCGCCTTCTGGCGGGCAATTGTTTTAATACGCGCGATGTCACGGCGAACCTCTTTCACGCGCGCGGTCTTTTCTAACTGGCCTACTGCTTTTTGAAAGCGCAGGTTAAACTGCTCTTTCTTAAGCGAAGCCAATTCTTGATTAAGCTGGTCGAGCGTCTTGGCCCGAAAATCAGCGGCTGTCATCGCAAAACCCTTTACTCAGCAATACGCTGGATGAAACGTGTCTTAATTGGAAGCTTTGCAGCTCCCAAACGAAGAGCTTCACGTGCGATTTCTTCAGATACGCCATCAAGCTCAAACATGATACGACCAGGGGCAACGCGAGCTGCCCAATAGTCTACACTACCTTTACCTTTACCCATACGAACTTCGGTTGGCTTAGAAGTAACCGGAAGATCTGGGAAAATACGGATCCATACGCGACCAGCACGCTTCATATGACGCGTGATGGCACGACGGGCGGCTTCAATCTGACGCGCAGTTACGCGCTCAGGCTCAACTGCCTTCAGACCGAAAGCACCAAAATTCAATTCCGTTCCGCCTTTTGAATTGCCGTGAATACGACCTTTAAACTGCTTACGGAACTTTGTGCGCTTGGGCTGCAACATTGTTCTTTACTCCAAAAATCTCTGTTTTACCGTCAATCAAGCGTTGTCGCGACGACGGTTCGACGGAGCACCTTGACTATCGCTTTCAAGAGCGCGGCGTTCAGAAGCCATTGGGTCATGTTCAAGAATTTCGCCCTTGAATACCCAAACTTTAACACCACAAATACCATAAGCGGTTTCGGCTTCAGCTGTACCATAATCGATATCTGCACGCAATGTATGCAAAGGCACACGACCTTCACGATACCATTCCATACGAGCGATTTCAGCACCACCTAAACGACCGGAACAGTTGATACGAATACCTTCTGCACCCAAACGCATAGCTGACTGAACAGCACGCTTCATAGCACGACGAAATGCAACGCGGCGTTCTAACTGCTGAGCAATTGATTGAGCGATCAAAGTCGCATCAACTTCTGGCTTACGAACTTCAACGATATTCAATGACGCATCAGCGTTAGTCATATCGCTTAACTTACGGCGAAAACGCTCAATATCTGCGCCTTTTTTACCGATAATTAAACCAGGACGTGCAGCATGAATGGTTACGCGGCATTTTTTATGAGGACGTTCAATAACAATCTTGGCAATACCAGCTGTTTTGAGCTCATTCATCAAATACTTACGGATAGCTAGATCTTCATGCAATAGTTTACCATACTCACCAGTATTTGCAAACCAACGTGAATTCCATGTGCGATTGATACCGAGACGAAGCCCGATGGGGTTAATCTTCTGACCCATTATGCGGCCTCCCCTGTTGCAGCGACTTCACGCACCACAATGGTAAGATGCGAGTATGGCTTTTCTACACGGCTTGCACGACCGCGACCGCGAACGTGAAAGCGCTTCATTACGATTGACTTACCTACATGTGCTTCAGCGACAATCAACGAATCTACATCAAGATCATGATTGTTTTCTGCATTTGCAATAGCAGACTCAAGAGTCTTTTTTACAGTTGCAGCGATACGCTTACGCGAGAAGGTCAAATCCGCCAGTGCCGTATTGACGTTTTTTCCGCGGATCATGGCAGCAACCAAATTTAACTTTTGGGGACTGACACGGATTGTACGAGTAACTGCTTTAGCCTCGTTATCTTTGAGCTGGCGCGGAGCCTTGGCTTTGCCCATTCTTATTTCCTCTTCGCTTTTTTGTCCGCACCATGACCATAATAGGTCCGGGTCGGAGCGAATTCGCCGAATTTTTGTCCGACCATTTCCTCGGATACGGAAACAGGAACGTGCTTGTTACCGTTATATACACCAAAGGTCAAGCCCACAAATTGCGGCAAAATAGTGGAGCGACGGCTCCACATTTTGATAACTTCATTACGACCACTCGCGCGTACCTTCTCAGCTTTCTTGAGAAGATAGCCATCGACAAACGGTCCTTTCCAAACTGAACGAGCCACTTTAGACTACCTCTCTTATTTCTTACGCTGATGACGTGAGCGCATGATAAACTTATCAGTCGCTTTATTCGAACGCGTACGTTTACCTTTTGTTGGCTTACCCCAAGGTGAAACTGGATGACGGCCACCAGAAGTACGACCTTCACCACCACCGTGTGGATGGTCAACAGGGTTCATAGCAACACCGCGTACATGAGGACGCTTACCGCGCCAACGTGAACGACCAGCCTTACCATCATTGATATTACCATGATCGGCATTAGATACTGCGCCAACTGTTGCAAAACAGCTACCTGAAACCAAGCGTTGTTCACCTGAATTCAAACGCAAAATAGCCATGCCTTGATCGCGACCAACGAGCTGGGCGTAAGTACCAGCAGAACGGGCAATTTGACCGCCCTTGCCTGGCTTCATTTCCACATTGTGGATAATTGTACCAACTGGCATCGCGCTAAGTGGCATTGCATTACCAGGCTTTACGTCAACGCTAGCGCCGGCAATAACCTGATCTCCAACAGCTAAACGCTGTGGTGCAATGATGTAGCTTAACTCACCATCCTGATAACGGATAAGTGCGATAAAGGCTGTACGATTAGGATCATATTCTAAACGCTCAACTGTTGCTGGAACTTCGCGCTTTAAACGCTTAAAGTCCACAAAACGATATGTACGCTTATGACCACCACCTTGGAAACGAACGGTTACCCGTCCAGTATTATTACGACCGCCTTTAGAGGAAAGACCTTGGGTCAAAGCCTTCACAGGCTTTCCCTTATAAAGACCTGACCGGTCAACAATAACAAGCTGACGCTGGCCTGGCGTGGTCGGATTGAAATGCTTAAGTGCCATTATTCCTACTCCACGGCCTCTTATAGACCGGTCGATACGTCAATTGTCTGACCTTCAGCCAATGTGACAATCGCTTTTTTGACATCGCTCTGGCGCCCGACAATGCCACGGAACCGCTTAACCTTACCCTTACGGACAAGAGTATTAACAGCTACTACTTTAACGCCAAATAGCGCTTCAATTGCAGCCTTAATTTCTGGTTTCGTAGCCTTAGGGGCAACGTTGAATACAACCTGATTATTTTCTGAAATCAGGTTGGACTTCTCGGTAATAACCGGACTGACGATCACGTCATAGTGTCTAAGATCCGTCATTTAAACCGCTCCTCAAGGGCTTCAACTGCAGCCTTGGAAAGAACAAGCTTACCACGACGCAGAATGTCATAAACATTAATGCCCTGAACCGGCAACACATCAACATTAGGAATGTTAGATGCAGCGCGGCTGAAATTAACATCGATTTCAGATCCACCGATGAGCAAAGCGTTTTGAAGACCTAAATTTGCAAATAAGCCGGTCAAAACTTTAGTCTTTGCATCTTTAACTGCAAGCTCGTCAATAATGATAAGATCATTATTTTTTGCCTTAGCCGAAAGAGCATGTTTCAAACCAAGCGCACGAACCTTTTTAGGAAGATCATGAGCATGAGAACGCATAACTGGGCCATGCGCTTTACCACCGCCACGAAACTGTGGAGCACGAGCGGAATGGTGACGAGCGCGACCTGTACCTTTTTGTTTGTACATTTTCGCGCCAGTACGGGAAACATCAGCGCGGGTTTGCGCTTGATGAGTACCTTGTTGACGACGAGCAAGCTGCCAACGAACAACACGCTGAAGAAGATCTTCGCGTGGCTCAAGACCGAATACTAAATCCGATACATTGAGCTTGCCGGCTTCGCTGCCCTCAAGTGTAGTAATATTGAGATCCATTATTCGGCTCCCTCAGCTGCGGGTGCGGCAACTTCAGCTGCTGCGTTACCTGACTGGCGTAGAGCTGCAGGCTTTGGTGCATTAGCAGGAAGAGCATGCTTTACGGCATCACGAACAAGAATCCATGCGCCCTTTGAACCAGGAACTGCACCACGAACAAGAATAAGTCCGCGAGCAAGATCTGTAGACACAACTTCAATATTCTGAGTGGTGATACGTGTCTGGCCCATATGACCAGCCATTTTCTTACCCTTAAAAACTTTACCCGGATCTTGACGCTGACCAGTAGAACCATGTGCACGGTGGGTGATGGAGTTACCATGCGATGCACGATGACCACCAAAATTGTGGCGCTTCATAACACCAGCAAAACCCTTACCGATCGAGGTACCGGTTACGTCAACTTTTTGACCCGGAACGAAATGTTCTGCAGTAATTTCCGCACCAACATCCAGAAGGTTTTCTGGAGTTACGCGGAACTCTGCCAATTTTGCTTTAGGTTCAACCGAAGCTTTGGCAAAATGACCACGCAATGGCTGCGTTGTATTTTTAACCTTAGCAAGGCCTACACCTAATTGGACAGCGGTATAGCCGTTTTTATCGACTGTACGCTGTGCGATAACCTGACAATTCTCCATACGAAGAACAGTAACAGGTACATGCTCACCTGCATCATTATAAATGCGGGTCATGCCCAGCTTTTGTGCAATTACACCTGAACGCATTGGATTTAATCCTTCCGTCCCAAGCTTAAAGCTTGATCTCGACATCAACACCAGCAGAAAGATCGAGCTTCATAAGAGCATCAACTGTCTGTGGAGTTGGGTCAACAATATCAAGAAGACGCTTATGGGTGCGCATTTCAAACTGCTCACGGCTCTTCTTATCGATGTGTGGCGACCGGTTAACCGTGAATTTCTCGATCCGTGTTGGAAGAGGAATAGGTCCACGTACATTGGCGCCGGTACGCTTGGCTGTCGAGACGATCTCTCGTGTCGACGCGTCAAGGATCCGATGATCAAACGCCTTAAGGCGAATGCGGATGTTCTGACCGTTCATTATTATAGTTCCTTGTTATGCGGAACACTTCACAAGGAAGTGTTCCTCAACGAAATTTTGCCAATTATTCAATGATTTTCGCTACAACGCCCGCACCAACGGTACGACCACCTTCACGAATAGCGAAGCGGAGCTTCTCTTCCATTGCGATTGGAACGATCAAAGCTACATTCACAGAAATATTATCACCAGGCATAACCATTTCTGTACCTTCAGGAAGCGTAACAATACCTGTCACGTCTGTCGTACGGAAATAGAACTGAGGACGATAATTTGTGAAGAATGGAGTATGGCGACCGCCTTCTTCCTTCGTCAAGATGTAAGCCTCAGCTTGGAATTTTGTATGAGGTGTTACTGAACCTGGCTTTGCCAAGATCTGACCACGCTCGATACCTTCACGATCAACACCGCGAAGCAACGCACCAATGTTATCGCCAGCCAAACCTTGATCAAGAAGCTTGCGGAACATTTCAACGCCAGTAACAGTGGTTTTTGAAGTTGGACGAATACCAATGATTTCAACTTCTTCACCAACCTTAACAATACCACGCTCAACACGGCCAGTTACAACAGTACCACGACCTGAAATTGAGAACACGTCTTCAATTGGCATCAAGAAAGGCTGATCGATTGGACGCTCTGGAGTTGGAATATAAGCATCAACTTCGCTCATGAGAAGACGGATTGCATCTTCACCAATGGTCTTATTGCTGTCTTCAAGTGCTGCAAGAGCTGAACCCTTAACGATAGGAATTTCATCGCCTGGGAAATCATATTTTGAAAGAAGCTCACGAACTTCCAATTCAACGAGCTCAAGAAGCTCTTCATCATCAACCTGATCAACCTTATTAAGGAAAACCACGATTGCAGGAACACCAACCTGACGAGCAAGAAGAATGTGCTCGCGGGTCTGTGGCATTGGACCATCTGCTGCAGAAACAACAAGAATAGCACCATCCATCTGAGCCGCACCGGTGATCATGTTCTTAACATAGTCAGCGTGGCCTGGGCAGTCAACGTGAGCATAGTGACGATTTTCTGTCTCATACTCTACGTGTGCAGTTGAAATGGTGATACCGCGTGCCTTTTCTTCAGGTGCAGCATCAATCTGGTCATAAGCGCGAAACTCACCAAAATACTTGGTGATCGCAGCCGTCAAACTGGTTTTACCATGGTCAACGTGACCAATTGTGCCGATATTAACATGCGGCTTATTACGTTCAAATTTGCTCTTAGCCATTTGAGCTCTCCGTATAATGCCCTAAGGCAATGTTTAAAACTGTAACGCAATCAGCGATTACGCATATTTCTTTTGAATTTCCTGAGCGACAGCTGCAGGAACAGGCTCGTAATGATCGAACTGCATAGTATATTGTGCACGACCCTGACTCATTGAACGGAGTGAATTAACATAACCGAACATATTTGCCAATGGCACATTTGCATTAACAACTGTTGCAATACCACGAGCTTCAGTACCTGAAATCTGACCACGACGGGAATTCAGATCGCCGATAACATCACCAACGTAATCCTCGGGAGTTACAACTTCTACCTTCATGATTGGTTCAAGAAGCTGAGCACCTGTTTTCTGCGCACCCTCGCGGAATGCTGCACGAGCAGCAATTTCGAAGGCAAGAACAGAAGAGTCAACATCGTGATAAGCACCATCAATGAGTGTTGCTTTAACACCAAGCATAGGGAAGCCAGCAAGCGGACCTGCACCCATGACGCTATCAATACCTTTTTGAACACCAGGAATATATTCCTTAGGAACAGCACCACCAACGATCTTTGATTCGAAGATGAAGTCGTCACCATCATGAGGTTCAAAAATAATCTTAACGCGAGCAAACTGACCAGAACCACCAGACTGTTTTTTATGAGTATAGTCAATTTCAGCTGCACGAGTGATTGTTTCACGATATGCAACCTGCGGTTGACCAATATTTGCTTCAACTTTAAACTCGCGACGCATACGGTCAACAAGAATATCAAGATGAAGTTCACCCATACCAGCGATGATTGTTTGACCTGATTCTTCATCCGACTTAACGCGGAATGATGGATCTTCAGCTGCAAGACGATTAAGTGCAAGACCCATCTTTTCTTGGTCAGCCTTAGTTTTAGGCTCAATTGCAATTTCAATAACTGGCTCTGGGAATTCCATACGTTCAAGAATAACAGGCTTCAATGGATCACAAAGAGTGTCACCAGTTGTTGTTTCCTTAAGACCAGCCAAAGATACGATATCACCAGCATAGGCTTCTTCGATATCTTCACGAGAATTGGAGTGCATTTGCAACATACGGCCAATACGCTCACGTTTACCTTTAACGGTATTCTCAAGAGAAACACCCTTGGTCAACTTACCGGAATAAATGCGGCAGAAAGTCAAAGAGCCAACGAATGGATCATTCATGATTTTGAAAGCAAGCATAGAAAGCGGAGCTTCATCTGAAGATTCACGAGTTGTTTCAGTTTCAGTCTTAGGATCAATACCCTTAATCGCAGGAACATCAAGCGGTGAAGGAAGAAAATCAACAACACCATCAAGAAGTGGTTGCACACCCTTATTTTTAAAGGCGGAACCACAGAAAACAGGATGGAATTCAACAGCACAGGTACCACGACGAATAAGCGAACGAAGCTCGTCATTTGTAGGCATCTTGCCTTCAAGATAGGCTTCCATTGCAGCTTCATCAACTTCAACAGCAGCTTCAATCAATGCTTCACGATATTCAACAGCACGATCTTTAAGATCATCAGGAATCTCAACCACATCCCAAGCAGCACCAAGCTGTTCGTTCTGCCAAATAAGAGCCTTCATTTCAATAAGATCAACAACGCCTGCAAATTCACTCTCAGCACCAACAGGCAACTGCATAACAACAGCCTTTGCACCAAGACGAGTCTTTACCATATCTACCGAACGATAGAAATCTGCACCGATCTTATCCATCTTATTAACAAAGATCATGCGAGGAACATTGTACTTTTCAGCCTGACGCCAAACAGTTTCAGTCTGCGGCTCAACACCAGCATTCGCATCAAGAAGAGCAATAGCACCATCTAGAACACGCAATGAGCGCTCAACTTCAATGGTAAAGTCAACGTGACCTGGCGTATCAATGATATTAAAGCGACGCTTCTTACCATCACGACCTTCCCAGAAAGTAGTTGTAGCAGCAGAAGTAATGGTAATACCACGCTCTTGCTCTTGCTCCATCCAATCCATGGTCGCAGCACCATCGTGCACTTCACCAATTTTGTGCGACTTACCGGTATAGTACAAAATGCGCTCAGTGGTAGTTGTCTTACCAGCATCAATATGCGCCATAATACCAAAATTACGATAGTCTTCAATTTTAAATTCGCGGGCCATTTTCTTTGCCTTTGATTAGAAATGCCGAATTACCAGCGATAATGGGAGAATGCACGGTTAGCTTCAGCCATACGATGCGTATCTTCACGCTTCTTAACAGCCGAACCACGATTATTGGAAGCATCCAACAATTCACCCGAAAGACGATCAATCATTGTTGTCTCATTACGCGAGCGTGCCGCATTGATAAGCCAACGAATTGCCAAAGCCTGACGACGATCTGGACGAACATCAACAGGAACCTGATATGTTGCTCCACCAACACGGCGTGAACGAACCTCAACATGAGGAGAAACATTTTCAAGCGCCTGATGAAACAAAGCAACAGGCTCTGATTTTGCCTTAGCTTCAATAGCATCCAAAGCGCCATAAACGATACGCTCTGCCACAGATTTCTTACCGTCAAACATAACGGCATTCATGAATTTTGTAATAACCAAATCACCAAACTTTGGATCTGGATTAATTTCGCGCTTTTCAGCTTTATGACGACGGGACATATTATCGGTCTCTCAATCTTACTTCGGACGCTTCGCGCCATACTTGGAACGGCGCTGCTTACGATTCTTAACACCCTGCGTATCAAGAACACCACGAATGATGTGATAACGCACACCCGGAAGATCCTTAACACGACCCCCACGAATCATCACAACAGAGTGCTCCTGAAGATTATGCCCCTCACCAGGGATATAACCGATAACCTCAAATCCATTCGTTAGACGCACCTTAGCAACCTTACGAAGAGCCGAGTTAGGCTTCTTTGGGGTCGTTGTATAAACACGTGTACAAACGCCACGCTTTTGCGGATTGGCCTGCAAAGCAGGAACCTTATTACGCTTCACCGACGCTACACGCGGCTTGCGGATCAACTGGTTTACGGTAGGCATTGAACCTTCCTCTACTAAAAACTCTTCAAATAACCCAAAAGGGCTGCTTCACACATGCAAAAAAACCGGACAGAACCACAAAAGTAGCTTGCCCGACAAAAACAGAGGAAGCCAAAGGCCTCATGCAATGCATGCACATATACAAATTATGTAAAACCAACCCTGTTTGAAGCTAACTTCTTAGCGAGACGCCTAGAAAAATGCCGCTTCACATTGGTTTAGATGGGCTTCTGATACATGGATTATCGCATCGCGTCAAGTGCAATATGTGTAAAACTCGGCTTTTTTTGCGGTTTTTCTCGTTTTTTTTCAGCTTTTATCACAAAACTGAAACATGGTTAACACGGAGTTAAGGTTATTTATGTTTTTTGAATAGAATATCGTAATAGCGAGTCGATTTTTACAAAAACAGGAAAACAAGTAAGTATTATAATTAAGACAATAGACATAATTTTATACTGCAAAACACGATTTACATTGTCAATGATAAATGGCTTGAAGTGACAGATTTGCCTTGCTCTTTTCCGAATATACGCTTTAAAATGCAAGCACAATAATATACAGCCCCACAAAATGGTAAGGACGCTATGAAAATCGCAACTTGGAATATTAATGGCGTAAAAGCACGAATTGAGAACTTGCTTGTTTGGCTTAAGCAAGATGCACCTGATATTGTGTGCTTACAAGAAATAAAGAGCATTGACGAGGCTTTTCCACGTTCCCAGATTGAAGCTCTTGGCTACCATGTCGAAACTCATGGGCAAAAAAGCTTTAATGGCGTGGCTTTATTATCCAAAAAATCCCCAGATGAAGTTCTACGCGGACTACCAGGCGATGAAAGCGACGAACAGGCACGATTTATTGAGGGGGTATTTTCGACCTCTACAGGTTCTATTCGTATTGCTAGCCTATATTTACCCAATGGTAATCCTGTTGATACAGAGAAATATCCTTATAAATTAGCTTGGATGGAACGTCTTGCAAACCTAACAAAAGACCGACTTACCTTTGAAGAACCTTTCATCCTTGCTGGCGACTACAATGTTATAACTAACCCTATTGACGCTAAATCGCCTGAAAAATGGACAGATGACGCCTTGTACCTACCACAAACAAAGGCCGCCTTTCGTAAAATTATCAATTTAGGCATGCAAGACGTTATTAGACTGGCAACCAATGATAAGGTTTTTAGTTTTTGGGACTACCAAGCTGGTGCATGGCCGAAAAATGAAGGTATCCGCATTGATCATTTCCTAGCATCACCCGAAGCGATTGATAAAATAACGGCCTGCGGAATAAGCAAAAGCCTTCGCGGTTGGGACAAGCCGTCCGATCACGTTCCGGTATGGATTGATATCAAAGACTGATAAAAGCAGACAATGTCTTGCTTAACGTCAAAACGGTTAAATAACTGGCTTCCATAAAAATTGCACTACCGTCGCAACGTAAATACTAAAAACACAAAGGAATTACAGTGCGCAGATCAGAAGTAGTTTTAGAGTTTGGCTTATTTGACAACCCAATTTCACCCAAAGAAATATCAGAACGGCTTGACATAAAACCTTACACAGAAATGGAAAAGGGCGGGAAAAATCCGAAAAATGTTGTTCCAAGAACAAATTTATGGATTTATCAAACAAGCGCCCTTCCCACACTTGAAGATGAGTATATCGAATTTATTTCAATATTTAAAAGTAAATGGCGGCTATTAAAAGAAATTACAAATGAAGGTGGCAATGTTGAGATATCGATAATTGTAAATATATTGGATGAATATCCCAGCATAATAATACCAAAAGCATTAATACAAACAGCCAGTGAATTTAGGTCATGCATAGATATAGCATTTTATGACTATATTAATGATGATGATGAAGTCTCAAAAGTAAAACTAGACTTTATAGATATTCAAAAATCGTCCCAATTAAATATCAATTCGGCCATATCTTCGGGTTGGCTTGAAGATATAGGCAAAGCGTGGGATAAATTAAAATTAGTACCAATAAATTCCAACACACATAAGAACAAACTTATAATAAATGTGAATAAGAAAGTTAGATTGCCATCGGGTTACATCACCAATGAAATTGTCAATGAATTAGCAAACTTAAATCTAGATATTGAGTTAAAATATGTTGATCTATATGAATAAAACTTTGACATAAATTTATAAGATTAGCAGTAGTATAGATAATCAAATTCAAACGCCACGCCAAACACCCAATGCAAGACAAGTGAAAAAACCTTACAGAAAAAAACGGCAGTCTATCACTGTTTCTACAAAGGTTTATTAGGCAGGCCATTTCTGACAATTACCATTGGCAGATAAATTTACACAGTACAACAAAAAAGCAACCACTCTTACACTTCATGGTTTATGCTCCATTGGTTATAACCTGTTTAAAATAAAAGGATTCGATAGTTAAAAAAATATAGCTATATTGCGGCTATCCACCGCACTTATATCAACAAGTTATAATGTATTTAATCTTATTTAATCCCTGATATTTAGCGCTAGGGCATATTTATTTTTTTTAAAGGGCTTATTTTTCTTTCACAAATGTGCCACTATTTTTCTAAGGCTATACGTCTTTAAACAAAATGAACACTTTGATCGTCATATTTAGGAGGAAATTCATGAAAAAGGCACTTATCGCCTTCGCAGCTACAACCCTATTAGGTCTTAGCACTGCGGCACAGGCACAAACTGCTGACACTCTTGAAAAGCTTAAGCAAACAGGTGAAGTCACTTTAGGTGTGCGCGAATCTTCTGGTCTTGCCTATACATTAGGCAATGGTAAATATGTCGGCTTTCATACCGAAATGGCAGAACGTATCATTGACGACATCTCAAAAAAAATTGGCAAGCCCTTAAAAATTAATTATTTACCAATTACTTCAGCCAATCGTATTCCGCTTGTACAAAATGGTACTTATGATTTTGAATGTGGCTCAACCACCAATAATCGTTCACGCGCAGACGAAGCTTCTTTTGCCTATACCACCTATGTAGAAGAAGTAAGAATTGCAGTTAAGAAAGAATCTGGAATTAACTCGATTAACGACCTTAACGGTAAAACCGTTGCTACCACTACTGGAACGACCTCCGTGCAAACCTTGCGCCGTAACCAACGAGCTGAAAATATTCGCTTCAAAGAAATGCAAGGTAAAGATCACGCCAACAGTTTCCTTTTGTTAGAAAGCGATAGAGCGGATGCATTTGTTATGGATGGCTCCATTCTAGCTGCCAATATCTCCAAAGCTAAAAATCCTGCCGACTTTAAAATTCTAGATGAAGTTTTGTCAGTTGAGCCTATAGCGTGTATGCTGCGCAAGGGTGACGATAATCTTAAAAAGGAAATTGATGAAAGTATTGTGCGCCAAATTACAGATGGTTCACTTGAAAAGCTTTACAACAAGTGGTTTCTTGAGCCAATTCCACCAGCAAATGTTATTGTGAATCTCCCACTTTCTGCAAGCACGCGTAATGCGTGGGAGCATCCTAACGATAAGCCTATGGAAGATTATCCAGAAAATAAGTAAAATTAATTCCTTGCTAAAAGGCAGTTTACGCTGCCTTTTAGCAAAACACTAAGAAACAGCCATATCTAACTGTATTATATAACAATATTAACCTAAAGCTTGCCAGTAATTATTAAAGCTGATGCGAAGCTAAAAGGGGCTATATTAGTTAACTGTTGTATGATTAAAATTAATAAAATCAATTAATAACATAGACTTAATCAGCCAACTTAACCTTAGAAATATTAAACTTGAAAATTTAGCACTCATATTATATAAGGTTCAATGTTCTAATGAGGATAAGGAACTGTTCTTTCAAATGAAATGATATAAAAATAACTCGGTGAAAGCTGATGCTGCATCAAGAATGATGCTCAGAATATCTGACTTAATTGGTCTTTGTAGAGCCATTACTATAATTTTATAATGATTTTCAAAGCTATTAAGTTATTTCTAATTGAACAGGCAAAAGTTTTCCTACATTGTTGGTTCTCTTAAGGTAGTACCGCAATTTATTGTGTAGTTTTATTTCAATTAATAGTCCCTGCATCAAAGCATTTTAACATTGTAATTAGTATGTTTTGAATTGTACTTTTTAATCCTGCCAACCATTAAATGTTGAAACAGATAAATAGCATAAGGGATATTGATAGACCATACTACAATGAATTTATAAGTGCTAGCCATAGGTGAATTTTATTCTCCACTGGCAACCTATTGGCACTTTTTAGCTTAAATATGTCGTTGAATTTTATGGCTTTGTGTAACCGATTTCACCCTTTAAAGCAGTTAGATATTGCTTTTATGACAGAGGTCACTCCAATTTTAGTTAAACTAAAATTGATAAACCCCATAAAATCAAAGAAATATAATGTTTTTTTCCTTTAAAACATTATGAAATATCAAAGTTAAAAATGAAGTTTCGTTTTTAACACAGTGGAGCAGCTCAATGGCGCTTGATTTTAGTTTTTTGTGCAAGGATACAGCCGATCCGATATCTTCTGCATCAACCATACCAGGATGCTTTGGTAATCCTAATGACTTCACACAGACCTATATGGATCTGCTTGTAACTGGCTTTATTAATACGGCCATTCTATCTGTTAGCGCCCTCTTGGTTGCTATCGCATTGGGCTTTGTTATAGGCACGATGCGAACGCTTCCCAATAATCCCGTATTGAAGTTTTTAGCTACTTGCTGGGTAGAAATATTTAGAAATATTCCTATCCTTGTCATGGTTTTTCTTTGTTATTTTGTTTTGCCTGATATTATCTTGCCATTAAAAGATTTTGCCAAGTCCCACGATAATTTCGGCCTATTTTTGGTAGTGATCGCCCTTGGATTATTTACCTCGGCACGTATTGCCGAGCAGGTAAGGGCTGGTATTATGTCCATTTCCACCGGTCAACGCTATGCAGCTCAAGCTTTGGGCTTTACGACATTTCAAACATATCGCTACATATTACTGCCACGCACTCTACGTACCATTATGCCACCTCTTACGTCTGAATCTATGGGTATCGTCAAAAATTCGGCGGCGGCAATCGGTGTCTCAATCGCAGAGTTAATGGCTTTTTTAAATAATACCGTAGAACAAACCAATCGTAGCTATGAAGTATTTATTATCGTAACAATCCTTTACGTGTTGTTAGCCCTCATTATCTTTTTTGTTATGACCTTAATACAACGCTCACTCCGTATTCCCGACAATAACAGTTCTGCCAAAGCGGAGGAGGCTTAATATTATGACTTTCCTCGATTTTCTTTATGATCACGGTATCAATTTACGCTTTAATTTTTCTTTCGTAAGTTGGGACTTTTTTAGCAATTATCTTTTAAGAGGCTTACAATTTAGTGTTACAATGACAATTGTTGCAACACTATTTGGCGTAATTTTTGGCACATTACTTGCCCTAGCCCGCCTATCTCGTTTTGCACCATTATCTATGTTAGCAACCTTTTATATCACTGTAATGCGATCAATTCCGCTGGTTTTGGTTATTTTATGGTTTTTCTTAATTATTCCGGCCATTATAGGTACGAGTATCGATGTCTACTGGTCGGCACTCATAACCTTTTCCGCGTTTGAAGCTGCATATTTTGCTGAAATTATGAGAGCTGGTATTCAATCCATTTCGCGGGGACAGTTTCAGGCTGGCGAAGCACTTGGCATGACCTATTGGCAAAGAATGAAAATTGTTATCCTACCTCAAGCATTCCGTAACATGCTGCCAGTATTGTTAACGCAAGTTATCATTCTTTTCCAAGACACTTCTCTTGTTTTTGCCATAGGCGGCTATGATTTATTAAAAGGCTTTACCATTGCTGGCCAAATCTATAATCGGCAAACAGAAACTTATATTTTAGCCGCCCTCACCTATTTCGTTATTTGCTTCACACTTTCACTTTGTGTCAAGCAACTACAAAGAAGAATTGCAATTATTCGCTAATTGAAGGAAAAACTAATGTCCTCTACTCATTCCCATATGATTGAGATGAAAAATGTCTCTAAATGGTACGGGCCATTCAACGTCTTAAAAGACTGCTCAATGAATATTGACAAAGGCGAGGTTGTGGTTGTTTGCGGTCCATCAGGCTCTGGTAAATCAACATTGATTAAGACTATCAACGCTCTTGAGCCCTTCCAAAAAGGTGAAATTTGGATTAACGGCACTGCTGTTCACAGTAAGCAAACAGACTTACCCAAATTGCGTAGCCGCGTTGGCATGGTCTTCCAGCATTTTGAGCTGTTTCCGCATTTGTCAGTTTTAGATAACCTTACCATCGCGCAGATTAAGGTTTTAAAGCGCAATAAGGCCGAGGCCGAAAAAAAAGCATTAATTTATCTTGATCGTGTTGGCTTAATCGAACATAAAAACAAGTTTCCTGGTCAACTTTCAGGTGGACAACAACAGCGCGTTGCTATCGCTCGTGCTTTGACCATGGACCCAATTGTTATGCTGTTTGATGAACCAACATCGGCATTGGACCCTGAAATGGTTGGTGAAGTGCTTGATGTTATGATTAGCCTTGCCAAAGAAGGTATGACCATGATTTGCGTCACCCACGAAATGGGTTTTGCCCGCAAAGTATCAAACCGCGTCGTTTTTATGGATAAGGGTCAAATCTTAGAAGATTGCAGCAGTCAAGAGTTTTTTGATGATGCAAGCGCAAGAACACCGCGCGCCCAAGACTTTTTATCAAAAATTCTTAATCATTAACGTCCATAATAATATTCCCATTTTCTACAAAACGCCGTTTATGATTTACTTCATAAACGGCGTTTTCTATCTATAGAAATCGTAATAGCTTTTTTTTGAAACTTGATGCAAATCGTCGAAAAAACAATTGAAACACCATCATAACTTAGGCAAATATTAGGGCTGTTAATTATTATCCAATTCAATACGCTCTTATTAAACAAATAGCTATAATACTAATTTTTGATGTTACATAATATCATAAAGTCAATTTGAAGTCTGTCCGATAACGTCATATTAAATAGCTATTATTCCAAATATGTTTTTATTTATTGCTTGCCTATTACCACAACGTCTTCATAGTATTACTATAATCACATGACTGACTATAATCATGACTATATTAAACCGCCGCAAAAATTATTCATTTTCAAACTTTTGAATACATCGAAAAATGTCATTTTAAAATAGTATTTATGGCAAGAATATAAATCATAAAGGATATAATATGAAATATAAATTAGCAAATATTGACGATGATTTTGATGAAATTGTATTTAGAAATGCTATTGCAAATGACCTTAGAAAGTTTGATGAAGAAGCAAGCTATTCATTTACAGATATTCAGATAATTTTTGTAGCTATGATTATAGATTTATCATCTTTGTTTCCCAATAACTTATTAGAATATCTCGATGTAGCGATTAAAAATCGCTTAGGAGAAGTAAGTGATGACATCAGAGCTGAAAAACGTAATGAATTAAAAAAAATTATAGATTCCAAAAACTGCCCGCGAGATATCTATATACGCGGTTGGCTCATATATTTATATTTAAATGAATATAGCCAAATATGCGGCAGTGACATATGTATGTATTTAGACCATATAGAATATTTTGAGGAGCTTGATCCTGACATCTATATTGATTTAGACCAAATATGCTTTTCATATTATTATGACAAAAAAAATAAAATCAATCCGTTGATCAAATTGAGCCACAAACTTACAGGACGAATGGAAGCGCAAACCACACCTCGCAATTAATGATATAAGAGTAAATTAAAACGAATAAAAAATTTATTTTTTTGTATTTCTTGAAAGAATAGTCATGGAAAGTAACATTTTAACACTTAAAGCTACTTTGATGCAACCCATAGATGAATTCTTAAAGATTAATAATCTACCTGACAGGTTTATATTAGATAGATATCTTTTATGGGGTGGGAATGAAGGTGAATTTAATACGAAGCCTTTTCATGTTTCATATAATGCTATCGGTTGGAATGAAAATCCTCCTTTTGGCTATACCATTGAATTACTAGATCTAAATTCTTTAACTTTGCCTATGGCCAAAAGCATTACGTTAAGTGTTGAAGATAATTGCCTTACAGAAATCATACTTCGATTATGCTATAACAACTACTTAGATGACATCAAAGCTATGACCAATATGATTGACATTTCCTTTCGAAAAGCTGGCTATCAGCTTAAAGAAAGCCAAAAAAAAATGACTGAGGATAGCTTTGCGGCTGATCGCTCCGAAGGAAGCCTTACTTATAGCAAGTGGGAAATTGCTGGCAAGCAAGATAAATGCCGTTATATCTTACAAGTTAACGAAACTGATAGCTATAGTGACCCCAAAAAATATAGCCTTGTTTTTAAAGCACAAGTTATAACAGAAACAATGCGACAAACTTTTGAAGCACGAAAAGCATATAGGCTAGAAATGCAAAAAAAGATGAACGAAAATTTATCTAAAAATTAAAAGCAATTGATCTATTAATACTTTGACTTCGATTATGTTTTAATATTCAAGACCAAGTTTTAATCTGCGGCTGCAGAAAGCTTGCCAAGGTACCTATTGCAAGGTCAAAAAACGGTGAAATATTTTTAAAAAATGCCCCTTACCTATTCGCCACTCATGAAAATCGCCGATGAGTATAATTGGCATATCTAAGTAATTTAAAGAAAGTGGCGGATGGAATACGATAATTTTTTTGAAAAATTGTAGCTATTGCACACCCTATTACAAATAAGATCAGCGTTGCTAGCGATATTATAATGCAATTGCAAGCAAGCTCTAAAACCTTGCCAATAGGTTTTCTTGTCTTACAATGCGAATTTATTCAACCGATTTTTTGTTGCTTTGCGCTGCATATTTAATGATAAGTCTAATTTCATATCAAGCTACGCCTAGACCAAACTTAACGAAAGCGCCATTATTATAAACACCGATTAGCAAGAGTGCTATTTGTTGATATGACAAAAAATAGCACTCTCTGTTTTTTTGACAAATTACCGTCAGCCAAGCTCTGGTGCAATATAACGCAAGATAGATTCAATCACATGGGTATTATACGCCACCCCCAATTGATTGGGAATGGTCAGCAATAAAGTATCGGCTTCCTTAAGTGCTTCATCTTGTGCCAATTGCTTAATAAGTGCTTCTGGCTCATCAGCATAGCTTCTACCAAAGACAGCGCGAGTGCTTTCACCAAGATAGCCAAATCTATCACTATCATCGCGTGTACGACCAAAATAAAGCCGATCTTCATCACTTACCAATGGGAAAATACTGCGGCTTACCGACACGCGCGGTGTAAAACCATGCCCAGCCTCAGCCCATGCAGCCTTATAGGTGCGTATTTGCTCCGCCTGCTGAACATGAAATGGCTTACCATTTTCATCATCTTTCAAGGTAGAACTTTGTAAATTAAAGCCCATTTTCGCCGCCCAAACCGCGGTTGAATTGGAACCTGCTCCCCACCAAATACGGCGTTTCAAGCCTTCTGAATGAGGCTCCAATCGCAATAATCCTGGCGGATTTGGAAACATTGGCTGCGGATTGGGCTTGGCAAAACCAACTCCATCAAGTAAATTGAAAAACTCCACACCATGACGGCGCCCCATATCGGCATCGCTTTCACCTTCACGTGGTTGATAGCCAAAATAACGCCAACCATCAATGACTTGCTCTGGTGAACCACGGCTAAGACCAAGCTGTAAACGACCACCAGAAATAAGATCAGCCGCACTAGCATCTTCCACCATATAATGGGGATTTTCATAGCGCATATCAATAACCGCTGTACCTATCTCGATACGTGATGTTTTAGCCGCAATTGCACTTAAGAGTGGAAATGGTGATCCTAATTGATGCGCAAAATGGTGAACGCGTGAATAAGCACCGTCCGCCCCAATTTCCTCAGCCGCAACGGCAAGGTCTATGGTTTGTAACAAAACGTCAGAAGCGTTGCGTGTACCCGAATGTGGATCATCGCGCCAATGGCCAAAGGATAAAAAACCGATCTTTTTCATATTATATACTCCTAAAGAGCATAGGCTCTTGTTGACTATAGAATAATGGCGCTAACACTTAGAAACAAGAGCGTTAACATCGGAAAACTCCAGACAGATTGTTCACAAAACGGCAACAATTGGTAAAACTATAAAGCATAGCTCTAAATAAAAAATCCAGCAATAACCGCATTTACGCCGTTTATTACTGGATCAATATTAACTATAAGCACGAAAGACGAGCTATCAATTACAAAAGCGATTTATACACACTCACCTCAATGCCAGTACCAACGGGCAATAATAGGCTTGTAAGATCAGCTTTCTGTTTTAATGCGGCACTATAACGGGCAATTTCTTCACCACCCGGCTTAATCATATTATCAGCGACAATGATGGCACTGTCGTTTAATTTTGGATAAAAAAGATCAAGACACGGTGTATACAAATCTTTCCAAAGGTCTAAAAAAACAAAATCAAATTTACCATCTGTCTTTTCTAAAAAATCAAGCGCATCAGTCACCCGATAATCGACATATGCATCAAGTCCTGCCTTCACAGCCATTTCTTTTGCATATTGCGATTTATAATCATGATATTCCAATGTGGTAACCTTGCCCCCAGTTGCCCTTGCCGCATCTGCTAGCCAAAGGGTTGAATAGCCAAAAGATGTACCAATTTCTAAAATATTGGGGTTGCGCAAACTACGGATCATAATATTAAGCAATTGACCAGTTTGCGGACCAATTGCCCGCATTCTTTGATCTTGCCCACCATCTCGGCCACCAACAATTTCGCGTCTCATTTCCTGCCGCTCGTGCCGCATGCGATCATGATATTGGTCTAACACTGCAGATAATTGCAAGTCAGGATTGACCAGAGAAAAATCCTGTAATGGTCGCTCTTTATTGCCTTTGCCAGATTCTAAATTTTCATTATTCATCATGTTCTCCTGCGGTGATTGGAAATTCTATTTCAATACGGGTAATGGTTTCATTGACAATCTGCAAAATTTTTGCTGATACGTCTTCATCGCCTTGGTGACGAATTTTGGATTTAATCACATGTCGCAAATGATCAAAAGCCTCGCGCAATTGCGGGTTACCGCGCCTTGTCTTTGGTCTTTCATCTTCGTTAAAGGTTCGAATGAGCAGTTCATCAGCCAATTGGCGATTTGCTTGCAAAAATGCGTTACCTTCACCGGTTAAGCTATATTGCTTTTTACCATTTTCCGCCACAGCAATTTCAGTATATCCCATGTCTTCCGTCCACGCCAAAGTAGGATACATAACGCCCGGGCTTGGAACATATTGTCCAGCAAAACGCTCCTCAATCTGGCGCATTAATTCATAACCATGAGCCGGCTTTTCACATATCATCGCCAATAATAATATACGCAGTTCACCATAATCAAAAAGACGGTTACGACGATGACCTTCACCACGAGGCCTGCCACCCCGATGACCACCTTTATGGTGATCACCTTGATGATGACCACCTTGATGATGACCACTTCTATGATGTCCGCGTTCCCCACGGCGCTCCGCACCTCGCCCGCCACGTTTCTCGCGGCGACCATAACTCTCCTCATTCAACTCTTGCTCAACAAATTTATGCTCATACTCTAAATTAGATTGATCGTTATTCATTACTACCTCAATATTATTTGATTGTTATTTTATGGATAGAACGACTTATGTTTTTCGTTCAGATTTTATTTTCCACAAAGCAGATATATTACGATACATATCTAAAATCAAGATATATATCGAAATATTCCATTACAAATAATTAAGCTAATAAAAACCTACAAGAAAACATAAAAACTCTGACACAACCTATTGTTTTAAAATGAAAAAACGCGACCTATAAAAATAAGCCGCGCTTTATTAAAAACTAAATTTTTAGCATATGAGATATATCTTAGATATGAAATTGGTTCATAAAACCAATGTAATATCCCACCGTATTTAACATTAAAAGAAACCCTGCGGATTAACCGAATAGCTTACCAAAATATTTTTTGTTTGCTGATAGGCTTCGAGGGTCGTCTTATACATTTCGCGACCAATACCAGATTTTTTATAGCCACCAAAGGCGGAATGGGCCGGATAGACGTGATAACAATTTGTCCATACACGACCAGCTTGTATTTTACGACCAAAACGGTAAGCTTTATTGACATCACGTGTCCAAATACCCGACCCCAAGCCATACATAGAGTCATTGGCTATCGCTAATGCTTCTTCATCGGTTTTAAAAGTTGCAACCGCTAATACAGGGCCAAAGATTTCCTCTTGGAAAATGCGCATCGTATTGGTGCCCTTAAACACCGTTGGCTCAATATAGCAGCCATTGGCAAGATCGCCGTCCAATGATGATTTTTGCCCACCAATTAGCAATTGCGCACCTTCTTGCTTGCCGATGTCGATATAGCGCAAAATCTTATCCATTTGTTCTTGCGAGGCTTGGGCACCAATCATAGTTTGCGGATCAAGCGGATTACCGCGTTTTATATCAGCAACCCGTTTTAATGCCCGTTCCATAAAGCGGTCATAAATGCTTTCATGAATAAGAGCACGGCTTGGACAGGTACAAACTTCGCCTTGGTTTAAGGCAAACATCACCAACCCTTCAATCGCCTTATCGATAAAGGAATCTTCAAAATCCATGATATCGCCAAAGAAAATATTGGGCGATTTACCACCAAGCTCCAAGGTTACCGGTATGATATTTGCAGCTGCGGCTTCCATAATCTTCCGCCCAGTGCCTGTTTCACCCGTAAAGGCAATTTTAGCAATACGTGGACTGGTTGAAAGTGCCGCGCCGGCCTCTTCACCAAAGCCGTTGACAATATTAATCACCCCGGCAGGCAATAGGTCAGCAATTAATTCCATCACATATAAAATAGACGCTGGTGTTTGTTCTGCAGGTTTTAAAACAATGCAATTACCTGCCGCCAAGGCTGGCGCTAGCTTCCATGCCGCCATAAGAATAGGGAAATTCCATGGAATAATTTGCCCCACAACACCAAGCGGCTCATGAAAATGATAGGCAACAGTGTCATCGTCAATTTGTGATATGCCACCTTCTTGGGCGCGCAATAGACCAGCGAAATAGCGGAAATGGTCAACGGATAATGGAATGTCAGCAGCCATAGTTTCGCGTATGGGCTTGCCATTATCGAAAGTTTCAGCAATTGCTATTTTTTCTAAATTTTGCTCAATGCGATCAGCTATGCGCAATAGCACCATGCTGCGTTCAGTAGGGCTTGTCGTCCCCCATTTTTCTTTTGCTGAATGCGCCGCATCAAGCGCCGCCTCCACATCTACGGCCTGTGAGCGTGGCACTTCACATAATAATTTACCATCTACCGGTGAATGATTATTAAAATATCGGCCATCTTTTGGCGCAACCCATTGCCCACCGATGAAATTTTCATAACGCTTTTTAAAAGGTGATATAGGATGTGTGGTAGTATTCATATTAACTCCTCCCAAAGGACTAAAAAATACATAAGCACCCATAGTTCAAATTTACTCGTGATATTATAGTGTTCAATCAAACTATGGCGGTTATATCAAAAATCTCATCTCCCACGCATGAAAGGCATTTATTGGCTAAGCATTTCACTGCTATTAAAACCATCTTGTCATGCGAAAATTTATGATAGGTCTGCCGGTGGAAGCGGTCAAGGCTTTTAAAAACGCAACTTTTATAATACCTGAAAAAACAACTAAAGTTAGCAACTCGACTTAAATCTCAGAGCCTTTTGGTAAAAAGCAAACGCGACTAAATGCCGCTTTAGCGCATAATAACTTATCTATTTAGTCCAATACTGGCGATAATAATAGTTTAGCCAACACATCTAAACTATTTAATTTTAGCCATTAAAATCAGTTTATTAATGACTTATGCACACAGCGAAAACCAACCATATCCATGCAAAGAATCAAAAAACATTGAAAAATTCTAATTTTCGTGTATTTTTCCCACAGTCTAGCGCTATTTAATAAAAAGTAACAAATATTGAACACTGTGTTATTTTTATCATGTTATAGTAATTATTGCCTGTAGTTAAAGTACCTATTAACCATTCACTGCAATAATAGGTTAGCAATTAGGGCAAGGCAACGTTTGGCATTTAATGCTACACGACAACAAGGCTGTTATAAATGTTTAGCAAAGCGCATAAAAAAACACATAATAAGGCGATTTTTATGTTTAAAAATATCCTCGCAATGATTATTGCTTCTTGTGGATTTTTATTATCAGTTCAAGCTGCAAGCAGTGAAACCAGATCGCTGAAGCTTTATTATATCCATACTCGTGAAAAAGCCGAAATTGTTTTTAAGAAAAACGGTAAATATGTAGATAGCGGCTTAAAGCAACTTAACGTATTTCTGCGCGATTGGCGCCGCAATGAGCCAACCAAAATGGATCCACGCCTTTTTGACCTTATTTGGCAAGTTTATAAGCTTAGCGGTTCTCGTGATTACATCCATGTTGTTTCTGCCTATCGCTCGCCTACCACTAACAATATGCTACGCTCACGCTCTGCTTCTAGCGGCGTTGCGAAAAATAGCCAACATACTTTAGGGCGCGCAATGGATTTTTACATCCCTGATGCAAATTTATCAAAATTGCGTCAGATCGGCTTAAAACAAGAAGTTGGCGGCGTCGGATATTACCCAAGATCAGGCTCGCCATTTGTTCATATGGATGTTGGTAATGTGCGCCACTGGCCACGTATGAGCCGCAGTGAGCTAATGGCACTATTTCCAGATGGTAAGACCATTCATGTTCCAAGTGATGGTAAGCCACTTGCACGTTATCAGCAAGCCATGGCGGAATATAATGCGCGCAAGGGGCGCCCTGCCCAAACTGTTATAGTAAAGGATGAAGGCAACTCAAGTGGCAGTCTATTTGCACGACTTTTTGGTGGCAAAAAGAAAGAACCAGTTCCACAAAGACAAACAGTTATAGCTTCCCGTCCGCAAAATATGCGCCCACAGACACCACAAGTTTTACCGCAAGAAGTTGAGCAAGAAGCAATTGATGATATGTTTGATTTGCCAGATGGTGGCGAAGCACCAATTCCATTAGCCTCCCCTGCTCGCACGCCTGAATTACCAACACCAAATGCACCGATGGATAATAATCCTGCGCCACAAGACAACGTAAGCAATTTAATAGCCAGTGCAAATTCTATTCCAGTACCAGGCTTTAAGCCCGGCGATGTTCCTGTATTGGCAGTAGCTGCGCAACCTGCTGCAACTGGTAGCAATGATGCTATCAATGCGGTAAATGACGTAATTGGTGACACCATAAATGCCCAAACAAACCAACCAGGAACTTTAACGCCTTCTACTGATATGGCGACAGCATACAATATTCCTATTCCAACACTACGTCATCAAAAACCTGAAATTACCCAAAAAGGCGATGAAATTGCTGCAGCAATTGCACGAACGAGCGTAAATCCGCCAAAGGCTGAATCTACACCAAATAAAGCCCCTATTCGTGCTGATGAAGTGCATAATATTATTAATAATACCAGTGAGCTAATCCCGCTACCTGATGAAGATTTAATTGATAATAATGGCGCTACATCACAAGCCAGCAACACAACAAAAAGCCCAGAGATTGATAATAGCCTGTTTGTAGCATCGGTTCCTTCACGACAAAACACTAAAACAAATAGGGTTACAAGTCAGCCCCAAAGTGTCGAGCAATTAATCAACAACAATGAAGACAAGGGCGCAACGCAGGAGCTTCACAAAATTCCTGCATTAGTTTTTGCATCGGGTCTAAAGAAAGAAAAAGCTCAGCCACAAAATGCAAAATTAACCGGACGCGCTATCAACTTTCAAGCTATAGCTCGTATTAACAACTAAAACGAGTATATAACTTATAAAGAATAATGTTCTTAGCGGATCAGATTTTTATCTGGTCCGTTTTTATTTTTACAAGACCAAATTGAATGATAAAAAGCGATATTTGTTAAAACTCTTCTTGACCTTCCCATGATAGTAAGCCCTATCTTATCACTAAGATGAAAGGGATATAACATGTCCGAAACAAAATCAGGCTCTTTACAACCGCAAAATACATCAGATCAATTTACCACCAATTTGCCAATTGATGGCATGACCTGTGCAAGTTGCGTGCGCCACGTTGAAAAAGCAATTGGCAAATTGCCAGATATTGATGAAGTGAGTGTAAACCTTGCCACTAATATGGCGACAGTCAAATCGCGCCAAACGCCAGATATTGCTGCAATCAAGAACGCCGTAGAAAAGGCTGGTTACAACATAGATGAAAAAACACTGGACTTTGATATTGAAGGTATGACCTGCGCAAGCTGTGTGCGCCATGTTGAAAAAGCCTTTAAAAATACCGCTGGTGTGAGCGATGCGAGCGTTAACCTTGCAACAAACCGCGCCCATATTGTCTATATTGGTGACGACAATACGATCGCATCTATGGAAAAGGCGGTAGAAAAGGCAGGCTATAAGGCAACCCCAATATCAGACAAAACACCGCAAATAGACAGACAAGAAGTTGAATCAAAAAGCCTTTGGCGCTCATTTATTACTGCCATTGCTCTAACCTTGCCAGTTTTTATTGTTGAAATGGGTGGCCATATGGTTCCGTCATTTCATCATTGGCTATTGATGACTTTTGGCGAAATGCCAATTCGACTATTTCAATTCCTATTAACAACCCTTGTGGTTTTTGGTCCGGGTTTACGTTTCTTTAAAGCTGGTATTCCTGCACTTTTACACGGTGCCCCCAATATGAATTCATTGGTTGCAGTTGGCTCGTTTACCGCATGGGGCTATTCAACCCTTGCAACCTTTGCTAGTCAAATATTGCCTGAAGGCGCAAACCACGTTTATTTTGAAGCCGCAGCGGTTATTGTTACCCTTATTCTTCTTGGCCGTTGGCTTGAGGCAGGCGCGCGGGGACGCACTAGCCAAGCCATTCGCGCTTTAGCTGGACTAAAACCTAAAACCGCACGAATTGATGTCAACGGCACACCTAAAGATATTGCACTTGAGGATGTGGCCATCGGCGATCTCGTCATTATCCGCCCTGGTGAAAAGCTAGCCGTTGATGGCGTTATTGTTGATGGCGCAACGCATATTGATGAATCAATGATGACTGGGGAGCCGATTGCCGTTGCTAAAAATATTGGCGACCAAGTATTTGGTGGCACGGTAAATGGTCAAGGTGCCTTTACCTATCGCGCTGAAAAAGTTGGCGCAGATATGCTTATTTCGCAAATTCAAAAAATGGTTGAAGATGCGCAAAGCTCAAAGCTTCCTATTCAAGCCATGGTTGATAAGGTGACAGCCATATTCGTGCCAGCCGTTTTTGCGGCGGCTTTTTGTACCTTTTTAATCTGGCTATTTGTTGGCGGCACCAGCCATTTAGGACAAGCTATTGTTGCGGCAGTATCGGTTCTTATTATTGCCTGCCCTTGTGCTATGGGCTTGGCCACACCAACCTCAATCATGGTTGGTACAGGGCGCGGCGCACGCCTTGGTGTTTTATTTCGCAAGGGCGATGCGCTACAGTCTTTAAGTGAAACCAAATTGGTAGCTTTTGATAAAACTGGAACACTAACCCTTGGTAAGCCAGAACTCATTCACTTTGAAACGGCAGAGCCATTTAATAAGGACGAAGTTCTTGCGATGGTTGCCTCGATCGAGGCAAAATCAGAGCATCCACTTGGTAACGCGATTATTGACGCTGCAAAACAAAAGCAATTGTCACTTTTAAACGTTGATGAATTTGCGTCCAAATCGGGTTATGGATTAAGTGGCACGGTTGAGGCTAAAAATATTGCTATTGGCAATGCTCACTATATGGAAACATTAGCCGTGAATATAGCACCATTTACAGAGCTTGCACAAAGCTATGGCAAGGAAGGCATGACCCCATTTTATGCAGCAATAGATGGCAAGGTTGCCGCTATATTTGGTGTAGCAGACCCAATCAAACCACGCGCAGTTGAAACAATCAATGCCTTGAGCCACATGGATATTGATGTTGCAATGATAACCGGTGATAACCGCCTTACAGCGCAAGCAATTGGCCAAAAACTCAATATTAAGCATATCGAAGCCGAAGTTTTGCCTGAAGGCAAATTGGATGCCGTCAAACACCTGCAAGAAAAAGCCAAAAAAGTCGCTTTTGTTGGTGATGGCATTAATGATGCGCCTGCCCTTGCTACAGCCGATACGGGTATTGCTATTGGCACGGGCACCGATGTTGCGATTGAAAGTGCGGATGTAGTTTTGATGTCTGGTGATCCAGCAGGCGTCATTAATGCCATTGCTTTATCACGCGCAACAATTAAAAATATTAAGGAAAATCTATTTTGGGCCTTTATCTATAATATTGCCCTTATTCCAATTGCAGCTGGTATTTTATACCCACTATGGGGCATTTTATTATCGCCAATGCTAGCCGCAGGCGCGATGGCATTATCAAGCATATTTGTTTTAACCAATGCATTGCGGCTTAAAAACTTTAAACCGGTCATTTAATCGTATTTATCTTTAAAATAGAGGCGCAATGCCTCTATTTTACAATATGTGTTTATAACCAACTCACTGTAATTGACAATTGCCTCAAGATTATTCGAAATTAACAATATTAAGGGGATATATCATGGCATTGCATTTAGTTGATAAAGTCGCAGAATTTTTAACAAATAATCCGAATCAAAAATTCACTGCACGTGAAATTGCTCAATGGATTTACGATACCTATCCAGATGAATGCAAAACAAAGCAAAAAAATCAAAAGCAAAGGTTGTCGTTCTAGATAACGCAGCTGCCTTGATACAGCAATTAGCAGGTGAAATTGGTGCACGTCGCCCGCAAATAAGTAAGCTTATTCCATTAAAAACTACGGAAGATCGTCCTCGTTACTATTATTATAGTAAAAAGAGCGACAGTGATGAAGTTAATGAAGCTGAAAAAGAAGATAAAGCACTTATCATCGAGAAAAAAATAAAAACGGCTTTAAAAGGCGAACATGCCCTTTATCCGTTGTTAGCAGAATATCTAACCCAAGAATTTCAACTTTATAGCAAAAGAGTAAATGAACAAACATCTTCGAATAAACATGGATCTAATGGCAATAAATGGCTTCACCCTGACCTTGTAGCAATGGAAGATTTAAGCAACGATTGGGATCAGGAAATTAAAGCCTGCGTAAAAGAATACTCTCAACAAAAAACGCGCCTTTGGTCATTTGAAGTCAAAATTCTTATTAATAGATCTAATGTTCGCGAAGTCTTTTTTCAAACGGTTAGCAATTCATCATGGGCTAACTTTGCCTATCTCGTTACCAGTGAAATTAATAGCGATGCTCTTAAAGAAATAAGAATATTATCGAGCCTACATGGCATTGGTCTTATAATTTTAGATAAAGATAACGTCAGCGAAAGCCAAATTTTGATACCAGCGCGCGAAAAAATTGAAGTTGACTGGAACAGCGTTAATAGGCTTGTTATTGAAAACAAAGATTTCCGTCAATTTGTCACACAGGTAAAACATTTGGGGCTGTACCAGATAACTGAGAAAGTTTACTGGTATAAGTATGAGAAAGAGTCGCTTATCGAAAGCTAAACAAGATCGATTGATGGAGCATTTTGTAGCATGCACAACTGCACGATGCGCAGCTGATTTAGTTGGCGTCAATTTCAAGACATCTGCCTATTATTATCAAAGACTTCGCGAGCTGATTGCCTATCAAACAGAGCAAGAAGCGAGTGAGGTTTTTGACGGTGAGATTGAGGTCGATGAGAGTTATTTTGGCGGTCACCGCAAGGGCAATCGTGGACGTGGAGCAGGTGGTAAATTTCCAGTATTTGGCCTTCTCAAGCGCGGTGGACGTGTATATACGAAGATTATTCCAGATGCATCAAGTGCCAGTTTATTGCCCATCATTAAACGCAAAGTTGTGCCCGATAGTATTGTCTATAGCGACTGTTGGCGTGGATATAATGCTTTGGATGTATCAGAGTTTAAACATTATCGCATCAACCATTCAAACTTGTTTGCAGACAAGGGAAATCACATCAACGGCATTGAGAATTTTTGGAACCAAGCCAAGCGCCATATGCGCAAATTTAATGGTATACCAAAACAGAATTTTGGACTATTTTTAAAGGAGTGTGAGTGGCGTTTCAATAACCCATCGGCCCAATCGCAATTAAGACAAATTAAACAATGGGTTAAGCAATTTATGGGTTAATTAAATGGTACAGCCCCAAACATTTTTATCAAACTGGCTATATTAATAAAAATGACTGGATTAAACCCATAGTTTATGAAGACTAATAATGCACTCCAATTACTTATAAGTCACGTAGTGTTTCAGCTGTACGCAAATCAACCGATACCAATTGCGATACACCCTGCTCTCCCATTGTCACACCGAAAAGTCGATCCATACGCGCCATGGTGATTGGATTATGGGTAATGATAACAAAACGTGTATCGGTTAATTTGGTCATTTCATCCATTAGGTTGCAGTAACGCTCGACATTATGGTCGTCTAATGGCGCATCAATTTCATCAAGCACGCAAATTGGCGCAGGATTGGTTAAAAACACTGCAAAAATTAGTGCCATTGCCGTCAATGCCTGTTCACCGCCAGATAAAAGCGTCATGGTTTGCGGCTTTTTACCAGGGGGACGCGCTAAAATCTCAAGCCCTGCATCCAATGGATCGTCAGACTCAATCAATTGCAATTCCGCTGTACCTCCGCCAAACAAATGGGTAAATAATCTTTGAAACTCGCTATTTACTTTAGTGAAAGCTGCAAGCAGGCGTTCTCTCCCCTCACGGTTTAGAGCATGAATGGCTTGGCGTAGTTTTTTAACTGCTTCAATCACGTCATCGCGTTCGACCGTCATTGAAGCATAGCGTTCTTGCAATTCGCTACTTTCTTCTTCTGCCCGTAGATTAACTGCACCTAAGCGCTCGCGCTCAATACGGGCACGATCAAGATCACGCTCCAAATCAGCAATATCTGGCATTGTATCAGACGGGTTAAAACCAGCCATTTTTAGCGTTTCAATGGGCTCAACATTAAGCGTTTCCAAAATACGTGCTTCAATATCTTTACGCCGGTCAATCGCGGCATTAAAACGCTCTTCATTACGGGCGCGTACCTCACGCGCATGAGAAAGGGCTTGAATGGCATTGGTTGCCTGAAGATCCAATCGATTTTGAGTATTTTCAGCAAGTGCCAACGCATCACTAACCGACTTTACCTCATCTTCCGCTTTAGCAATAAGTTGGAATAATCTATCACGCCGTTCGTCAAAATCATCTGGTGCACTGGCAAGATCCTCCATTTCCATCATGGCTTCACTTACCCGCTCTTGCAAATCTGCAAATTGCTGATTACTAGCGCTTAAACGCGCTTGCCAAGTTTTACGCTCTGGCGCAATAGCCTCCAAGCGCCGTTGTCTTTGTAAATTATCCCTTTGCCAAGTTTCAAGGCTAGAACGCAACTGAGCAAGCATTGCCCGCTCGCTTTGCAACAGCGCATGAAGTGCGGCAATTTTAGCATCCAATTCATCAAGTGGTGCTAATTCTTCCAGCTTAATTGCCGTCTCTTCATTTAAAACAGCGTTTTCTTCAAGTTCGAGTTCAAGGCGCTGATAATTTTCTTGTAAATGGTTTAAACTGCTCAGGCGCGCATTAAGACTAATTTCAAGTTCCTTTAGCGCTGTCTGCTTTTGGCTATGGCTATCACGCATTTGGCGCAAAGCTGCACGGCATTCTTTTTCTTGACTTAATAATTCTTCCAATTGCTGATAAGCAATTGCTTCATCGCTTTTTGCACGCTCTCCTTGCTGATGGCTCTTTAAAATAAACTCCTGTACTTCAGCAAGCCGATTTTTTTGTGCCAAACGTTGCGCACTAGCCGTTGGTGCATCTGCCTTAGCAACCAAACCATCCCAGCGCCAACATGCTCCTTCACGGCTTACTAAAACTTGGCCTAATTGCAAATCTCTTTGCAAGCCATCGCCCTCATCTGCTTTCACCAAGCCGATTTGCTTTAAGCGGCGCATCATATTATCTGGTGCTTTAATATAATCTGCAAGGGGTTCACAGCCAATTGGCAATTGTGGATCTGCACCACTAAACTTTAAATCGCGCCAAAATAGCAAAGCATCTTCATCAAGGGCGGCTTGCAAATCATCACCAAGTGCTGCGCCCAATGCTGCTTCATAGCCTTTTTCAACGCTTAAATGCTCAACAACAGTATCGCCGACATTTAATGAAGATGCGGCTATAATTTGTTCAAGCGTTCGTGCTTCTGCTTCAAACCCGCTTAATTGCCGCTTTAATTCATCATGAGTTTTGCGGCACTGATCATAATTATTTCTCTTTACCCCTATTTCATCTTCAATTTGCGGCAACTGCTTTTCAAGGCTATTTAATTGCTCAACTATTGCTTCTAACGCCTCGTTTAACTCATCAGCTTGCTGTTGACTTTCAGTCTCTTTTTCCAAAGCCGCAATCGAACTTGCCAATGCTTGCAAGTCTTGGTTTAATTTATCACGACGACGACCAAGATCAGATAATAGACGTTGCAATTGCTGCTCGCCTGCATTTAACTCGGCACGTTCCGTATTAAGCTTGGCAAGATCCGCCTCTTTGTTTTGGGTAACTGATTGTAAATCTTCATATTGGATGCGCAGTTCTTCTTCCTCTGCACCGCCATCACTTTGAATATCTTTTAGCTTTTGCTCTTCATTATCAAGGCGGTTGATAAACTGCTTATATTCAGCAATTAACCCTTCTTCGCGTATAACATCGCGTTGTAATTGCTCTATACGCCGCATTAACTCCGATTGTCGATGGAGGCTTCTTGATTTTTCATCTTCCAGTGCTTGCACTTCCAAAGTAATGCGTTGGTGCCCTGCCCTCGCCTTGGCCATATTATCACGCAATGGCGCTAGAAGAGTTTTATTTTCCGCCTGCTCGCGTGCAAAGCGCATTTGCGCTTCCGCTTCTGAGCCAACTTTCAAAGTGGCTTTAGTTAAAGCCGCTTCCATTTCAGCTTCTTGGCTTTTGGCTTGCGACCAGCGCAAATAGAATAGGCCGGCTTCTAACTGCCTTATCTCAGCCGACAAAGTTTTAAAACGATTGGCTTGCCGCGCTTGACGCTTTAGGCTTTCAATGCGGCTGCTTACATCCGCAACCACATCATCAAGCCGCTCAAGATTGGTTTCTGCGGCACGCAGACGCAATTCAGCCTCATGGCGGCGGCTATGAAGCCCAGAAATGCCAGCAGCCTCTTCCAACAAAGCACGACGTGCTTGTGGCTTTGCTTGGATAAGCTCGCCAACGCGCCCTTGTCCCACCATGGACGGTGAACGCGCACCGGTAGATTGGTCCGCAAATAGCAATTGCACATCTTTAGCACGCACTTCTTTGCCATTAACCCGATAGGTAGAGCCTGCACCGCGTTCAATACGGCGCGAAACCTGCAACTCATCGGCATCATTAAAACCGCTTGGTGCGCTATGATCGCGATTATCAAGATATAACGTGACTTCAGCAAAATTTCTTGGTGGGCGTGTGTTATTACCAGAAAAAATAACATCATCCATGCCTGAGGCACGCATGTTCTTATAGGAATTTTCACCCATAACCCAGCGCAGCGCCTCGACAAGATTAGATTTGCCACAGCCATTCGGGCCAACGACACCTGTTAGCCCGCCCTCGATGAAAAACTCCATCGGTTCGACAAATGATTTAAATCCAACCAGTCGCAGCTTGCTAAACTGCATATAGCGCACCCACCATGCTTATCCTGCTTACGTATTTCTTGTTTGTTTATTTTTATAGCTGCTACACTATTTAGTAGTAAAATGTAACTTAAATAGTGTGGGTTATTGGCTGTTAACCGTTAAACAAGCAGCTATAAACAAAAATTACACAACAAATTCTAAAATTGCACCATTGGCATATTGTGGATCTATATATATTGTTTGATATGGCGTTTCATGCCAAACAATATTTTGCGCTTCCAATAGCTGCTTTACCTTGCCAAGATTATCAACCACAACAGCAAAACCTGCATAGGCCTGTTGCGGTAAATCATCAAAATTAATATGGCCAAAAATACGGCTTAGCACATGAGGGGGGAAGAAAACCAACTGCGCTGAATTTTCCCCTGTTGTAAGCTTAAACAGATCACCTTCTTGCACAATACTACTATTTGCAAATAATGAAGCATAAGCCTGTGCGGTATGATGGGGATCTTTAGATACAATATAAATTTTTCCTAGCGCCTTTGCGCCATTTTCATGCTGCATCAAATGAGGTTGCCAAACTGTATTTTTAGTTTTTTGCTCACATAAAAAGAAAATACCATTGGGGACATGTTTTGGATCGACCGTTACGGTTTCAAAGGCAGCAATATCTTCCTCGCCATTCGCCATAACAACTGGTCTTGAAAAACTTTGTACATCGCCAACATCAATACCAAGCGCGATTAGAGCGTCATGGGCGCGTTGTGCATTGTCAATACGCCCAACAACAGCGTGTAAACCTTCGCCTTGGCTGGAAAGCTTTCTGCTCTGCAAATCACTTAATGGTGTTTCACTCACCACACCTAGCAGCTCAAAATAATCATGGCTTAGCATAATTGTATAATTGGCAGTTCCCATATGGCTAGAGTGTAAACCACGCGGGCTTAATGTAAAGCCAAGTTTTTTGTAATCTTGCGCAGCCTTTTCGAGATCATTTACAAGAAGATAACAATGATCAATACCTTTAACCGGATGTGTCATACTCAAAAACCCTTTAAACAAGATTGTAATAGCTAACGCCATTATATAGCGTATAGATATTTTTAGTAAAATAAAAATCCCGCCATAAGCAGTGTTATAGCGGGATTTCAAATAGTATGCAGAATTATGCTTCAGCTAGCTTATTACGTCGATATTATTGTGCTTCACCCTTTGGTGCGTCATTCACACCAAGTTCTTGAAGTTTGGAATCTAAAAGAGCTGACATTTTGTCAAAGCTCAAACTTCCTTCAATTGGATCACCATTGATAAAGAATGTAGGCGTTGCCTTGACACCAAATTCTTGATTTCCACGTTTTAAATTCGCCTGCAAACCATCAAGCACTTTCTGATCGCTTAAACAGGCTTTGAACTTTTCATCATCAATACCAGCAAGCTTAGCAAGCTGCTTAAGTGGTGTTTCAGCGTCTTTAACAAATGCCCATTCGGCTTGCTTTTCAAACAATAATTGAATGAATGGGAAATAACGATCTTCAGGCACGCAACGTGCTAACAAGAAACCTGCTGCAGCACGTTCGTCAAAAGCAAATTCGCGAAAAACGATACGTGCTTTACCAGTATTGATATATTTTTCGCGAATTTGTGGCAAAGTATTTACAACAAAATCCGCGCAATGGCTGCAAGTCAACGATGCATATTCAACGATAGTGATTGGCGCATTTTCATCACCCTCAACCATATCCTTCATCGCACCTGGCTTTAGCAATTCTTCAGCAGCGACATGGATTAATGGCTTTTGCGCAGGTTGCTGATCTGTTGCACTTTGTGCAAAAGCAAAACCACTTACACCACCTAAAAAGATAGCTGTTGCAGCAACAAGTGAAAGGAGATGTTTTTTTGTGTTAATAATGGCCATATGACTTCCCTTTAAATATATTCAAAGCTTGTACCGATAATAATCTAAGCCTTGTAAAACGCAATTTAACTTGCTTGCCTATAGCGTCAAGCACTAGTTGATAAACTAACTGTCAAATAGAACAGGACAATAGAAAGCCATCAACCTAATAAGTGTCCCTAACTATTACCCACCTTAGCAGTTTTATTCATTGTGTCACATGCTATTTTATTAAAAAAAATTTAGCAAAAAGCGACTGAAGTACGGTTAAGCGCTTATTGTGACTATTTTGCGTTAGCACCCTTTGATAATATGTGGCAGCCAAGCTCGGTGAGGCATTTACGCAATCGGTCCGAACCAATATCCGCCGTATTTTTTTCCACTTTCGCAATACAAGCCTTGTCAATAATTTTAGGAGGAAGCTGTCTCTTTTTAAAAGACGAAACCGGCTTTTGTTCAATTTTCAAACGATCTATCGCATGAAAGCCAAAGAAAGCATTGACCTTTTGGATAATTTCCATGCTTTGGTGTTGAATGGACATTGCAGAAAAGCCTTCACAAGCTACCAATAGCGTTGCAGGCTCATAAGAATCATATTGGGAAACACGCCGCCGCCAATTAATTTTTAATGGCAAGCAGTTATTTGCTATATCATCGCCAACAATTTGCGACCAGGCCTCAATCAGTTCTATACCAATTCCTGCCCTTTTACGTAATAATGGGTCAATCAAAGGCGATGCAGTATCAGCAAGAGGTGTAAAACCAAACTTTTTATGTTTGTCAGGCTGCACTTTAAAAACCACCTTACTGCATTATAATAAATTAAAAACAAATGACATAACACGACTTACATCTGTTAAAGCCAATATTTCATATCATAAGTAAAAAAATAAGCATAGAATTTTAGTGCAAATGATATTTAAAATTACTCTTTATGGAGAGTAGCAATTGCCGGTTAACAAATGCTGTGCTTTTAAAAAAGCAAATAACATAAGCCAATGTAAAACAAAGAATTAAGTGGTACGCCCAAGGGGAATCGAACCCCTGTTTCCGCCGTGAAAGGGCGGCGTCCTAACCGCTAGACGATGGGCGCCCAAGCAGTGATTGCGCTTATAAACACAGATTTTAAAAACCGCAAGTCGTATTTTAGAAAAAATTCAATTTTTTTACAAAATGTGGATATCTTTTTTAAATTTGCAAAAATTTTGTGCTAAAGCGCCAGATTTCAAGTCAGCATTTGCCATAAGCAGCATTTAAAATAACTTTACTAGAAAATGCGCTCAGCTATTGCAAAATGCGATAGGGCAATAGCTGCTGCCGTTGCAACATTTAGGCTATCGAAATCAGCGGCCATTGGTATTCTTAACGTGTTAAATTGTTGCAATATTTGGTTAGGCAGCCCCTCGCCCTCGGTACCAAATAGCAAAGCAGTCCGCTTTGCCGGCTGACTATTTAATAATTTTTGATGAGATGATGGGCTAAAAGCAAAAACCTCAAAGCCAGCATTTTGCACCCGATCAATGATATTAAAAATATTACCGCTTTTAATATGTGGCACTTTAAGCGCAGCTCCAACCGACACTCGGATGGCCTTGCGATAAAGCGGATCACAACAAGTTTCATCTAAAACAACACCATCAGCTCCAAAGGCCGCGCTATTTCTAAAAATACCACCAATATTATCATGGTTAGAAATACCACATAAAAGCACCAGCAACGATTGTTCTGGTAAATTTTCCATAAATTCATCAAGTATTGCGGGGCGTTTTCGCTGTCCTATAGCTAAAATACCGCGATGAAGGTGAAAGCCTGCAATTGCATCAATAACATCTTGGCTTGCCACATAAATTGGACATTGAACTGTGTTGCTTTCTAATAAAGATATAAGCCCGTTTAAACGATTCTGCGCAATAAGAATTGATTGTGCCTCAAAAATCGGTGAGTTTAATAAAACATTTAAGACAACACGCCCCTCAGCAATAAAAAGATCATTGCGACCAACAAGATCCCTTTCTTTGATATTTGTATAGGAGGCGATACGAGCATCACTAGAGCTTTCGATTGCGATATAATTTATTTGCGTCATATTTAAATCTTTTATTTTGCGAATTAAAAGCTAAGAAAGTAACGATATCTTTACGGCAGATCTATCACCTTTTTGCGGCAAATTGCGAGTCCTTGGAAATAGGAAGCACTACGTAAAACATCAATGCTAACAAAAATAAACCATATATGAGCTATAGATAAAATTGCATTTATTTAATATTTAACATATTTTTGTGTTGTGGGAATCCAGCTTCTTCCAAAACAGGCTATTTACTTTTGGTATAGCAATATTATGAATTTTGCACCAAATAACTTTTGTGCAATTGAAAAGCATTTAATTATGCTCTTAGTGAAAATACGTCGATAAACACGACCTACATCCTTACCGCTCTTATCGTTAAGACCGCATTGAAATATTATAGAGGTGGATAGTAAAAGCGAAAAATCCTTATTTATCTATATTATCGCAAGATATTTGGTATAATTTTTTGCTCTTCAAATTTATATAAGACGAAGCTTAATCTATATGCGCGTCACTCTGTATATACCCAATAGATAACTATTTTGAATTGCGGCAAAATCACGATCAAAAAGTGATTTTGGTATTTGCATATTGCCTCCTCCTATAACAAAATCTAGAAATTTTTGGGTTAATTATATTTAGATAAAAACTAAACCCAACTTGTATATTAAACAAACATGTAGCATCACCATGCAGAGGTAAAAGCCAAAAATTTAAATCTGCCGCTATTATGCTTTCTACCAAAATAAATTTTGCGCATAAAAAAACACCTGCTGCGGGAGGAGGTGCAGCAGGTGTTTGAATTGAAAACCGACTGGGAGGAGGAGGAGATGTCGGTCTTCCAAAATTTTCAGGGCTTGGGAGGAGGAGATAAGCCCTGAAAAAACTCTCAAACATCAATTTAATGTTTGTATTGCATTTAACAAGCTCTCAACTCATAAGCGAGCGCTTTAATTAAACTTTAATTAACGTGTTGCGCGACGAGCAATTGATGGAATCTCAGCGCGATTGATGCCAAGATCATTAAGCTCACGATTAGAAAGACGGCTTAACTCGTTAACCGTTGTGCGGTAACTACGCCAGTTATTGAAAGAGCGTACCAAATTCATTTTTATCACCTAGATATTGTTTATTATGCTTTATTGCTTTGTTAGGTAATATATAGGCCTATCGTTCAATTTTGAGTAGAGCTAAATTTGCATGGCTGCCCCACCGATTTGGCAAAGATAACGCAGTAAACAAGAAAAACCTCAAGCACCTTAATACAAGTGGAGGTTTAGCGCATAAAACGATCTATCATTTTCCAAAAGCGCATCTAAAAAGACGGTTAGATGCGCTTTTTTAGTCACCTAACGAGGCAATAAAGTTGACCCCATAAGGTATTTATCAATTGCGTGGGCAGCTTGGCGCCCTTCACGAATAGCCCAAACCACCAAGGATTGACCACGGCGCACATCACCTGCAGCAAAAAGCTTATCAATACTTGTTTGATAATCGCGGTCATTCGCATTAACCGAACTACTGCCACGGCGGTCAACATTAATATTTAATGCATCACCAAATTCGTCAAGCACGCCTTTTTGATAAGGACCAGAAAAGCCAATAGCAATGAACGCAAGGTCAGCGCGGATAAAAAACTCGGTTCCAACAATGGGCTTGCGCTTTTCATCTACATGGCAGCATTTAACATGGGTTAAATTGCCTTCTTCACCAATAAATTCAAGCGTTGCCACCTGAAACTCGCGAATAGCTCCTTCAGACTGGCTAGTTGAGGTGCGCATTTTGGTTGCCCAATAAGGCCACACAGCTAGCTTATCCTCTTTTTCAGGAGGTTGCGGACGAATATCCAACTGCGTTACTTTAACTGCACCTTGGCGAAATGCAGTCCCAACGCAATCTGATGCGGTATCACCACCACCAACAACAACCACATGCATACCGTCAGCGACAATAGCAGGCGATGGCCAGCCAACAGAATCGATATTTTCGCGACCAACACGGCGATTTTGTTGGACTAGATAATTCATAGCATCATGAACGCCATAAAATTCTGAACCTGGAATACCTGCAGGGCGCGGCGTTTCAGAACCACCGCAATAAAGGACCGCATCATATTCATCGAGCAACTCCTTAGCGGGCTTATTGACACCAATATTGACACCGCAATGAAAGGTTACCCCCTCGCCCTTTAATTGATCCAAACGGCGATCAATTAACGTTTTTTCCATCTTGAAATCAGGAATACCATAGCGCAGCAAGCCTCCTGGACGGCTTTCACGCTCATAAACATCAACATTGTGACCAGCGCGAGCCAATTGTTGAGCTGCTGCCATTCCTGATGGACCAGAACCGATAATAGCAACGCTTTTACCTGTCCGCATGGCCGCAGGTTGCGGATCTAAAAAGCCAAGTTCATAAGCCTTATCAGCAAGCGCCTGTTCAATTGTTTTAATATTAACTGGCGCATCTTCCAAATTAAGCGTGCAAGATTCCTCGCATGGAGCGGGGCAAATACGGCCCGTAAATTCTGGAAAATTATTGGTAGTGAGAAGATTGCGGATAGCTTCCTCCCAACGACCATTATAGGTTAGATCATTCCAATCTGGGATCTGGTTATGGACAGGGCAGCCTGTTGGCCCATGACAATAAGGCACGCCACAATCCATACAACGGGCAGCCTGTTTCTTTACTTCATCTGAACTTAATGGAATGGCAAATTCGCGAAAATGGCGAATACGATCCGCCGCTGGTTGATATTTTTGCGACTGGCGGTCAATTTCAAGAAAACCGGTAACTTTTCCCATAATGTTTTATCTTTCTTTAATCTGCATAAGGCGATGGGCTGCGCGATTATTTGCCGCGCAATCCCGTTAAAAGCAGTCTATTCGGCTGCTGTGCCCACACGCAAAATTTCCATTTCTTCCAATGCACGGCGATATTCAACAGGCATAACTTTTACAAATTGGGGTCTAAAAATTTCCCAATTATCCAAAATTTGTTTTGCCCGCGTTGAGCCAGTATAATGGTGATGATTAGCTATCATTTGCATCAAACGCTCTTCGTCATGACGCGTCATATTAGCCGATACATCGACACGCCCCTTATGCATAAGGTCGCCACCGCGATGATGCAGCTTTTCAAGCATATCATCTTCTTCTGGTACTGGTTCTAATTCAACCATCGCCATATTGCAGCGGCGTGAGAAATCTCCAGCCTCGTCAAGCACATAAGCAACGCCGCCCGACATGCCAGCAGCAAAGTTACGCCCTGTTTGGCCAATAACAACCACAACACCGCCAGTCATATATTCACAGCCGTGATCACCAACGCCTTCAACAACAGCAGCAACACCAGAATTGCGCACCGCAAACCGCTCACCAGCAACACCGCGGAAATAGCATTCACCTTCAATGCCGCCATATAGAACTGTATTGCCGACGATGATTGAATCCTCGGCTATGATTTTGGAATCATCTGATGGTCTGATGATAATGCGGCCGCCTGACAAGCCTTTACCCACATAATCATTACCATCGCCAATAAGTTCAAATGTAATACCTTTGGATAAAAACGCACCAAATGATTGCCCAGCCGTGCCAAAAAAACGAGCCGTAATTGTATTATCTGGAAGACCGCGATGACGATAACGCTTTACCAACTCGCCTGAAAGCATAGCACCTGCGGAGCGATCAACATTGCGAATGATCGTTTCAATTTCGACCTTTTCGCGCCGTTCCAATGCAGGCTCGGCAAGCTTGATTAATTTACGGTCAAGAACATCATCAATCGGATGGTGCTGCAATTGCGTATGATAAGTATCTTCTTTCTTAGCTTCTGGCATATGGAACATTTTGGAAAAATCTAAGCCTTTAGCCTTCCAATGATCCACTAATGCTGTTTTATCCAATAGATCAGACTGGCCAATAATATCATCTAAATGACGATACCCCATCGCAGCCAAGAAACCCCGTACTTCTTCAGCCAAGAAAAAGAAAAAGTTAATCACATGTTCAGGCGTGCCCTTAAAGCGCTTACGCAAAACCGGATCTTGGGTAGCAACACCAACTGGGCAGGTATTTAAATGGCACTTACGCATCATGACACAACCAGCAGCGATAAGTGGCGCAGTGGCAAAACCAAATTCGTCAGCACCAAGCAAAGCACCAATAATCACATCGCGCCCCGTACGCAAACCACCATCAACTTGCAAAGCAATGCGTGAACGAAGACCGTTTAAAATAAGGGTTTGCTGCGTTTCAGCAAGACCAATTTCCCAAGGGCTACCAGCATGTTTCAGCGATGTTAATGGTGCAGCACCTGTACCACCATCATAGCCTGACACGGTAATATGATCCGCTCTTGCCTTAGCAACACCAGCAGCAACCGTACCAACCCCGACCTCAGACACCAATTTTACTGAAATATCAGCCGCAGGATTAACGTTTTTAACGTCATAAATAAGCTGTGCCAAATCTTCAATCGAATAAATATCATGGTGCGGCGGCGGCGAAATAAGTCCAACGCGCGGGGTTGAGTGACGGGTTTTAGCAATGGTTGCATCAACCTTATGGCCAGGAAGCTGCCCGCCCTCGCCCGGCTTTGCACCTTGTGCCACCTTAATCTGGATCATATCAGCATTGACAAGATATTCAGTAGTCACACCAAAGCGGCCAGATGCCACCTGCTTGATCGCAGAACGCTCAGGATTTGGCGTACCATCAGGCAATGGATAAAGCCGATCTGGCTCCTCACCGCCCTCGCCAGTATTAGATTTGGCGCCAATGCGGTTCATGGCAATAGCAAGAGTAGTATGGGCTTCACGCGAAATAGAGCCAAAGGACATTGCACCGGTTGAAAAGCGTTTTACAATATCAATTGCAGGCTCAACCTCATCAAGAGCAACAGGTTCTAAACCGCGCTCGCTTGCGAGCTTAATATGGAAAAGACCGCGAATATTTCTGTTTCTTGCGCTTTCACCATCAATACGTTCGCAATAGGCTTTAAACAATTCTGGGCTAGTTGTGCGCACAGAGTGCTGCAATTCGGCAATTGCATCGGGTGTCCATGCATGTTCTTCACCGCGCATACGGTAAACATATTCACCGCCCACATCGAGAAAATTCTTCAACACTGGGTCATTGCCAAATGCCCCCTTATGGCGAAGCGCGCTTTCTTGGGCAACTTCCCCAAGATCAATGCCTTCAATAGTTGTTGCTGTACCAGTGAAAAAACGATCAACAAAGGATTGCTTTAGACCAATTGCATCAAAAATTTGTGCACCACAATAGGATTGATAAGTAGAAATGCCCATTTTTGACATAACTTTAAGCATGCCCTTACCAATAGACTTAATAAAACGATAAACAACTTCATCATCGCTTACTTCTACTGGAAATTCACCGCGCCGATACATATCAATGAGTGTATCAAAAGCAAGGTAAGGATTAATTGCTTCAGCACCAAAACCCGCAAGACAGCAAAAATGATGAATTTCGCGCGGTTCACCCGATTCAACCACCAAACCAACCGAGGTACGTAAACCACGGCGGATAAGATGATGATGCACCGATGCCGTTGCGAGCAGTGCTGGAATAGGAATACGATCTGGCCCAACTTGGCGATCAGAAAGAATAATGATGTTATAGCCACCATGCACCGCAGCCTCGGCACGTTCGCAAAGGCGGCTAACGGCACCCTCCATGCCATTTGCACCTTCTTCAGCCGCATAGGTCATATCAAGTGTTTTGGTATCAAAACGGTCTTCCGTTTGGCCAATAGCGCGAATTTTTTCCAAATCGCCATTGGTCAAGATAGGCTGGCGCACTTCTAAACGCTTGCGGCGCGATGTGCCAACAAGATCAAAAATATTAGGACGCGGCCCTATGAAAGACACAAGGCTCATTACCAATTCTTCACGGATTGGATCAATTGGCGGATTGGTCACTTGGGCAAAGTTTTGTTTAAAATAAGTATAAAGCAATTTTGACTTTTCCGACATGGCCGAAATTGGCGTATCGGTTCCCATTGAACCAACAGCTTCTTGCCCCGTGGTTGCCATAGGCGACAATAATAGCTTGGTATCTTCTTGCGTATAGCCAAAAACCTGCTGGCGGTTAAGCAATGTCACATCTTTGCGCAGTGAGCGCGGCTCAACCGGACTTAGCTCTTCCAGAATAAGCTGGGTGTTATCCAACCACTTTTGATAGGGGTGACGTGTTGCTATTTCAGACTTTACTTCCTCGTCAGAAATAATGCGGCCTTCCTCAAGATCAAGCAGCAACATGCGACCAGGCTGCAAACGCCATTTACGCACGACTTTTTCCTCAGCTACTGGCAGCACTCCAGCTTCAGAAGCGGCAATGACAAAATCATCATCGGTGACAATATAGCGCGCTGGGCGTAAACCATTACGATCAAGGGTTGCACCAATTTGGCGACCATCGGTAAAAATAACCGCAGCAGGTCCGTCCCAAGGTTCCATTAACGCCGCATGATATTCATAAAATGCGCGCCGTTCATCCCCCATAAGTGCATTGCCAGCCCAAGCTTCTGGCACTAACATCATCATGGCATGAGCAACGGAATAGCCACCTTGCACCAAAAACTCTAAGGCATTATCAAAACAAGCAGTATCGGATTGACCTTCATAAGAAATTGGCCAAAGCTTAGAAATATCATTGCCAAATAATTCTGAATCAACCGATGCTTGGCGCGCTGCCATCCAGTTAACATTGCCGCGCACAGTATTAATTTCACCATTATGGGCAACCATACGGAAAGGGTGCGCAAGCTTCCAAGATGGAAAAGTATTGGTTGAAAAGCGCTGATGCACCAAAGCCAAGGCACTTTCAAAACGCTTATCTTTCAAATCCTTATAATAAGCACCAACTTGATAGGCAAGGAACATGCCTTTATAAACAATGGTACGAGATGAAAGCGAAGCGATATAAAAACCATCATCACGCCCTTCTGTCTCGTCAAAAATGCGGTTTGAAATAACTTTACGCAAAACAAATAGACGGCGTTCAAAATCATCCTGGGTGGTTAAATTGGCATTGCGACCAATGAAAACCTGACGGTGAACTGGCTCAGTCGCAACAATTGCGGCGGCTTTAGATAGGGATGCGTTATCAACCGGTACATCACGAAACGCTATAAATTGCTGCCCTTCAGCAGTAATTACTTCACGAATGATATTTTCAATATGGGCGCGCATGGCTGCATCTTGCGGCATAAAAATATGACCGACACCATATTGCCCTATTTCCGGCAAAGTTACATCTTGCAGCGCCATTTCCTCACGAAAAAAGCGGTCTGGTATTTGCACCAATATGCCAGCACCATCGCCCATTAATGGGTCAGCACCAACTGCGCCACGATGGGTCAAATTTTCAAGAATAAACAACCCATCTTCAATAATCTTATGGCTTTTTTGGTTCTTTAAATGGGCGATAAAACCCACACCGCACGCATCGCGCTCATTAATCGGATTATAAAGACCTTGCACATCTGGAAAACCGAAAGGCTTCGTGGTTTTTTTTTGTGCTGTTTTGGCTAAAACAGAACTGGAAAAACCATTTGAAGAGGATGGCGTAAACTGCGTCATCGTGAAGCCTTTCTTTAAACATGTTCCTATTTTTTAACAATTCAAAGGAACGGATTATTCATATGCTTGCTTTTCATAAAAATAGTGGCTTAAACTTATTGTTTTGCTGAATTTTCTTTACAATTCAAAAAGATAATATACTCGCCCCCAAGTGCCAATTGCTCTTACCAAATATGCTTTTTGTCACTTATGACAGCAATACTGTCCTATTAATGACAGAAAAATTAGAACTCTTCAAGTACTTAATGAAAACTATTTATGCAAATTGGGTAATTTTATTGCTTAAAAGGCGGGCATTTATTGCAAAAAAAATCATCATATTTTTGACGATCGTCTATTATTTATGCGATTAGCGCGCATTTTTGACGGCACGGTGCAAATTTCGCTCACATTTTGATTGTTTAATGATGAGTTTTTAGAAAAGTTGCACAAATTATAAGCAGTACAAATTTTAGTCATTGCGGTAATTTTTTTATGCAACATGTGGAAAAAAGCATCTTTTGATCAAAAAATTAGCATAAATCAATTGAAAATCCGCTTGAATGCCTAAAAATTTGATTTTTTTCACACACAAATTAGTGGTGATCTTCTTTAATCGCCCTATTCAATAGCTCAAGCATATTAAATGCGGCTTTTATTGCTATCCTAGAAGCAGCGATTAACAACATAAATTACATATTTATGGTTTGGGCATAAGAAATATAATTATCCTATGCTCAAACTAGAACCAAATATCGGCCTTCATGCGTTAGAAAAGCGTGTTTCAAGCAGATCAACCTCACGAATAAATTTATCGACTGCTTCTTCGGATAATTGATGGCGGCGGCCATAATTATAATAGACTTCGCGCTCTGCTTTCAAAGCAACAAGGCGTAATTTTCGCTCAATTTCAGCAGCATGCAAATTCGCATTCACTTGTTCATCGGTTGCGGAAAGTTCTGCCAAGCGGTCACGATACCCCTCCATCACTCGCGATCCAGCAAGCGTATAAAGATCGGCATCATTGCGCCCCTCACTCATGCTATGAACGGCTTGTTCAACCGCTTTAATGGCTGCTTCTGCCGCACTGGAGCGCGCCCTTTCTTCTTCTTTTTGATGGGATGGCTCAGGTGGCAATTCGATATTATTCAATAAATAAGGCAAGCTGATACTTGCAACAATTAAAGATAATAAAATAACGCCGGCTGCTAGAAAAATGGCTAGTTCACGACCGGGAAATGGGGAATTATCTGGCAAGAACAAAGGAAATGTTAAAACACCCGCAAGGGTAACCGTTCCACGAACACCCGCAAGAGATGTTGCAGTAATCAAACGCCAACCCGGTGCATAAGGCTTTAATCCCTTTTTATGGGCGCGCGCCAAGGTAAACTTTAGAGAAATCCAAACCCAGATGAAACGTAAAACTGCCAAAGTTGCGTTAATAGCCACTACATAGAAAAGCAACCAAAGCGGATTTTCATGCCCAGCTTGCTCAACAACTGAATGAGCACTAGCGATAATTTGTGGCAGTTGCTCACCAAGCAATACAAAAATAATACCATTTGCAGTAAATTGAACCGTATTCCAAACTGCGTTTCTTTGTATGCGAATAGCGGCAAGGTTTTTCAACTTATCTTCGGTAAAACTCATTGAAATACCAGCAGCAACGGCGGACAAAATACCAGATGTATGGGCCTCTTCTGCCAATAGATAAGCCGCAAAAGGAATAAGCAGGCTAACTAACACATTAGATCCGGCTTCATCGCCGAATTTTCGTGTCCAAAAACTTGTGAGCTTTGTAATAATAAAGGTAGTTGCTACACCAATTACCAAGCCACCGACTGCCGTCCATAAAAAAGTTGATATAACAACAGTAATTGAAAAAAGACCATACATTGCCGCGTCAAGTGCAAAACGCATGCTAACAAGTCCAGACGCATCATTTAGGAGCGATTCACCCTCCAAAATATGCATGAGCCGTTTTGGCACTGCTACACGCTTAGCAATGGCTGAAACAGCTACTGGATCGGTTGGGGAAATAACCGCCGCCAATGCAAAGCTAACCGCCAATGGCATTGTTGGAATAAGCCAATAGATAAAAAAGCCCGCGCCAATAACAGTTGCAACCACCAAGCCAAGTGCCAAGGCTAAAATTGTCCATTTATCACGCTGCAAACCTTCCTTGGGAATGCGCCAACCATCAAGAAACAATAAAGGCGGTAGAAACAAAAACATGAACAATTCAGGTCTCAACTTAACGCCAAGATCTGCAACGCTGGCGATAAAAAAACCAACAGCAATTTGAATAAGTGGGATGGGAATCGGAATGGGGGAAGCGCGCGAAATACCACTGCTTAACACGACCGCAACAAGAAGAATAAGAACAATAAAGACAGATTCCACAACTAAACCCCAATATGCAACACTTTAATCCAGCCTAAAGACTCAAATTTAAAAAAGCTATAAATCATCAAATAAATAGAGACAAATGTGATTTAGCAAAAACTTGAATCATTCTTGTGTCAGCAATAGGGCTATAATCATCTATATTTTATGACTACTCAATCACAGTTTCTTGAATACCAGCTGAGTATTTCTAAATGTGAATGACACTGAATAGTTTAGTATTTCAAAAAATTTCTTCTTCTCTTTCTTCCCATCCTTCAGCTAGCGGTACACAATAGTTTTCTTCATTATCATACCAATCAAGTTCATAATTGCTGGCAATAACTTGGTCTTTGATTTGATCAAATACAATAATATATGGAACGTTAATTGATATATTTACATCATCTAAACGGCATAAAAATTTATTTGCTAAATAGGTATCTCCATATCCAAATAATGCCATATAATAACTAAAATATTGTTCTACATCATCCTTTAAAACATTTTTTCCATAAACATATAAAACATCGCGGAAGTCTTGCTTAATTGAAATTTCAGGTACCGATTTATCAAAATCATTTTGACTAAGAAATAGCGTTCTTTTTATATTATCTTTATCCAAAATTACGAAATAATTAGAATATGGAACTGCACCAGGTATAATATCAGTGCATAAATCTTGAACCTTTTTTATAATTTCCTCGAGAGGATTTTTCGTTAAAATTAATAAATCTTTAGTCATTAATTTTGCCTCTTTTAATTTACCAAGCGGAGCAAAAATTATTAATATTTTATGACTACTCAATCAAAGATTTGTTAAATATAAATAATTTACAAGAAAAAACAGTAAATGGTTTTAATCTATGAAGCAACCGTCAGAAAAACAGTCTATCATTGTAATGTTGACTTATCTGTTAATCGGGCCATTTTTTAGGGCGCTACCTTATTTTGTTGTTTTCTTCATATTCGGCATTATAAAAAGCGAAACACTTTATTCCTTGATTAATCCCGATTTTTACATAGAATTTATTAAACTTCTAATAGCAATTATAGGTTTCGCTTATTTATTAGGTTTGCCTGCTGCTTTTTTACAAGGTCTATACAGGTGTTGGCGTCTAAACCACCTTAGTACGCATAAAAAATTGGCAAAATTCCTATTAGTCGTTATAAGCTCATTCATCATCTCAATGAGCATTATTACATATTTTACGTATAGCGAGACGACAATAGCAATGCTCTTTTTACGCAGCATTTTAATGACTTTCCCGTATACATTATCATCTTTGCTAGCTATTTACCTATGCAATAAAATCATAAAGCGCTTAATGGGAACAAAGCCCATCAAGCAGTTTATCATTTAAGTTGCAAGCGCGCTTCTTGCTGGACGCGGCCAACCATAGAGCGCAATCCATTTGAGCGTTGCGGCGTTAAATTTTCATCCAAGCCCAATTTTTTCAATAATGCTTCAGCATCGATTTCTAAAATTTCTGAAGCCTTATGGCCAGAATATAATGCCAATAAAATATAAACAAGACCACGCACAATATGCGCATCGGAATCGCCGATAAAATACATGACTGGATCATTTTCACCGTCAACCTTATAGTCTAGCCAAACTTGGCTAACACAACCTGGAACCTTGTGAACATCATCACGCGATGTTTCTGGATAGGGTGATAATTCATGACCAAGTTCAATGACATAACGATAACGATCCTCCCAATCTGTTAGGAATGAAAAGTTTTCAATAATTTCATCAATTGTCTCGGTCATTTTCACTTCTTTCGCTTTTTACGCGCTTACTGTTATGCTTGCTCACAAGCTATCATCTTACTAAAACTTCGCGGTGCTTATTCATATTACGCAGCCGGTGCATCATATATATGCAAATCAAAAAATTAAACAATCTTTTAGCTCTATGATATGATCATTATGCTCATTACCAAAAACGCTTAAACCATAATGGCAATCCTAACAAAGACATAAATACAGCCATTTCATTTGAAACTACAAACCATCAACACATAAATATTGCTTATTGTTCATTATGTTATTCAAATAGGCTAAAAACCTATCTAAAAATAAAAGAAAATGTTGCCGTATCTCTAAAAAATTATTTTTAATAAAATCAAGCTTAATATCTTGAAAAGCAGGTAAATAATTTTCGCTTAATTGTTTAGAAAAACAATCATTAGATTGCCACATGGATTTTAATACCACCATATCATCAACAATATCGGCAACCTCGTCTCCATTAAATAGCGTTTGCCCAACGGGACCATAATTTTTATATTTTTCATATTTGAAAAAACAATTTTCTATAAAACCAAAAGCAATACAATTTATTGCAATACCATTTTCAAGTAAAAGCTTGTCTATTAAATAATCAGAACGTACTTTGCCATATGAGCAGGGAAAGATCCAATATCGATCTCCCTGCCTTCCAGGAACTATATTATAAAAATCAAATAATTTCTTAAAATCCATTTATTAAACCTCCCTTAAATAGTGTAATTTTGTCAACAGAATTAATATCTATATTAAATAAAAAAAGAGAGAGATTTGCATATGTTTTATTATATTGACTATGCGCAACGTAGCTGTAAAATTTGCCAATCTCACTTTAGCAAGCCTTATTATTAGATATAGAAAATTTACATCAATTAAGCAGAAAAATACTGTCCCTAGAATACAAAAATTAATAAAGCTTGTTCCATCATACCGCAACTAACAATAGCCCTATTTTCTGCAACAAGTTATATTTTATAAGGAAGGGAATTGGGTGCAAACCCATTTTGATTTAAATATGTCAAATAAGCAAGCCACGCTGATTATTGATGCGAAACAAATAGTTGATTCACCATTTAACGGTATTTACCCCTTAAACTCTCATTTTAATTTTTTTATATATTACATTAATATAGCAATGGCAGGAACTTACCTTATCAAAGGCTTTGAAATTAATAAAAATCATGAAGAAGTTGAAAATTATGATATATGGTTTAAGTGCGTTGAGGAAATTAATGGCACGCCAACTCTCAATGGAATTGACTATATTAAAGTTCAAAAATTTGAAGAACATATTATAGTAAAGCTCGCCAATAAGGATACTAGCCTAACCATAAAATGTCTATCAGCTTCTATTTATAAAAGCTTTCAGAGTGTAACTAGTTTTTATCCATATTTAGATCCCGTCCCTATGCCTGCATATCAAGACTATCCTGAATATTTGCAAAAAAGACTTATTGAAATAGATGAGACTATTGCGCGCTGCGAAACATTTAAAAATAATGATCCTTTAAATATTTATGAAATATCAACCATAGCGCGTGAAGAAATTTTAGAAAAATTAGATTTCCATAAAAAATTGAAAAAATATAAAACACGATATGATCGGTATATTATAAAAGAATAATTTTAATTTTGATTATATCGTTATAAAAATATATTCGAAAAACACGCAACAAAAGAAAAAGCTATGAAATATAATTTAAGCAATATTGACAGCGACGAGTTAGACGAGATTATATTTAAAGGCGCGATCTTAAATGGCTTAAAATGTCCGGAAGATGACTTAAGCTATTCGATGGATGACGTACAAACCATCTTCTTAATGATGATTGTTAGAACATCTTATTTGTTTCCCAAAGATCTATTGGCATATATTGATGTTATAATAAAATATCACTTAGGCGAAATAAGCGATGAGGTAAGAATAGAAAAACGTAAACAACTTGATAGGTCTTTTAACATCAATCAAATGCCAGAGCCTCTTTATATGCGTTATATGGCTATATACCAGCAATTTTTTACAACAAAAGAAACAATTCAAAGCGGACTTACAGATCAATACATACTTGTAGATGACTACCTCGATTACTTCAAAGAAATAGAAGATAATATATGCCTTGATTTAGATGAAATTTGCTTTTCATATTACAATGACAAGAAAAACAAGGCCAATACATTTCAAAAACTCAAACCATTGATATCGACATGATATTTAATCAACAAGAGAAGATTTATGACAAAGGATATCCAGATATTTAAAACCGCTTTACGGCAATCAACACAAGATTTCCTAACTATTAATGACCTCCCTCCTCAACACATAAGCGACAAATTTCGATCATTTGATGATGACGATCCTCAGGAAAACACCGAAAAATCGGCTGTTTATAGTGCTGGTAATGGTTCAGGTAGAAATCCACTTGGTTATGTCATTCAATTACTAGATTTAGGCATTGTATCACTGCCCACAGCGCCCCATTGCGCGATAAGTATTGCAGATAATCAGATCGTCGAGCTAATGGCACAATTTTCTTTATTGGGCTTAAGCTTTGATGACGTTAAGATCCTAGCCCAAACTATCAATAATTCGTTTCATGACGCTGGCTATGTTTTTAAAACAGGTCAAACGGATATGACACAAGCGAGCTTTTTAATTGATGGACCTACTGTTACCCTTACCTATGGCGAATGGCAGATAAAAGGTAAAGAAGACCAGCTTCGCTATCGACTGCTAATTAGTGAATGCAATCGCTTCAACAGCCCACAAAAATACGTCCCATTTTTTAGAGCAACAGTCGTAACGGAAAAAATGCGCAAGACCATTGAAATGCGAAAAGCCTACCTTTCAATGAAATAAATTGAGATCAACACCGCGTACAAAAATAGAAATTTCCATAAGAGCAGAAATCTATTGAGTGGCCGAAAGGCTACGCAAGATGACTATTGGGAAGCTTTTGATTATTTAAAAAACAATCTGATGGTTTTGATTTTAGCACGCCAAATTATTTAACAAATCCATCATATGGAATAATATTAGTAGCTCATAGATCTTGGAAAAAAGAATTAAAAATCAAATTAGCCAAGTTATTCATTTCATTTGTTCACTGCGACTATTTTTTATAAGGCAATTTATAAAAATTATGAGCCCCAAACTACTTTCCTATATCATATTTGAACACGTAAAAGAAAACCCAATAGATTTAGACCTTTTACAGTATTACTTTAGAGCCGCTATCTATGAAAAATTTGGGCATGGCGGCAATTTATTAGGATATTTAAAAGCAATGATAAAACTGCTACTATTTTAAATAACCTATACAGAGTGAAGGTTAAACATCCTTTGAATATCAAAATGGATCAAGGAAATTTTAATGACGAAGATTTTATTTGATATAAAACCATTGGAACCAATAACAACACAGGACAAGGTCATATTTTCTAACCAATATATTAATCAAGAATTATATGAAACAGAAGGTGAGGAAGTCGCAGCAATTTATGACATATGCCGATATTTAGAACGTCAAAAAAAGTGCTTATTTTACTCGCCTTTTGAAAACGATGAATTCTATTATCCAGGGACAGCTTTAGACTTTTTTGTTCTTGATAGTTATGATGAAATTAATAAGATTATTTCAAAAGAAAACTTTTCTTACAATTTAGAATTAGGTGAAACGGATGAAAATTGTCGTTTTAATTTTAGCTATAATGGCGATAAAGTAACTGTATTGAAAACGGAATTATTTGAGCCTGATAAATTTTTATATTCTGTTGATTACACCTATGAAGAATTTTATCATATGATGAAAAAAATTTATAATTATTTATATGGTGTTGCAGAGGTTTTATTGCCTACAATCTATTTTGATATGGTTGTAAATGCCAATTTTTTAAGAAAATTACCATAAAATTGTTTTTAATATCGCTTATTCAAGCATTTATTGTTTTATCGCAAAGCATTTGAAACACAAAAGGGGGCATTACGCCCCCGTTTCATTAATTATTAAAATCATATCAATTTAAATGCCAGCGCCTTCTTCAAAGTCATTTTGCCCTGTTTTAGTATGGTCATCAATAACCAGTCGTAAAAATGGGCGAAATAGAAAATCAACGGCAAAGATTGCGCAAGCAGCCAATGCTGGTGCACCAAAAGCCAAAGGAATAGCTGCGAGCACCAGCGAAGCAATTGCACGCAGCAAAATAATTGCAGGAGCTTTACTGAGCGGCGCATTTAACCAAATTTGTGCCAAATGATATAAGGTAGGTGTATTTGTCGCCTTTTCAGCTTCATCATTTAAAAACTTATAATCAAAGCAATTGCGCACAACGCCAAGGGCGACGGTTTCATTGCTTATCGCATCTATCAAAATGAACGATCCAAGCCCCCTATTATCATTATAAGGCGTTGCCACCACTGGCTTTTCAACCGTGATATAAATATGGCCAATTTCGTTCATTTGCAGCGATTGGCTAGGGCTACCCTTATAGCTGTGAATATCAAATTTTTGCTCAATTGTGTCCGTGGTTGCTGGTGTTACATTGCTAGCGAGTTTTAAAATCAACCGCCGACCATTTTCCAATGGTGTTTCACTCATCCATAGGATTTCACCCTTAAGCGTTTTAGACGGGCGAATAGGATCATCTTGGCGTACCAAAACATCACCGCGCGAACTATCAATCTCATCTTCAAGCGTAACAGTTATTGCGTCGCCATTTATGGCTTGGGTTACATAGCCTGATGGGGTAATGATTTCCTTAACGCGGCTTGTACGGCCACTTGGCAAGGACTTTACCTTATCACCGACATTTAAAACACCGCTGCTTAATGTGCCGCAAAACCCACGAAAATCATGATTGGGACGATTAACCCATTGAATAGGCAAACGCGGCGGCTCATCAAAATTAATATTTGATGTCGATGGCGTGATATCTTCCAAATAATCAAGCAGCGTTGGCCCTTGATACCAGCTAAGCTTATCATCCTTTTTGGTGACATTAACGCCAAGTTTGGCACTCAATGGAATGAAGATAATATCTTGAAAATTCAAACTTGGCAGCAATGCCCGATAATCTTTTTCAATGCGTTGAAATGTTTCTTCATCATAATCAACAAGGTCCATTTTATTAACCGCAACAATAACCGAGCGGATGCCAACCATTGAGGTTATAAAGGAATGGCGTTTGGTTTGTGGCAATATGCCTTTTCGTGCATCCACCAAAATAATGGCAAGATCGGCACTTGATGCCCCCGTTGCCATGTTACGGGTATATTCTTCATGGCCGGGTGCATCAGCAATGATGAAGGAACGCTTTGGCGTTGAAAAGTAACGATAAGCCACATCAATAGTAATGCCCTGCTCGCGCTCGGCAGCAAGACCATCAACCAAAAGTGCAAAATCTAATACATCGTCCTTATTGCCAAATTTGCGCGAATCTTGCTCCAATGTTTCAAGCTGGTCATCAAAAATAGCGCCAATGTCGTGTAAAATCCGCCCAATCAAGGTGGACTTCCCATCATCGACCGAACCACAGGTAATAAAGCGCAATAGCGAGCGTTGTTGCGGCATTTGCTCTGGCAAAGAAACATCAAGCGATGAGTTTAAAACCTCATCAGATGGTGAAACTTCATCAGAAGGTGAATGATCTATTTTCAAAGCAGCCGACATCAAAAATACCCCTCTTGCTTTTTTTGTTCCATGGAAGCATTGCCATCCTTATCAATCGCGCGGCCTTGCCGTTCTGATGTGCGAGATAGGCGCATTTCTTCGCGAATATCATCTAGATTTGCAGCAGTGGATTGTATTGCACCCGTTAATGGATAGCAGCCAAGGGTGCGAAAGCGCACCGATAATTGCTCAATCTTTTCACCATCACGTAAAACCATGCGATCATCATCACGCATGATAAGCATGCCATCACGCTGCACAATAGGACGAGGTTTGGCAAAATAAAGCGGCACAACTGGTATATTTTCCAAAGCAATATAATCCCAAATATCTTTTTCAGTCCAATTCGATAGCGGAAACACCCGAAAACTTTCTCCACTATTTTTGCGCGTATTAAATAATGACCAAGGCTCTGGCCGTTGTTTTTTAGGATCCCAGCGGTGTTCGCTTGAGCGCAGCGAGAAAACCCGTTCCTTTGCCCTGCTCTTTTCCTCATCTCGCCTTGCACCACCAAAGGCGGCATCAAATTTATATTTGTCCAATGCTTGCTTTAAGCCTGCTGTTTTCATTACATCGGTATGGATGCGTGAACCTGAATCAAAAGGATTAATTCCTGCCTTGATGCCTTCTTCATTTTTGTGAACGATAAGATTTAAACCAAGACGCTTTACCGTTTCATCGCGAAACTCGATCATCTCGCGAAATTTCCACCCTGTATCCACATGCAGCAATGGAAATGGCGGAATACCAGGGTAAAAGGCTTTCATCGCAAGATGAAGCATAACCGCAGAGTCCTTACCAATAGAATAGAGCATTACCGGATTATCAGCTGTTGCCGCAACTTCACGGATGATATAAATGGCTTCCGATTCAAGGCGTTGCAAATGACTTTGAGAAGCATGGTTTTTATTTGGGGTTTGCGGCTTGCCGCTTTGTTCTAAATACATTGTCAAACTTTCTCAAAAGCTGCTTGGGCTTGATTGGTCTTTTTTGCGGACAAGGAATGGCTATTTTGCACATGTAAGCCACATTCGCGGGCAGTTTCAGTTTCCCACCACCAACGGCCGGCACGCTCCTCCTCTCCAGCGCGTATGGCGCGGGTACATGGCGCGCAGCCAATAGATAAAAAGCCTTCCTTGTGTAGGCTATTAATCGGAATGTCATTTTGCTGGGCAATCAACATAAGATCGTTGCGGCTCATGTCATAAAGCGGATTTGCTTTAATAAGATTGTAACCACCATCAAAGGATACAAATGCCAAATCATGACGTGCAGCAGATTGGTCACCACGCAAACCGGTCACCCAAAGCTGTTGCCCCATTAATGCGCGGCCTAAAGGTTCGATTTTTCGGGTAAAGCAGCACTGTTTGCGCATATCAGGTGAAAAATAAAAACCATTAATGCCCTGATCATCAATCAATGCTTCTAGCCCCTCAGTTTGGGGGTACTTTGCTTTAATTCTAATGCCGTATTTTTCTTCTGTTTCCTGCCAAAGACCATAGGTTTGGGGAAACAAGCGCCCCGTATCCAAGGTAACAATTTTTATAGCAAGGCGGTTTTGTGCAATAAAATGAGTAAGAACTTGATCCTCAAGGCCAAAACTGGTGGTAAAAACACAGCCCTTAGGAAAAGATTTAGTTACGGCTTCAAGGCGTTCAAGCACGGTTAAACGCGCGAATTTGCCATTAAGTTCACCTGCAATATTGGTTAAATATTCCGTCATGTCCAACCCCGCAATCAAAATAGCAAAATGCACTTTTTCGCCGATTACAGGAATTTAAACTTATTCTAGTTATTTTGCGCCGATAGGGTTTTTAAAAAATGCCGTACAACTGAAACAAATTTTTACATTCGTTGCATTTAAGATAAATTTTATCTGCATGCAACGATGGCCCCAAATTTTGGCTCATTTTGCGGAAAAGCATGGCTAGCGATTAAGGCAATTACAGGCTTTATGCCCATTATTCAGCAATAATAAAAGGCTGGAAATAGACTATTAGAATTGGCAAAACCATTTCCAATTATTGTCTATTTCCAACCTTAATTAACTTTTAAGCTGACTTTAGTTCATCACCACCCTTAATAGAGTGATGGCCGATCATAATAGCCGCTATCATCATCACGGTAAACTGGCCGTTGGTTTTGGGGCCTTGGCCGTGGTGGGTTATAATTTGGGCGGTTATATTGCGGCCGCGCATTTGGATTATAAACTGGCCTATCGTAATCCTGACCATGTGGTCCTTGATAATTTGGTCTTGTGTCTAAGGGATAACCATGGCTATCTTGCGGTGGCATCGGACGCGGTGGATGCGGTCTATCATATTGTGGCGGCATTGGACGCTGCGGATAAGAATTATCATATTGAGGACGATCATATTGTGGAGGCATAGGGCGTGGTGGATGCGGCCTATCGTATTGCGGTTCAGATGGCCCTGGCACAACAATCGGCCGGTCATTTTGCGGCGGCATAGGGCGCTGTGGACGGTTGCCACCTGGTGGTGGTGCAGGCTGCACAGGGCGCACTGGATATTGATTTTGTGCAGGTGGTGTTGGTGCTACTGGTGGCAATGGAGCAACAGCTGTTGGTGGATCGGTATAAATTGTCATTTTGGCATAACTAACCGATGGCATTATTATTGCCGTTCCAAGCAATGTCAAAAAAAGTGCCGAAATCTTATTCATAAAAGTAACCTCATATCATTGCTTAAAAGATAGCCCATTAATCTGAACTGTTGCTGAACAGCTCACCTCTGCAATATTTACATAGTAATCAACAAAGCGCAAAACTAAGGCGAGCATAGGCCCTATCAATTCAACAATTATTAATGACCGTTTAAACCGATTGAACATAAAATAACACTAAACGACCCAATGCTAATTTTGCCGAAGCGTTAGCGGCGAAAATCCTACAATTATATGCCCAAAAACAAAATATTCGGTAATATATTGTAATAATTTTGAATTTAACTTGACAGCCCTTGCTGTTGGCATGCTATGAAATAAAAATAATTAGTTATGCGGTTCGCAATAAAAGGTAAAAACAATGGCAGAACGGGCGCAACATCTTCAAGATTTATTTTTGAATGCCGTAAGAAAGCAAAAAATTTCATTGACAATTTTCTTGGTAAATGGCGTCAAGCTTACCGGTATTGTCACTTCCTTTGATAATTTCTGCGTATTATTGCGCAGAGATGGTCATTCGCAATTGGTTTATAAGCATGCTATTTCAACAATCATGCCAAGCCAACCAGTGCAAATGTTTGAAAATGAAGAAGATTAATTCTTCGACATGCAATATTTTTTGATAAAATGCCGGCTATACAGCCGGCATTTTTGTTTAAAAGCATTAAATCTAATAAGCCAATAAAAACAGTACTTAACCAGATTATAAAATTGTAATGCCACACAAAAATTCCAATTTAATTTAAATTATTTGCCCTATTGCAGAACAATAGTGGAACATATATGTTATGTTCACTATTTGTGCCAATGATTCGACTTATGGGGCTATTATGTTAACGCGCAAACAACGTGAATTGTTGATGTTTATCCATGAAAAACTGGAAGAAACAGGAATACCACCATCATTTGATGAAATGAAAGATGCACTTGAGCTAGCATCTAAGTCAGGTATTCATCGACTTATCACCGCTTTGGAGGAGCGTGGTTTTATCCGCCGCCTACCAAACCGCGCCCGCGCAATGGAAATTATTAAACTTCCTGACATGCCCCACCGCCCCTCCTATAATTATGGAAGCATGGCGGAAGATAGTAATATGGCTTCGCCCAGTTCGCTTGCAAAATCTAAATTTCCTGTTGTAGGTAATGAAACAATTGCGGCTAATCGCCCTGTCGCTGCCAATAGCAATGTTGACATCCCAGTTATGGGACGAATTGCAGCCGGTGTACCCATATCGGCAATTCAGCACCAAACAAGCAGCATTACTATGCCAATTGATATGATTGGCAAGGGGGAACATTATGCTCTTGAGGTTAAGGGCGATTCGATGATTGAAGCTGGTATTCATGATGGCGATACGGTGATTATCCGTAAGGCTGACGTGGCACTAACGGGCGAAATTGTGGTTGCCTTGGTTGATGATGAAGAAGCAACCTTAAAGCGCTATAAGCCTAAGGGTAGCTTTGTTGAACTTGAAGCCGCGAACCCCGCTTATGAAAATCGTATTTTTCCTGCTAATAGGGTCAATATTCAAGGAAAGCTCGTGGGGCTATTTCGCAGTTACTAAAGCGAACGCCTTCATTTTTCTTTTTAAATAGGTAAAAATTCTAATAATGCACCAATTTTTGTCGACAGGAAAACAATTCGATAAAAACAACCCAAGATGCAATACTCAAAGTGCTAATGAGTTTGTTAACTTTTAATGCCCTGCAAATAAACTTTGTAATGGGTTAACTAGATTAGTTAAGGATTTGGCATTGGGGACTAAAGATAGGGATTGGTACCAAATGGGTAAGTCCATTGCTTAAAAATCGTCTCAAATAATTAGAAAAAGATGGAATTATTTAGGTGTTTCTCTGCGCCTCTCCTTCTTGTTTTCATGATATTTAAATACCATTTTTTCAAAATTAATAGACCTTGTTCCAATCAAGGCCCACCATCTATTGTTTATTCTGGCACCTATTGTTTATTCTGGCACCTATTGTTTATTTTGTTCTGATTGCCGCAATAGATGAAATGCGATTAGCACCAAAAATCCAACACCTAAAATTAGAACAGCCCACAATACAAATTGCCGCCAGTTAAATTGATCCACCTTTTCTATTTCCGGCACTTTAGAAATTTTTTTTAATGGTTCGGCTAAAACTGCGCGGCTAATTCGCGGATCATCAATATCGACAGCACCCGGAACCAAATCAGCAAATGCAAGCTCCATTGACTTTTGCTGACTTTTCCCAATTTGTATGGCATAGGGCGATTTGCCGCGTGCTAAAAAAACAAGATTGTTAGGCGCAAGCGCAATTTCCATCGGTAAAGCATCTAAGTCGAGTCCTCCACCGCGCTTATCTATTTCAATTCTTATCGCTGTAAAGTCACCATCTGGCAATTCTACACTATCAAGGCGCGTTAGCTCGCCATTTTTTCCCTGCAATTGATAAAACATGCCTTGGCGTAGGGGAATCCAATTACCACGGCTGTTGGATTTGGAGCCGTATAGCCAGAAGGGTGCCAAACTATAACCATCAGGCAAATTAACTTTTATAACTTCTAATTTATGAGGTGCGGCAAAACTTAACTCATAAATTTCATGATTGGGGTCATCGATTAAAATTCTTTTAGCTTCTAGCGTATTACTCCAAATTAGATTAGGTTTTAAGCTTGTTTCGGTAACAACCATCTTGCTTATTATCGCTTGCGTTATAAAAGGTGCTTTTGCGCGATCCACCCACATTAGTCGTAAAAAACGACCTTGAGTTTTTTTAATGGCAATACTTGTTTTCGTAATCTCACTATTATTATTCGATAAGCGGTAAAGTTGGCCATTTTCAATCAAACGCCAATGCACCAAATCGTCACTCACCTCTAAACGATAGGAAAAAAAACCATCCTGACTTGGTGTCCACACTATGTCTATTTGGTCAATACCATAAGTCACCTTCTTCAAGTCAATAATATAGCCAAGTAAGGCATCCTTACTACTAGCACTCGCATCATCATTATTAATTGAAATTGAGGTGCCAGCGCGTGTATTATTAACCGTAATACTTGATTGGTAACCATTTAGGGGATCGCTCCCGCGCAATGGATATAGTTCAGCCTGTACGGTTTCATGGTAAACAGCGCTAAGCTCGGTAATTTTAACGTTAGAACTAATAAGAAATGCATAAGGCTGCGCCTTACCATCTTGATCTAAAATGCGAATATCAGATAGCCCCTCGCTGCCTGCTTGCAATTGCAGCATTGCATCAAGCTCTAACTCATACCAAGGGCCGTTACCTTCAAGCACCAATGGAGCTTGCTGCTCTATTGCCTCAGAGGCCCAAACTACCAATGGCGCTTGAATGGACAATATAAGGACAATAAAAAAATTTAAAAAGCGTTTCATAATGGCTGTTCCTCATTATGCTTAACGTCATCAGCTTGTTGAGTTTTTTCTTTTGGTGGTAATGGCGCAAAATAACCAATAATTAACAACAAAAGTCCAACACTGGTAAAGGAAATAATTCGCTCCATAGTGCCACTTCCACCAAGATCAATGGCAAATAGCTTAAACACAACCACGCCAATCAAACTTGTGCCACAAATCCATAAAATACGAAGCTTTTTGCGATTTCCGACTAACATAGCTGACAGAGCAACAACTGTCCACACAATTGCCAAAGTTGTTTGGGCGGTCGTTGATGCAAAGAGTGCTGCGGCGCGCCAATCAACGCCAAAGAAATGGTGAACTGAGCGTAAAATTGTTGCAGTCAAAATAGCAAAGCTTGTGAAACCGAAGGCTACGAGAATTGAATACGGAGGTAAGTTTTTCTTTACTAAAGGCTCGTTATTGCTCCATATAAATAAAGCAAAAAGCGTAATGAAGAGCCCAAGCTCAAGTGGATTAATTAATGGAATATAAGGAAGCGGCGTAGCGCTACCATCATTGATAACATTTGCAAACCAAATCCAACCGAACGCAATAACAGCTACTGGCCAAGCTGCAAAGAAACGATAGGCTGTCGGGTCGGTTTTCAACGGCCATCTTGGTTTGTTTGCTGCAACCATTAGGAGATAGATAACTGGCCCTACTATCCATCCTAGCCAACGCCAAGCATTAAAATTACCCGACACATCCATGAGCATTGCACTGCAAGTTGCTGATACCAAACCTACGGTCAACCAAGCGCCGGTAACATGCACAATACGTGTTAGCATTTGGTTGATTAAAGGCAACAAAGCAAACAAAATAGCACAATGCAATAAAATGCTAGCAGGCCAAAGTAACCATCCCCAATTTACCCACGGCTGATAAAGCGATAAAAAAATCACCTTGGAAATATCAGGTGTACCAACAATCAAAGAAATATTGGTTCCAAAAGCACAGATAAACAAACAAAATGCATAGGGTGCCCAACATAGACTTACATTGGCTAATAGACGCCATTGGTAATAACGCGCAAGCAAGCTCCACACGGAAAAACTCGCAATGGAAACAGCTAAGATACCGTGAATTTTGGTTAATCCTACCGCACTATAATTGATCGTTGCAAAAACCGCAAAAGCCCATACAAAGACCATATAGCCGACAAAAATTCCTTCCAAAATCTTATCCGTCAAGTCGTCATTTTTACCCAGATATTGGATACTTAAAGCCGAGAATAATAGTGATAATGATAAGATAAATACCGGAATAAAATCCGCACTGAATAATTCGTAAATATATTGGTCAGAAACGCCCACCAGATAAATATATCCAGTATAGAAAAAGATAATTGTCGCCGTAATTTTAATAACAATATCTGAAAGCTTTAAACCGCCCACAAACATAATAGCCGACAATATTGCGGTCAAAATTGTTGCGCCATAATACGAAAAGAAAACAGATGGCGCCAAACCAATTGAAATGGTTGATAAGCAGCCCAAAATTGCTGGAATATTATGTTCCCATGCCATCATACGTGATTTATTTGCACGCGATGCATGCCACCAAGTAAAGACCAAAGATAAAGCAATAAGCACTATACCTAGCTTTGATGCAACAATAACTGTTTGCTGTCCACCTTCCCTAATAGTTACAAACCAACTTACAACAGATCCAGCTAAAACAATCAAAGAAAAACAACGCGATGAAAAATGATTTTGTCGCAACGAAAGCCAATAGATTGCCGCCGCCTCGACTGCCCATATTGACGTTGTCCATTCAGCATCAAAAGCCAGAGGAACGGCTAAAGAGGCGAAGACTAAGCCCAACACCAAACAGGTCTCGAACAATAATTGCAAAGCATTTTGGCCGCGTTTTAGTGTGCCAAATGCCAATGCAATGTAAAAACCGCCAAGAATAAAAGCCGAATAAGCTGGCCCCATCTCTATGTGCTGCACCAATGCATATTGCAAACCAAAGCCAATAATGGGAACGCCAAAGAAAAGTGTTCCATCAACATAATAAGTTTGCAGTGCAGCACTGCGCAGCGATCTTTCATTGCCGCTTTCGTCATGACTGTTTTCCAACAGCTGACGCCTAGCAAATAGCAATGCGATGGCAACAAAAAGCAAAAAGAAAAAAATCAAAAATAGTTGGGTGCTGACATAAAAGGAAGATTGATATGAGCTGGAGGCCCAAGCCATACCTATCGAAAACGTACCAAAAAATCCAACAATGTTAAGAATTCGCCAAGATTTAAACCAAGCGATAATTAAAATGGCCATATCTAAAATAGCAAAATAGGTAAATAATCCAATATGACTACCACCCCCTGTCGATGCTAATATTGGCGCTGCAAAACCGCCTATTGTTGCCGCAAGCATCAAACTGATTGAGTTTTGCAAAAGTGCTAAAACAATTGCAGCGGCAGCAACCACAACCAAAATAACAAATCCCATAAAAGGAGGAATAAGTGGATGAAGCTTAATTGCTGCAAAAATAGTAAGATAAAAAACACCTATACCTAAACCTTGCAAAATAAGGGCAGTTGGTGGGTTTTTCTTACGCACCTTCCATCCAACTGCGGTAAGAGCAAATGCCGCAAAAGCTACGGATGCATAGCGTAATTCAATTGGAAAATAAGTATGTTGTGCGACATAGCGTAATAAAAACGCAAGTCCAAGGAAAAGAATAATAGCACCAACTTTTAAAATTGGATTGCCGCGTAAAAACCAGCTCGATACCTTATCTACAATTCTCATAAAAGGAAGCTCTTCAGCCCCTTGCTGATTACTATTGCTTGACTGTACCGCCTTTTCTTTTTCGTTTAGATCAAGTGTAATATCAGCATTGCTATTTGCTAGCGACAGCTTATCGGCATTTTCTTGAGCAGCGTCATGCTGCAATGATTGCTTAACTGTATTTACAAAAATGGGTTCTGCATCAGGAACATTCTCTTTTAAAACAGGCTCACTAAGGGCTTGCTCGAATACTATCGCAGTTGAAAGATCATTACTTGACGTTTCAACCCGCTTTTTTCCATCATTATGAATTTTTTCAGCACTGTTTCTAACACCATCTAATGAGGCACGCGTTTCATTCATCACTTTTTCTAAAGCAACAGCCTGTTCCGCGTCAGTTCGAACATCCTCATTTACATGCATAGGCTGGAAGTTTTCCAGTGCTTTTTCAGCTACGACATCAGTTTGATTTAAAACTTCACTGGATGGAGCTATTTCAAGTTCTGCAATTTTAGCTTCAAGCTCAAGGATTTTAATATCTTGGCTATCAATTTTTTTGCGCAAGGACAAAAATTTATTGGCTATATCTGAAGATGCTATTTGTGCAGTAATGCATAAAGCAATAATTGCGCCAAACAATGCACCCCACCCCTGAAAAAAAGCTGCACCTATAAAGCTACCTAATAATAAACCGATAATGTGCATACAAATCCCCTGCCACACGCCATCAAACAGCTAAAATAGTTCAAATATAACTTAAGTAAAATTTATAATATTAAAAAAAACCACTAAAGCAAATAGAATAACTTAGTGATGCTTGCCATTTTAATAAAAGTCAAGTTACATTAAATTACTATTGATATTTGAAAGCCAAGCAATATCGCTTTATAAGGTTTTTACTAGAGATGGCTTATCTTAACGATCTATTTTTTTTGCAAGGACATCATAGTAATTGGAAATGCTTGACGCCATACAAGATAATTACCAAGTTCTTGCGCAGTGCTTAATGCGATTTTAGTCAGATCACCACCAAATTGGCGACTAAGCTCCAACATCAAAGCCTCACTCTCTAAAGTAACAGCATTAACCACAAGGCGACCGCCCAATTTTAGCTTCTGCCAACATTGCTCAAAAACACCATCATTACTGAAACCGCCACCGATAAAAATTACATCTGGCTCTTCTAATTGCTTAAGCACATCACTAGCATTGGCTTCTATAACTGTTAGCTGCGATGAGACACCTAGGTTTTTAGCATTTTGACGGATATTTTGTACACGTTGTATATTTTTTTCAATAGCAATTGCTCGACATTTATAACCAAGGCGCAACCATTCTATTGAAATAGAGCCACTGCCAGAACCTATATCCCATAATAATTGATGGGAGGTTGGCGCAAGATGCGCCATTGTAATTGCCCGCACATCTTGCTTCGTTATTTGCCCATCATGCCTAAAAGCATCGTCTGGGAGAGTAGCAAAATTAGGTATTTGCTGCATATAATCATCAATCAAACAATTAACCGCAATTATATTTAATTTTGCAAAACATTGACCTATAAAATCTTTAGCAAGAAAAAAATGGATTGCTTCTTGTTTACCTTCTAAATGCTCTAAAACAAATATCTGGCTTCTGCCTAAACCTCGCTTGCATAATGCTTTTGCAATTAACCCCGCACTAGAACCATCATTGGCAAGAATCAGCATTTTTTTCTCATGAGCAATGGAGCGTATAAAGCAATCCATCGATCGGCCATGAATTGAAAGGCAATCAACATCTTGTAACGCCCAACCAAGACGCGCTGCGGCTAACGAAAAAGATGATGGATGCGATAGGACAGATAATTCAGCGAGATCAAAATAGCGGCTAAAAGTTGCCCCTGCACCATAATGCATAGGGTCGCCACTGGTCAAAACGACCACATCCTCGCCACGTAACTGCTTCAGTTCATCAATGGCATTTAAAAATGGTTGTGGCCAAATATGGGATGTGCCGTTTATAATATTTTCGAGTAAAGCAAGATGTCGCATACCGCCAAAAACATGTTTTGCATTGCGAATAACAAGGCAAGCGGCTTCGCTTAGGCCTTCAACACCATTTTCACCCACACCAATAATTTTAAGCCACGCTTTTGGCTGATTTAGCTCATTTTCAAGCCGTGGCAATGTTGCATCTTGATTTGTCATGAATAAGCAATAAAATCAGTTTCGATCGAGCGCAAGATAAAACGCAGCTCAAAAAAAAGAAAATGACATGACTAAAATTAAATCAACTAACCACCTCGTTGAAGATAGACGTTGGGCTTGTCCTGGACTATTCCGCATGCCATTATCAGCCGATGGGGGAATTTGTAGAATTAAACTGGATCAAGGTCATGTCAGTGCAACCCAACTAAGGGCGCTTGCAAGGTTAGTTAAGAAATATGGCGATGGACTTTTAGAAGTAACAACAAGAGCCAATGTCCAAATCCGAGGTGTTTTTCCAGAAAATTCTAGCATTCTTTCACAGCATTTGATTGCAGCAGGTTTTGGCCCCAAAGTTGAAAATGGCGATGATGTTCGCAATATCATGATTAATCCAACAGCAGGCTTTGATAAATACGCTTTACGTGACATTGTTCCTTTTGCTAAGCAATTGTCCTTATATGTGCAAAAGAACTATCAAAGCCTTTCGCCTAAATTCTCATTTTTAATTGATGGTGGCGAGGGCTGTTGCGTCCTCGATCATAAAAGCGATATCTGGCTATCGCTATGCGATGGTGGCGACAATTTTGCTTTTGGTCTAGCTTCTTGTCCAACGACAAAATTATCTAAAATTGGAGCTATAGGCAAAGTCGCTTTTGAACATGGTCACCAACTTATTTATGCCTTAATCGATTTATTAATCGATAGGCGAAAGCAAGCGCCGCACCTGCAACGCATGAAACATTTAGTTGAAGAATGTACTATAGCTCAAATTATTGATGAATTAAAAAAACAAAATCTTGATATACTTCCTGCTTTTGATTTTTTTAGAGATGAGTTAACCAGCCATTATCTTGGTATTCATGAAGCAAAACAAGAAAAACAATATTATATAGGTGCAAAGCCCCCCTTAGCTAGAATGACGCCTTTAATGCTAAATTCATTAGCAACCACCATCGACCAATATACAACGCACCAAGGGCTTATTTTCACCCCTTGGCAAAGTATTATATTTCCAAATTGTAGCTATCAACAAGCAAAAGAGATACGCCACATATTGAAAACACAGGACTTTATAGTCTGCAAGGATGATGTTCGAGGTAAAATTATAGCCTGCGCAGGCGCGCCTAAATGTGTAAGAGCCCAATCCAACACATTGTCGGATGCAAAAAAACTACCAGATTTATTGCAAGATAAAAATACAAACCGCATTCATATTACTGGTTGCCCTAAATCATGCGCAGCCACCAAAACATATCCAACAACTTTACTTGCTAAAGATAACGGCATTTATGATATTTATAGCACCAAAGAAGATTCACTTGACAGTGGATTTGGTACTTTGATTGGAGAAAATCTAAATATCAAACAGATAGCAAAACTCATTTCTTCAAAAGATTAGGCATTAAGTCAATCTATGATAAGGCTAGCTGAGCTATTTGTCTTACAACTTATCCGCATAAATTACATTTATAATTATTATTAAATGATATTTTATTTCGCATTTGTCGCTAAAAAGGGTATGAGAAGGATTCTGTATGGGGCCTGTCAATTTTAATTATCAAGCCGAAATATTTGAAAATGCGCCTGTTTTGGTTTTAATGAAAGCCCTATTTAATTTAAAAGGAAAGCAATGTACGACTATATTAAAAACGGCCAGAATATTTATGACCGCTCCTTTGCGATTATTAGGCAAGAGGCAGACCTCTCAGCCATTGATAACGACATGGAAAAAATTGCGGTTAGAATTATCCATGCCTGCGGTATGATTGATATAGTTGACAATCTTTGCTTTTCAAAAAACGCTGGGACAATTGGCAGAACCGCAATAAAAAATGGTGCAAAAATTTTATGTGATGCCCGCATGGTCTCAGATGGGGTTACCCGTAAACGTCTAGCCCAAAATAATGCAGTATTATGTACTTTAAACGATGAAAGAGTACCAGAACTTGCCAAACAACTTGGCAATACACGTTCTGCCGCTGCACTTGAATTATGGCGGGATGATCTTGAAGGGAGCATTGTTGCTATTGGCAATGCCCCAACAGCTTTATTTTATCTTTTAGAAATATTGGCGAATGGTGCACCGCGCCCCGCCCTTATTTTAGGCTTTCCAGTTGGATTTGTAGGGGCAGCAGAATCAAAGCAAGCATTAATCGAAAACGATCTTGACATCCCTTATATCGCCGTCACAGGACGGCGCGGCGGAAGTGCCATGGCAGCAGCCGCAGTAAATGCCCTTGCAAGTGAAATTGAATAAAGAGCAAACATAATGAAAAAAGGAAAGATTTACGGGGTTGGTGTTGGTCCAGGAGATCCAGAACTCATTACAATTAAGGGGTTAAGAGCGATTGAAGGCGCTGACATTATTGCCTTTCATCAAGCAATGGGCAAAAAGAGTAATGCACTTACAATCGCTGAATGTTGGATTAAAGAGAGCCAAACCCTATTACCCCTTACTTATCCTATTACGACACAAGCACCACCTCTAAACACTAGCTATGATGACATTTTGTCAAAATTTTACGGTGACATCACAACAGAGCTTGAAAGCCATCTTAGTCAAGGCAAAATAATAACTGTTTTAGCAGAGGGCGATCCCTTATTTTATAGCTCATTCATGTATATTCATGACCGTTTGGCAGATAAGTTTGAAACGACCATTATACCGGGCATTACATCTATTTCAGGTGCATCTGCGGCTCTCGCTACTCCCATATGTTATCGCAACGAAACTTTTACTGTGCTTTCTGCTGTTCTTGATGAAGAAAAGTTAGAAGAAAAGCTTAAAGAAAAAAGTGCATTTGCGATTATGAAGCTTGGACGAAATATTGATAAAATCATCAAAATTTTGAAACGACTAAACCTTTTTGATAAAGCTCTTTATATCGAACGCGCAACGATGAAAGACCAAAAAATACGACCACTAACGGAAGTCAATAGCAATTGCAGCCCATATTTTTCTCTTATTTTAATCCCTGGCGAGGCATATAGCTCAACACAATATAAGGGCAAAAATCTGTGAGAGATATTGCAATTATAATTCTATCTGATTCAGCATTTGCAATTGCTGAACAAATAAAATTTAAAATTCCAAATGCAACGATTTATGGCTTTGAAAAACGCGTCACTAACTGCGACCAAACTTTCACGTCTTTTAGCGATTTAGCAACAAGCTTATACAAGCAAAATATTGCAATCATAAGCTGTTGCGCGACAGGAATCATTATTCGGGCACTTGGCTCGCTTTTACAAGATAAATATCAAGAGCCTCCAGTCATTTGCATAAGCGAGGATGGCAAACTCATTGTACCTCTACTTGGTGCTGCCAATGGTGCCAACAGACTTGCAAATGATTTGGCTCAAATAACCGATGGATTAAGCGCAATCACTTCAAATGGCGAAAGACGATTAGGCATCAACCTTCTTGACCCACCCAATGATTTGCAGCTCATCAATCCTGAATATGCGAAATCATTTATTTCACAGATCATCAATGGGGAATCATTAAAGATTATAGGTAGCCATTCGTGGCTCAATCAAGCAACGCTGCCAATTAATGACACGTCATCTTTAACTATTGAAATAATTGATCAAGACCAACCTATAAAACCAAAAGAGCAAACCTTACTTTACCAAAAATCAGCACAGCTTAAAAAGGGTAAGATAACAATTATTGGACTGGGTCCGGGCGACAAGGCATATCGCACAATATCTGCACAAAAGGCACTTGCTGAAGCCGACGATATTTTAGGCTATGATTTTTATATTAAATTGGCGGCGCCTTTTCATGCCAAACAAACTATTCATGAAAGCGATAACCGTCAAGAATTAGATCGCGCCAAATACGCAATAGCCTTGGCAGCCAAAGGCAGAAATGCTGCAATTGTATCTTCCGGTGACCCAGGAGTTTTTGCAATGGCAGCGGCCGTCTTTGAGATTATTGATACAATGAATAATGAGATGCCCCATATTGAAGTTGTTGTCGAGCCTGGTATTACCTCTGCCTTTGCAGGGGCAGCATTAATGGGGGCGCCACTTGGACATGACTTTGCCATGATATCTTTAAGTGACAATTTGAAACCTTTTGATGTAATTGCCAAGCGCCTAAAACTTTGCGGTGAGGCAGATATGGCTTTAGCACTTTTTAATCCTGTTTCAAAAGCTCGCCCTGAGCAAATTATAAAGGCATTGGATATCGTAAAAGCTATCCGTCATAAAGATACGCCTGTGGGACTTGGTCATGATATTGCTAGACCAACACAGGACTTTAAAATTACGACCCTTGGTGAATTAAAGACTGATGATATTACCAGCCGAACCATTGTAATTATAGGCTCTTCTAAATCAAAAATAATTTCGGCAAATGGAAGAAAATGGTTTTATACACCAAGAACTTACCTGCAATAAAACAAGGAATTTAGGGGCAGATAATTTCTTTATATGAAATAGTATAACAAATTTTTTGTGAGAACCTTAAGTTTATATTTCTAAAAATATGCTAGAAACTAGGCATCCCCTTAAGACACTTTGCTAAACTATTGTAAAAAATTACAATAGCATCATATATGCACAGCATAGCCAAAGAGTATTAAAATATTTTATACTTCAAAAAATAATGGAAATATATTTGCAAATTAACTATACAAGTGTCTAAAATTAGACTCCTTTAACAACAAGCCTTGCGCTATGCTTACCTTGTCGATAATTGCCTTTTTACGAATAATTATAGTATAACATCTCAAAAACAACCGAACAGTATAAACGCCTGCGCGGTGGTTTTTGAGTTCATCTAGTAAATAAACTGCAGCTATTCGTCGCGATAAACTTTTTCACGACGTTCATGGCGCTCTTGGGCTTCAAGAGAAAGCGTCGCAATTGGTCTTGCATCTAAACGTTTAAGCCCAATTGGATCGCCAGTTTCCTCACAAAATCCATAAGTACCTTCATTAAGACGTTGCAGAGCTGCATCAATTTTTGAAATTAGCTTACGTTGACGATCTCTGGCTCTTAACTCGATAGACCTATCTGTTTCTGATGAAGCTCTATCAGCCATGTCAGGAAGGTTGGCGTTTTCTTGTTGAAGATTTTCTAGCGTTTCACGCGATTCCCTTAGAATATCATTTTTCCAAAAGATAAGCTTTGAGCGGAAATAAGCCTTTTGACGCTCATTCATAAATGGCTCGTCGTCACTTGGGTGATAGTCCAAATTAATTTGTTCGCTCATGTACGAAGCCTCCACAGCTTGGTTGAGAGCCCCTATATATTGTGGTCTTTTAAAATATACAACACAAAAATTTGAAAAACACACAATTAAATATTAAAAATCAAATCGATTAGCGCCATACAGCAATTAAAAAATTTTTAAAAAACACATATTTATTTCATATATATGACAAACTAGTTATATTTTGAATTAATCAACTATTTTTATAATTATTTTGTATAAATATTACTATATTAGCACTTTAAAATATTAAATTTTTTCTAAATAAAACCATTGCAAGAAAAATAATTTACTTGCAAATTTGCCGACATCTCAAATATAAATTTAATTTTTAGCGCAATATTAAATGCTGTTTTTTTGATTCTCCTTTAAAAGGATTAGGTATAGCTTCACTTATAAGTCCAACATGCTAGTTCTAAAACTCAATTTTTTTTGACGAACAAACTGCAAAAAATATATTTTATTATTTTCCTAGGGTAAGAGATTAATTTTTGTAAAATACTTTCTCTTTCAAGCTATTATTGTAATATGTGCACCAATCAATTCAATTTGTATTCATAGGCTTTAAAATGAACCATTTGAAAAGACTCTTTCTTTTACGTCATGCGGAAGCATTACCAGCACAAATGGGGCAGTCTGATTTTGATCGCCGCCTTAGTGCTAATGGAAAAGCAGATGCTATAAAAATTGGCAATATTATCCTGCAAAACTATTCCTTGCCTGAAAAAATATTATTGTCGCCATCTATACGAACAACTGAAACTACAAAAGCTTTAAACCTATTTGATAAAACCAACTTGATATCGCTTGATGCTATTTATGACGGGGGACCTAAGGAATATCTCGATATTTTAAAGCAGAATAGTCAGTTTGCCAGTCTTTTATTGGTTGGGCACAATCCTTCAATTTTTGCACTGTTACAATATCTAGCCTCGCCAAAATCGGCAATCCAAATACCGCAAAACTATCCAACCGCTGGGCTTGCAATCATTGACTTCTTAGGGCCTGATGTTCATTTAAATCATCATCAAGGGGAATTGGTCGCTTTCCATCATCCTTAAGTGTATATAAATTTGTTTTACGTTTCCCCGTTATCAACAAAAATCAAAAACTAAAATTCTTTAGCCTCGCACCAATAAGCCTCCATTTTTTCCAAGGGGCAATCACTTAACTCTTCCCCCAACTGGGTTAAGCGTTGTTCAACATACTGAAATCTTTGTCTAAATTTTGCATTAGTTCGAGCAAGCGCTTTTTCAGGATCAACATCAAGTTTGCGGGCAAGATTAATAAGCGTAAAATAGATATCGCCTAACTCAGTCTCTACTTCCTCTTTATTTTTTGTCTTTATCGCATCAATAATTTCAGTAGTTTCTTCTTTAAGCTTATCAATCACCTCGTCTGCCTTCGGCCAATCAAAACCCACACTTGCTGCTTTATCCTGCAATTTCATCGCCTCAATAGGTGCAGGAAACACGGTTGCAACATCAGCCAAAATTGAAGCTTTTTCAACGGTTTCAAAATTACTAGTCTGACCAGCAGCGAGTCTTCTTTCATGGCGCAACTCTTTTTCTTGCTGTTTGATACGCTGCCACTGCCCTTTTTGCATACCTTGGGCGCGTTCTTTTTCACTGCCAAAGACATGTGGATGGCGACGAATCATTTTTGCGGTGATAGCTTCAACAATATCACCAAAAGAAAAGAGATTTTTTTCACTACATATTTGTGCGTAATACACGACCTGTAGCAATAAATCGCCAAGCTCGTCACAAAGATCAAGCGGGTCGTTGCGTCTGATTGCATCCACCACTTCATAAACTTCTTCAATAGTATAAGGAATAATGGTTTCACAATTTTGCTCAATATCCCAAGGGCAGCCAATTATTGGGTCGCGCAACACCATCATTATATCAATAAGGTCATTTATATCGCGTGAAACTTTTACTTTGTTAATATCGACTTTAACGCTACTCATTGAATAGGACTTTCTTTATCTTACAATCGTCGAGTTCAATTATATAGCTAAGTAAACATATGGATGATAGTTTTCAATTGACTTGTTTTAATTTTTACAAATAGAAATATTCCTGCTATTTAAAATAGTTGCAGTTAATATCATAATGGATGATTAAATGACGATTTTAGTGACAGGTGGCGCCGGTTACATTGGTTCCCATACATGCGTAGCCCTTCTAAATGCCGGTTATAATGTGGTAATTGTTGATAATTACGATAACAGCCATCCAGAAGTTATTAGGCGAATTGAGACAATCACCGGACGCACTGTCATTAATGAACCTGGCGATATTCGCGACCGAGAATTTATGGAATCTGTATTAACGCGCCATAAATGCACCGCGGTCATTCATTTTGCTGGATTAAAAGCCGTTGGCGAATCTGCAGAAAAACCACTCCTTTATTATGATTGCAATGTGAGTGGTACTTTAAGGCTTTTGCAAGCGATGCAACGAGTTGGCGTAAAAAAATTAATTTTTTCATCAACGGCAACCGTTTATGGCACCCCTTCTTATCTTCCTTATGATGAAAAGCACCCCCTCGCCCCAGAAAGCGTTTACGGCAGAACGAAGCTGACCGTTGAAAATATGCTATGCGACTTATACACTAGTCAACCTGACTGGAGTCTTGTTATACTGCGTTATTTCAATCCAGTGGGCGCTCATGAAAGCGGCTTAATTGGCGAAGACCCAAAAGGTATTCCGAATAATCTTATGCCAATTGTTGCACAAGTTGCGGCAGGACGGCGGGATCGCTTAATGATATGGGGAAATGATTATAACACCCGTGACGGTACAGGTATCCGCGACTACATCCATGTTGAGGATTTAGCGGCAGGCCATGTTAGCGCCTTAAAACTTACCAATGAACCAAATTGCGAAATCATTAATCTCGGCTGCGGCCGTGGCTACAGCGTTTTGGAGGTTGTAAAAGAATTTCAGCATATTTCAAATCGCGACATTAAATATGAAATAGGTCCCCGCCGTGCTGGCGATATTGGCGAATTTTATGCAAATCCTGAAACTGCAAAAAGAGTTTTAAACTGGGAAGCCAATAGGAATTTAAGCAAAATGTGTGCTGATATGTGGAATTTTCAGGTAAAAAATCCAGAAGGATATAAATAAAAACACTGGACCTAAGCTTATTTTAATTTAGATAACTCAATAAACTATATTTCTTTTCTACTTTCGCAAAAAAGTGAATTGAAAACTGTATTAAGGAAAAGATTGCCCATATCATCTTTAATATAAATTACTTGAAGCAATTGCACATTTGAAAAACTATGCAATATGACGACACAAAGCAAAGCCATGTGATCTTTTTAAACAACATAGATTTTAAATGATGAATTTTTTTTACCATCCATTATTCTAATTCCAATATAGCTCTTAGCGTAAGGGCATATGGAAAAAAATCTTTTAAACTAAAGTTCGCAACGGATAAAAGGTAAATTGGTCGTAGTTTCGCGGGGTACCTCAAAGCAATCGACATATTTTTACGTCTTGGTCCTACCCGCGCATAGATATCATTAACGTTACAATAACCATAAAGGATATGCATTTTGGCATTTTGTAGATTATTAAAGGTTTGGGCGCAAACAACATCCGGAAAAGATCAAAAATATAAAGCTAAAGCTTAGTGTTTGGCAAAAAACTTGACCAAAAATCTCAACCTCAAATGATTCCCAAATCTCTAAATGCCGCCACTTAATCAAGTATTTTAAAACGTATGAATACAAGACAATTGCTGTGACAGGTAAAAATAGACCTTAAGGTTACTATAATAATTGATATATGCTCGGCGCCCTTAACGCAAAACAAATTCATAGCCCCAGAACAGTCTATTAGTCTAAGTTTTATTAATAAAAAAGCAGCTTCACCGTAAATTTCGGTAAAGCTGCTTCTATATCATATTGATTTTACAAGACGACCTCAAAAACAAAGATCATGCTCAAGTCATTTTTGTTACTAGACGTAACTCAAATGTTGTTCATCATAGATGTTTGGCATTTGCGAACTACTAAATGCGTCAAAGGCAGGAATGTCGCTATAGCTTTCATTATTAGCAACGCTGGTATCACCATCTAATAGATCGTCAATGGTTAAATCAGAAGCATCATTAGAAGCCTGATTATCTGCACCTTGAACCTCATCGGCCTGAGCACTGTCAGCTTGTACACTGTCAGCTTGAACATCATCTGCTTGGCTGTTGCTATTTTGATCGCTGCTAACCTCAACATCTGTATTTTGGCTATCTGCACTTTGAGCATCTGCTGCTTGGCTGTCGTTGTCGCTTACATCGATGCCAATTTCACCAAGAATATCACTTGTTGGTGTAATTGTATCATTTGCTGATGCATCATTGGCAGAAGCACTGTCCGCGTTTTGGCTATCTTCGCTTGAAGATGCTTGGCCGCTTGCAGTTGCATCGCTTTCATCCAAAAAGTTGCCCAAACGATAAGAGAATGGATTTGCTGATTCATCACTAGAGCTGCTAGAAGTGTCACTTTGCTGCGATGAAGCGCTATCATCGGATTGAACATCATCACTGCTGCTTGGATTAACTGCAGCGATGCGCGTATTGCCGGAATTATCATCAGTGTTATTGTCTGATGAAACTGTATCAGCACTAGCACTTGCTGAACCATCATCTGGCGTGCTGCTTGTGTCCGTAGCGTCGGCAGAAGTTGGTGTTGCTGTTGCTGAAACGATAAATTGTGCAACATTGGTTCTAGAACTGCGATTACCTGCAGCATCGATCGCTTCAAAACTAAAATTATGTGATCCGAGGCTAAGATCATTTTCAGGTGAAAACTGCCATTTACCATCTGTGCCAATTTCTGCTCGGCCAATAGAAATGCCATTATCAAAAATCTCAATCCATTTAGCATCATAGCCAGCGCCTACAGCATTGGCTATGCCGGAAAGAACGACTTTGCGTACAGTTGAATTGACGGTGGTACCGGTTGTAAATTGTGTTGCATCGCCGCCGTTTGCATCACTCCAATAAATGGAGGAGGCACTAATTGCAGAGGGAGCAATTGTGTCAACAGTAAATGAAAATTCACTCGTTTTGCCACTCTCATTTCCTGCAGCGTCAGTTGCAGTAATTTGAACGCTATGAACACCGTCAGAAAGGTTTGTTCCAAGCTCAATCGACCATTTACCATCGCTGCCCGTTGTTGTTGTGCCAACAACCGTACCATCGACATAAATACTAATTTTAGACCCAGCTTCGGCAGTGCCTTTAAATTCAGGTGTTGCATCATTAGTGATACCGCCATTTGCAATGGTGCCGGTAGGTGTCACATTGTCATTAACAGTTTCAAGCTGTGGGACGTCTGGGGCAATAGTATCTACCGTAAATTGTAAACTGGTTTCTTCACTCGTGGCGCCACTTGCATTGGTCTGAGTAATGACTACATTATAAACGCCATCTGCAAGCTGTGGGAAAGTATAGCTCCATTTACCATCCTGCCCAACAGTTACATAGACTGGATCACCACCATTAACCCTAATTGCTATTTGAGCACCCGGAACGGCATCTTCACCCTGCAAGGTCGGCGTATTATCATTGGTTGATGCACCATTTCTGATTACTTCAGTAGGGTTTTTATCATCATTAATAATATCGGCATCTGGCGAATCTGGACGGCCAACGGTTGCGGTTGGCGCCGTATAGCTATTGTCATTATCATCACCGCTCTTGCCAAATACAGAATAAATACCAGCGCCGCCTACAGCTGCACCACCCAGAATACCAAGCAATGTGGCAACCGATAAGGATTCACCCAATTGCGAATATTGGATAAGACTATCATCAATACCGTCACCCTCATTGGTAACTGCTTTGGTAAAATCGACTTCAATCCGGTTGCCGTTTTCCACAATCATTAACTTATGAAAAGCTGGCCCATTAATGAAAAAGTTATTGATGCGCAATTCCTCGCCAGAGGAAAATTGAACAATGAGATCATTTCCCCATTGAGCATAATTGCTTATACTGGCCATGCCAGATGTGATTACATAATTTTGGGAATCAACTAATGGAGCTGAAACTTGTCCACCCACCCCTACGATAACATCCTTATCTGGGCTAACAATCATTGCGTATCCTACTTTAACTTTAACAATTAATAAAACTGCGACAACTATATTTGTAGACTATGTCTATAACATTAATAAAGCTATATGCAATAATAATTAACGAGTTTACAATGGATAAAACAATTTTTTTATGGATAGTTGCATTTTTTATTTTGTATAATTTTTTTCTAAAATAAAAATCCAATATACACTTTTGAAAATTTTCGGTTTTTATATAATATAATACAAGTTAGGGATTACACGCCACCATATATAGCCATAGGTAATAGGAGTGTTATACACCTTAAATATAAATGACCTTTATTTATTGAGTTTTGAATTAAAACTTGTTGTGTGTTTTTTCTATTTTCCCCTTGTGAAGACTTGTGGTGTGAAGATTTGCTGTTTCCACAAGGGGAGTATTGGTGAATATTCTAGTTTTTTAATTTAATGCATCCGCATCACTATCTTTTATTTGGCTAATGCGAACTTTACTAATATTGCGTCTTTCAAGCTCAATCACTTCAAAGCGCAGCCCTTGTGCTTCAAATGATTCGCCAAGGCTTGGCAAATGGCCAAATTGCCAAAGCATATAGCCGGCAAGGGTCGTATAGCGGTCATTGTCATCAACAAGATCACAGTCAAGAAAACCGCTTAAACGACGAATATCTGCATAGCCTTCAACCACCAAACTATTGTCAGTATCACGCTCCACCAGCATTTGTTCTTCCTCATCATCAGGGAAGTCGCCAGCAATCGCTTCTAATATATCAGTTGGGGTTACAACGCCTTCAAAAGAGCCATGCTCATCAACAACAATGGCAAGCTGAATGGGTGAGCGGCGTAATTGTTCCATAAGGCGCAAGACATTGGTATTTTCATGAACAACCAACGGCTGACGCATGGCTTTTTGCCAATCGATTTTTTTGCCCTCTGCCAAGCTCAGTAAAATATCCTTGGTTAGGGCAACACCAACAAATTCATCTACCTTTTCATGGGCAAGTACAATGCGTGTATGGCGAAAATTTGGAATTTCCTTACGCATTTCTTCGTCACTGCTTGAAACATCAAGCCATTCCACCTCTTGACGGGGCGACATGATCGAGCGCACGGGACGTTCTGCAAGATCAAGCACCGAGCGGATCATTTGCTTTTCTTCTGGCTTAAAGACTTCAGACGCCGCCGATTGCTCGGCTATGACATCAACGGTTTCAGCAAGGTTACCCTCATTGCGGCCGCCGCCAAGCAAGCGCAACACAGCGCCGGCTGTACGCTCACGCAGATCATTGGTGGACACCAATTTTTCGCGGTTGCGCCGGCCAATCTGATTAAAGGCTTCGATAAGGATAGAAAAACCAATAGCTGCATAGAGATAGCCTTTGGGGATATGATAGCCAAGTCCTTCAACAATAAGGCTAAAACCAATCATCATCAAGAAGCCAAGACAAAGAATAACCACGGTTGGGTGGCGGTTAACAAATTGCATCAATGGGCCAGAACCCCACATCATCACGCCCATAGCAACAATAACCGCAATATACATAACCGCCATTTGTTCATGGGGGATCATGCCAGTGGCGGTAATAATACTATCTAGCGAGAATACCGCATCTAGCACAACGATTTGCACAATAACTTGCCAAAATATCGCATGTGTGGCGTTGGTTTTCTTGTCATGAGTATCACCTTCAAGCCGCTCATGCAGTTCTAATGTGCCTTTGGCAAGCAGAAACGCACCACCAATAAGCAGAATAATGCTGCGCCAGCTAAATTCAAATTCACCGATAGAAAAAATAGTTTCTTTTAGTGAAATAACCCAGCCGATAATAAGTAGTAAGCCAAGGCGCATGACAAGCGCCAGCGAAAGGCCGGTTAGTCGGGCGCGGTTACGTTGGTGTGGCGGCAGTTTTTCTGCAAGAATTGCAATGAAAACAAGGTTGTCAATACCAAGTACAATTTCGAGAAAAATCAGTGTTACCAAGCCTAGCCAAGCATGGGGATCGGCAATCCATTCCATAATTTTATCCTGCTGTCTTATATAAATAGTACAAGATTAAAAATCTTGCCAAAAAATAACATTTAAGAAATTTAAATTTTTAGTTTGATTCGCAGAATACTTGGCTATTCAAGCAATCTGCTTTCTGAAAAATGTTTTTTGATGCTTCTTGAAATAGAAGAAAGAATAGCATTGAAGCCGAAAGCGGTTTGGCTTTTCAGTGATTTAACTTTTTTTGCTAAACTAATGTTTTTATAAGGAAAAAATGGCGACATTAAATGCCGCCTCATACTGCTTGCAGGGTCTTCACATGATGTGCCGGGCATTACGCTCGATCAACCTTTTCAATAACACAGCTTTGGAAAAAATCGTCAAAGCCGAAGTTGGAAACAAAATACAGTGTCTATAATGATATTTTTTGTTAAAACTATCAAGAGGCTATGTATGGTTTTTAATAAACGATAATGCAAATTGAAAATTTCCGCCTGAAAAATTATGGATTATGACAAAAAAATGAAAAAAAATAAATTATGGACTAGACATGATGTTTTTTGATGTTTATAGATCGCCACACAAGTCGTGTGACTGATTTGGTAAGGGTGATTAGCTCAGTTGGTAGAGCAGCTGACTCTTAATCAGCGGGTCGCAGGTTCGATCCCTGCATCACCCACCAATTAACTCAACAAATATGCGTTATGCTTTCCAAACTGAAAAAATAAAAGTTAGATGCTTTTTGCTCCAAATCTATGATAACTGGAGTTAATTGTACTATAGTCAACCTTTGATGGCATGCTCCAATAAAATATCCCAAACCCCGGCAGCTTACAAATAGTTAAGATATTCGGCCCTAGCCTGCATATTGATTATCACATCAAAGTATTAAATATTAAAATCGGCTATAAAATCATTCCTCGTTCGACAAAAAATTTGTTCTTTAATCTTGTTATAATAGCCATGCCAAACGAAAATAAGTAAAGATAGCCTCAAGCTCTCATATTTTATGCCAACAAATAATAATAACATCAATAGCATATCCCTCTCTATAACTACAAAGCTTTTGACCACCCATAACCTTAGTCGTCGTATTAGTCATGGCAAACTTCGCTTGTTTTCATATCACGGATTTCTTGCCAAGGAATTAGTCCAGCAAATGCTTCTTCCGTGTAGCGATTATCTTTAAAGTCTGGGTTTTCTTTTAAAATAAGCATAGATAATTGTTTTAAATCATGCTCCCTTGCAATATTTTTCGGACCGCTAGGAGCAAACCACTTAATAGCTTCATTAACCTGCTCATATGTTGCATTTTTATAATAGCCTTTACAAACTATATATTTTAAAAGCTTGCGGCTTTCCTCATCATATTCAGTTGCTAATGACATTATAGTTGAGTGACCGAGACTTCCTATCCAAAGTGGATCAGCACCCTGATCAATAAGCAATTTAACTGCATCATAATTTCTTTTTAGAGCATGCATAAATAGGAGTGAAAGTGGATTTTTCGCCGGAATGATATGATCGGCTTTACCACCATTTTTAAGATAAATTTCTGTTAATTCGTAACGAAATTTCTCAGTTGCCTCTGGGTCAAAACTATAATCAGGCTTGACCATAGTAACCGTGGCTGTATAGTAAGTGAAATCTCTTGCTGACCCTTGCGATGGCCTATCAATCATATAAGGGTCTGCACCTGCCGCCAAAAGCACATCAATAGCTTGTAAATTACGCGCGGTTAGAGCTAAAAACAGCAATGTTATATCATTGTCATAGCGGGCGTTAAGAGTGCCTTCAGGTAAGATTTCGACATCTTCAAGCGTGATTGGTTCTTTTTTTTCAATCTTGCGGGCTAGTTGATAAACAATTGGATCTGCATTTTTAAAATATCTATCGGTTCTTGGCGAAGTATTATCTATTTTTTCGTTCACCACCTTTAAAATAATTTCACTATCTTTTTTGGTTTTAAAAATAGTAAAGAAACTAAGCCCCAGAACCAAAACAAGCACAATAAAAGCAAATAACACCTTATGTTTACGGGGCGACTTATTTTCTTGTTTAACTTGGTTCTCACCCGCCATAATGTCCCTCAATATTTAACCTTGTTGCTACCTTTTTTACAAATCTATACTATCCATATATACTTACAAGCCAAGTTTTCCTATTAAAATGAAACATACCTTGTTAATTAATGCTGTAAGTGTATGTTAAATTCCTTGCCCCAATAATAGGCATCATAGACAGTGATGCAGACGCCTAACAATAAGGGTGTCACTTTTATAATCAATAGCGTAGCGGAAGACGCTTTTATAAAAATATACCGATCTTCGATCAGTTGGGTTTAATTGCTAATATTGCTTGGGCAAATCAGCCAATGAACGAGCTAAATAGTAACAAAATATAACAAGGGATGTTCATCTCAGAATATAATAAATTTTCATTCAATTTAATGGCTCCTGCTTTTAGAAACATTCCTTAAGTAGATTATGGCTAAAGATTCAAATCTTTTAATAACGCGTCTCGTTTTGCTAAAAAGCCGCTATCAATCCAGTTTTGTTCCATTTCTTTAAGCAATTGACCTATTTTAACCCCCGGCTCAATGCCCAGCGCAATTAAATCTTCACCGCTTATTGGCATTTCTGGCACGGGCCAATTTTCAACCAAGTCAATCATTCGCCCATAATTGGCAGCCTCAATCAAAGCCGCCTCGCCCTTTGCATTATGGGCTTCATCAATACCGTAGCTTCGCGCTTTAGCTTGCATTAATCGCAAATGATCAAGCATTGCTTGCGCACCATTTTGGTAAACCAACTTTTTAATCAGTATGTCGGCATCGCTGGATTTTGGCGTTGGTAATAATGCCCATTTCGACAAACGTTTTTTTTCGATATTAGCAAGTTTTAGGCGGTTACCAAGGGTAGAAACCCGTGCTGCATCGGGTGGAATAATCGCTTCTAAACGCAAAAATGGATCAACATCCCAGCCAAAATGCTGCTCACTAGCAATTAAGCCATGAATAAAATCAATGCCCCATTTTTCACTTTCGGGCAAAATAGCAGTTAAAACGCCAGCTTGGCGCATCCATAATAAAGCGCGGCTTGGGTCTTTGGCGCTTAGCAATTTTTTAAGCTCTGCCCAGATACGTTCTGCCGATAATTTGCTTAGGCCATCTTTCAATCGTGCGGACGCTTTTAAGCCCTCCACATCTGGGCGGCCTTTACCATAAAAGGCAAAAAAGCGGAAAAACCGCAAAATGCGCAAATAGTCTTCTTTGATGCGGTCTTCCGCATTGCCAATAAAACGTAATGTTGACGTTTCAATATCAGCAAGCCCGCCGACATCATCATAAATGACCCCTTCATGGTCGCAATAAAGCGCATTAATAGTAAAATCACGCCGTTGTGCGTCCACCTGCCAGTTTTTACCAAAAACCACACTTGGGTGACGGCCGTCACTTGTTACATCTTGCCGTAAGGTTGTAACTTCAAATGGGTGATGATCTACCACCACGGTAATGGTGCCAAAGCCTTCGCCAGTTGGCACAGCATGAAAACCAGCTTGTTGCGCAAGGCGCGTTGTTTCATCTGGCAAATGGGTGGTGGCAATATCAATATCGTTAATTGGCTTGCCCATTAAAGCATTACGCACAGCACCACCAACAATGCGTGCCTCGCCATTTTGACTACCTAAAACTTTTAGCAATTTTTGTAGTCTTTCATCAAAAAGCCAATTTGCTTTGTCTTTGGTTAATTTCACGCATAAAGCCTTTCATAAAGATGCACAATCATACCAGCCGTTGCGCCCCATATAACATAGTCTTTATAATAAAGCGCGTACCAAGAGCGTTGTTTACCATCAATCTCTTTATGCATTTTTTGATGATTTTTAGGATCCATCAAAAAAGCCATTGGTACTTCAAATATTTTTTCGACTTCGGTGGGATTAGCGATAAAATCTTGCTGTTTTTGTAAGGCTGCAACAATCGGGGCAATTTTATAACCTGTACCCGTAAAATAACTTGGCAATTTTCCTAAAATAGCAACATTATCATCTTGCAAAGCTATTTCTTCACGCGCTTCACGCAAAGCCGCATCAATATCATTCTTATCGCTAGAATCAACACGCCCACCGGGGAAAGAAATCTGCCCTGAATGATTGCGCAATTTTGAAGAACGCTCGGTAAATAGGATTTTTGCACCGTCATTGTGGTCAATTACGGTGATTAATACCGCCGCTTTTTTCCAAGTTGGGGCATGATAATCAATAGGCTCGGCTTTATTGGCAGCACCCATAAGGTGATAAGAAATGGAAAGATCACTGTTAAAATTTGCAGCGTCATCATGGGTATGAACAATGGATTGCTCTTTTTTATAAAAACGTTTGGTAAAATCAGCTAATGAAAAATCGTTACCCATTTGCATTCCTTCATTGCAAACTCATTTGCATTATTTTATTGCAATAAGCGATAAAATTTGCAGCATCTCACATAGTTTTATCAACCAAACCATTGATATTTTTATTAGTTTATTAATCCTACGTCAAAAATAATTGTTGGAATATCCTTAGTTTAACGGTCGGTCGATATCTTTATAGATATTTTAGTGCAAAGATTTTACATAATTTGGGCAAGAAGTCATGAAATAGTCATTGTTGACGTTTTTTCAATGGATTATTTATCAAAAGCCAATAAAGTCACTTTGAACATATTACAATAATGATGCTATTGCAAAAAGCACGATATTCACTTGGTATTGAGGACGACATGAATCAGACAATGGAAGACAATAATGAACAAGCTACAAGCGATGCTTCATCCCATGAGGATATTATTGCAAAGGCGGATGCCGTTCATGATGAATTGAAAAAAATTCGCGGTTCCATTGGCAAAGTTATTTTTGGCCAAGAACAAATTGTCGAGCTTGCACTTACTGCCGTTCTGGCTGGGGGCCATGCTTTGCTTGTTGGCGTCCCCGGCCTTGCTAAAACGCGCCTTGTTGAAACTTTAGGACGAGTACTTGGCTTAGATGAAAAGCGCATCCAATTTACTCCCGATCTTATGCCATCGGATATTATCGGTTCTGAGGTGATGGAAGAAGGCGAAGATGGGCGGCGTAATTTTCGCTATATTCAAGGACCAATTTTTGCACAATTGCTAATGGCCGATGAAATCAACCGTGCTTCACCTCGCACTCAATCGGCATTATTGCAAGCCATGCAAGAATATCATGTCACCGTTGCTGGTAGCCGCTATGACTTGCCGCGCCCTTTCCATGTGCTTGCAACCCAAAACCCACTTGAGCAAGAGGGAACCTATCCACTTCCTGAAGCACAGCTTGACCGCTTTTTAATGCAAATTAATATCCATTATCCAGACCTTGATACTGAACGGCGCATTTTGGTTGAAACAACCGGCATTAATGATACCAAGGCGGAAGCGGTTATTACATCACATCGTTTGATTGAAATGCAAAAAATCATTCGCCAAATGCCCGTGAGTGAGCAGGTTATTGATGCAATTTTAAAACTTGTACGCTCTGCCCGTCCTGATAGCGATAATGCAATTGCCCAAAAATATATTTCATGGGGACCCGGCCCACGCGCTGCGCAAGCCTTGTCCTTGTGCGTACGTGCACGTGCCCTATATCAAGGCCGACTTGCCCCCTCAATTGACGATGTCTATGCTTTGGCTGAACCTGTTTTACAACACCGCATGGCGCTTAATTTTACAGCGCGGGCTGAAAACATTCCTGTATCTCGCATTATTGCTGACTTGGTAAAGGCACAAAGCTAATGGCCATCGGCGCGCTTACTCCACCAATTAAGGTAAACTCCATTCTAGCTAATGCTGGAAAGGATGCCCGCCAAATCAGCGCGCTGGTTCTTCATGCCCGCAAAATTGCGATGAGCATTTTGGGCGGTTGGCATGGCAAACGCAAACAAGGAAGTGGCGATAATTTTTGGCAGTTTCGCCCTTATGATGGCGGTGAATCTGCAAGCCGCATTGATTGGCGCCGTTCTGCCCGCGATAATACGCTTTATATTCGTGACCGCGAATGGGAGGCGGCACAAACAGTGTTTTTATGGCCAGATCAAAGCCCCTCCATGCAGTATAAATCAAAATTTTGCGAACATTCAAAAGAAGAACGCGCTTTATTGCTAACTCTTATTTTAGGTGAAGTTTTTGCGCAAAATGGCGAGCGCATTGCCATACCTTCTATTTTACCGCCCATTTCAGCACGCAATGGGGCAGAGCACATGGCAATAAGCCTTGTTAATCATCAGCCTGCAGCTATTAGCATGGATTTGTCAGTATTAAGCCACTACAGCCATCTTATTATCGCCAGCGATTTTCTAGATGATATGAGCGTTTTGGAACAACGCTTTACCAAGCTTGCAGAACTTAACATTCGCGTTCACCTCATACAAATATCAGACCCAAGCGAAGAGGTTTTTCCCTATCAAGGCCATGTGTTATTTCAAGACCCTGAAAGCGGAGTTGAACTTGACGCAGGACGCGCGCAAATATATCAACAAGATTATTGTCGGCTTTTTGCCGCAAGACGCGCTCACTTAAAAGATATTTGCCGCCATTATGGTTGGGGTTTTTGCTTAAGCCTTACCGATGAGCCAGTCACCAAAACCTTAAGCGCCTTAAATATTGCCATGAATGCCGATCTTGGCTTTCGGCGAGGACATATTGCATGATACCACTTAGCTTTGGCACCCCTCTTATTTTAATAAGCCTTGTTGTGCTGCCAGCAATCTGGTGGCTATTACGCATGACGCCGCCCCGCCCGCAACGTGAAGTTTTTCCACCGCTTCGTATTTTAGCAAGCCTTATTAAGAAAGATCAAACCCCCACTAAGTCACCATGGTGGTTGGTTTTATTACGCCTTGCCATTGCTGCTCTTATTATTATTGCCTTGGCACAACCTTCATGGCGCGAAGACAAGGAACTTGTGCAAAATAAAGGCGCACTTGCTTTGCTGATTGATAATAGCTGGCCATCAGCCACCAATTGGCAAAACCATAAACTCACCGCACGCAAATTGATCGAAGAAGCCAATAATCATAATTTGCCAATTTATATTTTAGCGAGCAACGAGCCACAAAATAGCGAAACGGGCCCATTTACTGGCAGTGCCGCCTTAAGTCGGCTTGACGCTATAAAACCAATGCCTCTTGCTGCCGACCGCACGAAACTGGTTGAAAGGCTTAAAAATATTGGTCAAAACAATCCAAATTTACAAACAGATTTACAAATTGCCTATCTCACTGATAGTTTAAGTGAAAAAAGTGATAAAGCTAGTTTTGATCAGATCCAGCAAATTCCCCATAGTATTTTTCAAATATTTAGCAATGACAAAGCAAATTGGATTGGCTTAACCAGCGTCAATAATCAAAGCGATAAAATGATTATTAACGCCATTCGCAGTGATGAGGGCAAAATGGAAAATATTCCACTTTCAGCCTTTGATAGTGATGGCCGCAAAATTGGTGAAGCACAATTGCATTTTGATAATTCAGCAATAAAAGGTCAGGCAGAAATAACCACGCCGCTTGAAATCCGCAATGATATTGCGTGGCTACGCCTTGATGATAAAGCCTATGCTAGCGCAACCTTAGCGGTGGATGCATCAAATAAAAGACGGCGCATTGCCATGCTTGCACCCTTAACCAGCGAATTGCCACAACCCTTATTATCGCCGCTTTATTATCCTGCCAAAGCTTTGGCGCCTTATGGCGATATGATTTATAGCACAAAAGGCGATATTGACGAAAATATCAAAACATTATTAGCATCAAAACCAGCAATGTTGGTAATTGGTGATATTGCCAATATACCGCCGCAAAGTGAAGAAGCCATTGCACGCTTTATCCATGATGGCGGCACATTGCTGCGTTTTGCTGGCCCTAATTTAGCGGCAGCAGAAAGCAATGATGGTCTTTTACCAGTGAAGTTAAGACGCGGCGAGCGTAATCTTGGCGGTGTAATGAGTTGGGCCAAGCCGCAAAGCATTGCCCCATTTGCAGCCGACAGCCCATTTGCAACCCTTACGCCGCCACAAGATATTGAAATAGCGCGTCAAATATTGCCTGAACCATCTGTTGATCTACATGATAAAAGCTGGGTCAATCTTGCCGATGGCACACCACTGGTGACAGCGCAAACACGTGGCGCTGGGCGCATTATTTTCGTCCATACCTCAGCTGGGCCAGAATGGTCAAACCTGCCATTAAGCGGATTTTTTGTCGATTTACTGCGCCAATTCGTGGCTCTTAGCCATCAACCAGTTAGCGTTAATGATGGGGAAAGCAGCACCAAGACGCTTGCACCATGGCGCATATTCAATGCTGAAGGCTTTCCGCAAGCGCCATCGCCAAGCGATAAGCCTATCAGCCTTAATGGCAAAACGCCAATCACTGCCAGTCTAGATCACCTACCTGGTCTTTATGGGCAGCAAGACGCACTTTACGCACTTAATTTATTAAATAGTGACAGTGACTTTAAACGAGTAGAGCTGCCAAAAGGCGAAAAAATTGCCCATAATAGCTATGACGAAAATGATACAATATCTTTAATTGGCATTATGTGGGGGCTGGCTTTCCTATTATTTATTCTTGATAGTATTATCATGCTCATCTTAGGAGGCTTAAATTTCAAAAACTTAAAGCGCAATAATTTGTCACCTTTAATCTTATTAATAGTGTTTTTCTGCGGCTTCGCATTGAGTGTGACAGCACCCAATTTGGCGCAAGCGCAAGCAACAAATGCGGACGATAGCACAACCCAAAGCGAAGCAGATCTTGTCATGCGCGCCAGTAAAACCCATCTTGCTTACGTTAAAACTGGAGATGATACCATTGACGCAACCAGCAAGGCAGGGTTAGAAGCTTTAAACCAATTTATTGTGCAAAGAACCACCATTGAACCTGGGCAAGTTATTGAACTTGATCTTGATAAGGATGAGCTTGCTTTTTATCCACTCATCTATTGGCCGATTGATGCCTCAACCAATATGCCAAGCCAAAAAGCAATTGGCAAAATAGATGCTTTTATGCATCAAGGCGGTACAGTCTTATTTGATACACGAGATGAAATAACTTCAAATCTTAATCTTGACGGTTCACCAACAGCCAATACCAATCGTTTAAGAGAAATTTTGGCAGGGCTTAATGTTCCACCATTGGAGCCACAACCTCAAAACCATGTCATTGGCCGTTCTTATTATATTATGCCAGATTTTCCAGGCCGATATCGCGGTTCGCAATTATGGCTTGAAGCAACCCAAAACAATGGTGAAAACCGGCCAGTCAATGCTGGTGATGGCGTTAGCCCAATTTTAATAACCGCAAATGATTTTGCCGGTGCTTGGGCGCATAATGGCAAGGGTGACTGGCAATATCGGCTTGTTCCTGATGATAATATGCAACGTGTATGGGCTTTTCGCGGTGGTTTAAACATTGTTATGTATGTGCTTTCTGGCAATTATAAATCCGACCAAGTTCATGTGCCTGAAATTTTAAAACGCCTCGGCCAGTAGGAAAAAGACAATGCAATATTCTATTGAATTTGAACCACTACTGCCAATAATGCTCGTTTATATATTAATTGCCATTAGTTTTTTAGTGGTAATCATCACCATTATTTCGCGCAAACGCGGTTCATTTTTGCGCGTCATTATGGCTATTTTATTTGGTCTTGCCTTGATGAATCCAGTCTTTTTACAAGAGCAACGTGAACCAACCAAAGCGGTGGTGGCAATTATTGTTGATAAAAGCCAAAGCCAAAAAATGGATAACCGCGAGCAAGAAACTTTAGATGCGCTTGAAAATGTCAAAACCGCATTAAATACATATCCGCAATTTGAAACACGCATTATCGAAGCTGGCAATCCATCAGCCAATGATGATGGCACAGCCACACGGCTTTTTGGACCACTTGAAAAAGCCCTTGCCGATGTTCCCCCTGCCCGCCAAGGTGGTGCAATACTCATTACCGATGGGCGGGTGCATGATATTCCTGATCTTTCAGCCTCGCAATCCAATAGCAAGACTCATAATGGCGCCAATAGCCAATTGAACATTCATGCACCGATTAACGCGCTGATTACCGGAAATAGTGAAGAATATGATCGCCGTATCCGCTTTATAAAAGCGCCGCGTTTTGGCATTGCTAATCGTGAGGTGGACTTATCCATGCAAGTGGATGATGCAGGAAAAATTGCTGGACACTCCAAAACCGCAGATGTCACCATAACTGTGAATGGCGAAACATTATCCAAACAAACCGTTGAAATTGGCAAAGAAACCAGCTTTTCTATCACCCTTCCCCATGCCGGCAATAATATTATTGAATTATCCACCCCAGCATCAAGCGATGAAGTGACCGACATTAATAATCATGCAGCGATTATGATTGATGGCGTGCGTGAAAATCTAAAAGTTTTGCTGATTTCTGGCGAGCCGCATAATGGCTTACGCACGTGGCGCGATTTATTAAAAAGCGATACCAGTGTTGATCTTGTGCATTTTACTATTTTAAGACCACCGGAAAAACAAGACAATACACCCATGAACCAGCTTTCCTTGATTGAGTTTCCAACAAGGGAATTATTTGTTGAAAAGATTAATGATTTTGATTTGGTCATTTTTGACCGCTATCAACATTATGACGTGTTGCCGCTCATTTATTATGATTATTTGGCCAATTATGTAAAACAAGGCGGCGCCTTGCTTATGGCAACTGGGCCAGAATTTACCGGCGAGAACTCACTTGCCCGCACACCCTTATTTAGCATATTACCAGCCCTTCCCAATGATATGATTGAGGAAGAGGCCTTTTTGCCAAGCCTTACCGATCTTGGGCATAAGCATCCGATTACTCGTGGCCTTGAAGGCAGCAATGTCAATCCCCCAAAATGGGGACATTGGTTACGGCAAATAGATGTTGTACCCAACCAAAATGCGCAAATATTAATGAATGGCGTTAAAGATAAGCCGCTTTTCCTTGTTGCCCATGAAGATAAAGGGCGCGTTGCTATGCTGCTTTCTGACCAAGGTTGGCTATGGGCGCGCGGTTATGAGGGCGGCGGCCCTTATGCTAGCCTTTATCGACGCACAGCGCACTGGTTAATGAAAGAGCCAGAGCTTGAAGAAGAAGCACTTTTTGCGACCAGTAAAGGCAATGATATTCACATTCGCCGCCAAAGCATGAAAGATAGCATTGGTAAAGTGCAAATAACTCTGCCATCGGGCAAAAGCCAAGAACTAACCTTGCAAGCAAAGCTTGATAATAGCACTGAGAATGACAAAGATAATCAAGGCGGTAAAAACCAAAGTAATACAAATAAGAGTAACGGCGTATTTACCGGCGATTATCGCAGCGAGGAAATTGGACTTGTTCATATAAAAAATGATGAATTTGAAACACTAGCCTTGGTTGGTCCGATTAATGCGCCTGAATTTGGCGATCTTATTTCAACACCCCATCTTTTACAGCCAATTGCAGATGCTACTAATGGTGCGGTAATAAGGTTAAAAGATACCAAAAACGCGAACTTAACAAAACCAAACATCGAAATATTAAAAGATAATGCCAAGCCGCTTAAAAATACCATTCACTTGCGTGAAAGTAGCGATAGTAAGCTGATTAGTGTTGCAAGCTATCCACTTTATACTGGATTATTAGCCTTGCTAATCAGTTTATTGATTATAAGCGGCATGTGGTATCGCGAGGGTCGGTAATTCTATTAAGAGTCATGATTGATTAACCTAAAAGCCTTGGCTTATAGCTAAAAAACCTCTTCATTGCAGGTATTGCAATGAAGAGGTTTTTTATTGAGCACATTTTTCAAAAGCTTAAAGTTAAAATCTTCTAGTCATTCACCTTGAATTTTTGCCAATAGAATCAACATTATTGCTGTCTTACAGGTTGGTATATTGAAGATGTCATTTTGCACTAAATAGTACTATACTTGTTTCATATTGGTAATAATCATAAAATGAACTTAATATAATCACTTTGTAGTCCTTCTTTGGCTTATTTTATCTATCATAAAGTAAGCAATAAAAATGATTAGCCGGTTGAGCAAGTGCTCACACAAATGAAAGACCGCCATTTAGGAAACCTTAAACTAATAAAATTTTTTGCCCAAAGAACAGATTAAAAAACCGCAATTGTCGTATTCTGAACTGATGCAACTTGCATAGGTTTTTTATTGATCATTTTTTGCGAGCATATTTGGGAATCGAAATTTTCGATATTCCCACGGAACCAATCTACATCATAGGCGTTCAACACACTCAAACTACAATATAGTTTGAAATAATTTTGTGCGTGCATTGTTTAATTCCATTGAAAAATAGCAAATTATTAAAAATTTGCAATATAAGCAAGAAGATTACAGAAAACATGAAAATAATAAGCTTTATAACTTTATTAATTACCTTTTTTGCGGCCTCCTTCCAAATCGCAAATGCTGTCCCCAAAATTGATAAAAAAATTGAGCGCACTCAAAAGCTTGATAAAAGCAAAGCGCAAAACAACGACGAAAGTCGCCCTTATGAAGATATTATTAAAAGACATGCAGCCGCCAATAATGTGCCAGTAGATATGGCCCATGCAGTGGTTAAAACCGAAAGTAATTATAATAAAAACGCTCGCGGACGCGCAGGCGAAATTGGTCTTATGCAAATTAAACTATCAACCGCGCGTAGCCTTGGTTATCGTGGCTCTGCAAAGGCCCTTTACGACCCGCAAACCAATATTGAATATGGAATGAAATATCTTGGCCTTGCCCATCAATTAAGCGGCGGCAATATGTGCAATACAATTTTAAAATATAATGCTGGCCATGCAGCCAAACGTATGAATCCAGTTTCTGCCCGCTATTGTAGCAAAGTTAAATCTTATTTGGCCTCGTTAAACTAAATTATTAATCTTCAACTACAATTAAACCAATATAAAACAGAAATTTTTCGTGTCACGCATAATTATGCATGACACGAATAGGCTAAGGCCGATATTAGAGCGTTTTCCGAAAAGTGTGAAGCGGTTTTCGGGCAAAAACGCGGAGTAAACAATGGATTAGAGCGCTGATCTGATCCAATCAGATTGAAATGCGCTCTAATGAAACTCTAAAGCATCACCAACTATTGCTTCAACAACCTTGGTGTTTGAACCTTCTAAGCCTGCAATAAATTTATCTGCCGTTTGGTCAAGCAATGGGAAAGTGCCATAATGGCAAGGAATTGCAGTTTTAAGATTTAAATAGCGTTGACAAGCAAGGGCCGCAACTGTGCCGCCCATGGTGAAACAATCGCCAATTGGTACAATACCAATTTCTGGCGCATGTAATTCGTCAATTAATTTCATATCAGAAAAAATATCAGTGTCGCCCATATGATATAGAGTTGGCGCATCTTCAAAATGGAAAACCAACCCATTAGGATTTCCAAGTGAAAAAGATTGGCCATTTTCATTCATCATAGCCGATGAATGAAGGGCGTTGACAAAGGTAACACTATAACCATCATGATGCTGCGTACCACCGGTATTGCCTGGACAAATTTTGGCAACACCCTGTGCGCTTAACCAATCTCCCAAATCAGCATTGGCGGTAACAGGTATATTTTTTTCAATAGCAATCCTAACCGTATCACCAACATGATCACTATGGCCATGGGTTAAAGCAATATGGGTGACGCCATCGGTGATTTTTGCCAAATCAAGCGCAGCTGCTTTTGGATTTCCAGTTAAAAACGGATCAATCAAAATAATAGCAGAGCCTACTTCAATGCGAAATGCCGCATGTCCAAGCCAAATAATCTTCATAAAAATTTCTCCTATCGGTCTATCTTTGGTTACCATGCCAAGCGGCTGTTTTATTTATCAAGCAGTAAGATAAGCCAAATGGTACAGAAATAACAATTAAATTATAATCAATTTAAATATAGCTTTTTTTAAAAAGTCAAAGCATGATGATATCGTCTTAACTACCCACTAACGATTTGAATATTTTTATAATTTATGCAAATGATAGCCAATTGATTTTGTCTATTCAAAATTTAAAATCCACGTATGTAATATAGTTCTCCCTAGAATAAGGAAACCGTAATGACGGTGATTACCATTGAAAACGCCCCTCAATATCTTGTTGATGGTCAAAGCATTATTGGCCTTGATCTTGGCACTAAAACAATTGGCCTTGCGGTTTCTGATATTGGTTTAAGCTTTGCCAATCCGCGTCCGGTTTTAAAACGCAGTAAATTTACCAAGGATGCGCAGGATTTACTTAGCGTTTTAGAAAAAGAAAATATTTGCATTATGGTTATTGGCTTGCCGCTTAATATGGATGGCTCTAGTGGCCCAAGAGTACAGGCAACGCGTGCCTTTGTGCGCAACATGGAAAAACTCACCGATATACCCTTTATTTATTGGGATGAACGATTATCGACAGTTGCGGCAGAACGCAGCCTAATTGATATGGATGTGTCACGAGTCAAGCGATCTGAGCGCATTGATTCTGCGGCTGCAAGCTTTATCTTACAAGGCGCTCTTGATCGACTTGCAAATTTATAATACATGCCAAATCTAATATTTTTGAAACCTATGAATGCTGGTTTCAAAACAAATAAAATAGACGTCAAACTTAATCACCACATGCAATAGCATAGGTAAAACCACAGCAAACGGTTTTGGGAACAATGATTTTGGCGTTGCCATTAAATGCGACAAGCGCTAAAGCTTCAGCAATACCATAATAGCCGGTTTTTTGAAAAACCTTCCATGAAGGTTTTTCAATATGTGGTTGATATTTTAGTAAAGAACTGATTGGTAAAAGAAAAATTGGCACTGCAAAATACCTTTCTAGATAAGGTAGCCATGCAGAATGACCAAATTTGTCTAATGTTGCAATATAAGAGAATTGAATTTCAAGTGCATCCAATACTTCCTGTAATTCTTTTACCGCATCAATGCTATTAGCTTTGGATGAGGCACCAACACCTAAACAATATTTTCTATCAATTATATCATCCATCACTATGTCATAAAGCTTTATAATCAATCAATGAAGCTACTATTAGAGCGTTTTCACGAAAAGTGTGAAGCGGTTTTCGGACAAAAAACGCGGTTTAAACAATGGATTAGAGCGCCGATCTGATCCAATCAGATCAGCGCTCTAGCCGGTAATTTCTACCCTAGTTGCTTTTCCAGATTTCATCAACCTCTTGGGGGCTAATACCCAAAATCGCGCTAACGCGCTCAATAAAGGCAACTTCATTCTCATCAATATAATTATCAGCTGAGGCAACAGCCATCAAATTACGCACCAATGATATGCGTCGTTCAGGTGCTAAATCACTAAACAACGCTGCAGCTTGGGCGGTGGTTGTTTCATATCCATAATCGCCCAAATAGCGGATTACATCAGGCAGGGCATCGGCAGGAATATCAAATTGTTGCTGTGCAATTTGCGCAAAAACTTCGGTTTCTGCGTGGCCGCGTTCACCATCGGCAAAAATAATTTTGATCAGCAGAAGAAGCTCAGCTGCAATAGCTGGATCGCCTGCGACTTTACTTACCACACTATTTCGAGTGAAGTAATTAGCAATTTTATGAAAGAAACCTTCGCTCATCAAGCGCTCCGATGTAAATAGCTATTTTGTAGTTAAAGAACCATAGCTGATTAATGACTGTTATTTAATTGGGTAACCCATTTATAAACATATATTTTTTGAAAAAGTTCAATCAGTTGTAAAAAATATTTTTTTCCGTAAATAATTTACTGCACAAGGTTACTCCATCACATTAAAATTACCTTCGCGATTTTGAAATTGCAGAGCATCGACAAATAGTGCAAAACGGTTGAAGGTTTCAATCATGAGAAGAATGTTGAAATCATACTATATAAAGGAACGATATGATTGATTTTCTTCTTGATCCAACAACATTAATGTTGATCGCAGCTGCTCTCATTGCTGGCATTATTGATTCTATTGCTGGCGGCGGCGGGCTAATTACTGTACCGGCCCTTTATCTAGGGCTTGGCGGCTCACCCGTTGCAGCACTTGGTACTAACAAATTGCAATCACTTTTTGGCTCACTATCCGCAACTATTGCTTATGCGCGTGCTGGCCATGTTGATCTTAAAAGTCAAGGATGGGAGGCATTATTAGCATTTGCAGGCGGATTACTAGGTGCATTGTTAGCAACCAAGCTTCCCAAAGAAGTATTAACTGCCTTTTTGCCAATTTTACTTATAAGCGTCGCCCTTTATTTTGCACTAAAACCCAATATAGGCGATGTTGATCGCACGCGTCGCATGGGGCAGTTTTTATTTACCATGACGATACCGCCTTTAATCGGCTTTTATGATGGCGTTTTTGGCCCAGGGACCGGTTCTTTTTTCATGCTGGCTTTTGTTTCTCTTGCAGGTTTTGGTATGCTAAAAGCAACTGCCCATACAAAGCTGCTTAATTTTTCATCTAATATTGGTGGTTTTGCAGCTTTTGCGGCAGTTGGTGTAGTTAATTGGAAAATTGGTCTTGTCATGGGGATGGCTCAATTTATCGGCGCGCAAATTGGCGCAAGGCTAACCATGAAAATAGGCACCAAACTTATAAAACCACTTCTTGTTATCATATGTACAATATTAGCAATAAAATTAATGCTAGAGCCAGATAATCCTCTTAATCACTTCATCCGCAGTGTATTTAATCCATCATAAAAGGACCATTAGGGTTAAATTTCTTTTGTTCAGCAACTATATGGCTATATATTAACAAAATTCAGTTTGATTATTTGATAAAGGATGTTGCAAAAACGGGCAACAATATAAAATATGAAAGCAAATCAATTAGATATATTAATGGTACCTGGATACCAAGGGTCTGATGAAAACCATTGGCAATCACGCTGGGAGCGCAAATTAACAACTGCGCGTCGGGTTGAACAAGACGCGTGGTCAAAACCAGTGCGCAGCGAATGGATTGCACGACTTCGTGAAGAAGTTGAAAAATCTGAACGTCCCGTTTTGCTTGTTGGTCATTCTTTGGGCGTTGCAACCATTGTGCAAGCAGTACCTTTACTTGGCAAACGCGTAAAAGGCGCTTTTTTAGTTGCTGCTCCCGATGTTGCCAATCCCAATATCCGGCCTAAGCATTTAATGACTTTCGGGCCCTACCCAACTGAAAAGCTACCCTTTCCATCTGTGTTAATTGCAAGCCGCAATGATGAATATTGCGAGTTTTCAGTAGCTGAAAAGCTGGGGGAAGATTGGGGTTCACTATTTTTAGATGCTGGCGAAGCAGGTCACATTAACACTAAATCCGGTCATGGCCCTTGGCCAGAGGGCCTTATGGTATTTACGCAATTTATAGGTAATCTATCGTAAGGGGCAAATTGCATTTATAAGGCTCATTGTAGCGATTATGGGCCTTATTTTCCCAAAAACATATAATGATTTAATGCAAGTGGTAGTTTAAGGCTAAAAACCTTTTAAAACAAAATATTATGCAAATAATCTATATAATATCACATTTGCAACCTATAGCTTTAAATCGATTTATATTTTTGCCAAACTCAGATTTTAGAATTGCTTTGCAATCCCTTTCAACCTATAGATAATACTATAAAAAGTTTTCAGGCTTTAAATGGCTAGGCAAATTCTGGGTCGCAATTTTTGGGGCAATGCGCCCATAAGATTACAAAAGCAAAATGCTCAGTAAATGTTTATATAAAAAAAACAGCGCAATATGGTCAGCACCTAAATGTTGATATGCTGTTTTTAAACATTTCTATGCGCTCATTTAACCTGCCTTTTTGATTTTATTTGTTTTTCTATAATTCTTCGTTTTTTTGAAATGCCAATAAATTAAAGTCAGGTGCCACCAATTATATGGATTTATAACCCAATAAAATGCATATAAATAAAAAACCTAAACCATTGATAAATATTTAAAAATAAACCGACCATATGCCGAATAAATACGGCCTGTTATTGAAAGACTAAAGACAAAACTATGACCCAAGATATGGCACAAGAACAGCATATCGCAGCAATAAAGCAACGTGTTGGCGTAAAAGAATTCATTATTCTTATTGCCGCTCTCATGGCGACCAACGCCGTTGCCATTGACATTATGTTGCCCGCCTTTGACGACATTAAAGCAAGCCTTGGCGTAGTCGGGGAAAATGCGCATCATTATATTATTTTTTGCTATTTGCTCGGCTTTGGTATTACGCAATTATTTGTCGGCCCACTATCGGACCGTCTAGGCAGACGTGTGCCGTTAATTATCGGTCTAATATTTTATGCAATTGCCTCTTTTGCCTGTGCATTTGCGCCATCTTTTATCGGCCTTTTAATTTTGCGCGCCATACAAGGCATTGGTGCCGCAGCAACGCGCGTGCTTTGCGTTTCAGTGGTTCGGGATCTTTATGGCGGCCGCCAAATGGCAGAAGTTATGTCCATTGTGATGATGGTTTTCATGGTAGTGCCAATTATTGCCCCAGCAACAGGGCAAGGTATTCTCATGCTTGGCCCATGGCAGCTCATTTTCTTTGTCATGGCAGCAGTCGGTATTATTATGGCGGCATGGGTTTGGAAGCGTTTACCGGAAACGCTTTTTGCTCCCCGCCCATTAACATTTTCCGCCATTACTCAAGGCTTTAAAACCGTTTTATCTAATAAGATTTCATTTTGCTATAATTTGGCTTTTTCGGTTATTTTAAGTGCACTTTTTGGCGCACTTAATACCGCACAACAAATTTATGACGGAATTTACGGTTTAGGTAAATGGTTTCCAGCCGCATTTGCCGCCGTTGCTACTTTCCAAGCATTGGCTGCATTTTTAAATTCTCGCTTTGTTGGCCGCTTTGGCATGCGCCGTATTTCGCATTTTCTACTTTTAGCTTTTGTGGCAGCCTCATTTGTATTATTTTTATGGGCATGGCTAACCCCAACCCATGTGCCCTTTATTCCCTATATGCTGTTATTTACCGTCATTATGTTTGCATTTGGCGCGATTGGCGCCAATTTCAACTCTCTAGCAATGGAACCTTTAGGCGCAGTTGCCGGTACCGCATCATCAGTTTTTGGCTTTATGCAAACGCTCATTGGTGCTGGCGGTGGTTTACTTATCAGCCATTTTTTCCACGGCACGATCACCCCAATTGCCGCAGGCTTTTTCATTGTTGGCATTTTAGCATTAATACTCGTTCTTATTGCTGAAGATGGCAAATTATTTAGAACCGTAAGTGCAGATCCCAGCAAAGCGAAAATGAAAACTATTAAATAGCGGATATTAAGCGAAACAAAATGCCCTTAACGGGGCATTTTCTATATTGATAATGGATTTTTGGCGTTTTATATTTTACCAAATACATTCTATAATAGCTTTTTTGATTTATTGTTAAAGTCAACTAAAACAACAATTGAAAATGAATGAAATCTAATTAATTTACACTCTTCAGGCTGGCTAAATGCGTCCATCAATTACTGATCCATTTTTTGTTTCCATTCGCAGCCTTGCTGGTGTTGGCCCCAAGATTTGTGCCTTAATAAGCAAATTGCTCGACCTTAGCCATGATATTGGTGAACCACGTTTGGTGGATATTCTTCATTTAATGCCAACATCAATAATTGACCGCCGCAATAGACCTTTCATTGCTGGCGCCAAACAGGATGAAATTGTAACCTTGGAGCTGGTGGTTGATACCCACTACCCGCCTGAAGCAAATAGAAAGAATATTCCCTATCGCGTTTATTGTCATGATGATAGCAGCGATATAGCCTTAGTGTTTTTCCGTGGGCAAAAAGCTTGGCTTGAAAACCTACTGCCGGTTGGATCGAAAGTTCTTGTTTCTGGTAAGGTGGAGCATTTTAATGGCCGCGCCCAAATGGTGCACCCCGACCATATTATTAGCGCTGATGAAGAAGAAAAGCTGTTACTGGTAGAACCCGTTTATCCGCTCACAGCTGGCCTTTCACCTAAAACCTTATCTCGCGCTATTATAGACGCCCTAACCCATATCCCTAACCTACCCGAATGGCAGGACGAACACCTTATTAAACGCGAAAGCTTCCCAAGCTATCAAAATGCTTTAAGCCAAGTCCACACACCTAAAACACCTGACGATATTGCACTTTTAAGCCCAGCGCGCCGCAGGCTTGCCTATGATGAATTTTTAGCAGGACAATTGGCGCTTGGCTTGGTGCGCGCAAAAACCAAACGGCTTTCAGGCACCCCACTTTTAACCACTGGCAAATATATCAATGCATTAAAATCTTACCTACCCTTTGAACTTACCCAAGGGCAAAAAATAGCCATTGAAGAAATATCAAAAGATCTTGCTTCTTCTGAGCGCATGCTACGCTTATTACAAGGCGATGTTGGATCAGGCAAAACCATCGTTGCCCTTTATGCTATGTTGCAGGCGGCAGAAAATAATGGCCAATCAGCGTTAATGACACCAACAGAGGTATTGGCGCGCCAACATTATGCAACCATTGCACCTTTAATTGCCAATATTGGTCTTAGAGCAGTTTTATTGACAGGGCGTGAAAAAGGCAAAGAACGGCAAGCCATTTTGGACGATATTGCCAGCGGTGAAGCAGCAATTATCATTGGTACCCACGCGCTTATTCAAGAAAAAGTCGATTATCATAATCTTGTCCTTGCAATTATTGATGAGCAGCACCGCTTTGGTGTCCATCAACGCTTGCAACTCACAGCTAAGGGCCAAGCCCCCGATATGCTGGTGATGACAGCCACTCCCATTCCGCGCACCTTGGTGTTAACCGCTTTTGGCGATATGGATGTGTCAAAGCTGCGTGAAAAGCCAAAGGGGCGTAAACCAATACAAACCGCCACATTGCCATTGGAACGGCTTGATAAATTATTGGAGCGGGTTGATGCCGCATTAAAAAAAGGTGACAAGATCTATTGGATTTGCCCCTTGGTTGAAGAATCGGAAGTGCTGGAACTCACCTCTGCAACTGATCGCTTTTTGAATTTGCAAAAATATTTTGGCGACAAAATTGGCCTAGTTCATGGCAAAATGGCTAATGCTGAAAAAGATGAAGCCATGGCCAAATTTAAAAGTGGCGACATTCGCTTGCTGGTTGCCACTACTGTTGTTGAAGTTGGTGTCGATGTTCCCGATGCTTCAATTATAATTATTGAACATGCTGAACGCTTCGGGCTTGCGCAATTGCACCAATTGCGCGGACGTGTTGGGCGCGGCGATAAGGAATCATCGTGCATTTTGCTTTATAAATCGCCACTATCGCTGACAGCAACTGCAAGGCTTAATGTTATGCGTGAAACGGAAGACGGTTTTCGTATTGCTGAAGAAGATTTAAGATTGCGCGGTGAAGGTGAATTACTAGGAACCAAACAATCAGGTCTTCCCGGTTTTGAGTTAGCCAATCTAGAAAGCCATGCTGATTTATTGGAAATGGCGCGCCAAGATGCGCGTCTTATCCTTGAAAAAGACCAAGACCTTACCTCGCCAAGAGGACAAGCCTTACGGCTTTTGCTCTATTTATTTAGGCGTGATGATGCAATACGCCTGTTACGCGCAGGGTAAAATTGGCAATTTGACTAAAATTACTGCCGTCGAATGACAAAAAAACTGTGTATGATCTTTGTTTTGGCAAAAATTCATATTCTGTTAAAAATTGCTATGACAAAATAATTAAAATCGTCATTGCTAATTATGGTAATGTTGAGCATTTTTAATAATTGGCTAACCAAGCATTAGATATTTTATTTCATAAATATTTAAAATTGCTATGCTGATTAAACTTTTAAACTCGATGACAGGATAGCATAGTGATATTTCGCTTTTTTACCAAGGCTACAGGCAAATTCAACAAGTCCGCTTTGACGGCGTTTTTGTTAGCATCCGCATCACTATCCATAACAGCATGTGGTTTTTCAAATCCCATGAGTGGTTTATCGCAAGGCATTGCACCTAAAAGCAATACTGCCAATATAGCACCTAGTGCGGCAGTTGCGCAAAACCGCCCGGCACCATCTATCGAGACAACAGCCAGCGTTACAGCCTATCGCCCAACCAATCCAGCCAGTAACAGCTGGGCAGTCGCCCATGCCGCTTACAGCAAAAAGGCGGAAAAATATTGGGATGATGTTTCAGCAAAGCGTAAACAGCGCAATGAAAAACGCCGTAATGGTCAAGCCATCACCCAAAATGATTATGTTTTAAATCAGCCTCCAGTCTATGATGGCCCACCAAAACCCGCAATGCCTGGGCAAATAACCCCAGCAAAACCAAGTGCAAGAATTCCAGGTACAGGTGATTTTCTTGCTGCGGCTAAATCTGTCTATGGTTTTACCCCCGACCGCCCACGCAATGAAGAAGAATTCATGCGCGCTTATGCCAATGCAGCTTCGCAAGCTGGCCTAACACGCTACCAACTGGTTGCGCTTTATGCTTTTGAAACAGGTGGCGATGGTACTCATGACTTGCAAGCCGGCATGCTAAAAAGCAATGCCAATGCGCGACCAATTTCCACTGCTATTGGTTATAATCAGCTCGTTGCAACCGCAAGTGTTAGCGTTATGCATGAGTTTGGTCCTGAAATCGTGCGCGAACTTAAAGCCCAAGCGCAAAGGGCACAAGGGGCAAATCGCCAACGCTTATTACGTAAAGCAGATGTTGTCAGCGCAATGACTGCAAGGGCGCGTACCGTACCCCATCAATGGACTGCGCAGGCAGAGCTTGCCAAAACGCCAGCCGGCCTTGGTATCCATGCTATGACATTAGACAAAGATGTTGGGCCGCTACTGCAAACCCATAAATTACGCACATCGATGCATTTTCTTCATGCCAAGGGCGTAACGCGCCAATTAACCGGCGCAGAACTTGAGATGCTTAACCTTACTGGTGATGGCAATGGCTATGACATGATTAGCATGCCGCAAGAATTGCGTGAAATTGTGCCAACTGCGAATTTTTTCTTGCGTAAAGGCTATGAGCGAAATCCCGTTGCCAAGCGCAATAATACCGTTGCTAAATTATTAGCAGCAACTGAAGAAAAAATGCGCATCAATATGCAAAAAGAAGGCGCACAAGCCATGCATCGCGCATTTCAATCTTCTGAAATAGCGCGAAACTAAGTTTTGGTATTTTGCAAAATTAAACAGTTTAAGGATGTTGAGTATAGCATCCTTAAACGGAAATAGGCTGCTTTTTAAGTAGTGAAGTTACCAATCAACGCTTAATTATAATAACAAAAAACATCAACTAGCTTCATTTCATCTCAATATTTTTAAAAAAATAAAATTGTAATATCGTTGGGCAAAACCTCATCTAACGTGATTTATATTCTGCATTGTTTTTTAAAATTACTGCAAAACTTATCAAAAACTTGCGGAACACTATGTTAAACCAATGCTTCCTCTTGCCTTTTTTGCTCATTTGCAGTAGCCAATATCTTCAGAATTTCTTTGAATTGATTTGAATATATGGATTGGCAATGACCATCATTGATAATAGAATTCCAGAACCAAAACGTTTCATCTCTGGTGCCACTGGTGACTGGGAAGTCATTATTGGTTTGGAAGTACATGCCCAAGTAACCTCAAACTCGAAATTATTTTCGGGCGCTTCAACTTCTTTTGGCGCTGAGCCCAATGCAAATGTTTCATTGGTTGATGCAGCAATGCCAGGAATGTTGCCAGTTATTAATATTGAGTGTGTAAAACAAGCCATTCGTACTGGCCTTGGCCTAAAGGCGCAGATTAATCTAAAATCGGTTTTTGATCGTAAAAATTATTTTTACCCAGATTTGCCGCAAGGTTACCAAATTTCGCAATTCAAACAACCCATCGTTGGCGAAGGTGCAATTATCATTTCAGTTGGCCCTGATAATAAGGGACAATTTGAAGATATTGAAATTGGTATTGAACGCCTGCACCTTGAGCAAGATGCTGGTAAATCAATCCATAATCACCATCCAACCATGTCTTGTATTGACCTTAACCGTTCTGGCGTTGCTTTGATGGAAATTGTGTCAAAACCGGATATGCGCTCAGCTGATGAAGCCAAGGCCTATGTCACCAAATTGCGCACTATTGTTCGCTATTTAGGCACTTGTGATGGCAATATGGATGAAGGCTCCATGCGCGCCGATGTTAACGTCTCGGTTCGTCGCCCAGGCGGTGAATTTGGCACACGCTGCGAGATTAAAAATGTTAATTCCATTCGCTTCGTTGGCCAAGCCATTGATTATGAAGCAAGACGCCAAATTGCAATTTTGGAAGATGGCGGTACAATTGACCAAGAAACACGGCTTTTTGATGCGGCAAAGGGCGAAACACGCGCCATGCGTTCTAAAGAAGAAGCGCATGATTATCGTTATTTCCCAGATCCTGATCTCTTGCCGCTGGAATTTAGCCAAGAATTGGTCGATCAACTAGCCGCAGACTTGCCTGAGCTACCTGACGATAAAAAAGACCGTCTTATTTCATCTCTTGGTCTTTCAGCCTATGATGCATCAATCCTCATTACTGAAAAAGCCATTGCTGATTATTTTGAGGAAGTCGCCAAAGGCCGTGATGGCAAACTTGCAGCAAACTGGGTGATTAACGACTTGCTTGGTGCTTTAAATAAAGCTGGTCTTTCAATTGAAGAAACGCCTGTTAGCCCCTTGCAGCTCGGCACTATCATTGAGCTTATTGTTGAAGGCACTATTTCAGGTAAAATTGCCAAAGACCTTTTTGAAATCATCTGGGCTGAGGGCGGTAATCCGCGTGAAGTTGTTGAAAGCCGCGGGCTAAAGCAGGTAACAGATACCGGCGCCATTGAAAAGGCGGTTGATGATGTTATTGCCGCAAATCCAGACAAGGTGGAGCAAGCCAAAGCCAAGCCAACACTTGCTGGCTGGTTTGTTGGGCAAGTGATGAAGTCAACAGGCGGCAAGGCAAATCCGCAAGCAGTTAATGACATTGTTAAGGCTAAACTAGGGTTGGAATAAATATTATGTGGCTTAGAACCGCTACAAAAAATGATATAGAATCAATTCGCGAACTTTTATTCGCCACTTGGCATGAACTATATGATGATCTTATCAGCAGTGAAGCTGTTGATAAGATTATCGGCAAATGGCAATCCGTTGATCATTTTAAAAAGTGCCTCACGCGCCCCTCTTCTGAGTTTATTGTTGCAGATGATGGTGACGAACTACAAGGTGCAGCATATGCCTTACAAGGTGGCGTAAAAGGTTTTCCAGAAACTGTTCTTATTCAACAGCTGATGGTGCGCCCCAAATATCAAGGTCAAGGCATTGGTAAACGTCTTTTGATCGAGGTTGAAGAATCTTTTCCCAATGCACGTAAATGCCGTGTTATAATATTGGAAAAAAGTACAGACGCACAGAAATTTTATGAAAGCCAAGGCTACAAGAAAATTGGATTTCCAACACCCATTCAAGAGCAAAAAGATGTTTTTGAAATAATAATGGAAAAAGAACTATTCTAATTATTTCTTGCATTTATGCAATTATAGGCTCATAAGAGACCCTACATATTCATTTTGTGCCCTTTGCTGGCATGATTGAGGAGTTTAAGGCTATGGCCGGTTTAATAAGACAAGTTTTCACTTGGTGGAATGGTACGACAATTGGCACAAGATTTTTCACCTTTCGTAAAGGTAAACGCGTTGGTGAAGATGAGTTTGGCAATGTCTATTATGAAGGTGGTTGGCACGTAGATGGCTATAAACGCCGCTGGGTAATCTATAATGGCTATTCTGAAGCGTCAACAATTCCACCCGGTTGGCATGGCTGGATGCATCACCGCGTTGACACGCCACCATCTGCTGAAAATTATGTACCGTTTGAGTGGGAAAAAGAACATTTGTCAAACCAAACTGGTTCAGCAAATGCTTATACACCTAAAGGCTCTATTGAGAATCACGGTAAGCGCCCCAAAGTTACCGGCGATTATAATGCTTGGTCACCAGAATGAGCAGCGGGAAATATTATACTGGACTTTGAAATTTAGCACCATTGATGCAGATTTTTTCTATTTCAGTTGATATAAAACATTCCAAACATGCATAATTAATTTTATGCATGTTTATTTTTTAAAAAAAGCCAATTTAATTATGATTATTTGTAAATTTGGTTTTTTATTGCCATAGTTTGTGTTTAAAACTCATGACTTGTATTTATAACAAATACAGCCACATAATTTAAAGTTTCGAATGGTCGCTATGATAAAATTGTTAAAGCCTTTTTCTTTTGTGAAATCTTTAAGCCTTGCTGTTTTGGCCCTAGCTGCTGTTGCAAGCCCAACATTGGCTGAGCGCATTAGCAATCCCATTGCCGAATTTTCTGGCCTTGATAAAATAACCGGACGCACGACAACTTTTCATATCACCATAGGTGAGACCTACCAATTTGGCGCTTTACAAGTGACACCACGTGCCTGCTTTACCAGCAGCGCCGATGAAGCAACTAAAACCGATGGTTTTGTTGAGGTAAATGAGGTCACTTTGGACCAAAAAATTAAACCCATTTTTAGAGGCTGGATGTTTGCCGATAGCCCGGGTCTAAATGCGGTAGAACACCCAATTTATGATGTTTGGCTTACCAATTGCAAACAAAGGCTACCAGCGGCCAATTAGTTTTTGTTTGGTGATTTTTAAACCATATAGTCATCTGACGCTTTATAACTTAATTGCTGTGATATTTTATCATTGATCATCGCGCAATAAACTTGACTAGAAATAGTAAAAGATCTCGCCATATAAAAGCGGTTGCGCGTCAATGCTTGCCTTATATTAATCGCTGTATTATTGTTTCCGTTAAAGCGTTTTTTTCGAAAAGTGTGAAGCGGTTTTCGGAAAAAAACGCGGTGTAAACAACGGATTAGAGCGCAGATCCGATACAATCAGATCGAAATGCGCGCTAATATAAATATGGGGATATAATCATGGCGTTTCGCTTCATTCATACGGCAGATATTCACCTTGATTCACCCTTACGCTCGCTATCCTTACGTGATGAAGAGTTGGGCAATCTTATCGGTAATGCCAGCCGCACCGTATTATCCAATATTATTAACCTTGCTATTGAAGAAAAGGTTAATGCAGTTATCATTGCTGGCGATCTTTATGATGGCAGCCAAACCTCGATGAAAACCGCACGCTTTTTAAGCATGGAATTAAAGCGGCTTGATGACGCTAATATTGCCTGCTTCATCATTCGCGGCAATCATGATGCAGCTTCTACCATTACCCATGAATTGACCTTACCACAAAATGTAACAGTTTTTAAAACACGCGCCGGCGTTGAAACCATTAAAACCGATACGCTCAATATTGCACTTCACGGCATTAGTTTTAAAGAAAAAACGGCCCCCGATAGCCTTTTACCGCTTTATAAAGCGCCACTTGCCGACCATATTAATATTGGCCTCATGCATACCAGCCTTGACGGCCAAAGTGGCCATGACCCTTATGCGCCTTGCAGTGTTAAAGATTTGCAAAATTGTGATTTTAACTATTGGGCTTTGGGGCATATCCATAAAAGACAAGTCATTGAAGATAAAACGACAAAGACTACAATTGTCATGCCGGGTATTCCGCAAGGACGAGATATTAATGAAAATGGATATAAATCAGTAACTTTAGTCACGGTGGCAGATGATGGCAGCATAAGCTTAGATGAAAAGCCGATAAGCCTAGCGCAGTTTGACCCTATTGCTGTTGATGTTAGCGGTATTGAAAACTTTAATACTATTGTTCCAAAAATCGAAAACGCTATGCTGCTTGCCAAGGAAAAAGCACTTTCTCAGCATCTGGTTGCCCGCATTGAATTAATTGGTGCAACGCCTTTAAACTGGCGGTTAATCAATGACAGCCAATTGTTAGAGGAAGCCAAACTCATTGGTGAGAGAATGGGCAATATGTGGATTGATAAGCTTTTGGTGCGCACCACGCCCGCAATTGCGCAAAACAGCACCGCTGACCCAACAAGTGAACTTGCATTAATTATGGCAGATATTGCAAAAAACCGCAGCGATATACGCGAATTCATCAAAGAAACAGCCACTTCACTACGCAATGATCCCCAACTAGGCCTCAATAGCCTTATGGGCAATGATGAGGAAAGCTTTGATAGCTTCATTGACCAGCTTATTAATGAGGGGAGCCGTGATATTATTGCACGGTTAAAAGCATAATGAGAATTAAGCAGCTCCACCTTACCCGTTATGGCAAATTTACCGATTTCACCTTGGATTTTGGCGAAAAACAAGCAGGTATCTGTGATTTTCATATTATTTACGGCTTGAACGAGGCTGGCAAATCAACCACTTTTACCGCTTGGCTTGATTTTTTATTCGGCATGGGAAAAGAAAATTCCTATAATTTTTTGCATGATTATCCATTGATGAAAATCGGTGCAAAGCTGGAAACAAGCGACCAAATATTAGATTTGCAACGCATAAAAGCCAATAAAAACTCCTTACTCGATGGCTCTGCCAACCCATTTGGTGAAATAGCCTTACTAAGCAATATGGCTGGTCTTAACCGCGACAGCTATCAAGCCATGTTTTCGCTTGATGATGACAGCCTTGAGAAAGGCGGCAATGATATATTAAACAGCAAAGGCGATCTTGGCGAAATTTTATTTTCCGCCACCGCAGGGCTTGATGGTGTAAGCCAAAAACTTGCTGAAATAGAAAAAGCTGCCGATGCCATTTATCGAAGCCGCGCGTCATCCACTGCAATCCAGCAAAAAAAGAAGCGCTTAATTGAGCTAAAGCAAGAAAGTGCCGAAATTGACGTGGCGGCATCTGCCTATAAAAGATTGGTTAAAGAAAAGCGCGAGGCAGAAGAAGATTATAACCAAAAAAGTCAAACACTACTTAGCAAAACAAACGAAATAGACCGTTTAAACCAGCAAATTGAATTGCGCAAAAAATTAAAAAACTACACTGAAATAATTGAAAGCCTTGAGCATTTTGCTGGTTTTCCGGTGCCGCCAAATGATTTACTTAACCTTTGGCGCAGTGAAATGGCGCAGCTTTGGCAAAATGATAGTGCTTTTAAGCAAAGGAAAGACTATTTAACCACGCAAATTGCAAGTTTAAAGGAAAAACTTCAGCAAAGTAATTTTGAACCAAAGCTTATTAAGCTTGGCGACACAATAAAGCTGCTGGCAGATGAACCAAAATCGCGCTTTATCACCGCAAAAAATGATATTGCAAAACGCCAAGATGAGCTTATGCAAAAGAAAGCGGAACTATCTGCACTTATAAAGCAGCTTAATCAACCAGAACGCTTAACGGATGAGCTTTTAATTGATAAATTACGCCTTGCGCCTTTAAAAGATTTGTTACACAAAAAGCCTTTAATCGATAGTCGGATTGCCTCCACACAAGGGGAATTACAACTGGCTGAAAAAACCTTGCAAGAGCTTGAAACAGGTTTTAACACCCCATCACTAGCCTTTGATGAAGATAGAGTACTTTTGCTAGAAGCAAAGCTAACTGAGTTAACCGACAAAGGCTTGCTTGTTGAAAGCCAAAATCTTGCCAGCAATCTCACACGCTTGCAAAATGAACAACAGCAAGCTTTTGCTGCGCTTGCGCCATTTAGCGGCACAATAAATGATCTTAATGGGCTAATTATTGCTGACAAAGATTATTGGAACGAGCAATATCACCAGTTGCAGCGATTAAACCAACAATTGGATGATTTTGCTTTAGAAAAACGGCAAATTGCTGATAAGCTTGCCAACATTGAAACGCGGATTAAAACCCTTAAAAAACAAAGCAATCTGGTTGACAGCGAAACCTTAAAAACATTGGCACAACAAAAGCTGCTTGCTTGGCAAAACCATTATAAAAAACTTGACCATGAAAGCGCTAATCAATTTTCTCTTGCTATGGGCCATTATGATGATGCCTTACAAGGCCGCCTCACCCATTTTGAGCGCATTGCGCAGTTAGAGCAAGCGCAAATAGATTGGAATGAGGAACAAAAAAAGCAAACTAACCTTGAAGACAGCATGCAGCATAAAGAGCAAGAGCGCGTCAAGATTGATGAATTTGTAACTGAGACTTTGCGAAAAATTGGTATTGAACAAGTAATGCCAAGCCTTGCAGCCATGAAATTTTTGCAAGATTGGCTGATAAAACGCCAAAATTATCAAACAATAAGCAATGAAATCATCACGATGCAGGCGCGTTTTGATGCGGTGCAAGCAGATATTGAAAAAATCCACGCTGATATTTGCCAAAATGTACCAAATGCCAATGACACTATGGATATTAAAGCACTAATGGTGCTTGGCAAAAAATTTATCGAAAGCCAAACCGAACAAAAGCATAAAAAAAGCGAGAGCGAACGCGCTTTTAAAAAAGCCAATCATGATATTTCAGAAAGACGAAAATTAAGCGAGCAAGCCCTGCAAAAGGCAACGCAATGGCAAAATGAGTGGAATGAGGCATTAAACGGCCTTTGGCTTGCAGAAATATCCCCTATTGAAACTATTGAGCATTATATCAATAAGTTAGAACTTTTGCCTGATTTAAAGCAGCAATGCGATAATCTTCAGCACCGTATAACCGCAATGGAAAAGGATATGGCAAGTTTTCATAATGAGGTCTTGTCGCTTTATCGCATTGCCAAACCAGATTTTGATGAAAGTGATTTTAACGATCCGCTTATTGCTTTTAGTGATTTACAAACAAATGTTATTGATGCAATCCAAAAAGCCGATCAAAATCAAAAAAACTATAATGAGTTGCAGGAAGTTGAAAAGCAATATCAAACCATCATTCATGACCTTGCGGCGCATCATCAAATAATTAAGCAACGGTTTGACCATTTTGCCAATTCCGATTTTGCCGTTGATGATTTAAATGATCTGGCACAAAAGCTGGAATTGGCTAAAGACATTAGCGATAAAAGACAAGAGCTAGCCAAATGCGTGCATGAAATAAAAAGCGACTATAATTGCAATGATATTCATGCAGCCCTTGAAAATATAGATTTAGATGGGGGACCAAGTGATATTATTGCGCTTGGTGAGTTAAAGCTTGCAATGCAACCTTTAAGCGCTGAAAAAGAACAAGCCTTTGCTTTATTTGATGAAAAGCGCAAACAACTTGATGCCATTGGCGGTGATGATAAAGTGGCAAGGATTGAAAGTGAAAGGCAAACCATAAGGCTAGAAATAGAAGAACTGGCCTTTCAATATTTAAAGCTCAAAACAGGCGAAAGATTAGCACAAGAAGCCTTGGTACACTATCGTGATCGCCATCGTAGCTCAATGCTAAAACGCGCGTCGCAAGCCTTTCATGAAATAACATCGGGTCATTATAGTGGCTTAACCACACAGCTAAAAGGCAGCCAAGAAACACTTATCGCCATCGCCAAGGACGGTAAATCTAAATTATCATCAGACCTTTCCAAAGGCACTCGCTTCCAGCTTTATCTTGCCTTGCGCTTTGCTGGCTATCAAGAATTTGCACAAAACCATGAGCCAATTCCCTTTATCGCTGATGACATTATGGAAACCTTTGATGAACCGCGTGCAAGTGAAGCCTTGCGGCTGATGGGCTTAATGGCAAAAAGCGGTCAAGTCATTTACTTAACCCATCATCGCCATATATGTGATTTAGCGCTTGCGGCGGTTGATAATGTAACCATTCATAGTTTGACATAATGCTTAAAAAAACAAAAAACTGATTGCCTTTTAAAAGCAATCAGTTTCACATCTTTAAAAATGAAAAGAATTAAGCACCAGTGGCTGCAAGATCACGGCGGATTTGTGCCCGTAATTCATCAATGAGTTTTAGCTTGCCATCTTCTTCAAAATGCCAAAAAGTCCAACCATTACAGCTTTCACTATTTTGCGCCTTACGTCCCATCATATGGATTGAACCAGCATCGCCTTTACAAGCAACCGTACCGTCGGCACGAATGATTGCCGCATTTTTACGCTTTTTATCATAAAGCACCATGCCTGGCTTTAATAGGCCTGCTTCAATAAGGCTGTTAAAGGCGATGCGCGGCTCGGCACGCTTGCCTTTCATCAGTTCTAGCTCAACCTTACCCAAAGGCTCTACCGCATCAATACGCGCTGTTGCAGCGTCGATATAATCTTGTTCACGCTCAATACCAACAAAATTACGTCCTAAACGCTTGGCAACCGCGCCAGTTGTGCCAGATCCAAAAAATGGATCAAGAATAACATCACCCGGCTTGGTAGAAGAAAGCAAAACACGAGCAAGTAAAGCTTCTGGCTTTTGGGTTGGGTGAACCTTATGGCCACTATCATCTTTCAAACGCTCACTGCCGGTGCAAATAGGAAATAACCAATCAGAGCGCATTTGCACATCTTCATTGGCGGCTTTCAAAGCATCATAATTAAACGTATAGCTTTTGGCATTTTTATCGCGCGATGCCCAAATCATAGTTTCATGGGCATTTTGGAACCTACGACCACGGAAATTAGGCATAGGGTTGGTTTTGCGCCAAATAATGTCGTTAAGCAACCAAAAGCCCATATCTTGCATAATGGCGCCAACACGGAAAATATTGTGGTATGAACCAATAACCCAAACCGTCCCGGTTGGTTTTAACACACGCCGGCAAGCCAGCAACCATGCACGGGTGAAAGCGTCATAGGCTTCAAAACTCTCAAACTGGTCCCAATCATTGTCAACAGCATCAACCAATGATTGGTCGGGGCGGTGTAACGCACCTTCAAGCTGCAAATTATAAGGAGGATCAGCAAAAATAACGTCAACAGAATGGGTTGGCAATTTTTCCAATGCCGAAATGCAGTCTCCTTTTATGATTGTATTGCACCACTCTAATTCCGTGGCTTCTTTTGGCAATGCATTCACAACACTCAATTTTTGCATGGGATACTCAACTAACAATTTGGACACCGTTACTAATGAACCCCATAATCACCCAACATGGTAAACATGACGTTAAGCATGGCAAATAAAATTCTTGTTGAAAGCATTTTTTCGCCTTTTTTAAATTTTCTTATCCATTAGCGAGTCGCAAAAAGTTGAGCAAAGCCTAGTTAGCCTTTTTATAAAACTTCGCTTCATCATTGTCTTGGCTAAGGCACACTTTAGATATTCGGGTTAAGTCCATTTAAGAATAGATATTGGATAGAAATTTATTTTATCGACGATATTTTTTGCAATATAAGCCAGTTACCCTTATCTATAGAAACATAATTATAAATTTTACCAATAGAGCTAGATTTAAGGAATAACAATGACTGCGATAAAACTGGTAATCTTCGATTGCGATGGTGTTCTGGTTGATTCAGAATATTTATCGTCGAAAGTTAAAGCCGAATTATTAACTGATGCCGGCTTTGCCACAACTGGTGAAGAATTATCCGAACGATATAATGGCATGACCTTTGAAGACACTTTAATAGCAATTGAAAAGCAAATTGATATTCCACTATCGGCCAATTTGCTCGATAAAGCCCATAGTGAATTTGTCCGTCGGATAGATAGTGAATTGCTTGCCATTGATGGCGTTCGTGATTTGGTCAACTCGCTTGATCTGCCCTATTGCATTTGCTCAAACTCTATCAGTGAAAATATTAAAAAAATGCTTCAGGCGACCGGTCTTTATGACCTGTTTGAAGGCAAGATTTTCTCGGCGCCAGAAACTGGATCAAAAAAACCAAAACCTGCCCCCGATGTTTTTCTGTCTGCGGCAAAATCTTTTAATATTGCGCCAGAAAATACCGTTGTTATTGAAGATTCAGTTCCCGGCGCAACAGCTGCGGTTGCGGCTGGCATGCGCGTTATTGGCTTTACCGGCGGCACCCATGTCTATCCCGGCCTTGCAGACGCTCTAACTGAAGTCGGCGCAGCAACGGTCGTAAATCGCCACAAGGATATTAAAGCTGTCATTACCGCAATGGAAAGCTGGCAAGACGTTCTTTAACCAAGCCATTTAAGCTTAAAACTTGGGCCGCTATCCATAGAAATAGCGCCCCACTTTGTATTTGCCAAAAACCTACAGATTGAGCGCCATTAAAACGCAAAACAAGCCAAGTAAATTGAATAAAGATTCAACCAAAAATGAAATTAGCGATAAAGGAAAATGAGATGGTGAGCGCGCAGGGATTCGAACCCTGGACCTACTGATTAAAAGTCAGTTGCTCTACCGGCTGAGCTACGCGCTCCCTTACAGAAAGTTTCTGCGAGAAGTGGGCGGAACATACGTTCGAGAACCGCTAACGTCAACAGTTTTTATCCAAAAAACACAATTTTCTTTTATCTTAAAGCTAATATACTGTTTTTAAACAAAAAAAATAATTGCATAAAATTTATATTAGATGAAAGAAATAGACAAGCCATCATTCTGCAAAGCCAATTTTTAAGAATCATGGCCTTTTTTCTGATATCAGTAAACTATTATCACGTAAGACAAAATCAACTTGGCAACGGATGAGTGAAATCGATTTTATGAAAACCAGCCGAAAGACTAAAGCAAAGACACAATCTAATAATTTTAATTTTTTGGGATAATTTGGAAAAAGACATAGATCAAACATCAATATGTCTAAATGGCGGAGGGGGTGGGATTCGAACCCACGGTACAGTCTCCTGCACGCCGGTTTTCAAGACCGGTGCCTTAAACCGCTCGGCCACCCCTCCTTGTTAGGTGAACACCTCTTTATAGAAGTATTCTGAAACGTCAACATTAAAATGCATTTTTTTTAAAAAAAAGACATAGATAAAAAAGAAATATTGTTTAACCTTTCAATAAAATTAATGATATCAATTAATTAGCAAAAAATTATAAAATTCATCAAAAAAAATACTCATGGATAAATTTCATTATCATTGGTCAGTTTGCCCTAATTTATATTAATTTTATAAAAATAGCCTGAGTGATTCCACCCAGGCCTTTCTTGATAGAACGCAATAGCCACTTTGATTTGGTAATTTCAAACTATATAGATAACTAAAAATGTCGCAATTATTCTATTACCAGCAAATCTCGACAAATGTCGTAAACGCGCATATTACCTATTGCGGCATCGCCTCAACACCAACAACATCAGGCACAAAATGGCGCAATAGGTTTTCAATACCATGTTTAAGCGTAGCAGTAGATGATGGGCAACCAGAGCATGCGCCACGCATATTCAAATAGACAACACCGTGTTCAAAGCCACGAAACGTAATGTCGCCACCATCTTGAGCCACCGCAGGACGGACACGAGTTTCAAGTAATTCCTTGATTGTATCAACAATTTCCTGATCCTGAGGGGCAAAGAATTCTTCCTCGTCATGATTAAGCTGATTTGCACTTATCGCCATTATCGGCAAATCAGCCATCATATGCTCCATAATTGTGCCAAGAATAGCAGGCTTCAAATGCGCCCATTCGCCATCAGCCTTAGTTACAGTTATAAAGTCAAAGCCAAAAAACACCCCTGAAACACTTGGTATTGCAAATAATTTAGCTGCAAGCGGCGAGCGCGCGGAGGCTGTTTCGGCATCGCGAAAATCTTCAACGCCATCTTGAAGAACAATTTTACCGGGCAAAAACTTTAGCGTTGCCGGATTAGGGGTAGTTTCTGTTTGAATAAACATAGTGCATAACCTTATTCTATTGCTGCTATTAATAAGCTGCCATCACCAATAGGTGTCTTAAAGACAATTTCCGTTAACTAAATACTTAACCAGCGCGACAGAAAAATAATTCTAAAAAGAGAAATAATACTAAAAGCAGCCCAATTTTTAATATTCTTTAGGCAGTTATATAGGAATTTATGTCACCGCATCAATATCAGCATCGCTTAGATTTGCCGGAATAATAGTAACAGGAATTGCAAATGACGAATTGCGCCCTGCAACCGCCTCCACCAATGGCCCCGGCCCTTCGGCATTAGCACCAGCGGCAAGAATCAAAACCGCAATATCCTGATCATCTTCAATCAGACTTGCTATTTCTAAGGCAGCTTTACCTTCGCGGACAATTTGTTCTGCTTCAATGCCCAAACCTTCACGTACCTCAGCTGCAATTTGTGACAAGGTGGTTTTGGCCCGTTCTTCCGCCTCAGCCCGCATCACATCGCCAACGCCAAGAAAATGCTGGAATTCTGAACTATCAATCACAAACAGCAAAACAAGGGCGCCATTTGTATTTTTTACTCGCCGTGAGGCATAGGCAACAGCTCTTTTACATTCTGGCGTCTCATCAATAACTACCAAAAACTTGCGACGATGCCCATCTTCATGACTTAATCTTTTAGATACCATATAATTAGCCTGCCATTTTTCTTTGGCTACCTGCTATGCAGTTGATAGGGACAAAAACAAGCGCCATTTTTTAATTATAATCTAATTGGAAGAATTTTCCCCATTGCAACATATTTTATCATTGCGTGAAAAAAGTGAAAGTAATTATAGATCAATTTAACATCATATTACTTTATCACAGCCGCAGATGCAAATGGTCTCTTGTTAACTTTTATATAGGAAAAAATTTAAAATGCTGGCTAAGCTGCCGCTGCAGATTTTTCAAAAACTTTTTATTGATATATTTAGCTTTCTAATGGGAGCATAGAGAAAACTCCCATATAGATAACTTGCAAGAGATATGGCTATAGATAACTTATTTTTCGACCACTTGACCGCCAAGCTTTTCATTTAAGAACTCATATGAAATACGAGCTCCTTCAAGCGCCTTATCTTTGATAGTGGCAAAAAATGACTTACCAGTTATACATGTTTCTGGATTTCTATCACAAAACCCACCCATATCATTTACGGTTGATTTGAAAGCAAATATGCCATCAAGCATTGAATAAGATTGGCCATTACTATGAGGCGCATGTTCTGAAGGCGCAAAATATGCAACTGCAACAAAAAGCAGTATGAGAAAAAAAGCAACTTTAATTAAGAATCTCATGCAATCTAACCTTAGCAATCCTTACAAACCAATTAAAGAAATGCGATTAATTAATTGATTTTAAAGATATAAAACCTCTAACTTCATATTTAGACCGTAAAAATATTATTGACAAAGCGAGATCTTTAAATTTTGTAAAACCAGCGCCCCTATAATAAGTTTACAAGAGCTGCAAATCTAAATAATTAAGAAAAAATCATTTTCCAGCCCCTGATAAATCCATAATTCTGAAATCTGATTATTTCAGTTTCACAATATCTCCTAAATATTGATGAATCATTTATTTAAAATATTTTTATCAAAATGCCGGCTACTTTCCGCGCTCTCCTCCCCAAAACATTCCATCAACATAAAAACTAATATAAACAACTGATTTGTTTAAAAAATATTTAGTCAAAAAATTTGTGCACCTCAAAACAACTATATTTTCTTCAAAAAAGCTCTTATCAAACCCAATTCACGGATTATAATTTATTAACCATAATTGCAGCTTCAAGGGTAAAATGCGGCAAAAAAAAGATCAGTTATCCTTTCATTAAGTCCTTACAAGGCATTTTGACGCAAACATACTCGTGGCCTATTGGCATATTAATGTTGGCTAGAGCAAAAAAATGGTAACCATGAAACATAAAGCAATGATCAAACTCACCGTTTCAACTCAAGGCTACATTAGAGCTTTTCAGGGTGAAACACATCTCTATGGCTTTTTTCAAAAAGGTAAACACCTTGCCGAAAGCGTCCATATAAATGATAAAATTGCTTTAGTCACACTGCTGGACAATGCACGCATAGGCAAAAAAGACAGTGGCTATAGCAATTTTCGTTTTATCAACAAGGATGGTATGTTTATCATCTTTCAACTGGGCAATGTAACTCTTGGGATAAATGGCATAAACATTGACTGCCAATTAATTGATAAAGCCGTATCAAGGCAAATATCCGCGCCTACTTCACCTATTGGCAACATGGAACAAGATAGCAATGCAATTTTAAATGAATTGCCACCTCTTACTCTTGTTGCCCATGAAATGCGTGAACCACTAAATGCCATCATTGGCTTTACGGATTTTCTACTTCATGAATTTTCTGGAAAATTTGAAACTTCGCTACAACGCCAATATGCCATGCATATTAAAGAATCTGGAAATCACCTACTGCAATTGATAACAACCTATCTTGAAAAACAACCAGAACAAGATAATGTCATTGATCAAGATGTGGACAGCACCATTGCTGAGGCTATTGTGATGACTAGCCATTTAACCCAGCATAGCAAAGTAGTATTTACATCAGATCTCCATGGCAGCTGCTTTACAACATTAAAGAGCTTACAATTAAAACAAGTAATGATTAATCTGATTACAAATGCTGCTAAATATAGCGGTGATGGCTCGATTATTACCATTCAACAACGTGTTTTAAAAAATAATCATCTTTTACTTACGGTTAGCGATACCGGCACCGGTATTGCTGAAGAAGAAATAGAAGAACTTCGCCACCCTTTCAAAAGAGCAAGTAATGTATTATCCTCCAATATTGATGGATATGGCATTGGTCTTTCACTGGTATTTGGTATTGTTGAAGCTGCTAAGGGTAGAGTTAATATCAGCAGTAGAAGAAACAGAGGTACAACCATTTCGCTCACCCTCCCCCTTGGGAATGGACCTCAACTAGATAAAGTGAATAAGCATCAAAAAATCGAAGCTGACAATTTGCATTTTTTTGCAATCAACAATAAAACCCAAACAGTAGAACTTCATGAAAAATATTTAGGCGATGGCAAAAGTAAACAAAAGATCGACAAAACAGCGTAAAACAAAAAAGAAAAAACAACACAACGTTACAGCGCTAATATCATCAACGATCACGCAGCTAATAAAATGGCTGTGTTATTCTGCTGCCCAAATAATCCGTAAAAACCCATTAATCTTTCTTGGTTTTTGTCTATTTTTATGCTTTTTTTCTTTCCTTGCTTATCACATGTTTTACAATCAAAATATGGTAACACGCAGTTTTTTCTTTTCTGAAAGCCATGAAAAGCAAGATAATTCAACATCAAACCAGCTTACTATTGAAGCTTTATTAAAAGAGCAAAACAATCTTCATCCTAACACATTTGATAATCGTACCCCAGCAATACCAAAGCCTCGTCCACAAGCGCCTCTAACTCAAGCTACCGAAAACACACCTACTAACCAAGCTCCTATGGCACTAGCAGTGCCGCAAATAAAGCCAACGCCATTAAAAGATAATAAACCAACAGCAATATTGTCAAAAGAAAAAGCCCAAATAATGCGAATACAAACAGCACTACGCAGTTTTGGCAATACTCATCTTGTTGTAAACGGCATCAGCGATGATAATACCAAAAAGGCAATTTTGGCCTTTCAAAAAATGTTTTCATTGAAAGAAACCGGTATTATCACCCCTGAGTTAATAAACAAAATGCGAGAGATTGGACTTTTGGAAAATGACACCAATGGCCTTTATTAGCTCGTATTTGATTATCCAACCAAGCTCCTAAAAAGATTGTCAGATATAAGCTAGCCTTTTTCTAAAAAATTAAGCAGTTTTGTAATGCATTTGAATTAATTGTTATTTTGTAATTATCACTCAATCTTCTTTCAAAACAGTTTTAAGAGCTAAATCTGAGTTATCAAAATACTAATGCGATTTTCCAAATATGCCTTTTATTTTTGAAAGAATTCTTTTGGATAGCGATATAATAGCCAAGCCGTTAACAGTATCAATAGGCCTGTTTGAATGATTTTTGTATCAGGATTAGTTTGGAATAATTCGTTCGCGATACTTGCAGCAAGGTGAAAAATAATTGCAACAATAATGCTGCGACCAGCGCGGTAATATAACCAGTTCATAATAAGAACAAAAGGCAATAAGCTAATTGCAAAATTTAAACTATATTGCCACCCCTCCTCTACAAGATTGGCTTGATAATAATTAGCAATAAAGCCAAGTGGCATATGCCAAAACACCCAATAAACTGCAAAAATAATCGAAGTCCAAAACATGCAAAAACTGCGCCGCAGACAATCGGTGCCATAACTATGCCAGCTTAACTCCTCAATAATTGGCGCAAGCAACAATGCCGCCCAACCTGATAAAATACCAGCGCTAAAGGATGCATGTTTTGATATTAAAAACTGGCTTGAACTGTAGCCTAAAAATAAAGATATTACAGTTGCACCCAATATACTACCAAACATAATGACAATCGCGATAAAACATGCCTTTAATTGCGGGGTTGAAAGCAGTGTTAAACGTGAATAAAAATCTGACTTTAACAACGTGTTTTTGCGCACCATCAACCAAGATACACAAAATGGAAAAATTAAGCCCAAAAGCTGTAAAATAGTAATTAAAGGCCAATATGAATTTTGTGGTAAATGGCTTAACCAAGCTGCCATAAACCAAAGAGCAAAACATCCAATTGTGACTATGCTATAAAAACGCCAAGGGTGAGAAAATAACCTCAAAATATTTTTTTCATTGGACATTATTAATCTTTCTTTTGGTATAAATGGTTACCTAAAAAGGCTTCAAGCAATTGGTTTGTTTTTACTCCCAATGCTCTTTCTGCCAATTTCAAGACAGAAACAAAATGGGCTTGATATTCTATCTCGCTCCATGAAAACTGCTTATTGCCAAGTAAGTAGGCTTGACCTGCTAAAATGAATTGAAGAGTTGATAAGGCATCATCAACATTAAAATCTCCTTCTCTTACCCCTCGCTCAACCAGAGGGGCGAGTGCTTTACCTATCTGCTTAACCCAAGCAACATTGATCTGCTCGTGCAGATCAGCATTATTGGGCGTATCTAATGCTGCATGGAGATAAGGATGATTATTCTCAATTTCTTTCAAGGATGAAAAAGCAGCAATAAAGAGCTGAAAAGCACGCTCGTCAGTTTTTGATGCAATTTCATTTACTTTGCCAACCATTTGACTAACCCAATCTTCTGCGAGATAGCAAAGCAACTCTTTTTTTGATGTAAAATATAAATAAAACGTACCCTTAGCTATTCCTGCATTTCTTACAATTTCATCAATTGAAACGTCTTTTACGCTGCGCTGGCTAAAGAGTTGGGTTGCCGCTATTATAATTGCTCTTTTCAGCTCATCGCCTTTTTTTACACGCATGAAATCTCTCAACTGGTTAAATCGCCATAGATAAACACGTCAAAATAGCTAATAATGACCATTAGTCATTTATAGATTTTTAAAAAGATTGCAAGCGTATTTTGTTTGAAATTGAATAAGTTGCCCAGCAACCAGTCTAAAAGCACAAATTTTATGGGATAAACGCAAGCTATTGCAGCTTGCTATTGATTAGTTTTCAAATACAGCTTTAATGGATGAAGTTAAATTTAATGGGGGTTAAACTATGACTAATATTTTGAAAAACATTTTTGCTCTTTTGGTACTTGCTATTTTTTCTTTTGCAAGCCTACCAGCTTATAGTGCAAACACACCTTGTAGCGGCAAAAAAGGCGGTGTAAAGCAATGCACAAGCGATGGCAAATTTCTCTGCAATGATGGATCCACAAGCAAATCTAAACAAAAATGTAGCCGCTAACGTAACTGGGTAATTTAGGCTTTACGCTCATCATTTTCATGATTCAATAGTCTTGCAACCATTTTAGGGTGGGTAAAATACACCCCCCTAGCTGGTGGCGGCGTTGTACACAAAACCATCAAAACTACCCATAAAACTGTAAAGACCACTTTGCCCAATATACTAGAATGAGATGCGCCCTGCTCCTGCTCAAGTCGATATGTGGCAATCAATTCTTTTACAGCTGGCCAATCACTTGTAAAAACCCACATATTTATACCTTCAGTGGCAAAAACATAATGCGGGGACGCTGCAGAAAAATAGCTATTATCTAACATCACCTCAATACCATAGCTATTAAGATAAGTTTTCAATGTATAAGTATCCAAAGTACCAAAACCAGTTGCGACCCTAATCATATCAGGATTTTGATACAAAAATACTACCCCCAATTTTTATAAAACAATCGAACCAACCCACTGCAACAAAGTAATTATACATAATCAATATATAATTACAAATAAAAATCGAGATAATTATTTAATAAAAAAAGCATAAACCACAATGAAAAATCATCCTTATGGTTTAAATTCATGTAATTCTATTAATAAATAAATTACATCTCTGCGACACCTATGCACTTAACACCATCCGCATCCGTTACACCAGATGACGCACCGCAGGAAAAGCAAAAGGGTGAAAAATTACTTTTACGACTATGGCAATTATTGCAATGACTAAAAATATGCAAACCGCAATGGGGACAAAAATCGGTTTTTCCATCCTTAAGCGGTATATTGCGCTCGCAACTTGGGCAGCGTTCTTTTTGTAAAAAAGTTAAAGCTTTGTCATATTCTATATTCTTGCGGCGCTGCAATTCCGGCTCGGCTTCAAGTTCCTTCATCCTGTACAAATAGCCCTGAAACGCACGAATTAAGTAAATGCCAATCACAACAGATGTTATAATACCAGTTATTATCCTTACATAACCACCATAACTTGGAAGATATGGCACCAATTCTACAAAAAACGTGAAAACTGCAAAAATAATAAAACCCCAAGCAAATGGCCAATAGATAGTTTTGCGCTTTTTAACAAAAGCCCAACCAGCGACAAGCAACAAAGGCAAGGTTAAAATTAAACGATAGACAAATACTTTTAATTCTTGCCAAGCCACGGCCTTTTGCAACTGAATTTCAGCAGCGGCACGAATATTGGCAATATCTTTATCGATATCCTTACCAATTGCATAAAACTCTGCTTGCGCTAACTGATATTGTATCTGTTGAACTTCATAATCATGCTCGGCTTTTTGCTTTGCTTGTTGTAAGGCATTCAAATCATGCGTACGCGCAATCAAATTGTCATCTTGTGAATTAGATTGGATACTACGACGAGTTGCTAACCAATTATCAAATTCGGTTTTGCTGGAGTTGTACAAACTAGTACTTAACTCGACTTTTTCGCGAAGCGCGTGCAAAATCTCTTGCTGTTTTTGCATTTCTTGGAGAGGCTCTAAACGCTTGGTCTCGATATGCGCAATTGCGGCATCATCAATAAAATCACCAACTGTAAGCTTTGCCTCAACTTTAGGCAAATCCGCAATAATGTTACTACCAAGTTGCAACAAAAACCATGCAAAAATGAAAGTGAGCCCCCAAAGGAATAACTTAAAACATTTTTCAGTCCATCGTTGAGATTTTTTCATTATATTACTCCGTGAATCCGATCAATAATGAACAATGTTCATTTTTATTTGAAATTGCAAGTAATAATTATATTTTCATCGATTATTTATTAATTGAAAGGCATTTTCAAAAAATAAAACTTTATAGTTGAAATAAAATTTTGTTATTAAATCAATTATTTTTAAATCATATCTACCTTAACAAAATCTCGTAACTATTTATTTTCGTGTCTTTTTTCAATAAAAATCAGTTTAAAAACCTTACTTAAGATAGTGTTACCGACAACGAGGGATGAAATTCGACAATTATTTTAGCTTTTAGGGCTTGTGAAATATTAATTTTTCGCTATATTGCCGCCACAATGGTGAGGTGGCCGAGCGGCTGAAGGCGCACGCCTGGAAAGTGTGTATACGGGGAACCGTATCGAGGGTTCGAATCCCTCTCTCACCGCCATTGAATTTTTGCAACTAATTGTTTTTATTGAACTTTTTCAATTGTAAAATGATTACTATTGCAAAAACGCCAAATCTATCACACAATATAGCATACAAACTGTCACACAAATCGTTGGGGCTATGCATTATTGTGGTTGCAAAAACATCAAATCTAGATCGTTACCTCATGCTACGCAATGGCAATTACGTCTATAAAAGACGTGTGCCCACACCACTTATTGTACTAGATAAACGCAGCCCTATTATTCAAATTTCACTTCGCACAAGTGATTTGATTATTGCTCGCACGAAACGCGATTTGCATGAAAAAGCTGACAATGATTTATGGGCAGCATTGATGCTAGGCACGAACAGCGATGCTGCGATGGAACGCTATAAGGCGGCAATGAAACAGGTTGAAGCATTTGGTTTTGCATTTAAAACCGCCGGCGATCTCGCCAAGGCATCATTAGATGAAATTATCAGCCGCTTTTCTGTTATCACTGACAAAACCTTGCCGCCGCCTCTACAACAAAGCTTGCTTGGTGCGGTAAAAGCGCCAAACACACTACTAAGCGATGCCATCAAGCTTTATTTTGAAGATATAATCCCCCATACGCTAACGGGCAAAAGCCAACATCAACGTGAACGTTGGATACAAGGGCGAAGCGCAACTTTGCGTTTATTAAGCGATGCCATTGGTGACAAAGATATAGATGACATCACACGCCAAGACGGTTTAGCCTTTTATAAAAGCTTGGGAAAATCAATCTTAGATTCAAGCGGTGCCGCCACCCATTCAGCAGCATGGGGCAATCGCCAAATTAGCAATGCCCGCGTTTTCTTAAACTCCTATTTTGCGCATATAGGTAAAATTGACTATAATAATCCATTGTCTGGCCTATCTTTTAAAGAAGTCAATAAAACACGCCCTCCTTTTTCAACCAACTGGATTAAAGACAAGCTTTATCAACCAGGTGCTTTAGCAAAGCTTAATGACGAAGCACGGCATGTGGTTTTTATTTTGGCTGATACGGGTGCGCGCCTTGGTGAAATTTGCAATCTTGGCACAGAAAATATTCACCTAAATGGCGAAGTACCCTTTATTGATATTGCACCGCGTATAGACCCTGCAGACCCACGCGAAATTAAAACAAGCTCTAGCGTTAGGCGCATTCCACTTATTGGCGTGGCATTAGAGGCTATAAAACTACATCGCAACGGCTTTACCCGCTATCGCGATAAGGAAACCACCCTATCGAATACTTTAAATAAATTTTTTAGGGAAAATGGGCTATTTGAAAAAGACAATCAGGTGATCTATTCCCTTAGACATGCCTTTGAAGATAGAATGAAAGAAGCCGATGTCGATCATGAATTACGTATGGCATTGATGGGCCACGCTAACAACCGCCCACGTTATGGATCTGGCGGCGGTTTATTGTGGCAGTGGGAGCAACTTAATCGGATTGCTTTGCCGTTTGATTTTTCAATTTTTTAACAGCAGGCTTTTCTTGTTTTAGTTTGTTAGCCCGTGCATAAACAGCCGCCATGCGCTTTTCTTTATCTTTTAATATTTCAATCTCCGCCTCCAACCGTTCATAAAGCGGTAAACAAGCATCAAAATCTGGTGCATAATCCACCATAAGATGGGCCAAATGATCAAGATATGATTCTAACAATTCAACGGTAACGGGTGGATTACGCACGACCATAACAATCCCCCCTACTGTCTATTAAGCTTGTCGATAAATTGCGCTTGATATTCTTGTGATGAAAGAAGCCGCACAGTGCCACCCGTTTTGGCGGCTTTTTTATAAGCTTTTGCTAGACTTAAATATAAGTCGGCTTGTACGACAAGGCTGCCTTCAAATTGCGCAGGATTAGCAATAAACTCAACTGCTTTTCCTTGGCTATCGAAACAACATAAACTCCTTTTTCTAACCCCTGCCCTTGCGTTGGCGCTTCTTTTATAAAGCCGCATTGCTCGGTAAAAATATTAAGGGCAAGGTTAAGCGCTTTTAACCATTCGTCATGGTCAAAAACATTGGCAAAACCTGCCTTTAAGCTTTCAACACCTGCTTTAATAGCTTTTTGGCGTGCTTCATCTTGGGTCATTGTAAAAACCTTATTAAAAGACAATAAAACTCCACTGCAAACGCTGCCGCGCTGCATGAAAAATACCTATTTCTGATGGGGCATTATTTTATAGGATAAAAGTTGGGAGCCATTTCATCCATTAGCTTACCTATATGATAAGCATCACGAATAACTTCCGTAAACTCAACAATATCAGAGTTGCCATTGCTTAAAAGCCCGGTAAGCGCGTGGCCGCTAAAATAGTCGCAACGAGTAAATGCTGATATTATTGGTCTTTCCGCCTCATTTAAAAATGGTAAAATGCTTTGCTTAATATATGTATCAATCACCGTTTCAAATGCTTGTCTAAGGTCAGCCTCACTAAACTCTGCATCAGTGTAGCCTCGCAATTTTTCAACGCCTGCATTAATGGCTTTTTGTCGTGCTTCATCTTGGGTCATTGTAAAAACCTTGTTAAAAGACAATAGAACTCCACTGCAAACGCTGCCGCGTTGCATGATGGTCTCTTAAAAAATGTGGGTTGGGTTATGGCTTAGTTGGCCAAAGGCGCTTTGGCTTTTCTACCTTCTTCTTCCGCTTCAATAATGCGGATAAAGGTAGCAATCGTCTCGTCTTTGCTCATATTAAGCGTATTACAAACCGCCATAAAGGTCATTGCTAATACTTGTTGTGCCAATTCGTCATTATCTATTGGTAAAATATCAACAATCTTAGCAACTGTTTCAATGGCTTGCGGTGCGATGGGTTTTTGCATGAGCCTACACTTTTGATAAAGCGGAATGGCCCGCAATTGCGCTTCGACTTGGCGGATAATGGCGGCGCGGCTTGCTTGGCCAATGTTAACCGCCGCTAAATATTGCGCAAGCATAGCAATGCAGCGCTCACGCACGGAGTGCCATGGGGGCAGCTTAAAAGCAGCGACACAAGCGCAATAATCGCGCCAAAACTTGCCTAGCTTGTCATTATTGATGATATTATCAAATTGCGGTGGGGTGGCTTCACTTGCCGCAATGATAAGCGGCACTTGCGGCAAGCTCTATTTGGGTTTGCATACTGCTTTAACTGCAAAACTTTGGGCAAGGCTTGCGGCTTTATCGCTATGGGCGGCAATTTCATCATCAGCAAAGCCAGCATTTTATAAATCAGCAAAATCAACATTGCCCTTAGAAGCCGCAATATCTTGCATGGCATGCATCATAGCATGGCAGCGTGTGGGAATTAGGTTGTGTGTAAAATTGGTTGATGCAGCAGCACTGCGCTGCAAGGTCATGGAATGTGGCATAATACCCTCCTAATCATAATGATTAAGAGCAATATAACGCGGTTAATTACCCTCGTCAATCTAAATCAGTATAATTAACCGCATTCTAACGAAATTTTTTAAATATATAAACTTTACCATTTCCTTTTTTTTAACCACTGTTAAATATGAGGTTTCAGTGTTACATACTGGTCGGCTTTATGTTAAAGGAATTTAAATAGTGACTAACCACTTTATAAAGAGTGACGAATGTTTAGCAATTAATGTTATAGACTTGTTCTGTGGAGCTGGCGGATTAACGCATGGACTAGAACAAGCAGGACTTAATGTTAAAGTAGGAGTAGATATTGATCCTTCATGCAAAACACCACTTGAAGCTAACAACAACGCAGCATTTATATGCCGAGACATACGAACTATTACTAGATCTGAATTGGTTGAATGGTTCGGAACAAATGGTATTAATGTTTTAGCCGGCTGTGCACCATGTCAGCCATTTTCTACTTATTCCAACACACGTAAATCTTTAGATGAGCGATGGTCTTTGCTAAAAGAATTCGAACGCTTAGTACTTGCAACGAAACCAAACGTGTTAACCATGGAAAATGTCCCAGGTTTAGCACGTCAGCCAGTTTGGAAGGAATTTGTAAATAAATTAAAAGACAATAATTACTGCGTTAGCTGGTCAATAGTTGATTGCATCAAATTTGGTATCCCGCAAACTCGACGACGCTTAGTGTTACTTGCATCAAGTCTCGGTCCAATTGAACTCAATCAACCTAAAGATACAGCTATTAAGACCGTTAGAGATACTATATCGCTCCTACCTAAAATACCAGCAGGCAATACAAGTGATAAAATAGACTTACATATATCAGCCAAACTATCACCTTTAAATCTCAAAAGAATAAAAGCATCAAAGCCGGGTGGCACATGGCGTGATTGGCCAATTGAAATACAAGCAAAATGCCATCAAAAAATTACGGGGAAAACATACCCATCCGTTTACGGAAGAATGGAGTGGGATAAACCATCACCAACATTAACAACACAATGCTTTGGCTACGGCAACGGACGCTTCGGTCACCCTGAACAAGATCGCGCCATCTCTTTACGAGAAGCGTCAATGTTACAATCATTTCCTCCCAATTATATATTTAATAGTTTGACCAATAAATTAAGCTTCAATAAAATCGGCATGCTCATAGGAAACGCTGTCCCTCCCCTACTTGCGCTACACATAGGGAAAACAATCAAAACGCATATAGAAAAATATTACACAACTTAAACAATACAAATTTTAAGGATCCTCTTTCAAATATTTTTTTGAATCGATATACTGACCAAAGTTCGAAACCACACTTTCAAGATACTTAAACACTACCCAACAAAAGGAAACTAAATCACGATAAACTACGCTGGCTGCACACTGCGCAAAAGAGATATCACCATGTGCAAGTTTGTTTCTTAGATCAACGACCATACCTAAAACACCTTTATCATCCTTAATATGTCGGTTAATAGCCCGCAACGTGCGACGAGGAATTCGTAACTCTAATCCTATCTTTTCACAATAAGACTTAATCTCTGTATGTCTCCATTTACCTCCGCCACCTTTAGAAATTTCCCACTCAGTAATATCACTACCGTTAGAAACTATATCAAAGAGATTTCTAACTTTTTTTGCTCGTGCTTTTTCATTAATTTCTTTAGTCACACCTGCTGTATCGTTTATCCACATGTCTAGCAGCTTTGGAGATAAATTAATCGGAAACTTGGCATGGTGCTTACAGGCCAATAGCAACTCTGCTATACATTGATTAACTGTTCCTTCAACTAAATTATACAACATTAAATAAATGCTTGAATACAAAATTTTCTGTTGCACCGCATTAATTTGATAACTAGGTGGCGTTGATAATTTAGCCGACAATATTGCTCTTCCGCTACTTGCTATACATTTATCAATATTTTTTAAAAGCTTTAAAACATTTAATATTTCTGATTTTCTTTCTCTGTAATTTTTCATCAACTCAGTCATTGGCAACCTGCAATAAACAAGATGCGACAAAATTGATACGATTTTCTATTTTGCTTTTTACGTTTGCCGAACCAGAAGAGACCAAATCAATAAACTCATTACAGTTAAGCCAACTAACATCAATAGCTGTTGATTTTAAAAGTAATGGATTTTTTCTTATTGCCAAATCAACTCCTATTGCAATTGCTTCAAATCTAACTTGGGGGGTCGCTTTTGCTTTTGTTGATTTCGTAAAACCATTTGGGAAATGAAGATCAACAAACTTCAACATATTTTTAAAGCGCTCTTCATAGTCTTTTAAAAGCATTTGGGATTTTTGCACTTGCTGATTCATTTTTTTTACATATGAGAATAAAAAATTTTTAGGACTATCTTTGTAAGTATCTAAGCCGTCACCATATGCAAAAAAACGGGTAACCATATCATCATGCGTGCGTAAGTTTTTCGATACCTGTGATATCGGTGCAAGTTTAGATAGAAGATCCTCCTGAGCTAACTTTTCAATCAAGTTTTGGAACTCTCCACGCAATGCTCCACGCCTAACTTCAACAGGTTTAGCTGTAAGACTACCAGTATTAATTCTTTCGAACATATCAAATCTAACAGCCTCATCTGCATTTTCACCTAAAACAGCACCTCTAATTGGGATATTTAAGATTTTTAATTGCCTTGATCTTGGTAGATCTTCAAACTTTGTGCCTATCAGCGAAGGTATTTTATCAAGATTAACCAATGTCAAATTATTAGTTACATATTGCTCAATAGTGCGTAGACGTTGAGAACCATCAATGACCTCCAACTCCCCTTTAGGTGTCTCCCAAAAGAATAGAAACGGCACCGGAAGCCCCATAATTAAAGATTCAAGAAATCGAGATTTCCGATCATCATCCCAAGTAAAATTTCGCTGATAATCAGGAATATAAAACTCTTGTCTTTCCATTTTTAACGAAATAATTTCAAGATTATATTCGGTCATAAAAAAGTTCACTTCCTTTTTTATAGCCAGAATCTCCTTTTCAGCTTGCTCGACTTGCTGCACTTTAGTAATTGTTGAGGCAATCATGATTTTCATTTACTCCAAAAATGTTGATGTTTTTGAAAGAGTGCACTTATGCGGTTTAAACTCCTAACAAATCATTCAAACTTAAAATGCGATGAATAGCAATTACGTTTTCCTCGTCAAAATTAAGAATATTCTGCGGATTTAGCTTTTCAATTTCAATTTTTGAACCGCTGCGCTTATGCAATATGCCAATAATTGCCTCTTGATAGTCTGCTTCCCCGCGTTTGAATTGCACCACAACTGAATCACCAATGCGTGCTGGACGGTATGGGTGGGCAATAATGAGATCGCCTGCATAATAGCGCGGCTCCATTGAATCACCCTCAACATAAACGGCATAAGCATCTTTAACAGCCTCCACCCCCGGAGGACGGCGGACATATTCAATAATATTGGCTTCAAGAGACAAAACACCATTTGTGTGGCTTCCCGCTGCTGTACCAAGCACCGGCAAATCCTTATGCATGTTAGTTTGGCTTGGAACTGGCATATTTACAGGCGTAACTTCATGCACTGTTTTTGTTGCTTTTCTATTAGTAGCAGCACTTTCCTTGGGTGAGACATTCACCACTTCCCCAACGCCATGCATTAACCACTCAGGTGAAGTTTCAAGCGCTGTTGCAAGCTTCGCCAATGTCTTAACTGTTGGTGAAGACTGTTGACGAAACAAGGTGCGCAAATAATCGCGCGTGAGCCCCGCCTTTTTTGAAGCTCCTTCAGGACTAAGGTCAAGCGCTGCAAGTCTTTGATTTATACGGTCAAAAATTGATTCTGTCATAATGCGGATTATCTCCCGCTTTTAAAAAAAGATAAACGAGGTTAAAAACATGATTGACAAAGTGGTTAATTAACCGCATATTTGAATTATGAATTTACACGAGCAACTCATCACTGTTTCTGATCTTTACGGCCAGGCGCGTGGCATTGGTCGCATGCGTGTATCAACGATCGTGCTTAACCAAGGTTCCAAATTAGATGCAATTGCTTGCGGTAAATCTGATGTAACCACCAAGACTTTTGAAAAAGCCATGGTGTTTTATTCACAAAACTGGCCGGACGGGGTTGTTTGGCCAATAGGTATTTTGCGCCCTACTACAAATAGCAGCGTGCAAACTGCCAATGTGGAAAAGGTTTAAGGATTTGGAGCACCACGAAGATTTTGCGCTTTTGACAACCCCCTCGCCCAAAAGCGCAAGATTTGAAGCCTGCAAATTGCGTAACAGCATTTTTGTAAACAGTGGTTTTAAAATTTGTTTCATCAAATGTGCCTTTCGCCTTTGGTGCGGTTTTAAGTGTTTTTGGTAGCGCTATTAAAACCATAAAAAATCTATTCCCACTATGGGAAAATTTTGCGGAATTTCCCGCCACGGGAAAGCTTTGCTTAAATTAAGGGGTTGTTTAAAATGGCAATGATTAACGAGGCTTGGTTTCACCGCTTAAAGGCGGCGCAGCGCGATTTAATCAAGACATGCGGCGGCATTGAGCGCTGCGTTGAGATTACCTCACTTTCTAAAAGTCAGGTTGGCCGTTGGAACAATGCCACCGACCCCGATTTAATGCCCACCAATGCAATTTATATGCTGGAAAATGAATGCGGCTTGCCACTTGTGACCACTGCTCTTGCTGCGCTTACCGGCTATCGTCTTATTGCCCCGGATGAAGAGGGTAAAAGCATGGGCTCGGTTTTAGCCAAGTTTTCAGACCTTGTGGCAGCATCGGGTGATGTGATGGCAACAGGCAGCCGCGCCTTTGCGGATGGTAAGCTAACCCCTGCCGAGGCTGCCGACATTGACCGCGCATGCAGTGCCATGGAAATTAAAATGCTTGAGCTGCGCCGGCAATTGTCACGCGCCAAGGTTTCCACACTGCATGTGGTTGGTGGAGATTACTAATGAGCAGCACCGCCCCTTTAAATGCCTTTTGGACAAAAGAGCGCTTGGAAAAGGCTGCTTTTATGTGGAAGCGCGGCAAAAGCGGCGGTGAGATTGCACATGCCTTGGGCTGCAAGCCACAGCGCGTCCATGAAGCGATTTATAACCATTATCCGCAGCATTTCCCGCGCCGTGTCAAATCACAAATATTGCTTAATTTGCAAAAGCAGCGTGAAGGCACATGTGAGCAGCCCAATAAACCCAACTTGGGCGTCAACTTTAAACAATTACAGCAAATACCCTTCATTGTGGTGCCAATGAGTTATGAGCGCGCCTTGCGTGAAGACCGCTGTTTGTTTTTTGCAGCAAGCCCGATGAGTGAGGCAGGGCCATTAATGCCTGTTTGTGGTTGCAAACGCGCTAGCAAACATGGCCGCCACTACTGCACCCACCATTTACGCGCGAGCCTTAGCCAAAATGAAAATGAGGGCGAATGATGATGTGTACACTTACCCACCATAGCAAGCAAGTTAATGCACCAAGTTTAAGCACGCAGCGCGCCCAATTGATTGATTGGGGTGTTTTTGGCCTGATGATGGAGCGGCGGCGCGTTTTTGTAAAGCTAAGCCAACAACAGCTTGCGCAAAAAATTGGCTTGCCGGTACCGAGTATCATTGCGGCGGAACAAGGTGCGCCCTTATGCACCAAAAGCTTTTTAAAATTATGCGCTTGGTATGGCATAGAACCAAAGATGTTTTACGCCGCTGCGCTGCAAACAAAACGCGCCAAATTCATGCAAAGCGAGGCCGTATGATGCCGCCCTTTGGATTTGAAAATTGCGTTGATGTAAAGCAGCTGCGCTTTATGCCGCTGGTGGAGCAAAAGCAGGGCATTTTGCTGCTGCAACAAATGGGCTTTAACAAGCGCAAAATCATGCAAATGACATGGCTATATAGCGAAGAATATGATGCCGCGCTAAAAACCCCGCCTTTTGCCCTTAGCTATAGGGATTATTAAGATGATAGAAACGCAAGCCAATAGTGCAACAAAGCATGATAGCGGCAAACCACGCCTTGACCTATTGCCAGTGGAGCCTTTGCTGCAAATAGCAAAGGTTTTAGCCTTTGGTGCGCAAAAATACGGCGACCATAATGGGCGCAGCCAAACAGATGGTGGGTTTGTGTGGGGGCGGCTTTACGCTGCCACCCTGCGGCATCTATTTGCCTTTTGGAATGGTGAGGATTTGGACGCGGAGTCCGGCTTGCCCCACCTTGCCCACGCCGCCTGCAATATCATCTTTGTGAAAAAGGAGGGCGTGTGATGGTGGGGTTAAAGAATATTTTCTTGATTTACTCAAAGAAAAGAGGAGGAGGATTGGCTCAGAGGAATAATTCCATTGTTTTCGCAAAACTTAATTTTCCCAATGCCTATCATATCACTGTCATCATAATAACAATCAGTAAACAGATGGATCACATCAGAAGGGTGAGAACCATAACTAAAGTAGGATTGGTCTGTAACATTTACAAAAGTGCAATCCAAAAAATGAGACTGTCCAAGGGACTTGGCCCATGCAGTCGAAGAACCGTCTTTAATTTTTTTAGTCTTAAAGCGAATCGCGCTGTCTATTTTACAGTTAAGGAAGGTACAAGTTTCGATGTAAAAGGAAGGAAAGTCATTAAAATCAATATCTTGAAAGCTAAAATTTTTATAATTTATTTCCTCAAGATTTGGCCAATATGTATCCTCTTTTTGCTTGGAATATCCTGTAAGTTCCACACCATAAACAGATGTTTTTATATCATTCACGCTGGAATATTTCTGAAGAATATCCATCGCATAAAAAAACCATGTGTAACTGACATCATGAATATCAATTCCTTCATTATTTTCTCTGCTAAAAGCAATAATGGAGGATTTAATTATATCAATCGCTTGTTTAACAAAACTACTTTTGCCGCCAATAATATTATCCAAGCAAGCAAGACCAGCCATTTTTTCAGCTTCTGTCGTGTCTTTACCCAGAAATTTTGTACCATCAACCAGCAATTTTGCAATGTTATTGTTTTGCGTTTCTATGAGGTTTTCGGTCGCCAACTCAAATTGTTTATTCGCCAATTCAAATTGACGGTTACCCAAAATAATTTGATCTGCCGCGATTTTTGCTTGTTTGCTTTGTGCTTTTTCTTGGAGAGAGTGCAGCGCGCCGCGCCACACCGCAATCATAAGTGTACACAGAGCCAAAATGGCAATACAGACTTTAACAGCACTATCATATTTGAGTTCACTCAGCTTAAAACCGAAATGATACAAAGCCAATTCCGAAAGCGTGTTATAGTAGTGAAGCACAGTATAAAGTACTATCAAATAGCACAAAACAATAAATACGCCAAAGCTAAATGCGCGAAAACTACCAAGCCCCTCTTTATTTTTGGTCTTGAACCTTTGCAGCTTTGGATAAACATATCTGCTTATGTGATAACCTGCAAAAATATAAACTCCTGCAAGCATGACGATCAGAAAAAAGCCCCATGGACCAATACTCGTTGCCCAACCGTAAAACGGCAACAATATACTAATGTAAAAAATACCACTTCCGATAAGTATCGCCATGAAGGTAGCAAATCCACTAAGTATAGCCTTTCTATTTTGCTTCGTGGCTTTAAGTATTTCGTTATCTCTCATGCTTTTCCCTCGCGTTTCACACAAGGGAGATAGTTAGCATGAGTGGTTCAATAGTCAATCTTTTTATTGATGAAGCGGGTAGCATAAAAATTGCCAATTGTGTGGCTGATCTTGGCTTGCCAACAGTTTCCCACAATGGTGAATATGCTGGCCCATGCCCGCAATGTGGTGGCAAGGATCGCTTTTCTTACAATATCCGCAAAGATGTTTGGAATTGCCGTGGCTGCTCCAAAGGTGGGCATAGTGCTTTATCACTTACTGCCCATGTTTTGGGGCTTGATTTGCATGTGCGGGCGGATTTAATTAAAGCTGCTGAAACCGTGCTTGGCCGCGCTGCGCCGAAAAATGAAGTTAGCGAGGAAGAGCGTTTAAAAGCCAAATGGCTTTTTGAGCAAAGGAAAAAAAGGCAAAGCACCGCTTGACGACAAAAAAGGCAAAATTACGCTTAATCTTCTTGAGCCGCAAAATAGCGAAGAAAGCGTCTATATTGGTGAAGGGCTTTACAGTTATCTCAAGCAAAAGCGCGGTGATCGAAAAGTTACCTTTGCGGGCTTGCCCTATTGGGCTTCGCGTCAAAACATTGAAAAATGTGGTCGTGACGAACCTAACTTTCATGAAGGATTGATGGGTTATGATGGCGTGATTATGGAAGACATTTCATGTGTTAATATTTCAGCACAAAACGCAAAAGGTAAAACTGATCTAACACCACTTACCCAATTTGATTCCATCGATAAAATCATTTTACCAAGGCTTCAATTTGCCCATATTGAAGCCTTATCTCAGTTAAAAGATTTACGCCTGCTTGACCTTTCTAAAACTGACATTGCGGATATAAGTCCTTTTGCTGCACTCCCCAAGTTACGTGGTATATTTTTAAGTGAAACCAATATTAGCGACTTAACCCCGCTTAGGCAAAATCAAGCTTTACGCACCGCTTTTCAAAAGGCGCTTTTTTATGATGATGCACCACAAGTTGGTTATCCTGCTTATGCAAGTTGGATCGATATATCGCGCACAAAAGTTAAATCCCTTGAAGGATTAGAAAATCTTACTGCATTAGAGAGAATTGATCTTGAAGAGTTGGAATTACAAAATCTTGCGCCTCTTCAAGGTGCGACAAGCCTAATAGAGCTCAATTTGCACAAAGCTAAAATAGGCTATGATTTTACCCCACTCAGTGCAATATCAAAGCTTAGAATTCTCAATCTAAACCATAGCGATGTGACAGATATCTCATCGCTTGCTCATCATCCATCTCTTTATAAATTGAGCTTAATTGGTACTAAAGTTCAAGATTTAAGCATAATTTCAACTTTAAAGCAGCTTGATTTTCTTGATGTGCGTGGCATTGAAAATATTGATTTTAGCAAGTTTGTCGCTCCGCCTAATCTAAGCCGTCTTTATATTGGCAAAATACCAAACCAAAAAAATGAAGAATTAAGCTATTATATCCACATGCCAATAAATATAGAGGGGGAATATTATGAAGGCAGTGAGCTTGTAGATTTTCTGGTGAGCAAAGGCGCACCCGGACCTATTATAAATGGTAAACCAATCGCACTTGATAGCGTAACCCTCACCCTTCGCAACCTTGATCTTGGTGATATCTATGAAATTAGTCGATTAAAAAAATTAGAGCATCTTGATCTTACGCAAAGCCATATCAAAGACCTAGCATTTCTACCACTTTTGAAAAGGCTGAAAACCCTTAACCTTAAACAAGCAATAGTAGATAATCCCTCACCGCCTACTCCTTATAGTCACGTTCATGAAATTGATATAACCGGCGCTAAAATCAATGATTACCAAAGCTTTTTCCAATCTTTGCCTTCTTTAAAAACCCTAAAAATTGGGCGAGCGGAGGATGTAGATCTAAGCTCGCTTCGTCAAGATAATGAAATTGAAACCTTGGTTATGACCGAAAATGGCAAAGAGGTGATTTTACAGGGTAAAGATGCTATAAAAGTTTATTTGAATAAAACCTATCCCCCCACACCATCCACAAAGGCAGATTAACCACCAACGAGATAGCACGACAATTTTAAGTACAACCAAATTATTGCGAGATAAACTGACCATCTATCAGCTGATATATTTTGCTGCTATAATCTAGTAATTGCACCCTATGGCTAATACTAATAATGATTTTATCAGCAAAGGCTTTATATATTTGGTCGTAAACTAATTTTTCAGTTGAAATATCCAAGCCTGAAGTCACTTCATCTAATATAATGACATCAGGATTACTCAAAAATAACCGCGCAATAGCCAAACGTTGTTTTTGGCCGCCAGATAATAAATTGCCATGGTGGCCAAGCAGTGTATCCATACCATCTGGTAGGGCGCAAAGTTCATCATAAAGCCCAACCGCTTTTACTGCATTTTCCATTTCTAAAATAGTTGCATTGGCATTGGCAAGTTGCAAATTAAAATAACTGCTAGCATTTAAAATATAGCTATGCTGGGTAATGACACAGATCTTATCACGCAAATTAATGGCGGCTAAATCCAATGCATCTACATTAGACAAAAATAATGTTTGCGGCTTTGCAACATCAAGGTCGTATAAAATTTTTGCAAAAGTAGATTTACCAAGGCCACTTTTACCAATAAGTGCAATTTTATCCCCTGTCGCAATATCAAGGGACATATTTTTAAAAATTAAATTATCAGAATCTTTATAGGCATAAGAAAAATCAATAAAACGGATATTGTCAATGGTCTTCAGCATCCTGCCTTTTTGAGGCTCTTCTCCATTAAAATCAACTTCTTTGATGAAGTACAGCACTGCTGAAAATGATTGTCTAAGCGCAGTATAAACACCGCCAATTTGTTCAATTGGCATTATCAGCATCATGAGATAACCATTCATCATAATGAAATACTCAATACCTTGTGGCCTAAAAACCACTTCGCTATAGCTGTAAAATAAAACAATATTACCAATTAAAAAACCCAAAAGATAATTGATAAAACTTAAACCTATGTAACACTTAAAATAGGGCTTTTGAACTTTAAGGTCATCGGCAAGCTTAGATTTAAAAGCATCAGATAGAATTTTAAGCGTGTTAAACCTCACGGCTACATTAATATTATTTAAAAAATCCTCTAGCAAATCATAAACCGAGCGGCCAGATTCCATCAATTCAAGCTTATATTTCACAAAGAGCCGAGAAAAATAAAGTTGAATAAACATATATAAAGCAAGGTAAATATAAATGGCGATTAAAAATAAATATTGCTGTAAAAGCAAAAGGATAGCAGTGGAAAATACAAACTGGCAAAACGGAATCAATATTTGTGAGGTAAGGTGATTATAAATAATATATATTTCATTATTCACTTGGTTTATATGGCTCGCCACTCGTGCCGGTGTTTTATATAAAGTTACGTCATCACTATATTTTTTAAAATAATTTAAATAGGTATCGGTAACAAAGCCATAGGTTTCAGCTCTAATCTTTGCATTAAGATACGTAATTAATGGGCTCATTAAGCGAGCAAGCCCAATAATTCCAACAAAAGCAATAATTTGGACGAAAATTATTGAAGAATGGCTGTTAACAGTGAATGTTTTCAAATTTTTTATAATGTTTGCAAGCAATATAGGCGCATAAGATGAAAGCAATGCGACGAAAATCGAAATTACAAAAATTATTGTTAAGTAGTGAAGGCCTTTAGAACCAAAGGATTTTAACAATAAGCGAATTAGATTTTTATTCATTTTCAAACATCGCTTCCTTCTACATTTATTTGGGATTAATCCCATGGCTCACCGCTATGCGGTATACTCCAAGATCATAAATTTAAGGGATGCTTACCATATTGCATAGCAAGGATTTTGCAACAGTGACTTAGCGTGTAAAAAAACAAAAGACCATAAAAAAGGAAGACAAAATACCATGCCTTCCTTTTATTTAACACATAAGGCAATCAATGATTGGTAATTCCAAGCAAAGATTACACCATAATATTATTGAGCGTTTTTAGCCTTTTCTTGTGCTTCACGCATCTTATCATCTTCCTCTTGCTGCTTGTCTTGAATTGCCTTTTGCAATTTTTCTTGTTCAGCTTGGAAGTCTTGTTCACGCATACCAGGACCGTCGAAGACTTTAGCAAAACCAGCTAAAGACACTTCTAAAGGATTTGGTGCTCCTTGAAAGTTAACTGACGTCACAACAAGCTTGGTACCTTTTTTTAGTTGGGCAACAAGTTCATCGCTTAAACTATCATTAGCGATACATGTTGGACCATTACAAATCATGTAAGGAATGGTCTTTTCAGCATTACCATCAACTTTGACGGTAATTCCGGCAGGAATAAGACGACCGGTTGGCACCTGAATACCAATGCGTTTTTGGCTCTTGCCACCTTCCTTAACTTCGATAAGATTGATCATTGTTAAATATTGGCCTGTTTCAGACACAATATTATTCATAGTGTTGCAAACACTAACTTTCTTTTTTTCAGCATTTTGCTGTTCGCTGCAAACCTTGTTCCAGCCATCCATCGCACTTTGTGCCGATGCGGGAACCACGAAAGCGGCAAGCAAGGCAGCAGCGCTGGCAAACAACGACAAAGTGGTAAGGGTTTTTGCTATCGGCATAATAAAATATATCCTTTCAACATTTGATATTTTATGGTCGAAACCATATCGAGAAATTCCTGCAATCGAATTAGGGCAATAACATGACCGGCCCAATCATCCAAGGCAATACAACAAATTAAAGACGTTTTTTTTAAATTATATTCAAGCAAGGCATATATCAACAACAATATTATATGCTGCGCTTACTTCAATAAATAATTGAAAAGAAAACAGAAAATCATAAAATTCTCAGCAATAGCCAACAGAGCGATCACTGAGAATTAAATAGAGTGCGCATCTAAAAACTAAAACCGTGTTTTTAAATTAAACTCTAGCACCAATTAAGCTACAATTTTAACCCAATTATGCGGATCAGCCTTTTCGCCGCGCTGAATATGCACCAATTGATTGCGCAAGGCACGGGTAACCTCTCCCGTCTCATTATTATTGACAACAAACTCACCACCTTCATAACGAATTGTGCCAATCGCCGTAATAACCGCCGCTGTACCGCAAGCAAAAACCTCTTTTAACTTGCCACTTGCCGCGTCATTCTTCCATTCATCAAAAGAATAAAGACGCTCTTCAACCTTAAATCCATTATCATGAGCAAGCTGGATAAGCGATGCACGGGTAATTCCTGGCAAAATAGTACCCGTAAGTGGCGGCGTCACCAATACATTACCTTCATGAACAAAAAAGATATTCATGCCGCCAAGTTCTTCAACCCAGCAATGTTCAGCCGCATCTAAAAACACTACTTGGTCGCAGCCTTTGTCATAAGCTTTTGCTTGTGCTGCAAGGCTAGCGGCATAGTTTCCACCGCATTTTACCGCGCCAGTGCCGCCACGCGAAGCGCGGGTCAATGTTTCTTCTACCCAAACGCTAACTGGCTTACCCTCACCTTTAAAATATGCACCAACTGGCGACGCAATAACGCAAAAAATAAAACTATGTGCGGGACGTACCCCAAGGAAACTCTCATTTGCAAACATGAAGGGACGCAAATAAAGGCTGCCATCTTCTTCTGTTGGTATCCAATCCTTATCAATTTTGACAAGCTGCTCAACAGCTTCAAGAAAAATATTTTCAGGTAAAGCAGGCATCCCCATCCGAATGGCAGATTTTTCCATACGCTGTGCATTTTGATCTGGCCGAAATAATGTAACCTTGGCATTATTACCATCAGTATTGCGATAAGCCTTCATGCCTTCAAAAATTTCTTGGGCATAATGTAATACGGCACCTGCAGGATCCATTTCAAAGGGCTTACGCGCGCAAATTCGTGCATTATGCCAACCCTTTTCATTGCTCCATTCCACCACAGCCATGTGATCTGAGAACACTTTGCCAAAACCTGGATTCTTTAAAACTTCTTCACGTTCAGAAACTCCAACTGGATTTTCATTGGGAAGAATCTGAAATGTAAGATCCGAAGACGCCGTAGCCATTTTTAAATACCTTATCAAGATGACGTAAATTAATTGATACAATGATCATTAAACTTTATGCCGCGATATTTCTGATTTTTCAATATAATTTTGTAAATAGGTCAGCATTTCAGACCAATTTCAAAAAAAATTGAATATTTTATAAAAAAAAGTTGGAACTTTATTCTGTCTCAAGCATTTTACCTGCAACAAGACGAATGAAATGAAAGATTGCAAATCGTTTGGTTGATGTTTTCAACGATAACCAAACAAAAAATGCTTAAATAAAAGACTACCCCCCCTTTTTTTTAAGCTTTGGTGCACTAATTCTAAACATGAAATCTTGGATAGCTCCTAAGCGATTATCCTTTGATACTTTTTAAGTCCCCCGCATAAAAAGTATCTATGCCCGGTAACTGGGCTAAACATACTGATCTTCCCCGTGCTCAGTATGTTTCATGACAACTCCACTTAGATTTTCCCTCTTTATTGCCTAAGTGGAGTTGTCTTTTTATTTTGCTTCCTCCCATCTTAACCCATAATCAACCTTTGACCGTCTGTATTACACAGCTTATATTGAGTGTGAAACAGAAGCTAAATTTGCGCAAAAGACTGGTTTAAATCACCGATAATATCGTCAATACTCTCAATACCAATCGACAGACGGATAACTTCTGGCCCTGCACCAGCGGCATGTTTTTGTTCATCATTTAATTGACGATGCGTGGTTGAGGCGGGATGAATCACCAGTGAGCGCGTGTCACCAATATTAGCAAGGTGGGAAAACAGCTTTAACCCTGCAACAAATTTCACACCTGCCTCATAGCCGCCTTTAATGCCGAAGGTAAAAACCGAGCCAGCTCCAAGCGGCGCGATACGCTGCTGTAAAGCATAATAGGGGCTATCCTCCAAACCCGCATAAGAAACCCATGAAACTTGTGGGTGATTTTGCAAATATTCAGCTACCGCCAAAGCATTATCACAATGCCTTTGCATACGCAGCGAAAGAGTTTCAACTCCTGTTAGCAGCATAAAAGCATTAAATGGCGATATGGTTGGGCCCAAATCACGCATGCCAAGCACGCGCGCCGCCAATGCAAAAGCAGCTTTTCCAAAAGCATCAGCAATGACAAGACCAGCATAATCGGGGCGCGGCTCTGTCAATTTATTAAATTTACCTGATTTATGCCAATCAAAATTACCGCCATCAATAATAACACCGCCCATAGAATTGCCATGACCACCAATAAACTTAGTCAGCGAATGGATAACAATGTTAGCGCCATGTTCAATTGGCCGCACAAGATAGGGGCTTGCCATTGTATTATCGACAATAAGTGGAATATTATGAGCCTTAGCCACCTTGGCAATTTCTGCAATATCAATAATAATGCCACCGGGATTAGCAAAACTTTCAATAAATATTGCTTTGGTACGCCCGTCGATTTGCGCCGCAAAACTCGCTGGGTCTGTAACATCTGCCCACCGCACCTGCCAATCAAAAGATTTAAATGCTTGGCCAAATTGATTGACCGAGCCGCCATAGAGTTGACGGGCGGCAATAAAATTATCACCTGCCTCCATCAAAGTATGGAAGGTTAAAAATTCTGCGGCATGGCCGGTAGCCGTTGCAAGCGCTGCGACACCGCCCTCCAATGCTGCCATGCGCTCCTCAAGCACCGCTTGGGTGGGATTAGTTATGCGTGTATAAATATTACCAGCCTCTGCCAAAGCAAATCGATTTGCCGCCTGATCGGCATCTTCAAAAACATAAGCAGTTGTTTGATAAATTGGCGTTGCACGCGCACCAGTTGTCGGGTCAGGTGCAGCGCCTGCATGTATTGCTAAGGTGTCGAAATGCTTTGCATTGTCACTCATTATATATTCCCTTTTAATTTACAAACAACACAACAATAGTCGTCAATTAGTACAATTATATTTTAAGAAAATTTCTCTAACTCAATATGGGGGCAACGATCCATCACTACATTAATACCCGCTTCAATCGCGCGTTTAGCTGAAATAATATCGGCAATGCCAAGCTGCATCCAAAAAAGAAATGGTTTATGGGGCAAAGCCAATACTTCATCCAAAATTGCAGGAACAGCATCAATATTGCGGAAAATATCAATCATATCGATTGGTTCATCAATATCTGCCAAACGGGCATAAACTTTTTGCCCCAAAATTTCTTTGCCAGCCTGCCCCGGATTTACCGGAATGACCTTATAGCCGCGGCTTAACAAAAATTCCATTACTACAAAACTTGGTCGCGCCGCATTGGGCGATGCACCAAGCAATGCAATGGTTTTTACACGATTAAGAGCTGATAAAATCTCATCATCATCTAAAAGTAAATCGGCCATAAGACATCCTCCTTGATTCTTATAAAACTATACCGCTTTTTTCAGCTATTACACGTAAAATAAACCATGACTTTAGCCCCCAATAAGCAAAATCAAACCAAAATTATTATGGTATTATAATACCCTACAAATAACAACTTGATTTAATTATATTAATTAATTTTATTGCAAAATAATTTTGCTTGCTTTTTAAGCTTTCACGCTTTATTGACAAGGACTGGATTGGGATATCACATCCCTCACCTTTTGTAGCATGTGATGCTGCAATATAAGCAACAAAAAAAGCCTGCCTCATTATGATTTATTATCATATTTGTGTATGGATCTATTTTAAGGAAAACTTCTATGGCAACCTTTTCACAAAAGCCAGCCGAAGTGGTAAAAAAGTGGGTTATTATTGACGCTGAAGGCCTAGTCCTTGGTCGTCTTGCCTCACTTGTTGCCAATCGTTTGCGCGGTAAACATAAACCAACCTTTACGCCTCACGTTGACGATGGTGACAATGTCATTATCATTAATGCTGACAAGGTGGTTTTGACCGGTAAGAAATTTACTGATAAAGTTTACTATTGGCATACTGGCTATATTGGTGGCATTAAACAACGTACAGCTCGCCAAATTCTTGAAGGCCGTTTCCCTGAACGCGTCGTAGAAAAAGCCGTTGAGCGTATGGTTCCACGTGGCCCACTAGGCCGCCGCCAAATGAAAAACCTGCGCGTTTATGCAGGCACAAATCATCCCCATGAAGCTCAGCAGCCGGAAGCGCTCGATGTTGCAGCGCTAAACCGTAAGAATAAAAGGATTGCTTAATCATGGCCGAGCAAATCAATTCCCTATCTGACCTTGGTGCAGTAGCAGGCAATGTTGTTGCCGCTGCAGTTGAAAGCGCACCAGTTCACGTACAAAAGCTTGACAGCCTTGGCCGTGCCTATGCAACCGGCAAGCGTAAAGACGCTGTTGCCCGCGTATGGGTAAAGCCAGGTTCAGGTAAGATCATCGTAAACGGCAAAGAATTTGATAAGTATTTTGCCCGTCCTGTTCTTCAGATGGTTCTTCGTCAGCCAATCGTTGCAACAAACCGTGATGGTGAATTTGACATCATTGCAACCGTTGCTGGTGGCGGTCTTTCAGGCCAAGCTGGTGCAGTTCGTCATGGTATTTCCAAGGCGCTTACTTATTATGAACCAGCATTGCGCGCTATTCTTAAAAAGGGTGGTTTCCTTACCCGTGATAGCCGTGTTGTTGAACGTAAAAAATACGGTAAAGCTAAAGCTCGTCGTTCTTTCCAGTTCTCAAAGCGTTAATATTTCGCTTTATATTTTTTGGAAAACCCCGCTTTATGCGGGGTTTTTTATTGTTTTTTTTCCATTGCAAATTAAGTAAAATTATCCATTATAAATGATAACCAATCAAACTAAGCATTAAAGCGCAAAGAGTTATCAATGGAAAACCAAGCCCATAACGCAGAAGTTGCAGCCTATATTAAAGATTATCTCAACAATGAAAACTTCGCACAATTTGCCGTATTACTAACTGGCAAATGGGGCAGCGGCAAAACCCATTTTATTTTTGATTTAAAAAAGCAATATGAAAATTTAACACCATATGAAAAATATTTAGGCAATAAAGAATTTAATTGGATTTACGTAAGCCTTAATGGCATAGAAACAGTTGAAGAAATTGAAAAACGTATCATTCTTGCTGCGTATAGTTGGCTTAACAATAAAGCTTTAAATTTGGGACAAAGCTTTTTGAGCAGCATCGTTGCTTCACCGCAAATCTACGGCGTTGGCTTTGATACTAAAAAATTTGCAAAAGATTTAAAAGAATTATTGCCGAAAGTTAAAAACACCGCTTTTATTTTTGATGATATTGAGCGCTGCCGCCTGCCCTTATCCAACCTCTTTGGCTACATTAATAATTTTATTGAGCATGATAGACTAAAAGTTATTTTAGTTACCGATGAAGACAAGCTCAAAGAATATTACGCTAAGGAAATAACTGCCCCACAACAAGATCGCAGCTTTTCGAGTTACGAGCAAGTTAAAGAAAAACTTGTTGGGCAAACTTTGGAAATAAAGCCAGATATTACAAGCGCTATAAATAAATTCATAATCAATTTAAAAGCTGATGATATTCGTAAAATTATCTTAAACAATCAAAATGATATTTTAGAAATTTTCAAACAGTCAAAAGCAAAGAATCTACGCAGTTTAAAAACAGTGTTATTTAATTTTAAGAGGTTATTTGATTATTTAAAGACTATAAAAACTGCGTCAACATACGACCACCATATCTTTGATGACCAAATAAAAGATGTACTATTAAAAATTTCAGCCATTACTTTTGCTCATCTGAATGGCGACATTAGCGATACGAATGAAATTTATCTCGGCACGAGCGCTCAAATGAAAAATGTAATCGATAGCCTCTCAAACACGAGCAAAAATACTGCTTCCGCAGCCTCGAAACGCCATTATCCCAATTTTTCTTTTTCTGAGGTACACAGATCACTTAATTGGTATCAAAACCCAATTAACCTATTCGAACTTGGTAATTTTGTAAAAAGAGGCATTTTACCTTCGGAAAAATCGATAATCACATCTTTTAAAGAAGACTTTCAGACACGCAAGGCAAAAAAAGAAGCTGAGGATGTTTCGATTTTATGGATAAAATTAGTTAGGTGGCAATTTAATGACCCGAATAAACTTGATGAAAACCTACAACCTGTAATGAAGGCATTAAGAAATTTTAAATTCACAAGAATGGGAGATATCTTACAAGTTGCAAGTCAAATCAATCTATTGATCGAAATGAATTACAACCCTCTGCCTAATGGAGAGAGTTTGGAGGAATATTTTACTAAGTATTTAACTTCGCTAAACGCTCAAAATATACCTGCTAGCTTTGATGAATTAAACGACTTGAGATTTAATGGATATAGTGGATATGAATATTATTTAGAAGGCGCTCAGAGTCTAGTGGCTAAAATTAAAGCTAACACTACAAAAAGAGCTATAAAAACTTTAAGAAACAGCCGAAGACTTATCGATTTTATATCAAAAGATGATTTCAAAAATATGAGTGAGGAACAGTATATTTCATTTCCGCTAATGAATTATGTTGATGTAAAAGACTTTGCCAGACTAATTAATATAGCGGGCGAAATACATGACACGCCCCCTTTGGCTATTAGAGCACTAATAAACCGCTACCAAAACGCAGCCAACTTGAAACAAGAAGAACAAAGCTGGTTAAAACAACTAGAAGACGAATGTCAAAAACAAATAGCAATGCTGCCCGAGCCATTTAAAACCCATAGACAACTTCTTTTAGATGTGTATTTTAAAAATTTAATTTTGAATTAGATTAAAAATTGATTGTTTTTAAAGCAAATGCAGCACATAGCCAAGCACTGGTGCCAACATTACATTAACGATACCCACCAACACCATCACAAGGCCGGCGATTGATCCTTCTTCAACGCCTATTTGGTGGGCGCGTGCCACCCCTGCGCCATGCGCGCCCATACCAAATAGTGCGCCGCGCGCAATTTTGCTGCGCAAAGGCAAAACTTTCATAACCAACTCGCCAAGAGCTGCACCAAAAACACCGGTTAGAACAACGAAAATTGCCGTTAAATCAGGTATGCCGCCAATATCACTTGATACGGTCATGGCAAAAGGCGTACTCATCGAACGAGGCAAGAGACTAAGCCGCATAGATTCATCTAACTGCAACATAGTTGCCAAACCATAGGCGGTAAGCATGGCAGTTGTGGAACCCGCAAAAACACCAATAGCTAAAATCACCCAATTTTTCCGGATAACCTCACGTTGCTGCCAAATGGGAATTGCAAAAGCAACGGTAACGGGCCCTAAAATTGCCATTAACCAATGGGTGGAGCTGATATAATGCGCATAATCGCCTTTTAGCAGCACCACAAAAACCATGACCAGTAAAGGTGTTACGGCAAGCGGTGTTAGCCACCAAAAGGTAAAGCGGCGATAAAATGCTTTTGCAGCATAATAAAGCCCAATAGTAAGCAAAGACCAAAAAACAGTTTGCACAAGTGGATTATAGAAAAAATCAACGCTGCTCATGACGTAAAGTCCAACGGTAACAAAGATCTATCGTCAAAGCGGTAACGCTCATCACCACTAAGGTCCCTGCAAGAATGACTAATAGAATTTTTAAACCAAGAAAACCAATAAACTCTTTATGGTCAAGCAGGGCCAATACTGCCGGAATAAAAAACAACAGCATTTCAGCCAATAACCAATTGGCACCGCGCTTCATGCTTGAAAGACTAAGCCAGCCAAAACCCAATGCTATTAAAACAAGACCAAGACCAATAATGCCGCCAGGCAAAGGTAAATGCGCATAGCGAGCGATCACCTCACCCAACAGCCAAAAAGCACCAATAAGCATCATTTGTGCAATTAAACTGCGATGCATAAAAAAGCGTGACTGAATGAATAAACGACGGCTCATGGCAAAAACTCCTTGACCTTTTATATAGATCATTATTATCTATTCTTAAAGTGAATTGATTTCATCAAAACTATTCTAAAATGGAATATCATGCATACACGTTCGTTAAAAGCCTTGGTTGAAGTAGTACGTTTAAACAGCTTTTCGGCCGCAGCCCTTGCCATGAATGCGACCCAGTCAACCATCAGCAAGGCGATTAGTCAGCTTGAATCATTTTATGACGTGACCTTGCTTGAACGCGGAAAAAACGGCGTTCGCCTTACTGCAATTGGCAAGCGCGTTCACCAACATGCATTGCGAATATTGGCAGAAGAAGACGCTATTTTACGTGAGGTTGCGGATATAAAAGGCATGAAGCGTGGCTTGTTGCGTATTGGCCTACCACCTATTGGTAGTTCGGTACTATTTGCCCCTGTTTTAGCACAATACACAACGCAATACCCCAATATTGATATTGAAATTGTGGAACATGGCGGCAAAAAACTTGAAGAAATGGTGCGTCACGGTGATATAGAACTTGCGGCAACCTTGGTCCCAACCACCAAAGGCTTTAACTACCAAGAAGTACGGAACGAGCCCTTAGTCGCCTTAATGTCGGACAATGCTGCGGCAGGGCGAAAAAAAGCATCATTGGCAGAACTTGCCATTCATCCCTTTATTTTATTTGAAAGCCAATTTGCTTTAACACCAATTGTTTTAGATGCCTGCACCGAAGTTGGAATTGCACCTAAAATATCAGCCAAATCAAGCCAGATAGACTTTATCTTTGGTTTGGTTGCCGCAGATATGGGGGTTGGATTTTTACCTAAAATGATTGCTGAAGCCCGCCCTTATCCCGGCGTGCAACGTATTGAAATTGAAGACCACCCGATCGCATGGCATATGGTAATTCTTTGGCGAGAAAATGCACATCTATCAGAGGCAGCAAAAGCTTGGCTTCAACTATCAAAAAAATTCCACAATAATTGAACAAAATTGCAGATAAATATCAATGAAGGTCTAATATTGTAGAGATTTATAAAATGAAAAATAAGCATTCAATATTGAAAATAATCTTTTCAACTGCTGCAATCATTTTATTGCTTATTATAGGATATCAAACTTATAATCATATGACTTTAGTGCCAACCCCACAATCTGATCGTTTGTTTCGTGATTATGATCGTGATGTCTATCATTTGGCACAAAAAATTGAAAGACATCAAGATATCGGCGAAAGCGATTTAGCAAAACTTCCGCAGGGAGCAATAAATCAACGTTATGGACAAGAAATAACTTTGCTTTTCCATGCCTTGTCGAGGCGCAATATACAAGCAATTGATACGTTGATTGGTAATGGCGCGGACATAACTATGGTAGATAGACCATCAAAGCGTCTTCCCATGAATTTTATGAATTATTTAGGAATGCCGGGTGGTGGCAATGATGAGGCTGAAGATTTAATATTCATCAATGAACTTATAAAAATTTATCTTAAAACTGGTGGCGATCCTAATTATATACAAATAAACAGTAATGATACACCACTGGTTTTAGATGTTGCTATTGCACAAAATTTTGAAGGCGTTGCTATTCTTATAAAGGCTGGAGCAGATATTTGGACACGCAATGAAATAGGAATTAATTTAGTTGATTGTTTAGCCATGGATCCTTCAGGATATAATGAGTTATCAGCAATTTTAAATCAAGGATACCTGGATAATGGAAAAATAGACGATATTATTAGTGTTATCATTCATCTTTCAGGATATACTCAGCGCGGTGATGAGCGCAGCATCAGAAATCTTAACTTAGCGATGAGAATATTAAAACGCTATCCCGAATATCAAGATGATCAATTTACTAAAAGGCTATTTGATGGACCAATTCCCTGGATTAAAATCAAAGCTCTAAATAATTGAAGACATCAAATCTTTAATAAATTCCCCAAAAATCTAATGCCTTTGCAAACAAAGACATTAAAAATAAAAAATATGGTTAGCCCCTAGATGAAAGCATCACTTCAAGAACTGATATTGAGCCATAACTATATTTTATTATTCTGGATCAATAGGTAAAACCGCAAATGCACCATCGCTCGGAGTAAGATATTGGAATAGCTCCTCGATATTTTGAAGCTGACATAGACCTGTACCCTTTTCCATCACCGCTGCGCTTCCGCAAGCAACACCTAAACGGAAAGCATCCTCGATTGATTGACCATGAGCTAGCGCGTGCACCATGCCACCAATAAAACTATCACCTGCCCCAGATGCACTAATAACTTTAACCGGGGGTGATGGCAAATAAAGTGTCTTATCATTCATCGCCAAAACTGCGCCTTGATGCCCAAGAGTAACAGCAATAATCTGGCTCTTTTTTTGGCATACCAGCTTATGTGCAGCTTCAGCCAAATCAGCAACGGTTCTAAATTCCCGTCCCATGGCGTTTTCAAATTCGCCCTGACTTGGCTTAATAAGCGTCAATCCACCAAGATCAAGCACATGGCGCAATGCTGGCCCAGATGTATCGATCACAATCTCACCGCCACGTTGACGAGCAATCGCTATCATTTCATCATAAACATCCATCGGCACGCCGCGCGGCAGAGAACCACTAACAACAAGCCAGTGCCAAGACGCAGATTTTACTGAGTCAACTACGGCTTTCCAATCATCCTCGGTAAAAATAGGCCCTTCGGCAATAAAGCGATATTCCATACCAGTCGATGTTTCATAAATCACATTATTGATACGGGTATTACTAGCAATTTGTATTATATGAGCATCTACACCACGTTTTGCCAATAGCTGATCCAAAACGCTACCCATAACGCCACCACGAGCGTAAAGCGCCTTTACCGAACCACCAAGACGATGAATAACACGCGCCACATTAATACCACCGCCACCTGGGTGAAAACTTTCATCACGCGTGCGTACTTTATGGGTTGGCTGTACACGATCGACTTCACTAGCTGCATCAACCGTTGGGTTAAAGGTAACCGTTAAAACATTCGCCATAAATACAACCCCTGATCTCACAAAAATAATGCTTGCGTAAAATCAATGTTATTTAAATCGATTTAAAAAGCAATAAAAGATTTTAATAATTGCAATTTTTTTAGCCAATAAAACGAAGCTTTCGGATTTTTAAAAACTAATAACAAAATAAAAATACCGCCTAGCAATGCTAATAAATAAGCTAAGCCAATTTATCAGATTTCTATGGCGGTTTTATTGCAAATTATTTTACCGTTTCGATAAGTTTAATCCGGTTATTTTCAAAACTAATAGCAAGGGAACCTTCAAGCATTTGCAAAGCTTTTTTACCAAACATTTCATAGCGCCAACCATGCATAGCTCCTATTTTCGCAGCAACGCCATCAACCACTATTTTTTCAATATCATCACTGCTTGCGATAATTTTTGCAGCAACATTATTTTCTTCACTAATAATTTTTAATAATAGCTTTAAAATATCAATAGCACTATTGGCACCTTCAGGCAGATTTTTAGGCGGCTTTACAATTGGTAATTGTTCTTTAGGCAAGGCCATAGCCTCTTTAATTGCAGCTAATAAATCATTGGCAAAATGCGAACGCTCAAAACCTTTGGGTAAAGCACGCAACCGTGATAAGGCATCCATAGTTTGCGGTTGCTGTATAGCTATTTCAACTAATGCATCGTCTTTAACAATACGCCCACGCGGCAAATCACGTTTTTGTGCCTCCCTTTCACGCCAAGCCGCAATTTTTTGTAAAACTGCAACTTCACGAGGTTTCTTAAACCGCCCCTTGATCCTCGCCCATGCGTTTTCCGGCAAATATTCATAGGTTTTTGGACTGGTTAAGATTTGCATTTCCTCATCAAGCCAATTTGTGCGCCCACTCTTTTTCAACTGGCGAACAAGATCTAAATAGACATCACGTAAATAGGTAACATCTGCTAAAGCGTATGTGAGCTGGCTTTCACTTAATGGCCGGCGACTCCAATCAGTAAAGCGTGACGACTTATCAAGCTGTTTGCCGGTAGTTTTTTGCACAAGATGATCATAAGAAATCGAGTCGCCAAAACCTAAAACCATCGCCGCAATTTGTGTATCAAATATCGGCATGGGGATAAGGTTGCCAAGATGATAGACGATTTCAACATCTTGCCTTGCCGCATGAAAAACTTTCAAAACTTTTTTATTACCCATCAATTCAAAAAATGCGGATAGATCAATTCCAGTCGCTAATGGATCAATCAGCACCTCTAAATCGGGCGAAGCCAATTGGATTAAACATAATTGCGGCCAGAAAGTCGATTCGCGCAAAAATTCTGTATCAACGGTCACAAAGTCAGACTTGCTCAAGGCGGCAATGGCGGCTTCAAGGTCTTTTGTTGTTGTAATTGAGTGCATAATTGCCCCCTATATCTCTTTTCTTTGAATCTGTCTTGCACCATTGCGCTAAATTTTGCATCAATCAATCTGTTAGGCTTGACAAATCAAGGGTAAAATGTGCTTTTGCCCAATAGTTTTACATATTTTTTGAATTTTTAGCAGAAAGCAGTTAAAAATGCATCGTTATCGCACCCATAATTGTGCAGCTTTGCGCAAATCCGATGTTGGTTCTACCGTTCGCCTCTCTGGCTGGGTTAATCGCGTTCGTGATCATGGTGGAATTCTATTTATTGATATTAGAGACCATTATGGTTTGACGCAAATTGTAGCTGATCCTGATTCTTCTGCCTTCAAAATGGCAGAAACCTTACGTGGCGAATGGGTTATTCGCGTTGATGGCGAAGTTAAAGCCAGATCAGAAGACACCGTAAACAACCAACTTCCTACTGGTGAAGTCGAAATTTTTGCCAAAGAGATTGAAGTCCTCTCTAAAGCAGATGAGCTTCCCTTGCCAGTATTTGGTGAGCCAGACTATCCTGAAGATATTCGTTTAAAATATCGCTTTTTGGATTTGCGCCGCGAAACATTGCACAAGAATATCATGCGCCGCCTTGATATTATCAAGTCAATGCGCCGTCATATGCATGATATTGGCTTTTCAGAATTTTCAACCCCTATTTTGACCGCCTCTTCACCTGAAGGTGCGCGTGACTTCTTGGTACCAAGCCGTATCCATGAAGGCAAATTCTATGCTTTGCCACAAGCTCCGCAGCAATATAAGCAGCTTTTGATGGTTTCCGGCTTTGATCGCTATTTCCAGATTGCACCATGCTTCCGCGATGAAGATCCACGCGCAGATCGTTTACCTGGTGAGTTCTATCAGCTTGACCTTGAAATGAGCTTTATCGAGCAAGAAGATGTTCTTACCACAATGGAGCCGGTTATCCGTGACATCTTCAAGGAATTTGCCGGCGTTAAACCAGTCAATGATGTAATGCCACGCATTACCTATGATGATGCGATGCGTAAATATGGTAGTGATAAGCCAGATCTTCGCAATCCAATTATTATGGAAGAAATCTCTGAGCATTTCCGTGATTCAGGCTTTAAGGTATTTGCCAATATTCTTGCCAATGATGACAAGGCTGAAGTTTGGGCAATCCCGGCCAAAACCGGTGGTAGCCGAGCATTTTGTGACCGCATGAATAGTTGGGCTCAAAAAGAAGGCCAACCAGGTCTTGGCTATATTTTCTGGCGTAAAGAAGGTGAAGTGCTTGAAGGCGCAGGTCCAATTGCCAAAAATATTGGTCCAGAACGCACTGAGGCTATCCGCGTACAGCTTGGGCTAAATGATGGTGATGCTTGCTTCTTTGTTGCAGGCGACCCTAAAAAGTTTGTGTCCTTTGCAGGCGCGGCTCGTACACGCGCGGGTGAAGACCTTGGTCTTGTCGACCATAATCGTTTTGAACTTGCTTGGATTATCGACTTCCCATTCTATGAATGGAATGAGGATGAAAAGCGCATTGAATTTGCACATAATCCATTTTCTATGCCACAAGGTGGAATGGATGCGTTGGAAAATCAAGATCCACTTACCATTAAAGCATTCCAATATGATATGGTTTGTAACGGCTTTGAAATTGCATCTGGCGGTATTCGTAACCACATTCCAGAAACAATGGTTAAAGCCTTTGAAATTGCAGGCCTATCGCGTGAAACAGTAGAAGAGCGTTTTGGCGGTCTTTATCGTGCATTCCAATATGGCGCACCGCCGCATGGTGGTATGGCAGCAGGTGTTGACCGTATTGTCATGTTGCTCACAGGCGCACAAAACTTGCGTGAAATTTCACTCTTCCCGATGAATCAACAAGCATTTGACTTGTTGATGGGCGCACCTTCTAATGTCTCGCCTGCGCAAATGCGTGATTTGCATATTAGATTGGCGCCAACAACAAAGGCATAATACAAAACAACATAAAGGCCGGTTTTACCGGCCTTTTTATTTCATGCAGTTTTTAATTTACTCTTTGGATGATTTTATCGGATTTTTGCCAAAGGTAAATCCGGTCTCTACTGCTTTTGATCCAAATTTATCACGCAATTTATCTATCGCTGTTTCAGCGGCAGCTCGTTTTGTAGCCTGTTCATCAACTAAATCAATCGGATCAGCTTGTTCATCATCACTTAATTGCTGAACACCAATGCCAAGAAGGCGAAAAGAACTACCATCTAATTCACGATCCAATAAGTCCACCCCTACACGAAAAATGCGATCGGCTATTTGCGTCGGATCACTCAAATGACGATTGCGCGTACGTAATTTAAAATCCTTGGTTTTTAATTTTAACACTACGGTTTGCCCCGCAATATCACCTTTTTTCAAACGCTGTGAAACCAGCTCACTTAAATGGCGTAAAACCGCAATAAGGTCTTCACGTTTTGATAAGTCTCTTTCAAAAGTGCGCTCAGCTGAAACGCTCTTCATTTCATTTTCAGGCTCAACACTGCGATCATCGACACCACGGGAAAGACGAAACAAACGTTGCCCCATCACGCCGTAGCGGCGCATGAGCTCAACCTCTTCCATTTCTTGCAATTGGCCAATCGTGAATATGCCATCATTATTAAGTTTTGCCGCCATCATTTTACCAACGCCCCAAATCATTTTTATTTCTTGGGTAGCTAAAAAGGACAAAGCTTCATTTTGGCCAATAATTGAAAAACCGCGAGGCTTATCAAGATCAGAGGCAACTTTGGCCAAATACTTACAATAAGAAAGCCCGATAGAAACACTAATGCCAATTTCATTCTCAATGCGCTTGGCAAAACGTGCAAGAGTAAAGGCCGGTGGCGACTTATGCAATTTCTCAGTGCCATGCAAATCCAAAAACGCTTCATCAATGGAAAGCGGTTCAACCAATGGCGTAAGTTCTAGCATCATCTGGCGAATTTCTTTACCTACTTTACCATATTTTGCCATATCTGGAGGAATAACCACTGCTTGCGGGCATGCTTCTAATGCTTTAAACATCGGCATGGCTGAACGCACACCATAAATACGCGCAATATAACAGCATGTAGACACTACGCCGCGCGTGCCGCCACCAATAATTACTGGCTTATCGCGCAATTCAGGCCTATCACGCTTTTCAACAGAGGCATAAAAGGCATCACAATCAATATGCGCGATGGAAAGGCTATAAAGCTCATCATGAGCGATAATGCGGGGGCTGCCACATTTCACACATCGCTTTCGCTTATCGCGCTGTATGGTGAGGCAATCTCGACAAAATCCAATAATTGGTGTTGAGAAATCGTTTTGCTTTTCCATTAAAACTCAATCGGTGAGCCACCTGGCAGCGCAGCAAATGCTTCGGCAACCCGCTCTGGTTGAATATTGGAACTCTGGCAAAACATCAACAAACTTGGCTCATGATTTAGCAAAAAGCTCAAAACACCTGCTAAAAAACCTGGACTGCTAGCGGCTTGCCGGATATCTTGACCAGCAATGCCACTTATTGCCATAAACCGCTCCAATAATTCTTGATCACCAGCTAAAAAGCCAAGCGCAGTAATTGCGATAGCTTCAGCCTGCTCATGATTAACATTATGTTTCATTAACCCATTTACCTCATTATGTGAGTTGATCCATGCTACACCTTGCTAATAGCACTAAAATAACTACTTATGCTTTTGAACGTGCAAAAGCTTGCCATTTCCTTATAGCAAATAATCTGCTAATTGGTATCATGTAATTTTGTCGAGCTTTTTGTAAAGCTGAGCAAAAAATATTCATTCAAAGGCGCTTTAAATTCTCGGAATTTTGCAAATTGCCGCAAAAAGACAAAATTAGAGCAGGAAGACTTAAACCATGGCTAAAAAAGTTTTAATTGTTGAAGATAATGAACTCAATATGAAGCTCTTTCGCGATCTTGTTGAAGCGACCGGCTATGAAACAGTAACAACACGTAATGGTTTAACGGTTCTTGAGTTAGCGCGCGAGCACCAACCAGACCTCATTTTAATGGATATTCAATTACCAGAAATTTCAGGCCTTGATGTAACACGGCAATTAAAAGCTGATAGTGAACTTGCATCTATTCCAGTTATTGCGGTGACAGCCTTTGCTATGAAAGGTGATGAAGAGCGCATAAGAGAAGGCGGCTGCGAAGAATATATGTCAAAACCAATATCCGTTCCGCAATTTATGGAAACAATTAAACGCTTTCTTGACTAAAACGACAACGGGGCTTTATTGCCGCTACACCATGATGTCCATAAACCCGAAAATGGCTTTAAACTGTAAAATTTAATCGCAGTATCATTTGTTTCAAGGCCTATTATCGTTGCAGTTTCGCCTTTTTTCCGATTAACATCGTCAAAAAAAGACAATACCATGCGATTTTCATGCTTTTAGCTATTTTTTAAATTAAAACAAATTTAATAGCTGTTATTGAAAAAAGACTATTTTTTAGCATATTATAAGAGTAAAGTGACTTTGTTTAAGAGCCATTTTGCTTTGCTCAAGTGCTTAAATTATTCACACTATGAGCAATTTTTACAAACCATCATAAATGATGAAGCGAAATCCCTTAGGATATTAAAATAAATTATATCATTTTTCTGTAATTTGCGTTAAGGCAGCTATTTTAGAAAAATAGAAATATTTTAAAAGACCAAGTTGCAGCAACGGAGTTTTATATTGTCACGTCCTACGACACCGCTACTAGATAAGGTTCAATTCCCAGCTGATATGCGCAAAATGTCAGAAGCTGACTTGCCGCAATTGGCTGAAGAACTACGTAGCGAAACGATTGATGCAGTTTCGGTCACGGGCGGTCATTTGGGTGCGGGACTTGGTGTTGTTGAACTAACCGTTGCGCTGCATTATGTTTTTGACACACCCCACGACCGCATTATTTGGGACGTAGGCCATCAAGCTTACCCACATAAAATCTTAACTGGACGACGCGATACTATCCGAACATTGCGCCAAGAAAATGGGCTTTCAGGTTTTACCAAACGTAGCGAAAGTGATTATGATGCTTTTGGTGCGGGGCATTCTTCAACCTCGATCTCAGCAGGCCTCGGCATGGCCGTTGCCGCCGAACTTAATGATGAAAAGCGCAATGTGATTGCCGTTATTGGTGATGGATCAATGTCAGCCGGCATGGCTTATGAAGCAATGAATAATGCAGGCGCTATGGATGCCCGCCTCATTATCATTTTAAACGATAATGATATGTCCATTGCGCCATCGACAGGGTCAATGAGCGCTTATCTTGCACGCCTTGTTTCTAATCCCGGCTTTAGAACTTTGCGCGAACGCGCCAAAGAACTTACAAAAAAATTGCCAAAATTCTTTTGGGATAGAATGCGCCGCTCTGAAGGCTATGCACGCGGCATGTTAACCGGCGGCACATTGTTTGAAGAGTTGGGTCTTTATTATGTTGGCCCAATTGATGGCCATAATCTCGACCATCTATTACCTGTGCTAAAAAATGTTCGTGAAAATCCCTTTGGTCCTGTCCTCATTCATGTGGTCACCAAAAAAGGTAAAGGTTATCCACCAGCAGAGGCCGCAAGCGACAAATATCACGGCGTTAACAAATTTGACGTTATCACTGGTAAGCAAGCAAAAGCACCAAGCAATACGCCAAGCTATACCAAGGTTTTCTCATCAAGCCTTATTGAAGAAGCGCGCCATGATGATAAAATTGTGGCCATTACAGCCGCAATGCCAGGTGGCACTGGACTTGACCAATTCGGGCTTGAATTTCCAAAGCGCATCTTTGACGTAGGTATTGCCGAGCAACATGCTGTAACCTTTGCAGCCGGACTTGCGGCTGAAGGTTTCAAACCGTTTACTGCCATTTATTCAACCTTTTTACAACGTGGCTATGATCAAATTGTCCATGATGTATCGATACAAAATTTGCCTGTTCGTTTTGCCATTGACCGCGCTGGCTTTGTTGGCGCCGATGGCGCAACCCATGCAGGTAGCTTTGACACAGGATTTTTAACCGCCCTACCGGGTTTTGTAGTTATGGCACCGTCGGATAATCTTGAATTGATGCATATGGTGCGCACTGCTGCAGCTTATGACCAAGGGCCTATTTCCTTCCGTTATCCACGTGGTGAAGGCGCCGGCCTTGAATTACCGCAACGCGGTGAAATCATTGAAATTGGCAAGGGCAGAATTATACGTGAAGGCACAAAAATAGCGCTTTTATCCTTTGGCACGCGCCTTGGTGAAGCTATGCTGGCTGCAGATGAGCTAGCTGCCGCAGGTCTTTCGACCACTGTTGCAGATGCGCGTTTTGCAAAGCCGCTAGACGAAGACTTAATCGCACGCCTTGCTAAAGAGCATGAAGTGTTAATAACCATTGAAGAAGGCGCAATGAACGGCTTTGGCGCACAGGTATTACAACTTTTGGCGCAAAAAGGCCTACTTGAACATGGCTTAAAAATCCGCACACTGACACTACCTGACAGCTACCTTGCCCATGGCAATCAAGATAAAGTACTTGCACGTATTGGCCTTGGTCATGACGGTATTGTTGAAGCAGTATTTAATGCGCTTGGACGAGATCTCGCCAAGCAGCCACAAATTAGGGCTTAAAATAAAGTGCCAAAAGAGGATGATCAACAGCCTGATCAAATAGGTGTTAACACACGGCTACGACTTGACCAATTATTGGTTGAACGCAAGTTTTTTTCATCGAGATCAAGGGCACGCGATGCAATTGAACGCGGTACAGTTAAAGTTGGCAATACAGTAATAACCAAAGCTGGCGCTTTAACGCCTTTTGACGCAAATATTGAGGTTGACGATCCTGCCAAGGCCTATGTGTCACGCGCAGCTCTAAAGTTGATTGGTGCGCTTGATCATTTTAAGATTGATGTAAAGAATAGTCATTGCATAGATGTTGGCGCTTCCACTGGTGGCTTTAGCCAAGTACTTTTAGAACGTGGTGCAAGCCATGTAACTGCTATTGATGTTGGGCATGGGCAATTTCACCCATCTTTGCAAGGTGATCCGCGAATTACCCTGCATGAAGGTTTGAATGCCCGTAATTTACAAAAAATACACCTTGGCGGTGAAAGGCTAAGTCTTGTGGTTTCAGATGTTAGTTTTATATCTCTAACCCTTGCACTGCCACCAGCACTCGAACTTGCTGATAATAATGCTAAAGCGATTTTATTGCTAAAGCCTCAATTCGAAGTTGGGCGTGAAGCCATTGGCAAAGGCGGTCTTGTTAAAGACAAAAAGGCAGTAGAACGCGTTAAGGCATCGCTTTTTGAGTGGTTGGATAATTTACCACAATGGCGCGCTATTGATCTTATTGCCTCGCCCATTGAAGGCGGAGATGGCAATCAGGAATTCTTACTTTATGGAGTGAAAGACAAGTGACGAAAGATGTTATAATAAGCGCCGTTGGAGCTGGTGGCGATGGTATTGCCAAAGGCTCATCGGGCAATATTTACGTCCCTTTCACCCTGCCAGGCGAAAAGGCTAATGTTGCAACCGAGAGTGATAAAGGCACGCTCATTGCGCTTACAAGCAAATCTAATGAGCGTATTGAACCTACTTGCGTCTATTTTGAAGATTGCGGTGGTTGCTCGTTACAACATTGGAACCGTGAAAATTATGAAGCTTGGAAACGTGACCTTGTTGTTCATGCATTAGAAGCGCGTGGTTTGAAGACTGAAGTTGCACCACTCATTTCCTGTGAGCCACAAACGAGACGGCGTATCGTCTTAACCGCTAAAGCAACACCAAAAGGTTTAGTACTTGGATTTAACCGCTACCAAAGCAACGAAATTGTTGAGATTCATGAATGTCCTGTTACCGTTGAGGCTATAACATCACGCTTTGATGATATTCATGCCATTGCAGCAGTTTTGCAAGATAATGCCCGTAGTTTTCATGTGACGGTGACGGCTGCTAATAACGGTCTAGACATCATGATTTCTGGTGTTGAAAATATCGAAGATCGCCACCGCCAGCGTCTTACAACCCTTGCTATCAAACTAAACATCGCAAGAATTGCCATTGACGATGAAATCATTATTGAAGTTGCAAAACCCTTAATTGATTTTGATGGCGTCGAAGTTATCCTGCCACCGGGTGGTTTTTTACAAGCTACCAAGGAAGCAGAAATTGCAATGACGGGCACTGCAGTTAATTGGCTAAAAAAGACAAAAAATGCAGTTGATCTGTTTTCAGGATCAGGCACATTTACTTTCCCAATGGCAAAAAAAATGAACGTCAAAGCCGTTGAGAATACTTCAGCTGCATTACAAGCCTTGGATCGCGCTAGTCGTTACGCAACGGGGTTAAAGACAGTTGTCCACGAGGAACGCGATTTGTTCCGCCGACCATTAAACGCCAAGGAACTTGCACAATTTGATGGCCTTGTTTTTGATCCACCGCGCGCCGGCGCTGAAGAACAAGCTAAGGAAATAGCCAATGCTATTATTAGCCGCGTGGTTGCTGTTTCATGTAATCCTGTGACATTGGCACGTGATTTATCAATCCTTGTTAAAGGCGGTTATAAGCTTGAAAAAGTGATACCAGTTGACCAGTTCTTATGGTCACCCCATGTGGAGGCTGTCGCCCTTTTAAGCAAAAGAAATCCAAAACCTGGTTGGAAGCTGTAAAGTTGAAAAGATCCTGTTTTCTTTACATTAAGTGATATAAATAATTAGCAATAACTCACGCAATATTCAAATCATGTATAGCAGCTGTTGATTAATATCCGGATATTAATCAACAGTAATAACATAATGATTATCTTGAGAAAATTCGTCTTTAGTACCAAAATTTAATTTATATTCTCCAGGCACAGAAAATTTCAATAGAACCCAATAACCATCTGATGCATAGATATAGCTATCATTTGGTATTTTGAAACAACTTTTTGTTGAAACACGTGTAATTTGGTTTTTAGATAATGAACTATCACTCAGATCAACATAGATCCCACTGGCAGTATCCATTATATCCTTAACCTCGCGGCTTACTTCGCTACAAATAGCAGACCGAGGGTTTTCGCCAATAATAAAATTAACTACTGGAAAAAAAATATATTTATGTTTTGGTATATTACAATGCCTAGTGACTGGCATGCCATCATAAGTACCTGCTAAAAACCAAACATGATCCTTATTGCCCAAATAGCATAGATGGCCATCCTCATCATCAATAGGATCATCCGATGTATTTTCAAAGCTACTAGCCCACATCCACCATTGCTTAGATAATTCTTCTAGAGTCGTCCCATCTTCTAATTGCAATGAAATTTCATAGCCATCTTTGGCATTAACCTGAGTTGTTAATAACAACGATATTATCCATAACAAAAATAATCTAGAAACTAATTTATAGTTAAAGTTGGACGCTATAAATTGCATAAATCTTCCCTCAATAAAAATTATAATTAAAAAGTAGTTCAGCAATATTAGGCTCAATTTTTAAATTTTAAAATGCAGCAAAATATAAAATATAGCCGAAGTTGCTGGGTCAAAATTAAGCAACAGCTTCATGAACTGACTATGGAGTCCCCATCTCATTGCAAACTAATAATTTCTTATCGAATTTTTTTTGAACTGATAAAGACAATTTTCATCTGCTTTTAAAATACTATTATATCAACAAACAATAATGTTCATAGCTTTTTGGCAAAATAAAAAACACTTGTATTTTGCTAATGCGCAAAGATGCAAAAATTACAGCTGCTATTGCTTCTAAAGCATTTGAGCATACCTTAAATACATCCCATACCTTTCATATATTATATGATGATTATAGAAACAAAAAAGCCCGCTTTGTTTCCAAAGCGGGCTTTTTCAATACTAAACGGGCTTAAATAATTAAGCAGCGCTTGCTTCTTCTTTTGCAGCAGCTTCAGTGCGAGCACGATCAGCTGCGCCTTTTGCATTAACATCGCGTTCAACAAACTCGATTACAGCTAAAGGTGCATTATCACCAGCACGGAAACCGGCTTTCATAATACGCAAGTAGCCACCATTACGAGTAGCATAACGAGGTGCAAGTGTATCAAACAACTTAGCAACAAGTTTGGCATCGCGAATAGCTGAAATGGCTTGACGACGAGCGTGTAAACCGCCGCGCTTACCTAGAGTTACTAGCTTTTCTACGATTGGACGAATTTCTTTAGCTTTTGGCAGCGTAGTCACGATCTGCTCGTGTTCGATTAACGATGCCGCCATATTGGCGAACATTGCTTTACGATGACTTGCAGTCCGGTTCAGCTTGCGGCCTGAATTACCATGGCGCATGAGCTTTCTCCTTCAATTAATGGCTCAATATTGATCTTCATAGCGCTTTGCAAGATCATCGATATTCTCTGGCGGCCAAGCTGGTATTTCCATACCAAGATGTAGACCCATGCCAGCGAGAACTTCTTTAATCTCGTTAAGCGATTTACGGCCAAAATTCGGTGTCCGCAACATTTCGGATTCCGTCTTCTGGATAAGGTCGCCAATATAAACGATATTATCGTTTTTAAGGCAATTGGCTGAACGAACAGAAAGCTCCAGCTCGTCCACTTTCTTAAGAAGTGCAGGATTGAATGCAAGTTCAGAAACTTGCTCTTGCGGAGCTTCTTTTTGTGGTTCTTCAAAATTAACAAAAACAGAAAGTTGGTCTTGCAAGATACGAGCTGCAAAAGCCACTGCATCTTCACCACTAACTGCACCATTGGTTTCAATGGTTAAAGTCAACTTATCATAATCAAGAACTTGTCCTTCACGGGTATTTTCTACCTTGTAGGATACTTTGCGAACCGGTGAGAAAAGGCTATCAACTGGAATAAGACCAATTGGTGCATCTTCAGCGCGATTACGATCGGAAGGCACATAGCCTTTACCATTATTAACGGTAAACTCCATGCGGATTTCCGCACCTTCATCAAGTGTACAAATAACAAGATCAGGATTGAGAATTTCACTATCGCCAACGGTTTGAATATCACCAGCGGTAACAACACCAGGTCCTTCTTTACGAACAACCATGCGCTTTGGACCATCACCATCCATACGGATAGCAATTTCCTTGATATTCAAAATAATATCCGTCACATCTTCGCGAACACCTGGGATTGATGAGAATTCATGAAGAACACCATCAATCTGCACAGCAGTAACAGCCGCACCACGAAGAGATGAAAGAAGAACGCGTCTTAGCGCGTTACCGATAGTCAAACCAAAACCACGTTCAAGAGGCTCAGCTACCAAAGTGGCTTTCGTAAAAGAAGCATCACTTTGAAACTCAACCTTACTAGGCTTGATTAGTTCCTGCCAGTTTTTTTGGATCATGATTAAATTCCTGTCCTTAGCTTTTGTCACCATCCATTCGTGACAATGAGCATGAACGCTAAAGGGGCCCCTTTAGCTAATAAAACAGCCAAATTAAACGCGGCGCTTTTTACGTGGACGACAGCCATTATGTGGAATTGGCGTCACATCGCGAATAGAAGTAATCACAAAACCAGCAGCTTGCAACGCACGAAGTGCAGATTCACGGCCAGAACCTGGACCGCAAACTTCAACTTCCAATGAGCGCATGCCATGCTCTTGAGCTTTTTTCGCACAATCTTCTGCGGCAACCTGTGCTGCAAATGGAGTGGATTTACGTGAACCCTTGAACCCCTGCGCACCGGCTGAAGACCATGCAATTGCATTGCCTTGAGCATCGGTAATTGTAATCATTGTGTTGTTGAATGTTGAATTAACATGCGCAACACCTGATGAAATATTTTTACGTTCGCGCCGGCGAACACGTGTGGCTTCCTTTGCCATATTCTACCTTTCAATCGATCTCTACACTGCCGTAACTTCAGCAGCTCCACCCATTCCTATTTTTGACTTATCAATTTAACAAGCCGCAAGAAAGGGACAGCAAATCTTAAAATAGACACCCAGAGCAATCTGGCTAGCTATGATTATTTCTTTTTACCAGCAATTGCCTTTGCAGGGCCCTTACGAGTACGCGCATTAGTATGTGTACGTTGACCACGAACAGGCAATGAACGACGATGACGAAGACCGCGATAGCAACCAAGATCCATCAAACGCTTGATGTTCATGGAAACTTCACGACGAAGATCACCTTCAACCTGATAGTCACGATCAATAGTTTCGCGAATCTGCAAAACTTCAGCATCAGTGAGCTGATTAACGCGACGTTCAGCAGGAATACCTACTTTTTCGCAGATCTCTTGAGCAAATTTTGGTCCAATCCCGTGAATATACTGAAGCGCAATTACTACGCGCTTATTAGTCGGGATGTTGACGCCAGCAATACGAGCCACGCCTTTTCTCCTTGGTTCTGGTTAACAACTGCAAATACCGCATATATTTACAGTGAAAAAATAGCCCTTAACAGAAAACCATCAGGGCTATAACATTTTAAAAATGAATTTGCTGTCTTAATCCTATTTTAACGAAAAAGTCAAGCAAATTTATATAGAACTGAAATAATACCTAGTTTATTGTAATAGGCTTTGAATTTCAGCTGTTACGGCATGAACTTGCGCCATACCATCAACCTCTTTTAACTGGCCATTCTGTCGATAAAAATCCGACAATGGCGCAGTTTTTTCTCTATATTCTACTAAACGCTTGGCAAATGTTTCTGGATTGTCATCCGAACGAATACTACCACCAGCTTCCTGCGTTTCTCTTATCCGACTTTCGAGTCGGCTAATCAAAGCATTCTCATCAACCTTCAGCTCAATGACGGCGTCAAGATGCGTATTGCGAGCTTTAAGAATTTCTTCAAGAGCTGTAGCTTGAGCTGCAGTTCGAGGATAACCGTCAAGAATAAAGCCGTTTACGCAATCAGCCTCACTAATTCTGTCAGCAACGATTTGATTGACTATCTCATCAGAAACGAATTGACCAGCTGCCATAACTTCCTTAGCGCGCTTACCAACTTCAGTTTCAGCAGCAACAGCTGCACGTAACATATCACCAGTTGATAGTTGTGGAATATTATATTTTTCAGTCAAAATCTTAGCCTGAGTGCCTTTTCCAGCACCGGGTGGTCCTAATAAAATAAGTTTCATCGTGTTTTCTTACCTCCCCTAAGTTTCGACTTTTTAATTAGGCCTTCATATTGATGCGCAACGAGATGACCTTGAACCTGTGAAATTGTATCGAGTGTTACCGTTACGATAATAAGAAGCGATGTACCGCCAAGCTGCATACCAATTCCGGTCGACGAAATAAAGAATTCTGGCAACATACAAACACCAACAATATAAATCGCACCAAGGACAGTGATACGCGTCAATACATAATCAATATATTCCGCTGTACGTTCACCAGGACGGTAACCTGGGATGAAGCCGCCATGTTTTTTTAATTGATCTGCAGTTTCCTTGGGGTTGAATACGATTGCAGTATAGAAAAAGCAGAAGAACACCATCAAAGCAGCGTATAGCGCCATATATACAGGATGACCATGTTGAAGCACAACTATAATTGGTTGAGCCCAACTTGGTGGATTTTGCGTAAATGCACCGAGCGTAGATGGCATCAATAATAAAGAAGACGCAAAGATAGGCGGAATAACGCCAGCTGTATTGATCTTCAATGGAAGGTTTGAAGTATCACCTTCAAACATGCGATTACCGACTTGTCGCTTAGGATAACGCACCATTAACCGGCGCTGCGCACGTTCAACAAAAACAACAACAGCAATAAGTGCAATAACAAGAACGATAACAGCAAAAACAATAAATGCAGAAAGCTGACCATCTCTATTAAGCTGTAGCATTTGAGCAACAGCACCAGGTAACGTTGCAACGATACCTACATAGATGATCAATGAAATACCATTACCCACGCCGCGTGATGTAATCTGCTCACCAAGCCACATCATAAACATAGTACCACCAACTAGGGTAATAACTGCAGACAGACGGAAAGCCCAACCCGGATCAACCACAAGATTACTTGCTTCAAGCCCTATAGCAATACCATAAGCCTGAACAATAGCCAAAAGCACAGTACCATAGCGTGTATATTGGCTAATAATCTTACGCCCAGACTCGCCCTCTTTCTTCAAAGCTTCAAGAGAAGGAATAACTGCAGTCATCAATTGGATGATAATAGATGCCGAAATATAAGGCATAATACCCAATGCAAAGATAGCCATACGGCTAACAGCACCACCGGAAAACATATTAAACAAACCAAGAACACCGCCAGCATGATTGGTAAATGCATCTTCCAAAGCTTGTGTATCTATGCCAGGCATAGCAATATAGGTCCCTAATCGGTAAACCAATAAAGCAGCCAATGTAAACCATATACGTTGTTTTAATTCGCTAGCGCGCGAAAATGCTGAAAAATTCAGATTTGACGCCAATTGTTCTGCGGCTGAAGCCATATATTTTCTCCGGTATGTCGCCAATCGGGTACTACCCGGAACTGACACTGAAAAAACAGTAATCAATCCAAATTTAGAATCAGTTACTAATAGCAACCAACTACTATCATAAGCCATAAGTTAAGGATGTTTTTACAAAAAACACCGTAACTAATTATTTTTATTAATTAATTATGAAGGCAACAAAGCACCCTCAATGATACATCTTTAATGATACCTTTAATTATTAAAGGCAATCAATAGCAAACGCATAATAAGTGTCGCAACGATACACATTAATGCAGCTTGCTCAAGCATTTTTTGTCAAAACCATCAATATTATTCAATTAGCGCATGTAATTTGATAATCGGTTCACACAAATTTTGTCCCACACAATAATGGGCCAATATTGTATTAATACTTTAACCAAAATAAAGGCCCATCAAATGACGGGCCTTTATCTATGATACTAAGGGATATACCCTATAAGAACCATCCTGCCGCAATGATAATTTGCACCAGAAAAATTAATTAGGCTGCATAAGACTCGCGATTTGGGCGACGTGAACCACGCCCACCTTGGAAACCGCTTTTCTTTTTCGCTGAAGCATTAGCATTTGAGCCACGTCTTTCACCTTGCCCGCCATTACGCTTTTTGCCCTCGTAGCTTTGGCGTTCGCCAGCTGATGAACGCTCTTTACGATCACCATCAAAAGAAGAATCTTCACGTTTACGGCCGGCACCTTGGAATGACCTATCATTACGACCGCCTGAACGGCTGCCTCTTGAACCTGTATCTTCTCCGCCACGTTTACGTTCGGCACGCCCCTTGGCAAAACGCGAAGTATTTGGCTTGCCTTTACCATTACGACCACGTGAAGGACGCTCGTCCTCCTCTGGAGGTAATTCAACTGGCACAGGCTTGCGCTTCATTACTTCATCGCTTAACGGCTCAACTGCAAATTTTTTGCGCGTTACACGCTGCACACCGCGCAATCTTACTGTTTCAGTCTCTGCATCAAACAAGGTGATTGCCTCGCCCGAAGCACCATTACGACCGGTACGACCAATACGATGGACATAGCTTTCAGCTTCATCAGGCAAATCATAATTGATAACATGACTGATACCAGGCACATCAATACCGCGTGCCACAATATCGGTTGCGACAAGAACCCGTAAAGCACCACTACGGAAACCATTCAATGCTTTTTGACGCGCATTTTGGGTTTTATTACCATGAATAACGCCAGATAAAACACCAGCACGATCAAGATCACGCTTAATCGCATCCGCACCATGCTTGGTGCGAGAGAAAACAATAACAGAACGCAAAGCGTCATCTGCCAATAGACCTAAAAGACCATCTTTTTTATTGCGGCGATGAACACCATAAACAATCTGATTAATATCAGCTGCTGTCGTGCCTTGTGGAGCTGTCTCAACTCTTACCGGATCATTCAACAAGCTTGCAGCAAGCGCGCTAATTTCCTTTGGCATCGTTGCAGAGAACAATGCGGTCTGACGATCTTTACGCAATAATGACGCAATTTTACGCACATCGTTAATAAAGCCCATATCAAGCATACGATCTGCTTCATCAAGCACTAAATATTGGGTTTGTGATAGATCAATTTCCTTATCACGAACGAGATCCATCAAGCGACCGGGAGTTGCAATCAAAATATCGACACCCGGCCCCACACGCTTGATTTGCTTTAAGCGCGACACACCGCCTAGGACAAGACCTAATGACAAATGCATATCTTTCGTCATTGCGCTGATAGCATCAAGAATTTGCTGCGCAAGTTCACGTGTTGGCGCAAGAATAAGCGCGCGTGCGCTTTTGGGGCGGCGCTTATCACCTTTTTTGATAATTTGGGCAATAATCGGCAAACTGAAAGCCAAGGTTTTACCAGAACCTGTCTGAGCAATACCTAAAAGATCTTTTCCATCGAGCATAACAGGCAAAGCTTCTTCTTGAATAGGCTTTGGTGATACCATACCGGCGCGATCTAAATTTTTAAGCAATAGCTCAGGCAATCCGAAATCAGCGAAGCCGGATGAATTAGAATTTGTCAATTTAAAATACTTTCTTAAGTTCAAAAATTTTGGGACAGTCTATGTTTCATTTATGTTTAAAACATTCCGTGCCTTCTTCGAAATATGAAGACCGCGTGTCCCTAAATGTATAAAACAATGTTAAAAACCCAAATATGCAGCTAATAACTGCCTTGCAATGGGCACAGCCTTCAAAAGCTGTTAAATTCCGTTGGATTTTATGTCATCGGAAAATACAAAGTTGGCATTTAAAATGCCATACTTAACTTTAATATTATATCAGTTCTCAAATGATAAACAAATAATGTTGCACAATTTTTATCATGCACTTTTTAGCAATGGATTGCTTGGTGCTCTATAAGCCTATTTTAGTCAAAAAGCAATATGCTTTTACTATTTAAATTTCAGCACTTCAAAACATATATCTTGATATTATGACTGGATCGGGAATGATCTATCGTAACTTAAAATAAAAGCAAGGCATCGAAAAACCCCGCCGTCGTTCTAAGCAAAAGTCACCCAGTTGTCCATAACAACATTATTTAGCAATAGCTTTACCAACTGGAACACTTACATTTTGAAAAGAAGGGTAGATTTCTAAGAAAACTGGATTTTGTACAGTTTTTTGCCCCCCCAAAACAATATGCCATTTAGTATTATCAAAAATAGCCAAGGTTTGCGACTCAATTACCGCCTGTGACGTTTCGAAACGCGTTGGAATCAGAGCATAGAATGTGCCATCGGCTGTTTCCTTATATTCTATTTTATCACCATCTAGCTGATAACCACCTTCAATGGCATTGCTAAATTGTTGCGTAATTTGCTTTTTAAAATCTTCACGCAATACAACCTCGGTTGTATACATTTTAATCGCCATTTCTTTATAAAGGCGCTCAGGCATTGAGTTGACAAGAATTGAAAAATCTTTTTTTTCTACCGCGTCATTAATATTTTTTACTAATAAAACCAATTCGCGTTGTTCAAGTCCGCTAGGCTGACGAGCATTGGCATTTATAGCCAAGGCTAAAAGCATGAATACACCAATAATAATGCTTGATATTTTCGCCATAATTATTTTCCAATTCCTATCACTTTAAATTCAACTTAAAGCCTTTTACTCAAATAGCAAATTAGATAATTGCTATAATACATAAACTTTATAGATATTTTGCATAAAATATTTTTTACGATCATAAGACCAATATTGGCAGCCGATGCTTATCCTAGCAATTATCCAATTACTTGACCTAGCCTTATACAGTCCGCCAACATTATTATCCATACTTAAGTTAAATAACAAAATCGAATAGAACCGGATCAAGAGTTACATCACTATAGGCCCAACCAGATTCATCAAATTTTTTATTAAGCAAAACAAAATTTTCTTTATGCTTGGTTTCAATAGCAATCAAAACCGAGCCGAAATTACGCGCAGATTTTTTCAAATACTCAAAACGCGCCACATCATCATCAGGCCCTAACAAATCGAGAAAGGCGCGCAATGCACCAGGGCGCTGTGGAAAGCGGAAGATATAATATTTTTTCAAACCTTCAAACCGCAATGCGCGTTCCTTAACGTCAGGCAGCCGTTCAAAATCAAAATTACCACCCGATACAACAAGAACAATGCGCTTGCCACGCAATTCATTAGCTCCCATATCTTTTAGAGCATCAATAGCCAAAGCACCTGCCGGCTCGACCACAATACCTTCGATATTAAGCATTTCAATCATAGTTGCACATAGACGATTTTCGGGGATGCGAATAACATCACGCGGCGCAAAGCGTTTTAATATATCAAAATTCATCCCACCGATAAGCGCAACAGCAGCACCATCAACAAATGTATCCATTTTATCGAGTTTAACGCGCTCGCCAGCTTGTAAAGTTTTAAATAAACTAGAAGCACCTTCTGGCTCGGCAAACCGCATTGCGGTAGCCCAGCCACTATCTTTTACAAAGGTTGAAACGCCGCTAGCAAGCCCCCCACCACCGACGGGTACTACAATCAAATCTGGCGGAGTTTCATACATCCATTGCTGTGAAATTTCATAAGCAACAGTAGCTTGCCCTGTTATAATCCCCATATCATCAAACGGAGGAGCCATGACACCGCCGCCATTAGCCACAAAATCTTGCGCAGCCGCATAACATTGATCAAAAGTATCACCGATCAAGCGAATCTCTACAAATTCACGCCCAAATGCGCGCGTTTTGTCAATTTTTTGTTGTGGCGTTGTCACCGGCATAAAAATTACGGCGTTGCGGCCAAAATATTGACAAACAAACGCAAGCCCTTGCGCATGATTGCCTGCCGAAGCACAAACAAATGCTTGAGCGGGTGAAACTTGATCTAACATCGAGGAAACAAAATTAAAGGCGCCGCGAATCTTATAGGAACGCACCGGCGTCAAATCTTCACGCTTTAAATAAATTTCCGCTCCATAACGCTCTGACAAAAATTCATTTTTTTGTAATGGCGTTTCTGGGAACAATCCCCTCAATGTTTCAGCTGCATGCTGAACATTTTCCAAAAAAGCAGTCATTTTATTGTCCTTATTATTTTAACAGCAAGAAAACCTGACAATTATCACCTACTATAACAATGAGAGATTGAAAACCTTTTGTCGCAATTGTGATAAGATATGCACTGAGGATTGTATATTTACAAACTAATCCTTTTAAACAACCACATTTGTTATATTTGGGTAAAAATATTACGAAAAAACGCCAGTGACCATCGATTAAGACTAGGGCGTTTTGAACAAAAATATTCTTTTCCTTATAAAAATTCAAAAAACTCAACTCTAAGAAATATATTTTACAAAAATACAAGATTTTGTTTTCATTGGACTATTCTATAAAATTTCAAAAGTTATCCCAAGATCAAAAAAAAAATGAAAAAATTTAAAATTTTCGCTTCACATTGGCGAATTGTTTGCATATAAGAACCTTGCGCGGACGTGGCGGAATTGGTAGACGCAAGGGACTTAAAATCCCTCGATCCAACGATCGTGCGGGTTCGATTCCCGCCGTCCGCACCACACAAAAATCATAACCCTTTGATTTTATTGGTGTTTTAATTTTTTAAATTTTCCTATCTTGATATTTACTCTGTTTTGCCACACATTATGACATACTAAATGTCACACAATATGTTTGAAAAGAGTATGACCGTGGGGGCAAAGGCTACAAATCAAGATCGTTATCTCATGCTGCGCAATGGCAATTATGTCTATAAAAGACGGGTGCCAAAAACCATTATTGATCTAGATAAACGCAGCCCAATTATCCAAACAGCGCTTCATACCAGGGACCTTATTATTGCCCGCGCCAAGCGTGATATTCATGAAAAAGCTGACAATGCTTTATGGGCAGCCTTAATGCTTGGCACCGATAACCTGCAAGCAATGGAACAATATAACGTGGCCGTAAGACAGGCTGAGGCTTTTGGCTTCGCTTATAAAACAGCTGGTGATCTTGCCAAGGCATCATTGGAAGAAATTATTAGCCGTTTTTCAGCTTTAACTGAAAAGCCAATGCCTACACAAATTGCACAAAGTTTGCTTGGCAAATACGCAGCGCCGCAAAATTCGCTGCAAGCAGCTGAAAAATTATATTTTTCAGATATCGTCCCCCATACATTGACTGGCAAAAGCCAAGGGCAAAAAGAGCGTTGGCTAAAAGAGCGCCGCGCCACCCTTCGCTTATTCCGCGATGCAATTGGTGATAAAGAAATCAGCCAGGTCACACGCGACGATGCTTTATTATTTTATAGAAAACTTTCAGAATCAGTAGTGCCTAAAGATCGCAAACCATCGCACTCTGCATCCTGGGGCAACCGGCAAATTGGCAATGCCCGCGTTTTTTTAAGCTCATATTTTTCTCATCTTGGCCAACAAGACTATAATAACCCCTTGGCTAACCTATCCTTTAAAGAAGTAAAAAAATCACGCCCACCTTTTTCAATTAATTGGATTAAAAGCAAGATTTACCAACCAAGTGCATTGGCAAAGCTAAATGACGAAGCACGTCATGTGGTTTTTATTTTAGCAGATACTGGTGCGCGCCTTGGCGAGATTTGCAATCTTGGCTCGCAAAATATCCACCTTGATGGTGAAGTACCCTTTATTGCTATAGCACCGCGAATAGACCCCGCAGATCCACGCGAGATAAAAACAAGCTCCAGCGTTAGGCGCATTCCGCTTATTGGCGTGGCTTTAGAGGCTATAAGACTGCATCGTAACGGCTTTAAACGATATCGCGACAAGGAAACAACCTTATCCAACACGCTTAATAAGTTTTTCAGGGAAAATGGCCTATTTGAAAATGAGAATCAAGTGATCTACTCATTTAGGCATGCTTTTGAAGATAGAATGAAAGAGGCCGATGTCGATCATGAATTGCGTATGGCATTGATGGGGCACGCTAATAGCCGCCCACGTTATGGTTCTGGTGGCGGTTTATTGTGGCAGTGGGAACAGCTCAATCGGATTGCCTTGCCGTTTGATCCTTCGATTCTTTAATCTTGGGTTGTTGTGCTTTTAACTTATTAGCCCGGGCATAAACAGCCGCAAGCCGCTTTTCACGATTTTTTAAAATTTCAATTTCGGCCTCTAAGCGTTCATAAATTGGCAAGCACTCATCAAATTCTGGCGCATGCTCCACCATTAGGTTGGCAAGATAATCCAAATAGGATTCGAGCAAGGCAACAGTAATAGGTGGAATGCGCGCGGCCATAACCTTAACCTCGTTACACTTTAAAACTTGTCTACAATTTGCGTTTGATATTCTTGTGGAAGAAGCCGCACAGTGCCGCCCATATTGGCGGCTTTTTTATAAGCTACCGCTAGTCTTGTATATAAGTCAGCTTGTACGGCAAGGTGGCCTTCAAATTGCGCAGGATTAGCAATAAACTCAACTGCTTTTTCTTGGCTATCGAAAGCAACATAAACTCCTTTTTCTAACCCCTGCCCCTGTTTTGGCGGGTCTTTTATAAAACCGCATTGCTCGGTAAAAATATCAAGGGCAAGGTTAAGCGCTTTTAGCCATTCATCATGGTCAAAAACATTGGCAAAACCTGCCTTTAAGCTTTCAACGCCTGCTTTAATAGCTTTTTGTCGTGCTTCATCTTGGGTCATTGTAGAAACCTTGTTAAAAGACAATAGAACTCCACTGCAAACGCTGTCGCGTTGCATGAGGTACTCCTAAAAATGTGGGTTGGGTTATGGCTTAGTTGGCCAAAGGTGCTTTGGCTTTTCTACCTTCTTCTTCCGCTTCAATAATGCGGATAAAAGCAATGATTATTTCGTCTTTGCTCATATTAAGCGTATTGCAAACCGCCTTAAAGGTCATTGCTAAGACTTGTTGTGCCAATTCGTCATTATCTATTGGTAAAATATCAACAATCTTGGCAATAGTTTCAATGGCTTGTGGTGCGATGGGTTTTTGCATGAGCCTACACCTTTTGACAAAGAGGAATGGCCCGCAAATGCGCTTCCACTTGGCGGATAATGGCGGCGCGGCTTGCTTGGCCAATGTTAACCGCCGCTAAATATTGCGCAAGCATGGCAATGCAGCGCTCACGCAAGGGGTGCCATGGGTGCAGTTTAAACGCAGCAACACAAGCGCAATAATTGCGCCAAAGGTTGGCTAGCTTGTCATTATTGATGATATTATCAAATTGCGGTGGCGTAGCTTCACTTGCCGCAATGATAAGCGGTATTTGCGGCAAGCTCTGCTTGGGTTTGCACACCGCTTTAACCGCAAAGCTTTGTGCAAGGCTTACGGCCTTATTGCCATAGGTGGCAATTTCATCATCACCAAAGCCAGCATTTTTTAAATCAGCAACATCGACATTGCCCTTTGCTGCCGCAATATCTTGCATGGCAAGCATCATAGCATGGCAGCGTGTGGGAATTGGGCTCGGTGAAAAATTGTTGGAAGCAGCAGCACTGCGCTGCAAAGTCATGGAATGTGGCATAATGCCCTCCTAATCATAGTGATTAGAAGCAATATAACGCGGAATTTTGACCGCGTCAATACATTAAGGACATTTGACCGCATAAATGTGAATATTTATATTAGTAATCAAAAATTTCTATTCACCTAATCCTTTTTTGTACAAACTTTTAATGTAGGTATAATTGCATTTATTGCTTTAATATTTTCTGAAAAACCTTTTAAATCAAATAGTGTCAAATATTCAAAACAATCAGCATTTGCACTTCGACTAAGTAGGTCAATATCTTTTAATAAATTAATAACATCGCCATAAGCTTTTTTATTATATTCTATTTCTGCTAAAAGCCTTTTTCGATTTTCATATAAAATTTTCTTCAACTGATATATATTTGTATTAAAGCATTCAAATATATATTCTAAGCTTTCATTTTGAATACTTATAAAGTCAATATGTTCAGAATGATAATAAAGGGGTCTGTATCCTCTAGGGTAATTTTTGTATTTTATATTGGCCTCTGCTATATCCAACGCTTGCATAATATTTTCGCCATCAATATTTTTATCTAAAAATCTTTTTGGGCGCTTCCCTCTTAGTGGATAAATTTTAACTTGGACATTTAAACAATCCAATTTACCTACCAAATACTTTATATTTGTGAGCTTTAATTTTATGAGTTCACTTACTTCCTTTTTCTTAATATCCCTATATTGTGCATCTAAAATTTTTGTTTGCGCCTCTGTGGCTTCAATTTGTTTTTCCATTAAAATTTGGGTTTCGTTCATCTCTTCACGCTGCTCGCGCAATTCAAGCTGTTGACTGCGCAATTGATTGGATTGCACATAAACCGCCGCCGCAAGCCATAGGAACGCTAAGGGAGCAAACAACCCAGCCAAAGCATCCCCTAAGCCATTTAAGCCTAAACTGCCAAGACTTTGAATCGAATTCCAAACTTTACTGAAATAATTATCTACGTCATTACTATTACCGACAATAGGAGCATCAACTGCAAAAGGCATAAAAAAAGCGAAATAAATCAATACGTATACTATGGAAAATCTCCGAATCCATTTTACAAGACGTTTACTTCGTTCATAAGGTTCATCAATTTCGGCATTGGTTACCTTTTGCTTTGAACACTCGTTCTTCATTCCACCTCACAATTTTTATTTCTCGATTAATCTTTACGAAGCGGGATACCCGAAATCCTAATTTGATTATCATCTAGTTTTAAGCCGCATTCGTTAGCCTTTGCTAATATCGCTTCTTTGGCTATGGCAGGATTATCGCAAGGACCGATTATTATGTGATCAAGAGAGCTTTCTAAATTACCTGCGACTTGACTAGGAAATAAGTAATTTAATGGTTGATCAAGAATGATTTGTGGCACACCATTTTTCACAATAGTCTTTTTATTCTGTAAAGATAAATTAACCAACCTCCACTCGTTTTCCTCATGAAAACCGGGGTGCTTAACAAGAAAAGACTTGAAGAATAACGCATGGAAAAAGTCTCCTATGAAATTTTCTAAAATTCTAGGGCTCTCCTTCAAATATATCTCTTCAAGAAGATCCCATTCACTTAAAATTTCTTCAAGCAAATTATTTAAGTATTTAAAAGCAAAATCTATCTCTAAATATTCCACCTTGAATAATGGAGGGCGCCTTAACTGCGAAGAGTGACCTTTAAAGACAATTGCAACCCCATAGCTTCCCTTGCCATAAGCTCTCCACATAGATAATCTACCTAAATCACCCTCTTTATGTTCAGTAAAGCAAGTAATAAACGTAGATTTAATGGCATATCTATTGTTTTGATCTTCCATAATAGCGAGAAAGCGCCAAACAGGTATAGGATTGCCACTTCTGTCGTTAATTTTTTGGCATATCTTTTCAAGCTTTTCCATGATCAATGGATTACGGATTGCATCAACTAGCGCTTGATTGGCATAGCTAAACTCTGATGCGTCGTTCATAAGTTTTATATTACGCATCCACATTGACTTATTGGTTATAATACTAAAAAGTGTTTCTGTATTTGTGTAATATGCAAATTTAATGTGAGGATCTGAGCGCAAAATGTCGCTTGATTTTTCGAGATCACTAGCAAATATCGCCCGCCTAAGAGGATTATCAAACATAACCGAATTACACTCCCAACAAATCATTTAAACTTAAAATACGATGAATTGCGATCACGTTATCTGCGTCAAAATTGAGAATATTTTGCGGATTTAGCTTTTCAATTTCAATTTTTGAACCGCTACGCTTATGCAATATGCCGATGATCGCTTCTTGATAGTCTGTCTCACCGCGTTTGAATTGCACCACAACTGAATCGCCAATGCGTGGTGGGCGATGCGGGTGGGCAATAATGAGATCGCCTGCATAATAGCGCGGCTCCATTGAATCACCCTCAACATAAACAGCATAAGCATCTTTTACAGCCTCCACCCCCGGTGGGCGGCGGACATATTCAATAATATTGGCTTCAAGAGACAAAACACCATTTGTGTGGCTTCCCGCTGCTGTACCAAGCACCGGTAAATCCTTATGCATGTTAGATTGACTTGGAACAGATATACTAGCAGGAGCCACTTCGAGATTATGAGATTGCTCAGCCTGAGCAACCTTTCTCTTAATTTTTGCCTCAGGCAAATCTGCTTCAGCAAGAAGATCTTCTACTGTTAATTCTAACGCACTCGCAATTTTTGCCATTGTATCAACCCGCGGCGAAGCACCACGATCAAAAAGCCTGCGGAGGTAACTGCGGTCAAGCCCAGCCTTTTTGGACACAGCCTCTGGCGCCATACCCAATTCTTCCATTCTTAGTTTGATTCGATCTAACACTGTTGTTTTCATTTGCGGATTATCGCCCTCATTATTATTTTTGTTAAGGCGGTCAATTTGTACTTGACAATGAGGTATAATGACCGCATTTTATGTTTATGAATTTACGCGAGCAACTCATCACTGTTTCTGATCTTTACGGCAAGGCGCGTGGCATTGGTCGCATGCGTGTATCAACGATCGTGCTTAACCAAGGTTCCAAATTAGATGCAATTGCTTGCGGTAAATCTGATGTAACCACCAAGACTTTTGAAAAAGCCATGGTGTTTTATTCACAAAACTGGCCGGACGGGGTTGTGTGGCCAGAAGGTATTTTGCGCCCTGCTATTATAAGCGGTTTGCAAGATGCCGATGTTGAAAAGGTTTAAGGATTTGGAGCACCACGAAGATTCTGCGCTTTTGACACCCCCCTCGCCCAAAAGCGCAATATTTGAAGCCCGCAACTTGTGTGACAGCGTATTTGCAAACAGTGGTTTTAAAATTTGTTTCATCAAATGTGCCTTTCGCCTTTGGTGCGGTTTTAAGTGTCTTTGGTAGCGCTATTAAAACCATAAAAAATCTATTCCCACTATGGGAAAGTTTTGCGGAATTTCCCGCCACGGGAAAGCTTTGCTTAAATTTAAGGGGTTGTTTAAAATGGCAATAGTTAACGAAGCTTGGTTCCACCGCTTAAAGGCGGCGCAGCGCGATTTAATCAAGACATGCGGCGGCATTGAGCGCTGTGTTGAGATTACCTCGCTTTCTAAAAGTCAGGTTGGCCGTTGGAACAATGCCACCGACCCCGATTTAATGCCCACCAATGCTATTTACATGTTGGAAAATGAGTGCGGCTTGCCGCTTGTGACCACTGCCCTTGCCGCGCTTAATGGCTACCGCCTGATTGCCCCTGATGAAGAGGGTAAAAGCATGGGCTCAGTCTTAGCCAAGTTTTCAGACCTTGTGGCAGCATCGGGCGATGTGATGGCAACAGGCAGCCGCGCCTTTGCTGATGGCAAGCTAACCCCTGCCGAGGCTGCCGACATTGACCGCGCATGCAGTGCCATGGAAATTAAAATGCTTGAGCTGCGCCAGCAATTAGCCCGCGCCAAGGTTTCCACCCTGCATGTGGTTGGTGGAGATTACTAATGAGCAGCACCGCCCCTTTAAAAGCCTTTTGGACAAAAGAGCGCTTGGCAGAAGCTGCTTTTATGTGGAAGCGCGGCAAAAGCGGCGGTGAGATTGCACATGCCTTGGGCTGCAAGCCACAGCGCGTCCATGAAGCGATTTACAACCATTATCCGCAGCATTTCCCGCGCCGTGTCAAATCGCAAATGTTGCTTAATTTGCAAAAGCAGCGTGAAGGCACATGGGAGCAGCCCCATAAACCCAATTTAGGCGTCAACTTTAAGCAATTACGGCAACAACCCTTCATTGTGGTGCCAATGAGTTATGAGCGCGCCTTGCGTGAAGACCGCTGTTTGTTTTTTGCAGCAAGCCCAATGAGTGAGGCAGGGCCATTAATGCCTGTTTGTGGTTGCAAACGCGCTAGCAAACATGGCCGCCCCTACTGCGCCCACCATTTACGCGCGAGCCTTAGCCAAAATGAAAATGAGGGCGAATGATGATGTGTACAATTACCCAACATAGCAAGCAAGTTAAAACGTCAAGTTTAAAGACACAGCGCGCCCAATTGATTGATTGGGGTGTTTTTGGCCTGATGATAGAGCGGCGGCGCGTTTTTATAAACCTTAGCCAACAACAGCTTGCGCAAAAAATTGGTTTGCCACACCCAAGCATTGTTGCGGCAGAAAAAGGCACGCCCTTATGCACAAATAGCTTTTTAAAACTATGCGCTTGGTACGGCATAGAGCCAAAGATGTTTCATGCTGCCGCGCTGCAAATAAAACGCGCTGCTTTCATGCAAAGCGAGGCCGTATGATGCCGCCCTTTGGATTTGAAAATTGTGTTGATGTAAAACGGCTGCGCTTTATGCCGCTAGTGGAGCAAAAGCAGGGCATTTTGCTGCTGCAGCAAATGGGCTTTAACAAGCGCAAAATCATGCAAATGACATGGCTATATAGCGAAGAATATGATGCCGCGCTAAATGCCCCGCCTTTTGCCCTTAGCTATAGGGATTATTAAGATGATAGAAACGCAAGCCAATAGTGCAACAAAGCATGATAGCGGTAAACCACGCCTTGACCTGTTGCCTGTGGAGCCTTTGCTGCAAATAGCTAAGGTTTTAGCCTTTGGTGCGCAAAAATATGGCGACCATAATTGGCGCAGCCAAACAGATGGTGGGCTTGTTTGGGGGCGGCTTTACGCTGCCACCCTGCGGCATCTATTTGCTTTTTGGAATGGTGAGAATTTGGACGCGGAATCCGGTCTGCCCCACCTTGCCCACGCCGCCTGCAATATCATCTTTTTGCTTGAGTTTATGAACAATAGCGGCGGCGTTGATGACCGTGTGAAAAAGGGGAGCGTGTGATGGTGGGGTTAGGTTGTTTGCGGGCCAACTTTCAGCCGTTCTTCTGCTGTGAGGCTGCTGAGAGGCTTGATGTGATAGTGCATAAGTTCACCCCTAATGCGACTATCGATTATAAATTCATCATTATAATAACACGTCTCATCAGCTTGGGGAGGCGCAGCACTCCAAATATTATCAGCATGTTGAAATGTTGTATCAGATTTACTTCCATTGTCGAAAACACAATGACTAATTCTCGACGCCATATCCGTAGTGGCTTTATAAACCCCATCAGGGTCAAAATGCTCATCATCAACGCTTTCAAAGTCGGGATATGCACTCAAACGATAAGGGCTATCAATTCTACAATAATTAAAACTACAAGATCGAACAGACAGCGAAGCTACATTTTTGTTAAAGTCAATATTTTCAAAATTAAATCCCTTATATGTAATGTGCTCAATATTAAGCCACAAAACATCACTTTTTCTACCATACCCCCATTCAATGATGCAGCCATAGACTGGGAAAAAATCATCAATAGACTCATAAAAAGAATTCAAAACACCCAAAGCTTGAAAGAAAACTTTATCCGTACCCACAATAATTCCGTGAGGTTTTTTAGCAACAGTTTCTGTTACTATAGTCCCAAGTACTGCTGCAGCTTGTTTATTAAATTTGCTTTGCCCTTCAATGATATTAGCCAAACAAGCTATGCCAGCTATTTTTTCAGCTTCAGATGTACGATCTCCAAGCAATTTAGCACCTTCAAGCAACATTTGCTGAGTATCTCGATCGTCATCGTTTTGTGGTTGAGCACGTTCATCTTGAATGTCTGTATTCTTGTTAAAAAATTTTTCTTTCCAAGTAATCCACGCTGTAGGTATACCAAAAATCATAGCTATACTGGTTATTATTATTCCGCCATTCCAAGGCAGCGGCTCCTCCAACTTGAGAAGCTCCGAAGCATATACTCGGCAAGTATAATACACCCACAAAAACAGAATGCAGATCAAAAAACACCCGGCATAGATAAAAATAAATTTGTACCATTTTTTTATTGGTTTGATGTCACAGCGCATGCTTATCCCTCGCGTTTCACACAAGGGAGATTGTTAGCATGAGTGGTTCAATAATCAATCTTTTTATTGATGAAGCAGGTAGTGTAAAAATTGCCGATTGTGTGGCTGATCTTGGTTTGCCTACAATTTCCCGCAATGGTGAATATGCTGGCCCCTGCCCGCAATGTGGTGGCAAGGATCGCTTTTCTTACAATATTCGTAAAGATGTTTGGAATTGCCGTGGCTGCTCCAAGGGTGGGCATCATGCCTTATCGCTTGCTGCCCATGTTTTGGGGCTGGATTTGCATGTGCGAGCGGATTTAATCAAAGCTTCTGAAACCGTGCTTGGCCGCGCTGCGCCGCAAAATGAAATGAGCGAGGAAGAGCGTTTAAAAGCCAAGTGGCTTTTTGAGCAAAGGCAAAAAAAGGCATCGGCGTCACGGGCGAAAGCGGATGCGGCAGCCCGATTTTACCGCGAAAAAGAGCAAAAAGCGGCAAAGCAAAAGTGGCAAGCGGGGCGGTTGCTGCAAGACAGCCCCTTTAATGCCTATTTAGCAAAGCGCTGCGGCGGGGCGATTTCTAGCTTTCCACTGCGTTTACTATCGAACGAGCCTTATTATTTTAACAATGGTGGCAGCTCTAAGATCATTTATAGAGGGCCAGCCATGGTTGCGCCTTTTATCAATGTTGATGGGCTGATTATTGGCTGCCATTTAACTTGGCTTGATTTGAATAACCCGCTGAAATATCGCCCCTTAATCACCGAGCCACAATCGGGTGAGGTTTTGCCAACCAAGAAAATGCGCGGCAGTAAAAAAGGCGGGCTCATTCCGCTAAGCGGTTTTGTGTTTAATCGGGATGGCTATTTCAAGCCGCGTTTTGAATGCAAGCGCATGGTGGTGGGTGAAGGCATTGAAACTGTGCTTGCTTTACGCCTTGCGGAAGGCTTGCGCAATGACACAATCTATGCAGCTGCAGGCGACCTTGGCAATTTATGCGGCCCTGCTGATCCTGCAAGCCGCTTTACCCACCCAAGCCAAACCATGACCGACAGTAAGGGGCGTGAGCGGCGTGTTTTTGTAGCAGGTGACAAGCCATTAATGAGCGATGCGGCAAATTGCATTTTTGTGCCTGATTGGATTAGCGAACTGGTTTTAATTGCTGATGGTGATAGCGAGCGGGTAATGACTGCCGCCGCCATGACCCGCGCCAAGGTGCGCTTTAGCAAGCCTAACCGCCGCATCATTGTGGTGTGGCCGCCACGGGGGCGCGATGTGGCAGATATGATGGCGGTTGAAGATGAGCGATAAAGAAAACAAAAACAATAATATACCAGAATCTGTCAAAGCAATGCTTGATGCTGCCAATGCGCAAGAGGCGGCAGCCCTTGGACAAAGCACGCCCACGCAAAACCCACACCCTTTAGCGAGGGATAACACCGCAAGCGTTGAAAGCAACCCACAAGAATTATTATCCGATTGCATGGGTGAGCCTGAGACGGACATCGGTAATGGGCGGCGTTTTTTGCACCGTTATGGCGATACGGTTTTGCATGTGGCGCGTATTGGTTGGCATGGTTTTGACGGCAAACGCTGGAAAGAAGATGATGATGGCTCAGTTGTGCGGCCATTGGCGCAAAACACGGCGGAACTTATCGACAATGAAGCACATCTATTAACCGCAACGGAAGATGAGCAAAAGATACTAGACGAAGGCCGCGCCGCCAAGATTGAACAAAAGAAAATGGGCTATCCCAAAAAAGACTGGGATAGTGACAAGCTTGGTCGCTATATGGAATTGGACGATATTTTAGAAAAGGCGGAAGACACCAAAAAGCTAGTCAATGGCCGCAAATCATCACGCCACCGCCATGCCAAAAGCTCGGCTGGTACCAGCAAATTAAACAATATGCTCACCGAAGCCCTGCCCCATGTGGCTAAGGTCGTCACCGACATGAATGCCGACCTTTATGCTTTCAACACGAGTAGCGGCACGTTGCGTTTTTATCGCGAAGATATTGGCACTGACAATGAGCCAAAGCATTATTGGAATTATCGCCTTGACCCGCACCGCCCTGAAGATCTCATATCCAAACTTGCGCCAACCCAATTTGAAAAAGACTGTGAAGCGCCAAATTTCCTTAAGTTTTTAACCACGGTTTTGCCTGATGCTGACATTCGGCTCTTTTTACAGCGCTTTATGGGCTATTGTCTGCTTGGGTCAACGGCAGAGCAATGTTTGTTGTTTTTCTATGGTGCTGGGCGCAACGGTAAATCCACCTTTATAGATGCTTTATCACATGTGATTGGTGATTATGCGGTGACTTTATCAATCGACTCTTTTGCCGGTGACACAAGGCGCGGCGGTGCGGAAGCAACGCCCGACCTTGCGCGGTTACCCGGTGCGCGGCTTGTTGCGGCGAGCGAGCCTGAAATGGGCGTTAAACTAAAAGACGCTTTGATCAAGACCTTAACCGGCGGCGAAGTTATCCCAGTGCGGCGCTTGCATGAAGATTTTTTTGAAGTGCACCCGCAATTTAAGATTATCCTTTCAGGCAACCATAAGCCGCGCATTGACGACACATCTGACGGTATTTGGCGGCGTGTATTCTTAGTACCGTGGGAGGTTCAAATCCCCAAAGAAGATGTTGACCGTGCTTTGCCTGATAAGTTGCGCCATGAAGCATCAGGCATATTTGCATGGATGGTAAGTGGGGCATTGGACTATTTAAACTATGGCCTTAACCCGCCTGAAAAGGTGCTGCTTGCCACTAATGAATATCGCGAGGAAAGCGACCCGATTGGTGCATTTATCCGTGCGGCCTGCATTGTGACCGGCAAGGAAGAGGACACATCGTCCCCCGGTGACCTTTATATTGGCTATTGCAATTTTGCTAGCAAAGAGGGCGCGGCGGAATTTAAGCAAAACACCTTTTCGCGCCGCTTTCCTGATTATACACGCCTTAGCTTTAAAGCGCCTGATGGTCAAATGCGACAATTTTGGAAGGCAAAAAGCGGCACCACGGTTTACAAGGGCATTCGCGTTAAAGACAGTTTTGTAACGCCTGATAATGGGCGCGAGAGTTTTGCAGAAATGAGAGGCTAAATGATGTGTATTTTTACAAAACCCTGTCCCCTTTTTTACGTTGCGCCGTTTGCCGCTGTTTTGCCCTTTATTCGCATTTTGGCTTGGCATAGCCGCTTATTTTTTAAAATTCGGGTGGCTAGGGGCGCAAATTTTCATAATGCAAGGCTTGCACCCCTAAAAAGGGTTCGGGAAATCAAAGGCTTATGACGCTAGGGGCGCAAGGGGCGATAAATTTTGCGTCACACATGAATAAAGACCATTGTTTTAAAAGTTTTATTTTTCTTCATGTAGTGGCGGTGATTTTGCTGCCCTTGCGCCCCTTTCCACCCTGTTCTTATGTTTTTTCTTTTAAAAACAATCGAATAGAAAAATATAAAATGGGCAGCAAAATTTAAATCTGGGTAGCAACAGCAATTTAAGGGACGATAGACATGAAAACGCTTAATTTACAAAAATTATTGCATTGGGCATTTGTTGATGAATTGGTCAAAGGCGGTGGTGAAGATGGCTTAAATAGCCCTCTATCAGCTTGGGGTGCGTTTGATGCCATTGCGCAGCTTGGCGTTAGGATTGATCGCGATCGTGGCTCTTGCGATTTGCCCATGCAATTAGAGCAAGGTGAGCCCCACGCTGATGCGGTATTGGTTGCGCAAGCGGTGCGCAATGTTACAGCCATTGCCTATAAGATTGCTCCTTTGGACGAGTTGTTAAGCGATTGGCCAGTGGCTGAGCGTTGGCTTGCCACCCCGTTTTATGAGGAAGTGATCAAACGCTTGCAAAGCCGCACACAAAAGCAAATCGCCCAATCGGTTATTGCGCAAATTGTAACCCATGCAGTTTTATGCAAAACGCCATGCTTTAGCGCCCCCGTGCCAAAGGTTGATTTTGTCAAACAAAACGGCAAACCCTTATGGTTTATCAAGCAAACGGTGCTTAACGAGCTTGGCCGCGAGGTTGAAATGGAAATGGACGGTTATAATAAAAAATCTGGCCGCCCATTTACCAGCGCATACCGCAAATATGTTTTAAGTGATAATCCGCAAAGTGATATCATGGCACGCATTGAATATCAGTTTTGGGTAACGGCTTTAAACCACATTTTTTTAACATTAAACGGCAATATGCAAGATCACCGTTTAAGCCCGTTTTCGGTTAAATTAACGCCTTGGCTGCAAAAAAATTTCACGAATAAAAACAAAATGATAGATGCTATTTCAGCATGATTTTAAAAATTAATTTTGACCTACGGCAGTCACTTGACGTATAAAAGAAGAATGAAAAAAGGTTTATTACCCCGTGCAGCAATGTAGCGGGGTTTTTTATTGGCTAACTACGAGGTTCGCATATGTAAAGGGAACATAAAAATGGCAGGCGTCTTATCCATTGGTTGGTCTAATAAAGATGCCATAAAGAAGTTTGCAGGTGCAGTTCATGCCGTTGGCGACAAATTGCCAATAGCCGCAATGCGTGCCGCAAATCACACTGGGCAAAAAGCCAAGACAAAAGTTGTAAGGGCATTATCCCTGCAAGCGGGGCTAAAACGCAAAACAATTGTTAAAGCAGTTAAGCCCTATAAGGCTAACCCCACCCACATGATGTATGAAATGCATGCCAAGGGTGGCGATATTGCTTTAAAATATTTTGCGCCAAAAGAGACAAGAGCAGGTGTATCAGCCAATCCCTTTGGCAAACGGCAAGTCTTTGCGGGTAAGTTTATTAAAGGTGGGCGTTTCCCTAACCGATCAAACCCTATTGCTGGCGGTCATGTCTTTGCTCGCCAAGGTAGCGAGAGATTGCCGATTGATAAAATCAAATCCGGCGTCATCATCCCTGACGAAATGATTAAGGGTGAAACGAAAGAAGCTTTTGAGAGCACTGTGCGACAAGAGCTTGCACCACGTCTCTATCATGAGCTCAAGCGCTTGATGCCATAGGCACACTGGCCGCACCAAGCATTGCATAAACATATGCTTGCTAAAATAAATTTTAGGTACCTTACTGCAAATATCTTTTTGGCTACGGGCGCGATGCTCCTGAAATTTCACTAGTAGATGGGTTTGAAAGCGGTGCACGGATGCACGAATAAAAACGTGCATTGCACGGATGGGCAAAAATGGAAGAATGGCTTTCAATTTCAGATGCCGCACGGCGCTTAACCGATGCTGGCGATAGTGTAACGCGCTCTAGCCTTTCTCGCTATTTAGACCAACATGCTGAAGCATTAGCTACAAAAATTGACGGCAAGAAACGCTTGGTTGAGTATGGCCAGCTTTTAAACCACCGCCGTGAAAATATTCGCATTATCGCGCAGCCTGCTGCAAAACAAGCCAAGCAATTAACTGGAACTCAAGCTGATGGCGCAGCGCGCAAAGTGCAAGCAGAGGCGACCATTCGTGAATTGGACTTGGCAGAGCGGTTAAAACTTATAACCCGCACAACAGAAGTTGATCGCGCTGGCCGCGATGCCGTTGCCCTTATGCGATCAAGCTTTGAGCGCTTGCTAGAACCGCAGGCCGCTGATCTATCAATAAAATATGGATGGGATGAACGCACTGTACGACTGGCACTTAAGTCTTTTGCCCATGCGGGAGTTGATATTTTTAACTCTATTATGCTTGAGCATTTAGATGCATTGCGGGGTGAAAAGAATGGAGATAGCTCACCAATTGAGCCCTAGCTTGTTTTTAAATGATTTGAATTTGCGTAATGGCAGAGAAGTTTTATTTTCTGCCTTTGAAGCTGCAAGCCGAAAGGTTGAAGACCTATCCATTTCGGAATATTCTGACCGCTATCGCATGGTAAGCGCCGAATCTGGTTCACCGTGGCCAGGTAAATTCAAAACAGCGCGCGTGCCGTATTTGCGCGAGCCACAAGATTGCTTGCATCCAGACCACCCTGCACGGCGCGTAACCGCCCGAATGGCTGCGCAGCTTGGCAAGTCAACGGTGATTGAAAACTGGTTTTGCTATATTGTTGATAGAGCCCCCGGCTCCATGATGATTGTTTTACCAACATTGGATGAAAGCACCAAATTTAACCGTGTTAAATTGGGACCGACCATTGATGCAACACCGCAGATTGCCCATAAGGTATTGCCAGTTAATAGCCGCGATGAGCAAGGTTCGACAACAGCGTTTAAACGTTATGCTGGTGGCTTTTGCCAAATAGTCAATGCGGGTTCTTCCAAGGGCTTGCAGATGGTGTCTATTAAATATTTAGCGATGGACGAGGTTACCGGCTATCCTTTAGATGTTGATGGACGTGGTAGCCCACGCGATCAAGCAAGAGCGCGCCAAAAGATGTACGGCGATATGGCAAAGGAATGGGAAGGTTCAACACCCGGCATTGTTGGCGAATGTGCCATTTCTGATGATTTTGAAAAAGGCGACCAACGCTTTTACTATGTGCCTTGTCCGCATTGTCAATGTTATCAAGCCTTAGAATTTGACCAATTGCAAGCGCCAGATGATAAAACACCTGCGCATTTTTTATGCAGCAACTGCAACGAAAAGATATTGGATGGACATAAGGGTGACCTCTTGGCCAATGGCCGTTGGATAGCAAGGCGCGTTACTGAAGGGCAAAAGCCAATACCACGCCTTATCACATCGAAAGATATTGAAAAATATAGCTGCCCACCGTGTGAAGGGCGCTGCAGACGCTGGCAACCAAGCTACCACCTTTGGGCAGCCTATGCACCGCGTGAAAAATTTAACGATATTTGGGCAAGATGGGAAGCCGCACAAGAAAACACGCAAAAAATGCGCGTGTTTTACCAACAGGACTTAGCCCTGCCTTATGATCCTGGTGGTGCGGCTGTTGAATGGGAAAAAATTGTTGAAGCTGCACAGCGCAGTGATATTCCCTCTCGCGTCATACCTTTAAATGCTGGACTGCTTGTATCAGCCGCAGATATTCAAGGCTATGGCATTAAATGGGCGGTTTATGCAATTGGCCCACGCGGTCAAAGATGGCTAATTGATCGCGAGGTCTTTGAAGGATCACCTGAGCAATCCGATGATCCGTGGATAGAATTAAGTGACGCACAAGCCCGCCAATACCCAACAGCAAGCGGCTTGATGAAAGGCATTGATCTATCAGGCATTGACTCAGGCTTTGCCACTGACCGCGTTTATCGCTATTGCGCAAGCCGCGCCAATGTTTATGCCCTTGATGGACGCGCTCCCAAAGGTCTGCCTTGGCTTGGCACACCCGTAAAGCGTGATGTGAGAGATCATAATCGGCGGCTCATTGCCAAAGTCCAGCTTTATCCTGTTGGCAATTATGACGTTAAAACGGAAGTTGTCGCATCGCTGGCAAATTTTATGCAAGGACAGGATAGCAAAGGCGCATGGCCACGCAATGTGCTGCATTTGCCGCCAGACCTATGTGATGAAGGCTTTGCGCAGGAAATTACCGCTGAACGCTTGGTGGATCCTGATGAAGAAGCGCGTGCATCAGTCAATCGCTGCTCACGTAAATTGATAAGCTCGCGCGCGCCGCGAGAATGGAAAAAGATTGTCGGGCGCAAAAATGACTGGTTTGACATAACTGTTTACGGCTTTGCCCTTGGTTGGCATTTAGAGCATAAATTGCGCCTTACGCAAGAACGCTGGGCAGATTTGCTATTGCAAGTGCATGGCAAGCCTGCAGAGCCCGATTTATTCAATAAACCGATTGATGGGCCATTTGCCAAACAAGGTATGAAGAAAAAGAAACAACGCAGTTCTTGGGCTGAAAAATCTGCAGCTTTAAACAAATAGTTAGTGGGTAAAATGCAACAAGAAAAGCCAAGAATCCGTGTTAAAGCAGGCTCACAAAAGCTTGACTTAGAAAAAAGAAACACGCCAAAGGCGGGCTATTTGCGCGGTGAACCCGGCTTTGCCCAGTCAATTGGTTTATTTAAAGGCACACCTGCCTTGCGTGATCGCGCTGATGATATTTCAGTTGCTTGGTATGCAGCCAATGCACGCGCTAATGATGCGACAATGAATAGCGGCTGGATTGCTGGTGTTGTGGAACAAATCGTTACATCAATGATTGGCTCCGGCTTGCGCTTAAATGCCAAGCCAGACCTTACATTTTTAAAATGGAACGAAAAAGAAGCGTCTGACTGGGCACGACTTGTTGAAACCAGATGGGAAATATGGGCTTCGCAACCTTATGAGTGTGACCTTGCTGGCCGCTATACCATGGCGCAGTTGGAAGCCGCTGCTATCAGGCAGTGGATCGCCACGGGTGAAATATTAGCCCAAGTCAAAGAAGTAAACCGCGAAGGCGCGCAAAGCCTCACCAAAGTACGACTTATGCCAAGCCATTGGCTATCGCAAAAAAATAGTGCCAGTCAAGACTTACAAGATGGTGTTTATACAAACAAAGACGGCCTGCCCATTGCCTATGCTTTTAAAGTAAAAGATGGCTATGGCGTGGAGCGTGAGGAACGTCGTGAAGCGCGTGATCAATATGGCCGCCCGCGCATTATCCATATTTTTGATGGTTCTGCAGGGCAGTTACGCGGTATTACACCATTGGCGCCAGCCTTAAAGATTGTTCGCCAATATGACCAACTGGCTGATGCAACCTTAACCGCCGCCATGATCCATGCAATTTTTGCCGCAACAATTGAAAGTGATTATCCCACCAATGAAGTCATGCAGGCACTGCAAGGCGAAAGTGAAATTATAGAGGGCGGCGAAGATGCTTTAGACGTGCTGCTTGATAAAAAAATGGCGTGGTATCAAAATGTTAATATTGATCTAGGCCGCCACGGCAAGATTGCTCATCTTTTAACTGGTGAAAAATTAAAGCTGCATGCAAGTGAACATCCAAACTCAACCTATGAAGCTTTTTCAAATTTTCTATTGCGTGAAGTTGCAGCTTGCCTTGGTGTTATGCCGTCCGATTTAACTGGTGACTTTCGTGGTGACACCTATTCATCGGTGCGCATGGGTATCGCCAAAAAATGGCCGTTAATGGAATATCGCCGCCGCCATTTACCTGGTCGTTTTGCACAAACCGTTTATAGCGCATGGCTAGAGGAAGAAATTGACGCAGGGCGCATTCCATTGCCGGGCGGCATTGATACATTTGTTAAAAACCGCACCGCTTTAACACGCAGCGATTGGCGCGGCCCACCAAAGCCGCAAGCCGATGATTATAAGGCCGCCCGTGCCCATGAGACTTGGTACAAAATGGGCGTTATCAGCCAAGAAATGATTTGTAATGATCTTGGGGTGGACCATGAAGATGTGCATGAGCAACTGGCACGCGAAAAAGCAAGCCGTATCAATAAGGGCTTAAGTGAGCCTTTAGCCAACAATACAGCGCCAAGCTTAGTTGACGAAATAGAGGATTAAAATATGGCATCACTTTTTGATGGCATTGATATGTCTGACCCCTGCTCAGTTTGGCCAAAAATGCAAAATGCGCTTGACCGCTTACTGGTTGGTGAAAAAGTCGTACGCAGCCGCTTTGGTGAAGATGAAGTGCAATTTACGGCGATTAATATCGCTTCCCTCAAAGCGCGGATCGCTGAGCTAAAAGCAGAATGTATGGCAAAGCAAACACGCCGCCCACGTCGTCATGCTATTAGCACCGGTTGGCGCTCTTATTAGGATTGTTTGATGACACAATTTTTACATATTGCTGAGCGCATTTTAAATCGACCGCTATTGCTCACCCCAGATAAAGCGCAAGTTATTTTATCAGTAATAACAAATCGATCAAGCCTACCTGTAGCAAGCAGATTTGACGGAGAGCCAATTGCGCGTGACGAGGAAGGGGGCGTCATTGGTAAACCCTATAGCGTTACGCAAAACGGTATAGCTATTATTTCCATTTTAGGCTCACTGGTTAATCGCGGTGCATGGATTGGTGCTCAATCTGGACTTATTTCTTATGAAGGATTAGCGCACCAAATTAAAACCGCTATGAATGATGACAAGGTGCAATCTGTTGTGCTTGATATTCAATCGCCCGGTGGTGAAGCAGTCGGCTGTTTTGAGCTTGTTTCACAAGTAAGGCAGTTGTCACTTAAAAAGAAAGTCATTGCTGTTGTCAATGGCATGGCTTGTTCTGCCGCTTATGCTATCGCCTCCGCTGCAAGTGAAATTGTCACTACAGAAACGGGTGTCTGTGGCTCAATTGGTGTTGTGTTACTCCATACCGATTTTAGCCGGCAGCTTGATTTAAACGGCATAACGCCAACACTTATCCATGCAGGAGAGCATAAGGCAGACGGTAATTCGCTTGAGCCGCTAACCGATACGGTAAAAGCTGACCTGCAAGCTGAAGTTGATATGCTTTATGGGCTGTTTTTGAAGCATGTTGCCAAAGGTCGTGGCAGCCGCCTTACCATTTCCGCCGCTAAACGAACTGAAGCGCGCACCTTTATTGGTGAAGCCGCTATTGAAGCGGGGCTTGCTGATCGTCTTGGCACTTTTGACACCGTTATAGACGAATTATCACGTATTAAAACAGTGAACCCAGCCAAAGCACATCAAGTCCAAAAAGGGAGAAATCTAATGGACGATCAAACCAACCCCACCTTGAGCAGTGGCGCACAAGCTGATAATCAAATGTCGCTTGAGGCGCATAATCAAGCGCTCGCAAAAGCTCGTCAAGAAGGCGAAGCAATGGGCGAGAAAAAAGTCATGAGCCGCATTGAAGTAATTACCTCAGCCGATGGCATTAAAGGCAATGCAAAGCGTCTTGTTGCCGCCCTTGAGCTTGCTTGCCAATCACCAACTATGGAAGCAAGCTCGGTCGTCAATTTTGTTGCAAACAATATTGGGATGGAGGCATCATCTGCCGCCCTCGCCAATCGCCAAAACAATGATAGTACTAGCGATAAAATATTTAACGCTACAGCTGCAACATCGGCTGCAAGCTCTGCGCCACTCACTGCAATTGCACAGCAAATAAATGGAGGCAAGCATGCCTGATTCAAATATTACAGTCGCTAGCTTTAAGCCTGAAAATTTGATTGAAGGCAATGAGCAAACCCAGCCTGTTACCTTAGCTGTGGGTGAATATAAACGCGGTGAAGTTTTGGGCCGTGTTGGCAATATTTACGGTAAGCTATCAACTACAAATAGTGTTGCCGCAGCGATCATGCCCTTCACTGTCAATGTCACCACGCAAACCACAATGGCGGTCTATGTTGGCGGCTCATTTAATCAAGATGCTATTTTTCTAGACGGCAAAGAGCTTGAAGATGTCAAGACAGCTTTGCGCGATTGCGGCATTTTAATTCGTCAATGGGGCGCTGCCCCTGATATTGCTTAAGGAGCACATATATGGATCCGCTTTTTAATACGGCTGACCTTTGCGGTGTGGTAGCAACTGTGCGGGTAGCACCAAGTTTCTTTCTTGACCGTTATTTTCGCAGCGCGCCTAAATTCTCAACCCAAGAAAACATCATCTTTGATGAAATATTGGAAGGCTTGCCAGTGATGGCGCCCTTTGTGTCGCCACTTGTTGCAGCTAAGCCGCAACAGCGCGCTGGCTTCACTGTGAAATCCTTTAAACCTGCTTATGTGAAGCCAAAGCATCAAATCAAGCCAAGTGATTTTGTGAGCCGCTTACCCGGTGAAGCTTTGACCGGTGAATTATCGATAGAAGAGCGCCGCAACCGAGAAATTGTCCGCCTTATCGCTGAGCAAAAGCGCCAGATTTATGCGCGTTGGGAATGGATGGCGGCACAAGCAATTATCAATGGTAAGGTTGAAGTCTCAGGTGAAGACTATCCAGCTCAAATTGTTGATTTCGGCCGTGATAAAAATAATGAAATCATTATTTCAGCGGATGCCCAAAAATGGATAAATGAAAATGTTGACATTGATGGCTTGCTAGAAGATTGGTCGCTGCAGCTTTTGACCAAAAGTGGATATGCGGGCACCGATCTCATCATGTCACCAGAAGTGTGGAAATCCTTCCGCAAAAATAAGGGCGTTTTGCGCAATGCTGATTTGCGCCGTGGCATTACCTCCATGCCTGATTTACAGCCAAAGATTGCGCAGGATAGCGTGCGCTATGTAGGGCAATATGGTGAATTTAGCCTTTACGTCTATGCTGGTCGTTTCCGCGATCAAGATGGCAATGAGACCCGTGCGTTACTAGCCGGCGAAGTGATTTTAACTGCTGCCCCTAATGATGACGGCCAAGGTGGTGCGCATGGGGTTAAAGTGTTTGGTGCGATCCAAGATGTGCAAGCAGGTCTTGTTGCCACTGATATTTTCCCAAAATCTTGGATCCAACAGGATCCATCGGCTGAATATATCATGTCGCAGTCGGCTCCCTTGATGGTACCGGGCCGTCCTAATGCAACGCTGAAAGCAACGGTGTTGTGATTTTCGCTTTAACAAAGGTAATTTAATATGGATTATAAAGCTAAAGTGCAAATACTGTCTTCCAAAGGCACGATTGCGGTAGGTGATATCTTGCCGACACTGCCTGCTAAAGAGCTTGCGGCGCTTAAAGCATCTAAACTGGTTGTAGCAACTGTCGTCGACAAAGATGAAGCAGGACAGCAAACATCACAGGCCCAAACAGCGCAGCAAAGTGGCGGCGTTGATAAGAATAGCCTCGTCTAAAGCAATATTATAAGGCTACATGAATGCTGCAAGACATCAAAAATCAGACATTGACCATTAATGATGATTTGTGGGGCGAACAGCTATTGCTATGCTGCATGAAAAACAACATTGTTGATAACGGGCGTAAAGAGGTAGAAATAAGAGGTATTTTGCGGGTGAGCGATGAAAGCTCGCAAAAAGCCAATGGTGGTAAATCTAACAGTTGGCATGTTGGTTTTGCTGGCACATCGTCAGTGCTTTTTATCAATCGTGCGGCTTGGCCAGATATTATCATAAAAAAGGGTGATAAGATCAGAGCCTTTGAACGCCATGGCAGCCCTTGGTTTATTGTAATCAGTGTCAATGATCGCGATCATCGTCGTTTAAAAGTTGAATTGAATGAAGCATGAGCCTTGCAAGACTTGCACTTCGCCTTAGCGCTATTGAAGCATTAAAAGACAAAACATCTGTTAAACAAAATGTCGTTGATAGCCAAATCGGTGCGATTGATATTGCAGCCGATGGAAGCCTACGTACCGACCAAGATGCCCCCTTTATTGCCGTTTATACGGAAGGCAGCAAGGTGCGTGATGATAATGGCCGGCAGTTGCGGCAAAATGGCGATACCGATATTGTTTTTGAATTTGGTATTTCTAGCGCCATGAGCGAAACCAACGATAAGGGTGAAAGTCAAATCGTTGGTTTCGGCATTCCTGTCACCGATGGGGCAATGGAATTTGTCCTTGATTGTATTGGTCATGATATTGCAATGGCCTTGCATGATGAGCGCAACCCTTGGGCTGAAATTTGGCGTTCCTTTAGCACTGGCATAGTCGAAATTGAACGCAAGCGAGTGGGCAGTGAAAATAACAGCCTAACCCTAGCCGCCCATCAATTGCGAGTGCGTGTTTCATTATTGCCAGACCAGCCTTTTGGCACGGTATTAAGTGAAGCAACGCCTTGGCGAAAAATGCTAAAATTAATGAAAGACCAAAGTCACCCTGCTTTTGCCTTTTTTAATAGCCAGTTAAATCCTAATATTGTCGATGGTGACAATCCGCAACGCCGTTATGGTTTGACCTTTGAAGAAACAAAAGCGCTTTTCAACTTAAAGTAAAGAGGCTTAAATGGCATCTGGAATAGCGGCAAGAATCCAGCAGATGGAAAACCGCATTGCTGAAATGGAAAGACGCGACCGTAATCGTAAACGCACAGGTACCATAAGCGAAGTTGATACAAAAAAAGGCTTAGCACGGGTGGAATTGACAGGCGGTGATAAACCATTCTTAACCGACTGGGTACCGTGGAAAGAAATTGCAGCTGGTACCACATCAACCCATATCCCACCAGTTAAAGGCCAGCAAGTCGATGTTTTATCAGAAAGCGGTGATTTAACCGATGGCGTTATCGAATTTGCCATCCACTCCAACAAAAATCCACGCCCCCATGATGGCCCGCAAGCGGTTATTCAGCATGGGGAAAGTCGCATCACCCTTGATGAAAGCACTATCAATATAGAAACTGCGTCAAATATCACGGTAAAATGCGCCTCTGAAATAACCTTAGACACTGATCTTGTACATATAACCAATAATTTAAAGGTTGACGGCAGCTTTAATGTTGCAGGCAATACCACAGTTTCAGGTGAAGTTCATTTCAAAGGTCCATCTGTCCGCCATAATGATAAAAACATTGGCGACACACACAAGCACCTTGGTGTGCAAAAAGGTGGATCAACAACTGATGTTCCCGAATAATTCAAATTGAAAAATGAGATTGATATGAAAGTAATTGTGAAACAATCTGGCTTTTATGGTGGTGATTGGTTTGATGCAAGTGAGCAGGCCATTGATATGCAAGATGGCATTGCAAAGCAATATTTGCCGCCATTTGGTGATACATTACAACACCCAAAGAATGAAAAAGTAACGCTACAAGCAACTAAAACACAACCCAAAGAGTAAATTATGGTTGGGCTTGGCTTTGGCCGCAACCGGATTGAAACCTTGGATGGTTTTGACCACGTTCGGCAATCACTAGCAATTTTATTTTCAACTCCATTAAATAGCCGTGTGATGCGCCGTGATTTTGGTTGTGAACTGCAAGATTTGATTGATCGCCCACTTTCAGATCAAATCATATTGGCCGCCTATAGCGCGATTGTCACAGCATGTGCTCTTTGGGAGCCGCGCTATCAAATCAGCAATTGTTCAATCACGAATAGCAATGAGGCTGGGCAAGTCGCAATTTTACTTAAAGGTGATTATTACCCACGTGGTCATTTGGGTGATTTTAGCATTGTACATAAAAATATGCCCGTTGATATCCCGTTTGGAATAATAAGATGAGCCGATTTATAGCCCCTAACCTTGCCGATCTTGGTGATGTTCCGCAGACCGTACCAATCGACTTTGAAGAGATCAAGCAAAGCCGCGATGACTATCTGAAAGCTGCCTTAAAAGCATCCGGCATTGACTATGATGTTACCAATCTTGAAACCGACCCTTTGGTGATTGCCTATAGTGAAGGCGGCGGCTATCAGGAAATGAAATTTCGCCAAAGAGTAAATGAGGCAATCCGTGGGCTTTCGCTTGCAACAGCGCTTGGTGGCGATCTTGATCACATTGGTGTAACCTATGCAGGTGGCATTAGCCGCCTTGTATATAGCAACGCAAAAGACAATCCGCCACTTGATGCCATTTGGAATGAAGACAAACAAAAATGGGTTGAAAATGACAGCTCATTTCGCGCTCGCATCATGCTGGCTTATGAAGCATTTTCAACTGCCGGACCTGAAGGGGCATATATTTTCCATGCGCTTGAACTTGATGGCGTGCGCGACATTGCAGATGCTGCGGTTTATTCTGAGGAAGATGGCGCCACTTATTCGGTCGGGTTATTTGCCGACGCTTATAGCGCAAATTGGCGGGCTACGCCGTTTAAAAGCCGTCATGAAAATGCACCAGTACTTGCGCCTGAAGCGTTAATTGTGGTTATGCCAACGCTTGAATATGGCGAGGTTAACCAAGCCTTACTGGATCGTGCCTTTCAAGCGGTTACATCAAAAGATGTGCGACCAATTGGCGATAATGTGCGTATTGAGCCTGCAAAAAAGATAAGTTACGACATTGAAGTTGTTTTATCTTATGCGCCCGGTGCCGATGTCGAAACTTTACGTGAAGCAGCATTATACCGTTTGACAGAATACGCTAAAGCGCGTCGCCGCATTGGCCTTGCTATCCAGCGTGAGGTTATTGGTGGCCGTGCAGCCATTGATAATGGTGTAACCGTTGAAGTAGTCAGCCCACCGCACGATATTTTGCCCGGTTCTAAGGGTTATGGTGAAGTTGGGAACATCATTGTACGAACACTACAAACACGAGGCTCATGGCGTGACGATTGATGAAAAAATCAAGGCTATGCAGCCTATTGCAAGCGCCATATTGCCGCCGAACGCAAAAGCGATAGAGCGTGCTATATTAACGGCAGAACTTGCCCGTATTGCAAGTGTCTCGCCTGAAATTATTCTAACCATCTGGAACCCATGGAATTGCCCAGTAGCACTGCTGCCTTTTTTGGCGCAGGCTGTATCGGTTGATGTTTGGTCCAATAAATGGTCAGAAAGCCAAAAACGGCGAGTAATAGCAGCCTCCCCCAAAATACACCGCTTAAAGGGCACGCGAGGTGCTGTTGAAACAGCCCTATCAGCTTTCGATTTAGATGCAAGACTGATTGAGTGGTGGGAAGAAGATGAGCGTCATGGCACTTTTAGAGTGGAAATCGGCTATTACAATGGCAGCCCTATTTTTGACGCAGATTTGCAAAAGGCTGCACTTGAGGCAGTGATTGCCGCTAAGCCTAAAACGCGCGTTTTTACATCGCGAGCAGTTATCAAGGCGAGAGCCGAGCTTTATCTTAGTGCGGTTAGTAAAGGCAGCTTTTTAGCCATTGCCCACCCATTTCAATTTTCAGGCGCAACTGTACTAAGTGACATTTTTATCGGCGCTACACCTGCTTTGCTGTTTGCGGCAACAGCTCACCCTAAAATATAGGTTCAAGGGATAGATTATGGCACAACAAACATTTGCTTTAATGACAACTAAAGGACGCGCTAAAGAAGCTGCAGCCTTAGCAAGTAGCAAAAGCATCAATATTAGCCACATTGCAATTGGCTCTGGTGAAACCGTGCCATCAGGCGGTGAAACCAAGCTTTACCGAGAAGTGTTACGCAAAGCAATTAGTGGTAATGGGTTGGTGGCAGGCAGTGAAAATACCGCCTATTTCGATATATTTTTAAGCGCAACCGAGGGACCGTTTACCATTCGTGAAGCGGGCCTTTTAGATGATGAAGGCGATTTAATTGCCATTGCTTATTATGACCCGCCTATTAACAAGCCAGTGCCGACTTCAGGCCAAACCGTCGAGGGCATCATTCGCATTGAAGTAGCCTTTTCAAATATTGCCAATATCACAATTAAAGTTGACCCTTCCTTAAATGTACCTTTGCAACGCTTAACAACCACGCCTTGGGTCCCAGTTAAAGCGATTGACCTTGCTACGCCCCCAACCAACCCTAATATTGGTGATAGCTATATTATTGGCAGCAATTCAACTGGAGTTTGGGCGGCACAAGCAGGGAAACTAACCGAATTTACTCAAGCGGGTTGGGCTATCATTGCAACGCCAGATGGCCACGGTGTTGGCCTACCTGACGGGCGTGTTTTTACGAAAGTAAATGGCCAATATATAGAGCTTTTAGCAAGCCAAAATTATGTTGCTAACTACCGTATACCATCAAGACAATTGTTAAATCCGCCATTTGTGGCGGTGAAGGCAATTGATATATCAGCGCCACCCGTTCAGCTTGCTATTGGTGACACTTATCTTGTTCCCACCAATGCCACGGGATTATGGTCTGGTAAAGGTGGGCAATTGGCTGAATGGGTTGGCGCAAACTGGATTTTTACCCTTACACCAAATGGTCACAGCATTGGCTTACCAGATGGGCGGGTTTTTATAAAAGTTAACGGCCAATACATTGAAAAAATTGCCCTTGATAGCCAAAGTTGCAAATGGAATTATGCCGAGGCACAAGGCACAGCAAATGAGTTAACTGCAACACTTAATCCAGCCCCCGCCAGGTATTATGATGGCATGATGGTTGTTATAACGCCCAAATCCACTACTTCCTCGAAAACGCCCTCAATCAATTTAAACGAGCTAGGAGCGCGCAACATAGTTAACCCAGACGGCTCTGTATTGGCAGTGGGTGCTTTAAAAGCCAATACGAAAATTTTATTGGTCTTTGATGCCAAACTAAATAGCTTTTGTGTTTTAACCTCTGAAAAACAACCCGGGCAAGCGATTGCATTTGCGGCAAGCGGGTATCGCTGGACGTCCGCAGCACAAAATGTTCTGACCAAGGCAATAGTTGGGACGACTAAACGCTTTGACACCCACGATGCGTATAACGCCTCTACGGGAATTTTTACTTGTCCATTTGAAGCAGTTTATACATTTAATTTTAGCTGGTGGTTTGAAGATATAAACCACGGCACATGGGTTTATATAGCCGTTAACGGGGAAATGATTGCTGAAAGCAGCTCTAATTCACGCGGACGTGTTTTATCAGTCTCAATCACAACCCGATTAAAAAAGGGGGATACGGTTGAAACCTATATTCGTCAGGGCGCGACGGGCGCAATGAATTGGATAGAAAACCCCGGCGTTTATTACACCACCCTAAGCGGCGTGGCTATAGGCATTTAGGAGACGTTATGCAAACAATTAATATGGACGTGGCGGACGTTAGCTTATTAACCACAATTTTAGACCTATCCACTGCCCGGTATAATTCCTTGACTAAAGAATTAACGTTGTCAGACGATATCGCAAAAAAAATTAACGAGATTATGGTTGATAAAAATTGGCAAAAAAAACAACAACAAAATGTGCTTGCATCTGCGAAAATTAACCTGAAAAGGCAGATAGATATTGATGCCGAGGCTGAACGCTTAAAATATATAACGCCCGGCGTTGGCCAATCTATGACTTATCAAGAAAAGGTCAACCAAGCGGCAAACTATTCCAAAGCTTTAGCCGCCCATTTAAAAGACCCAGATAACTTGAAAGCCCCTAATGAAAATGAGTATTTGCTGCTAAAATCTAGCCTTGGCATTGATGGTGAAACTTTGGCGGAAGTCGCGGAAAACATCACTTGGGCTTACGCGCTTTGGGAACAAGTGGGCGCGGCTATTGAAACTATCCGCTTACAGACAAAGGCTGCCATTGATACCGCAACAACGGTAGAGGAAGCGCAAGGCATCTTTGATGCCGTGAAATGGCCTTAAATCAAACCATCGATATAAAATCACCTTAAATCACACCGCCATTTGGCGGTTTTTTTATTTTACCCAAGGAGAACTGAAGTGGCAGCTGTATCTTTTCACCACGGCACCCGCGTTTTTGAATCTGCTGAAACACCCTTGTTGGTGCGCCTTGCACAAACGGCTGTCATTGGCATTATTGGCACTGCGCCCGATGCTGACCCGCAAGCCTTTCCATTAAATAAACCCGTGCAGATATTAAAGCCACAAGATGCGGCTCTGCTTGGCAAAACTGGCACATTGGCAAAGGCACTCGATTCCGTTTATGACACTGTTATTTGTCCAGTCATCATCGTGCGCATCCAAGACGCGGAAACAGCGCCAGCCTTATGGGCAAACGCAATCGGCGACCAGATTTCTTTTACCGGCGTTCATGCCTTTCGTCGCAGCCGCGCCCTTGGATTATATCAACCCAAATTGCTTATTGCCCCAAGCCTTACTCAAAGCGCGGCAAGTGACGGCATCGCATCAATCAATGTAACTATTGCAGGAACTGGCTATAAGGCCGACAGTACTTTTGTTAGCATTACTGGTACAGGCAAAGGCGTTGAAGCTGAAGCAATTATTGATGATGGTGGAGCAATTAGTGCCATCATTATTAAAAAGCCAGGCTATGGCTTTACTGGCATACCTATTGTAACAATTAGCGGTGATGGTAATGGCGCAACAGCAACAGCCAATATTGGCGCAACCATGAACCCAGTTGTTGCAGAACTCATGGGTGTTACCGATAAAATGCGCGCGGTTGCCTATGTTGATGCCCCAGATACTACCGACCAAGCAGCCGTGCAATATCGCGGCCTAATCAATTCAGGACGCATTATTGTATGTGATCCAAAAGTGCTAAAATTTGACACCGATAAGCAGTATAATGTGCCAGAGCCTTCATCTGCAATCTTTGCTGCATTGCAAGCCAAAATGGATCTTGAACAAGGCTTCTGGTGGGCAGGCTCTAATATGCCGATTGCCGGTATTGTTGGCATCAACCGCCCGATTGAATATGGTGCCCAATCCAATTACCTTAACGAAAACCGCGTTAATACCATTGTCAATATTGACAATGAAGGCTTTCGTGCATGGGGCGTTTGGACGTGCGACAGTGATTTAATGTGGCAATTTATACCCGTGCGCCGCACTGCCGATGCCATAAATGAAGGTGTTGAAAAAGCCTATTTGAAATTTGTCGATAAGCCATTTTCTGTGGCCAATCTCAAATTCATGGTTGAAGGAGCACGCACATTTTTCCGAACGATGGAGCTTGAAGGCGCAATCTTGCCCGGTTGGGATGTCTGGCTCTTAGAAAGCAACACCGATGGTGAGATGGCACAAGGCATCATTAAACTAGGCGTCCAGTTTGAGCCACCTGCCCCAATGGTTGATATTCGCATAACGGCCCACCGCAATATTGCCAGCTATACATTGTTGCTGAACAAAGTTGCGCAGGAAATCAATTCAGGCTCGCTCGCCGCAAATTGATTTAAGTAAATTCATCAATAAGTTAGTATAAAGGTCTAATGCAATGTCTGATTTGCCGCGTTATATTTTACGCAATTGCACTATTTTTGTTGATCAGGTCTCCCAGATTGGTCAAGCAAAATCTGTTAATTTACCCGTGCCTACCGAAAAAATGGAAGAGCTGCGCAATGCAGGCATGGTTATGCCGATTGATGTGCCCATGGGTTATGAAAAGGCTGAAGCCTCATTCAAGCTAACTAGTTTTGACCCGCAGGTTATCTCTCTATTTGGCTTAAAAGTCGGTGCAGAGCGTGAGTTTATGATTACTGGTGCTTTGGCCCATGAAACAGGTGATACGGTAAGTGCTGTTGGCTATATTCGCGGTCGGTTAATGAAGCATGATGCTGGCGACTGGTCGCCCGGTGAAATGAGTGAAAATGATTACACAATCTCGGTTCGCTATTACCGATTAGAAGTTGCTGGCCGCGTTATCATCGAAATGGATCCCTTTAATGTATCGGTTGGTGGTGTTTCGCAGACCAGTAGCATTCGCCAAGCGCTATTAGCGTAAAACTAAATCGCCTCCCGATTAAAACATATATTACGTAAATATAAGAGGTTTATAATGGCTGAAAAATTAGCCCCAGTTACAATCACACTTGAGGACAGCATAACTTATAACAACAAGAATTATGGCAGCATTACTTTTAGCCGTAAAATGATTGGTGAAGATATGCTAGCCAGCGATGCCGTGCAAGGCAAACAGCGTAAAGAATTTGCCACCATTGCCTCTATGGCAAGCGTGCCACTACCAGTGATCACTGGGCTTTCTGTTGATGACTTAACCAATGTGCTGGAGGCTGCAGTTCCCTTTATGGGAAAGCGAGCACAGCAAATGGTGGAGAAAGCGCAACAAGCACAGGAAGCGAAAATGGCGCAAATAGCGGAAAATTCATTGACGTAATTGCCCTTTGCGCCCACCAGCTATGCACACCTGTTAGTGAATTTTTAGCCATGGATATAGACCGCATTTTTGCATTTGCAGAGGCAGCGATAAAACTTACCCCTAAAAGTGGAAAATAAAATGAGCAGCTATACATCAAGCTTGATTATTAAATTAATTGATCAAGCCTCAGCTCCTGCTCGCGTTATTGGTGCCACATTGGGTCGGCTACAAGCGTCGCAGCAAAGAACAAGCGCGGCCCTTACCGCCTCGCAAGGTGCAATGCTAGGCGCGGCGGCGGCAGGCTTTGGGCTTTACCAAGCTCTATCCAAACCCACTCAAGCTGCCATTGCTTTTGAGGGTGCATTGGAAGATATTGCGCAAAAGGTTGATGTGCCAATTTCGCAATTGCAAGAGCTTGGCAAGGAAGTGCGAGCAGTGGCACGCGCCACAACCCTATCGGCGCAAGAAGCTGCATCTGGTATTGACGTTTTGGCTGGCATGGGCGCTAGCCGTGAAGATGCCATGAAGCTGATGAACCCTATTGGTAAAGCGGCCACCGCCTATAATGCCGAAGTTTCAGATCTTGCACAAGCTGGGTATGCGGCGTTAAGCAATTTGAAAGTGCCAGCCGATCAATTTGCCAAAGCATTGGATGCCATGGCACAGGCTGGTAAAGCCGGCGCCTTTGAACTGAAGGACATGGCGCAATATTTCCCAACCCTTGGCGCAGCATACCAAGGCTTAGGGCAAACAGGTGTACCAGCTGTGGCCGACCTATCGGCAGCCCTTCAAATTGTGCGCAAAGGCACGGGCGATAGTGCGAGTGCTGCTACCAATCTAGCCAACATCATGCAAAAGATGCAAGCGCCGCAAACGGTTAAAGCCTTCAGAAAAATGGGGGTTAACCTAGAAAAGGAATTAAAGGTTGCAGCAAAAAAAGGCATGACGCCAATTGAAGCCATTGCTGAGATTACAAATCGCACTTTAAAGGGCGATATGTCAAAGCTAGGTTACCTTTTTTCTGATGCACAGGTGCAGCAAGGTTTACGGCCACTTTTACAAAATATTGATGAATATCGCAAAATTCGTAAAGAAGCGATGGAAGCGCAAGGCGTTGTTGAAGAAGATTATCAAAGGCGGCTAAAAACCGGTGCGGCTGCCGCCAAACGCTTTGGCCTTGCCTTTGAAAGTATTAGCATCACTATCGGCAATATTTTATTGCCCGTTTTAGCCGACCTTGCCGATAAATTAGTGCCAATTATCAATTCCATAGCTGATTTTGCTGAAGCTAATCCTGAATTAACCCGCAATGTTATTTTAGCAACCTCGGCTTTTGTTGCATTTCGTGTTGCGGCAACGGATGCCCGCTTTGCGCTTTTATGGACCAAAGGTGGATTACTTTCAGCGGCAATAAGCGGCATGAGTGGTCTTGGCCAAGCAACCCTTGGTGCTTCAAAAGGCTTTAGCCTGCTACGCGGTGGTGCAACCATTGGCTCGCTTTTTGGTACAATTTTTAGCGGAGGCATTTTTGCAAGCCTCGTTTCTGCGCTTGGTTCGGTAGTTGGTGTCATTGGCGGAGTATTGGCAAGCATTGGTGCAGCTCTTGCAAGCATTACTGCGCCAATATCATTAATTATTGCGCTCGTTATTGGTTTTGCACTCACAGTCTATAATTATTGGGTACCAATATCGCGCTTTATTGTTGGTTTTGCCTCCGTTATTGGGGAAGCACTCGGCGGCATAATAAATTCGATTACTGGTTTTATCAGCGCTGCGGCAAGTTTTGCGGGTCAAAAAATATTTGACCTTATGGCATGGCTTGGTATTGATCCTGAAAAAGTTATGAATGCTGTTGCTAGTGTTTGGAATGTTATAACCGATTTTACCTCTGGTATTGTTAGTTGGTTTAAAGGCCTACCAGAAGCAATTGGCAATTGGTTCTCTGATATCTTCACCATGAATGAATATAGCGACAGTGAAGCTGATGGCTTTGAGGAAATGGGGCGCAATATTGCCCAAAAAATATTAAACGGCCTTAAAAACCTACCATCAACTATTTTAAGCCTCATCGCGTCTATTCCTTCTGGATTGTCGTCACTAGCGGGTAGCTATGCGCGTTTAAGCATGGATTGGGGTGCAAAACTACTTAGCGGCTTGCAAGCTTGCGTCGCGGCTATTTTGCCGATGATTGCGGCCCTTCCATCACAGCTAAGAGGACTTATTGGCAATCTAGCAACAATAGGGCTTGCTTGGGGGCAAAGCTTTGCTAATGCATGTTGGCAAGGAATAACTACTATTGGCACAATGTTGACTGGTCTGCCATCAAAGATCGTTTCAACCGTGGGAGATCTTGCAACCATTGGTATGCAATGGGGGCAAGGCATTGCTGCCGCAATGTGGAGCAACGTAACCGCATTAGTTCCGCAAATGGCGACACTACCAACTCAATTAACCGCTGCAATTACGGCAAACGCTGCGGCCTTTGTGGAAGCAGGCCAGCACTTAATGTACGCGCTGATGGATGGCATCAAGCAAGTGATGAGTGAAATTGTTAGCTATATCCAATCAAGCATATCAAATGCTGCTTCAAATGCGGCAGGTTCTCTGCGCGGCATGTTGCCTGAATGGATGGGCGGCACGCCAAGCGCTCCTGCAACGGCTGCCATCGATGGTGCAAGGGCACTAGGCGGACCAGTGGCGCGCGGCGGTACTTATCTTGTCGGTGAGCAAGGGCCAGAACTGTTTTCACCTGGTACCAGTGGTCTCATCCACCCTGCAAGCGATACTGCGGCACATTTAAGCAGCATCGCCAGTATGCGCAGTCCCAGTCTTACTACGGCACTACCAAGTGGCGGTAATGCATCTGGCGGCGCAAACAAACAAACAAGCGTCAATCTTGGCGGCGTTACAATTAATGTCCACGCAAGCCCCAATATGGACGTTAATGCTCTCACCGATACGATTATGCGTAAATTAGCAGCTGAAGTTGATGCCTTAGGGCGCAGCGCCTTTTCTGATGGAGTATATTAAATGCCGATACCAATGTGCTTGGGCCCCTATATGTTCCACTCCACCCGCTTTGGCTATAACCGCTTAGGGCGCAGTTTAAGTACAACTTGGGCAGAGTTAAGCGTGGTTGGCGGACTTAATGTGGCGCAATGGATGGGCGGCCAAACAGACAAGGTTCGGCTTGAAGGTGTGCTTTTTCCTGAAGAGTTTGGCGGTCTTATTGTTATGGAAGCTTTGCGTATAGCAGCAAAAGGCGGCCTTATCTTTCCACTTATTGCCATGACGGGGCAGTATTTTGGCAATTACCGCATTGAAGGAGTGGAGGAAGACCAGTCTTATCACACCCGTTACGGCCTTGCGCGGAAGAATGTATATTCAATCGCCTTAACTTTTCATATTGGCCCACCATCGGCAGGTGTGTCAATTGTTGAAACTTTATTTGGATAAAGCAGGTTTGGATAAGTTATGGCGCATTATAAAACCATCCAAGGCGAAATGCTTGACCGCATTTGCCGCAAAATCTATGGCGATGAAAGCGGCTATGTTGAAGCCGTATTAGAAGCCAATCCGGGTCTTGCCAAAAAAGGCGAGCCCCTACCCTTTGGCACGCTCATTATGTTGCCAGAAGTTGAAAAGAATAACGAGCTTAACCTTGTCTATTTATGGGATTAAACGATGAGCGAGGCAAAAACACCGCATGCCGTCATCAAGGTGAATGGCAAAACCATTGCCGATGGCTTTAATGGCCGTCTAATCTCCGTTCAAATATCAGACAAACGCGGCATTACATCCGACACCATCACGCTTGAATTGCGCGATGGTGATCCATTTTTGGCAATACCAGAAAAAAGTGATGTTATCGAAGCTTGGCTTGGTTATCTTGAAACAGGGGTCGCTTATTTTGGCAAATATACCATTGATGATCCTGAAATTAAAATGAAGCCCTATACCTTGTCAATTAATGGCAAAGGTGCCGATATGCGTGATGGGCTAAAAGCGCAAAAAGGCCGCCATTTTGATAATAAAAGCATTCATGAAATTGTAAGTGAAATTGCCGGCGAGCATGGTCTTTCACCAATGGTGGATCCAGAAGTTGGCTCCTATGTTTATAAATGGGTTGGGCAGCAAGATGAAAGTGACATTCACTTTATTGAGCGGCTTGCGAAACGCCATGGCGCAATTTTCACTGTAAAAGATGGCAAAATGATCTTTGCCAAAAAAGGCAGTGAAAAATCGGCAAGTGGCAAAAAACTCTTGGCTTTTACGGCCACACCGCAAAATACCATCGAGGGCAGTGCCCGCGTTGTTTTTTCCCATCGCTCCAAATTCAAATCGGTTAAAGCCCATAAGCAAAACCGCGAGACGGCAGAGCGCGATTTATTTAGCGAAGAAAGCGATGTGGACGGCACCGCAGATTTTGAAATAGCCGAACCTTTTGGCGATGAGGAAGAAGCAAAAATTGCCGCAAAAGCTAAAGGTGAGGAGTTAAAGTCAAAAACCATAACCACATCTTGCCAAATTGTCGGTGACCCGCGTATACGGGCAGGCTCGCCTTTCACCTACCAAGATATGCGCCCACAAATTGACGGCATTGCCTTTAATATTGAAATTGCAACGCACGCCATCTCAAAATCTGGCTATACAACAAGCATTGATGCCGATTTAAACCCGCAAAAAGATAATGAAGCCAAAAAGCAAAAAAAGAAAAAAGCAAGAAAGGCTAAAAAAGGCAAAGGCGAAACACCAATGCGCGACCTTGATTGGAGTGACCTTGATAATAAGGTGTAATAATTGTAATGAGCGTTTAGGTTATTAGAAAGATAAAAAATGTACTTCATCGCCTTACTTTTATATATTGCCTGTCCTGTAACGCTTGTTGCTGGGATTATTATGCTAATTTTTAAGAACAAACGCAAAGTCGGCATTATAATAGTGGTAAGTAGTTGTATTATCTGGGCTGCCAGTGCCTTTTATCTAAAGGATAGCAGTCGTGGGATAGTCTTCCCAACCGGTTTTGTAAGTTATGACGATTACCTTGCCGCTAGGAAAGAAAATATAACGGACCCTGAGAAGTGGAAAGAATTTAAAAAACTCCAAGAGTTTAAAACTACTCTATATATTGACCCTCGTAGTTTGGAAATGCTGACGGACAAAAAGTTTAGAAATCAAGAATTGCAAGAAAAATTAGATTATCTTGAAGCATTAACCAAAACTGAGCAGGGAAAAGCATGTTTAGACAGTGCACAGTGTGTGGGCCATAAGTTCTTACAAAATGCTGAAATCGCTTGTAGCAAATCTATAGAACAGTTAGCCACTTACGGAGTTGAATGGACGAGCGATACTACTACCCCCAAATTTACGCGTTTTAATTGGAAGAATAGTCGCCTGCACATAATTTCGTATATAGGTGACTCTGTGAAATTTCAAACTTTCGCTGGATCATGGCAATATCAGACTTATCAATGCGATTATGATTTTTTAGTTGATCATGTCATTGATGTTAAGGCAACGACAGGACGCCTCTCTGATTAACTTGTCATAGCCAGTCTAAATTATTCAAAGGGCAGCTTTTAGCTGCCTTTTTTATTGCCCATTTAAAAAAGGATATCTCATGAAGCTGACAGCAAAAATGCTGCGTCAGATTGCTGGCGCACGCGCAAAAGAACATAATATCCAATCCGTAATTGATGCTTATAATCGCTATGGCACGCGCTATGGCCTTGATTTACCGCATCGCTTGGCACAATTTCTTGCCCAAATCCTGCATGAATCGGATGGGCTATTTTACAACCAAGAAATATGGGGCCCAACCAAGGCGCAACACCGCTATGATATCCGCACCGACCTTGGCAATACCCCGACACGTGATGGCGATGGCAAAAAATATAAAGGCTGGGGATTAATCCAAATTACCGGCAAGGCCAACATCACTGCCTTTTATAATTGGTGCCTTAATGAAAAAATGTCGCCGCCTAATTTTATTGAGCAGCCAGAACAAATCGCCAAAGCCCCTTGGTCTGCCCTTTGCGCCTTTTGGTATTGGAATACCAACCGCATTAACCGCTATGCTGATCGCGGCGATATTGAAATGGTAACCAAATGCATTAATGGCGGGCTTAATGGCTATGCCGACCGCTTGCAATGGTATGATAAGGCAAGCCTTGTCTTACTTGGTTTTGATACAATTAAAGACTTTCAAAAAACTGCCAATATCATGGTGGACGGCATTTCAGGCCCACGCACGAGAGCAGAAATGCATAAGGCCTTAGTAAAACTATCAGATAAAGCAGCTTTGCCAAAAATCATCACTGATGCCCCAGTAGTGGAGGTAAAAATTCCAAAGCAATTGGATAAGCCATTGCACAAAACCGCACCATTTTGGGAGCGTATCACCTCTATTGCTGGTCTTGCAGGGATTAGTGGCGCCAGTTGGCTTGGCGATTGGCGTGTTATCACCGCGCTTGCGGCGGCGCTGATTTTTGTTTCAATCTTTGGGCTTATTTTCCAAGACCGCATTACTAAAGCAATTCGCTCGATGAAAGCACAAATGTAAAAAGCGCCCCAAAAGGGCGCTTTCCAAACGTTTAACCAAAAATCATATGGCATAGATCAACACATTTAATCAGCAGCCAAACACTATGTATGGCTAACTGTATTAATAACGCCACGGGCATGTTTGTCGCAGACAAATGGGATTTCAAAGTTTTACTATTTTTTTTGATTGAAATTTCAAACGAAAATTCCAAATTCATATACACTTCCTTTCGAAGGATTATTGAAAGTAGAATTAAAGCTGTTTAGTACAACTTATAACTCTAAGCTTTCAGCAATCCCTAAAAGGCTAGCTTAGGATTTTTTGTTGACCAGCACGCATTTGCGTGGTACGAACAGGTTGTTGTAATACCTATGCTAGCTCATTGGGTTAACATTTAACAGAGCATTAGCTGCAACTTTTGCTCTGTTCATTATTTGCTTTTTCAAGCATTTATCTATATCTACTACAAAAAATTTTCTGTCAATATATGTGGTTGAGTAGTTAGGTAATTATTGTTTTCCTATTATTTGATAATTTTGCTAAATTCTAACCAACAAATTGTTTTTGTTGGCTATTTTCTATTGTTGAAAAATTCAATAAAAAACAAAAATCTATATTTGGTACGTCAAGCGACCAATTACACCATACATCTAGTTAAATCGCAATTGAAATACGAATCACATGCCCCCTTTTTATAAAATTGGCATTATTGCCCTAATCGTCATAGCCGCTTTTTCAAGCGGCTTTTTTATGGCCGCGAGTTTGAGCGGGCAACCACCTTGAAAAACGCCGCTAATGCCTATCAATCCGCTAGCGAGATCCAAAATGAAGTTAATCACCTTTCTGATTATGCCCTTTGCATTGCTCTTGGTGGGGTGTCAGACGAATGCCAAGTTTTCCTGCGCGGGTTGGACCAAGCCACCCTTAATCAATGAGCCTGCGCAATTGGTCAAAACCGAGCCGCAACTCACCAAATGGCTCATTGCAACCAACCGCTTTGGAACAAAACAAAAGTGCTGGAAATAATACACCACTTCAACCCACCACTAAAAATAACGCCAAGGACAACAATAATGAATGATTTTAAGGATCAACTTGGCTTTATATTCGCAATTCTTGGCGGGCTTTTGGTGTCCATGCTTACATCAACACGCCATTCTTTTTGGCTTGCCCTCACCCGTATTTCTGCCGGCTTGTTTTGCGCCTTTTTCTTTACTGAGCCGATGATGCATTGGATGGAATTAAATCCCGCCACCTATCGCAATAGTGTTGCAGGGCTTTTAGCTATGGCGGGCTACGCGGCAGTGCGCTTTATCAGCGACCTTAATAAAGAAGACCTTTTTCGCATATTACAAATTTTACGAGGTGGAAAATGAAACTTCCCCATATTGAGTTAAGCAAAAATTGGTATGGCGCTATTATTGTGCTAGCTTTCATCGCCTTACTTTTTATAAAACCAATCACCCGCTTTATTGATGATGCTACCTCGCCGCAACCTTGGTTTACCGCAGGCTTTGATGTGCCAAATTTTGAAAAAGGACAAGATCCTGAAATCGCCTATCATTTAAGGGTAAACCGCCCAGTGCGTGGGCAATGGTTTACCAGTATTTATGCCCAAGAAGATCAAGGCCAACTTAGCTTAAGCTGTTCTGGTGGTGGTTATGCCTATTATCAGCTTGATACCAATGGCACCACCTTAATGCCATTAAGCCGCTTTATCGGCAGCCACTGCAATTTACGTGCCGGAAGCTACCGCATTTGCACCAATTACGACCTAGAGGACGAAAACGACAACACCCGCACCTTCGGCCCCTTCTGCGACGTGTTTAGGGTAAAAAAAGCTCAATAATATTGTGCTTTTAATAAGTATTTGCCAAGTTCTTTGATTTCACGATTAGTGTCCAGATTGCGTGCAGATATGATATTATCACTTCTAAATGTTCGATCTTCTTTGCGTGAATGACAAAAGGCTGAAATATAATAGACCTTCTGTTGTGGCTGATAGCATATTTCTTTTGGGGTAATGATGCGCTCACTTACAACACCTTCAAAATCGGTATATTCAATTTGAAAATTTGCATCAACAAGGACAGGGCGACAGTTTTCATTAAACCAATTTTGAAACTTGCTATTTGTTTTGCCTTCAAGCCGCCTTATTGTGCGTTCCATTTCAGCAATACGGTCTTGGTTCAGCTGTTCAACCACCTCAATTTTAGCTTCAACTGGCTTTGCTTCAATCGCAGCTATTGCAGTCTGTGGTAAAACTGCAATATCTTCTTCAAGTGGGGGAATAACAGAGCTACGGAACAAATGGGCAATTTGCTTATCTTTTATATCCAACTGGCCACGCAATTTTTTTGCCTTGCGCCAATGATAAATCCAACCAATTAAAAATATAAATGCAAGTAAGAACCCCATAACGCATCCCACCCTTTAAAGAATTTTAAAATTAGCACAGATTTTCTGTTTATCAAATACAGCTTGACATTTATTCGCTTATGCGGCAGATTTTTCCATGGTGCTGAACACACCACCAACAGCGGAAGTGCAACCGATATTGCAATTTCCTTATACGATTATCGCAATGGCAACGCTTTTCAGCGCTTTGCTTGCTATGGTCGGGTGTCCATAGTTATACAAAACCAGTAATGGGAAGGCTATGGGCGGACTGTTGGCCGTGTTCAACCACCCGACTTTATTTTGCTCCCTTGAACAGGAGTACTTTGAACCGATACCAACAGGAGGCCGTTATGGCTGTTACTTCCATTCCCCAACTAACGGATGAATCCGTCTTAGCCCAAAAACTAGCCTATGAAATTTATCATAAAAAGCGGCTTTTAGTCGAAGCTATTATTGAAAACCTAATTAATCTTTTAGATCAAATCGACGGCGATGCTGATTTTGAACCTGATGAAAGTGATTTTGAAGAAGACGGCGATTTTGAACCCAAATATGGTTGGTCTTCCTATTTTAATCAAGATTGCAAAAGCTTTCACAAGGGCGAACCTTATCGGCTGGTCAATGATAAGCATCCAGCAACTGCTATGCGCAGTCTTTTCGAGATACCCGCGATGGATAGATATAAGGGGATTTATATATGAATCCCTTAACCACCTTTGATTTTGAAGACCATGTTGTGCGCTCAATGCTAATTGACGGCGAGCCTTGGTTTGTTGGCAAAGATATTTGTCTATGCCTAAGCATTGAAAATAATCGGGATGCCTTAGCTACTCTGTGCGATGACGAAAAGGGTGTCGGTAATACCGACACCCTTGGTGGCAACCAACAAATGACGATTATAAATGAAGCGGGTTTATACCGCCTTGTCTTTCGCTCACGCAAAGCAGAGGCAGAGCGCTTCAAGCGGTGGCTTGCCCATGAGGTTTTGCCCTCTATCCGCAAAACGGGGCAATATCGCACTGCGTCAATTGACCTTGATAATATTGACGAAAAATTGCGACTGGTGGCAGAGTCTCGCCGCATCTTTGGACGTAAGGCCGCACAAATATTATGGGATGATATTGGCCTACCACCTGTCGCGCAAGAAGACGATAAACCAGTAATCAACCACAATAACCAACTATTAGATTATTTACGCGAATTTATCGACCAATGCTTGATTGAAGACCCAACAGGCCGCATCAGTGCCGATGAAGCTTATAAAACCTATTGTGCATGGGCTGCCAAAGCCCACGCCCCTTATTTTACTAAAATGCACTTTTCGCGACTTATGGTCAAAGGCATTTATATCCGCCGCGTCAAATCTGGCACAAGCTACTATTGCGGATATAGGATTAACGAGGAAATCTTGCTTAATGACCACAAAACAATTTCACATTAACAATTATTAGCATTTTAAAACCAGATATTTGTAATATTTGCCCTTGTTATTTTATATCGCATTCTACTTATAGATGAATGACATATAAACCACTTCTAAAATGGGAAAGAGCGTGGGATAAAGCCCCTCGTGATTTCGTCGCCCTTCATCCAAAAGAAGATTTTCCAGTCGTTAAGATTAGCTACAATGAGGAGCAATCAAATGAAGAACCTTGGGAGTGGCTAGTTGTTGATCCAACAATAACTCCACGCGATTTATTAGACCGTGAAAGTGGAAGCACAAAGCATCAAGTTGATGCAATTGCTGCTGCAGAAAGGGCTTGGTTTACTCTAAGTGATCAAAATTCAAAATTATTTGAAGATTGACAACCGGTGAGAATGAGAACAAAATAAGAACATTCTAATTTAGTGAGTCTTATTTTGATGCGCAAACCAACTGAAATTGAACGTCTATATCTGGATTTTGATGGCTTTTTTGCTTCTGTTGAGCAACAAGCGGATAAAAACTTGCGTGGCAAACCAGTTGGCATTGTTCCTTTTGAGGGAACGGATAGAACGAGTATAATTGCGTGTTCACGCGAGGCAAAGTTGTCTGGCGTAAAGAATGTGATGGGCATTAAGGAAGCACGAGCAATTTGTCCCGATTTAGTTATAGTCCCTCAAAAGCCTGATTTGTATCGTCGGGCACATAACGCAATTATCAATACAATTGAAACCATAATTCCCATTGATGCGGTAAAAAGCATTGATGAGTTGACATGTAAAATTGAGCCTAAATATCGTTCTACACCAGAGGCGCTAGCTCATAATATAAAATCAAAATTATACAATGATATTGGGCAGTTTATTACCTGCTCTATCGGTATGGCTGCTAATCGACAGCTTGCAAAAATTGCGTGTAAGGCAGGCAAGAAAAATGATGGTCAGCAATATGGTGATGGACTAGCAGTTTGGCACCCGCAAATTATGCCAGAACCTTTACTAAAAATTCCGATGGAAGATATTCCGGGGATTGGTAATCGTATGAAATTTCGGTTGCTTAAAGCCAATATATTCAACACTGAAATCCTGCTTAATTTACAACCAAAACACATGCGGAAATTGTGGCGTTCAGTCACTGGCGAGCGCCTATGGTATGCCCTTCATGGCTATGAGATAGAAGCCGGTGAATCTGAGCGCGGTATGTTTGGTCATGGCCGTGTTTTGCCACCCGATAGCCGATCGCTACCAAAAGCACATGCAATTGCACGATTGCTAATTACAAAAGCTGCAAGGCGATTGCGGCGTGAAAATTTTTATTGTGCGGGCATATATTTATCGCTTTCAATCCAAAATGATTATTGGTCACATTATTCTAGACTGCCAGTTGTCAATGACGATCAAGCTATCTTATCTGGGCTTGGCGATTTGTGGCGGATTGCCGAAAACCAATTATCAAAAAATGAAAAGATATTCAAAGTCTCAGTTAGTTTGTGCAATCTATCAAAAGCGGACCAACGCCAGCTAGATATGTTGTTGGATGACGATTCAAAACGCAAAAAGTGGGAAGCAGTGAATGAAGCGGTGGATAGTTTAAATAGTAAATATTCAGGAACGATCATTAGCTTGGGCGATTGGAAGCCCCCCAAAGGCGGACATACTGGAGGAAAAATATCTTATACACGAATACCCACAGCAGAAGATTTTTGGTGAATTAAATGAGTTGGAAAACAGAATTACAAATACAAGACCTAGAGCCTGATACAAAATTGGAAATGTCATGTAAAAAATGCGGGCATATCTATTTTTTAAAGCCAAGTGACATCATGGCTAATGCTGATAATCGTTTTTTATATCTTGATGAAGTGGAAAACAAAGCAAAATGCAAATCACGGGGTTGCACAGGTGAAATCAGAATGATGCTTGTTGGAACAAGGAAAGCAAGTCCATTTCAAGGTGGTTTAGCTTAATAATATGCATTTAAAATAAGTATTAGGAACACACTTTGCATGGGTGATTAAGGCCCATGCAATTTACAGATAATCTATATTAAATTTATTCAACAGGAACTTCTGGCTTCCAACCGCGAACAAAACCAGACGACATGGCATTGGCCGACATCTGCACTTGATAAATAAGCTGCTCGCGCTCTAGCAATAATTGGTTAAGCAAGGCTTTTACGTCCCCACCCCATGCTTCAATAAGCAGGTCAAGTTCATCCTTTTGCTGTGCTGTATTCATAACCGAATCCTTTTATTTTGTTCACCTATTGTTCTATTTTTATTTACAGGAGTCAATCCTTATTTAGGGTTTTATAAATCGTATTGATTCGTTCACACCGTTTAAATATATGGTGCGTAACGTCACACAAAACGAAACACTAAAAATACAACATTTCGACTAAAAATCACAAAAAAACAGAATAAAAACAATAATTAAAATTGATAATTGGCTCCCGCCGTCCGCACCACAATTTTTAGCATTGAAATAAAAAATTGATGGCGCCGATTAGAATTATCCTTAGCCTTAATATGCTATTATAATTTGATTTTTTTGGATTTCGCCTAGAGGTCCAACACATAAACTGGCCTTTTTAGATTTACTAGATTACCAAGTTCACCCTTATTTTCGTTGATTTGCGTTTGTCTTTAATTGTTTAATTATAGTTTGTATTAAAGATCATAGGCATTGCAATTTAAGCTAATTTCAATTTAGGAACAATTTGAAAGATCACCATGAATCTGTGGCATCGCTTATCATTATGTTTATTGTTCATCTTTATTTTGAACTCCCCTGCCCATGCTATTGATAACAAGGCATTAATAAAGATTGTTCAAGATGAAGAGCATAGATTAAATGCGCAAATAGGCGTTGCCATTTTCGACACTCAAACAAACCAAACAGTGAGCTATAAAGGAAATGAACTTTTTCCTCTCAATAGCACACACAAGACACTTATATGCGCCGCATTGCTTAAGAGTTTTGATAATAAACAAATAGATATTACGGAAAAAGTACAATTTAGTAAAACAGACATAATCGAATATTCGCCGATCACTAAAAACCAAACCAAGTCCAAATCAATGAATTGGCTAGACTTATGTAGTGCAGCCGTAAGCTATAGTGATAATACGGCTGCCAATTTAATACATAAAAAGGTTGGTGGCCCCCAAGCCATGAATCACTTTTTTAAGCAATTAAAAGATCACACCACGCGCCTTGATCGCTTTGAGCCAGAATTAAACAGTGCAATTAATGGCGATTTAAGAGATACAACCAGCCCAAATGCAATTGCTTACACTCTTAAAGAGCTTTTGTTTTCAAATTTTTTAAGCCCTTCATCACGCAAGCAACTGATACAATGGATGATAGACGACAAAGTGGCCGACGCATTATTGCGCTCTAAACTTCCAAATGGCTGGAAGATTGCCGACAAAACTGGAGCCGGCGGTTTCGGCTCGCGCGGCATTATAGCAGCGGTTTGGCCAAAGACAGATAAACCAATAATAATAGCAATATACATAAAAAATACTAAAGCAAATATGGAAGAAAGAAATTCTAGTATAGCCATTATCGGAAAACATATATTTGATAGCTATCAAAAGAAGAAATAAATCTTTATTATTAAGAATTATCAAAGCGCCGCATTTTTTGAAGCGCTTTGACAAAAAAAAGATTAAACTGCCATATCTTTTCTGCTTCGCAAACCAATCATCCCAGCAAAGGCCGCAATTATTGCACCCAATATACTTCCAATAAACGCCATCCAACTTCCACGAGCAATTGCATCACTAGCTGTATCAGCCTTGGCCTGAGCCTCGTCAGCAAGCTGTTTCATATAAGTTTGCGTTTCGGCAATTGTTTGACGCATAGTGTTGATTTGATTTTGAATAATTTCACTGCGGTTATTATAAAGGTTAATAGCATTATTAGCCGCAGTTTGCGCCTCAGCTGGCGTCATGCCATTATTTTCTAATGCTGTAATAACATCTTGCTTATTAATATTGGCAGTTAATCCCTTTGCACGTTCCTCAATGCTACTCATCAAATTATCAATGATATTTTGGTAATTTGAAGGATTATATCGAATAGCATTAACGGCGTTTCTTACATCTTGACGCGTAGCATCTAAAGCAGAACGAAGATTTTCAGGTTGCAGTTGTGGTATATTTGTATTTTTTAAAATCTGGTCAAGTTTCTGACGGATATCGTCGCTATTAACATCACTATTTTGATCCCCAACTAAATCATGTAATGATGAGCCAAACGACTGAGCAATATTATCCGAAAGAGATACAGTATTACCAGCAACACTGCCGATCGCCGAAGACGTATTTGAAACCGCAGATGCCCCTATCCGTGCGGCTCCTGCAAGACTCATAGTGGTAATAATTGCACCAACTAATAAAACTGCACACCAGGTTAAAAATCCATGGATTGCACCGTTTGCACCAGCAAGACGACCGGCAATAAAACCACCAATAATAAGGGCGATAATAAGCCCTATAACTGAAGATATTCCAACCGCCATGCCGATACCAGCAAATGGATTGTTACCATAAGGATTTAATGTTTGAAATCCTAAAGCAGTGCTTAAAAACGAAAATAGGATTAATATTGCTAATGTCGAAACGACACCTGCAAAAATAGCAGACCAAGATGTTGTCTTTTTATGTTCTAAATAAGGGGAGCTACTCATTGTCAAGCCTTTCAAATGGCATTGATGTGCAAAAAAATATGCAAATAGGTAAAACCTTATACTTGTTGCAACTGCCAAGTGGTCAAAAGCTTGTGCATCAAATATCTGGCTTTCTAAAAGCAATATTGGAGATAGGAGTTTTGCTACAAAACAAATCTCAGGCAAATTTTTCACAAATTTTAAATTTGTCGCCAAAATTTAGCCGTATTGAATTAAGTAAGGCGATGTTGAAAATAAGAAAGGCTTAATACTAATTTTATTATTGCTTATAAAAAATCGAATGAAATAAGTTCGCTCGTTCAACACCCTTTCAACATTAATATGAATTTCAACGTTTAAAAATAAATATTTATCAATGGAGTTTTATTAGAGAATTGAGAAAATTTAGCAGTATAGGAATGAGAAAGAACCGATTATCGAAAATTAAGCAAGATCGATTGATAGAGCATTAAAAATCGGGAGGTATGCTATCTATGGATATGGAACCGTACCAGTCACATTGTTCTGGCCTTTTATTTTATTGTCATACAAAATCATATCGAATGTAATTGGAAAAACTCACCCTTTTTTCCAACCATGAATATTTTTCCAACATATAATTATCAGCGGCTTCTCATCCCAACTAGTTGAAATGAAATATGCGGAAATATCGTGCTTTCTATCATGCACTATGGTAAAAAAGTTACATATGCACCTCAATCTGTTTTGATTTTTGCAGCATCTTCATATAAGCGCAAAATTTTCGTTCCTCGCTCAAGCTCTCCTATTGTCATATCAATCATTAAACCAATAATACTCGAATGATCGGCACTATAAGCAAGATTAAAGGGTGATATAATAGCTTATATTATTAAAAGGAAAATATCGAAATAGCTTAACTGCTAGGCTTTAAATGCAAAATTTAATAAATTTACTTTGCATCCCACTATCCTATCCTCATTCCCACCTACTTTTGAAATCTTTCCTGTTTAATACTAACATAAAAAAAAAAGACTAAGCGGATCATCGCGTCAACAATACATCTACCAACTCTAATAGTTTGAATTGGCCATTTCGCGCCTCACCCAGCATTATCATTCAGCGTAAAAAAATTTTGTTGCTTAACTTAATGGAAGCTAATACGATTTCCCGATATTTCGATGACTTCACTACCATTAAGTGCATATCGATCACCATTAGCAAGGGTAATAAAGCACCCCTTTAAGCAAAAAGAAATTTGCTTTTGTGGATCAACCGAATAATCACGGCGGGTTGCACCTTCCGCAACAATAATAATTGCGGCTTTATCACCGCTATTTTGAATTGTTGCTGCTGCCGCACCGAAAGAAAAAATGGACACAACAATAAAATTTATAGCAAGCGCAAAGGAAAATGATTTGAGCACTTTATTGTTTTTAACTTCTAATTTATGTGTCATTTTTCAACTTTCTGCTTTGGCAGCTTAGAGTTTTCGGGTGTGGAATTGTCTTTTAGAAGCTCATGATTATCTTTATGTTCACCTTCATCCGCCTCAGATACAGCAACATCGTTATATTGCGGGAAATTACGTTGCTCCCAAGCCTGAACCGCTTTCGACCAATCCGCATAAAATGCATTAAACACCCCCATACGAATAGTATTTTTAATTGCAGTGGTTGACGTAATATCAGGCACGTAAACATAAAGGGTAAAAACAAGCCCTAAATCATCAAAAGACACAAATTCCACTGATGGCTCAGGCTTTCGCATGATTGCTTCAACAGAATTGGCAATAGCTAATAGTTTTTCAGGCACTTCTTCTGGCTTAAAAGCGAGCGGAATCGTAAAGGTTAAATCAATACGGCCAATTTTATTTCGCAAAGTCCAATTACCGACATTGCCATTAATAAGAGTGGAATTTGGAACAATAATGGTGTTTCGCTGTCCAGTTTCAATTTCAGTCGCACGAACATTAATGCGGCGCACAGTACCCTGCACAGTTCCTGCCTCTACATAATCCCCCACCTTAAATGGTCGCTCGGCAAGCAGAATCAAACCAGATACAAAGTTTTGGACAATATTTTGCAAGCCAAAGCCAATACCAAGTGATAGACCGCCCGCAATCAGTGCAAGGCTGGAAAGATTAAGCCCTGCGGCGGACATACCTATCATACCCGCAAGCGCAACAGCCCCATAACCAGCAATCGTTTTAACTGAATTTCGAATACCTGCATCAACATGGCCACGAGCCAAAATTACATTATCAAAGCAACGAATAAACCAACGGAAAAGAGCGTAAAAACCGACAAAAAAGCCGATCCCAATGGCAATACCAGTTATAGAAACATAAACATTTCCAATTTGGAAACCGGTCAATATTTGGTTTAGGGTGCCAAAAATTTCATCACCGGACAACCCAAATTGCATCAAAATAGGCGGCAAACACAAAATTAAGACCAAAACAGCCGTTAACACACCGGCCAACAAACCAAGCTGATCGAGAGTAGCTGGGCCAGCCTTAAAATACTTGCCTATGGTTTGGCCTACTCGCGTTTGTGCGAATGCCCCTTCGCCAGTTAGTGTGCGACTAACACTTAAACCCAAATATATCAAAATTAAAAAGGCAAAACCAACAACAATTTGTTGGATAATAAAACGCCCCATCCCTACATATCCAAAGATTGCACATAAAATGGGAGTCACACCACCAATAATTATAAGATAACGTATGAAACGTGGGAATGGAACAAAACTGCATGCTGGCTCTTTTTTTCCAGGCTTAACAAAGGCAATCAAAACGATTAAGATACCAATAACAACAATACCAAAAAAGTCCTTGGCGATTGACAAAGACAAAGCAGCCGAAACAACTTGATAAGCATCATCAAAAAACCAATTAATGCCAAACACTAATGCAATCGTACAAAGAATAATATTTAACTTACGCGCAGCTATTGGTGTAATATCCACCAAAGCTAAATCTTTAGCACTTGGACGAAACAATGCGCGTGCGATTGAAGCTATCAAAACAACGAGGAAGCAAAGGCGGTCAAAAGCATCGAACATCACCTCAATATCAGTTGGAAACTTGTAGTTATAAGTAAAAATATAGGCAAAAGTTTCAAAGAAAAATATTTCTGCAATGGTAGCTGTTAAACAGGTTAAAAGTGCAATTAAAACAAGCCTTAAATAACTAATACCACTTTCATCATCATAAACCGTTTTCTTCACCCTATGCGACAAATGACGACCAATAAATACAATCGAAGCGCCTACAAAACATGCGCCAAGTAAAGCAAGTCCCAAATATAATAATCTATTATTTACGACCCAATGAGCATAATTCGATAGAATTTGGGAAACGGCATATCCACTGTCTTTGCGCGCAGTATTCACTTGCGTAAAAAAAGCTTCATTAAAAACAACCCGCCGCGTTAACGAGCTGCTAAAAAGCTCACGCCGTTTTTCAACTATACTAATTGTCAGCTGATTTGCCGATATATAGGTTGCCTCAAGATCAGTTACCTGCTTATTAATTTGCGATTTTTGATCCAGCATTCGCTTGCGATCATCAACTTTTTCTTTTGGCTCTTCACCGCTAGCTGGTGCCGCCCCAAGCTGATCCAACTTCAAATTAACATCAATTAAGGGTTGGCGCAAAAGTAAAGCTTGTTGCACTGTATCAGTAGCCAGACTTTGTAATTTAGCCCTTATATCAATCAAGGCAGCATCGTCATTTTGCTTATCTTGAAAATTGTTTTTCAACTGGGTTAAATTATCTTGCAATCCTTGTAGTGTTACCTGTTGGTTTTTCAAGAGATCATCAACATTGATAATATCAGTAACAGGTACGACAGTCGAGGCATCCGCGTTTTGTACCCCAGAGCCAGATATATTGCTAGTTTGAGCATAAGCCGCAAAAGCACCTAAAGCACCAATAAGCGAGATACAGGCAATCAAACCGCAAAAAATTTTGAAGGCACATTGCAATAGTCTTTTAAGATAAATCAACACGTTTAAACCGCAAAATCAGGTTAGAATTACTAGGATTAAGAACTAAGATTTTAAATAGATTAAATCTATCGGATTGTAAGCCCTTCAATATAAAGGAGCGCAAAATTTTTAAAAGCTGAAAATTGAATATATATCATGAACAATTTGTTATTAGTTCAAACGATCTCAATATTTAGCAAAAAGAGTAAAGACTTAATATCAATTAATGGGCCTTAAAAGCCAACCTACCAATATTTAAGAATGCCATTTTTAAAATCAAATTTTGGTCGCACATAATAACCATTGAAGATCAAGCCCAGCAATAAATTATCAGCTGAGATTTGAAATGATTGTTAGGTATCTTTTTCAATACCAAAATAAGACAGTTTTATCACATTTGTTGATATTATAGCTTTACAGTTGCGGTTTAAACTGCCACAAAAGTGCTATATTGAACAAACTTAAAAGAATATTGAAAGCTCTTACAAATTATTAAGATTACAAAAAATAAAGAGAACCTTTAATCGCCGATGCTTTTAACCTTGCCGAAATTCCACAATATACGATATGGAATAACAACAATTCCTCTGTGGATTATTGGTGGTCTTTTTCTTTATATTTTTACTTTTATTAATTTACACGATGAGGCTATTCTGCCTAGCATAGCAATCAAATCCGCAGCAGACATTTCCAATATTGAAAAGAGATTACCCCGCCATAATGCATTAAGTTTTTTAAAGCAGCCTTTATTTACAGCAAAAACTTATAGCGTATCATTTAAATTCGATAATTTAGATAATGGAAAAAATATTAACTTAGTGCGTGTTAGCAGTTTGTTATTGACGTTTAACGTCCAAAGGTCGGCAGAAAAAAACAATAAAAATGGCTTTATTCAACATATCTTTACCGCCACACAACGCGCACCTCCATCTTTTATAGACCCATATGATTTGGTTATCTGAGCCTAATGATAAAGTAATTTCCTTCGATGGCCATTAACCAGCTATCTTTGTGCTTTTAAATAATACATCGACAGCTATAAACTTTTACATATTTATCGAACCTAATTATCATTTAACAAACGAAAAGCTGCAAATGGTTTTTAATAACCCAATTGCGATCTTAGTTAAATAATGATTGTCGATATTTTGGTAATTATGCGAAGAATGCAACCTTGAAAATTGCATTTTATAGCTTTTTACGTTAGTTGTGGCACAAATTATTTTTTAGCTAATCTTTTCCTTTTACATTCTGGATAAAATTAATGCGTACACCTCCTTGGCTTGTTTATCTCTACAGCTTTATTTTGCTGGTAGGCGTTGTCATTGCGCTCCCCAACATGTTTTCTGAAAAAACATGGGAAGAAAAATTCCCGTGGCTTCCTGATACCCGCGTAACACTCGGTCTGGACCTTAAGGGTGGTTCCTACTTAGTTCTACAAGTTGATGAAGCAGCAATGAAACGCGAGCGGCTTCGAAATCTGCTTGATAGTGCTCGTGAAAAACTTCGTGCCGAAAAAATCCCAGTTCAATCAACACGTATGCAAAACGGTGGCATTATTGCAATTGTTGATGATGCAACCCAAAGGCAGCGTGCTGTTACGGCATTAACAGAACTTATTAATCCTATTTCTACAGGTGCTTTCGGCGTTCCGGTGAATGATCTTGACATTACTGAAAATGGCAATCAAGTTCGCGTTGCGATTACTGATGAGGCAATGACCTATCATATCTCTAATGCAGTTGAACAAAGCCTTGAAATTGTACGCAAACGTGTTGATGAGGTTGGTGTTGCAGAACCTTCCATTCAACGGGTTGGGCCAAACCGCATTATGGTGCAATTACCCGGCTTGCAAGATCCAAGCCATTTGCGTAATTTGCTTGGTTCAACAGCTAAGATGACCTTTCACCTTGTTCGAACTGACGTTGATCGAAGCAATTTACCAGCTGGTGTCAGCATGTTACCTGATAAAGACGATCCCAATACTCTTTATCCTGTTGAAGACAAGGTTGCACTTGATGGCGCCGTATTAACTGATGCCCGTGCCGCGTTTGATCCCCAAACTGGCAAACCAATGATTTCATTTAAATTGAATTCTGAAGGTGCGAGTAAATTTGGCGATATCACAAAAAATAATATTGGCCGCCCTTTTGCTATTGTCCTTGACGGCAAGGTATTGACCGCACCAACCATCCAATCAGCTATTCTTGGCGGTAGCGGCGTTATCACAGGTAGATTTACCAGTGCTGAAACCTCAACAACGTCAGCGTTACTGCGTGCAGGTGCACTACCAGCCCCACTTACGGTTGAAGAAGAACGTACTGTCGGGCCAGACCTTGGTGCTGATGCAATTAAGATGGGTATTTATACCGGTGTAGGTGGATTTATCCTTGTAGCGATCTTTATTATTTTACTTTATGGCTATTGGGGTCTTATCGCCAATATTGCCCTTGCGCTTCACACGGTATTGACCTTCTCTGCTTTGAGTCTGCTTGGCGCGACGCTGACACTTCCCGGTATCGCTGGTATCATTCTTGGTATCGGTATCGCGGTTGACGCTAATATTTTGATCAATGAACGTATTAGAGAAGAAAGCCGAAAAGGTGTTGGCGCGTTAGCAGCCCTTGATCGCGGCTTCAAACATGCTTTCCATACCATTGTTGATGCCAATATCACCTCAATTTTCGCAATGGTACTTTTAGCGTGGCAGGGTTCAGGACCGGTTCGCGGTTTTGCAATTACCATGATTTTAGGTATCGTTATTTCTATGTTTACCGATGTCACCATTGTGCGCATCATGATGAGTGCTGTTGTTCGCCGCTTCAAAATCAAGAATTTACGGATTACCCCTTTCTTGAGCTTTATTCCGCAGCATACCAATTTTCACTTCATGAATGCTCGGTTTTGGGGCATCGGTATTTCTATTGTACTATCAATCGCCTCCATTTTCCTATTTTACAAACCGGGTCTTAATTATGGCATCGATTTTACCGGTGGTAGCCAAGTGGAAATGCAGCGCAGCAGTGGAACAGTTGATTTGGTGCAATTACGCCCACGCCTTGAAGAATTGAATCTAGGCGAAGTAACATTGCAAATGGTCGGCACTGACAATAATAGCGTGTTGATACGCCTCCAACAACAAGAAGGTGGCGCTGACATTCAAAATGCTGCCCTTGATAAAGTGAAACAGGCAACCATTGCTCTTTATCCTGATGCCACTGACCAAGGTAGCGCGGTCGTTGGACCTAAAGTATCAGGTGAATTGGCAAAAAGCGGCTTGATAGCAGTGATCTGTGCGGCTCTTGCCATGACCATTTATATTTGGTTCCGCTTTGAGTGGTTCTTTGCGGTTGGTGCCATTATTACTCTTGTTTTGGATACAACCAAAATGGTCGGTATTTTTGCACTTTTCCAATTTGACTTCAACCTTACAGCCATTGCCGCATTGCTTACCATTGTCGGCTATTCGATCAATGATAAGGTTGTGGTTTACGACCGTATGCGAGAAAATTTGCGACTTTATAAGAAAACCTCCTTGCGCGAAGTTATCGATATGTCAATCAACCAAGTATTGGTTCGTTGTATATTTACCTCGCTAACCACCATTCTTGCCATGTTGCCAATGGCAATATGGGGCGGCAGTGCGGTCCATAATTTTGCTGTACCAATGGTTATTGGTGTTGTTGTAGCAACCTCGTCATCCATGTTTATTGCCGCGCCAATTCTTCTTTTCTTGGGTAATTGGTGGGAAAGAAAAGGCCATAATACACGCGGTGAAGACGTCGCTGTTCCTGCAAAATAAAAACAAAGCCGGATGTGCATTCACATCCGGCTTTTTCTTTAGGATTAGTTTTTTATTGCATCACTTTAATACGATACCATCAATGCCTATATTCAACTATGAAACATGCTTATATCGATTTAAAATTTTGTTTTAAAGGACGTTGACGAGTTACAAAATGGATTATCTGAAACCTTTACCCCATTTCATTTGTGTATAACAAAAAATACCTGTTTTTTAATGATTACCATCTCTTATAAAGATAGAACCGATCAAAATTAGCTGCTGGAAAAAAATGTAAGATGGCTCATGCGACTCCCTTAATTACCACGCTTGTTTCTGGTCTTTGTCTTGCATTTATTTTTGGTGCAATCGCCAATAGATTACGTATTTCCCCACTAGTTGGTTATTTGCTCGCCGGTGTTATCGCAGGCCCCCATACACCCGGTTTCCATGCTGATGTCGCTCTTGCCAATGAACTTGCTGAAATTGGCGTGATCCTTTTAATGTTTGGTGTCGGCCTACATTTTTCGATGAAAGATCTGTTATCAGTCAAAGCTATTGCACTTCCTGGTGCAATAGCCCAAATGGCGGTTGCCACCCTACTTGGAATGGGGCTTGGCTTTGTCATGGGATGGAGCCTTGGCACCAGTATTGTTTTTGGACTTGCTCTATCAACTGCAAGTACCGTGGTTTTGTTACGCGCGATGCAGCAACGCCGATTAATCGAAACCGAGCGCGGACGCATTGCTGTTGGATGGCTTATCGTTGAAGATTTAGCCATGGTGCTCGCCCTTGTTTTATTACCCGCCCTTGCCGGTATTCTTGGCGGTGAAGTTCAAACTAGCTCTGATCCATTGATTGCTTGGCTTAATCCTAATATTTGGGGCATTATCGGTCTTACCTTCGCCAAGGTTGGGCTATTCGTTCTTCTTATGATGGTTGTTGGTCGCCGAGTTATTCCATGGGCGCTTAAAATCAGCGCCCAAACTGGGTCGCGTGAATTGTTTAGACTAGCAGTGCTTGCAATAGCACTAGGTGTTGCTTTTGGTGCCGCTCAATTATTTGGTGTGTCTCTAGCTCTTGGTGCATTTTTCGCTGGAATGATCATGAGCGAATCTGAACTTAGTCATCGCGCAGCGGAAGAAACTTTACCTTTGCGCGATGCGTTTGCCGTGTTGTTTTTTGTCTCTGTCGGCATGCTATTTGACCCATTAAAGCTGCTTGATGATTTTATCCCACTTTTTGCAACTTTATTTATTATCATTATTGGTAAATCACTAGCAGCGTATTTTATTGTCCGCCTCTTTCGACGCCCAAATGGAACCGCGCTTACTATTTCAGCAAGTCTGGCGCAGATCGGTGAATTTTCATTCATCCTTGCAGCACTTGGAAAAAACTTAGGATTAATAAATGAAAATGTCCGCGATCTTATTTTAGGTGGCGCAATTATTTCCATTTTAGTTAATCCATTGATTTTTATCCTAGCAGAAAAAATAAAACATCGTCTTGATAAAACAACCAACAGCGAAGTTACCGAGATAGCAGAAAAAAAAGACATTGATGAGCCAATAAAAAGCGATAAAAGTGACCATTTGGTCCTTATCGGTTACGGTGATGTAGGGCAACGAGTTGCAAATGCTCTTCAAAATCAAAATAAGCAAGTCATTATCATTGAAGATGCAATTCGCTTAGCTGAAAAAGCTCGTAGCAATATGTTTGAAACTTTTATCGGTAATGGTGTAGATAAAGAAGTGCTTGATTCTGCTAATATTGAAGCAGCTAGAGAACTTATCCTTGCTATGCATAATACGTTTGAAGCTGGGCAAATTATTACCAATGCCCAATCACTCAATAAAAATTTATTTATTATTGCCCATGCATTATCTGATGCTGAAGCACAATATTTAAAAGATTTAGGAGCCAATATTGTTGTGACAGATGCCGAAGAAATTGCTAATGGGATTATTACGCATCTATTAAAAGATGGTGTAGATGATTCATCAATGGTTACAAACGTTTCCGATGATGAAAATAGGATATATGAAATGAATTTTGAAAGACCAAAGGCGTGAAGATGAAGCAATTCAAAAAATATCTTTGGCCACTTCTAGGCATCATAGTAATGCTCGTTTCATTTCGCATTCTCTATGTCAAACTCAAAGGAATGGAATGGGCACAGGTTTTTGATCGGCTTGGCAGCCTAGATTTACATCATTGGTTGTTGGCTATTTTCTTCGCAATTGCCTCTTATGCTGCACTTGCAGGTTATGATCGCATTGCTCTCAAACATCTTGGCAAAAAGAATATTTCTTGGCTTTTTATAACCATTTGCTCTTTTACCACTTACGCTTTGTCTCATAATATAGGCGCATCAGTTTTTTCAGGCGCAGTTGTGCGTTATCGTGCTTATAGCAAAAAGGGCCTAAGCGGGCCGGAAATTGCCGTTCTTGTTGGATTTTGTTCCTTTACATTTGCACTTGGTACAATTGTCCTATCAGGCTTGGTGCTAGTTTTGCGCCCAGAGCTCATTCAATTGTTTCATGTCGATATACCAAACTGGGTTGCGCTAACCATCGGCTTTGTTTTGCTTGGCCTTGTTGGGCTTTATATTCTAGGCAGCATCTTGCAATTTAAGCCATTAAAAATTGGCAAAAAATTTCAATTGACCTATCCACGTTTTAACATTGTTGTACAACAACTTATTATTGGCCCACTTGAATTATTAGGTGCAGCGGGCATTATATATGCTGTATTGCCTGATGCAGGCAACCCAGGTTTTATCACGGTGCTTGGTGTATTTCTTGCCTCATTCTCGGTTACCTTATTATCAACTGCACCTGCTGGTGGCTTAGGTGTACTTGAAACAATATTTATCGCAGGCATGCCCAATATGGTCGACTCTGATGTCATTGCCGCCCTCATCGTCTTTCGCTTGCTCTACCTTATCATACCGTTATTTTTATCGCTTATTTTTATTGCTGTTTTTGAGTTTAGCCAGTTGGGTAAGAAGCTTAATAATGGTAATGAAAATGCCACAAAAGATGTAAGCCCACCTAGCTAAAATTCTTTAACCTGTTTTAAGTGCAGCGCAAGAAGATCGCGTGAGTACAACCATAAGTTTGATAAAAGACTATTTCATACGCAATTTAAAGTGTTGCTATAAATGTATAACAACACTTATAAAAAGCCAAAGAAATCTACCCTAATAATAAAGCTTTAGGGAACCTTTTAACATGTTATATCTGAGATCAATGGGACTTTTTCACGCGCTCTATCTCAATGCCGACAGATTCTGGTTCAAGCTCCAATTTTTCAACCCTTACAATAACCCGTTGCACACGCGGATAGCTAAGAATAAAAGCAGCAATACGTTCTGCTAAGGTCTCAACCAAATCCACATGGCCTAAAAGAACCAAGCGCTTAATGCCGTCAATGATAAGGTCATAGGAAAAAATATGACGCATGTCTTCTGGATTAACCGATAAGCGTAAAACATCTGCCTTAACTGAAAACCTAACTTTTTGCAGCCGGTTACGCTCATGATTATAGGCACCTATGGCCATAGGCAATACGAAATTATTCACTAAAATACGGTCTGTTCCCAATGCATCACTACAGACAACATCTTCTTTTTCGCGTGGAATAAGCGAACGTATAAGGTCACTTTGCTGTTTGTCCAACCCAGTATTTGTCTTAAATTGTGCTTCATCAAAGCAAAAAATATCGGGTACAAAAGGTAGAAGTCTTGGAATATCTGGTGCCTCGATGCCACCAGTTAAACAGCCTTTCAAACCATTTTTATGGGCTTGCTCAATGAAAATGCCCATATCGACAATTGAAAACTGTCCACTTAGTTTATTTTGATGATGACTTGGCGCGAGCATTACCCCATAGACTCCACAAGAAGCCAAACGCGGTAATAGAGCTAGCAAATCTGGCAATCTTTCAAAATCATCGATTTGTATGATAAGCTGCTTTTTTCGCGCTAATTTCTCGATGTGATCGAAAGTTTCATCCAAGGAAAAAAAAGATATCTCTAGCTTTATAAAGTCATAAGTATTCAAAACTTTTTCTTGTGCAGCAGTATCTTTTATAAAATCGTTTATAAACTCATCCATAGTCATGGATAGTAAAAACGCCGGGCTAGTCTGCCCGTGAGATGTCCAAACAGATGCCCAATGAGCTATTTGCGATTGCTTATGCATATTATAAGAAAAACTAGCAATATCACATGCAAGGTCGATGACATTGCTATTACAGTCGGAATCGAAATTAACAAGCATCTTGGTCATGCAGTTTCCTTAAATTTTGATGGTTAACTTTTAAAATAATTTTAAATAATTGGAAAGTGCTTTTAAAAACAATGCTAGCATAGCGGCTAATTAATCTAAACAACTACTTCAATTTGCATCGTCATTTTTGATATGATGGCTAATGCGCCAAGCATAAGGCATGCCACATAACATTAATATAATTAAGAATACAAATAGTGCTTGCGCAGCAATTATTGTGCCACCTATGCCGCCGGGATTGGTAAGGCCAGCAAAATTGACAATGGTCCCGCTCATTGCTGCACTTAATGCAGTTGAAAAAAGCTGCACAGATGTAAGCGAAGCACTTGCAAGATCAGCATCCTCTTCCTTAGCACTTTGCAAAACTCTGGTCAAAAGATGAGGCCAGATTGTACCTGCGCCAACCCCGATGATAAATAAAGCGAAAGACACCACAATTAAATGAACTGTTGATGTTTCCATTGTTGGCACGAGCCAACATAGGGCTAGCATACCGATGATACATAAAAATGGCGTTGATTTAATAAGTGTTGGCAAATGCTGTGCCCTTACCGTTGCACTAGGCAATGTCCCTGCCGTCCAACCTATACTCATTAATGCCGCCATATAACCGGCAGGCAATGGACTTAGACCATGTAAAACCTGTAAAAATAAAGGGAGATATAATTCTGCACCATTAACTGCAATAGAAAGCGCTAGCATCAAAACATAAATGGCGAACAACTGAGAAGAGGGTGAAAAAGCCCCATCAGGCAACAAGCGATATTTGGCACGCTTATCAACAATTGCCAAAACAAAAAATGCCGCAAGACCTAAAATAAGGCCGCCAATTTTCGCTAAATTGCTTTCCATGGCGCTGCCAGCAGAAATAACAAGAACAAGACCAGTTAACAAGGACAGCTGTAAAATGGGAATAGAATTGCCACGATGGTTTTGCGAGCGTTGCGGCAAAACCGCATAAGCTAAAAACGTAAAAAGAAAAGCTAAAATACTGACCAACCAAAATGCCCAACGCCAACTTTCATACTCTGCAAAAATACCACCAATCGCAGGCCCCAATAAAGTAGATACGCCCCAAACACCCGATATTAAACCCATTGCCAACGGCCATAGGGGGCGCTCAAAAACAATGCGCACCATACTATAGGTCAGAGATAGCAATATACCACCGCCAAAACCTTGAATAACACGGAAACAAAGAAAAATTGGCATGGTAGGTGAAAAACCACAGCCTAATGTACCAATCGCAAAAATCAGGGCAGCAATAATATAAGCCGTTCTTGGTCCAATTAGTGCTAATAATTTTGAAACAAGTGCCGCCCCAATTAAAGATGCAGTTACAAAAAGCGTGGCAGCCCATGAATAATAACGCTCTCCACCAATATCTTGAACAAGAGAAGGTAAAATCGTTACAACAATATAGACATTTATCGCATGAAGCGCCACACCACCAACTAATGTGATTGAGCGAATACCGTTCTTTCCGCCTAAAAGCTGCCCCCAACTTGGTTGCGCCTGTGCCATTGTTTTCACCTATTAAAATGCAGAAGCAATTTTTAAATTTATTTTGAATAATGGTTATTGGTGTATCCCACTTTAAGATCAAGCAACAGCAGGACTGCGCAACACTTGAAGTATTTTGCAGCGATATGATTAATAACCATTATTATGACATTTAGATAAGTTTACTTCTTTGCTAAACTCACGATTAATTTATAAAATCAAATCTTGCAGCCAATTAAACAACAAAAGACTTATACATATAGCAATGGCTTTTTCCTTAATATTTAAATAAAGGAAAAAGCCATTGCTATATGTAGAATTGTCACTCAAAAATTTGTCTATTGGGTGCGGGCGCGATCAAGCAAACGCTTACATTCAATAAGTTCAAATAAAGCTTCTTGCAAGAGGGTTGAGCTATCCTTAGATAATTTGGGCTTACGTGCCCCTAAAGCCTCATCATCTTTAACAAGCCCAAAGAACTTACGCCCGCTTTTATTGTCAGGAATAATATCATCAGGAAATAAATCTTCTGATTGCTCCTGCTGTTTCTTTCTGGCAATTTCCTCAGCTGCATCAATATTGCCCTGACCAATTGCAGAAACAAAGGCTACACCATTTTCTTTTAAAAGCTTTTGTACACCTTTAATCGTATAACCTTCATCATAAAGAAGCCGCTTAATACCAGTAATAAGATCAACATCATTAGGACGGTAAAAACGCCGCCCCCCTGCCCGCTTCATCGGCTTTACTTGAGGAAAGCGCGTTTCCCAAAATCGCAAAACATGCTGCGGAATTCCAAGCATATCGGCAACTTCGCTAATAGTACGAAATGCTTCAGGACTTTTTTCCATAACATAGTCTCCTCGATGAAAAATTCATCATTATTTGGGGCATGCGCAATATACGAACCACTAATAAAATTGCTTTATCAATGACTGATTTGCTATTAAAAATCAACAAAGCAGAAATTAGGCATTTTTGATTACGAAAATAAACAATTTTAATATTTCAATTTGGTGAGAAATAAAAAGCGTTTAAAACGAAAATGATCGGACAAGCCGATCATTTTATCACTATAAATATCAAAAATGCTTCATAGCACAATGACAGCATAGTTATCAAAACATATTTAGCAACAAAACTTATTTGCCAACTGAATGACCATCAATAACGCGCTTTTTTAGCACATTAGATGCCTTAAAGGTCATAACCCGGCGTGGACAAATTGGCACTTCCTCACCAGTTTTAGGATTACGGCCAATACGTTCATTTTTATCACGTACTTGAAATGTTGCAAAAGAAGACAATTTCACTGTCTCACCTTTAACAATCGCGTTACAGACTTCATCAATGATCATTTCAACCAAAGCTGCAGACTCTGTCCGTGATAATCCGACTTCCCTGCAGACAGCATCAGCTAAATCTGCACGTGTTACGGTTTTACCTGCCATAACTCGCAATCCTTCAAATTTTAATTACTTACTTAATTTGTTTATACTTTTTCTATTCAAACGGTCAAGGCTCTTTTGCAAGCAAACGCTGAATAAATGCATTTTTACCAGCGTAATAAGATCGCACCCCAAGTAAAGCCGCCGCCCATAGCTTCAAGTAATACAAGATCACCTTTTTTTATACGTCCGTCTTTAACGGCAGCTTCAAGCGCCAGTGGAACCGAAGCTGCGGATGTATTGCCATGCTCATTGACGGTAACAACCACTTTACTATCGGGAATATTCATCTTTTTAGCAGATGCATCAATAATTCTTTTATTTGCCTGATGGGGAACAAACCAATCAAGATCATCAACATTAACCTTTGCAATAGCAAAGCAATCTTCGATCACATCGGTGATCATACCTACAGCATGTTTGAAGACTTCACGCCCCTGCATGCGTAAATGACCTGTTGTTTGCGTTGTCGATGGCCCACCATCAACAAAGAGCTTCTCCATATGCGAGCCGTCAGAACGCAATTTTGCAGCTAAAATACCACGATCATTTGTCGTGCCTTTTTCCTCTATCGCCTCAACGATAACTGCGCCAGCCCCATCACCAAACAGAACACATGTTGTACGGTCCTGCCAATCAAGAATACGAGAAAAGGTTTCAGCACCAATAACCAAAACACGCTTAGCCATTTGGCTGCGCACATAATTATCGGCTGTTGTAAGTGCAAAAACAAAGCCAGAGCAAACCGCCTGAATATCAAATGCAAAACCATGCTTCATACCAAGCGCATGTTGAATTTCAGTCGCCGACGAAGGAAAAGTATGATTAGGTGTTGCCGTTGCCAAAATGATAAGATCAATATCATCAATGGTTAAATTGGCATTTGCTAGGGCAGCTTGCGCCGCTTTTACACCTAAAGAAACCGTCGTTTCATCAGGATCGGCAATATATCTTTGCTCAATACCAGTACGTTGGACAATCCAAGCATCTGAGGTTTCAACAATATTTTCAAGCTCAGAGTTTTTCACAACCCGGCGCGGCAAAGCAGCACCAATACCGCAAATCACAGATCGTATCATTCTATAAACCTCAATTGCCCGCTTTTCGCGGTTTTATAATATCTTTATTCAAAACAATCATTCGCCGTTTTCCTCGTCCGACAATGATAGTTTGCTCTTATGCTCGCGAAAATATGCAAGATCAACTGCAATTTTTTCAAGAAGCTCATTTCGTACCATTTCATGCCCAACACGTAAAGCAGAAGCGAAGCCTTCTGCGTCGGTTCCGCCATGACTTTTTATAACAACACCATTAAGACCAAGCAAAACACCGCCATTAACGCGGCTTGGATCTAACTTTTCACGCAAGGTTTTAAAAGCGCTTTTTGAAAAAAGATAGCCAATTTTCGTCCAGATTGAGCGTTGCATAGCCTGTTTTAAAATTTCAGCAATTTGTCTTGCGGTTCCCTCAGCAGCCTTTAAAGCAATATTGCCGGTAAATCCTTCGGTAACAACAACGTCGACAGTGCCTTTTCCTATATCGTTTCCTTCAACAAACCCCTTATATTCAAGCCCTTCAAGCTCAACTTGCTTTAAAATTTGCCCCGCTTTTTTGATTTCATCAAGGCCTTTAACCTCCTCAACTCCAACATTCAACAGACCAACGGTTGGACGTTTTATTCCATAAAGAGCACGGCACATGCCCGCGCCCATAACTGCAAGATCAATCAACTGATTCGCATCAGCGCCAATCGTTGCGCCAATGTCCAACACAATGCCTTCACCGCGTAGATTTGGCCAAATGCCAGCAATGCCAGGACGCTCAGCTTCTGCAAGCATTCGTAAAGAAAAATAAGACATAGCCATTAACGCGCCAGTATTGCCCGCTGAGACACAAGCATCTGCCTCACCTTTTTTAACGGCTTCAACAGCGAACCACATCGACGATTTATTTCGCCCATTGCGTAAGGCTTGACTTGGCTTTTCATCCATACCTGTTGCAGTTTCGGTTGCAACAAAGGTTGAAACAGCTTTTAGCTGTGGATATTTAGCCAGTACTGGCTCTACCTGATCAGCCAAACCATAAAAAATTAATTCCATATCGGGATAGTGTTTGATCGCGATCGCGGCACCGGCTATTGTCACTTCTGGGCCGATATCGCCCCCCATCGCATCGACAGCAATTTTGATCACAAGTATTGTCCCTGATTCATAGATAAAGATATCTGTAATAAGTTTTAAGATATTTAAGCCAATTTAAAGCGGCAAAATAACGTTTTTCTTGCCACAAACAACAATTAATTTAATTTTTTTTTCGATTATTTCTGCTTTAAACCACTTAAAACTGCGAAAGGCGAAGGCTTCTTTTCATTGCTAGCATCTGTTTTTGCAAATTCCACCCCTTCAAACTCTACCCCTGAGGCGCGAGGATAAGAATCAATTGCCAATTCAAAAAACTCCTCAACAATAGCCCCAACATCAATTTCAGTTCCTTTAAAACTATCGGGTACGTCTGGCCCATCAGGATCTAAAAACAATTCATGGGCATTATTTTGGACAATTTCCGATAAACGGCTACCTTCTGGAACCAATATTAATTCAATATCTTCTTCAATAACGCTATCAACAGGCTGAGCACTAATTATACATTCTTGAATTATTTTTGCATGTAATTTGCCGCTGAGCTTTACACCTTGCCGTTTCCATGGGTTGATATGTATTGTCGCCTCGAAAAACGTGACGTCAAGCAGATTATGATTTTTAGCCAGTGCCTGCCGTTCCTTTTCATCCGTTTTTAAAGTTAAATCAACTCCCTTGGGGGGCAATGAACGGATATTGACAGGAAATGCCAAAGCAAATGCCATAAGAGTGTTCGCATTGTTTGACATAATAAATCCTTTCAATTGTTCAATAGGCTACACCTTGCAGCTAAAAAAATTATAGCGTTTTTCAACCTAAATCCAAGATATAAAATTAATTCCAGTAAAAACTTAAGCACATAAAATCAACAGCCATACATTTTTTAAAATAGATCTATAATAAATGGGGGATAATTATGCAAATTAAATAAAAAAATTGCATTTTTGTCGTATTTTCTACAAATTCGCCTTGCTGATGCCAAGATCTCGTTATTAACGTCAAGACGATTATTTATTTTGAAATGGTCAAAATTATCAAAGATTTTGTGGTTTTTGTCTGGATTGGTAAGACTTTTGCGCATATCTATGGTTGCAAATGTATTAAAGCTAGTTTACCTCATAGACAGCTTTATATAACCAAACGGGGCCAGCCCTAAACCATGCCATAAAAGGAGATGTCCTTGTCGCGCATAAATTTTGCCCGAAAGCGTTTTAAAAACGGAATAACCATTGCATTGCTTGCTGGTGTTGCCTTTGCAACAACTGCGTGCAATACAACTGATCTTCTAAAAACAAGCCAGACTTATGTTGAAGGTTATGTAGTTGATCAAGAAGCTCTTGATTCAATTCCGGTTGGATCAAGCCGTGATCAAGTATTGCTTGCTCTTGGAACTCCTTCAACAACAGCAATATTTGACAATGAGGTATTTTATTATATTTCGCAAACGCGTTATCGCGGTGCGCAATTCATGAAAGCTAAAATTATCGATCGCAAAATTTTGGCTATCTATTTTGATGGACAAGGTATCGTCAAAAAAATTGCAAATTATGGCTTACAAGACGGTCGTCTGTTTGATTTTGCTTCTAACACCACACCAACAGGTGGTCGTGATCAATCATTCCTCAACCAGTTAATTACTGGTACATCAGCAGCACCTGCTGGCATTCCAACAACAGGTCGTTAAGTAAAGATATTAAATGCATGCGCTTGATTAATTTTCAAAGCGCATGCACAGTTATAAATTAAGGTATTTTGTTGCAACACAGCAATTGCATAATTTAATGCTTCATATTTTTAGTTATACGAATTAAAACCATCAGTAAATCTAAATGCTAAAGCATTTTCTTCATCATACAGCTATAAATTAAAAGCTATATATTTTGAAACAGTAAAAAGCCTAGAATACTTGCTATTACAGCTACAAACAAGCTTCGCGTTGCAAAACCAGCAATAAATGATGCAAGTGTTGCAAGCAATGCCACTGACATCCCAAAAGAAGTAACTTCCTGCTTACCCATTACCTCAACCGTTATGATAGCGGTTAAAATAGCCGTTGGCACAAATGATAGCCAATTGCGTATAATGACAGGAAAAGGGCGATGAGCCAAAACCATAATTGGAAAAACACGAATAATAAACGTAACCAATGCTGATGCTGCAATTGCAGCCAAAATATTAGCGGTCATTATTTTTTCCTTTCGTCTTCTTTGGCCGCCACATTAAAACAATGGTTGCAATAGTTGCGGCAATGATCGTTGCTATAAGAGTGGAAAGGTTTTCCAATATCTTGTCTGTAGAAAACAGATCATGAGTTAAAACAATTACTGCAACAGCAATAACCATGACAATAATATCAAGAATACGAGTTCTGCTGGCAAACCAACCAAGCAATAACAGGCCAACGAACATGCCAACAAGACTAAAAGACAAACTATCACGCAACCAAAGCGGCAAAAGTGAAGCAAAAAAACTTCCTACCAAATTGGCAAAAATCCAGCTTAACCACGCGGTTACATTTAGACCAAGAAGCCAATAAAATGGTAATTGATTGTTATTTTTCAATGCATATTGCGATGCAACGCCAAAAGTTTCATCGGTAATCAACGCTCCAGCCACCAATTTTTCCCACCAAGAAGACTTTGAAAAAAATTGCGACATATAGGTGTTAATCAGCAAATAGCGTAAATTTATAAACCCAATAGCCAATGCAATAGCAATCACCCCTGCCCCAGCTGCAGCAAATTGATAAAACAAAAATTGCGCAGATCCTGCATAAATAAATACACTCATCATAACAATTTCAAAAGTTGAAAAGCCAGTTACATTTCCAACCGCCCCACAGGCAAAGCCAATAGCCCAATAACCAAGCAGTGTTGGAATACAGGCTAAAAACCCAGCATATAGGTGCTTAATTTTGGTTATTTCACATTTGTTTTGCATCTTAAATCTTATTTTTAATTAGCATATTTAAAAGCTATAATTGCACCTTATAAATTGCCAAAATAATTGATTAAACATTTTTTGATCTCTATCAATTCACAAAAAATACATTAAAGTTTATGTAAATCTTTAGGCCCTGTGGCTTCAACACCTTCTAATCAATTTAAGCTCGTTTAGATAGCCTAAATACCTTGGAAGCATTCTTATATGTGCAAAAAAGCTTCACAGCATGAAAAAACTCATTTATAGATCAAAAAACATTAAAAAGGAGAACTGCCAATGACTGGCTCCAAAGCCGTCACTACCGATCTTGATGCACGAAGACGCAAAATAATTTTTCGCGCGTGGCATCGCGGGATTCGTGAAATGGATCTTATCCTTGGTCAATATGTTGATGCCCATATAGCACAAATGACAGATCTTGGCCTTGATGAACTTGAACATATTATGTCATTTGAAGATCGCGATCTTCTGACATGGGCAACAGGAGAAATTCCTGTACCTGCAGATGTTGATTCTCCTTTATTTCGAGACATATTAGATTATCGCACTAGGATGGATTTTCCAGCCTAAATGCTTATATACCCATACAAATCATATGCATTTACTATTTGGTAGATGCTAAAACCATTTACCAAACTGATATTGAGAATTAAAATCGCCTGCCTAACCATTATAAGTGACGACTATTTAACGCGTAATATCTGCTTTAAGTTTAAGTCGTTAAATCTTTATTTTAGACTTTTCTATTGATTAAAATTCACGATTGCAAAACTGACACGAATAATTGCTACTTTGCAATTAATTTCCTTTACCTATCTAAATGATTGAGACATGGCTGTATTTTCAAAATTTTTACTTTCGCAAATCTCTGCCCCTCATGTCATCATTGACAATGTGCTAGAAGGTTATCAACCTTTTGCACTTTCAAAATTGGTGGAGGAATCTGGCGGTCCTATTTTGTTTATTGGCCGCGATGGTCAAAAGCTTGATGATATTGAAAGCGCAATCAAATTCATCAATCCAGATTTGCCAATTTTGCAATTTCCAGCTTGGGACTGCCTTCCCTATGATCGTGTTTCACCAAGTCAGGTTATTTCAGCGCGTCGCCTCGCAGCTCTTGGTGCCATGGCAGCATTACGGGAAAAGCCGCATCAAGCACTTATTTTAACCACTGCCAATGCGGTATTACAAAGACTTCCCCCACGTAAAGCCTTGCAAGATGAACTTATTCATGCGCGGCCTGGTCAAAGCTTTGCTATGGATAAATTGCTTGAACATCTTAGCAAAAATGGTTTTGAGCGGGTTACGACTGTACGCGATATTGGCGAATATGCCGTACGCGGTGGTATTGTGGATCTTTTTGCGCCAGGCGACAGCGAGCCGGTTCGACTTGATTTTTTTGGCGATACGCTTGAAACTATTCGCGCCTTTGATCCTGCAAGCCAGCGCACAACTACCACGCGCAAAAGCTTTTCCTTGCAACCAATGAGCGAGATCACGCTTTCAAAAGAGCGGATAAGCCATTTTAGAAAAGCTTATATCCAGCGTTTTGGCGCCCCGCAACCGGGTGACGCGCTTTATGAAGCAATTTCTGAAGGCCGTCGTTTTGCTGGTATGGAACATTGGTTGCCATTATTCTTTGACGAGATGGACACGATTTTTGATCATTGTGGCGCAATGCCAGTTATCTTTGATCATTTGGCCGCAGAGGCGATGGATGAGCGCCATGCGCTCATTTGCGAATATTACGAATCGCGCCGAGAAGGCGAACTTATCAAAGGCACGGCGCAGGCAACTCCTTATCATCCGCTAGTACCTGATTTACTGTACCTTTCTCCAGTAAAGCTATTTGCCGCACAAAAGCAAAGTGGTCAACGCATTGACTTTACGCCATTTTCAATGCCTGATGTTGGAACGGCCCGTCTTATCCACGCTAAAACAAGCAGCGTGCGTGACTTCGCGCCTGAACGCAATGATGATAATATCAATCTTTTCAGCGCAGTTGTTGACTATCTTGCAATGTTACGGGCAGAGGGTAAAAAAATATTACTTGCTGGTTGGAGCGAAGGATCGCTTGATCGGCTTTGTCAGATATTAGATGAGCATGGCTTGAAAAAGGTCGAAAAAGCCTCATCGCTTGCAATTGTTAAAGCAACACCGCGTGATCGCATTACTGCCGGTATTGTAACCATTGAGCATGGTTTTGTTGCTGAAGACTTAATCGTCATTGCCGAACAAGATATTCTTGGCGACCGACTTATCCGCCAAGCCAAAAGACGCAAGAAAAATGCCAATTTCATTAGCGAATCAACCTCGCTTAATAGTGGCGATATTGTTGTGCATGTCGATCATGGTATTGGACGGTTTATTGGCCTTAAAACTATTACCGCGGCAGGCGCCCCTCATGACTGCCTTGAACTTCACTATGCTGGCGATGATCGACTATTTTTGCCGGTTGAAAACATTGAGTTGCTATCACGCTTTGGTGGTGAGGCAAGCGAAGCGATGCTTGATAAATTGGGCGGTGTTGCCTGGCAAGCCCGCAAAGCCAAGCTCAAAAAACGCCTGCTTGAAATGGCTGGTCAACTCATTAAAATTGCAGCTGAACGGCAAATGCGCCATGCGCCCGCGCTCATTCCACCCGCAGGGCTTTATGACGAATTTATTGCCCGCTTTCCTTATGATGAAACCGAAGACCAGCAAAATGCTATTGATGCAGTGGTTGATGATTTGGGCCTTGGACGCCCGATGGATCGCCTTATTTGCGGTGATGTAGGCTTTGGTAAAACTGAAGTTGCTATTCGTGCGGCCTTTGTTGCCGCTCTTAATGGTTATCAAGTGGCGGTCGTTGTACCCACCACGCTTCTTTCACGCCAACATTATAAAACTTTCGTCCAACGTTTCCAAGGCTTGCCGATTAATATTGGTCACGCATCGCGCCTTGTCACATCAAAAGAACTAACTGCTACTAAAAAAGGTATTGCTGAAGGCACGGTTGATATTGTTGTTGGTACTCATGCTTTGCTTGGCAAAACCATAGATTTTGCTAATTTAGGCATGCTTATCATCGATGAAGAACAGCATTTTGGTGTTAAGCATAAGGAGCGGTTAAAAGAGCTAAAAAGTGATATTCATGTTTTAACTCTTTCTGCAACGCCTATTCCGCGCACATTACAACTTGCTTTAACTGGCGTTCGTGAATTATCACTTATTGCAACGCCACCAGTTGATCGTATGGCAGTGCGCACCTTTATCTCGCCTTTTGATCCTTTGATTTTGCGTGAAACCTTATTGCGCGAGCATTATCGCGGTGGACAAAGTTTTTATGTTTGCCCTAGAATCTCAGACCTTGATGAAGTGAAAGAATTTTTAAGCAGCCATGTACCTGAACTAAAGGTTGCAACCGCTCATGGTCAAATGGCACCAGGCCAGCTTGACGATATCATGAATGCCTTTTATGATGGGCAATATGATGTGTTGCTTTCAACGTCCATTGTTGAATCAGGACTTGATATTCCAACTGCCAATACACTTATCGTCCACAGAGCAGACATGTTTGGCCTTGCAGCGCTTTATCAATTACGTGGCCGTGTTGGTCGCTCGAAACAACGGGCTTATGCTTTGTTTACTTTGCCTGCTTCACGCATCCTCACTCCACAAGCAGAACGGCGCTTAAAAGTATTACAATCGCTTGATACTCTCGGCGCAGGTTTCCAACTCGCGAGCCACGACATGGATATTCGTGGTGCAGGCAATCTTCTTGGTGATGAGCAATCAGGTCATATTAAAGAAGTTGGTTTTGAACTTTATCAACAAATGTTGGAAGAGGCCGTTGCTGAAATGAAGGGCACAGGCGAAGTTGAAGACAACCAATGGTCACCGCAAATTGCTATTGGTACGGCAGTGATGATTCCTGAGAATTATGTACCAGATTTGCAACTACGCCTTGGGCTCTATCGCCGTCTATCAGACCTTGAAAACGCGCAAGAAATTGATGCATTTGGCGCGGAACTTATCGATCGCTTTGGCGCAATGCCGCTAGAAGTGCAACATCTATTAAAGATAGTTTACATTAAAGCCCTTTGTCGTAAGGCTAATGTTGAAAAAGTTGATGCAGGCCCTAAAGGTGTGGTTATTCAATTCCGCAATGGCACATTTGCTAATGGGGTGGGCTTGGTTAAATATATTGCTGAGCAGGGTTCCATGGCAAAAATCCGCCCAGATCAAAGCATTGTCTTTATTAGAGATTGGCAAAGTGCTGAAAAGCGGCTTAATGGCACTGCGCTCGTCATGACACAACTTTCTAAACTTGCTGAAAGTGCATAATCAAAATGCGCTGGCTTAAATCAATTAGCCAACGCATTATTTTGTATTATAGATCAAATAGATAAGCTATTCTTAGCTTTTTGATATTTTAGGCTCAATAAAAAACAATGTCGCCACAATACACATAATATTGGTGATGATAAGATAATAAGCAGGTGATAGCGGATTTTCACTATATTGAAGTATAAAAGTGAAAATCGGCTGCGCTGTTCCGCCAAAAATAGTAATTCCAAAAGCGTAGGTCATCGAAAAACCACTTGCCCTTATATATTGCGGAAAACTCTCGCAAAGCAGTACCACCAACCCAGCACCACTTATATTTTGCAAGGCGGTAAAGACAATAATCACCGCATAGAATACAAAAACATTGCTATAAAGGTTTGCAACATAAAGCCCCGGAAACAGCAAAAACAACAAAATAATGCGCGGAATAATAATGGTTTTTTTGCGCCCAAAGCGGTCGGCGCATAGACCGCCAATCAAACCAAAACATACCATAGCAATACCCATGATAAGAGTAGAAATCATGGCATAGTCGGCAGTTAATTTAAGCTCAGTTAAAGCATAAGTGGTCATGTAATTTAAGAAATATTGGGTGATTGTTGCACCAGATAAGACAAGCATGCCTAAAATTATCATCCGCCGATATTTTACCCACGCATTAATAACAAGTTCATGCGATGACATTGCGGCTAAAGATTTTGGAGCATGATAGGTTTCTTTTAAATGACGCCGCATGAATAGACCAAGCGGCAAAATCATCAAACCAACAGCGAAGGGAATACGCCACCCCCAACTCGCCAACTGTTCAGGACTTAAATATTTGGCAAGGAAAAAACCAAATAAACCAGCAGTAATTGCTGCGCAGCCTTGCGCCACAATTTGCCAACTGGTAAAAAACGCCCGCTTATTGGCTGGTGCGGCCTCCATCATAAAAGTAATTGAAGGTCCAGCCTCACCACCCCAAGCAAGCCCTTGAAGCAAACGGATAATAATCAATAAGATAGGGGCTAAAATGCCAAGTGTTGCAAAGCTAGGTAATACAACCATGCCACCAGTACCAATAGCCATAAGCACCATGGTCAGCAGCATAGCGGCTTTACGGCCGGCTTTATCTGCATATTGACCGATAAAAATAGCTCCTAAGGGGCGCGCAACAAAACCAACAGAAAAGGTCATAACCGAGCCAAGCAAACTGGTTAGCTCATTTTGGGAAGGAAAAAAAGCTTTGGCGATGATAACCGCAAATGCTGCGTATAAAGTAAAATCAAAAAACTCGATAGCATTGCCAAGCACAACCGCTGCGACGTCTCGCTTTGGAATAGAATGTTGTTGATCTTTTTGTTGGTCCATAACAATTCCATCTTTTGATCATTTGGTTTGAATACTATTTCATGGACAAATTAAAATTATTCACTAAAGCAACTTCACAAGGGTAGAAGGTGCTATTCCAATAAAAAAGATAAAGTCAAGCATTCAAAAAAAATCCCATTCGTGGTTTCCATGAATGGGATTTTATTATTTAAAACGGGTTTTAAATATTAATTCTTGCTTGCTTGCAATCTTTCAAGGGCTTTCGTCATGCCTTTAAGTGAGAACTCCACATCAGCAACTTGATTATTCATGACCATAAAGCGCGCCTTACCTTCATTACCCTTTTTAAAGGTGGCAAGGGTTTTTTCATCCAAAAGCACCTGCGCCCAGCAACCTTGCTGGTTGCAATAACGGAACGGCAACTGCATGACATTTTGCTTTTCAACTGTGAAAAGGATGCCTTCAAGTAAGAAGACATTAAGCGGTACAACGGTCGTCAACATAAGCACTGGCTTATCGCCTGGCTTTTCGCCATTTACCTGAGCAATAGCCATGATCAAAACATTGGCCGTACGGTCGCCTTGTTTTGCTTGGCGAATTTGTAAAACTTCACAATTTTTTGTAAATTGATCACTAACCTTAACATCTGTACAACGATAGACCCAATCACCAAACGTTTCAGTTTGAACATTTGCCGGAGCACCGCCATTATCTCCTGCTGCTGGCTGATTGCGAACGAGGCCTTGATTTGCATCTTGTGCAATCGCAGGCACAGCAAACATGGCAACACAAATTGCACTAATAGCGCTGAGGATATTAAACTTCATTTACTTGCTCCAATTAGATGACTAGCTACTATTGTCTAGATTGGACAATATCATCAATAAAACCAGCCAAATATTTTTAAACTTATATATTCTAGCATAGCCAACAGGTTTTTAAACATTCGCTATAAGCCATTTTCATGTATTATACATAAATTAATAGAACTTAAAATAATAGAGCAAACATCATCAAACATTGTTGCATCACTTAAAACTTACCTGACAAATAATTATGCTTATAAAATGACAAACCATAATTTTTTGTTTTTTAAACACAATACTATCAATTCAACAAACATAAGCACATCATTGCGGTTTCAAAAAATTTTGCATTACGTTCAATATCGCCTTTTAAAGCAAATTGCGATACAATTTCTTGTTAATCTTGCGTTTAAACCCAACAAAATTCAATTTTACTAATATTTTTAACAATGATCTACCATACATGAAGTTAATTAAGTTAAAAGGATAATATTTCAAGGATTTTGTCATAAGCAATAAGCATTTCCCAAAAAAATAAAGAGCCATGGGAAATTGCTTTTCTCAAGGGTACCCATAAAGATAACTCAACCTAAAAGATTCTTGAATTAAACATTAGATCAACATACAAAACGCCTAAAAACCTAAAAAATTGGCTGTAGATAAATGAGCAAAAGACCACTATCCTGTTGATTGCGTACACAGCCATACATCGCGCCTTGTTTACAAGCCCTTCCAAAAAATAGTTTAATTCCAAAATTAATGCATATTTTGTCATTAATATGTTTTAACAATGAAACCACTTTAAAACCGCTAACACAAGAATCAATATCTATGAGCGAAGCAAATCCAAACAAAGCAGACAATCGCGAATTTCCAGCGGTTGATATTTATAATGAAGACGGCGTTATTTCAGGACAATTTCTGGAAGCGGTTGAAAATGCAGTTTTAGAAAATAATGCACTCTTTTTGGATGAAAATGTCGCCTCACTTCATCCCTCAGAACTTGGTCACCTTATTGATGCGTTAGAGCCGGAGCAACGCCCTGAGCTTATCATGCAACTTGGTGAGAGTTTCGACTTTACAGCCCTTACCGAAGTAGATGAGGCTGTGCGCCTTGAAATTATGGACGCGCTACCAACGCAGCAAATTGTCGAAGGTGTGCAAGATATTGATTCCGATGATGCGGTTTATCTGCTTGAAGATCTTGATGATGACGACCGACAAGAAATCCTTGCTAAACTTCCCTTTACGGAACAAGTTCGCCTTCGCCGTTCGCTCGATTTTCCAGAAGAAAGCGCTGGCCGCCGCATGCAAACAGAATTTGTTGCAGTGCCACCATTCTGGACCATTGGTCAAGTTATTGATTATATGCGGGAGGAGCAAAATTTACCGGATCATTTTTCGCAAATATTTGTCATTGATGCGACATTTAGGCTTATGGGTAGCCTCGATCTTGACCGTTTATTACGCACTCAAAGACCGGTACGTGTTGATGAGGTAATGCATGAAGCACGCCATGTCATTCCAGCGACGATGGATCAGGAAGAAGCTGCGCAAATTTTTGGCCAATATGACTTGCTATCCGCTGCAGTTGTAGATGAAAATGATCGCTTGCTTGGTGTTTTAACCATTGATGACGTGGTTGATGTTATCCAGCAGGAAGCTGAAGAAGATTTGATGCGCATGGGCGGTGTTGGCGATGAAGAACTCTCGGACAGTGTTTTATCAACCGCTAAATCGCGCTTACCTTGGCTATCAGTCAATTTGCTTACAGCTCTCGCATCAGCCTCTATTATTAGTATTTTTGACGGTACTATTAAAGAAATGGTGGCACTTGCTGCCCTTATGCCTATTGTTGCCTCTATGGGCGGTAATGCTGCCACCCAAACTATGACGGTAACGGTACGCGCCGTTGCGACAAAAGACATTGATATCTACAACGCTGCCCGCGTTATTCGCCGCGAATTGACGATAGGACTGTTAAACGGCACGCTTTTTGCTTTACTTATTGGCACAGCTGCTGGTTTGCATTACTGGTCAGCAGACCTTGGCTGTATTATAGCGGCTGCAATGGTGATCAATATGCTTGCTGCGGCATTAGGCGGTATTTTAACTCCGCTATTGTTAAACCGCTTTGGCGCAGATCCTGCCATTGCATCATCAGTATTTGTCACTATGATTACTGATGTTGTAGGTTTTTTTTCATTCCTCGGACTGGCGGCTTGGTGGTTTGGTCTTTGGTAAAGCCACAAGCCCAATAAAGCAACAAAGACTCTTACGGGGTTAGAATGATATGATACGCGAATTTTACACCATAAAAGACCTTACCAAGGAATTTAACATTACCCCAAGAACACTGCGTTATTATGAGGATGAAGGCCTTATTCAACCCATAAGACAAGGCCGCATGCGCCTTTATTCTCAATTAGATCATAATAGAATTACTGCAATTTTGCGTGCAAGACGACTTAATTTTTCGTTAGACGAAATTCAACAATTATTACACATAAACGATCATGCCTCGCAAGATGGTCAAACTTTGCGTCATATTCTTGACCACATCAATACGCAGCGCCAGAAGCTTAAACAAATGCGCCAAGATATAAATGATCAATTAGATGATCTTGAGCGCCTTGAAGATCGCTCATTTGAACGTTTGGCCGAACTTGGCGTAATGCGGTAATAAGCTTAATTTAGTGTTTTTAAAATACGCAGTTAATTTGCATTCTGCGCAGGAGTTTCCAATACATCATCGCCAACAAGACAAGTTGAACGAATATGATCAACACGATCATCAGTTAGATCTATAAGCCCATGTAAAAAATCGGCTAAAAGACCTTGTTTGTCCAACTCATCAAAAGCACAGGCGCAAAATTTCGTGCTTTCATCATCTCCCAATCCAGCAAATTTACGACATTCATTTTCCGCAGTAACCCTTATTTCAGCAATTGTTGGCTCACGTGGCGGAATTATACTAGAATATACAAAAAATCCCGCCATTAAAATTGGCTGATGAATAAGATAGATAAGAAGCGTATGGCGACCAAACCATTGTAACATTCGGTTTAAAAAATTTGGTTTGATACCAGCCTGCAAAAGCGACAAAACATTTAACTTATCCATTAACTGCGCAAGGGTTAAGCCTAGCAGACCTGCGGAAAACCATGGGAAGAATGGTACATAATCAAAAGTTGATGGTGGCGCCGGATTTAATCCTAGCCATAAAAATATATTTCCATAAACAGGGGGTAAAAAATTTGGTGCATAAAACACGGCTGCAGCAACAATGACATTAATTAGCCAAGGCATACGCAAAAACAACAAGCCAACAAAACTAGTTAAGGCGATTTCATGTAGAATACCAAAATAAATGAAATTATCAGGCAGAATATAAAAGGTCGCTAAGCTTACCAAACCGGCTGCAAAAATGATAGCAATAAATCGCCGCGTAAATGCATGCCAGTTTATTCCATTGCTATGCGCAAGATAAAGGCTAAAGCCACTTAAAAACAAAAAGCTACTGGCGACAATATGGGCCAAATCCGTCAGCCAACCATTAGCTATTGTATCAGCCGAAATATAGCGAAAATAAGCAAGATCCCAGCTAAAATGGAATACCACCATGCCAATTAACGCAATAGCACGCAATATATCAAGCTTTTGCAACCGCAATCGCTTTTGTGGGGTATTATTGACCGCGCTTGTCTTTATCATAAAATCTACAACCCCACGAATTTCAATATGCAGTAATATTGCAGCTATAAACTAAATAAATAGAATATTTCAAGTTCAGCATGATCAATAATTTTTCACCCAACCGTCAATAACATTATTTGATAGCTGCGCCAATCATGGCAGATTTTGCGAATATATTTATATTATCACCAAGAAGCATAATTATCACCTATTATTGAAGAGAAAAGCAGCGCAAAAAACAAACTAAAATTTTGCAGCTATATTTATCACCATTTAGATTAAAGCCAGTTTCATAAAGTCAAAAGCTATTGCTTTTATTAAGCATTTTTAAAGATACATCCTTAAGGCGAAAAATAACTTTAAAAAAATTTTAATGAAATCTAGGCTTAGATCATCATGTTTTTCAAAGCCTCCGCGATTATCTCATGAACAAATCAGGATATGGGCTTGTCTTTTTCCTGTCATCACACCACATTATCCTATAAGAATCGGAAAAATTATTGCTTGCAATGACCACTCATAAATGGTCGACTGCTAGCCAATAAATGAATAATTCCGTTTTTGAGTTATAAAATCATTTAAGGAGATAGATGAGATGGCTTTTGAATTACCCGAGCTTCCATATGCCTATGATGCATTAGGGCCATATATGTCACGTGAGACTTTAGAATATCACCACGACAAGCATCATCTTGCTTATGTCACAGCAGGTAACAACCTTATCAAGGATTCTGGCTTTGAAGGTAAAAGCCTTGAAGAGGTGGTTAAAGGTAGCTATGGCAAAAACCAACCATTATTCAATAATGCCGGCCAGCATTATAACCACACATTGTTCTGGCAATGGATGAAAAAAAATGGCGGCGGCAATAAATTGCCAGAAAAGCTAGCAAAAGCAATTGAAAGCGATTTAGGCGGTTTTGATAAATTCCGCGCCGATTTTATTGCCGCAGGCGTCGGTCAATTCGGCTCTGGTTGGGCTTGGGTTGCTGTTAAAGATGGCAAGCTTGAAATCATGAAAACACCAAATGGTGAAAACCCACTCGTGCATGGTGCAACACCAATTCTTGGTGTCGATGTTTGGGAACATTCCTATTATATCGATTACCGCAATGCTCGTCCTAAATATCTTGAAGCATTTATCGACAATCTCATCAATTGGGATTTCGTGCTTGAGCTTTACGAAAAAGCATAAGTTTACTCGTTAAGCTGAATAGATTTATAAATGAAAAATCCAGATTATTGTTACAATAATCTGGATTTTTTATTTTAACATCATCATTTAAACTGGCATCAATATTGTACAATAACCTTTTAGAGTTATGTATATTCACCCACGATATTTTATTGATTTACAAAAATCGCCGAATTATTTTAAATTAAGACAGCAAAAAAACTTGCGTTAAAAGTAGCATAAAGCCAAAATAAATAGATTATCAATTTTAATTAACGGATAGGCATTAGCCTTTTATCTTTTCTATTTCGTATATTTATACTTGATCTTTCATAGTAAATATTTTCATATGACACACATTAAATGTATATGATTTATATTGAGTACCATTATTTTTAAATGCAGATAAAAAATATTGAATAATGCAAATACTCAAACTGTTAGTTATGCCAAAAGTTCAAGAATTTGGTAATTTAAATGAAAATACCAAGTACTACAGCTAATAGAAAAGGGAGTTTAACATAATGGCGACGATTGATGTAGATTTTAATAGTATGAAATACGAAGATAATTATATTTATATTGCCGCTTCTATTAGCTATCCGATTGAACAATATGGCTCTGTATCATTTCAAAATAATTTGCCAACAACAAGTGATGAACCAAATGGAGTTGTTAAATTTCAATTGGGACTAACAAAAGGGGTATTTTTCTTTAAAAATGTTGAATATGTTGTCTTTGTTGATAATTCTCTTATTTTTAAATTGAAAGATCGTCAAGAAAACTTCCTTTTAATAAAAAATATCCCTTATGAAGAATATGAAAAATCGCGAGAGGCATTTCGCTCTTGGGGAATAGAAGTTCGAAATTAATTTTGTTTTATAGTGGCACTCTTGATTTTTTGCAAAAGTTAAATGATTAAGAGCAGCGGTTATAAATGATGACTCACTTCAACCTTTTGGATTTTTAAGTACTAGCTGCAGTGAGCACGCCCATTTATGACTGACGCAATTAAATAGACGCACTCTAAAGCCAGTTTATTTTACCCAAGGCGAGCAAGTGCCTTTTCCAGCTTTTCACGCTCTTGCGAACATTCTTCCAAACGAGCGCGCTCAGTTTCCACTACATCAGGACGCGCATTGGCAACAAATTTTTCATTATTGAGTTTTGAAGATAGTTTGCCAATCTCAATATCGATTTTACCAATGCTTTTATTAAGGCGGGCACGCTCGGCATCAAAATCAATCAAGCTGCCAAGCGGAAGCGAGAAAGTAACGCCGCCGAGCACGGTTTGCGCTGCTTGCTCTGGTGCAACATTGGCAAGGGTGATGCTTTCCAAACGGGCAAGGCGTTTTAAAGCGACTTCATGACGCTCTAACCGATCTTTAGTCAGCTGATCGGCTTCAAGCACAACCAAGGGTGCCATAGCACCGGCAGAAACGTTCATTTCTACCCGTAGCGAGCGAATACCAGATACAACATCAATCAACCAATTAATATCATCAGCAGCTTCTTTATCCTGATAATCAATGCTTGGCCACTTCGTCACAACCAGCATTGCATCGCGGCTTTGCCCCTCACCTGCGGTATGGGCCCATAATTCTTCCGTGATAAATGGCATAAATGGGTGCAACAGCTTATAAATCTCATCCAAGCACCAAGCAACGCAAGCTCGTGTTTCTTGCTTTTGCATTTCATCATCGCCGAGAAATACTGGCTTAATAAGCTCCAAATACCAATCACAGAAGAAATTCCAGACAAAACGATATAAGCTTGCTGCTGCGTCATTAAAGCGGTAGCTTTCAATACCGCTCGTCACTTCAGCAACTGTGCGGCTCAATTCTGTCAAAATCCAGCGATTAAGCGATAGGTTAACATTTTCTGGCTTAAAATTGTGGTCATGAGCTGCACCATTCATTTCAGCAAAGCGTGTTGCGTTCCACAATTTGGTAGCAAAATTGCGATAACCGGCAATACGGGTTGGGTCAAGCTTAACATCCCTGCCCTGCGCTGCCATAATAGCCAAGGTAAAGCGCAAAGCATCTGCACCATATTCATCCATCAGTTCTAAAGGATTAATTACATTACCTTTAGCCTTAGACATTTTAGCACCATCTTTATCACGCACCAACGCATGCATATAAATGGTATCAAAAGGCACTTCATCCATGAAATGAATGCCCATCATCATCATACGAGCAATCCAAAAGAACAAAATATCAAAACCAGTAACCACCACACTGGTTGGATAATAGGTCGCAAGCTCTGCAGTCTTTTCCGGCCAACCCATGGTGGAAAAAGGCCAAAGTGCGGATGAAAACCATGTATCGAGTACATCTTCATCGCGCTTTAACTCAACCACTTCTCCATAATGCTTTTGGGCTGCTTCAAACGCTTCTGCTTCGCTTTTTTCTACAAAAATATGACCATCAGGGCCATACCAAGCTGGAATTTGATGTCCCCACCATAATTGGCGTGAAATGCACCATGGCTCAATATTTTCCATCCAATGATAATAAGTTTTATCCCAATTAGCTGGAATAATTGCGGTGCGACCACTGCGAACGGCTTCAATAGCAGGCTTTGCCAATTCTCCTGCATTAACATACCATTGGTCGGTCAATAAAGGTTCAATCGGCACGCCACCACGGTCCCCATGGGGAACCTTATGAAGATGCGCTTCAATCTTGGCAAGATAACCAGCTTCTTCCATCATCTCAATAATAAGCTTGCGCGCGGCAAAACGATCCATGCCGTCAAGCTGATCTAAAAGCTGATTAAGCGTATCAACCTGCTGCAATCCTTCCATAAAACCTTCATTACCGCGCAAGGTAATTTTAGCGTCTGGCGTCATGATGTTAATAGCACGTAAATTATTGCGCTTACCAACTTCAAAATCGTTAAAATCATGGGCAGGGGTAATTTTCACCGCGCCAGAACCTGCCTCAGGGTCTGCATAATCATCGCCAACAATTTTTAACTTACGACCAACAAACGGCAAAATCGCATATGTACCAATTAAAGCCTTATAGCGTGGGTCTTCAGGATTAACCGCAATACCACTATCGCCAAGCATAGTTTCTGGACGAGTGGTTGCAACCACGATAAAGCTTTTTTCATCTTCAACATTAAAGGTCTTGCCTTCAAGTGGATAACGGAAATGCCATAAATTGCCATTAACCTCGCGCGGCTCCACCTCAAGATCCGAAATGGCAGTATTAAGCTTTGGATCCCAATTAACAAGACGCTTATCTTTATAAATAAGACCTTGGCGATGCAAAGTTACAAAAACTTCTAATACCGCTTTAGAAAGCCCCTCATCCATTGTAAAGCGTTCACGCGACCAGTCACAAGATGCACCAAGACGGCGTAATTGATTGGCAATCATACCACCTGATTCATCCCGCCATTGCCAAATGCGCTCGACAAATTTTGTCCGCCCCATATCTCTGCGGCCTGGCTCCTTGCGCTCTGCCAATTGGCGCTCCACCACCATTTGGGTTGCAATACCAGCATGATCCATACCTGGTTGCCAAAGCACATTTTTGCCGCGCATTCGTTCAAAACGAACCAAAATATCTTGAATGGTATTATTGAGCGCATGGCCCATATGCAGCGAGCCAGTAACATTTGGCGGAGGAATAACGATTGCAAAAGCTTCAGCACCTGGTTTTGAACCTGCACCTGCTTTAAAAGAACCTTTATCTTCCCACTCTTTAGCAATACGTGGCTCGATGGCTTGTGAATCATAATTTTTTTCAAGCATTTTTTATCCGATTCGATTCTACTAATTGAGCATCGGCCAATATGGCCAGCAATTTGCTCATTGCATTTTAATTAAATTTGCAGCTCATATTTTATGACGGCGCAATATCTTTGTCAAAATTACGCAGTTTTTCTTTTTGTTCTTGGCGATGATAAGTGAAAACACTGATCGGCAAAAAAATAAGATATAAAAAGGCCGATATAGTAAGTGTAAGCCATGTATAGCTCACCAATAAAACAACATAGGCAACGATCACCAACATAAGCGGCACAACAATATCACGACGCACACCTTTACCGATAGATTTGCCATTATAAACCGGTAATTTTGATACCATCAAAAAGGCAATAGCTAAGGTGTAAATGCTGAAAATAACGCCTGTGACATGATTAACCGGCAAATCAAAAGCACCAAGATAAATGGGTAGAACCAACAGGCAACCACCTGCAGGGGCTGGAATGCCTACAAAATAGTGCTTTTGCCAATCTGGCGTATCGTGACGCTCCAATGCGACATTGAAGCGGGCAAGGCGTAAACAACAAGCAACACAATAGACAACCGCAGCCATCCAACCAAAATTACGTGCTTGATCTAGAATATAGATATAACAGATAATTGCCGGCGCAACGCCAAAATTTATCGCATCAGCTAGCGAATCCATCTGTTCACCAAAAGGCGAAGAGCCGTTCATCAAGCGCGCAATACGACCATCAATGCCATCAAGAACCGCAGCAATAAGCATCATGAAGATTGCACTTTCAAAACGGTGCTCAATCGCCATACGAATGCTGCTTAAACCCGCAACAATGGCTAAAACGGTAATAACATTGGGAACAAGATAGCGCATAGCAATCGGCGCACGGCGCTTATGATGCTCGCTTTCACTATTATTATCTGGTTCAAAAGGAGGAAATGGCGATGCACTTTTCATGTCGTCAATCCATTCTAAAATCAGTTAGGCTTTCGCCATTATCGAACATTGCCAAAACCGTTTCACCGGCAACCGCCGTTTGACCAACCCCAACACGTATATTGGCATTTTTAGGCAAATAAACATCAAGACGCGATCCAAAACGAATAAGACCAAAACGCTTACCAGTTTCAAGCTCTGCACCATCATGAACCCACCACACAATACGCCTTGCTACAAGGCCAGCCACTTGCACAACGCCAATATCGCCATGCTTCGTTTCAAGCACAACACAATTGCGCTCATTGGTTTCACTCGCCTTATCAAGTTCGGCATTAGCAAATTTACCAGGACGATAAACCATAGATTTAATTTTACCATCTATTGGAATACGGTTAACATGGCAGGAAAATACATTCATAAACACCGAAATACGAATAACTGGTTCATCGCCAAGATTAAGTTCTTTAGGCGCTATCATTTCACCAACAAAAGAAATTTTACCATCTGCTGGGCTAACAACTAATCCCTCAGCAACTGGCGTAAAACGCTCTGGATCGCGAAAGAAATAAATACACCAAATTGTCAGTACCAAACCTACCCAAAAAAGTGGAGCCCATGCCCAACCAAGGAGCAGTGAAACCACAAAAAACACCGCAATAAATGGATAGCCTTCTTTATGAATAGGCACAAAATTATTGCCTATGGAACGCATGATACTCATTGATAATCCTGTCTTCTTTAAAATCTGGCGGATTAAGCAATCTTAAAACCAGATCCAATATTATAATTATCTTTCAATTAGCAGACTATGAAAGCATGCGCAAAAAGATAAATGATTTATGTTGGTTTTGTGCGGTCTACATAAGGTAAAATGCACATTTTTTTGGTAATAAACAGTATTTTTTGCCTAAATGAAACAATCAAAAGCAAAAAGGCCAATTCAAGTTACTGAAATGACCTTTTCACAATATTAGATTGCATAACCTTTTAAACAAGCTGCGTCGATAATATCAACCTATAAGGCAGGTTCGCCGCGATCAATTACGCCGAGATCATCATTTTCACGCATTTCACGCAATTTTTGCTCAACCTCAGTCGCCTCTCGTTGGCGTTTCCACATTGATGCATAAAGGCCATTTTCATCAAGCAGCTCTTGATGTCTGCCGCGCTCAACAATTTTGCCACTTTTTAAAACCAATATTTCATCGGCATTAATAATTGTCGATAGGCGGTGGGCGATCACAAGGGTTGTACGATTCTTACTCACCAATTCAAGCGCTTGCTGAATATCCTGTTCGGTTGCCGTATCAAGCGCGGAGGTTGCTTCATCTAAAATGAGAATCGGCGGCGCTTTTAAAATCGTACGAGCAATAGCGATACGCTGTTTTTCGCCGCCCGATAATTTCAAACCGCGCTCCCCAACCATAGCATTATAGCCTTGCGGCAAATTTTCGATAAAATCTGAAATTTGGGCAAGTTCTGCCGCCCGCCTCACTTCTTCAAAACTCGCGTCGGGCCGACCATAGCGAATATTATAGGCAATAGTGTCATTAAAAAGCACTGTATCTTGCGGCACCATTCCAATAGCATGGCGAAGACTTTGCTGAGTTACATTGCGGACATCTTGTCCATCGATGGTAACGGAACCAGATTGAACATCATAAAACCGAAATAAAAGCCGCGAAATAGTAGATTTACCGGCCCCCGATGGTCCAACAATTGCCACGGTTTTGCCGCTTGGCACTTCAAAGCTTATACCTTTTAAAATGGCTCTATCTTCATCATATGCAAATTTGACCTCATCAAAACGAATTGTTCCCCCCTCAACCTTCAAGGGCTTTGCATCCGCTTTGTCAGTAATTTCTTGCGGAACATCTAAAAGATCAAACATCTGCTCAATATCGGTTAGGCCTTGGCGCACTTCTCGATAAATAAAGCCAATAAAATTCATTGGAATGGAAAGCTGGATCATGAGCGTATTAATGAAAACGAAATCACCAATCGTTTGGGTACCATTGGCAATTTCACGCACGGAAAGCACCATCATCATCATTAAGCCAGCACCAAAAATTAACGCTTGGCCAAAATTAAGCCAGCCAAGTGATATCCACGTCTTGACGGCGGCTATTTCATAGCGCTCCATCGATGCGTCAAAACGCTTTGCTTCCATATCCTCATTGCCAAAATATTTCACCGTTTCAAAATTCAACAATGAATCGATAGCACGAGTATTAGCTTCGGTGTCTGAATCATTCATTTGTCTTCGAATAGCAATGCGCCAATCGCTGGCTTTGATGGTAAACCACGTATAGGCAACCACCGTCACAACAACGACAACAACATATTCAAAACCACAGGAAATCCATAAAACAAAGGCTGTTAGCGCAAATTCAAGTAAAGTTGGTGCAGTATTTAAAATGGTAAAGCGAACAATCGCTTCGATCCCCTTGGTTCCACGCTCAATTACCCGAGATAACCCACCTGTGCGCCGCTCCAAATGAAAGCGCAGTGATAATTGATGCATATGAATAAAGGTTTGATAGGCAAGTTTACGCACCGCATGCTGACCAACGGCGGCAAAAAGCGCATCACGCAATTGATTTAAACCTGCTTGAATGATGCGGGCAACATTATAAGCAGCAACCAACATTAATGGCGTAACAAGTGCTGGCATCACCCAGTTAGGCGCAACAAATCTGCCACCTAAGGCTTCGGTTGCATATTTGAAAAAATATGGCACCAAAATAAGCACAAGTTTTGAGGCTACAAGATAAAACAATGCCCATAAAACCCGGCGTTTTAACTTCGGCTGATCTGATGGCCACATATAAGGCCAAAGATTATAAAGCGTTTTAAAAGTTGCGCCAGAATCAGCCGAAACCGTCTTACTGCCGTTATTTTTTCCGGCCGAACTATCACTCATTTTTAAATCTTTTTCTAATGCTTGTGCAAAATTGGTTTATTGCTTTGATGGCAATGCTAATCTTTGCCCAGCTTGAACATTGTGAGGATTTTCCAACACATGTCGGTTCAATTGATATATTTTATCAGCAAAATTATAATCACCATAGAGGCGTTGTGCAATCTGGGAAAGCGTTTCACCTGGGCGAACAACCACGGTTTCAACCGGCTTATTGGCAATATAATATTGTTCATTACTTTTATTTAAATTGGAGATTGTAAAAGGCAAAGTAACATTTGCAAATATTTGCCCCTTTTCATCTAATAATTGCGCCTTTAAAGCATAATCACCTTCTGCAAGCCTGTTGGTGCGCTCGATACAAAAACGCCCCGTTTCTTTAATAAACTCAGAACCTAATATAAGATCAAGATTGTGGATTGCAACCCGCCGATTTGCCGGCGCATGACCACAGACGATAAAGTGCCCATTTTCGTAAGCAATATATTCAACCAAAAAGCCAACCTGCTCTGAAGCGCCGTCATCACCAGATACATTACTTAACGGATAGACAATTCTCTGTGTGCCATTTGGTTCATCAATAATGGCGGTTATCGGAGCGTTGCGATCATTATTGATCGTAAGAATTAAAGTTTGAGTGGACGTTGCAGATTGACCATTTTTATCAGTTGAACGCAAAACACAGCGGTATTCGCCGGTTCCCGGTTTTTTTATAAGGCCAATTTCAAAATTACCTTTTTCCTCAGCTTTCGACTGCCCTAATAATTTGGCACCACATACAAGATCAATTTCACTCAAAGGATCAGCTTTACCAGCAATAATAATCCTACCACGCGCATCAACCAAGAAAGAACCAAAAACTGGTGCTGTAACCAATGTTGGAAATGCAACAATAGGTTGGGCAACAGCAAAATGCATGTGCCTAGCAGATACTGATAACAAAAAGCTTAGTAGCAATATTATAAAAGCTCTAGCGAAAAATTTAACATCTAATATTTGCAAAGGGTTCTCTTGATAGCTATTATTTAAACGCTTCGATTTGAAGCATTATCCAAAATAGCACAAATATACCTTGAAGGCACCCGCTTCAAGAAAAATGCTCGAATAAATTGAGGATTACTATCGTTTATTGGTAAAAACTCAAAAGCTAATAAAATACAGTCGATTTTGCGGCATTTGAAAATCTAAGAAAATATCCTTATTATAAAGGCCAGACCTTATTATAAATGAAAGACATTTAATTTTAATGAAGCTATGCTCTTGGTTTAAGTTTAGATCACTTCAATCATTGAGGTAAATTTTAGCGTTAAAAAAGCAGACTATAGAATAAAGCAAAACTAATATCACTTAATCCGGAAAAGGAATAAAACATGCCAAAAATTGATTATATTTGTGTTTATTGTGGTTCTAGCGCGGGCGAAAATCCTATCTATATCAAAGCTGCTGAAATTTTTGGCGAAGCCTTAGCTAAGGCGAATATTGGTCTTGTTTATGGCGGTGGTAGTCGTGGCATAATGGGGGCTGTTGCCCAAAGTGTAAAAGCTCATGGTGGCAATGTCATTGGTATTATTCCAGAATTTTTATTAAGCAAAGAGGCACCCGATGCCGCAGTCATAGACCTTGATGAGTTAATCATTGTTGATACTATGCATCGGCGCAAAACATTAATGTTTGAAAAAGCGGATGCTTTTGTTACCTTTCCAGGTGGCATAGGCACTTTGGAAGAATTAATTGAAATGATGACATGGGCGCAATTGGGGCATCATAATAAGCCAATGGTTTTTGCCAATATTAATGATTACTGGAACCCCTTAGCAGACCTTTTGCGCCACATGGCCGACGAAGGGTTCTTTCATAGCGCCAGTAAAGTTAAACCGCTTTTTATAAATAATGTTGACGATATTATTCCATTAATAAATAATATTTCTTAAATTGCCGCCTTTTAAATTAATGGCGCGGCTCTAAATAATATTTGTGAATTAGAAAATTAAAAAGAGACGCGTCATGCACGATTACTTTGCAAACTATTCCGATGTTACTTTGAAATTAATTGTCGGGCTTGCGGTATTTTTGTTGGTATTGCGCACAACTGGGCGTGGCAGCCTTAGCCAAATGACACCGATTGACCTTGTAAGCAACTTTGTTATGGGTGGCATTATAGGTGGCGTTATTTACAATCCTGCAACTGGAATTCTGCATTTTTTAGGAGTTTTGTTTATTTGGGAAGCATTGGTGATTTTAGTTAACTATTCTCGTAAACATTTCCCACTTATTCGCGATATTGTTGCAGGTGGTGATTTACCACTAGTTATTGACGGCAAATACCAAATTAAAAATTTCAAACGCATCGGCTTAGATGTAAATGATTTTGTAACTATGCTGCGCATTAAAGGTGCAGCACCCCATGAGGTTGCTTTTGCCAATTTTGAATCGAATGGCTCATTATCGGTTATCAAAAAAGAAGAAGATCGTGTCTCAGTAATTTTAATTAAAAATGGTGAAATCATCAAAGATAATCTTGAGCTTGCTCATAAAACTGAACAATGGGTCCAAGACCAAGTCAAAAAACAAAAAGTCGATCTTGAAAATATTTATCTGGCTGAATGGTTTGAGGAAAAAACACCCACAGGCAGAGAAAGGAATGGTTTATTTATTGTTCCTATACCCAAAGATAGTGACTAAATTCCTCAAAGAATTACAATTTACTAAACTGAGATGACTTTTATCTCATTAAGCCAAAAATTATTTAGGTTAAATCGCAAAATACCAACAATTACATTAATGAAAAAGTTAAAAACCTATCAAACAATAAAAAAGGTGCCCGAAAGGACACCTTTAAAAGGCAAAAAATCTCAAAAACTAATCTTTAAAACGCCGGATAACCAATGACGCATTAGTACCACCAAAACCAAAAGAGTTGGTAAGAACTGTATCAATTTTACGTTCTCTTGCCTTATGCGGCACAAGATCAATTTTGGTTTCAACCGATGGGTTATCAAGATTTAATGTTGGCGGTGCGATATTATCACGAATAGCCAAAGTACAGAAAATAGCTTCAGCAGCACCAGCAGCACCTAGCAAGTGGCCAATAGACGATTTGGTTGATGACATTGACACTTTATCAGCAGCATCGCCCAAAACGCGCTCAACAGCTGCAAGCTCAATTGTATCTGCCATGGTTGAAGTACCATGAGCATTAATATAATCGATATCGGATGGCTCAATACCTGCACGTTTAATCGCCGAACGCATGCAGCGTTCTGCCCCCTCGCCTGTTTCGCTTGGTGCAGTAATATGATGAGCATCGCCGCTCAAACCATAACCTACCACTTCAGCATAAATTTTGGCTCCACGTTTTTGGGCGTGCTCTAGTTCTTCAAGAACGAGAATAGCCGATCCCTCACCCATTACAAAACCATCACGATCCTTGTCATAAGGGCGTGACGCACGGGTTGGATCATTATTATAGCTAGTTGATAGCGCCTTACAGGCAGCAAAACCAGCAAGCGAGATGCGATTAACTGGCGATTCTGTACCACCCGCTACCATCACATCAGCGTCACCAAGCGCAATCAAACGAGCAGCATCACCAATAGCATGAGAGCCGGTTGAACAAGCGGTCACGACTGAATGATTTGGCCCACGTAATTTATGCTTAATAGAAACATAACCGGACGCAAGATTAATGATACGCCCTGGAATAAAAAATGGGGAAATACGTCTTGGACCGCGATCGCGAAGTGTATAACCCGCTTCGACTATGCCTTCAACGCCGCCAATACCTGCACCGATCATTACGCCGGTTGCAATTTGATCCTCATCGCTTTCTGGATGCCAATTAGCATCTTCTAGCGCTTCGGTTGCGGCCGATACCGCATAAACAATAAATGGATCAACCTTACGTTGTTCCTTTTGTTCCATAAATAAGTCAGGATTATATGTGCCGTTTGTGCCATCACCTAAAGGAATACGGCAAGCAATCTGACATGGCAGATCATCGACCTCAAATTCGCTGACACGACGGGCGCCACTATCCCCATTTAACAATCTCGTCCAACTATGCTCTACATTGCCGGCAAGCGGAGAAACCAGCCCTAGGCCGGTAATGACAACACGCCTCATCATCACATCCTGATCTAACATTCTTTAATTAGAATTTTTTTCAATTTAAATCACAAATTCTCAGACTATTGAGCATTTGGTATTTATTTTGGGGTATTCATTTTTGTATTCATTCGCCTTTATAGCAACGAATTAACACACTATAAATGAAAGAAAAGCACCTTTTAAAAGGCGCTTTTTTTCTAAATTTATCAAAACAGCAAAATGCTATTTATGACGAAAATTACGCCAAAGCCTTGTCGATGAACTTAACTGCATCACCAACGGTTAGGATGGTTTCTGCTGCATCATCAGGAATTTCAACGCCGAACTCTTCTTCAAATGCCATAACAAGCTCGACTGTATCAAGGCTGTCTGCACCGAGATCATCAATGAAGCTTGCGCCTTCTGTTACCTTGTCAGCTTCTACTCCAAGATGTTCTTCAACAATCTTTTTTACGCGTTCTGCTGTATCACTCATGTCGGAACCTCGACCTCAGTTGTCCCAGCCTTGAATGGCTTGGGGTATTCAAATAAAGCTAATAGGTGCAAATCAGCATTTTGCTATTTCTTGCACCCTGTGGATATCCCTATTGGGATAAACAGCAGATATCTGCTGCTAGAAATAATCAAAATCATTTACCGAGTTAAAAAGCAAATTATTTTGATCGAAAAAGATAGATCACTAAAAAAAATGATCGACCTCAGATTATCTAAATAGATGCGATAGACCAATTATTAAAAAAATTCAATCGCCATCATCAATAGTTTAAAGCATTTACCATGCAAATAGCACATATAAACGCCCATTTTTTATTTTTTTCACAATTATTTCTAGAAAGCCAACCATTTTTCGCTCTAGAAACATTATAAATAAAATCATAAAAAAGTGATTCAACGGCACTTTTGCAAAGACTTTTAAATCATCAATGCAAATTACCATGTTAAAATCACTTATCAGATCATTGCCATACCACCATTAACATGAATGGTTTGCCCCGTTACATAGCTTGCTTCATCACTAGCAAGATAAACTGCAGCTTTTGCCACTTCTTGGGCTGATCCCATACGCTTCATAGGAATAGCGCTCATGATTGCATCTTTTTGCTTATCATTAAGCTTATCGGTCATGGCTGATTCAATAAAACCAGGAGCAATGCAGTTAACGGTTACGTTACGGCTAGCAATTTCTTGCGCCAATGATTTTGAAAAACCAATGATACCGGCCTTGGTAGCGCAATAATTGGCTTGGCCAGGATTACCAGTAACCCCAACCACTGATGTAATATTGATAATACGGCCAAAGCGACGGCGCATCATTGGATGGGTTAACTCTTTGGTCAAGTTAAACACTGCGGTAAGATTAACGGCAAGAACTGCATCCCAATCTTCATCACTCATGCGAACAAAAAGGCCATCACGTGTAATGCCAGCATTATTGACGAGAATATCAACGCCGCCCATTTCTTCTTCAACGCGCGTACCAAGTGCTTTTACTGCTTCACGATCGGATAAATTGGCAGGGAACACAAAAACGCGTTCACCAAGCTCAGCTGCTAATTCATCCAATTTTTCTTTGCGTGTGCCATGAAGACCAACAATCGCACCCTGCGCATGTAAATTACGCGCAATAGCTTCACCAATACCGCCAGTTGCGCCGGTTACAAGCGCCTTGCGCCCATTAAGTTCAAACATACTTGATCCTCACTGATCATTTTCAAGTCTCTATCATCATGAATTTAGAAATCATAATGGCAATATCAAGAAGCCATTACTTTAGAATGAGCCTCTGTCAAAAGGAATTTTAAAACTAAACACCTAATTCTTTAAGTGCTTCTTCGATTTCTGCACCCGTATTTACTGGACGGCCAATAATATCCTTATTAATACGTCGGGCAAGCCCTGTTAGCACTTTGCCGGTCCCCACTTCATAAAGGGTATCAACATCATTATTGCCAAACCACTCAATAGTTTCACGCCAACGCACTTGACCCGTAACTTGGGCAACCAATAAATCGGCAATCAGTTTTTCATCGCGCACAGGTTCTGCCGTAACATTGGCAACCAAAGCAATAACCGGTTGGTGTTTTTTAACTTCAGCCAAAGCTTCAGCCATAGCATCGCCGGCAGGCTGCATAAGCACTGAATGGAAAGGCGCGGATACAGGTAACATAAGCGCCCGCTTTGCGCCTTTTTCACTTGCCAAGCTTGCGGCTTTTTCAACGGCTGCCAAAACACCCGAAATTACTAATTGGCCGCCGCCATTATCATTGGCTATCTGGCAAGCACCAAGACTTGACGCTTCAGCGCAAATTGCATTTACATCACTAGCTTCAAGCCCGATAATTGCCGCCATACCACCTTGGCCAACTGGAACCGCCTTTTGCATAGCATTACCACGAATACGCAAAAGCCGCGCCGTATCAGCTAAAGAAAACATGCCAGCGGCACAAAGGGCGGAATATTCGCCCAAAGAGTGCCCTGCAACATATTGCACTTTTTGAGGCAAATTTAATCCAAGCGACTGCATTACTTTAATGATAGCCATAGAAACAGCCATTAAAGCAGGCTGAGCATTAGCGGTTAAAGTTAAAACATCTTCCGGGCCTTCAAACATGGTGCTTGATAGCTTTTCACCCAAAGCTTCGTCAACTTCTTCAAAAACTTGTCTAGCAACAGAAAACTGCTCTGCTAATGCCTTACCCATGCCTACAGACTGGCTGCCTTGCCCTGGAAATGTAAATGCAATTGCCATAAGGATTTGCCTCTTTATTAATATTATACTTATTTTTTGCTAATCGTATAGCAAACAATATAATTAGCTACCCCCATAAATTAGGGTAGCTAAAGCTAATTAAACTGTTTTAGCGATGAGCTCTTTAACTGCAGCAATGGCATCATCAGCCTTATCAGCATCTGGACCACCAGCCTGGGCCATATCGGGACGGCCACCACCACCTTTACCACCAAGCACTTCTGTTGCCACGCGCACAAGATCAACTGCACTTATTTTATCGGTTAAATCATCGGTTACACCAATAACAATGCTGGCTTTACCATCTTCGCCTTTGCCGATAAACACCACAACGCCAGAACCAATTTGCCCCTTACCACTATCAGCAAGCGGCTTTAAATCACGCGGTGAAACGCCAGTGACAACACGCCCCATAAAACCAATGCCATTAACCTTTTCAAGCGGTTCATCACCACCATTATTAGAGCCACCGCCAAGCGCCAATTGGCGACGCGCATCACTTAATTCTTTTTCAAGTTTGCGGCGTTCTTCGCTCAGCAAGCGAACGCGCTCAACCACATCATTAACACCAGTTTTCATCAATCCTGCAAGATCATGCAAACGCTCATCTTGATTTTTAAGATATTGACGAGCACCATCAGCAGTCAGTGCTTCAAGACGGCGAACACCGGCAGCAACAGCACTTTCCGACAAAATACGAATAAGACCTATATCGCCGGTGCGGCGTACATGCGTACCACCACAAAGTTCAATCGACCAAGGGCGATTACGAACGCCATTGCCAGCTTCGGCTTCACCCATGGAGACAACACGTACCTCTTCACCGTATTTTTCACCAAATAGTGCCATCGCACCTTCAGCAATAGCATCATCAACCGCCATAAGCCGTGTTGTGACTGCCGCATTTTGCAAGACAATACGATTAGCAATATCTTCAATCTCATCAAGTTCTTCACGTGAAATTGGCTTTGGATGAGAAAAGTCAAAACGCAAACGATCTGGCGATACTAGCGAGCCTTTTTGCGCAACATGGGTACCAAGAACCTGACGCAAAGCTTCATGCAATAAGTGGGTTGCGGAATGGTTAGCGCGAATTTTACTGCGGCGTTGATGATCTACGGTTAATTCAGCCGCTTCACCAACTTTAATTGTACCACTGCGCACTTTACCAATATGAACAAAGACGCCCTCGCCTTTTTTCTGGGTATCAGTGACATCAAAGATAAAATCATCGCCAATGATTGTACCGCTATCACCAACCTGACCACCTGATTCGCCATAGAACGAAGTTTGATTGACGACCAACTGACATTCATCGCCGCTAGCGACACTATCAACCATGACACCATCTTTAACCAAGGCGGTAATAACTGCTTCAAGCTTTTCAGTATCATAACCCAAAAACTCGGTTGAACCAACCTTATCGCGTACTGCAAACCAAACGGTTTCAGTTGCAGCTTCTCCAGAACCAGACCAATGGGCACGGGCTTCTGCTTTTTGACGCGCCATTGCGGTATCAAAACCATCCGTATCAACCGAGATATCACGGCGGCGCAGTGCATCTTGAGTTAAATCGAGCGGGAAACCATAAGTATCATATAGTTTGAATGCAACCTCACCATCAAGCTTACCGCCAGCAGTTAAATCAGCACTTGCCTCATTTAACAAGCCAAGGCCACGTTCCAAGGTTTTACGAAAACGCGTTTCTTCCAGTTTCAAGGTTTCTGATATTAAGGATTCAGCTCGCAACAATTCAGGATAGGCCTGCCCCATTTCACGCGTTAGCACTGGCAATAGCTTAAACAATAACGGATCTTTAGAACCTAATAATTGCGCATGGCGCATAGCGCGGCGCATGATGCGGCGAAGAACATAGCCACGCCCTTCATTTGATGGCAATACACCATCAGCAATCAAAAATGCGGATGAGCGCAAATGATCGGCAATAACGCGGTGACTTGCGGTGAATTCGCCTGCAGCTTTAACGCCAGTAGCTTCTTCTGAAGCTCTAATTAATGTGCGGAAAAGATCAATGTCATAATTATCATGCACGCCTTGCAATACAGCAGCAACACGTTCAAGCCCCATGCCTGTATCAATAGATGGGCGCGGCAAATCCTTGCGTTCATCAAGGCTTACTTGCTCATACTGCATGAACACAAGATTCCAAATCTCGATAAAGCGGTCGCCATCTTCATCTGCGCTACCAGGAGGGCCGCCCCAGATCTTATCGCCATGATCGTAGAAAATTTCCGAACAAGGACCGCAAGGCCCTGTATCACCCATTGCCCAAAAATTATCATTGGTGGCAATGCGAATAATCCGATCATCGGTAAGGTCAGCAATTTTCTTCCAAAAATTGGCAGCATCCTCATCGGTGTGATAAACGGTTACCAATAATTTATCTTTTGCCAAACCAAATTCTTTGGTTAGCAAATTCCATGCAAAGCTAATGGCTTCTTCTTTGAAATAATCACCAAAGGAAAAATTGCCTAGCATTTCAAAAAATGTATGATGGCGAGCGGTATAACCAACATTATCAAGATCATTATGTTTACCACCAGCGCGAACACATTTTTGTGCTGTTGTCGCACGATTATAGGGGCGCGTCTCAAGGCCGGTAAAAACATTTTTAAACTGCACCATACCGGCATTGGTAAACATCAATGTTGGATCATTACGCGGCACCAATGGGCTAGATGAAACTATCTCATGCCCATTGCGATGAAAAAAATCCAAAAATGTTGATCTTATCTCATTAACGCTATTCATAAATCCACCTTGCTGTTACGCACTTTCCCATCATAATCGGGCACATATAATTGTTCGGTTTATAACAATAATGCCATAATATAAAAGAGCTAAGTTATATTTTTTATATTTTTCAACCAAATGACAGCGAAAAAGCATAAAAAATACGCCTTTCTTTTGGTATAACACATAAAATCACACGTCATTTGACCTAAAAACTACAGCTAACAATCAAAAGGCAGCCATGAGCTGCCTTTTTTAATAAATCCCCCACCACTTGAGCTATCAAGCCCCTAAAGCTTGGGAAGAGCTTCAACAAAGCGCACAGTCTGCCCAAGAGACGGCGCTACAATTTCGCCCTCCCACATAACACGATTACCACGAATAACCGTACCGACTGGCCAACCAGTTACCTGCTCACCATCATAAGGTGTCCAGCCAGCGCGTGAACCAACTTGTTCATTGCGAATGGTTTCCTTGCGTTTTAAATCCACAATCGTTAAATCACAATCATAACCAACGGCAATACGCCCCTTTTGAGAAATGCCAAAAATACGCGCTGGCCCATGCGATGTCATATCAACAAGACGTTCTAGCGACAAACGCCCCTTATTCACATGATCAAGCATCAATGGCATAATGGTTTGCACACCGGTCATACCCGATGGTGACTGTGGATAAGGTTTATTCTTTTCTTCCAACAAATGCGGTGCATGATCAGAACCAATCACGTCAATAATGCTTTGTTGTAAGCCATACCATAATTTTTCACGATGGCGCTTTTCACGCACTGGTGGGTTCATCTGAATAAGCGTACCAAGCCTTGCATAATCATCAGCCGATAAAGTCAAATGGTGCGGCGTTACCTCTAGGGTTGCAACATCTTTATGCTCTTGCAAAAAATCAATCTCTTCTGCGGTGGAAATATGCAACACATGAATACGTGCACCAGTCTCATGGGCAATACGCACCAAACGTTGTGTGCATTGTAATGCTGCAATCTCATCACGCCAAATAGGATGAGAAGATGGATCACCCTCAACACGCAAATCTTTGCGTGCATTAAGCCGAGCTTCATCTTCTGAATGGAACGCCGCACGACGGCGCGTATTTTTTAAAATAGAACGCACACCCTCATCATCATCGACCAAAAGATCACCGGTAGAAGACCCCATAAAAACCTTAATGCCAGCTGCACCGGGCAAACGTTCTAATTCTGCTACTTCATGGGCGTTTTCGCGCGTACCGCCTACCCAAAAAGCAAAATCACAATGCATGCGATTTGTTGCCCTTTTCACCTTATCAGCAAGGGCAGCTTCAGTAGTCGTTAACGGCTTGGTATTTGGCATCTCAAAAACAGCCGTCACACCGCCAAGCACTGCTGAGCGAGATCCGGTTTCCAAGTCCTCCTTATGCTCAAGCCCTGGCTCGCGAAAATGCACCTGACTATCAATGACACCGGGTAAGATATGCAAGCCTGTGCAATCAATCACTTCATCAGCACTATTTTCCGACAAGGAACCTATTTGCGCTATTTTGCTACCGATGACACCAATATCACGAATGGCAATGCCATCATGGTTTACAACAGTTGCATTTTTGAAAATTTTATCAAATGTGCGGGACATCACGTTTGCTCCTTGCAGGTTGGCCTTACCCGAATTACGTATTTAATAAAGGAAAGGCAAGGATTATGACAGAGAATCATCCACTAGCAACAGTTTGTGATCGTATATTGATAAAAATTGATGGCGAGGATAGCCAGCATTTCTTGCATAACCTCATCACCACCGATGTTGAAAAGCTTGAAAATGATACAATGCTGCCTGGCGCTTTATTAACACCACAAGGAAAAATTGCCTTTGATTTTCTAATCGGTAAAAAAGGCGAATCGTTTTTTATTGACATTGATAGTGAAATTGCACCGCAATTTATCAAACGCTTATCAATGTATAAATTACGCTCAAAAGTCAATTTAACCCAAGAAAATCAATATATTGTTGAAATATTCAACCAAGAAAACAATGATACTTTAGTTAAAGAATTAAAAAAAGAAAATAATTTACTGTTTTTTAACGATAAAAGATTCTTGTTAAACCAAAACATAATCCGCAACTATAAACTTAACAATAATGAGCAATGCCTTGATAAGAATATAGAAAATTATATATCCTTAAGAATAGCAAATGCTGTGGCAGAAAGCGGCAAGGATTATCAACTTAATGACGCATTCCCCCATGATGTAAACCTTGACCAGCTTAGCGGAGTTTCCTTTAAAAAGGGTTGCTATATTGGACAAGAAGTGGTGTCTCGCATGCATCATCGCAAAACAGCGCGGCGGCGTATCTTGATTGCCAAAAGTAGCTCCCCCCTCCCCCAATCGGGCACCACCATTGAAGCCGACGGCAAACCAGTTGGTACAATTGGCAGCGTTAATAGTGTTGATGGCTTAGCTATGGTGCGCATTGACCGCGTTAAACAAGCAATAGATAAAGCGATCCCCCTAACCGCCAACGGCATTGAACTTACCCTTGAAATTCCATCAATGGTGAATTTTACTTTTCCAGAAAATCTCGACAAAGGCGACTAAAAGACAAAGCGACAAAAACGATAAGTTGACCAAAAAAACAAAGAAAGCGGATTAAATATTAAAATATTGGGTGTAAAACTTTTGAATGGATTGAAATTTGTTCACTATTTGTTTTAATTTAAGCCCTATGCTAAGTTTACTATTCTAAGCTCTTATCATGCAATTCAAAGGTTAGACTCTATGGCCAAAGCCGATAATATTGATGGACAACCACGCGCTTGGCAAAGAATGCTTTCCGGCAGACGGTTAGATCTCCTTGATCCATCGCCTCTTGATGTTGAAATTATTGACATTGCCCACGGACTTGCCCGCGTTGCCCGCTGGAATGGTCAAACACGCGGCGAATATGCTTATTCAGTGGCGCAGCATTCTATGTTGGTTGAACAAATTTTTGTAAGACTGTTTCCTGATTCTACTCCGACCGAACGTATATTAGCACTACTACATGATGCGCCAGAATATGTTATTGGTGATATGATATCACCGTTTAAAGCAGTACTTGGCGGCCAATATGAACTCGTGGAAGATCGCTTGGAAAAAGCCATTAATATTCGTTTTTCTTTACCGGTAAAGCCGTTAAAAAAACTAAAGAAAAACATAAAAAAAGCCGATCGTATTGCCGCTTTTTTTGAAGCAACAAAACTCGCCGGCTTTTCATTGGCTGAGGCCGAACGCTATTTTAGCAAGCCACAAAATGTTAGTCCGGATGGATTAGACCTTATCCCACGCGCAACCCAGCATGTCGAAGGCGGTTTTCTTTCACGCTTCAATGAGCTTGAACAATTACGAGCAAAGCCACCCTTACCTTAGGGTCAGGACCTATTAATTTAAATGAAATGGCACAATAAACAGCAAAAATATACAAGGAGGAAAGCGAAAAGTGGGTGGTATACCCAGTTAAGCTTTACGACGCAGTAGATTACAGCTGTTTTTGTGTCCTTTCAGGATATGAGAAATTTTCGCGATAACTTTGTCGAAGCCCCTTGAAAATATTTATATTTCCTGCGGTTCTTCTCCTTGCTCTCACAAAAATTTCCTCATACCATTTCGTTCAAATTAATAGGTCCTGACCCTAAGCAAAATCATCAATAAAATTAAACTTGCTTAGTCATAATTTTAATAAGCTGAAAGAAGCTATTACATGAATGATAATAATCCAAATAGCTTAGATGTTAACTCAACCAACACACTTATTATCACTCCGCTATCACGGCTAAGATCAATAATAAAGCAGCATAAGCCAAGCCATATGATTACGCTGCTTAGCCCTAATGCTGTTATATTGCGCGATAAAACAATTGCGCCAGAAAACCACCACATATTTTTCTTTAATGATATTAATGAACCGCGCCCTAATTTAATTGCACCGCAAATGCAAGATGTCGTAGCGATCATTGATGCGGCTAGAAATTGGCATTTATCGCAAGGCACATATTCAGGCACAGCTTTATCTCCCCTTCTTATCCATTGCCAAATGGGTATATCACGCTCGACCGCCGCCGCCTATATTATCGCTTGCGCACTGAATGAAAGCATAGACGAAGAATGCCTTGCAATTAGCTTGCGACAATTATCACCGTCCGCAACTCCTAATGCGCGATTGATTGCTTTAGCTGATGAATTTCTAAACCGCGAAGGCAAGATGGTAAGCGCGATTAAGCGCATTGGTCGCGGTGCAGATGCAAGTGAGGGCACCCCCTTCATATTGCCAATTAAGATTTAATTCCATCTATCTTTTTAAATAGAATGTTTTTGATAGCCCCGTACTAATAAAATCATCGGCCGCGTTTAACAACAAGTGCATAATCTTAAAAAATAATTTCTCAAAAACGTTAAGAAAGCCTGTACGTGTGGGGATGTACAGGCTTTCTGCTTCTATAAAAAATTGGTGGGGGTTATAGAAGCAACTCATAAAATACGATTATGACATTATCAATGTTAGAATTGGTATTTAATTTTAATACCGCCACCACCACCTTGCCGCTGACCAACATAGCCTTGAGCATTAACATTAATGTTAAAATATTGATTAGTAGCTATTGGTTGGAAGTTGAAGCCAGCTTCAAATATGCCTGTACTTCCTTGCAATGATGGCTTGTCGAGATTGAACTCATAAGCTCTAGCTGCAATCTCACCATCAAACTCATATTCATAAGCGGCACCAATATAAGGTTTGAACTGCTGATTATATGCATAAGCATAACGTCCACCTATTTGTAGGCGTGAACTTTGGGCGCTATCAAAGCGTAGCTTTTCATTGCTAATTGTGACTGTGTCGCCATCCATATGTACCCATAAATAGCGACTATAGACATCAAGTGATTGTTTTTCATCAAAGTTAAAGACATAACCACCAGCAAGATGACCACCATAATAGCGGCTTTTACTATCATAGGAACCATGATAATCACCCTCTATCCGGTCAATCATATTATTGCCAACATCAAACCTACTGCTAGCACGCCCTGCACGTATTGATGCTTCAAGATAAACGCCATCAGCTTGATCAACGGCTAAATTGCTTACCCGTCCAAGACCAGTATTTGCAAAGTCTATGCGTCCAAAAAGTCCACCGCCTTTATAATCAGTAGAACCATCGCCATGAACAGAAGCAAAATTGGTAAAGCTATTATAGGTATCATAGGTACCGCGGCCATATTCAAAGAAGGCACCGACTGTTGCCTTATGTCCGACGCTAAAATCAAAACCTGTTGCAATACCAAGTGCCATGTTAAAGCCCTTAATATCGACATGGCTACCAGTATTATAACGCTGTGATGAGCCATTGGCGATCATGAAAGGAATAAAGGCTGGTCGGTTAACATCATCATCATTGGCGCGCACCATAATGCGTATATTATCAATACCTGCGGTTGAAATTAGATCATTTGCCTGATTAAGAAAGCCAAGAGCCGCTGCCCGTCCTTCTGAATAAGATTTAGACTGTGGGTTGACTTGAGCCGCTGAACCAGTGTCTGGATCAGGAGCAACAGGTGTGGGCCGTATCGCAGGATCTACTGGTGTAGGTGTAGGTTCTGGTGTAGGTTCTGGTGTAGGGGGTGTCGTATCCGCTTTTTGGCCAATAGTCAGTACAAATGCTTGATCGCTGCCATTTGGTTTTTGTGACAAGGTTGCTTCATAAATGATAAATTGACCCTGTTTGATTGTATAAGGGCTGGCTGACCATGTACCAGTTGTTTTAGTGATAAAAGTAATCTCATCGCCGTTTTTAAGACGGTTGCCGCTAGCGTTCATATCCGCAACGGTATGTTTAGTATCGGTTAAGTCAACAGCTGTACCACCAGTCGCAATTGACACAAGTGTGTCGCCATTGACTACGTCACTTGGCAGTGTCCAGTTATAATTTTCAAAATTATAAATACCTGATACAGTACCACGATAGCCAACAAGATTGAGCGTATTACCAGAAAACACATCAGCAATACTTATAGTATTGTCGCCATTCAAGCTATAACCACCATAGATAGAACCATATTTGGTAACCTTGCCAGCACTGTCACGTTCGCCAATCGTGATGTCTCCACCTTCCAGTGTAACAACGTTGCCTGTAGCCGAACCGCCAACGCCATCAACTGCGTCATTAATAGTTCCTTTAGCCCCTCCATGGCTATAACCTCCGTAGATATCGCCCCAGATTAACGAAGTGCCAGAAACACTGACCTCGTTGCGGTTAACATCGCCGCCAGTGCCGCCAGTGCCAGTGCGGCCAGTGTCAAAGCCAGCGCCGCCAGCGCCGCCAATACTCAAACCACCATAAACCGAACCGCCACCCATACCACCTACACCGCCGCCGCCAGAGCTGGCAGGGCCAGAGCCGCCAGCGCCGCCAGAGCCGCCCTGCGATCCAGTCAAATGCACATCCGTTAATGTAACTGTATTGCCGCTAACATTGCCGCCATTGCCGCCATTGCCGCCATTGCCGCTATTGCCATTGCTATCGCCATAACCGCCAGTGCCACCAATGCTCAAACCACCATAAACCGAACCACCACCCATACCACCTACACCGCCGCCGCCAGTGGTGCTAGAGTTGCCAGTGCCAGAGCCGCCAGTGCCGCCCTGCGATCCAGTCAAATGCACATCCGTTAATGTAACTGAATTGCCGCTAACAGCACCGCCAGTGCCGCCATTACCGCCAGTGCCATTGCCATTGCCAATGCCGACGCCGCCAGTGCCGCCGATGCTCAAACCACCATAAACCGAACCACCACCCATACCACCTACACCGCCGCCAGCGCCATTGCCGCCAGTGCCGCCCTGCGATCCAGTCAAATGCACATCCGTTAATGTAACTGTATTGCCGCTAACATTGCCGCCAGAGCCGCCAGAGCCGCCATTGCCACCATCGACATGGCCATAGCCGCCAGCGCCGCCAATGCTCAAACCACCATAAACCGAACCACCACCCATACCACCTACAATGCCGCTGCCATAGCGAGAGCCAGAGCCAGAGCCGCCCTGCGATCCAGTTAAATGCACACCCGTTAATGTAACTGTATTGCCGCTAACAACACCACCAGAGCCACCAACGACGACATTGCCATTGCCAATGCCAATGCCAGAGCCGCCAGTGCCGCCAATGCTCAAACCACCATAAACCGAACCACCACCCATACCACCTACACTGCCGCCGCCATAGCCAGTGCCATTGCCAGCGCCAGAGCCGCCCTGCGATCCAGTCAAATGCACATCCGTTAATGTAATTGTATTGCCGCTAACATTGCCGCCAGTGCCGCCATTGCCGCCAGTGCCGCTAACGACATTGCCGCTAGTGCTAGTGCCGCCATCGCCAAAGCCGCCAGCGCCGCCAATGCTCAAACCACCATAAACCGAACCACCACCCATACCACCTACACCGCCGCCGCCATGGCCATAGCCATAGCCAGCGCCAGCACCGCCCTGCGATCCAATTAAATGCACATCCGTTAATGTAACTGTATTGTCGCTAACATTGCCGCCAGAGCCGCCAGAGCCGCCAGAGCCATCGCCACCAGCGCCGCCAATGCTCAAACCACCATAAACCGAACCACCACCCATACCACCTACACTGCCGCCGCCATTACTATAGTTAGTGAGAGGCGCGCCATCTGGCGCTTTGTTGTCGGCGCCATCAATTCCGCCCCAATCATACTCGATGTTTTGCATGATGATTGTATTATTAATAATACCTTTACCGTCGCTCCCGTTTGTGTTTTGTTGATTTCCAGCTGTACCAACACTGACCCCACCATAGATAACGTAAGGAGCCACTGGATCAGAAAGATTTGCTTGCGTGCTCCACACCTGACGGCCACCGGTGGCTGTTAAATCTGCACCATCAGCTGGCTTAATTGTTATTATATTGCCTGTATAAATATTTTGGCCTGCACCGCTATCATAACCAAAAAGGCTTTTATAGGAACTGCTATTACCCGTTGGGTCTTGATGGAGTTTAGATGAAGCATCATCTGGACTACCAGTATAAACAATATTATTCTCTGCAACGGCTCCTGATAAACCTACGGTTGCGATTACAGCTGTACTAACTGCTATAGTTAAGGCAAAGCGCGATGCCGAGCATTTTAAATTAAAGCATTTATCTAAACGAGCCATAATGGAATTTTTCTCTCTTTAAAAAATAATAATACCCGATATTACTGGTTATAAGCCTTATAATTGCTGAACCTAAATATTGAGATAACTTAAAACGGTAATTTTATTAAAAGTAAATAACAAAGGTTACAATTTTCAGTGAAGTCCTTATAATATATGCTTTTTACATGCTTATATACCAAATATAGAAGATATAAACTAATTAGATCATTCTAATTTATCATTGAAACGGGCATATAATATTCTGCCTACTTGAAATATTTGAACCCCATCCAAATTAATTCTACGCTAAAATTAGCTTTATTAAAATTTAGGACCTTGTCGCAAATTATAGTTCGCTTGGCCGTCTTGAATGATTAAATTTTACCACTTTGTGAAATTGGTCTTTTAAGCCGAGAATGATCGCTTTCAATGCCTTGTTGTAGTTTCTTGATCGCATAATGAATGTGCTTTTTAGAAAACACATTATCTCCAGTCAATGACTGCAAGGCACTAGGAAAAGCTTTTGCTTTATCTGTTCCAATTTTTGCCAAGGGGGATTAAACTGCAAAGAGCCGATCATCTATGAAAGCCTTGCTAAAAAAGCGTATGGCCGCACCTTTATCCCTCGATGCTTTTGTCAAAAAATCAATGGAGACGCCGTGTTTATCATGAGCTAAGATAGAGATATTTCCGCAAATCTAACCCTTGGCCTTTAACCTTGATAGTGGTCTCATCAATACGAACTGAACCGCAATGAGCTTTTCTAAAATTCCGCAAACATTTTTCTTGTTTGGCGCATATTTTAATATCCCTATAGCTTAAACAATAACGCAGATACTTGTTTGTAGCCTGAATAATGATCATTGCGTCAAAGTGCCGAACTATTAAAATCATTCCTTGCACAATGAAATAATTTATTCTTTAATCTTTCTAGCATCTATGTCTCCCTAAAACAGGAAAGCATAGTCTCAATCTTTCATATTTTTTACGTTAACTGAGAATTACAATTAATATTTGCGACAAAGCCTTATTGTTACAGCAATAAAGGCGAAATTTGGTAATTGTAACGAGAGGTAGAAAATGGCAAATTTGTTTGAAGTTCATGATGAAAGGACGGAAGAAAATTTCTCTGGCCCAATGGTTGAAATTACGGATAGTTCCAATCGAGATATTTACAAAAAAATATCAGCGCGTTTCAATCTTCGAGGATTTGAAGATTATTCAGATAAAATAGACGAGTATGAATGTAATTCTATACAGATTTATACTGAAAATATTTTAAAAAATAAGTTTAAATTTAACCCGAATTTCAGCCATATAAAAAATAAAGAAAAAATTGAATGTTTCACTATTGCTGGTGAAGGGAGTTTTGCCCCCGATTTCAATATGATTACAGAGTTTAACCAATTTCCAAATGTAAAAAGTTTTTTAGCAGGATTTAAGTTTGGAAAAAATATTACATCACTTTTTCCTTCACTTGAAGCGTTATGTATAATGGGTTGGCGGTTTAGTAAGTTTAAAACACTTGGTGATGCATGGCCTAATCTTCGGTATTTAGCGCTTACAGGTTTTAGTGATGATCTTGAAATTTTTGCAGGCCGCGATTTAAGACGTATTAACTTACAAGAATCTACTCAAGAAGATTTTGAAAAATTTTCATTATTTCCTAATCTAAAAGCTCTTGGATTTACCTTTCCAAGAGGTGAGGCAGATATTTCAGCACTTTCTGATATGAATTCACTGGAAGCACTCAATATTGAAGGTGGTAAGAAGCTTTTTGGTTGGAAAAATTTTTATAGTTCCACTTTAAAGCGTCTTTATGCGAATTATTGTCCATTAGAAAATTTAAAAGAACATTTTCCAAATCTTGAAGATTATGCAATTAACTTTCGAATGGATGGGCCAAGGGTCAATCAACAAAGAGGTGGTGATATGGGTAAACTGCAATTGTGTTATACAGAAAAATAAATATTATATTTTATAAATTATTATCAAGATTTAGAATAGCTTTGTCTTTTATTAAAAGGATGTTTTTTCAAGCCTGCAAACTAATTTGCATAAACTTTATTTAAATATAGTCAATCATATATTGTTCAAACATCATATTAAAGCGGCTCATTGTAGCTTCCCAATTTGGGATAGGACATTGTCCATTTTTGCAAGCTGCTATGATCGCGCGCATATCACTTTTACAGCATCAGCAGTTAAGAATGTCTTTTTCTTTTTGCTAGCAAGGCAAATGACATTAACTAAAGTTTTAAGCACCTGATTTTAATGGATATATAGACAGTAAACTGCAGTTATAAAGTTTCTTATAGATCCTTCTTGAGTTTTATTCTCAATTAATTCGCTAATACCAAGTTGTTGGCAAATTAATTAGCCAATTTTTGATTGACAATACATTGTCATTATGACAATATATTACCATGAATAAAAATTTAGATCCCATGAGTAGTTTTGCGATAAGCTTGTTTCGCGCCCACCAAGCCTTGATGGATTGTGGCGAGGCAATTGCAAACAAGCATGATATGAGTGCGGCAAGATGGAAATTTCTTGGCGCGCTAGCATTAGCACAAGCACCATTAACCGTTCCGCAAATTGCACAAGATATGGGACTTACCAGACAAGCAGTGCAACGCTTGGCCGATGAGATGAATGAGCTTTTATATGTAGAAGTTCATATAAACCCAATTCATAAACGGTCAAAACTTTATAGCCTAACCAGACTTGGTGAAGAATTATATAACCGCATCAATGATGATTGGTTAAAGATCGCAGAGCAATTACAAGCAAAATTCAGCCCACAAGAAGTGAGCCAAAGCATTAATAATTTGGATAAGTTTTGCAAGGCGTTTGAGGATTTAGCAAAATGAAATAATCGATTAGGGCTAATCGCAATCACTATTAATAAAAGTCTGATGTTGGCATGAATTAACAACTTAGCCAACGCGATAAATATAATGTTAAAATTCCGCTGAGTTAAAAATGACAGTCGCTTTATAAGCGTGCGAATAATATCGCATCGCTGCTTGTTAAGCTCGCCCTCAATATAGGATATTAAAAAATGAAGAAAATTGCCCTCTGCCATAGATTGGCGGCAATGATGAGTTGCGCCTTATTGCTAGCGTTTTGGCTTTCCACCATATTATCAGAAATTTTTGGCAGCCTAGCCTGCATTATTGCCGTAAAATACTTAATCAGCTATGCTATTTTTCTGCTTATTATATGCTTTATGATGACAGCTATAACCGGTATGAAATTTTCACAAAAATCAAATAATCCAATCATAAAAAAGAAGAAAATACGCATGCCATTTATAGCATTAAATGGCCTATTTATTTTAATGCCATCAGCATTTTTCCTAAAAAATGCGGCCTTACATCAACAATTCAATACAGTTTTTTGGTTTGTACAAAGCATTGAGCTTATCTTCGGCGCAATCAATATTATTTTAGTATTCCAAAATATCAGCTTTGGCATAAAGTTAAAGAAACAGCGCAGCTAAATAAAAAGCCCGGCTTTTTACCGGGCTTTTATAATTTACGCTAAAACACGTGATGTCTTTTTAATATAAGCCTTCAAAGCATTTTCATCATTTGGAAGCACCTCAAAATGCTCCTTGCGCTCCATCAAATCATCAAGCCAAATGGGTAATTGTGGTGTGACTGATGCCGCGGCTTCCACTGCTTCAGGGAATTTCGCCGGATGCGCCGTTGACAAAATCACCATTGGAACATTGGCATCAGCAAACTGGCGCGATACTTTAACCGCAGTTGCCGTATGAGGATCCGCAACATAATTATTGCTTTGGTAAATATCATGAATAAGGGTTGCTGTTTCCGGCATAGTGCTGCTACCAGCGGCAAAAAGCGCGGATATTGCCTGCATTTGCTTTTCTTCCAAGGTAAAAGCACCTGATTGCTTTAGCGAATCCATTTGCCGTTTAATAGCAGGTGCATCACGGCCATTGCTTTCAAACAATAGGCGCTCAAAATTTGACGATACCTGAATATCCATAGATGGCGATGTGGTATGGATAATGCCTTTTGTCTCATAGACGCCCGTTTTTAATGTGCGCGCTAAAATGTCATTATCATTGGTAGCAATGACCAGTTTAGCAATTGGCAAGCCCATGCGAGAAGCAACAAAGCCTGCGAAAATATCACCAAAATTACCTGTGGGCACTGCAAAGGATACAGCACGATCTGGCGCACCAAGGGAAACAGCCGCTGAGAAATAATAAACAACCTGCGCCATAATGCGCGCCCAATTAATGGAATTAACACCAGAAATAGCTAATTCATCGCGGAATTTATGGTCGTTAAATAAAGCTTTTACCAAAGCCTGACAATCATCAAAATTGCCTTCAATCGCAAGAGCATGAACATTTGCGGCTTTACTGGAAGTCATCTGGCGTTGTTGTACAGGAGATACACGCCCTTTGGGGAAAAGAATAAAAATATCAGTACTTTCACGATTGGCAAAAGCTTCAATTGCCGCGCCGCCAGTATCGCCTGAAGTCGCGCCAATAATTGTGGCACGCTTGCCATTTTCGCCCAATATGTGATCCATCAACCGCGCAAGTAATTGCATTGCAACATCTTTAAATGCCAATGTTGGACCGTGAAATAATTCTAAGATGAATTCATTGCTTGAAGTTTGCACTAAAGGGCAAGTTGCTGGGTGATGGAATGTTGCATAAGCTTCATCAACCATCATATCAAAAACACTGCGCTCAATCTCGCCTTCAACAAAAGGCCACAAAACTGCTTTGGCTATTGCTGAGTAAGATTTTCCGCGTAAAGCACGAATGGCACCTGGTGAAAATTGCGGATAAGTCTCTGGCACATAAAGGCCGCCATCATAAGCAAGCCCTGCCATAACCGCATCTTTAAACCCAAGAATGGGAGCCTCTCCCCGTGTGCTTATATATTTCATATTATTTAAAAGCTCCTGATATAATTTTCATCAAAGATATCAATTAGCTTGGTTCTAAAGCCAAGCCCCGTCAACTAAAACTCGGTTTAGCACAAGTTTACCTTGTGCTTCCACACCCAATTATAAAAAAACACTATTGAAAATAATTTTTCATAAATATCAAGCGCAACAAGCGACCAAATTGCAACCATTAGACAAAAAAAGAGCTTAGTTTTACAAATGTATGATTATTTGCTGTTATTTTTGCCGAAGAATCGATAAAAACCTTGAAAAATGCCATAAATTGCATAAAAAGTTCATAGCGGCGTTTTGGCAGTGCTATAAAAGCCACCAAATAATAGTTTTTTGGAAAGATAATTTTATGATAAAAGCAGGATTGTCACGTTTTGTTTCGAGCAGCGCTGTTATTTTAGCCGCTTGCACTTTTATAGGTGGCTGCACCTCTAATAAGGTTGCAAGTGAACCAACCATCACTGCAGAAGAATTACGTGCTTGGTGCCCAGCTGTTACTATGGATACCGACACTGCTTTTTATAATACCTATACACGCGGTGGCGATGGCAAACCTGACCAAGTAATTTATCAAGCAAATTTTGCTAATGTTACTCGTACTTGCCAATATCCAGCAGGACAAATTTCGATGACTGTTGCTGCAGCAGGACGCATTGTACCAGGTCCCAAATTTGCAGGCGGTACTGTAACTATGCCAATTTTGGTAAAAGCAGTCGAAGGCAACCGCGTTATCTATTCAAAAAAATATAGCTATTCTGTTCCAATTACGAGCCGTACCGAAGCAACGCAATTTATCTTCAAAGACGATCAAGTCTCGTTCCCAACACCACAAGGCAAAAATGTTAAGATATTTGTTAGCTTTGACGTTAAAGCGCCTGCACGCGCTGTAGTTGATACTTTTGGTTCGGTTGTGACTGAATAAGCTAATCCAAACCCAATAATTGACAAAGCAGTCAAATGCGTTTCATTTGGCTGCTTTTGTTGTCTAAACGGAAGTAAATCAGCCTAAAAACGCAATTTTTCAATATTATCGTCGTTAATAGGATTTATTCCATTTTTACAGTGAGCGGAACACAGTAGCTTTACTGTTGCAACAATGCCATAGATAATGAAATTATCTTTTTATACCAATATGATGATTGCATATTTATAGTGTGCGAATTATGGTTGGGCAATCTCCAATCATTGCCCACACCACTGGACTATATGCGTCATGATCAAGCATCTTTTTTTAACTGGCCTTGCCAGTATTATCCTTTCATCAACTGCTTTTGCAGCGCCTGCAACATCAGCATCAACCGGTGATGCTGCAGTATCACAGGTTAAGATTCCTGCAGTTAATAGCTATAATGTCAATGAAAAATATCGCGCTCAAACCGTTGATTTTTCAGGCTACAAACCAGGCACTATTGTTATTGATCCTAAAAATTATTTTCTTTATTATGTTGAATCATCAACCAAAGCACGCCGCTATGGTATCGCAGTTGGTAAGCAAGGTCTTGAATTCCAAGGCTCTGCCAAGATTAAATTTAAGCGCGAATGGCCACGTTGGATCCCAACCAAGGATATGGTAAAGCGCAATCCAACGCATTATGGCAAATTTGCTAATGGCATGGATGGCGGCCCTGGTAATCCACTTGGTGCGCGCGCTCTTTATTTGTGGCAAGGTAATAAAGATACATATATCCGCATTCATGGTACAGTACAGCCTTGGACAATTGGCTCTTCTGCTTCAAATGGTTGTTTCCGCATGGTCAATGAAGATGTGCTTGATCTTTATGACCGCGTGGAACTTGGTAGCGAAGTCATCGTTTTATAAATTCCTGATGCAAAAACACTTTACTGCATTTAACAAAAAGCGGGTTTTTCCCGCTTTTTGTTTTTCAATTAAACATATTTGCACTCACTAAACCTATCACCATAAACTGCACAATCAAATTAAATTAACTTATAAAGTTGATAAGCAGCAAGCTTATTGCCACTAACTATAATTTTAACAAATAATAAATTGGACCATGGCATTTTAGACCATTCAAAAAAACGCAGTTTATAAATGTTAAATTGTCTATTTTCCCCTAGCAGAATCATAAAAAAATCATTATCAAAATAATCCCATGGCGCGATATGTTTTCATTACTGGCGGCGTGGTTTCTTCCCTTGGAAAAGGCATAGCCGCAGCAGCATTGGCTGCACTCTTACAAGCACGCGGATACCGTGTACGGATCCGTAAGCTTGACCCTTATCTTAACGTAGATCCAGGCACGATGTCGCCTTACCAACATGGTGAGGTCTTTGTGACGGATGATGGTGCAGAGACCGATTTAGACCTTGGTCACTATGAGCGTTTTACGGGACGCTCCGCCAACAAACATGACAATATTACCACTGGTCGTATTTACCGCAATATTATTGAGCGGGAACGGCGCGGTGATTATCTTGGTGGCACAGTTCAGGTCATCCCGCATGTTACTGACGAGATTAAGAATTTCGTCACATCGGGTAATGATGACTATGATTTCGTATTATGCGAAATTGGTGGTACTGTTGGTGATATTGAGGCAATGCCTTTCCTTGAAGCTATTCGGCAATTGCATAATGAATTGCCACGTCAAAGTGCAGTTTTCGTGCATTTGACGTTGATGCCCTATATCCCAGCTGCTGGCGAACTTAAAACCAAACCAACCCAGCACTCGGTTAAAGAGTTGCAGGCACTTGGTATTGCTCCCGATATTCTTTTGGTGCGGGCAGATCGTCCTATTCCAGAAGCTGAACGGCGCAAGCTTTCACTCTTTTGTAATGTTCGTCCAACTGCAGTTATTCAAGCTCTTGATGTTACGTCTATTTATGATGTGCCTATTGCCTATCATAAAGAAGGCCTTGACAATGAAGTTCTAGCAGCATTTGGCATTGATCCAGCACCTAAACCTCGGCTTGAGCGTTGGCAGGAAATTATGACTCGTACCCATAATCCTGAAGGTGAAGTAACCATTGCCATTGTTGGTAAATATACTGGCCTTAAAGATGCCTATAAGTCGTTGATCGAAGCGTTATCCCATGGTGGCATGGCTAACCGTGTGCGTGTAAACTTGGAATGGATCGAATCGGAAGTATTCGAGAAAGAAGATCCAAGCCCCTATCTTGAAAAAGTGCATGGCATTTTGGTTCCAGGCGCATTTGGTTTGCGTGGTGCTGAAGGCAAAATTGCTGCAACTCGTTTTGCGCGTGAGCGTAAGGTGCCGTTTTTTGGCATTTGCTTTGGTATGCAAATGGCATGTGTAGAAGCTGCTCGTAATCTTGCTGGCATTACTGATGCATCATCAACCGAATTTGGTACAACGGCCCACCCTATTGTTGGTCTTATGACCGAATGGGCAAAGGGCGAAGCTTTAGAAAAACGATCTGCGGCAGGTGATCTTGGTGGCACAATGCGCCTTGGTGCTTATGAAGCACGCTTAAAAGAAGGCACGCATATTGCCAGCATTTATGGCAAGCCGCTTATTTCCGAGCGTCATCGTCACCGCTATGAAGTCAATGCTGATTATAAAGAACAACTTGAACAACATGGCTTGGTATTTTCTGGCATGTCACCTGATGGTCTCTTGCCTGAAACGGTGGAATATGCTGATCATCCTTGGTTCATTGGTGTGCAATATCACCCAGAGCTAAAGTCACGGCCATTTGAACCGCATCCACTTTTTGCGTCTTTCATCGCCGCTGCGATTGATCAAAGTCGTTTGGTCTAATTTTATTTAAGCCAATTCTTTTAGGCTTTAAGATTTTATCAACTTTAAAAAGCGGCAGAAATTGCCGCTTTTTTTATTGGTTCTATGGCTAACATTTTCAGCTTTACAAACTCATCGCTTTTAGCTTCAAATCTTTTATTAAAGCTTTGGCGATTGGCATCACAGCAAGTGTGGGAAAACCCTTCATTAAAATGAATATAGCCTTTTAAATGTCATGGGAACGTATTATGTTAGCCTTGAAAAAATCGAAAAGATTTATGGAGCAGGTATGCAAAACCCTAATTCCACTATTCAAGTTGGAAATGTAACATTTGATAATCACGCACCTTTAAGCCTTATTGCTGGCCCTTGCCAAATGGAAAGCAGAGATCACGCTTTTGACATGGCTGGTGCGTTAAAAGAAATCACTGATCGTTTGGGAATGGGGCTTGTTTATAAATCAAGCTTTGACAAAGCCAACCGCACCTCGCTTAAAGCCCAGCGCGGCTTGGGTCTTGAACAGGCACTTGAAATATTTGCTGACCTTAAAAAAGAATTTGGCTTCCCTGTTTTAACCGATATTCACACTGAAGAACAATGCGCGGCAGTTGCCCCTGTTATTGACGTGTTGCAAATTCCCGCATTTTTATGTCGCCAAACCGATTTATTGATTGCAGCAGCCAAAACTGGTCGGGTTATCAATATTAAAAAGGGGCAATTTTTAGCTCCTTGGGACATGAAAAACGTTCTTGCCAAGGTAACTGAAAGCGGCAACCCTAACGTTATGGCTTGTGAGCGCGGTGTTTCCTTTGGTTATAACACGCTCGTTTCCGATATGCGCTCCTTGCCGATTATGGCAAGTTTTGGCGCACCAGTGATTTTTGATGCCACCCATTCGGTGCAGCAACCTGGCGGGCTTGGTGGCTCATCTGGTGGGCAGCGCGAATTTGTTGAGACTTTGGCACGCGCAGCAATTTCCATTGGTGTTGCCGGTGTCTTTATTGAAACGCATCAAGACCCAGATAATGCGCCATCCGATGGGCCTAATATGATTAAATTATCTAATCTTGAAGCCTTGTTGGAGCGTTTAATGGCATTTGATGCTTTAGCTAAAAAGTTTCAAAACCAATAAGGCGCAACCATAATAACCCATTATTATGACCATAACCGTCATTTTAACTTAAAAGAGCCAATCAATTAAAAAGGATTTTCCTAATGACTGCTATTATTGATATTGTCGGGCGTGAAATTTTAGATAGCCGTGGCAACCCAACAGTTGAAGTTGATGTTTACTTGGAAGATGGCTCTTTTGGCCGTGCAGCGGTTCCATCTGGCGCATCAACTGGCGCTCACGAAGCGGTGGAATTGCGTGATGGCGGCAGCCGTTATCAAGGTAAAGGCGTATTGAAAGCCGTTGCCGCAGTTAATGGTGAATTGCTTGAAGCTTTGGGCGGTATGGACGCTGAAGATCAAATTTCTATTGATGAAACCATGATCGCCTTGGATGGCACACCAAACAAAGCACGCCTTGGCGCAAATTCCATTCTTGGCGTTTCGCTTGCAACTGCAAAAGCTGCGTCAATGGCGTGCAACTTGCCACTTTATCGCTATGTTGGTGGTACTCAAGCCCATATTTTGCCAACCCCAATGATGAATATTATCAATGGTGGTATGCATGCTGATAATCCAATTGATTTCCAAGAATTCATGATTATTCCAGTTGGCGCACCAAGCTTGAGTGAAGCTGTGCGTTATGGCGCTGAAATCTTCCATACTTTGAAAAAGCGTTTGAAAGGTGCTGGACATAATACCAATGTTGGTGATGAAGGTGGTTTTGCACCCAATATTATGAGTGCAGAAGCTGCTCTTGAGTTTATTGTGGAATCAATTGAGCAAGCCGGCTTTAAACCAGGCACTGATGTTGCCCTTGGTCTTGATTGTGCATCAACCGAATTTTATAAAGACGGTCAATATGTTTATAGCGGCGAAGGTAAAAGCCGCAATGCACAAGAGCAAGCTGAATATTTGCAAAGCCTTTGCAATGCTTTCCCAATTATTTCAATTGAAGATGGCATGGCCGAAGATGATTGGGACGGCTGGAAATATCTTACCGACCTTATTGGTAAAAAATGCCAGTTGGTTGGCGACGATCTTTTTGTTACCAATTCAGCTCGCTTGCGCGATGGCATTAAAATGGGTGTCGCCAATTCAATTCTTGTTAAAGTTAACCAGATTGGCACATTGAGCGAAACCCTCGATGCCGTTGAAACAGCCCATAAGGCCGGTTATACTGCGGTTATGTCGCATCGTTCTGGTGAAACTGAAGATGCAACAATTGCTGATCTTGCAGTTGCAACCAATTGCGGTCAAATTAAAACTGGCTCGCTTGCGCGTTCCGACCGGCTCGCTAAATATAACCAGCTTATCCGCATTGAAGAAGAACTTGGCAGCCAAGCTCGTTATGCTGGTAAAAGCGCATTTCGCTTCTAATCAAATATTACACCATTAAAGTTTAAAAGCGGGGGAAACCCCGCTTTTTTGTAATAATACCTTAATGCATTATAAACTGCATTTTCGACTAACTTGCTTACATATTAATAATAAACCCATTAAATAACAATAAGTTGCCTTAATCCATCAATGCCCTATTGATTCGCTTTCAATTACATTACGAATCGCTAATTAAAGGATTACCTAATTATTAAAGCAACCTATGGTTTTAAGCGCCAAACAGCATAAATTAACTATAAACCCATAGGATTTTATGGCTGAATAGCTATAATTTTGTGTTGTTTGTGCAACAGAGTCATTTTAAGCAACATAGCAGATAGCGCAACGCACAATTTTGCCTAGTTCCCGCCACAAAAACCAAGCAAGATGAATATATCGCAAGATATAAGATTGTAATCTTGTGAAAAAAACAAACAAAAATATATATCTTAGGTAGCAATGAAGTTTGTGTTTTTGAAAATAGTCTAATTTTACTCATAGATAAAACACAAACCTAAATTATAATAGTTCAAAAGAAGCATAAAACTATTAGAGATGTTGGAAAGCAGTATATGATGGTTTATTTCAAAAAACAGACATTACCGGTTATCGGTGTCATCCTTGCATTAGGGATGTCGTCTGCTTTTGCGCTTGACCCATCAATTGACACTTCTAACGAAAATCCTTTTGAATTTTTTAAAACTGGCGTTACCGCCTATAAAAGTGGCCATAAGGATGAGGCGATCAAGTCCCTGCGTTATGCCGCCGATATGGGCCATACAGGTGCTAAGTGGAAGCTTGCCCGCATGTATGCAGATGGTGATGGCATTCATGAAAACGATACTGAGGCTTATGATTTATTTACAAAAATTGTAAATGACTCTATTGATCCTGGCTCGCAAAACGAAACTTATGTTTCTGATGCTCTTGTTGCCCTTGCTGATTATAATCGCAAAGGTATTCCCGGGAAATTGCGAGCTGATAAGGCAAAGGCGCGTAGCCTTTATGTGCAGGCAGCCTCCAATTATGGTAACCCTGAAGCACAGTATAAGCTTGGGCGTATGCTGATTGACGGTGAAGGCGGAGACAAAAATCCGATGCAAGCAGCGCGCTGGTTCCAGCTTTCTGCTCGTAAAGGTAATCCTGCAGCGCAAGCTATGCTTGGCAATATGTTATTTCAAGCTGGTAAAACGGTACGTGGTTTAGCGATGATGACTGCCGCTTATGACCGTGCATTACCTGAGGACCGTGAGTGGATCCAAAAAATGCAGGAAAGCGCTTTTGCTATTGCAGGTGAGTCAGACCGCCGTACCGCGATTACTCTTGCTAATGACTTAATTAAAAAAGGCCAATAGGTTTTTATATAAGCGCTGAACAACATCGCCCGAACCATTTTTCTGGCATTTGGAATACTCAAGACGGTTTCTTCTTTTATTGGATTTTCAAAATACATCAATATTGATGAAAATTGTTGCTTGCAACAACGGTTCCCACCTGTGTTATCGATACGCAATTGCGGTGCGTTGTTCAATTTAGTCTCATTTTTAAAAAACAATTGGATTAGCAATTTACAAAAGCTTCTTGCTATAAATTGCAATTAAACCGACTCATCAACGCCTTTAAACCCAGTTCACATTTTATTGAGCCACGCTTATGAAGCATCATCCGCAAATGAGCGCCCTGCTCTACAAGAGTTATATTGCGAATGGTTTTGCGCTAAGCAATCTTTTATAGACTGCGTTAACTGGTTGATTTATAACTATTTTACAAACTCATATTCAAACTGTGATGCGGCTTACTAGCCATTTCAAACTGCATCAATATGCGCCTTAAAGTTGGCGCTTGCATAAATGTTGAAAATTTTCTACATATTGTAAATGCAAATCATTAGCAATAAGGACTCATTTGATGAAAAAACTACTTCTTATGTTGGCGGCTGCCTCAAGCCTTGTGCTTATTAATAGCGCAGCTTTTGCTGAAAAATTTAAAGCCGTAACCACCTTTACAGTTATTGCCGATATGGCACGCAATGTTGCCGGCGATGCTGCAGATGTTGAATCTATTACAAGACCCGGTGTTGAAATTCATGAATATGAACCAACCCCTGGAGATTTGCGCCGCGCCCAAGGTGCGGATCTTGTTTTATGGAATGGCCTTAACCTTGAATTATGGTTTGAAAAATTCTTTGAAAATGTCAAGGATAAGCCAAGCGTTGTGGTAACTAATGGTGTTGTACCAATGAGCATTAGCGAAGGCCCTTATGATGGCAAGCCAAATCCTCATGCTTGGATGTCGCCCACTAATGCGCTTATCTATGTTGATAATATTCGTGATGCTTTTGTAAAATACGATCCTGATAATGCTGAAATCTATAAGGCCAATGCCGAAAAATATAAGCAAGAAATTCGCGCTGCAATTGATCCTATCCGCGCTGAATTTGATGCATTGCCAGAAAGCCGCCGCTTTCTTGTCACCAGTGAAGGCGCATTTAGCTATCTTGCCCGTGATTTTGGTTTGAAAGAATTTTACATTTGGCCAATTAATGCCGATCAACAAGGTACGCCTCAGCAAATCCGCAAGGTTATTGATGAAGTTCGCACCAATAAAATTCCAGCCGTATTTTCAGAAAGCACTATTTCAGACAAGCCAGCCAAACAAATTGCTAAAGAAACAGGTGCGCTTTATGGTGGCGTATTATATGTTGACTCCTTGAGTGAAGCTGATGGTCCTGTGCCAACCTATATTGATCTTTTGAAAGTAACCAGCGCAACCGTTGCCAATGCTCTTAGTGAAAAATCTTCCAAGGAAGGCGAAACAAAGAAATGAATAATACCGGAATCGTTATGAGTGATGTCACCGTCACTTATCGCAATGGTTTTACTGCTCTTAAAAACGCAAGTTTTGATAGCCCAGAAAAAAGTATTACTGCTCTTGTTGGGGTCAATGGTGCTGGTAAATCAACATTGTTTAAAGCGATTATGGGATTTGTACAAGTGAGCCGTGGGACCATATCGGTCCTCGGCCTTCCTGTTAAAACAGCCCTTAAACAAAACATCATTGCTTATGTTCCGCAAAGCGAAGAAGTTGACTGGAGTTTTCCTGTTCTTGTCGAAGATGTCGTTATGATGGGGCGTTATGGCCATATGAATTTTCTGCGCATTCCCCGCGCAATTGACCGCAAGGCAGTTGATGATGCATTAAAGCGTGTTAACATGCTGGAATATCGCAAAAGGCAAATTGGCGAATTGTCAGGCGGACAAAAAAAACGTGTATTTTTGGCACGCGCCATAGCCCAAGAAGCAAAAGTAATTTTACTTGATGAGCCTTTTACTGGTGTTGATGTTAAAACCGAAGATCAAATCATCACCCTATTGCGGCAAATGCGCGATGAAGGCGCAGTGATGTTGGTTTCAACCCACGATCTTGGTAGTGTCCCGGAGTTTTGCGACCGTACAGTATTGGTTAAGAAAACCATTCTTGATTTTGGACCAACAGAAAAAGTTTTTACCCCGCAAAATTTGGAAAAAGCCTTTGGCGGCGCACTCCGCGCCCGTGGACTCGGCAGCATGGGCGAGCATAATATCCATATTTTAAGCGATGATGAAAAGCCGCTAATATTTGCATCCAATAAGGTACACGCTAATAAAGACAGCGATGAAAGTGATAAGGAAACAGCAAGATGATTGATCTTTTGCTTGAACCTTTTACTTATGATTTTATGTTTACAACCGTTTACGTTACCTGCCTAATAGGAGCATTATGCGCGTTTTTATCGGCATTCTTGATGCTCAAAGGCTGGTCTTTAATGGGAGATGCGCTATCCCACTCTATCATTCCAGGTGTCGTAGGCGCCTATATGCTTGGTCTACCATTTTCGCTTGGTGCATTTTTTTCTGGTGGTCTCGCGGCCGGTGCTATTTTGTTTCTTAATGAGCGAACAAAGCTAAAAGAAGATGCAATTATTGGCCTTATCTTTACCTCGTTTTTTGGGATTGGGCTTTTCATGCAATCCAAAGCATCTATTCCCATTAAACTTGATGCAGTCATCCTTGGCAACCTTGGTAGTATTGCCACAGAAGATATTATTCAATTGGTCATTATCGGCGTTGTTTCCATTGCCATTATGCTGGTCATTTGGAAAGATTTATTAGTCACATTTTTTGATGAAAATCATGCCCGCTCTATTGGTATTAACACAAAATTGTTGAAAATTATTTTCTTTACGCTTCTTGCAGCATCAACCGTTGCTGCGATGCAAACCGTTGGCGCATTTCTAGTTATTGCTTTAGTGGTTACCCCTGGCGCGACCGCTTATTTATTGTCAGACCGTTTTTCACGGCTTTTGCTTATTGCCATTGCCATCGGTATTTTCACCAGTTTTTTCGGCTCGTATATAAGCTATTTTTTAAACGTACAGCCCGGAGGATTTATCGTTCTTTTGCAAACGGCTTTATTTATTATTGCCTTTTTCTTTGCGCCCAAGCACGGCTATATTGCTGCACGACTAAAAGCCAAACAGGCATTGGAGGATGATCATGCTTGATATCCTATTAGAGCCATTTCAATTCGACTTTATGGTCAAAGGCCTATTGATTACGGTTATCGTTTCCATTCCAATGGCGTTTTTATCATGCTTTTTAGTGCTAAAAGGTTGGGCATTGCTTGGTGACGCACTTTCACATGCAGTTTTCCCCGGAGTTGTCATTGCCTATATGGTGGGTTTACCTTTTGCGGTGGGTGCGTTTAGCGCCGGTATTTTGACCGCTATGGTTACTGGTTTTTTACAAGCCAATAGCCGCGTTAAACAAGATACTATTCTTGGCATTGTTTTTTCGGGCATGTTTGCCCTTGGGCTAGTTCTCGTTACCACGATAGAAAGTGATGTTCATCTGACCCATATCCTATTTGGCAGCTTACTTGGTGTTAGCTGGAATGATGTTTTATCAACCCTTGGCATTTCTGTCTTTATTACTGTTATTTTAAGCATCAAATGGCGAGATTTCCAACTATTTATCTTTGACCCGATTGAGGCGAAAGCGGTTGGTCTTACTTTATGGGTTTTACATTATGGTTTGCTTATCATGATATCGCTTGCAATTGTGGCAGCGTTAAAAAGCGTTGGCATTATTTTATCGATTTCACTCCTTATTGCACCAGGTGCTATTGCCTTTTTATTAACGCGTAAATTATCACACATGGTGTTAATCGCCGTAAGTCTTGGGGTTGTGGTAAGTTTTTGCGGCATTTATGCAAGCTTCTTTTTTGACAGCAGCCCCGCCGCAACAATAGTGTTTTTTGAAACAGCTATTTTTATTCTTGTGTTTATTTGGCAAAGTTTAAAAAATCGCCGCAATACATTAATCGAGGAATAATTTAAAAGGCATTTTTGAAAAAACACTTGTTGTTTTATAAAATGCCTTTTGAATCTATAAAAAACTAAGATTTCACTCTTGCTCTTGTTTTCAATCAAAAAACACAATTTAAGCGCTCATCAATTTGATTTGTAGTTACGAAATATTCTAAACCACTTCACAGATGGAATAATTTACACTACATATAAATTATGAAGAATATAGATATTGCTGATAAGAAAAACTGCTTTTTAGGTGTTGAACGCTCGGTACTTGGCTATCGCTGGGTAGATCGTTTAAACAAGGCTAATTTAAACGCTGTTTTAGCAATGACGCAAAAATATGGCATTCCTGACATGCTAGCACGTGTTTTGGTAGGGCGCGGCATTGAAGAAGGCGATGTCAATCAATTTCTTGATCCAACCTTGCGCGATTCTATGCCTGATCCTTCCAGCTTTACTGATATGGATAAGGCCGCAACACGCATTGCCGATGCCATTATCAAGCGTGAAAAAGTTGCAATTCTTGGTGATTATGATGTTGACGGCGCATGTTCATCTACCATATTGGCACGTTTTTTACGTAGCTTTGGTCTTTTAGTTGAAATTCATATTCCTGACCGTATTGTCGAGGGCTATGGCCCCAATGATGATGCAATGGCACAACTTGTTCATAATGGCGCAAGCCTCATTGTCACGGTTGATTGCGGCTCTTTAAGTGAAGGGCCTATTGCGGTTGCTGCCGATCTTGGTGCAGATGTGGTGGTGCTTGATCACCACCAAATGGGCGATGTTTTGCCAAGCAAGGCATTAGCAGTAGTTAATCCCAACCGCCCTGATGATTTTTCTGGCCATGGGTTTTTATGTGCGGCAGGGGTGGTTTTCATCACTCTTGCAGCTATTTCCCGTAATTTACGCGAGCGCCAATTTAAAGGGCAAATGCCCGACCTGTTGGCATTGCTTGACCTTGTCGCCCTTGCCACCATTTGTGACGTTGTGCCGCTGATCGGGGTAAATCGTGCTTTTGTGGTTAAAGGCTTACAAGTCGCCCGCAGCATGAATAATGTTGGGTTTGCCGCTCTTGCAAAAGCTGCGCGTATTGGTGAACCATTAAACACGTTTCATCTTGGTTTTTTAATTGGTCCACGCATTAATGCAGGCGGTCGCATTGGCAATTCTGCCCTTGGTAGCATTTTGCTTGGTACCGATAATGGCGATCAAGCAACACAAATTGCCCTTGAACTTGAAGGCTTAAATAGCGAAAGACAAGCATTAGAAGCGGTGCAGCTAGAAGAAGCAGAAGCGCAAGTTTTATTTGAGCTATCGCAGCAAACCACCGAGCCATCGGTGATTGTTGTCGCAAGCCCTGACTGGCACCCCGGTATTGTTGGGCTTTTAGCATCACGTTTGAAAGAACGTTATCAAAGACCAGCCATTGCCCTTGCCATTAAGCCAGATGGGTCGGCAACTGGCTCTGCACGCTCTATCACTGGTTTTGATGTGGGCGATCTTATACGCCGCGCAGTTGAAGAAGGTTTGATTGAAAAGGGCGGCGGCCATATTATGGCGGCGGGCCTTACCATTAATGCCAGCAAGATCAATGATTTTAGAATTTGGTGTAATGCAGAAGCCAATAAGCGCGTTTTAACCTTACGCCAATCAGCAACTCTTGCCATTGATGGTGCAATTTCTGCAAGTGGCGCAACCAATGATTTTATCAAATTGCTAGAAAAAGCTGGTCCTTTTGGTGCTGGCAATGATCAGCCTATTTTTGCAATTCCATCCCACTGTCTTGTTGATGTGCGTGAGGTTGGAAAGGGACATATTGCTGTAACTCTTGCCAATGCTGAAGGAAGAAAACTCAAGGGCATTGCGTTTCGTAGCGCCAGTTCTGACCTTGGCACATTTTTATTGGCTAATCGCGGCAATTACATTCATATGGTTGGCAATTTATCACTTAACTATTGGAATGGCTCCTATTCTCCGCAAATACGCATTATTGACGCTGCCCCTGCCTGATAATGTCAGTGACAAACGCTTTAGCTTTGCACATAAAGTGCTTGTGAAACCTGTACTTAATCCCCATCTATAAAAATAATAATCATTGCAAAGGGCAATGATTATTCTTAAAGTTTTATAGACATTGCATTTTTTCATATAAATTTCTGTTCACCCTATAAGGTTTATCATGGCAAAAACATTTCCAGCTATTGCAGCACCTGAAACCGCAAAAATTGCACAAAAATCTGTGCATCATGGCATTGAAAAAATTGATGAATATGCATGGCTACGCGCAGATAATTGGCAAGAAGTGTTTCAAGATCCATCAAAGCTTGATCCAGCTATTTTAGCGCAATTGCAGCAGGAAAATGCCTATCAGGCCGAAATGATGACCGGCACTGAAGAATTACAAGCCAAGCTTTTTGCAGAAATGAAGGGCCGCATCAAGGAAGATGATTCATCAGTTCCTGAAAAAGATGGTGAATTTGCTTATGGTTCAGCCTTTGCAATTGGTGGCGAGCAACCTTATTTTTTCCGCACCAAACGTGATGGTGGCGACCAATCTATTTATCTTGATGGCCATAAGGAAGGCGAAGATAAAGCTTATTTCCAGCTTGGCGGCGTTAGCTATGCGCCAGACCATAAAAAATTTCTTTGGAGCTATGACGATAAGGGATCAGAATTTTACAATATTAAAATTCGTGATTTTGGGCACGATAGTGACCATGATGAAATTTTGTCGCACACCAGTGGTGATGGGGTTTGGGATGCCAATGCACAAGGTTTTTTCTATAGCAAATTAGACGAAAACCACCGCGCAAGCGAAATTTTCTATCACCGTCTTGGCACACAGCAAAGCGAAGATAGACTTATTTTTAAAGAAGAAGATACCCGCTTTTTTGTGCAAGTTTCAGGCTCTGCCTTGGAAGATTATATTTTTATTAATCTGCATGACCATGAAACATCTGAAATATGGTATTTGCCAGCCAATGATCCATCAGCACAACCAAAATTAATTAAGGCGCGCGAAACCGGTGTTGAATATGAAATTATTCCAGCCGGCGAGCAATTCTATATCTTGACTAATATGGATAAGGCGCGTGATTTTAAAGTGATGGTAACACCATCAGCGCAGCCAGAGCCAGAAAATTGGCAAGACTTCATTCCCCATGAAGAAGGCCGTTTGATTGTTGGCTTTGATGCTTATGAAAATTATCTTTTATGGCTAGAAACCCAAAATTGCTTGCCTGCAATTAAGGTTTGGAACCGTGCAACCAAAGATGTTCATTCCATTGCCTTTGATGAAGAAGCCTATTCCTTGGGGCTGCATGGCGCAGTAGAATATGATAGCGATATCATCCGCTTTTCCTATTCATCACCAACCACACCGCGCCAGCTTTTTGAATATGATTTGAGCTCGCGTGAGCGCAATTTGCTTAAAGAGCAAGAAGTACCATCAGGACATAATGCCAGCGATTATGTTGCCCGCCGTCTAATGGCTAAAGCGCATGATGGCGAATTGGTACCATTAACCCTGCTTTACCGCAAAGATATTGCCCTTGATGGCTCTGCGCCATGTCTTTTATACGGTTATGGTGCTTATGGCATGAGTATGCCTGCAAGTTTTAGCACTACGGTTCTATCACTGGTTGATCGCGGTTTTATCTATTGTGTAGCGCATATTCGTGGTGGCAAAGAAAAAGGCTATCATTGGTATGAGAATGGTAAGTTAAAGAATAAAACCAATACATTCCATGATTTTATCACTGCCGGCCGCTATTTGGTTGAAAATGGTTTTACGTCCCATGAAAAATTAATCGCTTTTGGTGGTTCTGCTGGTGGTATGCTGATGGGGGCAATTGCCAATATGGCACCCAATGATTATGCCGCCATTGTTGCATCCGTGCCTTTTGTTGATGTGTTAAACACCATGCTTGATGCAAGCCTGCCCCTCACCCCACCAGAATGGTCGGAATGGGGCAACCCAATTGAATCTAAAGATGATTATGAGTTAATTGCTTCTTATTCGCCTTATGACAATGTTAAGCAACAAGCCTATCCGCCAATTTTGGCACTTGCTGGCCTAACGGATCCACGCGTTACCTATTGGGAGCCAGCCAAATGGGTTGCACGCTTACGTGAACGCAAAAGTGACTATAATCCTGTTTTATTCCGCATTAATATGGATGCAGGACATGCTGGCGCATCGGGGCGTTTTTCACGGCTTGAAGAATGGGCCTATATGTATTCTTTCATGCTAAAAATTGTCAATTATGACATTTTGGCAGAAAAAATCTAATTATAACAATTAAGCTAAACCTATTTTTTGGGATATTTTAGCTCATAAATTAAAGGAGAAAGTGCAATGATAAACAAAATAAAAGTAATTTTTATAAGTATCTTCGTTGCACTTCTTCCGCTAACGTCTTTTGCAGCAGCGCCAGATAGGCAAAATGAATTTTTAGGCAAGCGCTGCAATACACCGCCCAAAGGCAGCGGCATTGTTGCCGGTTTTTTCCGTGGTTGGGAACAAACACCATTTCAATATTATGGCTCTGGCTATATGCCGGTAGAACGCTATCGCTGTTTTCAAACTATGAATGAGTGTAAAACATGGCTTTTCACCATGAATTATTATTATAATGAAAAAACACCTGATGCCTCGCTCTGCACGCAGTTTTAAGCGCATTTTCAGCAAAAATTAAAACAACTTTTGGGTTAAATTAATACCCAAATATAAAGATTAAAAAGTCACCGCTTCCACTCTCTTAATTAATCCATGGGATGCCGCATGTCTAAAGACTATTATTATGGCCTTGGTGCTGTTTTCTTCGCGGCACTTTTATGGGGAACAACAGGAACGGCTGCGGCTATGGCACCACAAGTTGGGCCTATTGCCATTGGTGCTGCGGCTATGGGGCTTGGCGGATTAATCCAAGCTTTTATGGCACGCAAAAAAATATCTGCGCAACTATCTGCCCTCAAACACCATTGGGTTTTATTATTGGCAGGAGGCATTTCAGTTTTGGTTTATCCGCTTGCTTTTTATGCTTCTATGCGGCTTGCCGGCGTTACTATTGGTACGGTTATTTCCATTGGTTCAGCACCATTATGCTCGGTTTTTATCGAGCGTATTTTTGAAAAGCACCCAATTTCCATGCGCTGGCTCATTGGCATTAGTGTTGGTCTTATTGGCATTATTTTACTTTGCCTTGCGACACAGCATGGCGCATCTACCCATAAGGGCGATGAAAATGCCCTGCTTGGTATATTTTTAGGGCTCGTTGCTGGGCTTACCTATGCTGGCTATTCTTGGACATCCCGTCAGCTTATGCAAAAGGGCATAGCCTCATCGGCAGCTATGGGCGCAACCTTTGGGCTGGGTGGCCTTATGCTCATGCCAATACTTTTGGCAACTGGCGCACCTTTCTTGCTATCATGGCAAAATTTTTCGGTAGGGCTTTATATGGCTCTTATCCCAATGTTTTTAGGATATCTGTGTTTTGGCTATGGGCTTGCACGCATTAAAGCAAGCCTTGCCATTACCATTACACTGATGGAACCAGTTGTTGCGGCATTTTTGGCAGTGCTTATTCTTGGGGAGCGCTTACCACTTATCGGCTGGCTCGGCGTATTACTAATTCTTGCATCATTGGTGTTTGTAACCTTACCCAGTAACCTATTTAATAAAAAAACAAAAACCGCATCTTGATATTTTCATAATTATGCGATTGGCAAGACCATGATTTCACCGTCGATATTTTAAAAAACTAAAAGCATATTTTTAAATATAAACGGTTAAGGATAAACCGCCATGAGCGATGAAAATTCTCAAAACCTATCGGCAAAAGAAAGAATAATAGCTCTACGCAATATTATTCAACAAAATAATGCTGAAAAGCTGTTTTTGATAGATAACCCAGATAAATTTGATAGCTATAGTATTAATTTTAACTATCGCGGCGGCACAATCACTTATTGCGATTGGCGTGGTCCTGAAATACGATTTGAAACCAATAACACCGACAAATTAATCAGCTATTATTTGCAATTAATAGCTAATTATAAAAAAGATTAGCAGCGATAAGGTACAATACATTATTGCTGCAGCTATATATATTACCCTTTAAAGCGGCAAAATGCTACATTTGTTGCTCGTCAGTCCGGCGGGTTTCACGTTGGGTAATAAGACGAGCGGAACGGCGGCCTGAAATGGAAAGCCACAACCAATTTAAGGCAACGGCTAACCGACTTTGCGCGCCAATTAAGAAATAAATATGGGCAACACCCCAAATCCACCATGCAAGAAAACCGGTGAGCCGAATTTTACCAAAATCAATCACCGCAGAATTGCGGCCAATGGTTGCAAGATTGCCAAGGTGGCGATAATGAAAAGCGGGCGGCGGCGTCAAATTTTTGCGGCGATGATTAATAACCTTTGCAACATATTCGCCCTGTTGCTTGGCGGCAGGTGCAATACCGGGAACTGGATTGCCATTTATTTGCTTTACCGATGCCGTATCACCAATAATGAAAATTTCTGGATGGTTCTCCACCGAGAGATCATCCTTAACAAAAGCGCGACCAGCTCGATCTTTTTGCGTATTAATCCAATCAGCAGCATCTGATGCTTTAACCCCTGCCGCCCAAATAATTGTACGGGCAGGTATAGCTTCATCACCAATGGCGACACCATCTTCATGACACTCGGTTACTGGTTTGCCCGTGCGCACATCAACGCCCATTTTTTCCAAGGTTTTCTTGGCATATTCAGATAATTCTTCAGGAAAGACTGGTAAAACACGGCTACCTGCTTCAACAAGCAAAACCTTAGCTTTGGTTGTATCAATATTGCGGAATTCTTTTGGCAAAGTTTTATGGGCAAGTTCAGCAATAATACCGGCAAGCTCAACACCTGTTGCACCGCCGCCAATAATCACAAAAGTAAGCAGCGCTTCACGCAGTTTAGGATCTTTTTCCATTTCAGCTTTTTCAAAAGCCACCAACATGCGCCGTCTTATAGTTGTTGCGTCTTCAAGATCTTTAAGACCGGGTGCAATATCTTCCCACTCATCTTTACCAAAATAGGCATGCCGCGCGCCAGTTGCTAAAATTAACGTGTCGTAGGATAATTGCTTACCATCCGATAGACTAACTTGACGTGCTTCCTTATCAATTGCTGTTACCTTACCAAGATAGGTGGTAATATCTTTACGCTTGCGCAGTAAATGACGAATAGGCCACGCAATTTCTGATGTTGCAAGAATGGTAGTTGCTACCTGATAAAGCAGTGGTTGAAAAAGATGGTGGTTACGTTGGTCAATCACGGTAATCACAGTATTTGGGCATTTTATTGCTTTGGCTGCAGAAAGCCCCGCAAAACCGCCACCCACAATAACCACACGATGATCAGACATTACTTACTCCTTAAAAAGGCAATTCCAAAATAGCAACAATTAATGCCTTTAAGCTACTATGTAGCTCTAATTTATTCGGGGTATATTAGCAGACAATGAAAAAATAAAAATCATTAAATTTTGATTTCAATCAAATAATATTGAAAACTAAATTGTTTTCAATAAAAATCTGTTGTTGTTTTGAAACACTATAAATCGCACTAAAATTTATCATCGAATAAGGCATAAAATCTATTTAACCTGCCCTATAACACTACCATTACATTAAAAAACAGGCCGCACTGGGCGCATGGTCAAATTATAGCCAAAAATGATTCACCTTTGATTAAAACTGCTCCAGTTTGAAATCCTCGCAGCTTTCTTTCATCATTTCTGCCCAGTCGCGAAATAATTTACTGCGGCTTTGGGGATAGCTTTGTGGCAATGCATTACAGCTCAAAATCCTATCGGTTCTAAAATGCCTAAAATCATCGCGTTCCTCGCAATGGGCCAAGATGATACGGCTTTTTGCAAAAAAAGCTAATCCAAAAGGCCAAATAATCCGTTTGCTAAATTTACCATGGGCATCACAATAGGTAATCGCAAGTTTTTTATGATCGCGAATGACTTTGCGCAATAATGTGACTACTTCCATAGTTTCGGGCTGGTTAAACCGCGTATCAGGCGGAACATGTAGTGCAACAGCTTGCATTGAATCGGCTAAGGCTTTGGGCAAACAAGCCGCAATTTTTGCCATGGCAGAGCGCGCATCTTGCAACAATGCGCCCTCGCCCAAACTTGCAACCAAGCGCGACCCAAGCACCAAGGCTTCCAATTCGTCATGGCTAAACATTAAGGGCGGCACATGAAACCCAGGGCGTAAAACATAGCCAAGCCCTGCCTCGCCCTCAATTGTTGCACCTTGCGCTTGCAAACTTGCAATATCGCGATAAAGCGTCCGCAAACTTACCTGTAATTCATTGGCAAGCACAGCTCCCGTTACAGGATAACGGTAACGACGCAACAGGTCTAATAGAGCAAGTAGACGTTCTGATTTGGTCATAAAAAGCTAAATGGCAAATGAATAATCGGTTTAAAAAATGAAATTGGACCATATCACCCAATATCCAGAAATTCTATAGCTACTTAGACTAGAATGTAGCAAAAGCAATTATGGACATTGATAAGGGCTTAAACCAGCCATGTCGTGACCCGTTTGGGTATTTTTAATTGTAACAACGGATTTTGGATTAAACTTGCAAAGCATTCGCCGATATTTTCCAAACATATCGCTTGTAGCATCTGTTAAATTAATTTTTGGTCCTAACTCTTTACCATTAACATCATGTGAAACAATACGGTAAGTTCCTGATACAGTTGAACATGCAGAAATAAAAATAAAGATTAATAAAACACTTATATTTTTCATCATATACACCACCATTACACAACAAAATAATAAATAAAAGGTCTTGCCTATTTAAACGGGTTTAACCTTAGCTATTGTAGCAAGATTTTTGCTTTATCGTAAGATAGGTTGTTAAACATCCATTCTCATTCTTTAAGATGCAGATGGAACGTCTTTTCAGGAATGCTTTTGAATTTGCTGAGCCTTACTTTTGCTAATCCCCAAAAACCTTCAATACCCTTGATATAAACACGCCCCTTTCAAATTCGTCTTTGCAAATGGTTAACATGGAAATGTCGGTAACCAAAATCAACCAAACCATTATATCCGCGCCACCCATTAGAGTTTATGATCAAGGCAATATCCACTTTTCTTGCGCCATAAAGCCCTGTAAGGTAGCTTTTGAGCAGTTTGGTACAATTTCAGTATAAACTTACCCCCTCGTTCAAATGTACCCAAAACTATTGTTTTACCAAAAGAGCCACGCCCATGTTTGCCTATTAGACGACGAGAACCGAATAGTTTTTCATCAACTTCAACAATACCAAACACGGGACGTTTAAGCTTCACAAGCTAGATAGATGGGTTCGCGCAGCCCCTGATAAATGTGGTTAATGATATTAAGGTTTAGCCCAGTCAATCGTGAGGTTTGAAATCCAGTTAAATCAACCACAAAACAGCGAACAACATCACTAATTTTCTGTTTTAAAATTCTACTACAAATGGAAAGCTTATTTTCACGTCTTATCATAGCCTTATGACGAATAATTGTCATTTAACTAGGCAAGACCCTATTATATTTTTTTTAATTTATTAATCGACTACATAGAATAAAAATTCTAAATATTATGACTATGTCATTTAAATTCTTTATATTAATAATTATAAATATATCGCAATTTAAATTCTAATGGAAACGCAAACATACGCATTACTTTAAGACAAGTTGAATATTCTATAGCTAATGCGGAAACTGGTACATTAGTCTTGCGTCTGAACCTTTTAAGGTGTCCTCGCCATTAATACCAACTGCGATTGCCAATCTTGAGGAAGAATTGCAAGCAAAATTGCTCATTCGACGGCATGCTCAAAGGCTGGCTTTAACTCCAGCAGGTAAAAAGGCGCTTATTCAAGCAAAAAAATATTGATGAAACTGAAAACTTTATAATGTAACGGATGATATAACAAACTAGTTGCGCAAACAAATTGTCGTAGGCTGCATGGTGACCTTTGCGCCGATGAATATGCCGAAAGTTAGCAAAGGATTATAAAGAGGCGACAACCTCATCACCCATTTGAGCGTTAATCTCAAATAAAGACATATGCTGATACCTGATAGTTATCAGTAAAAAATATAAAAAGACAATCACTCTGTAAAAAAACAAATAGCGGCTAGCTATCCACATGCGATAAATCACCGCAATCTCAATCAAAAAATCCCACAATCACAGACTTACTTGAATTTGTATGGATAGCTTCGGTACTTATCGAGAAATAAAACTATTGCAATTTAGAATTATTCGATTGAATATATCTATCCAACTCGCAAACGAGATAGTTATGGAGAGATTGTGCATGGAGAGGCAAAATCATATCGCCGATCAACAAACAGCAACTCCCAAAGCTGCAAATAATAAATCCCTTAAGCAGCCAAGATTTTCAATTGGATTTATTCTTGCTAACGACTTTGCCTTGAGCGCATTTGCAAATTTTATTGATGTTTTAACCCTTGCCAATAATAAGGTTGCACGCATTAATCAAACGTCGTGTCATTGGTCTGTTTTATCCAATTCCCTGAACCCAATTTTTTCAAGTAGTGGTATTGGCGTACAACCCAACCAGACACTCATTGCCCCACAAAATTTTGATTATATAATTGTGGTTGGCCGTTACACTGATAGCTTAAGCGAACTTGATAGTAGCTATGTTGATTATCTCCATCTTACAGCACAAAGCAAAATTACGCTTGGTGGTATCGGTACTGGCAGCCTTATCATCCATGCTGCGGGTCTCATGGAAGGTTATCAAACTTGCCTTAGCCCATTGCGCGGTCAAACTTTTTTAGAAAAATATAGTGGTTTGCGCTCTGTTGTGGATAAAAGCTTTATCATTGACCGAGACCGCTTAAGCACCGATAGTGCGGCAGGTACCAGCCAACTTGCTTCCTACATTGTAGCAAAACATATCGGGCGAAGCGAAGCACGTAAGGCTTTGCATACATTGGCGGCTAATGAACCGTTCCCCCCAGATAAAACGCAGCCAACTATCCCCCAAGAATGGCATAGCGATAACCCTGTCGTTGCGAAATCATTGCATATGATGCAGCAAAATATTGATTGTCCATTATCTATAGATGATATAGCCAAAACAATAGGCCATAATAAACGGCAAATAGAGCGCCATTTTCAGCAAGCCCTTGCAACTTCACCACAAGCGGCATTTATTGATATGCGGCTTAATTTTGCCCGCACACTTATTGAAACCACCAACAAGCCCCTTGCGGAAATTGCAATCCAATGTGGCTTTTGCGACTCATCGCATTTAAGCCGCATGTTTCGCCGTCGTTTTGGTAAAAAGCCCTTTGACCTGCGTGCTAAAAACAAGGATATAAATTAAACCTTGGAAATCTAGCAAAAAGACACTCGATTTTAAAGATGCTAACTGACTTTTTGATTATTGTTTGGCGGAAAATACTTGGTTGGTAAAATGCACTTCACCGGCAGATATTGTTTTGCGCACGCCATTATCTTGGTAAATAACCAACTGGCAATTTTCATCAATGGTTTCAAAAACGCCAGTGATTAATTCACCATTGACCATGATATTAACCCGCCCACCCAGATTAGCAGCATGTTGCAGCCATTTATCGCGAATTGCGCTAAGGTTTTTTCCCTTATCCCATAATTTATAATTGGTTGCCCATGTATCCGATAGGCTTTCAAACCATTGTGCTGCATCAATATTATAGCCAATATTGTGCAAGGCGGCAGTAGGGTAAGGCATATTATCGGGCGAGCTGACAATATTGCCACCAATACCAATAATGATTGCGTGATTTTGGTTTGGTAAAGTCACCAGTTCCAATAAAATACCAGATAATTTGGCATCGCCCACCAAAAGATCGTTGGGCCATTTTAATTTGACAGGTTCATTGAAAATGCCAAAGCCTATTGAGCGTTTGTGTTGTTCTAACGCTTCGATTAATGAGACGCCGGTTACAAAACCTAATGTTGCGGCATTATGCGGCGCAAAATCATCCACCAATAATAGTGAAACAAAAAAATTACCTTTGGGACTAACCCATTGGCGACCACGCCGCCCACGCCCTGCTAGCTGCTCATCTGCAACTATCCATAATTTTCCTTGGTCGCCGTTCTTTGCAAACTCAGTGGCTAGTTGATTGGTTGAGTCTAAAAGTTCATAAAACTCAACCCGATAACCAGCTTTTTTTGCTTGCGAAGAAAGGCGAACAACCATTTGAAACTTTACTTAATTATTGTCTACTTAGTAATTATTGTGCCATGAAAAGGGATTGTGCGGCTGTTGCTGCCCATGGTGTAATCCATACAGCAAAGAACACATAGAACAATCCAAATACACCGCTCAAGAATAAAACAATGCGTAATTCACTTGGCAAAGCTAAGAAGCCGCCCTTGGATTCATCAAACCACATGACTTTGATAAGGCGCAAGTAGTAAAAAGCACCAACCACAGATGCCATCATACCAATGACAGCGAGTGGCACCAAGCCAGCACCAACGGCCGCTGAGAATGTGTACCATTTACCAAAGAACCCAGCTAAAGGCGGAATGCTGGCAAGTGAGAACATATGCATGGTCATGATTGCTGCCATAAAAGGATTGCTCCAAGCAAGGCCCGCAAGGTCACTGATTTCTTCAACATTACCATCGCGATTACGCATAGCTAGAATAAAGGCGAATGCACCAAGCGTCGTAACAAGGTAAATCGTCATATAAATGATGATACTTTGTACACCAGCTGTAGCAATTTCCAAAGACCCTGCTCCAGCAGCAGCAGAAAGACCAACAAGCGCGTAGCCCATATGGGTAATAGATGAATAAGCCATTAGGCGCTTAATGTTCTTTTGGCCAATACCAGCAAAAGCACCAAGGATCATCGACGCAATCGCAATGAACACAAGAATTTGCTGCGCTGCAGGCATAATGCTTGATTGTGCACCAATATGGTCTGGACTAAAGCCCATAACCACAATACGACCAATAAGCGCAATAGCTGCAACTTTTGGAGCACCGGCAAAAAAGGCAGTTACAGGTGTTGGCGAACCTTCATAAACATCGGGCGTCCACATATGAAATGGAACAGCAGAAATTTTGAATGCAAGACCCGCAAGCACAAATACCATACCAAAGATAAGACCAAGTGGCGGATGACCACCTGAGAAGCTTTGGGCAATTTCCATGAAACCAATATGTCCAGTATAGCCGTAAACCAGTGAAATACCATAGAGCAACATGCCTGAAGACAAAGCACCCAAAACGAAATATTTAAGACCAGCTTCAGATGAGCGGGCATTATCACGGTTAAAGGCTGCAAGCACATAAAGGGCAAGAGATTGCAATTCCAAGCCCATATAAAGTGATAGCATATTGCCAGCTGAAATCATGAGCATCATGCCAACAGTTGAAAGCAAGGCTATGATTGGAAATTCAAACTTATCAAAACCGTAATTCTTGGCATAGCCAACCGACATAACCAGTGCGACAAGCGCACCAATCACGGTTAGAACTTTCATGTAACGACTATAACTATCCATAATCAAGGCATCGCCAAACACGTTACCATAGGGCGGAAACACCACTAATAATACAAGAGCCGCAGCCAAAACAACAACGGCAAGCGTGGTTATCATTGTATAAGATTGCTGTTTTGAATATACGCCCACCATGAGCAACACAAGAGCACCCACTGCGATCACTAGCTCTGGAAGCATGAGCGTCAATTGAGCCATCAAATCAATCTGCATCAGATTTGCCTCTTCTATTGCATCAATGTTGCACTTGAAGCGATTGCCTGCAGTGCATCATTATAATTGGTAATAAGGTTGTTTACGGCACCTGAAATAACATTCAAGATAGCCATTGGATAAATACCGAAGAAAATAGTCAAAACAACCATTGGGTAGAGAAGGAATTTTTCCCGTGGCGATAAGTCTAGCAAAGCCTTCAAGCTTTCTTTTTCCAGCGGACCAAAAATGACCCGGCGGTAAAGATAAAGCGCATAAGCAGCCGAGAGAATAACCCCAGAGGTTGCAAAAACTGCAAACCAAGTATTGACTTGGAAAAGTCCAATCAGCGTCAAAAATTCACCAATAAAGCCCGAAGTACCCGGTAAGCCGACATTGGCCATGGTGAAAATTAAAAATACGGTTGCATATTTTGGCATGTTATTGACAAGACCACCAAATGCCGCGATCTCGCGAGTATGCAGGCGATCATAAATGACACCCACACAAAGGAAGAGTGCACCTGATACAAAACCATGCGAAATCATCTGATAAATCGCACCTTCAACGCCTTGGGCATTGGCGGAGAAAATACCCATTGTCACATAGCCCATATGAGCAATTGATGAATACGCAATGAGCTTTTTCATGTCCTCTTGCGCAAGAGCGATCACCGAGGTGTAAATAATTGCGGCAACTGACAAGAAAAAAACGAAATTTGCAAAATATTCTGATGCAACTGGGAACATAGGCAGCGAGAAACGCAAGAACCCATAGCCACCAAGCTTCAACAAAATACCTGCAAGAATAACCGAGCCTGCCGTTGGTGCTTCAACGTGTGCATCTGGCAACCAAGTATGGACTGGCACCATTGGCATTTTAACTGCAAAGGACGCAAAGAAAGCAAGCCATAACCACGTCTGCATGGAAGCAGGGAAATGGTGATTGTTTAACAATTCAACAATATCAAGTGTACCAGCATTCCAATACATTGCCATTAAGGCAACAAGCATGAGAAGCGAACCAAGCAAGGTATAAAGGAAAAATTTTATACTTGCATAAACGCGGCGCTGACCACCCCATACGCCAATGATGATAAACATTGGAATAAGGCTACCTTCAAAGAAGATATAGAATAGCACACCATCAAGCGCACAAAATACACCAATAACCATTGTTTCTAGAATAAGAAACATAATCATATATTGCTTTACACGCTTTTGAACTGTTTCCCAACTAGCAAGAATACAAAATGGCATAAGAAATGCGGTAAGCACCACAAATAAGATGGAAATACCATCGACACCCATATGGTAGCTAATTGCTGGTTTACCTTCAGAATTGGTAAGCCAAACAAGTTTTTCAACCATTTGGAAGCCTGCATTGCTGCGATCAAAACCTGCCCAAACGACAAGCGAAAGTACAAATACAAAAATAGTGGTTAATAGCGTTACATTACGAATATTGCGCTTGGCAGCCTCGCCATCTTCTTTAATCAAGAGGATAAGCAATGCGCCGAGTAACGGCAGGAATGTAACCGTTGAAAGAATTGGCCAATAATGCTCACTCATCAGTTTACACTCCAAAATGTTCCAAACATCATCCAAGTGATGAGGGCTGCAACACCGATAAGCATCGCAAATGCATAATGATAGAGATAGCCGGTTTGCATGCGTACAGCGACCTTATTGGTAATAGTAAGAACAAGACTGGCAAGACCATTTGGTCCTAGTCCGTCAATTATTTTTCCGTCAACGACCTTCCAGAAGAAACGGCCAATGGCAAAGGTGGGACGAACAAAAATAGCGTCATATAATTCATCAATATACCATTTATTGAGCAGGAATTTGTAAAGGCGTGGCATTGCTGTTGCAAGTGCCTTTGGAACGGCTGGCGAAATGATATAGAACCAAAAAGCAAGAACGAAACCAAGAGCCATAACAATAAAGGGTGACCATTTTACCCAAACTGGCACGCCGTGAGCATCATGCATCACATGGTTGTGCTCGGAAGTAAATAATGCACCTTTCCAGAAAGCGTCATAATGATCGCCGAAGAAATAAGGCATAAAGATAAAGCCCGCAAGCAAAGCGCCAACTGCCAAAACAAACAATGGCGCTAACATGACAGGCCCAGATTCATGCACATGATGCATAACGTCAGCCGTTGCGCGTGGTTTACCGTGGAAGGTAAGGAAAATCAAACGCCATGAATAGAAACTGGTCATAAAGGCGGCAATGACAAGAAGCCAGAAACCATAGCCTGATGCAGCATTATGGGCAGCATAAGCCGATTCAATAATTGCATCCTTGGAGAAGAAACCAGCAGTACCAATAACGGTTCCTGGAATACCAACGCCAGTCAAAGCGATTGTACCGATAATCATCATCCAATAAGTGGTTGGAATATATTTACGCAAGCCACCCATGTGACGCATATCTTGTTCATCAGACACAGCATGGATCACTGAACCTGCACCAAGGAACAATAATGCCTTGAAGAAAGCATGAGTGAACAAATGGAATACTGCCGCGCCATAAGCGCCAACACCAAGAGCCACAAACATATAACCAAGCTGCGAACAGGTTGAATAAGCAATAACGCGCTTAATATCATTTTGCACAAGGCCAACAGTTGCCGCAAAAAATGCAGTTGTCGCACCAATAAAGGTAATGACTGTCAAGGCTGTAGGCGAAAGCTCAAAGATTGGCGACATACGTGCAACCATGAACACACCAGCCGTCACCATGGTAGCCGCATGGATAAGAGCAGATACTGGAGTTGGGCCTTCCATCGCGTCTGGCAACCAAGTATGCAACAAAAACTGCGCTGATTTACCCATTGCACCAATGAATAACAATAAGCAGGTAATCGTCAATGCATTGGTGCGGTCAACTTCCCAGCTTAAGAACGTAAAAGTATTAGCATAGTCGCCACTACCCGCACGGGCAAAAATATCTTCAAACCCAACAACACCGAAAATCACAAAAATGCTAAACATGCCAAGTAGGAAGCCAAAGTCACCAACGCGGTTCACCACGAAAGCTTTCATGGCTGCCTTGCTAGCTGAAGGTTTTTGATACCAAAAGCCAATAAGCAAATAAGATGCAAGACCAACGCCTTCCCAACCAAAAAACATTTGGACGAGATTGTCAGACGTGACCAACATCAACATCATAAAGGTGAAGAGCGAAAGATAGGCAAAAAAGCGTGGACGGCTTGGATCATGGTGCATGTAACCGATGGAATAGATATGCACAAGCGCCGATACGGTATTAACAACAACCAACATAATTGCGGTTAGAGTATCAACCCGAAAAGCCCAATCAAAGTCCAATCTACCTGATAAAATCCAGCTAAGCACCTCCACATGCTGGGTTTCACCATTTGCATTCATTGCAATTGTAATAAATGCAACCCAAGACAATATGGCAACAACAACCATCAAGCTACAGGTGACTAATTCACTTGCACGCGCACCGATGCTATTGCCAAAAAGACCAGCAATGAGAAAACCAATTAGTGGAAGGAAGACGATTGCGTCAAATAACATGATGCGTCAACCTTTCATCATATTGACATCTTCCACCGCGATAGAACCGCGATTACGGAAGAATACAACAAGTATGGCAAGACCAATTGCTGTTTCTGCAGCAGCAACTGTTAGCACGAAAAGTGCAAAGACTTGGCCTACCAAATCATTTAAAACAGCAGAGAATGCTACGAAATTTAAATTAGCCGAGAGCAAAATAAGCTCTACCGACATTAAAATAATAATAACATTCTTACGATTTAGAAAAATACCGAAAACGCCAATCGTGAACAAGATCGCCGAAACGGTCAGATAGTGAGCAATTTCTATATGCATTTTTTTCTTCCCGTTAAATACCTTTATTGGATTCGACTTTTTTAATCTCAATGGCAGTTTCAGGTGTACGTGCAACTTGGGCAGCAATTGATTGGCGCTTAACATTAGGGCGGTGACGCAATGTCAAAACAATTGCCCCAATCATAGCAACCAAAAGCACCAAACCGGCTAATTGGAAATACAATACATAATCAGTATAAAGTATTTCACCAAGCGCTTGTGTATTGGTTTTAGCAACATCACTTGCCGCTTTTGCAGCAATGGCAACATCTGGAATGATCGAGTTCGAAGTAAAAACAACCACAAGCTCAATAAGCAAAATAAGACCGACAAGCGCACCAATTGGTGCATATTGCAATGCACCGCGCTTTAATTCGGCAAAGTCCACATCAAGCATCATGACCACAAACAAGAACAATACCGCAACGGCACCGACATAAACCACAAGCAAGATCATGGCCAAAAATTCAGCGCCGGTGAGCAAAAATAATGCTGCGGCATTGAAAAAAGCCAAAATGAGGAAAAGAACCGAATGAACGGGGTTACGTGCCGCCACCACCATTACGGCACTTGCGATCAAAATGAACGAGAACAGATAAAAAAACGCAACCACAGGACCAGTTAGCATGGGGTTCCCCAAGATAATTCAACGCAGTGACGTGGAATGAAAGCGCCACGTCTTCGCCTGAAAGAAGCTAAATTAAAGCTTCCGATGACAAGAGGGTCAAACTTTTGCCCCTCGAAAAGCTGCCTAAACAGCCTTAAATAAAACCCTATAACCGCATACAAAACAAATAGTTACAATGTGATATTAAGGTTATACTAAATTATTAACGATACGGTGCATCAAGCGCAATATTGCGAGCAATTTCGCGCTCCCAACGATCACCATTAGCGAGCAACTTTTCCTTATCATAATAAAGCTCTTCGCGGGTTTCGGTCGCAAATTCAAAATTTGGTCCCTCAACAATCGCTTCAACTGGGCATGCCTCTTGGCAAAAACCACAATAAATGCACTTTACCATGTCAATATCGTAACGCACTGTACGCCTTGTACCATCATTACGGCGTGGGCCAGCTTCAATGGTAATAGCTTGTGCAGGACAAATAGCTTCACATAATTTACAAGCAATGCAGCGTTCTTCACCATTTGGATAACGGCGCAGCGCATGTTCACCACGAAAACGTGGTGAAATACGACCTTTTTCATAAGGATAATTGATGGTTGGCTTTGGTGCTACAAATTGCTTGCAGGCAAGAAAAAAGGCACTTACCAATTCAAGTAGCAATAAAGATTTAGCAGCTTGGAAAAGACTTGACATTATCTTAAACTCCTATGCCAGACCAGTAATTTTTAAGAATGCAGCCGTAAGCACGACCATTGCAAGTGAAATAGGCAAGAAGACTTTCCAACCAAGACGCATGAGCTGATCATAGCGATAACGTGGAACGAAAGCTTTAACCATCGCAATCATAAAGAATACAGCGCAAACTTTGAACAAGAACCAGAACACACCCGGTATCCAATTGAGCCACCAAACATCAAGCGGCGGCAACCAACCACCCAAGAATAAAATCGTAGTCAAGGCGCACATCAAAACAATCGCAACATATTCACCAAGCATATAAAGAAGATATGGGCCTGAAGAATATTCAACCATGTGACCAGCCACAAGTTCAGATTCTGCTTCGACCAAATCAAAAGGTGGGCGATTTGTTTCAGCAAGTGCTGAAATAAAGAAAATCACGAACATTGGGAAAAGACCTAACCAATGCCAATCAAGAAATGATGCAAATGGCAAACCAGCCATAGTGCCGATACCATCTTTTTGTGCAAGCACAATTTGAGTAAGATCGAGCGAACCTACGCAAAGTAGCACAGTCACAATCACAAAACCAATGGACACTTCGTAAGATACCATTTGCGCGGCAGAGCGCAATGCACCAAGAAATGGATATTTGGAGTTTGATGCCCAGCCGCCCATAATAACACCATAAACTTCTAACGAAGAAATAGCGAATACATAAAGCATGCCGACATTAATATCAGCAACTGCCCACCCTTCATTAACTGGAATAACCGCCCAACCACAAAGGGCAAGGCCTGCCGAAATGAATGGAGCAAGAAGGAAAATACCTTTATTTGCGCCGGCTGGAATGACAGGTTCTTTAACAATAAACTTAATCAAATCCGCAAAAGATTGGAAAAGACCAAATGGACCAACAACATTGGGACCGCGACGCAATTGAACCGCTGCCCAAATCTTACGATCTGCTAAAAGCAAGAATGCAATGATAACCAACAGCGCTACAATAAATAATAGCGACTGCCCGATTGGCAACAATATCTGCATCAAGAAGAAATCTAACATTTTATATCACTCTTCCTCTTGTAACCATTATTCTGCTGCTTGCGGAATGCGACCGCTTGCAAGCGCCGAACACTCAGCCATAATAGCAGATGAGCGTGCGATCGGATTGGTAAGATAGAAATCTTGTATAGGTAAAACGAATTTTGCTGAACCAAGGGTTTTAAAGCCATTAGCCAAAGTGGTAATATCTTTAACGTCACCCACCAGAATATCATCAATGGCGGCAAAGTGTGGATACTCATTATAAAGCTTACGTCTTAAAGCACCAAGTGAATCATAAGGCAAACGCACACCCAAAACATCAGATAATGCGCGTAAAATTGCCCAATCTTCTTTTGCTTCACCAGGAGCAAAAGTTGCACGATTGGTCATCTGTACGCGGCCTTCAGTATTAACAAAAATACCTGATTTTTCAGTGTAAGCTGCACCGGGCAAAATAATATCTGCATTATGCGCGCCATTATCGCCATGGCTACCAATATAAATTGTGAAGCCTTTTTTAGCATTCAAATCAATTTCATCAGCGCCAAGCAAGAATAACACTTCGCTATCACTTACTACGTCTTTTGCCCTTGCATTATCTTCGGCAACAAAACCAAGATCAAGTCCGCCAACGCGTGAGGCTGCAGTGTGAAGGACATTAAAGCCATTCCACTCGTCATTAACCGCACCAATAATTGTAGCAAGCTTTGCAGCCGCCTTTGCAATATTAGCACCATTCTCGCCGCTAAGTGCACCCTGACCAAGTATAATCATAGGTTTTTGAGCAGTTTTCAATTTTTCAAGGAATGAAAGCTTGCCATCAATAAGTTGACTGAGTGTTTCTTCCCCTGCCCCAAGATATTCGAAAGGATAGCGCATTTCACCACGCTCGCCAATCACAGCAATTGGATAATCGCTCTTTCTTTGGCGTTTACGAATACGGGCATTAAGAACCGATGCTTCAAAACGTGGATTACTACCAATGATAATCAATGCATCGGACTGCTCAATACCGGCAATCGTTGTATTGAAAATATAGCTAGCGCGACCCGCTTTTGGATCATGGGCTGCGCCATCTTGGCGGCAATCATAATGGGTGGAACCAAGCGCATTAAGCAATGATTTTAGCGAATAGATTTCTTCAACTGTCGCAAGATCACCAGCAATAGCACCAATTTTGGTGGCATTTGCCTTATCAATCGCAACTTTAATCGCCGCAAAAGCTTCTTGCCAACTTGCTGACATTAACCGACCTTGGCCATTGCGAATATAAGGGCGATCAAGACGCTGGGTTTTTAAACCATCCCAAATGAATCGGCTCTTATCTGAAATCCATTCTTCATTAATCGCTTCATTAACCCGTGGCATAATACGCATAACTTCGCGTCCACGCGAGTCAACACGGATAGCTGAACCAACCGCATCCATAACGTCAATAGTTTCAGTCTTGCTAAGTTCCCAAGGACGTGCATTGAAAGCATATGGGCGTGATGTCAAAGCACCAACAGGACAAAGATCGATAACATTGCCCTGAAGCTCTGATGTCATTGCCTTTTCAAGATAGGTGGTGATTTCAGCGTCTTCGCCGCGACCAATAAGCCCCAACTCAGAAATACCTGCAACTTCGGTGGTAAAGCGCACACAACGTGTGCAGTGAATGCAACGCGTCATCACTGTCTTTACTAACGGCCCAATATATTTATCTTCTACCGCACGCTTATCTTCTTGATAACGTGAGAAGTCACGACCATAAGCCATTGCTTGATCTTGCAAATCACACTCGCCGCCCTGATCGCAAATGGGGCAATCAAGCGGGTGGTTGATAAGAAGAAATTCCATGACGTTTTCACGCGCGCGCTTTACCATAGGTGTTTTTGTAAAGATCTGCGGTGGCTCACCATTAGGACCGGGGCGCAAGTCTTTTACGCCCATTGCACAGGAAGCCTGTGGCTTAGGTGGCCCACCTTTTACTTCAACCAAACACATGCGGCAATTGCCGGCGATAGACAAACGCTCGTGAAAACAAAAGCGGGGCACCTCGGCTCCGGCCTCTTCCGCTGCTTGTAGCAACGTATAGTGATCGGGAACCTCGATCTCCTTGTCGTCAACTATGATCTTTGCCATCGTTTTTCCAAACCGGCGGCCTCGCCGCCTATCCTAGAAATTAAACCAAAAAAACTATTCAGCAGCTTCAAGCGCAATATTACGGCTTTGCACTGCATTATGGGTATATTCATCAATCCGCTTTTCAATTTCAGGGCGGAAATTACGAATAAGCCCCTGAATAGGCCAAGCAGCAGCATCACCGAGCGCACAAATCGTATGCCCTTCAACCTGCTTAGACACATCAAATAAAAGGTCTATTTCGCGCTTTTGCGCGCGCCCTTCAACCATGCGCCCCAAAAGACGCATCATCCAACCAGTACCTTCACGGCATGGTGTACATTGGCCACAGCTTTCATGCTTAAAAAATGCTGCAATACGCCAAATAGCTTTAATAATATCGGTCGATTTATCCATAACAATCGCGCCGCCAGTACCAAAAGAAGACTTAACTTCCCTTAAACCGTCAAAATCCATGATCACATCGATCATGGCTTCGCCGCGAACGACAGGACAAGATGCACCGCCTGGGATAACGCCTAAGAAATTATCCCATCCACCACGGATACCACCGGCATGTTTTTCAATAAGCTCACGGAAAGTAATGCCCAAAGCTTCTTCAACGGTGCATGGTGTATTTACATGACCTGAAATCATGAATAATTTGGTGCCCACATTATTAGGACGACCAATAGCTGCAAACCATTCTGCACCGCGGCGTAAAATTGTTGGCGCAACTGCAATGGATTCAACATTATTAACGGTTGTAGGGCAACCATAAATACCCATATTAGCTGGAAATGGCGGCTTCAAACGTGGCTGGCCTTTTTTGCCCTCCAAGCTTTCAAGCAGCGCAGTTTCTTCACCACAAATATAAGCACCGGCACCATGATGCACAATAATATTGCAAGGATGGCCATGTTTTGGATTTTTACCCAAAAGTCCTGCATCATAGCATTCATCAATAGCTGCTTGCAGCGCTTCACGTTCGCGAATATATTCACCGCGTACATAAATAAAAGCAGTATGAGCGCCCATTGCAAAAGTTGCTATAACACAGCCTTCAATCAAAGTATGTGGATCGTGACGCAAGATCTCTCTATCTTTACACGTACCAGGTTCGGACTCATCGGCATTGACAACCAAATAATGAGGGCGACCATCACTGACCTTTGGCATGAATGACCATTTCATGCCAGTCGGGAAACCCGCACCGCCACGGCCACGCAAACCAGATGCTTTCATCTCATTGATGATCCAATCACGACCTTTTTCGATAATGCCTTTGGTGCCGTCCCAACAGCCACGAGACATTGCACCTTTAAGAGATGTGTCTTTTAATCCGTAAATATTGGTGAATATGCGATTTATCAGCTAGCATGTCTCACCTATTCCTTTCCGTCCGTAACCATCGGCTTTTAAAGCAATCTCACTCATTAGCATAACTACTCTTTAGGCTTTACAGCTTGAGCTTTTACCTGATCACCATCAAGCAATGACGTTAATCCTGTGATTGGTTCTGATGACTTGCGTGAATTTTGCGGCCCAACAGGGACTGACGCACCTTCACCACGCTCAAAAGCATCAATAATTTCTTCTAAACGCTCTGGTGTTAGGTCTTCATAGGTATCTTTGAAAATCATCACCATTGGTGCATTAACGCAAGCGCCTAAGCATTCGACCTCTTCCCATGAAAGCGTGCCGTCTGCATTGGTTTCAAATGCATGTTCGTTGATCTTATTCTTGCAAAGTTTGATCAGTTCACCTGAACCGCGAAGCATGCAAGGAGTTGTACCACATATTTGCACATGGGCTTTTGTACCCACTGGCTTTAACTGGAACTGCGTATAAAATGTTGCTACTTCCAAAACACGAATATAAGCCATACCGAGCAAATCAGCGATATACTCAATTGACGCGCGTGTGACCCAACCATCTTGCTCTTGCGCACGCATGAGCAAAGGAATAACCGCCGATTGCTGGCGACCTTCTGGATATTTAGCAATGGTTTTTTCAGCCCATGCCATATTTTCAGCATTAAAAGCAAATGTATCGGGCTGTACAGATTCATCAGCGAGACGGCGAACAGACATTAGCGATCAACCTCTCCAAAAACAATATCAAGGGAACCAAGGATAGCAGCAACGTCTGCAAGCATGTGACCCTTACACAAGAAATCCATTGCCTGTAGATGTGCATAACCCGGCGCACGTAATTTAACACGATATGGCTTATTGGTACCATCTGCGACGAGATAGACACCAAATTCGCCTTTTGGCGCTTCCACTGCTGCATAAACTTCACCCGCAGGAACGTGGAAACCTTCAGTAAAGAGTTTGAAGTGATGAATAAGCGCTTCCATTGAACGCTTCATATCACCGCGTTTTGGCGGGGTAATTTTTTGATCAACACTCGAAACAGGGCCAGTCTTTTCTGAACTCAACAAGCGCTCGACACATTGGCGAATGATACGGACTGACTGGCGCATTTCTTCCATGCGGACAAGATAACGATCATAACAATCGCCATTTTTACCGACTGGAATATCAAATTCCATCTCTTCATAGCATTCATAAGGTTGGCTTTTACGTAAATCCCAAGCCGCGCCCGAGCCACGCACCATAACTCCAGAAAAACCGTAAGCCCATGCATCTTCAAGCGAAACCGTTGCAATATCAACGTTACGTTGTTTGAAAATACGATTAGGTGTAATAAGCGCATCCAAATTACCAAGCGCTTCAAGAAACGGATCAAGAAATGCGCCAATATCTTCAACCAACTGCTCTGGCAAATCTTGATGAACACCACCTGGACGGAAATAATTGGCGTGAAGACGAGCACCACAAGCGCGCTCATAAAATACCATCATTTTTTCGCGCTGCACAAAGCCCCAAAGTGGTGGCGTTAAAGCACCAACGTCCATGGCTTGCGTGGTAACATTAAGAAGGTGGTTCAAAATACGACCAATTTCGGAAAAAAGCACACGAATGAGCTGGCCACGCTTTGGCACCTCAACTTTGAGCATTTTTTCAATGGCGAGCACATAGGCATGCTCTTGATTCATTGGCGCAACATAGTCCAAACGATCAAGATAGGGACCTGCTTGCAAATAGGTCTTAGTTTCCATCAACTTTTCTGTACCGCGATGCAGAAGCCCAATGTGCGGATCAACCCGCTCTACCACTTCACCATCGAGCTCCAATACCAAGCGCAACACGCCGTGCGCTGCTGGATGCTGCGGACCAAAATTGATATTAAAATTACGGACATTGACCTCAGCCACGATCAAATCCCTCCGTTTGAAAAGAGCGCCTCAATGTCCTTACCGGTCATCTTACGCGTTTCATTTGCAAATTCATAAAAATGCGGTTTTTCGTCGTAATAAATTTCACTTTTCAATTCAAAACCACTTTGATCGTCAAATGCAGCAGCACTTAAATAGACCATTGATCCATCACGCATACGCCAACCAAGCGAACTTCCACATGATGAACAAAACAGCCGCTCGCCCCAAGAAGACGATGGATAAACTGAAAATTCAACATTACCCAGCACTTCAATCGCTGGATCAACCGCTAGGGACATAAAAACGCCACCAGACATTTTCTGGCACATATGACAATGGCATATGCCGACATCTATACCAGATAGCTTTGCCTTAAAATGCACATCACCACAAAGACATTTACCCTCGCGAATGAAAGTGCTTTCTTCTGGCTGACCTAGATTCATTTGCGCTCTCCTGCTTTTTCATCACCAGGCAGAACATAATCTGTACCTTCCCAAGGCGACAAAAAGTCAAAGCTGCGCATTTCTTGACGAAGAACAACGGGTTCATAAACTACCCGCTTTACTTCATTATCATAGCGACATTCTACAAAACCAGTGGTTGGAAAATCTTTACGCAATGGGTGTCCTTCAAAACCATAATCGGTCAAGATACGACGCAAATCTGGATGATCTGAGAACAAAACGCCATACATATCGTAAACTTCACGCTCATACCAATCCGCACCTGGATAGACACTGAAAGCTGACGGCACATCTTCATCTTCACTGACCTGAACCTTAACGCGAATGCGCAGATTCTGACGTGGTGACAAAAGATGATAAGATACATCAAAGCGCTTTTCACGCGATGGGAAATCAACGCCACTAACGTCAATAATACAGATGAATTGACACTGCACATCGTCACGCAAGAATGTCAATACACCAAGCAGCTCGGCAGGATCAACCAAAAGATTTAACTCACCATAAGCAATCTCTTGGCTCAACACCTTAGAACCTATACGCTCAGCAAGATAGCTATTGAGATCTTCAATTGCTTCAGAAGCCATAATACTCTCCTAGCGCTCGATCGAACCGGTACGGCGTATCTTCTTCTGCAATAGAAGCACACCATAAAGCAGCGCTTCAGCAGTAGGAGGACAACCAGGAACATAAATATCTACAGGAACAATACGATCACAACCACGCACAACCGAATAGGAATAATGGTAGTAACCACCACCATTTGCACATGAACCCATTGAAATCACATAACGCGGCTCAGGCATCTGATCATAAACTTTGCGCAATGCGGGAGCCATTTTATTGGTAAGCGTACCAGCAACCATCATAACATCTGATTGGCGCGGTGAAGCGCGCGGAGCATAACCAAAACGCTCATTATCATAATGCGGCATTGAACAATGCATCATCTCAACTGCACAGCAAGCAAGACCAAAGGTCATCCACATCAATGAACCAGTACGCGCCCAAGTAACGAGCGCATCTGTCGATGTAACCAAGAAACCCTTATCAGAAAGCTCGGCATTAATATCCTGGAAGAACTTGTCGTCAGCACCAATAAGCTTGCCAGTATTAGGATCAATAATTCCTTTAGGCTGCGGCGCGACCAAAGTCTTATTTCCGGTCAATTCCATTCCAGAGCCCCTTTCTTCCATTCATAGATAAAGCCTACAGTCAAAACGCCTAAAAACAGCATCATTGACCAAAACCCGAACATCCCGATATCGCGGAAAGCAACCGCCCACGGGAAAAGAAAAGCTACTTCAAGATCGAAAATAATGAATAGAATTGAAACAAGATAAAAACGAATATCAAATTTCATGCGCGCATCATCAAACGAGTTGAAGCCACATTCATAAGCAGATAATTTTTCTGGATCGGGCGAACGATAAGCCACAATATAGGGCATAATCAACAAAGCACCTGCAATCACCAATGATACTATAATAAATATCAATACAGGCAGGTAATTCATCAGAATATCAGGCATATCCTTTAACACCTTTTCAAACGAGGCAACGCCATTAAACACTTTGCATTTAAGAAAACAGCTCAGTGCACCAAAGAATCTCTTTAGACATTTTCCTCGCCCAAACAGCTTCAAGGGCATGCTGCGCGAAATTTGTCGCAAGGGTTAACGCAGAGTACACAAACAAGCAATAGTTTTATCACAAAAAAGATAATTTATGCGACATTTTGCTTACTGTTAACAGATGAAACAGAATTATCTAAAAACCCTACTTCACAACTCAACTTTTCCCTAACACCATAGAATTTACGGTATTTTTGCTATAATATCTTTCAATATGGTTTCTCAAACTAAAGATACAAGACACTAATCTTCACTTTATTGAGAAGCCACCATATTTTCGCCAAAACTAGCAAATTTAAGCAAAAATCATGATGCAACCATAGAATCATTCTAACACAAGTTCAACTCAATTTGTTACAATTTAGATGATAGTCACAGCATAGGTAGCTGCTCATTTTGCATTCCCTTGCAAATATCACCACCCGATGGAGTAATGACAAATTAAATAGAACAAGTGGAATTACCAGAGTTAAATCTAAACGCTTTTACAAGAGCAAGATGAGCGGATAGCATTAAGCGCTAAATAGAAATCACCACAAAACATTAACTGAACAAGCAAAGCTACAATGAGCCAATATTGCAACTAAAGCAAAAAGTAACAAAGCTAGCATGAACCAGAATCATAACATATTATTTTATGTAGGGAAAATTAATAGCGCCACTAAACTTAAAGTTTAGTGGCGCGAGTGACGGGACTCGAACCCGCGACCTCCGGCGTGACAGGCCGGCACTCTAACCAACTGAGCTACACCCGCGCATTTGACGAAACCGTTAGTTACTGAACTTTCTTATTATCGAATTTTCATCACCATTTCATCTGGCGTGAGCGGTGTCTAAGACGTTCAAACAAAGAAGTCAAGCGCTTTAATTGAAATAATTTCAATTTATCCATTTTTTATTGTTAAATGCCACAGTCAGCCAAACGGCCACTACCTCACCCCATAACAAAAGGCATAAAATACTAAGAAAGCCTTTTGAATAATAATGACTTTCACCAAAACGTTAAATGTAGACAGGAATGCAGTTTGCGAGGATAGCAAAAAACAACCAAGATAAAATGAATGAGAATTAACCTATATAATAGGGCGCAAAAAGCAGGCAAAAACACCAGCCAACTTAAGCCAATAGATAGTAAAACTAAACATAAAGGAAAAGAGAACAATCAGCCATTGATTAAACAGTGCAGCAAAGCCACCAAACCCAATTAATCAAAAAACATTTTTGAAAGGTTAAGTGGCGCGAGTGACGGGACTCGAACCCGCGACCTCCGGCGTGACAGGCCGGCACTCTAACCAACTGAGCTACACCCGCGCACTTATCAACCAAGCCAATAAACTATTTAAACAACAGCTATTTGTTTGGCGTTGGCACCGTTTAAAAGGTTAAAATGGATTCGTCAACCACATATTTTAGAAAATCGACACAAATTTCACTTTTCTTCGTTTTTTTCTAAAATTTACAAAAAAATGCAATTTTTCATTTTTTTTGCTTGCACTTTGCAAAACTATCAATTAGAGAGTGCCTACCCTTAACGGGGGCGATTAGCTCAGTTGGTAGAGCGCTTCGTTTACACCGAAGATGTCGGGAGTTCGAGTCTCTCATCGCCCACCATTATTTCTTATTATAAATGTAAGAAATAGAAAGTTATAAAAGGGCGATTAGCTCAGTTGGTAGAGCGCTTCGTTTACACCGAAGATGTCGGGAGTTCGAGTCTCTCATCGCCCACCATTATTTCCACTTTGAAATCTTAGAGTAATTTTACTACCAGCTGCTTCGCAATAACTTGGCTTTATATCCGCTTGTTTAGTTACAATGGTCAATTTCCATAAGGTTTAAAAATAAATCTACAGCAGCTAGTTTTTTCGTTACTTAAGCAAAAGCGTAATATCCTGCTTAAAGCCTAACTTTAAACACACTATTATCTACTTAATTTCTTATTTGATTCTTTAAATAGAGTTTCATAATTTAATGAATATGATGGATATTTAAACAGATGAGGAATTTACAGTGAAAAAACTCGGCTTTCTTTTTTCAGCGCTCGCAGTTTTAACTGCCTGCAATAGCACGTTACCAGCGCAACTATCACCTGATAATACGTCAGCAGAATTTGAAAGCCGTTTTTATGATGGTGGTGACATTCAACCGCAAACTTTAACAAGGGCTGCCGGAATTGCCCAAAGACGAGGCTTTGATTATTTCACCCTTGAGACAAAACGGCCAGAATCATCAAGCAGGCCACGTTTTACCGTAGATTATGGTCGCAATCCCAATGGCTTTGGTGACGCTGGTGCATCTACCCCCAACGGATTGAATGCTGGAATAACTGCTGGTGGCGCGACAAGAACCCATTGGTTAGTTCGATTCTATAATGGTAATGACCGCCCAAGCCATTTAAATGTCTATTCAACCAAAGAAATATTAAACCGCCGCTAATTATCACGGGACTATTGGGGGCAGTTTGCCCTCACATCATGTAACGACAAAATGGCAATAACAAACAGAATCAATTTTATTGAGCTGCATAGGAAATTACCATGAACAATAACTCAACTTATTCATATACAGCTGCCATGCTTGCCATTGGCGACGAATTGCTTTCAGGCAGAACAAAAGACAAAAATATTGCGCTCCTTGCTGAAACTTTAACTCAAGTCGGAATTGAATTAAAAGAAGTACGTATTGTCGGCGACGAAGACACTGCAATTATTGCTGGCATTAATGCTCTTAGAGCCCAATATGATTATGTGTTTACCAGTGGCGGCATAGGGCCAACCCATGACGATATTACCGCAGAATCAATATCAAAGGCTTTTGATCTTCCTTGTATTTTCAATCCCGAAGCCGAATTGATTCTTAGTGATTATTATAAAGAGCGTGATGTGCCTTTTACCCCTGCCCGCCGTTTGATGACAAGAACACCGCAAGGAGCAAGCTTAATAGCAAACTCGGTGTCAGCAGCACCCGGCTTTAAAATTAGCAATGTTTTTGTACTTGCCGGCGTTCCCAATGTTTTTAATGCGATGCTCAATGCAATTTTGCCAAGTTTAGATAAAGGTACACCTTTTCAATCCATTTCAATTAACTGCCCCTTTGGTGAAGGTGTCATCAGCCAAAAACTAGGCGAAATACAAAAAGCCAACCCACAAACAATTATCGGTTCTTACCCCAAATTTTCAGAAAATAAAGAAAATCCGTTTTCTGTTGAACTCGTCATAAAAAGTAAGGATGCAACTGCATTAGATAAAGCAAGTGCGGAAGTATTAAGCATGATCAAAGAGTTAGAAAAATAAGACATATTTTTTTTAAAATACTGATTTTACATTTATATATTGCGATATTTATGATGTTCTATAGAATTTAAAAGCAAGTTAGGGCAAAAAATCTAACTTGCTAAACTAAACAATAATAAAAATAGTTAAAAAAATTTAATAATAATGAACAAACGACAAATTCGTGCAATTTTTAACCAAAACACTATTCGTGTATATCAAGCTTTTAATAATGGTATTGCTGATGCAGCAATCAAAAAAGGGACTTTTAGCTCTCCCCCCTTTAGCCTTACCCGTATGACATGGATTAAACCATCCTTTTTGTGGATGATGTATCGCTGTGGCTGGGCGGAAAAAGATGTTGGGCAGCAACGGGTTTTAGCAATTGATATTACCAGAGAGGGGTTTGAATATGCGCTTTCCCACTCCTGCCTTAGCCATTTTGACGCTGAGCATCATCAATCCCATGACGAGTGGAATCAACAGTTAAAAATTAGCCCTATACGCATTCAATGGGATCCTGAGCGCGATATTTACAGCAAACCGCAAGACCACCGCTCACTGCAAATTGGCATATCTGGGGCAATGCTTGAAAAATATGTTAACGAGTGGATTGTTGCCATTAGCGATATTACGTCGCAAGTAAAGCAAATGAAAAAGCTACTCGATGCGGGTAAAGAAGACGAACTATTGCAACAATTACCGCAAGAAGCTGTTTATCCATTGCCACAAAAAATTCAAAAAATAATTAGCATGGATAACTAAGTTTAAATATGATCTTTAAGACGAAAAATAATAACATCTATTTTTGTCTGCAAAAGATGTCTTTTAGGTCGAGCAACTAAAAATTAGCCCGCGCCCTTATCTCCATCTATCAAATTAATTAGATTTAACGGTAAGCCGCAGAATTATGAAACCATTATTTTTGGCCAAGTTAATTTATTATATAGGTAATTAATGCCTTAATATTGGTTTATAAAACCGTTGCAGCTTGAAAATAGGTATAAAATTGTTTTAAAAGCAATTTATTATCATAGTAAAACCATATTAACATGGAAATGCAAAAATTCAAATAATGAGATTAGAGTATGAGGCTCATCTCCATTATTTTCGTATATCCATTACTTCTAAATGAGAGAACAACATGGCATCTGTTGGCAATTGGCTAAAAAGATTTATATTGCGTAGTTTTATCTACCTGTTTGGGATAATCATTGTTTTGGTTGTTATTGGCGGGGTTGCTTTTGTTGTTGCAAGACCGCAGATTAATGATTTCGTTAATAAAGAAATCAATAAATATGGCGTTGAATTAGAAAGCTGGAGCATTGGATTAACCGGCAAGGCTAATCTTTATAAAGTACGAATTCCCCTTTCTGATGGAACAATTATTACAGTTCGGGAAATATCTGCCCGTCCACCTGTTAGCAGTTTTAAAGGCGTTGCCGATCTTTATGATGTAAAGGTTGAGCATGGTGGAGTAAGCTTGCAAATTCCGCAGCTTCATGTCGATGGCATTGTACAAAATGGCAAGGATGTGACAATTCAGTCAAAAAAGTTGCAAATGTTGATGCAAATTGGCCTGTCCTCTATACGCGCAAGTGATATTAATCTTGTTTCTAACTTAAATGGTGCACAGGAAACAGCAACTATAAAAGGTTTTAAGCTTGATAATCTTGATAAGGGAAAAATCGCCTTTATCGGTTTTGATTCAATGCAAACCACATCAAACTTCACACAAGGTGAACTGTCCGGCTTACGCATAGAAAGCGGTGCCGCTAGTGCAAAAAATATTGATGTTGCTTCAGCCTACAGTTTCTTAGAAAATACTCTTTCACAAAATCAATCCGTAGTGGATTTATTTGGCCCTCTAAATCTTTCGAACGTAAAGTTAGATGCAGGATTAAGCGATGGCAAAGAGTTTCATGCTAGTTTAGGCGCACTTAAAACTGAAGGCTTTTCCTTGCGCAACTTGGGACAAAACCCTATTGGACAAGCCAAAGCTGCAATGGCTGTTTTAAAAAATAGCAATGCGAGTAAAGAAGAGCGCAGTACTGCAACCAAAACACTTGTGCAATTGCTTCAAAATATCGCAAAAATAAATGGAAGGTTAGAAAATCTTGTCGTTGATACAGCAAGTGGCAAATTGTCCGTTGGATCATTTGAAATAACCCCAAGCAGTTGGAACAGTGTCATTCCAGAATCGCTTTTGATCAAAGCTGACAACGTTCTTTTTGATTTAGCCGACTTGCCAAGTAAAGAAATCCAGACACTAAGAGATATGGGGTATGCCCAGATGGATCTTTCCTTTGTCATGAGCCTAAATTGGAACCGTGATGACAATTCGTTAAATATTAACGAATTAAGTTTTACCGGCAAAGATATGGGACAAGCCCAAATATCAGGTAAATTTAAAAACGTCGCCCCCGCATTTTTTTCGGGTGATTTGCTTCAAATGACTATGGTGGCTTCAGGCATTACCTTGCAAAGTTTAGATATTGCATTTAGCGATTATGGTGCATTTGAACGGATCATTAAATCTGGTGCACCATATGGCGGCGTGAGTGAAGCCAATCTGCGTGCCGACATACGTGAAATCGCAGTTAAAAGCCCACCAGCACTTTTGAAAAACCATAAGGATGCAAATGCGATTTCTGAGGCCTTAGGAAGCTTTGTGGACAACCCTGGCACCGTTAATATCCATATCGTTTCAAAAGCACCGGCTGGGCTTAGCCTACTTGATTTATTAATTTCGCAGGCGGACCTACCTGCAATTTTAGATAAGCTTGATTTTAGAGTGACATCAACAGGCAAACCTCATTAATTAGCCTGTCAATTTAATTACATGGAAAGCGGAGTGATACAAAATCACTCCGCTTTTTTATTTTTTTAAATATTCAATGTTACACAATGTAATTGTTTTAATTGATGGCTTACACTAACCCATCATTTGCAACAAAATATTACAGGTAGAAGATTGCGATATTGCTTTTAAAAACACTTTTTGCCGAATTATTCTAACATTCGCTTGAAAATGAATATGACTAACTACGCAAGTTTAATGCTAGTTATTATTTCGCGGTTTCTCCTTATCACAAAAGCGTATGTTTAAACTCGTTTTCCATTTTTTGATGCGTATATAATACGTTTTTAAAAGATCAGCTTTGAATTTTCTAAACCAAACTTTGACCAATCCACAAAATCGACCAAAGCATTAGGCCGGCGCGCTCCATCTAAATTTATTATCAAGGCAAAATCTACTTTACCACATATTACGCCCTGTAACGTTCTTTCGAGCAATTGGCACAATTTCGTTATAAACTTGTCCATCTTGTTTAAACATACCAAAAATTGTTATTTGTCATTAAGCCCCCGTTTGCGTTTTTACGACGAGTATGGAAGATTTATCTGGACTAGCAAGAGCTGTTATTATTCAATTACTTTGTCTACTAAATATTTAAACCAATATGGAGTTGTCCAATCTGATTGATACCGCTAATGTAAATAAAATCATTACAATTGATCTTTAAATGGATATAGAAACAATATTTTTGTAAGAAGAAACTAATGATTATTCAAATATCACGAGGTTCTTTAAGGGTAAAATTAGCAAATAAAATAGCTTATATTGAAGGCGAATTATGCTTTCCCCCAACGGAAAATTTTGAATTTATAGTTTACGTTAACAGCATAAAGAATTGGGAAAAGCCTTTTGATAATATAGAAATTACTGAAGAGGAAAAAGAACAACTTATAAATGATATAAAAAATGAATTTAGACAAAAAAGAGGAAAAGTTGTTTTTGATTAAACCTTTTCATATTAACTTAGATTTTTTTAAATTCGTACTTTGGTGTAAAATGTTTTCCTTATCTTTGCAGCCCAATATCTCATATGCGGAGCATTGCTAAAAGCTAGCAAGCAGATAATTACAAAGATATTCGTAGCCTTATATCCATCACTACACAACGGTGAATTAATTGCGGTAGGAATTAATTTTCAATATGAAACTGATTGAAATGATAATCGATTACTAGGGGCAGATCCCATTAAGTTGAACGAAATAGTATTTATCGATTAAATGAGGGAGTAAATACTCATTTTCAAACTGGTTAGATATGTGAAAAGATATTACATTTTTATTAGCTTTTTTAATCATGATAAAAATTTAATCTCAATCGGCATATAACTAATCATGAAGGACTACATATCAAGATAGAAGTTCTTAACGGAAAAAGCGGCGAAAAATGCACGATAAATATTTTATTGAAAATTGAAATGGATATAACGTAGCTTCTGATTGCTGATGATAGTGTGGATTATAATGACTGACGTAGACTATATTTGCCTTATTTTTTCTGATGCTAATAAAATATTAAAAAAATATATTGGCTATGACATAAGTATTTTTTCAAAAATAGATCAAGTTAAAAAATTCCATGAAATATGTAGGATAGATGATTATTCTTCTAAAAGCGATATAGAATTACTGGATAAATTAAATATTAAAAAATATTTAATTGGGAACGTATTTATATACACAGAGGATTATTCCCTTGATAATAATATTATATTTGAAATAAATTATTCTTTAATTGAGGTTTTTGTTCGTCAGTTTCATAAAAATTTCAATACTCCTTTTTTCAAAGATAAGACTATATTTATTTGCCCCAACACACAAAAACTTTTACTTTATTTTGCAGAAGGTTGGTGGTTCTATTATGATTTACCGTTGGAATTTTCAGAATAATTTTTACACATGACATGATAATTAAAAACCCAAATGAAATAATTGAGAATGTGCATAAGGCGCAATTTTCATCGCGAAACTTTATAGGAACATGTTGAAGCAGTTTTTTCATCTCAAGTAATTTTTACGTTGGTCAAGATTTTTGTATCAATAGGTTATAATGGTTAATAGCGAGCACATTTATTTAAAAAATTTAATTAATCAGAGATTAGGCGACACATGATAAAATTAGTAACATCAATAATTGGTCTTTTCTTCTGTTTATAACCGGCCTAGTTTTAGCTGCCGATAATCCACTTAGTGTGCATGTTTTAAACTTAACTGCCGCTCTGCCCTCGCCTAACATTGAAGTCAACGTTAAAAAATTAAATGGTGATAAATGGGAACTTTTAAATAGCGCAACGGCCAACAAGAATAGCCGTATCACCGCCCTTTATCCTCCTAGAAAAGAAATTTTTTCTGGAATTTACAAGGTGACATTTCAAACTTAAAAATGGTTTAAAGAAAACAACCGAGAAGCATTTTTTCCAAAAGTGCCAGTTATCTTTACCTTCAATGAAAAAGTCGATCATCCTCACATTCCATTACCGCTAAGTCCCTTTGGATGTTCTACCTACCGAGGTAATTGATTATTTTCAGATAAAATAAAAAAGGCGGGGCATGAACCCCGCCTTTTTTTATTTAAAAATCATTTTAATCTTAATGATTATTGATTAAAATTTCACGCTTGCCAACATGGTTTGCCGCGCCAACAAGGCCTTCTTTTTCCATGCGCTCAACAAGGCTTGCGGCTTTATTATAGCCAATACCGAGGCGGCGTTGAATATAAGAGGTGGAGCATTTTTTGTCACGCATAACCACTTTTACACCTTGCACGTAAAGCTCTTCAGCATCATCACCAGCATTAGCAACGAGTTCTGCGATATTGTCGCTATCATCTTCTGGCTCATCTTCTTCACTGTCGGTAACCGTTGCAAGATAATCCGGTGTGCCTTGGGTTTTAAGATGGGAAACAATATGTTCAACTTCGCTATCTGAAACAAATGCACCATGAACACGCACGATGCGGCCGCCGCCAGCCATATGTAGCATATCACCTTGGCCAAGAAGCGTTTCTGCGCCTTGCTCGCCCAAAATGGTGCGGCTATCGATTTTAGATGTTACTTGGAACGAAATACGGGTTGGGAAGTTGGCCTTGATTGTACCAGTAATAACGTCAACGGATGGACGCTGGGTTGCCATAATCAAGTGGATACCAGCGGCGCGTGCCATTTGGGCAAGACGTTGGATAGCCCCTTCAATTTCTTTGCCAGCAACCATCATCAAGTCCGCCATTTCGTCAACAATAATGACGATGTAAGGCAATGGATTAAGATCCATAGCTTCTTCATTGTAGAGAAGCTCGCCAGTTTCTTTATCAAAGCCTGCTTGTACTGTGCACATAATGGTTTCACCATTTTTAAGGGCTTCAGTCACACGTTCATTAAAACCATCAATGTTACGAACGCCTAATTTTGCCATCTTGCGATAACGATCTTCCATTTCGCGTACGGCCCATTTAAGCGCGGTCACTGCCTTTTTAGGATCTGTTACAACAGGGGTAAGCAAATGCGGAATACCATCATAAATGGAAAGTTCAAGCATTTTAGGATCAACCATGATCAAACGGCATTGATCAGGAGTAAGATGATATAAAAGCGATAGGATCATCGTGTTAATGGCAACAGATTTACCAGAACCAGTGGTACCTGCAACCAAAAGATGCGGCATTTTTGCAAGTTCTGCAATGACCGGTTCACCACCAATATTTTTACCAAGAGCTAAAGCAAGTTTAAACTCTGATGTTTCAAAGGCTTTTGACTGCACGATTTCGCGTAAGAAAACCGTTTCACGTACAGCATTTGGCAATTCAATACCAATGACGTTGCGGCCAGGTATAACCGCAACACGAGCCGATACAGCTGACATTGAGCGGGCAATATCATCAGCAAGACCAATAACGCGTGAGGATTTTACACCAGGAGCTGGCTCAAATTCATAAAGTGTAACGACAGGACCTGGGCGGACATGAATAATTTCACCCTTGATGCCGAAATCTTCCAAAACGCTTTCTAAAAGTCCAGCGCTACGTTCTAAAGTTTCTTGTGAGATTACCGCACCATCTTTGTAAACAGGTGGCTGCAACAAATCAACGGATGGGAATGTGTAATCATGACCGGTTGCTTGCTTAGTTATCCGCAAGCCCGACTGTAGGTCGGTAACGTGACGAGGTGTAATCGCCACACTCTTAGTTGGCATGTGCTCTGGCTCATCGGCCTTTACATCATCTTCAATGGTTTCAACTTCAACCATATTGGTTGCAGTTTCAATATCTTCATGGCTTTCCGCTTCGATGGCGATGATGTCGTCATCTGCGGCTAAAGTCTGTTCAACAAAGGCTGCGTCAGAAAGGGGATTTTCAACGGCAACAATATGATCTGCTGCTTTTTCGTGTTTTTCAATGCTTTCAGCCTTTTCGATGCAATCCATTGCATCAAAATCCATATTATTATCATTGGCACTAGCAAATGCATGAGAATACTGAATAGCTTGATCTTCTGTTGATGCAACTTCTAATATTTCAGATGCTGGCACATCAATAAGGGCTGCACCTTCATTAACAGCTACGGTCTCAATATCTATGTCACCAACAACATCTTCGTTAAACTCATTTGCTGGAATTGCGACTTGAGATTCAGCTTCAATATTTGCGACTGCGGCTTCTTGATTGTCAGGTACATGAATTGCGGCTGCTTTAGCCTGTTCAACAGCTTCCATACGGCCAGATTTTGAAAACTTGCATTCAAGCACACGGAAAAGCTCGGTAATGGATGGTTGCGGTGCTTGCGGCTCATTTTCAAGCTCTATCTGTGCCTCTGCAACCATATCAGTTTGTTGATTGCTTGGTTCAATATCAAATGGACCAAATTCGAAAAAGGCGAAATCTGAAATGGCTATTGGCTCGGATTTGACAGCCTCAATCTTATTATTCGCAACTGGTGCATTAGTTGTAACAGGGGTTGTAGTTTCAACTGTTGCCGGTGTTTCGATGGTGTTTATTTTATTCGCAAGCATGGTATCACTTTCCGGCCGTTCGAGTTGTATTGATTGATTAACAAGTGGTGATTGGGCTTCAGTCGTTGATTGAACCTCAACGGTAATAATTTCCTTCGCATTTTCTGGGGCTTGACTGATATTCAACAAATCAGCGGTTGGAAGTTCGGTTTTAAGTAAAGATTCAAAATCTTCCTCACCTGGCTCGATTTCACTGCCGCCAATTATAATCGGCTTTTTTTGCTGACGCTCATAAATAGCTTGCAATTGTTCAGCATAAGCAGGATCGCTTTCAGCTTTTTTACGAATAATTTCGATATCTGGCGTGCGCGTAAAACGAACATTTTCCGCCAATGCAAAGGCCTGCCGCCAAATGGGTGGATAATCTGCCAGCGATTCTAGCAAAAGTGGTTTTGAAATAGGTTTTCCATCCGACTTTTGGGTCGGATCAGCCTTAATTGTTTGTTTGTAACTATCATAAGTAAAAGATTTTATATTACGCATAACACTCAAATACACCATGTTTCAGCCAGAATCGTCAGGCTTAATAAACTTATCGATTTTGGTTGATTGCCAACAATCATCAAGCTGCACTGTAATGGGCGAAAGTTAATAAGTTTTTGCCATAATGATTTTCATTGGCACTTTCCTACAAGAAAAATGCAGTGTGGTTTTTTGCCAACAGATAGTGTGGTTTTTTGCCAACAGATGTTGAATGACGTAATTTTCAATCAAGTTAAATAAAAGTTCAATTCTTAAGGATTTGAATATTTTTCAACGTTAATATCATTCAAATAGTAACCATATACATCTTGATACAAGGTGAAAGACAGCAAAGGAAAGTTTCAATGTTCCATGCCATTTTATCCTTTTTTTCTAGACAAAAGGGCTTTTTGCACTTGCGGCTTTTAAATCCTATTGCTGCGATACTTATATTCTTATCCTGTGCGAGCATAGCAACACCAACAGTGGCGCAAAATCGCAATAATAGCAGCGAGCATTATACCGCGCAGGAAATTATTGATTCAGGTCATCGTTTTTTTGGTGATACATCGGGTGGACTTGCCACCGCAATTCAAAATATTTTTTCACGCCACGGACTTCCTAATGGCTATATTCAAGGTGAAGAAGGCTCAGGTGCTTTTATTGGCGGTTTAACCTACGGTGAAGGAGCACTTTACACAAAAAATGCTGGTGATTATCGCATGTTTTGGCAAGGCCCATCTATTGGTCTTGATTATGGCGGCCAAGGCTCACGCGTTATGATGCTTGTCTATAACCTTGATAATGTGCGTAATATTTGGGGGCGTTACGGCGGTGTTTCAGGTTCTGCCTATCTTGTTGCTGGCGTTGGCTTTAATGTATTGAAGCGTAAACAAGTGCTTTTAGTACCTATCCGCACTGGGCTTGGGGCACGCCTTGGTGTTAATATTGGCTATTTAAAATTAACGCCAAAGCCAACATGGAATCCATTTTAAGAATGGTGGCTGACATTAACAACCTTCACTGGCAAATTTACCATAAATTTACATAACATTTATGGAAATTATCAAGCCACTACAAGTCTTATTTCAATTAATGAGTAGCTTCTATGATTTGGGTACAATCCATTTTATTTTTCATTTTTGGTAGTGCCGTTACCGGTTTTTTGGTGATGCTTGTTTTTCCGTTGGTTTGGCGAAGGGCACTTTTCCTTGCCAATAAAGCGGTGCGCATGGAAGTGCCCGTTTCATTAAATGAAGTTGAGGTAGAGCGCGATTTTTTGCGGGCTGAACATGCAACAACTGTGGCAAGGTTGGAAGAACTGCTCAAAATATCTGAAAATCGTTATGCAGAGGCTTTACTTCATGCGAGCAAAATGCGCGAGCGTAATTATTACCTCGCATCTTTTGAACAACAAACGCAGGAATTAATAGATTCAAATAAGCAGCTTAGTCATGAAATAGTTACTTTGAAGCAAGAATTAAATGTCGCAAAATCTGCGCTGCTTGAACAAAAAGCTTTGACAATTGGATCAACTATGGCTGAAAGCAACGATAACGAGACCTCAGCAACGGTTGAAAACTTTAACAAAAACCTTTCCACTGACAACCAACAAGATTTTAAAAAACTAAATCTACGTGGTGAAGGTGATATGCAAAGTCTCACGGCATTAACCGATCAAGAAATATCCCATTTTTATGAAGAAAATAAAAAACTATTGGTAGCCAAGGAACAAACGCTGAATGTATTGCGCGAGCAAATTAAAACTATGGCTGCAATATTAGTTGCCAATGTAGCCGCTAACGAAGGAGCAGACTCGCCAATTTTCGGACTTATATCAAAAGATGAAAATGCAAATAGTCTTGCTAGATTGATTAAAAGGAATTCGGCTAATGTTTCTAACAAAACAGCTTAGGCATTTTGGGTTTAGAATAATATTGCCAATTTTTCCTAAAGGACAGCTTAAGCATTTTTTAAGTTCAAATAATCATTATCATAACCATTTTAACCATGATAATGATTAAATCGATTAAAATATATATAAGTCATCAAAATATTGTACGATGTCTTGCCAATGATAGCGTGTAGCAAGTACAAGAAAACTATCGCGCCTGTTTTATGCAGTGCGCCATAAGCACTTACACCGGTTTCCCGGCCATGTAAAATCAGAAGGATTGCAAAAATGAGCAAAACCCGTACAGAAACTGATACCTTCGGACCGATTGAAGTTCCCGGCGACCGCTATTGGGGCGCACAGACAGAGCGTTCAATCCACAATTTTGAAATTGGTACCGAGCAACAACCTTTGCCGCTTGTTCATGCTTTAGGGCTTGTTAAACAAGCTGCTGCTGAAGCCAATATGGTTGCTGGCAAATTATCACCCGAAATTGGACGCGCTATCATTGCTGCTGCCGAAGAAGTGGTTGATGGCAAGTTTGATGATAATTTTCCATTGGTTGTCTGGCAAACAGGCTCTGGCACACAAAGCAATATGAATGCTAATGAGGTTATTTCAAACCGCGCTATTGAAATGCTTGGTGGCGAAATGGGCACAAAAAAGCCCGTTCACCCAAATGACCATGTCAATATGAGCCAATCTTCAAATGACTCATTTCCAACAGCAATTCATGTTGCAACCGCCATTGAAACAGTAACGCGTCTTTATCCGGCGCTTGACCATCTTATCTTGGCACTAAAAACAAAAGAGGATGAGTTTAACGACATTATCAAAATTGGTCGTACCCATACACAAGATGCGACACCAGTCACCTTGGGGCAAGAATTTTCAGGCTATCGCGCTAGCCTAGAACATGGCAAATTGCGTGTTGAAGAAGCGTTAAAAAGCGTGCTTTATCTTGCGCAAGGCGGCACCGCCGTTGGTACGGGTCTTAATGCGCCGATTGGGTTTGATAAAGAATTTGCCGCGCAAATGACAACCATCACTGGCATTCCGTTTAAAACCGCAAGTAATAAGTTTGAAGCCTTGGCAAGTCATGGTGCGATTACTTATTTCCATGGCAGCTTAAATGCTTTGGCAACTGATTTGTTTAAGATTGCCAATGATATTCGGTTCTTAGGTTCCGGCCCTCGTTCTGGCCTTGGTGAATTGAGCTTGCCTGAAAATGAGCCGGGTTCATCAATCATGCCGGGCAAAGTCAATCCAACCCAGTGCGAAGCGCTTACAATGGTTGCATGCCAAGTCTTTGGTAATAATACAACTGTTACTGTTGCATCATCACAAGGGCATTTTGAGCTTAATGTTTATAAGCCAGTTATTGCTTATAATGTTTTGCAATCTATTCGTTTGCTATCAGATTGCATGCGCTCCTTTGCCGATCATTGTGTTGATGGTATCGTTGCTAATCGCGCTCGCATCCAAGATCTTATGGAACAATCCTTGATGTTGGTCACGGCATTAGCACCTGCTATCGGCTATGATGCGGCTGCAAAAATTGCAAAAACCGCCCATAAAAACGGCACCACCTTGCGTGATGAAGCACTAAAAAGCGGTCTTGTAAGCGAAGAAGATTATAATCGTCTGGTTCGTCCAGAGGATATGATCCACCCTAAATAAGCAGCTTGCTCATTCTATTTAACAAATTGACAAGCAGAAAGTCTATTCAATGAGGCTTTCTGCTTTTTATTTATCTTATCAATCGTTACATTTATTAATAAAATTGGTTTTATATAAAATTGCTAGTTGAAGGCTACGCTTTGATAGGTTAGAAAGCAAAAATTGATTTTTCAGGAATCAATTACGCACCCGTAGCTCAGCTGGATAGAGCGTTGCCCTCCGAAGGCAAAGGTCACAGATTCGAATTCTGTCGGGTGCGCCATTAAAATATAATAAAATCAATATTTTAAGGCATTATTTACTGTATTTTTTTTCGTTCAATTTTAAATTTGTAGCAGTTTTGTAGCAATTGGCGTGAAAATGTGTTTTAAACCAGCGCATTGATCCTTTTGAGCGCAGTTAAATTTGTTATTATTTTCACTTGTTTTAAATGTACTTGATAGGCTTGAAGAGCGAATCTTTAACGAAGCTTCGCCGACAATTGACTAGCTTTTATCATGGAAGTGGTTTGACCATGAAAAAAACGCGCCTTACTCCCCTTCATTATCGCCATCATATTTACCAGCTTTATAATTTTTTTCAATTTGCTTAAATGCGCTGGTGGTTAGCGTGTTAACTTCATAAGCGCATTGCTGGTCTTCCATAAATTCATGGTTGGCAACAATTTCAATATAAGGCTTGGCTTTTTCACTTGCAGGATTTTTATAATAATAAGTGCAGACCTCTTCTTGGCAAAATTTAACTAAAACATTTTGCTTGTTTAATTTAAAGCTTTTGAGCACTTGTGCAATTGGCTTGCAATCTTGCGCATGTGATGATGTTATTAAAAACGTTGATATACTGGCTATAAGCACTGCTGTATAAATCTTTTTCATTTAAGAGCCCCCATAATTCAGATGTAATTTAATGCGTTTACAAATCAGCTATTTTCACCGTAACTTAAGCCATAGAAAAAGTCATTTTAATTGGAGGATGTTTAATGGCAAAGTTTAATATATCTTTTAAGATATTGGGCGCATTGTTTGTTACAGCATTTTTATTGATAAGCCCAGCGCAAGCACAAAAATTTGAAAATTATCCAGCCACTCAAATTTATAAAGGCAAGCAAGCCAAATTGCAGCTCACCAAGGATAATGGTGGCTTAACCTTTAAAACAAGAATTACTGAAGCTGCCAAAAAGGGTGTTAATTTTGCTGGACAATATAGCATTGTTGAAATTGGCTGCGGCTCGTCCTGCCTTATTGCGTATGTGGTGGATTTAAAAAGCGGCAAATTATTTAGCTTTCCTCTTGGTGGGGAGGAAAATTATCAAATGCAATTGCAATATAAGCCCAACAGCCGCCTTATCAAAGTGGTGTGGAATGATATCAATGCCGCCCAAAATAAAGCTTGTGTGATTGAATATTTGGAAATGCAAAAAGATAAATTTAAAACCATAAACCGCACAAGAATGCCATCTGATGGTTTCTGTGATGCTTATGTAGATTAATGAGAGATAAACAAATGATAAAAGTTGACGATAATTATATAATAAATTCAATACAGAGATATAAAAATGAGTTATCGCTGAATAGTGATAGAGCGCATTCTTTTGATTACTGTTTTAATTATTTTAAAAGAAACTGTAATACCTCCAGATATTCCTTTGCAGATAATATGGAATTAAGTTCCTTACATTTAGGTTTTTACCTAGCAAGTTGGGGAATGTATCGAGGTTCAAGTTATTTATTACAAAATAGTCTCTCAATTTATGAAAAAGTTATTGAATATTTTGATGTTTTGAAAAAAAACCATTTAGAGTTAAATCATTTGTCACCATGGGATATAGACGTAAGTAGCTATAATGAAGATAGCATAAAATTTTTATTAAATCTTCATAAGAATATAAAAGAGTGCTTAAAAATAAATACAAAAGAACCTTCAGATATTTTGATTACAAAAATTATGCTAGGTGTGTTTGGAAATGTACCAGCTTATGACGCTTATTTTAAAAAAACTTTTAAATTGATATCTAAAGATCTGAATTACGATTGTGCATTTACTTCGTTTAATAGTAAATCATTAAAAGTAATTAAAAAATTTTATGATAAGCATAAACAATCCATAGACACGATAGCTCAAACCTATACAACAGTAGATTTTAGTTCAAAGAAAAAAACAGATATAAATTACACAAAAGCAAAAACTATTGATATGTTTGGATTTATGTGTTCGTTTCAAAATAAGTGATATTTATTGTTAGACTCAATCTATTTGGGGCGATGATCAAGCAGACGCATGTAGTTCGTGGTTTATTTGATATATTTCAAAATGTTGCTCAACTGACTATAATTTCGCGTATTACCCCTGTTGGACTTTGTTGCGAGTAGATACTTTTCACTACGAACATCATTAGATTTATTGGAAGCGCATAACTCCTGTATAAATTGGATTGTTATTATTTACATAAAAATGCATAAAATTGGAAGATTACGATAGAGCTTTTAAAGCACTGTTAAATTTCGGATTGACTAATGTGTTTTGTCACTTATAGTAACCTTATAGTTTTGAAAGCTACATTATTTTGCTACAAGCTTTGAGTCCAAATCTCATAAATTCATAAACGCAAATCAAATAATCAAAATTTCTGAAAACGAATAAGTAAGCGCTTACAGTGTTTGCCTTCAAGTCGTTTTAATTTAATGAGGTAAAATATGACATCTTCAAAAGATGATAAATGGAATGAGCCTTTTAATCCAATGATTGAAGAGGAGTTTTTAAAAAAATATAATATAAAAAAAACAACTAAAAATACTCTATTTATTGATATGGATGGTGTGCTTGTTGATTTTGATAAAGGTTATGAAAACTATTTTGGCTATAAACCGACTAAAGTTGATGACAATGTCGATTGGGCGTTGGTGAATGGTGTAGAAAGTTATTATGCGAATATTCCGCCTATGGAAGATTTTAAGGAATTATGGGAGGGGATAGCACATTATAACCCTATTATTTTGACTGGTGTTCCTAAAGAAGTGCCGTCGGCTGCTGATGATAAAAGAAAATGGGTTGATAAACATATTGGTAAAAGCCAATTAATGATTACCTGCTTGTCAAAAGATAAAAGCCTTCATATGAAAAATAAAGGTGATATTTTAATTGATGACTGGACAAAATACCAACATCTTTGGATTGAGCGCGGTGGACGCTGGATCACACATATGAGTGCAGAACAATCACTTGCTGAATTAGAAATGTCTATTTTAATGGACGATATATTTGTGTAACAATTATTGTACTCTGTTCAATAGGATTGAATAGTAGCTATTCAATCAACTTACTGATCATAAATTGAGCCAATATCAGGCATAAATAAGCGTTGATATTTTTTAGACGCATAGTAATCTGTTATGCCTGCAATATAATTGCAAACAATACGATGTTTGATGCCTTTTTCGTTCTCATAGAGTTCAAGATGATATTCACCCATAAATAAAGGATTTTCACAAAAGACATCAAAAAGTTGACGGATTAATTTGCGCAACTTCTAAACTATGCGTCAATCGATTACGGTAAAAATCACTTTCACGATGCTTAAAACCTGTCTTTTTCCTTGTAATCTTCTAAAAGCAGAGGAATTTATCACTCTTGCGCGGTCAAAATGGGCAACTTCTTATAATAATTGGTCTTTAAAGGAAGGAAGCTCTCTTCCTTCATAAGATTTGCGCATTTTCCACAGTTTCATAGCAATTCCTTTGATTTGATAGAGGGTACTTTAATGAATTGTATTCATTATATAATCATAAATAAAACATGATGACAAATGCTTTTTAAATGTATTTTTATGAGTTTTTATCATATATAAATGATGATTAATTGAAGCCATTATTTAAGGGTTAGTGATGCAAACAGAATTAATTAATGCTCTAAACATTGTGTTAAAGCAATTTCCAGAATATTGGGAAGCTGACAAGTTGCACCGTACAATGGTGATTGAAGATATTCAAAATAAAAAGCCTGAATTGATAAAAGCATTCATTCAAAATGAAAAAATAAAATCTCTTTACGGTATTGATATTGGAGGTGTTTTAGTTTTTGATTTTAATGGCTTAATTTCTATCCTTAAATATAAAGAATATTGGGCAGATAGCTTTACAAAATATCGCAATAAAATTGGCTTAACGACAGATGGGCGTTACCTTGAATATAATTCCGATGTTGTATTAGATTTTCCTTATAAAGATTGTGTGCTTGAAGGTGGAATGAGCACAGAAGAGCAAGGTAAGAATGAAATTTATTATAATGAAATTATCGCTAAGGATGAAATTGACCGCCTTTTTGGACCCAAAGTTTTGACCAATGCGAAGCGCTATAACAAAGATGGTGTTGAAGAAAGTATCACTAATTTTAATGATGAGGATAACTTAATTATTAAAGGCAATAACTTAATTGCGCTACATTCATTGAAACAACGCTATGCTGGCAAGGTGAAGCTCATTTACATCGATCCACCTTATAATACAGGCAATGACGGCTTTAAATATAATGACCGCTTTAGCCGTTCTACTTGGCTAACATTTATGAAAAATCGGCTTGAAGTGGCAAGAGAATTGTTAAGCGATGATGGTGTCATATTTGTGCAATGTGATGACAATCAGCAGGCATACTTAGTTATTTTGATGGATAGTATTTTTGGGCAAACGAATAAAATTAATGTAATTAGTGTTAAAATGTCAGAGGCAACGGGAGTTAAAATGTCCCACGCTGACAAAAGATTTCCAAAATTAAAAGAATACATTTTATTTTATAAGAAAGAAAACTTAACATTTTTAAATCCTGTAAAAATACCTATCGACGCTTGGAACAATGAATATAAAGAAATTATTTTGAATGTTAACAAAGATGATTTGGAAACAATAAAAGAAATAATGGAAAAAAATAAATCAACTATAGATGAAGTAAATCTTGTAAATGAGATTGTCTCTTTAGCAAATATAAAAAGTCTTTCCAGCTATTTTAATGAAAATGATATCAGTAAAGACCAACAAGATAAATTTAAATGGGAGAATTCTTGGCGCATAATTCAAGCAGTCGGAGCAGGAAGTATTAAAGAGCGTGCCATCAATGCAAGAACAAATAATGAAATATCTGCTTTACTTACATCAACTGGTAAACTAAATATTTTTAAAAATAATTTTGATGAAACTTCAAAAGATCCAAGAATACGAATTATATTTGCAGATAAATATCTTGAATATAATCCAGGCGATTTTTGGACTGACATTAAAACTGCAGGCGGTGTTGGAAAAGAAGGTGGAGTTCTTTTTCCAAAAGGTAAAAAACCTGAACAATTACTGCAACGTATAATTAATAGCGTGACACTATCAAATGACATTATTCTCGATTTCCATCTTGGAAGCGGCACCACTGCTGCTGTCGCTCATAAAATGGGACGGAGATATATCGGCGTTGAACAAATGGATTATATAGCTGATATCACAGTACCACGTTTGCAAAAAGTTATTGAAGGTGAACAAGGCGGTATTTCTAAGGATGTTAGCTGGCAAGGTGGTGGTAGTTTTGTTTATGCGGAGTTGAAAAAGCTTAATTATGAATTTGCAGATGTCATAGATGCGGCAACAACTAGTGATGATTTAAAAATCATTTATGAAGAGATGCGGCAAAAAGCGCATCTTAACTATCAAGTAGAATTAGATGGCATTTTAAACAAAGTATATGAAGTGGATGGTGTTGACCATTTTCTCTCGTTTAATGAATTGGATTTGCAAGAACAGAAGAAGCTATTGATTGAGCTTTTAGATAAAAACCAGCTTTATGTAAACGCTTCAGAGATGGAAGATAAGCAATTAAATTTTTCTATGGAAGAAAAAGCATTTACAGCAAGTTTCTATAAAAAGGATTAAGTTAATGGCAAAGGCTGTAAAAAAACAGAAGCTTGACCTGCTTTTTAATCAATGGGAAGATGATAAACAATTAAATTTGTTTATGAAAACCATTAACGTATCTGATTATATAAAAGATAATTTGAAAGATGACTTGCGTCCATATCAAGAAAAAGCGTTGCGAAATTTGCAATATTCGCAAAATGAGCAAGGTGCTGATTTCCGCTATAATCATCTATTGTTTAACATGGCGACGGGCTCAGGTAAGACAATGGTGATGGCTGCTGTTATCCTTTATATGTTTAAAGAATTTGGATATCAAAATTTCATTTTCTTTGTACATACAGATGCTATTATTCAAAAAACGAAAGAAAACCTATTAAACCCCACATCTTCAAAATATCTTTTTGCTGATACTATAGAGATCAATGGTCGTCAAATAGAGATTAAAGAAGTTGATACATTTCCTGCTCAGCCAGATAAGCATACGATTTATATTAAATTTTCGACTATTCATAAGATTCATGATGAATTTAGAAACCGCCGTGAAAACTGCGTGAGTGCAGAAGATTTAAAGGAATTCCCACTCGTTTTATTAGGCGATGAAGCGCATCACTTCAATGCTGCCACTAAAAAAAGTGATGACAAAGAGGATGATGAGAAGACTTGGGAAAATACCGTTGAGGCGATTCTTCGTTTGCAGCCTAAAAATCGTTTATTTGAATTTACTGCAACAATCGATTTAGAAAACAAAAATTTATATGACAAATATAAAAACAAGATTGTTTATCAATATGATCTCAAGCAATTCATGTCGGATGGTTACTCTAAAAAAGTAATGCTGTTAGAAGCGGATCAAAATGATGACGACAAAATGCTTGATGCTGTTTTGTTAAGTCAATATCGTAAATTAGTGGCAATGGATAACGGTATTAAAAATTTCAAACCTGTTATTTTATTTAAATCAAATCTCATCGCTGTTTCCAAAGCAAAACAAGAGGATTTTATTCAGATGATAGAAGCGCTATCGCCTAATAAAATTGAACAGCATTTAACGGATAAACAATCGCAAATAAGCATTACAAGTATATGGAATAAAGTTATTGAGCGTTATGCGAAAGGTAATTTGCTTAATATTGTTCAAGGCATTCAAAAAGATTTTGATGAAATGAATTTATTGAATGTCAACAAAACTGATTTGATGGAAGAGCGACCTGTTTTATTAAACACTTTAGAAGAAATGGATAATCCTATTCGTGCAGTCTTTGCCGTTGCAAAAGTCAATGAAGGCTGGGATGTATTAAACTTATATGACATTGTTCGCATTAAAGAAAAAGCCTCGAGCTCTAAAACTGGAGCAGAAGCCGAAGCACAGTTAATTGGACGCGGCGCAAGATATTATCCATTTATTTACAATGGTGAAAAAAGTTATATCAGACGTTTTGATAATAGCGTCAGTGATTTAAGTGTATTAGAGCAGCTACATTATCACACAATTAATGATCCAAGTTATATTACGAATTTACATGCTTCCTTAGAAAACGCCAATGTTATTTCTCAAGTTGATGGTTCTGGAAAACGAGTAAATGCCAAATTAAAAGAAGAATTTAAAGAGTCAAAAATCTATCGAGAAGGCAAACTTTTCTTTAATAAGGTTGAAGAAATAAAAGATAATGAAAGAACATGGGAATCCTATTCATTAGATAAAATATTTGAAGTGACGTTTAAAAATCTTTCGGAAGTGAGTTTAGATAAATTATCCAATCATGAAGATGTTGAAGTATATTCTTTGACATTAGAAGTTGATAAAAGATATTTTCAAAAGGCAATTCAATCAAATGATTTTTATCAATTTGATAACCTAAAAAAATATTTTCCTACTCTCGAAAGTATTGAAGAGTTTATTGTAAGTGATGAATATCTAAAACAACTGACTATCATTGTGCAGTTGCCTTCAAAAGTAAAATTAGAAAATTTATCTGCTAAAGATAAGTTGAAAATTTTAAATGAGGTCATGGATAGAATTGCAAACAACATAAAAAGAAATAATAAAAAATATATAGGTACTTATAATTTTGTTAGTAAGCCTCTTAAAGAAGTTATCACTGATTATAGCATGATCATTGATGAAACTTCGTTAAGCGATGTAAGCCAAATTATAACTGCTGAATCTTCTATTGGAAAAACGTGGTATGTTTATGATCAGGCAATATTAAACCAATTGGAACATAGATTGATTAAACTTCTTGAGGGTTTTATGTCAAAACTTAAGGAAGATTATAGCGAAATTTATGTTATCAGAAATGATGAACGATCAACGCGTTTTAAATTAACCGAGTTTAATGCCGTTAGGGGCTTTATGCCTGATTTTATTATGATTATGACGAAGAAAGAAAGCAACGAATATTATCAAGTATTTTTAGAGCCGAAAGGTGGCAACAGATTATTAGAAGATCAATGGAAAGAAGAAATGCTTGAAACTATCAATAGTGATAGGATTATCATTATTGGTGAAAATGATAATGTCAGATTGGTAGGTATTAAATTTTATAATGATGATGCAAAAGGCAGAAAAGACGAGTTTGTAGAAGACTTTGAACGAAGACTTTATGATGGGAAAAAACTACTCAATACTGCACAGAGAGAAACTCAGCCAAACTTATTAGATTAAATATGATGTAATAAAGAACTTATGGAAAAACCTCATGCGTAAATCGAATGGATTTAATAAAATGCAAGATTAATTTAGAGGTTGTCTTATAGGTGGTGCAATTGGTGATGCTTTAGGTGCACCTGTTGAGTTTGTGGGTTATGATGAAATCATCAATAAATTTGGAAAAAAAATACCGAATATTCACATGCTTATGGTGGTTTGGTTAAAATTACTAATGATACTCAAATGACACTTTTTATTGTCAAGGGTATCATTTGTGTTGTATTTTGTGATTAAGAAAAAAGCATTGATACATTATTGTGTCAATTAGCAGCTTCTTATTTGCGTTGATTTGACATGCAAGGGATAAACAATACTGCTTTAAATGTTGATTATTCATATATGTTAGAAGGTGTTTTGTTTAATCAAGTATATAGCAAGAAATGCTTCTGCTACCGTAAATATGCATTGAAAAATGGTTTACATTTAGTTGCTGCAATTAATGAGACTTGTAATATACAGAAACTTATACCAACAAAGAAACGAATGAGAAAATTACGCAAGGTTTGCTGCTCGCTTTTGAATATCTTCTTACCTATGAAGGAATTAAGCTTATAGGAAAAGGCTGGAAAGCAGAAGAGGCATTAGCTATTTCCCTATATTGTGCACTTACTGCAATTAAATTGAAGATGGCATTATAAAGTTATTAATCAAAGCGGAGTTTCATATCCAGAAGGTTCAATAACAGGCAAGATTTTAGGGCACATTTACGGCTATCAGCCTATCAATGATTGTTTGCTCGATGACTTTGAACTCAAAAAGGTCATAATTGAACTATCCGATTATCTTTTTACAGTTACAACAAGAGGCATATCGTTTGAAAAAAGGTTCGTTATTATCCCTTTCGATTTAAAAAACATTCAAATCAGAATTAGCTTTTAAGTTTTATATTTGGTGTGCAAAAACGGTCATTTATGCCCATGCGGGCAATAAGGGTATTTAAATAATAAAACACATGCGCTATATTATGGTTACCCTTATTGCGCATGGAGATTAAAACTATGGCTATTTTTGCATATTTGCGCGTTTCTACTGAAGAACAAACAACCGATAATCAGTTAAAAGAAATAAAAGATAGATTATCTGTCTCACCCGACTATATTTTCTCTGAGCATATTAGCGGTAGCGTACCGGTTAATAAAAGACGCATGTTTTTAGAGATGATTGGTAAAATGCGAGCAGAGGATGTTTTGGTTGTTACCAAGCTAGATCGGCTTGGGCGTGATATGATTGATGTTGTAACAACTATTCGTAAATTAAGCGATCAGGGGATTGCACTTAAATGCCTTCAATTAGGTGATGTAGACCCAAATACAAGCATAGGTAAGCTAACCTTGGGTATTCTATCCATGGTTGCCGACTTTGAGCGTGATTTAATTATCGAGCGTACCAAGTCAGGATTAGCAAGAGCCAAGGCACAAGGCAAGAAACTAGGGCGCCCAAAAGCCTTAACTGATAAGATGATTAAAAAAATTCAAAGCGATGCTGCAAAGAAAATGAATATATCGCAAATAGCTCGTGAAAATGGACTATCGAGACGTACGGTTAATAGAGCTTTGGAAAACTAATTTGGTGAAATCATAATTGACGCATATAAAAGATAATAATTCATTTTAGATATGAACTTTTATTCAAATATTTTTCCTGATCCTAAATTATTTTAAACCATTAAGACCAAAATAACTAAGTCGTTTTTAAATTAATAACATTAAAATACTTATTTTAATTTTGCATAAACATGTAGTCTGATAAAAAGCCTCTATTAGAATTTAAGGAATTTTGTTATATTCTATGATGAGGAAAATTAAATAAATAAAAAATTTTTAATATTTTGAGGATTTTCAAGTTCAAAAGGGACAACTCTTATTTTAGCTGAACCAGCTTGAATATTAATTTGAAAATCGAGTAATGGTTTGTCAAATTTTTCTTTCATAAAAGGATAAATCAAAATAACTTCACTTGTATGTTTTAAATAAAAATAACTATAGGCAAACATTTGCTGAATATCACTATCTTTCAGTCCAAAACGATTTTGAATATCATTTTGATTTAAAAGTTTCCATTTTGTATCTAAAACAACTTTTTTCTTTGTTTCTTTATTTTCAATATGAATATCAGGGCGTAACCGAAAAATTGGCTTGCCGTCATATTTGCATATATGTTGGCTAGAAAATTGTGTTTTTACATCCCAAGCTTTGAGTTCACGGCGCAAGTGATAGGCAACATAATATTCAAATAGCTTTTCCATAGGGAATAATAAGCTCATACCATGCCAATTACCTTGTGTGGCGACAGGGATATATTTCCCAAGTATCAACTCTGTCCATGGTTTAATATTATCGTAAAGTGTTAATAAGCGGTTTGATTGCCATTTTTTAAAATCTTGTTGGATAGCGTCACTTTTTGGTATTTCATGTGTCATTAATTGAAGTTCATGCGCCATTTTCCAATTGCTTGCATCGTTTGTCTTTTTACACACGATTTCTAGGGCAGTTTTGATAAGCCGATTTTCTGCGCGATTTAGTTCATAGATATCATGTTCAATTGGGAATATATGCTTTTGTGTTGGCGATTGTCGCATATGTTTTACATAACGCAATTGTCCGCGTAAAAATTTCTGATCCTCTTGCACGCGGTTATAATCAAAACGTAAGCCTTTTTGTACTAAGGTTTTAAAAGCTTTTAGAAATTGCGTAATAATCCATTCGTGCAACGGGTGCCTAAAATTCTTTAAATTTGCACTTCCTGCTTCTCTATAAGGTAAATGTAAAGAGACCTTGAGCATATTCTGAAGGAGGTTTCGCTCTTTGTTAATAATCTCTTGTTTGTCTTCAATTGATGTTATCTCAATATGTTTAGGCAATATTTCGATTATAACGCCACATGGTGTTTCAATAATTCCGACATATTGATCTAGCTTGATCTTTTTTCGTCCAGCCAATTCAAATAATCGCGTACCATCTGCTTTAAAAGATCCTAATAGTTTACATAAATGATTAAACGCACTTTCAGAAATATAAGCATGCTCTAAGCTGGACTCAGGGCATCCCTCGTAAGCAATGCTTATAAAAGCATATTCTCGTACTGTGAAAATGGGCATAATATCCTCTATCAACTATTAAGGATTTTAGAAAATGCTTCAATGGATTGTAATGCCCTATCGTCTATCTCCCAAATAGTTTGTTCTTCAATAAAGCTTCCGTTTTCAATATCAATATTTGAAAATAATTGAGCATGTTCAATGTCTTTTTGTTTTAGCATGCCATTAGCATTTAAAACCATGTTGATCTTTGACCAATCATCGAAAAAATATTCTTGAAGTTGTGGAATGATTTTATGTTTGAATATGAGAGCTAAGTCTTCAACTGATGGTGTTGTTTTTAGGGACAAGAAATTAGCATGACCAATACAATGATCGCGGTCTAATAGAACTTCAATACGCTTATTCATGATGTCTAAAAGATCACCAATATTCAAATTACCAATTTTAACGTCTTTTAATAGCTCTGGCTTTGGAGGCATTTCGATAAAAGTAAAACGACGACGTAAAGCAATATCCAAACCAGTCAAAGAGCGATCAGATAAATTCATTGTACCAATAAGATAAACATTCTTAGGCACAAAAAATTCTTGCTTAGAATATGGCAGCGTTACTGATAGCTCTTCTTCCGATCCTTGGCGCTTTGTATCCTCAATAAGCGTTATCAATTCCCCAAAAATACGCGAGATATTGCCACGATTGATTTCATCAATGATTAAAACGTAGTTTTGCTTTTTACTAGAATGAGCGTCGAGATATTCACTTAAAAATGGGATTAATCTTGCCAAAATGGAATTATAGCCATTGATTAAATATGGCTCTAACAATATATTTTTACCCAATTTATCAATGACTTGCTTTTCAGAAAAATCATTTGCGGTGATTTTATTTTCTCTATATGCGTTTAATAATATATTTATTAAATCGCGTGATAGATGGATTATATTGCCATTAGGTTTTTCTATTTCAAGCAACTCTTTGGTTATCTTATTTAAAGTGTAATCACCAAATTCGGTTGCCACTTGGAAAAGCATTAAACCATCTTGAATGTTTAAGTCGCAAATTTCCTTAAAAATGCCTGACTTAATGTTATATGTTAATTGCCCAAGCGCATTTGTCTCGGCACGTATGCCTTCGACAAAATCTTCATAACTAAAACTTTGATGAAAGGTGACAAATTTGATTAAACCTTGCTCTTTATATTGGTCAAAACGATGTTTTAAAGTTTCACGATTTTCATCGTTTAGTGCATCCAATGTTACATTTTCAATAATGGACAAAGCATGATTGATCGTGTGATAAGTTTTACCTGTGCCAGCCGCGCCATATAAAATACGGTTTAAAGGTTGGTTTAGTTTACTTTTATCTGTGTTTTTGTTTTTCAAAGAAACATCAGGGGATTGTATGATTTCTAACTTACCTTCATACCAATCACAAAAAATTTCTAACTCTTCAAGGCTGTTTATACTTAATAAGTACGCTTCTTTGCCTTCTGCTAAAGTTTTTGCGCGTGAATTTAAATTACTATTTCTTGTTTCTGTAGCAGCATAATGTCTTTTAATTGTTAAATTTAATACTACAGGTGGAAAGGTGTCACAATATATTGTTACTTTATTCTGGTTGGAATTTAAAGCTAACTCTTTTCCATTATTTGTATTATAAACTTTTATATACTGAGTTCCATCTCTAGTTCCTGGATATCTTTTATCTAAATATTCTATTGCTTCTTCTACGGAGCAAATTTCACTCACCTCCTTTTCATATATATCCCATATGAAAATATTTATATCGAACATGTCTATCGCATTATTTTTAATTTCATCTGCAAAAGCGTCTCGGACTTTTTCAACTAAGTAAATGTTTTTTTCAAACCAGTTTTCTTGATTTATATCTTTTGGAAATTCAATAATTTGCTTTTCAATTAAAAAATTAACAAGTTTAGTTAGTTTTTCCTCATGCACGACGCTTGAAACATCTAATGTACATGAAGCACATGCACGATTAAATAACAAAGGTGCATTGCTTTTTTTTATTTCGTTTAATAATGATTTACCATGTTGCTGAAGTGCATTATAATTATCAAGATTTGGATTTAATATTAGATTTTGTACAATAGTTATAAATTTAGTATCGTTAATTAAATATTCAAAGGCATCATTGGTGATATTAGATTGACCATTCGTGCTTACGCCATTTCTATCATCTTTCAATAATTCACTTAAAAAATCTTTATCATTTTCAACGGTTAAATTATATCTATTTTGTAATTTTTCTTTATATTCTTTCACTCTTTCATAAGTGTGGCTATAGTCACTTTTCCACTTAATTGTAGGTGCAGCGGCACGTTTTTTCGTATATTTTGCAAATAATTTATGTAGAATGTCTATATTCATGATTTTATTTAAGCCTAAATTTAAAAATATGTTTGTTTTATAGCATATTTTTTGCGTGAAGAGAGTTTTATCTATTTTACACGCACTAAATTTTGGAATGATTCTTACTGTTAACGTAAAGTAATATAAGTAAATAATTTTATTGGTTGATTAGCATAGAAATTGAGTGATCGCAGGTGCGTCGTTTAAAATGTGTTATAAAATACAATGTTTAAATTTTTAAGTTTCCACTTAGTAAGGTTAAGCGAATTCTAATATTAATGGTCCACTTGAATTAAGCATTTGCTAGGTAATATCTATTCATTATAGTATTCAAAAATGGAAGATTCAATTTAATGATAAAAATCTAAGTTCCCATTGCTGTATCGCGGTAAAAATTCTTGATCTATTTTACAAATTAGTTGCTTCGCATTTTGTGGTATGAATTTACTTGCATAGGTAAGCAGATAAGGGACAGTATTAAGCCCTAATCCATAATCATAGACCTTTTGAATATCAACACTATCAAATGAAAAATGCTTTTGGTTCTTTGAGTTTTTAAAAAATGCATTATTACAATTTTTAAATTCCAAATGCTTATTTTCAGGTATGACCATTAAGGCATGTAAATGTATATTGTTGTATTCATTTTTAAATGTACCCCATCGTGTTCCTTCAGCATCTAAAAAACCATATGTAATAGGTCTATCTTTATGAGGCTTAAGGGTCATGAAGTTGCGGTCATTTGTAAATTTCCTTGTAAATCTATTATAATAATCACGGAACTCGTAAACGAGCAATGCTGACAAGTCAGCATTGGAGCTAGTTATCGGTGAATTTAATTGACTTAATTTAGAATTTTTAAATAAAAGATTATTATATGAATATGTTATTGTAATAAAATAACTATTAAGTAATATATATTCTAAATTTGACTCTAAATTATAATTATAATTAATTTCATTAATGATATTCTTCGAATATCCATCTATTCTTTTTTTATTTTTATAATAATTATTGTTAAATTTAAATTCATTTAATTCTGTAATAAATTCATTTTTATAAGTTTCATTAAAATTAAAATTCATATTTACCTCAAATTTTAGACACTATTAAACATCCACCGATAGAAAAACCTATCGGTGTTAATGGCTTCAAAATATGCTGATAGAGTTTTGAAGGGATAAGCCTCAACAAAATGCGATCGCACTATACTACTTTATACTATTTATAATAATTGAAATTCTGGTGATTAGCCAAATAGCTTCAAGCTTAATATTAACTAACAAAAATGCTAATCGATACGGAATGAATATGCATCCGCTTGCTTAAGATATTCATTGGCGATAGCCACGCTAGGATTAATATAACGATTAACAGATCGTACATCACGATGTCCCGTAATTTTTTGAATTACATGTGGAGGCGTATTGGCATTCGCAAGAGATGTAATTCTTTCATGCCTTAAATCATGAATCCTATAATTAGGGATGTCAGCTTGTTTTGTAGCACGAGCAAACATGCGTGTTATTGCATCGCCAGTTATTGGAAAAATTCTATCGTCTATTGCTGATGCTTTTAAATCATTAATTATTTTAACTGCAACCGAGCTTAATGGAATAACTTTATTTATAACCTGATTGGGTTTTCTAGAGTTTTTAACATCACGTATAAGAACTTGAACGGTATTATCAGCGTTTACCTTTACATCGCTAAAATTAAGGCTTGTTAATTCACCTCTGCGTATTCCTGTCTCAAGCAGGAAGTTCACCACATAAGTTAACCACTTTGATTTTGATTTTTTGCAGGCTGCGATTAGCTTTTCTCTTTCCTCAGAAGATAAAATTCTATCCCTTGGCTCAGATGGTGCTGGACGATCAATAAATTCACTATTGAAGGGATTATCTTTTATACGCAGACGGCGCATTGAATATCTAAATACACCTTTAAGCAAGGTAAGCTCACGCAAAACAGTATCGAAGGTAACGGCTTTCTTTCGAGAGGATATAAACTTATTAATATCCATATCGGTTATATTGGATGTAATGAGGCTACAGAACCACTTTTCACGTTTTAAAAAGCTATTTAACCTACTCATATCAGAAATAACAGAATGTTCTTTTCTTCTAATAGAATGTAGGTCGTCTCTAAAGCGTTTAATTGTATCACGAAATCGTTCAGTGGAATTTGGTTTGGCAACAGGATTTGTATTTTCATAAGATTCATGTTGACATCTATCTCTGTAAGCCTTGGCTTCCTTTAATGTATTAAATGTCTTAGCAGGATAGCGGTTGCCGTTTTGTCTAATTTGTACCCTATATGTATCAGATCCATTTATATTTTGAATAACAGTAATATTCTTCATATCAGCTTTTTTATTATAATTCATTTCCTTTCATCTCTTTTTGTTAAATTTCAACTTCGTTTTGCTCAACCCATTCACTTATACGTTGATAAGAAAATCTTATACTTTTTCCTATTTTGCTAAAAATTGGTGCGTCCCCATTTGTAATCATTCTTCTAAATGTAGAGACACCAATATTTAAAAATTTTGCAGTCTCCGTAATGGTAAGCAATTTATCTTCAAGCATATATCCATTAAACTCCCTTTCTTTAGGTAAAGATTAAAACAATACATTATTATAGCACAATTATATATTGTTGTAAACATTAAAATTGATTTTTTTTAGATTTAACTTATTGATTTAGATCGTTAAATCGATCATGAGTATTTTTAGTATATTGATGTTTAGCTATTAAATAAAACGCCTTAAAAATAGCTTTAAATTTGTAGCAGTTTTGTAGCAAAAATATAGCGAAATTTGATTAAAATTGGCAAATTCTTATCGTTGTGATTTTCTAATGTTGCAATTATATCAATGAGTTAAGGTGATATGCAATGATACTTTCTGCCCTCCGAAGGCAAAGGTCACAGATTCGAATTCTGTCGGGTGCGCAATTTTTAACAAATAAAACAACTGGTTACTTTTTTAAGGCAATGTGCGCAAATGCAATAGTTTCGCACTATGTTCGCTATATAGTAATTTATAAGGCTATTGGTTTTGCTTCATTTTTTTATGAGGTGGCATAATAGGAATTTTAGCTACTCTATGGGCGCGGAAACAAAAAATTGGCAACCCAGTCGGTAAAATGGTTCTCATTTGCTTAGCAAATTTTTCAAACGAGTTCGGTGAGTGTTGGCCGTCTCAAGCAACCATAGCACAGGAAACTGAACTCTGTGTAAGGACAGTGCGTGATTGGCTTAAAAAATTAGAAGAACGCGGTTTAATAAGCAGATTAAGGCGCCATAGGTGTAATGGTTCACGTACGTCGGATATGTTTCAATTAAATATTGCCGATATTAACTCAGTTTTATCTATGAAAACAGAGACGCATGTTGCTTCAAAGCATGAGGCATCTCCTTCCGGTACGAAATTACAAGCGTCAGCTCATTCACAGCCTAGCGGCAGCTTACGCGCTACCTACAGGCATGTCTTGCCGAGCAATGATAAAATCAGAAAATATAAAAAGAAAAGCGGCAATTTTTCAAATTTGTTAAATCCAAAAATACAAATTGATGAGCCATTGAGGTTAGAGCATAAAACTAAACGTTATTTTGCAAAAATATTCATTTCAATTTTTGAGACTGATAGAGCTGCGGCTTGGCAAACTTGGCTTCAACGCAATCAACTTCCTAATCTTGAGCATAGTGGTATTCCAATACAAAAGGGAGAAAGCAAAGGTTATTACTTGCTTTCACGCTGGCCTCCATCTGTTGATAGCGAAGCGTATACAAATTGTTTATACTTGTTTAAATTAAAAATTTCAAGATTTTTTACAGTCTGATGCGATCAAGCTGAACAGGAAACCAGCAAATGATGCAATACACAAATTTTGAATTGAAGTGATATCGATTTTTTTAATAACGCTGCTGTAAAACTTATTAGCTTACATCTAAATCAAGTCCTCTAATTTGTAGTCGGAAGGGTTGTAATTAAAACTTGGCATTTCGGGGCGTTTCCAAACTTTCGGAGGAATTTTTGTGATTGTTTTATCTGGAGTGGTATCAGCTGGTGTATCAGTGGTTTTAGGTAACAGAGTATTTTTAATATCTTTATGTCTGTATTGGCTTACGAAACGATAAAATGTTGTCCGATGTACAGGTAGTTCTAACATATTAATTATCATTAAAGCTGTGTATTTTTGATCTAAAAGAGTAAAAATTTGCTCTTTGTTTTTATGCAGAAGAAGTCTTGCAATACCCCATTCAGTGCGTTTGGATTTAACGGCCTTTTCCATTGCAATAACACCTTATTAAAATGAGAAGTCGGATTAATCTATGCTAAAATTCATAGCCTCTTATATAAAAATTATATACAACATGTTTATATTTGGCAATATTATTGTTTATTCTTAATGAGTTAACGAGATATAGCAAAGGTTCTATGAGGTAGTGTAAATATTTTTTAAAAAAAATTGGCAAGATGTGTAATGTAGGCCTACAGCCGAAACATTACTCCTGTTATTCGCATGAAATGCTCAACAGTTTTCTTGCTCTACGAGGTTTAATTGCTGCCGCAATAAAGGAGATTTTAATGACACGACCACGTAGTTGTCATATCAAGGTTTGGTGTACGGAAGAAGAGAAGAAAAATATTGAAAATAATGCTCAGCTTGCATGCATGTCTCTATCTATGTATTTACGAAGCACAGGTTTGTTGGAACAGATCAGGGCTCCCATGGATTATCATGCAATTAAACCACTCGTTTCATTACATGGCGATCTAGGACAGGTAGCAGGGCTATTAAAGCTATGGCTGGTCACCAATGGCGGAAAAGGTTCATCCCCAAGCGATATTACAGAATATGATGACAGAGTTTCGTGTTTTGCAAAGATCAATTTTCGATAAAATCGCAGATTTATGAATGATCTTTACCTATCCGGCAATTAGCTAAGAACAATCAAGCAATGCACGCTTTAAAGGTGTTATAATTTGTAATCATAAATATCAAATTTTCTAGTCTTGGTAGAAGCTATCGTGAAGTGCAGAACTAAATTATTTGAAGCATAATTTGATATCAGTTTCAAATTTTTTCATGAAAGCTTGAAGTGATATTTTGAAGCTGAGACATTTTCTTGGGTGTTGTGTTTATGGTGATGATAATGTCCTCGATATCGTTGTCGGTTATAGCATCCTAATTGGTGTAACGTACCAGTCATCGCTTGATATGTACGTTGATATTTTCAACGCCGATTTTTTGACGTGAGGCATATGCATCATAGAATTTGTTTTTTAGGTTTGAGCTTTTGGCTAACAGATTATGTTTGGCAAAGGTCATTTCATTATCTATGTTACGGATTGAGGTTGCATACGGCTTTTTCTCTCATTGATAGCCAATAAGGAGGATAACCAAAAGCGCGCGATTTCTATTGCAGATGACAAGATCACTTTCCCAATAACCAAAGGTCGAGCGATCATTGATATGATCTGGCCGCTTATGGATAAAGCGGCGTTCATTGATCCTATCGCGTGAAGCCTTATTTTGTCATGCAGGTCTTAGCACATTGTTTTTTGATCTTATGATGGTTGGCGCATGAGATATTTCCATAACTTGTGCACTTTCTGAAAAGTGCATGAGACAATGCTTTAGGTAGTTTCAAAAGTAATGGCACATAGGTCTTTCGCCTTGCCTTCCCTCAGCCAGCCGCTGATCTGTTCCAGTGACCAGCCTTGCGACAGGCGCTCAACAACAAACGTATTCAAGGCGCTGTCCTTTTCCAGAAGGCACAACCTTTGGCGATGTTGCAGGTAGTCCGCTTATGTCACAAGGGAGAATAACCGGTATGTGTCAGGCGATTGCGATTGATCTCGTGGCAAATCGTTGAACGATGACGTGACTGCGTTTTACAATCGCGTTCAAACTATAACCTGAAATATGTAAAAACTGGATTTCTGATCTTTCTTCAAAATATGAAAAAGAATAAGATATCATGGCAATACTCCCAGTTTGCAAACAGAGCAATAGCATATTACGTGAGTGTGCTGCACTTCCATTTAAAAATCACTAAGTACTAAGATTAATAGTCCAAAATAAAGCAAAGCCTTTGGTGAATGGATTAACAAGTATTTGCCGATGCTTTATGAGGATTATTTGAAAAACAAAGCTCAAAAATCTATAGTGATAAATTTGACATATTAAAGCAAATTTTAATATGCCAAACTTGCTAAATTGTGGTTATATCAATGACGTTATCTTCACCGAACCATTCTTTGGCAGTTTTTAAAACCGCATTTGATGGTTGATGATAATAGCAAACAAGGTTTTCTTTTGCCCTTGTGCAACAGACATAAAATAGCCGTGCAGTTCTTTTTTTTACTGTTTCATTTGGTAAAATTTTGCCTGCACTATTGGTATCGTCACCGAAAAGTTTTTTAAAATTATAGTTATTCCACTTGCCGTTATCTAAGACTACTAAAACATTATCAAATTCCGCACCTTTGGTTTTATGCTGGGTAGAAAATGAAGTACCACCGGTTACATAATCATAAAGCTTGATAAATTGTGAATAGCTTAATGTCTTTATACTTTCAAAAATGAAGCTTTTATTTTTGATGAAATCATAAAAATTATCATCTTTGCGACATAGACCATATTTATCAGCATCATCGATAACCGCGCCAATAGTTTGACTGCCACTATTATTTTTTAGAATATCGATAAAATTTTGTAATTTTTTTCGATCTTCATGTTTAGTAATTTTAAAGTCAGTCTTTCGCATAAATGCATTATAATTTTGTTTTTCTGTAAGTGAAATAAGGCTTTGTATTTTAAATAAATGCTCGATCAAGGCATCTCTTTGCGATTGGCTATTTTGTGTGCCGTCTTCATTTTCACCAAAATCACTAATCAATTGCTCTTTTCTGGTATAGAGTTTAAAAAATGCCTCCACTGGTTGACTTCGAGCATTTTTAAATAGGTCGGGATTGTTTTGAATATAATTCTGTTGGGTCGCTGTCGGTTGTATTTTAGTTAACATTGTTTTTTCGGCCTTATATTTCGTTTCCAATGCACCAATCACATCACCAAATGTTTGGCCAAGATTATTTACATCTAGACCATGCTCTCTAATAAAATCTTTAACGCGGTTTCTATAGTCCAATATTTTATTATTATTATAAACTTCCATTAAGCTTACAAATCCTACCTGTGCAGCAATAAGATTATGCGTAAGGTTTAACTCTTTAGTTGTTTTAGCATTGTTAAACGACCAGCCTAAGGTTTTCTTGAGCTTTTTTAAATGATCGTCAGCTTGTAAAATTTCGGCGGACGTCGCTGTCGACGAAGGCGAATAGTAGAATTTTATTGATCCTTCTTTAACCGTGGGGTTAATTTGCTCTCTCACCATATTAGGTGCATTTGGATCATCGGAGTGAATTTGATTTAAGCCATCAAAATTTCTCCGCAATTGATTGCCAAGCTCATAAACAAGACGCGGATTGCGGCGATTTTGACGTTTTTCGACTTTTTGAAGAACTTTGTCTTTGATATAGCTTGTGATGCTGTTAGCATCACCATCATCAAGATTGCCAACCCCCTCATCATAGATGGATTGCATAGCATCACCAAAAAGGCCAATGATGTTTTTCTTTTGGCTTTTTTTTTCTTGCAAATGTTTAAGCAAAATTTCAATGACTAAAGGAGCCGTATCTTGATATTCATCTAGGAAAATATAGTGATATTTATCTTTTACTATTGCGCATAATTTAGTATATTTCTTAAATAAGTGTTTGGCGATAGCCAACACTTCATCATGGGAAATGATTCCCTCATTTAAGCGTTTAAACCCCTTATATTCAATGGCGTTATTGCCAAGTATTGTCTCATCAAAATCTTTGAATTGATTCTTTTTATCATCTTCATTTGCAATAAGTGCATTTTCAGCAATTTCAATTTGCGCTAATTCATTTAAAGCTAATTTCATTTCTCGTTGAAATGGCTTAATATTATTCCATAAAAATTCATGTATAGTGCTGATAAATACATTGGAGTTCTCAATACGGCTTTTGATTTCATTTGTGGCGGCATTGGTAAATGTTATCACCGCAACTCTTTCTTGCGGATTGGCTGTTAATATTTTTTTAATAATTTGGACTAGCGAATAGGTTTTGCCGCTGCCTGCGCCGCCGCTTAATAAGAAATTATTTCCGCTTTGTACGATATCAAAAATGTGATCTTCTTCACTTTGAGGGTCTAATTTAGTTGCAGCCATTTTAAGCCCTCCTCTATGTAAGATGGCGTTTACCAATCACTGTTATCAGGGCAGCTTGCAGCACTATGAAGCAAAATATCAATGGCAAAAGCAGCTTTCTTTTTAATGTCACTTGTCACAGTATAAGCATCAAAATCATTGTTATTTCGAATTTCATCAAGTTCGCTCACTCGGAAATTCTGTGTAAATCGATCTTTAATTACCGCATTTTGAATAAATGATCGGTTTATATGTATGAATGCATCTTCAAAACTGCGCCCGCAATAACCACTTTCTTCGGTTTGGAAGCTACATTTGACAATGCCTTTAGCATCCGTTTTCCAATTTAATTCAGTTATCTTTTTTACTTTTTTTTCAACCGCTTTAAATACTGTATTGGAGCCTAACTCGCTATATAGTCCTATTTTAAAGAAAGATTTTAGGGTTGGATTGCCTATGGCTGCATCAGTTTCTTTAACTGGGCAGGCCTTTGGTCTGCTCTCACCAGCTTTTTTCAAAACTGTATCGAGATCAGTGATTATTAATGTTCTAATTCCAATAAAATTGATAAATTTATCAAATAAATGAAAATGACTGCCGCCAATATCAATGATCGATATATTTTGAGATAGAAGTGCTAGCGCTCCCTCGGAAAGTGTGGCATCTATTTTTTTCATCATAGCGGGCAATAAAATGCGCTCTGTGTCACCTTCAATAAATATTGCTTTATCGGCAAAAAACAAATCTGCGCGATGAAGAGTGAGATATTGTTTTAAAAACCGATAGCTGTCCTCATCTTTTTTATAATATTTGGCTAAATCTTTTAAGTTTTTGCAGGTAATAAAATGATCATTGCGTTTTAAATACTTAATGTCATCAAAATCGCTTTCAGCGACAATATGCGGCGAATGGGTGCTTAAAATGGTTTGCAAGTTATAGCTATTGTTAACTTCTTTTTTTAAAAGTGTTTTGATGTTTTTTATAAAGACCGCTTGCATTTGCGGGTGCGTATGGGCCTCAGGCTCTTCAATAAAAAACAAATTTAAATCGGCCGGCTTATTTTTATTAGCAGTTTTAAACGCTTGTAAATGATGGGCAACATCTAAAATCATGCTAATAAGGTTCATATAACCAAGACCGTTATAATATTCTGGCAGCGAATGGTCTGTTCCTGCAACATAAGTTACAACTGTATTTTTGCTTAACAGATCCCTATCATTAAGCGATGATGCAATTTTTATACTGCTATCATCTTCTTTTATGCCCCCAAATTTTTTTATATTTTCCAATAATGGATTAAAAACCGTATCATAGGTTTCGCCTAATTCTACATCCATTTCGCTTAATTGGGCTTGCAATTGTGTGACATGATCGCCGTGGTTATCTTGGTCTGCAAGAGCATTATAAATTTTTGCCGATAAGAGCGATAAATTACGATCGCTATCCTTATTATCGACATTTCGTTTTGCTCCAATATACTTAAAAGAAATAATCGGTGCTAATGAGATTTTGGGGCTATCTAAATCAGTAAAATGTGTTTCATCAATTTCACCATCTGCATATGCTAAACTCTTTTTTGAAATTTTAAAAAATTTGGCTTGATTGTCTTTTAAAAATTTTAATATTTTCTTATTGTTTTCTTCTAAAGTTTTACCATCTTCGGAATTGTCAATTTTAACCTTATTTAGGGCTTTTTGGTAGGTTTTTAGGCTTTCGATCAGATTTATGTATTTTTCTGGTGATATATAATATTCAAAATTGTCTTTTAAAAATTTAAATATTTTCTTGTTGTTTTCTTCTAAAATTTTACCATCTTCGGAATTGTCAATTTTAACCTTATTTAGGGCTTCTTGGTAGGTTTTTAGGCTTTCAATTAGATTTATGTATTTTTCTGGTGATATATAATATTCAAAGGATAAAAGTATTGTTTTATTATTGGGATCCAGCGACATAATAAGGCCTTTGCCAATATTGCTTAAATCGTCGCTATCTTCATACTCAATAAACAGTCGCAGTGAAATTTTTGGTAAATCTGGTTGATCGCCTGTGGGGGGACTAACTGCTTTTACATCATTTAAAATTTTCTCCTTAAAATTTTTCGCACAATCAATGCTAAAATCATCAAAGCAGAATGAGTTAGCACTTGGATTATTTAAAAATTTATCAAGAAGGAGTAAGAGCGATGTTTTACCGCAATTGTTTTTGCCAATAATAACCGAAAGCTCTTTTTCTAAACTAAGACTGAATTTTTTCAGTAAACGGAAATTGCTAGCTTCAATCTTGGTAATCTTCATTATAACCTCGAGATGATAACATCATTGATAGTAAGTATTAATAATATACAAATATCATATAATATTAAAAATATAATTCTATCATTTTATTTGATATAATGGATTTAAAACTATTCAAGCTTGGATCCACCGTGAAGTGCAACACTGTATTATTAAAAGCATAATTTGATATCAGATTCAATTTTTTTCATGAAAGCTTGAATTGATGTTTTGAAGTTGAGGTATTTTTTTGGTGTTGTGTTTATGGTGATGATAATGTCCTCGATATCGTTGTCGATTATAGCATCCTAATTGGTGTAACCTACCAGTCATCGCCTGATATGTACGTTGATATTTTCAATGCCGATTTTTTAACGTGAGGCATATGCATCACAGAATTTGTGTTTTAGGTTTGAGCTTTTGGCTAACAGATCATGTTTGGCAAAAGTCATATCATTATCTATGTTACGGATTGACTTACCTGCGGTTGAATACGGCTTTTTCTTTCATGGATAACCAATAAGGAGCATAACCAGAAGTGCGCGGTTTCTATTGCAGATGACAAGATCACTTTCCCAACAAACAAAGGTCTAGCGATGATTGATATGATCTGGCCGCACATGGATAAAGCGGCGCTCATTGATTGTATCTCGTGAAGCCTTATGATGAGTGGTAGATTTAAAAGCTTACTTTTATTTCAGTCCAGAATGCTAAGCGATTTTTTGATGTAAATTATTGGTCTATGTCCCAGTATAAAAATATTTTTAATTCGTATGATGATACTATTTAGGATTTACTTTTTATATTTATTCTCGAAAAAATATTTTAACAATTTAAAATCAAGAGCTCGGTAATATATTGCTTATTGATTTCACCATTTCTCAAAATGATACGCCACAGTAAATCTCCAATTACTAAAAGTACTATGCCAAAATAAATCATAAAGCTAAAAATGATTAATGAAATATCAAACAAAACTGGCATTAAAAAATAGGATAAAGGTAGGAAAAACAAACCTAAAACGCAGGCTATCAAACCTATGCGGCGAATACTGTTAGCAAATTTATTGATTTCGATTTCAAATTCTAACTGGTTCATATTAATAACCTTAGTTGATAATGATGCTAGCTAATGATTTTGCTTCTTCCTCGATTGAGGTGTTTTTTTCTGTTGATTGCCTAATTATATATGATACTTGCTTGGCAAATTGATGAGCGGGAATATGTTTTTGTTTTATAGTAATTTCCGCATTCATTGCATCAAGCAATGCTTCTATAGTTTTTTCTCTAATATCTACGTCATTTATTGTGTCCATAACGCCATTCCCTAATAAAAGCCATTCGGGGGCAACGGCACATATTTCACAGAACTTAAGAGCTGTAGATATAGGAATTTCCCGGCGGCCAAGTTCGTAAAACTTGTAAGTGCGGTCAGCTATATAGAGTTTTGCAGCAATTTTAGCTTGCGTGTAACCGGTTTTGTTGCGTGCTTCTCGCAATCTATCACCAATTCTATTCAATAATGTTGACAAGGTATCAAAAAATCCCTAAAGTATAAAAAAGATAACTTTTGTGTTGTTTTGTTTTCTATTGTTATCTTTTTTATATTATTTTTAGGTAGGAGTCGAGATGGAAATTCCAAAATTATATTCTCCAAGAGAGTTATCAAGGATTAGTGGTTGGTCTGAAAGCCGAATAAGGCGCTTATTAACAGCCGGACTTCTCAAACACATTAGAACCGACGGAAATTATTATATTCCTGATGATGCACTGAATGATTATATAAAAAGGAATATGTTTGAGCCATGTCAAGATATTACGAAGGCACAAAGCTTGTCAGAAAAACACGACGGAATAGTAAATCTGGAAAGATCGAAAAATCCAAATACTACTATGTCCGCTACAAGGATGCAAAAACAGGAAAATTTGTGTACGTCTCAACAGGCGAGGATAACCTTAAAAAGGCTGAGGAATACTTAGCAAATTTTATTAATCGAACGCATAGCTATGGGCAGACTTCTTGTTTGCTACCATCTGAAATGCCTATCCTCCAAGTGCTAGATGATTATGCACGTTTCAAAATTGGTCAGCCTAGCGCAAAGCGTTTGAGTTATTCAATGGAGCATTTGCTAAATTTTTGGGGTGATAATGTCGTATCGTATATCAATGTCGAAAACATACGCCGTTATTGTACCGTAAATAAAAGGGCATCTGGAACCTTAAAACGCGAGCTTACAGATCTTCGCTCCGCAATTAATCATGCAGTGGTGATGAGCCGACTACATGCATTTAATTTTCCCAAAATACCGCTTAATACTCGTAGAAAAGAATGTTATTTGACACGTGATGAAGTTGCTCAGCTGTTGCGTGAAGCGCGAAGGGAATACAGTTCGAAATTTACGTTAAGCTTATTTATTATTATTGGTTATTATTCTGGTGCACGCAAATCGGCAATTTTTAATTTAAAGTGGGAACAAGTTAATTTTGTCACTAATATGTTGGATTTTCGAGATCTTGAAGTCGATCGGGGAAATAATCACCGTGCGCGGATACCTATCCTCCTAAATTACGCGATTTTCTATTTAGACGATAAAAAAATATGGCAGGTTATCTCAATACATATTTCACCAGAAAAACACCCCCTCTAATCCCGTAAGACACATAGAAAAAGGGTTTCGAGCGGCAGCTAGACGCGCCGGCTTACATGACGTTACTCCCCATACTTTGCGTCACACTCGCGTAAGTGAATTGGCACAAAGAGGAGAAAAAATACCTAATATATCTGCACATATGGCAATGAGTGAGCAAACGATTTGGGGTATTTATGCCCATGTCAATAATGAAGATTTGCAAGATATGGCAACCAGAATAAGGCGTTCGCAAAACGTTCGCAGAAAACCTCACAACGATCAATAAAATAACGACATCATTTTTCTTGTTCAATTTTAAATTTGTGGCAGTTTTGTAGCAATTGGCGCGAAAATGTGTTTTAATCCAGCGCATTGATCCTTTTGAGCGCAGTTAAATTTGTTATTATTTTCACTTATTTTAAATGTACTTGATAGGCTTGAAGAGCGAATCTTTAACGAAACTTCGCCGACAATTGACTAGCTTTTATCATGGAAGTGGTTTGGCCATGAACAAAAACGCGCCTTACTCGCCTTCATTATCGCCATCATATCTACTAGCCTTATAATTTTTTTCAATTTGCTTAAATGCGTTGGTTGTTAGCGTGTTAACTTCATAAACGCATTACTGTTCTTCCATAAATTCATGGTTGGCAACAATTTCAATATAAGGCTAGGCTTTTTCATTTGCAGGATTTTTATCATAATAAGTGCAAACCTCTTCTTAGCAAAATTTAACTAAAACATTTTGTTTCAGTTAAAGCTTTTGAGCACCTATGCAATTGGCTTGCAATCTTGCGAATGAGATGATGTTATTAAAAAAGTCGATATACTGGCTATAAGCACTGCTGTATAAATCTTGGGGCTGGCATAGATGGCTAAAAAAATAATGGTGTCAAATGGATAAGTTACGTCGCAAAAGTCGTCTTTTGCGACGTAAAACAAGAAGAACTCATTAAGTATTTCGTAGTAGGCTCAACGGCTCGTTCTGCTGCCGTTTTAGCAGGAGTAAACAGGAACACAGCGACCCTTTATTTCCACAAGCTGCGAGAGGAAATAGCCTCCCGCCTTGAACAAGCCCCCCGAACTCATGTGAGATGCAATTGAACTTGATGAGAGTTATTTTGGTGGGGGGCGTAAAGGCAAAAGAGAGCGCAGAGCTGGTGGGAAAACACCCGTATTCGAATTGTTAAAACGTAATGGAAAAGGGGGCTGTACCAGATAACTGAGGAAGTTTTCTGGTATAAGTATGAGAAAGAGCCGATTATCGAAAGTTAAACAAGATCGATTAATGGAGCATTTTGTAGCAGGCACAACTGCACGATGCGCTGCTGATTTAGTTGGCGTCAATTTCAAGACATCTGCCTATTATTATCAAAGACTTCGCGAGCTGATTGCCTATCAAACAGAGCAAGAAGCGAGTGAAGTTTTTGACGGTAAGATTGAGGTCGATGAGAGTGATTTTGGCGGTCACCGCAAGGGGAATCGTGGACGTGGAGCAGGTGGCAAATTTCCTGTGTTTGGCGTGTCTCAAGCGCGGTGGGCCTGTGTATACGAAGATTATTTCTGATGCATCAAGTGCCAGTTTATTGCCCATCATTAAACGTAAAGTTGTGCGGAAACGCATTGTCTATAGCGACTGTTGGCGTGGATATAATGCTTTGGATGCATCAGAGTTTAAACATTATCGCATCAATCATTCGAAACTGTTTGTAGACAAGGGCAATCACATTAACGGCATTGAGAACTTTTGGAACCAAGCCAAGCGCCATATGCGCAAATTTAATGGTATACCCAGACAGAATTTTGGACTATTTTTAAAGGAGTGTGAGTGGCGTTTTAATAACCCATCGCCTCAAGCACAATTAAGACAAATCAAACAATGGGTTAAACAATTTATGGGCTAATTAAATGGTACAGCCCCGAAATAATTATACTTAACCCTTATCTATGCCAGCCCCTATTTTTAACATTTAAACTGCCCAACATGGAATTATTTCGCTACAAATAAAAAGAAACCAAATTAAATCTTCATGATCCTCAAATAACATTGAACTATTTGCAAAAAATTATTCGAATTCTGAATTTTGGATGACTTTTGAAAAATAGTTAGATGCGCCGACCAAAAATCGCTTTATGCGTTCTTGTTCGTCGATGTGTGGTTTCTGAAAGACATTTGGCCCAAGGGAAAATAGGGCTTAAATGAAACCCATATCCAAAGTAAACAGCTGCTACGGTATACATAATGGAATTATTTGCGGATAAATTCAATTTTTTAGCAATATCTAGGTTGTTATTAATTGTGGCTAATTGCTCGTCAGATGATAATAATGACCAACGTCGCTCGAAAAACACAGCGAGAAAATCATTAGCTTGTTTTACTGGATCAGCTCGTTCTAAAGTCCTATTCATTGTCAATTCTTGATAATAATTTGATAATTGATTTATCTTTTCATGAAATGGACCATGATCATCACCAATGCTAGGGACAAAAAACTTCATAAAATCATACATATTGGCAATGCGTACATCAATAGAGCCATCTTCCCAATGATATTGCTCTAAATATTGAGCATATTGGGGATCTACATCAAAAAAAATGCCAAGATAAATACAAAACACTGTATAATGCCATATATTTCGCTCAGTTAAAAAATCTGAACGTTGGCCACGTTTTTGGACAGCCTCAACAATCGCAACCAACTCTTGTTCAGTTAGTGTTGCAACAAGTGAAGGAAATCCTTCTTTGATAAAATTTTCCGTTCTAAACACAAAAAGCTTATATTGCTCTTTCTTGAAAGATGTTGAAATATCATTTTGACTTTTAATGTTTTGTGCAGTCATTTTTTTACACTTTAAAAGAGGTTAATTTGTCAAAAGATAAAGAAAATCGAAAGATTTTTCTTCCTTTATTTTGTCTAATTCTATAGTATTAAAAGTAATATCTTCATTTAAAAAAGAAAATGTATAAATATTGTTTTTATTATAAAAATCAAACACTAATATAGATTTTGAACATTGCTCAAATGAAAGCTTATCCTCGTTTGATAAGCTTTTGAAAAAAGTGAAAAAGATGCGTGGATCAAATACTCTGAAATATGCTCTAATGTTGTTATTCGTGTAATCAATATTAATATATCGCCTTATGACATTATAAATAGTATAAAAACTATCTTTAGAAATAAGAAAAATCCCCCATTCTGCAAATTTAGGTTGGTCGAATAACCATTGGTTAAAATGAGTGATTGTTGGATCGATATTATTATTGTTTTTGCTTAAATCAAATAAATAAGGTGATACCTCTTTGAAACTCTGCGGTAAAATACATTGATATTCGCAAGGTTGATAAGACCCTGCAGCAGCAACTAAATCGCTAGTTTGCCCATTGATACTTTTACCAGCTTCAAGAATAGCTATCAAATGATAATCCTTATAATTATCATCTTCCAAATAATTCAAAAGTTGCTTAAAAAAATCTTTTTTTTTCCATATATGCGCACCAAGATAATATAATTAACGCTTTGTATTTATTCTAAATTTGTATTTTAAAAAGCTAATTTAACAATCGAACAAATCCCTCCTTTTTCAATGCATCACAAGCAGAAATCGTTGGTAGCCAACCACCATCATATTTATCAAAAAAGGGTGATGAATAAGCATAAATTGTGCAAGAATTTTCACCCAATAATGATTGTAAATTATCTTTACGTGAATCAAATATAATTGGGCATGTCTCTTCACGGCATTTGCGGTATTGAAAAGGCTTGATCACTTTTGAAGGATGGCTTCCGGAAAAGGATACAACTTCAAAAGTGTTAAAGGGATATAAAGTATTATCATCTTTTATATACCCATCAAATCGTTGATTGCGATCTTCATCTTTCACTGTAGAAACTCTAAGGCAAGAGTAGCTTTGTATCCGTATAAAATTATCATAGCCCTTTTCATCATCAAAAACCTTATGGTAATATTCAATGACACAATATTGCGGTATTGTTTGTATAATTTTACAATCTTCAGATGGGCATTCATAAATATCTGCAGGCCTATCTAGCAGCGCCCTTCTAATTTCAAACACAAAGGGGAACTCCACATCCTTATCACTTGCTTTTGCAGTAAGGTTTGTTGCAAAAATTACTGAAATTACTAAAATATTGCGTAAAATATCCATATTTTTTGCCTTAAAATTTAATTTTCCAAAAATTTGATAAAACTAGTAAACAAATACTCATCTGTTTGCCGAATTTGGCAACTTGAACTGCTAATAGGCATCCAACCACCACTTTGTTTTTTAATAAATGGGCTGTCATGAACTATTAACAAACATGTTTTTCGTGCCTTTACTTCCGGTTCAAATACTTCGGATGAATCCATTAAAAACTGGTAGATATCATCTTTTTGAGAGTCAAACGCAATTGGGCATTGCGGCTCTAAACAATGGCGAATTTGAAAATGTGGTATAGATGGAAATTTACCAAAACTTAAATCAGGCACGATAGTCGGCTCAAACATTTTTATTTCAGCTATATCTATATCTTTAACCTGCACATAACCAGACATAGAAATTGATAAATTACTGAAACAATAAAAATTTGATACCTCATACCATTCATCACCCTTTGCATCAGTTTGGCGGTTACTCACAGGAACAATGCAGGGCGGCCGCAAAATAATACGTTTTCGGCAGGTTGTTGACATACAAGAATAAATTGCAACATGGCCTTTAACATAACCAACATCTACCTTAACGTCGTGCTGGCCACCAATTACTTCTTCAGCAAAAGCTGTTGATACAAAAATAATATTTAAGAAAATTAAAATATATAAGATATATTTCATCGTAAAACCCTGCAATTATCTTGTAGTAAAACCTTTAACAGTTCTATCCGGATTTTGACTATACCAATATTTTACCCATTTGGTATCTTCCAGTTGTTCATCTTTTTTACACCATTTATAACCTTTAGGCACTTGAATTTTTTTAATATTAATATCTCCAATGGGGAAAGGTGTTATATTGACTTCTTGACTTTGATTACCTCCCAACAAAAAATAACACATTTGTTCTTTAGGAACTAAAGGCTTTGGACAATCTTTATTTGTCCGCAATTTTTTATTTATCGCCAAATATGCTTTTATCTCCTTATTGTACTTACGTATCTCATCACGTGTATTGGTGATAGCCATACCTTTCCCGACTATAAATCCCATATGATTTTCGATTCTATATGCTACTGCCCCAAGACATGGCGGGTTTGCCACATCTCCCCAATCTCGTTGCCAGAGCGGCGATGAAACAATGTATTCATCCTTTCCTGTCTTAGGAGGTGAATATCCTTTAACCTTTGATTTTTTAAAACAATAATGCACAAAGGCCGCGCACCAAGCATGGGGTGAATCATATGTACGCACACCTGAACCAGCGTTATAATTATCAGATTCTTTGAAAAACTCTTTTACATCCTTGCTTTCACCTTCACTATTATATTCAAATATTTTTTCATCTGGTGTGCCTTCATTGACTTTAACAGTTCGGTCGCTATAATCATAGCGCGGACCATCGCCATCATCGTCATTTTTTCCACCTGACTTTCGAACATTATCCACGCCTGATGTGCCATTGCCCCCTCATTTAAACCTAAATACTGAATTGCAATATTTAACCAGATCGGCTTTTGACATTCCTCACTACCGCTTTTACCTGTGCATTTCGTCCCGTCACAGACAACATTATCATCTATGCGCAAATTCCTCCCGGCATTAGCCATTGCTTTATGTCTTTCAATTGCTTGCTCAAGAGTGTTGTCCCGTCCCGGTGGTGTATCTAAATAGCAATTCATAATATACCTATTAAATTATTTAGAGGGAGTGCTTTCTATGCACCCAGCTGTCATTGGTAGCTCATTTTTGATGGCGGATTTAATTGCTTCAACTGAATCAGCAAAGCCATTTTCAACATTAACCGCGCCTTTTAAATTAATCGTTGGAGATTCAAGCGTGATTGAATTCTCGTTGATAATAATTTTTCCGCCTGGACCGCGTATTTGTATCCCTGAGGAAGCGTCAATATTAAGATTTGCTGTCTTAACAATATAACGATCACCAATAATTATTTCATAAACGCCCTGTATTGTTTCTTTTTGATTGCGGCCAACTTCAATTAGCCTTGAAGCTCCAATCGTTTCTTTTAATATATTGCCAGTTTCAAAAACTGTATCACGCTCAACATATTGATTTAAGGTTTCACCAATATGCAGTTGTTTTGATTTACCAATTTGTGTTGACTGCTCATTTTGAACATAAATAGTTTTATTATTAGAAATATTTTCTTCATAATCATGGCCAACATATCGGGTTTCATCATGCCTGATGCGCTCTAACTTATCATTATTAATTTCAATAGTTTCATCCTTTTGGGCATAGATATAAATTTGTTCTTGGTCAGCTTCATCTTCAAAGGATATTTCGTTAAAGCCTTCGCCCTTATGTGTATCAGAACGGATAACCATTTTGGTTTTGTTTTCTGGTAACTTATAAGGCGGTTGGTTACTAGCATGATAGGTTCGCCCAGTGATAATTGGCTGATCGGGATCGCCTTCCAAAAAGTCAACAATTACTTCATGACCAATGCGTGGTAAGGCGACATGACCATATTTACCACCGCCCCAATTCATCGACACCCTTATCCAACAAGATGAATCTTCTGCCTTTGGATCTTTGTGGCGGTCCCAAGGGAAGTGAACCTTAACGCGGCCATATTGGTCGGTATGGATTTCTTCACCCTCTGGGCCAACCACTGTGGCAATCTGTGGGCCATCGATGAGTGGCTTCACCGTCTGCGGTGCGCGGTAAGGCAAATGCGATGGCTGAACACTAAAGGCATTGGCATAAACGGTGGCATTGTCTGAACCGTTATTGTTGCCTTGAATAGAAAGGTTCATACGGCGATTTAAGCTCTGGGTGAGCAGATTAGGACTATGCGATGAGGTCGTGCCAAAGCTTAAACCCGACAGCGTTGTGCCATGCAAGCCAGGTGCAACAATGCCGGTATCAGCCATACTTGCCCCTTGCGCATCCTCGCCCCACGCTTGCGGCTGCAGGCCCTCATGACGAATGGTGAGGAGCCGCCATTTTTGATTTAAACGATCATCGGGATGCTCAAACAATGTAATCGCATGACCGGTTAGCAAATGCGGTGCATTGGATACACCATAGCCAAGTGACGCATCAACACGGGTTGCTTCTAGCTTATAGCGGGTGAAGGCTTTACCGGCACTATCCTTCTTATAACGACCTGGATAATCATAAAGCTCATAATCATGCTTTTCACCATTAGGATTAGCGGTGCGTTCTTTATGCTCTTGATTGTAGACTGGTTCTTGAAGGTGTAATCGCGCTGCACAACCGTTGTGGCGCGCAATTTCTCACGATAAGAAAGCGATGAGCAAAACAATCCCTTAACTGATCCTGATGCGAGAGAATTATATTCAATCTCTTTTAAGCCTGGGCAATCATGCAAGACATTGGGCTTGTCGGAGATAATAAGCTTTAACAGCCCTTCCTTGTCATGCTCAAAGTAATAGAAAATACCTTCTTCGGCCAAAATACGCTCAACAAAACCAAGATGGCTTTCACGATATTGCACGCAATATTCCCGCGCATCATGGCTACCTTCATCAATATCCCATGTGACATTTTCAATGCCATGCTCTGAGAAGAGTTCTTTAACAATATCGCCAACTTTTTTGGTCTGGAACACACGGCAATCAGAACCATGATCCAAACGATAAAGGCTTGGCATTAAAACAAGACGATAGGCGGTACGGTGATGACCTCTGTCACCGCGCTCAGCCTCTACCACAACGCCGGAGAAATGGCGCAAGGTTTCCATATATTTATGATGCACGGTTAAAGTGCCCGGACTATCAAGCAAGGCTTGCAAATCAATATTATCATCACTGCTTGAAAGCATGACTTCTATTCTGGTCATGCCAAAGATCGCTTCATCGACCGCAAAGGCAGTGACGACAAAGGTATCATTAGGCGCTTCTTTCATCCAATAGCTAAAGGCAATATCCTGCTCTTGGAATTGTTTTGGAAGTTGCATTATTGGATTCATCTCGAAAGCCCCATTGTCTTTATTTAAAAAGTATTATTTAATTTTAATAAGCCTTAAGCACATAGCTAATGGCTTAACATCATCGGTATGACTATGCCCCGCAAAGCCATACCGATGCTTCTTCCCTCATTCATAGCTCTGATCTTATCAATGAGGGCGATAAGCAAAAGTGAAGCGTTTATTTTTTAACCCCATATAAACGCTTCATCCCTTGCCTAATGGCTTAAACCTTAGGCGCACGCCAATCGTCAGCACCTGATGTGCCTGCAACTGCATGTTCCCACTCAATCTTACGATAGCTTAAAGACACTGTTACCAATTGGGTAAAGTCTGCATTTTTTGGGTCTTGGCAATGAGGCATGTTGCAATCAATATCAACAATGATCGCATCGGTAAGCTTGGTGGTGAAGAAATGCTCTTGCTTACCTGATGTGCTGGTGCGATACCATTTAACTTCACAGGTGCTGAGCATTTCGCCTGAAGTAAGCGCATTATAAAGCAAAGGGGTTGCTTTGCTCAAAGCTGCTGTGAACTTGAAAGGCTTATGGACGCGCTGACCTGAAGGCTGACCAGATTGTGGATCACGAGGAATGGTTACAACATGATCAATGGCCTGAACAAGGATTTCGTCTTCATGGCCTTCTTGCCAGATATTGCCGATTGAATCTTCAGACGCTGCACCTTGAGTGATTGGACCCTGTGTTGTACCTTCGATTTTAATATAGGCTGGTGTTGGCATTTCTTTATCCTTTTATATAAACAAACAAACTTACATTTTAAAAACTGACGGCACTTAAATCCCCCTCAATTGAGAGCTTAAAATGATGGTAGCCAACAGTCCTGTGAGCAAAGAAAGTTCAAAGGAGAAATGAAAACCCTTGCCCACAGTAAATACAAAGCAAGTTTCATGCCAACTCGGAGCAATAACAAAAATAAAATGACAAGTGATTGAAAATAAAAAGAAAATTAAATTATCACCGTCATATATTTAATATTTAGCAAATACTAATAACTGCAAAAAATTGCAGTCTTTTTTGGCCGCAAACAGCTAAAAATGCACCTAAACATCAGAAAACAAACAGAAAAACACCCGACTGCAAGAAATTGCAGTCGACTGCAATTTTTTGCAGTAATTAGAATATTATTAATACTCTAATATAAAAAATCCTTGATATTTATCAAATATTCTTAGTGCAACCGCGGAAAACCTTAGAGAATAGCCAATCTCGCTTAATACCCTTTAAGCATTGATGTCTTCAGTGTAGTCTATCCTGCACTATTATAAATAGTTCTATCTTCATTAACCTAAACATTAAGCTCACCTGTTATTTTATCAAAAATGCTAAATAAACCGTTCCGTTTTAATCTCTAAGCTATCTAGCATTATAACCAACTTACTTTAAAAACATCATATATCGCTTTAGTTATATCCTTTGGTTGCACTGCCTTAACATTTTAGACGCTTGCCTGAAGTGTATTGATATTCATTTGGAATTTATGACAGCAGCACAAGATTTTAATGAGAGCTGCAAATTCTGATCAGTTTTTCTGATCGCATAGCAATATATTTAAACTCTTTGAGCTTACAAAAGAAATTCTCTATTAAATGCCGCTATTTATAGATTTCCAAGTCGATGATGAGCTTGTTTTTACGTCTGGTACTTTGTGCAATAACAATTTTGCTGCGTCGTTTGTTTATATCCTCAATAATCCAATTTGCACTACTGACTTTATCGGCAAGTACAGCACCAAACTAAAAATCCTTTATAAGAATTGCAATGCCAATAGTATCAAAACAATGACCTAGTAAGTGATGAAACCGTAGCAAATTGCCCAAAGCATCCCTGAAAACGAGGATCTTGGTTATCGTCCCACCCTTTGATATACCTATAGCTTGATTTTAAGTTCCCCCTTTGCGCCATATCCATTTCGATGGACTGGAACAATGATCGCATCAATCATGGCGTATTCCATATCAGTGTCGCCTGAAACGGCTTCAAATAATCGCTCTCCCTTTTGCGTGACCACGCATCAAAATACTTGAATACTGTATCAGATTTATCGAACTCTTCTGGGAAATCACGCCAAGGACTATTGGTGCGAGCCTTCTAAAGACAGCTTCAATAAATAAGCAGCTGTCGCTGCAACCAAGATCGATCTTTTTGCCCAAGTTATATAGCTCAATAAGTAACCACAATTGATCGGTAAAACTAAAGGGGCTGTACCAGATAACTGAGAAAGTTTACTGGTATAAGTATGAGAAAGAGTCGCTTATCGAAAGCTAAACAAGATCGATTGATGGAGCATTTTGTAGCATGCACAACTGCACGATGCGCAGCTGATTTAGTTGGCGTCAATTTCAAGACATCTGCCTATTATTATCAAAGACTTCGCGAGCTGATTGCCTATCAAACAGAGCAAGAAGCGAGTGAGGTTTTTGACGGTGAGATTGAGGTCGATGAGAGTTATTTTGGCGGTCACCGCAAGGGCAATCGTGGACGTGGAGCAGGTGGTAAATTTCCAGTATTTGGCCTTCTCAAGCGCGGTGGACGTGTATATACGAAGATTATTCCAGATGCATCAAGTGCCAGTTTATTGCCCATCATTAAACGCAAAGTTGTGCCCGATAGTATTGTCTATAGCGACTGTTGGCGTGGATATAATGCTTTGGATGTATCAGAGTTTAAACATTATCGCATCAACCATTCAAACTTGTTTGCAGACAAGGGAAATCACATCAACGGCATTGAGAATTTTTGGAACCAAGCCAAGCGCCATATGCGCAAATTTAATGGTATACCAAAACAGAATTTTGGACTATTTTTAAAGGAGTGTGAGTGGCGTTTCAATAACCCATCGGCCCAATCGCAATTAAGACAAATTAAACAATGCGTTAAGCAATTTATGGGTTAATTAAATGGTACAGCCCCAAACTAAAATAACATGATCTTCATCATCAAAAGATCATAAAATCAAAGTTTAAATAATGAGGCTGCCATAGATAAGGGTTAAGTTTAAGGGGCTGGCACCAACAGTTTTTTTAGGGATCTATACAAAATCGAAATTTAAATAAATATTGGCAATTTATGGAATTGATATAAAATCAATATCATAAAGTGACCAAAACAATGGCATATCCTTCTCTAAAGCCGTTCTCAAGACCGCAATATATCCGGTATTAGCTCGCTTTTCTTGCAGTTTAAGTTGTAATCTATCGCCATCATGCATATAGGCATCGTAAATACTTGCAAATTTTTCAGCCTTTTTGTCCTCTAATTGCAACCCTAAGAGCATTTGCTTAACAACGCCCTTCATCTGAAGCTCATTCATTGAACTGCCCGTTAGCCCAGCGATGTATAAAAGATTTCGACCTTTCAACCCACGTGCTTCATACTGAAAAACCAATTTATTGACTATAACATCGAATAAATTGGCAAAAATATCTTTTTGCCGCCCCGAAAATAATGACTGATTAACATTAGAAAACTCAGCGCCAACCGTTAAATGACCCAATTGTTTGCTTTCAATAAAACTATCATCAATTTTTAAGGCATTCAACTTGCTATTCCAAGTGGCCTCGAAGCGTAAATTGACATTTAAAGCCAAGTCTTTAAATCGCGGCATATCCATTTGATTGATTATCTTTTTAGGAAGTGTAAAATTATCGATTTCAAATGCAACTTTTGTTGGAATGGGTCCACTGGTTTCATAATCGTTTTTCAATGATACGTTATCAAGCTTAAAAATTTGCACGAACGCATCGTTACTATCATTTAAAAATTTTGATGGGGCATATAAAGCTAAATTGTTAATGGAAAAACTATCAATTTTTGGAAAATTCTGCCAAATTTGGGATATAAGCACTTTCGAATAATCAATATTAGCATTTTTCTTCAAACCATCCTTATCCAACAATCTAGAAAATTCGCCATCAATAAGATTGTAGAAATTAGCCAAATCTATATTTTCGGCCTGAACTTTATCAATTTGCCATTCACGAGGTAAGCTAAAAAGCACTATTGATCTTGGATGCTCCAAATCTGTAGCGACATCATCAATTTGATTGAATTGCAATGTAATCTTATTATTTTGATAGGAAATATTGCCATTTTTAATTATAAACTGATACTCCATCATACCATCTTCGAACTCTTTGACATAGTCTTCAAAATCCAAATCAACAGCTTGAACCATATCCAAAAGATAAAAATAGCTGCGCATTAATTTGATGTTTTTATAATCTGCTAAAGGATCTTCAACTAATGGTTGGCCATCTTTACCGCGCTCGACATCACTCATTGCTAAAACAGCAATTTGATTATTAATTAAATCAGCAAGGGTTTCACGATTTTGCAGTAAGAATAACCGCGATAGATTAACCTCTTCAAAATCAATACTCTGGCGACTATCGTAATAATTTATGTGACGAATATTTGCACTCTTCGCGATGGAGATAGGCGCATCTTTTTTATTGTTGTGGGGCGCGAAAAACAAATCAAAAACTTGCCAATAATTTAAATCACGAAAATTTATATGGTCGATTGATAAATTGACAGAATTATTATCGTAGCTAATCGAATTTTTGCCAATTTCAATCGCCGATCCCCAAAAATATTGCGATTGTATGATGCCTTTTGATACCATCTCAAAAGAACCTGCATCCATCGTAAATTTGATAGAATATGAGGTATTACCAATAGATGATATTAACGACATTTCCTCAAAATCAATTTGGTTAATATCCATATTGAGGAAAGAATTTATAATAGCTGGAAAATATAATAATTTAAGCGGAGATGAAGATTCTTCTTCAAATTTTAAATCAGAAATTTTTAAACTATTAAGATTAAATTCAAAACTATCCTTATAATTTATATTGCTTATATCAAAATCAAATCGGCTATTATTTTTAGGTATAATCAGCAAGGTTTCGATATTAATTTTTGCGCTATGACCAACTGCAAGATAGGCGTTTTTAATGCTTATTACGCCGTCATCACGCTCCTCCACATGGTCGAAATATAAACCATTTTGCTTCAAAAAGGTAAGCATTGGTTGGGTTTTTTGTGTTGCTGCATGCGAAAATTGATAACAAAAAGCAGCGAGTAGAAAAAAGGCTACAAACGATAAGCGCATCAATTTGAAAAACACGAATAAACCTAGGTAACAATCGTTTAAATTATACTGCAATCTTAGCATTTGCTTCCCCTTCATTCCACCAAGCAAAACAATAACGTTGAAAGCATAAAAAAACCATTGGTATGTTGAAATTTTAACAACACACCAATGGCTATTCAACGCCTTTAAAACTGTTTTATTTTACAGTGACGGCAATATCAAATAGTGACCATAATGGATCAAGGTTATTGCTTAAATCCATCATAGCTAAACCTGGGATCCCAACACCAAAATTAGTTTTTGACTTTGCATCAAAAGCAATAACACCGCCATTGTTGATAAACTTTGCGATAGGCGCAACGACGCTAGCACGATTTTCACCATCTTCGATATAATTTTGCATGGTAGGAACCAAGCTTGAAATCAAACCATAGCCAACTTCTTCGACAGAACTGCCCTCTTCTTTTGCTACGCGTTCTTTAAAGGCGCTAAGCTTTCCCTTATCGTCAATGCTAATTTTAAAATCTTTTACAGTTAAACCCGATGCGGCAGCTGCCATTTCTATCATATTACCTGAAAACAGATATGGCTGTACTTGACCAATGGTTGCGCTTGCATCTACACGACCGAAAACATTTGTTTCTAAAAAACTATCATGAAGTAAAATTTGTTTTTTTTCTTCATCCCAGTCAGCTTTAATGTGTGTAGATAACTTTAAGAATCCATCACTTAAGCCAAGGCTCTCCGGCAAATAAATAAAGTTTTTGACGAATTGCTGGTAATTAGCAATCTTAAAATCAATAGATGTTGGGATTGGACCAGATACCGCATATTTATGGTTAAGCGATATTTCATCAAATTTAACTACAGCTTCTACGGTTGGTACCTTTATATCAAAGTCCTTTATTTCAAAGCGTTCAATTCTGGGATAAATCTTACCAGCATTAGTCCATACTCCCAACCAATACTGTTTACTATCGTCAGGAACCCTTTCAAGTTTCGATAATTTATCTAGCTCAGTAATAGCAAAACCATATAGAGATGAAAAATCTACGCCGACAAAGCCAATCAGTCCTATTTTAGCTTTCAGCAATTCATCACTATCTTCTGCTGAAGATTTACCATTGACCATAATTCCCTTATATTGAAGCGCAACATTAAAAGGTTTATAGTCGAGTGACATTTCATCAACATTCATCTCTAGCCATAGACCTGGAGAGTGCTGGTGATTAGATAAATTTTTACCGACTTGCTTAGTAGGACCGACCATTTCGATTAGATAAAGGCTATCGCGTATTAAACCAAATAATTTTGGATAACTGACATCATATTTTTCACCTTTTTCACTCGCATTATAAAACGCGCGTGTCAGCTCAATCCAATCATCAACCACATCAACTGGTGCTTTTTGACCGTACCGCAAAGAAATACCATCGATAGTTACCTCTTCAATGGTTTGACCTTGGATAATATATCCAGCGGTGGCTTGCTCAGTGTTATAATTTTTATATGTAATAGAGCCTGATACTTTTTCATAAGGCTGATCAGGCTTATCATTGTTAATAAACCACATTAACATTTGCAATCGCAAATTGTTATCCTGGGCTTCAATATGCTCAAGAGACGATGTCTGCTTAATCTGCGACACCGCCTCATTGTCAATGAAAATGTCGGCCGTCATTTCATATTGATCAATAATTTGCGTGCCAACTATGCCTTTATAATAATCGAGAAGCTGGTATTTTTTAAAATGAAACTCAGCTCCTATTCCCACTTCATCCATTGAAAAAGCTATTTTAACCGCTGAATTATCAACGACCATTGATTTAAAATCATTGCTTAGTAAATGCAAGGCAAAGGGCGTCATCCTGTCCTTGAGACGAGCATCGAAAACATCCTTACTCAGCTTATAACCAGTTATGGAAATAGTAGGTAAAGCAACTTCTACAATCTCACCTTTATAGCTGACATTTTTTAGGGTTAAATCCAGCAAACCATCATCTTTGAGTGCTACATCAAAGCTTTCAACATTAAGCTGCGTAGTTGCACTAACTTGCAATTTTGGCTCAACAAGAGAATAGGTTTTATCAGAATTTTTCTTCCATTCCTTAAATACGACCCCCTGCTCTTTCAATTGTTCAAAAACAGCATTTATTTTCTTTTGCTGCAAGCCAAGATAATAGTAGATGCCGCCGCCTATTAATAGAACAAGAATAATAAGGGTGACAATAAGTTTGCCCTTATTTCCTTTATTCTTATTGTCTGTGATACCCTCTTTGGACATATTCCCAACCCTATTTAATTGTCACAAATTGTTAAACTCTCATTGCAAGATCATTTAACTGCAAGTAATTTATCGCCGTTCTGAAATGATCTTAAAGCTTGCTTGACATAGTGCATTTATTTTTAAAAATAGAAATAAACAAAGGGCGTTATACACATGAAATTATGTCTTTTTAAACTTTTATTTCTGCAATAAATTTTAAATCTATTCTATTATTCTTCTGCGCTTTTAGTTGTTTCAAGGGCGCTCACAACATCACTATAAAACTCCACCAAGGGTGGGCGAATATTATGAGCAAGCATTTCCTTGCGCAGTGCAATAGAAGCACCGCAGATTATCAATCTCATCTGGCGTTTTTTAGCCGTTTGCGCTAGATTTTCAAGTATATGCGCCCCTGTTGCATCAAGCAATGGCACTGCGGAAAAGTCAAGTATCATTACCTTATAGCTATCAGCGATTTTATCAAGCACCGAGCCAATATTAGCGGCGGCGCCAAAGAAAAAAATGCCAGAAATATGGTAGATAACAACTTCATTATTCAAACGACTATCATCATAGGGCCGAGGCGTACTATTAGCACCATCTACTCTATCTTCGCCCACAAAGGGAACATCCATTTCAACCTTGCTTAGGCTTGACATTCGTTGAATAAATAATAGCGCGCCAAGTGCAAAGCCAATAATAATGGCTTCCGCCAATCCCCAAAATATGGTTAGTAAAAAAGTGACCGTCAAAATAAAAGCTTCGCCCTTTGATGCGATAAATAAGGTTTTTATCGCACCACGCTCGATCATATTCCAAGACACAATGGCAAGTACGCCAGCAAGCGCCGCGAGCGGAATATAGCTAATGAGCTGAGCTGCAAACAGTATAAACATCAAGATAAAAATGGCATGCATGATACCAGCCATTGGCCCATGAGCACCTGCGCGAATATTAGTAGCAGTGCGTGCAATGGTACCGGTGACACAAATACCATGAAAAAACGCCGTAATAATATTGGCAAAGCCCTGCCCTACTAATTCACAATTAGAGCGATGGTGGCGTCCACTCATGCCATCGGCAACCACTGCCGATAACAGCGATTCAATCGCCCCAAGCAAAGCAAAAGTAATGGCTGCCGGCAATATCTCGACCATTTTATCAATCGAAAAAACTGGCATCATCGGCATTGGTAACTGCGATGGCATAGCACCAAAGCGGCTACCAACCGTTGCAACATCAAGCGCACCCCAAAAAGCCGCAAAACTTGCCAATGCAATTGCTATGAGCATTCCTGGCCAATGAGGGCGCCATTTTTTCAAAGCAATAATAATAATGATTGTGAGCGCGCAAAGGGCAAAGCTTTGAACATTAAAAGTTGTTATTACGTTATATATTGCCGCCATTTTTGCAATGATCGGGCTTGGCTCTCCTCCCTGCAACTCTAAGCCCAATATATTAATCAATTGGCTGCAGAAAATTATCACGCCAATGCCGGCGGTAAAGCCGATTGTTACGGGATAGGGAATAAATTTAATATAGGTACCAAGACGTGCATAGCCCATAATGGCTAAAAATACTCCGGACATTAGCATCGCCAGTAATAGTCCATCCATGCCATGCTCGTTAATTGTGGTGGCGACCACGACAATGAAAGCGCCTGCAGGCCCACCAATTTGAAAGCGACTGCCGCCAAGCAATGAGACAAAAAAACCGCCGATAATAGAAGTATAAAGCCCTTGAATAGGCGAAGCGCCAGACGCAATGGCAATGGCAATAGAAAGCGGCAAAGCAACGATAGCAACGGTTAAGCCAGCTAAAGCATCAGCTTTGAAGTTGCTAAAACTATACCCTTCACGCAAAACCGTAATAAATTTTGGTGTAAACATTTGCCAAAAAATAGAACTTTGCTTTGAGCCATCATTATTAGATTTATGATTATCTATCCCCTGCCCCGACATTAGCTTTCCCCCTCAAGCCATAAAATTGCCGACCAACTTTCCATAATACTATAGCATTTTTAAAAAACTGTGAAGCGATCTTTAAAAAACGCACATTTGCTATCAGTAAAAAATATGCCAAATATTTTTAAATTTTCGGCGATCGCCCATCAACCCAACGGATTGTAAATGGCGATTTCATCGCCTAATCAAAGCTTCGCAAATAATCCTTTACAACTAATGAGATATGATATCCTCATCAGAGGCTCTTTAAAAAGATGATATGTCCTGCACCATTTCAAAACTTAAATCAAAACGAGCGAGGTATTTGCGTAAGCGGTCGGCATCATTGCCAGTTTTTTTCTGCGTTCTCGAAACGGCAAATAGTGCCCTTCCCGCTTCACTAATAGTTTTATAACGCTTACATTCGCGCACGACAAAATCAAGCTGCGGAATATCAAATGGATCAATCATCGCCAATTTATCCTCGCCTAAAACAGTTGCAAGCAATTGTTGATCTTTGTCCAAATTATCACGGCTCCAACTATATTTTAACCGCTTAATTTCCTCCGATACTGTTTGCTCAGTAATGCGCGACTGCGGTGCAAGGGTTGACATGCGCAAAACTGCTGCCCACAAGTCACGAAAATTACCGCACCACTCGGCATTGCCAGACATGGCAAAATCTAAAAACAAATTACGTGCTTCTTTATTAAAAGTAACTTTTCGCCCCTCATCTCGCTGATAATTATCAAGCTCATAATCAAGATTAGGCTCAATATCTTCACGGCGATTTTTTAATGCAGGCAATTCAAAAGTCCAAAGGTTAAGCCTTGCATATAAATCTTCTCTAAATCGACCTTTCGTTACCTCTTCACGCAAATCTCGATTAGTGCCGGCAATGAGTTGAAAATCTGATTGGGTTTCAACATCGGCGCCAACTGCAAAAAACCGCTTTTCTTCAATAGCACGCAAACACATAGCTTGTTCATCAAGCCCAAGTTCGCCAATTTCGTCTAAAAACAAAAGTCCTTGATCGGCGGCTTTCATCAAACCTTGGCGGCTGCTAGCTGCCCCTGTAAAAGCACCTTTCTGGTGGCCAAACAAGGTTGACATTGCTTGATCGCCGCGCAAGGTAGCGCAATTCACTTCGATAAGTGAACCTTCAACCTGACGCTGCATTTTCTTTAATTCATAAATGCGTCGCGCAAGGCGTGATTTACCCGCGCCCGTTGGCCCAGTTAACAAAATTGGTGCTTTTGAGCGAATAGCCACTTTTTCTATTTCGTCTATAATATTATTAAAAGCATCGTTACGGGTAGCAATGCCTGACTTTAGAAAAGATGTCGCCGATTGGCGCTCCTGCGCAAAACGCCGCGCAATTATGTCATAGCGCGATAAATCAAGATCGATAATTGAATAAGAACCAATAGAGCTTCTATTGCCACTTTCATCCCTCAAAGACGGCGAAAGCTGTAACAAACGCCCCGGAATTGTGCGTGTCTCCGTGAGCAAAAACCAGCAAATCTGCGCAACATGGGTACCGGTAGTGATATTTACATAATAGTCTTCATTTTCAAGATCAAAATCATAATTGGTAACAATGGAGCGTAATTGCTCATAGACCTCAGCAAAATCCCAAGGATTTTTAATGTCGACAAAATTTTGAATGACTTTTGTCTTGGGTGAAATCTCAGCAATATCCTTAATAATAACTTCGGCGAGCTGGTTATCATTACTGTGATTGATCATCTCTATCCGATCAACAGGAAAATCAACCTGCTGACAAAGCGCAACCGTTGGCCGCCATTTTGACCAGCGTTTTGCAAAAGCACCAATATCAAGGGTTGTACCAAGAACTGAAAAGATAACCGTTTTTTTATCCATAATTATAAATCTTTATAAAAAAATATCACTGATAATATTATGCCCGTTTTAACACAAAAAGGAATACAATATTTTTACAAAAATATTTTAGCAATAAAATCAATAAGATAAAAAATAAATTTTTGGTTTTCAGTTATTTTATCGAAGTTGGCACGCCTTATGCTGAGTCAATAGGTGCAGGCAAGATAATTTAACCAAATACCTTGTCAGAATGTCAATAATAATAAGCATGAAAAAAGCCATGCTGAAAATAAAGAGGAAATACAATGGCAAACTTTAAACTTTTTGCTTCCCTACGCGGAAAACTTGTTCCTGCAACCAATAGCCATAACCATCATGGCGCACCAGCCTATGAGCTTTCACCAAATGAAGCCTTGGCACAGCTTGCAGTGACTGGCACCTTTAACAATACATTTTACGCCAATGGCTGCGACCAGTTGGATAAGATTTTAGAACTTAGCGAAAAAGTTGACGCGGAGTTTCTTGCAAAAACTGCCATCTATGCTTTTGAAAAAGGCTTGATGAAAGATATGCCTGCTTTATTGCTCGCAATTCTTTCTAAAAACGAGAGCACTTATTTCAACCAAGTATTTAAAAGGGTTATCCGCAATGGTAAGATGCTGCGTAATTTCGTGCAAATTATGCGCTCTGGCACCATTGGTCGTAAATCACTTGGTACTCGCCCTAAACGGCTTGTGCAAGAATGGCTTGAAAATGCCAGCGACATTGAAATTTTGCGTGCCAATATAGGAAATAAACCTTCGCTTGCTGATGTCATCAAAATGGTGCATCCGCGCCCAAAGGATAAATCACGAGAAGCACTTTATGCCTATATTATGGGAAAACCTTATAATATTGACGAACTTCCAGCTATTGTCCGTGAGTTTGAGGAATTTAAGTTAAACCAAACTGGCAAAGTGCCAGAAGTGCCTTTCCAAATGTTGACCTCGCTTAACCTTACTAAGGAGCATTGGGCAGAAATTGCCTACCATGCCGGATTTCAAATGCTGCGGCAAAACCTTAACACTTTTTTACGTCATGACGTATTCTCAGTGCCTGGTTTTACGCACTTTATCGCGGGTCGCCTTTGTGATGAAAATGAAATTCGCAAGGCTCGCGTTTTTCCCTATCAGCTCATGACAACCTATCTTATGGCTGATAAGGCACTACCAGGCATGGTAAAAGATGCATTACAAGCAGCTATGGAAATAGCTCTTGATAATGTGCCTAAGCTAAACGGCTATGTCGTGCTATGCCCTGACGTTTCGGGGTCAATGTCATCGCCCATTACTGGCTATCGCCACGGCGCAACTTCAGTTGTGCGATGCATTGACGTTGCAGCATTAATATCGGCAGCAATTATGCGTAAAAACAAATACGCGCGTATAATGCCCTTTGAATTTGATGTTGTTGATATTGAACTCAATGCTCGCGACAGCATTATGACCAATGCCAAAAAACTTAGCAGCATTGGTGGTGGTGGCACAAATTGTTCCGCTCCACTTAAAACATTGAATGTAGAAAATGCAAAGCCCGATGTCGTTATCATGATTTCTGACAATGAATCATGGGTGGATGCCAATAATTTAACTCGATCAGGTCCAACCAAGATGATGGAAGAATGGGCCAAGATTAAAAATCGCAACCCAGATGCAAAGTTAATATGTCTCGACATACAACCTTACATCACAACACCTGCAGCAAATTTTGATGGTGTTTTCAATATTGGTGGATTTTCCGATGCAGTGTTTACACTTATCGGAATTCTGACAAAACAACAGGAAATAGAGCAATGGACAAAAATGATTGATGCAATCGAGCTATAAGCATTAACAATATGCTATCTTCAGCTAGCAACTATAAGCTGAAGATAGCATAAAATCAGCCAAGCATTACAAATGGCCATAATCATCAAGTTTTAAACAAAGCTTGAAATGGTCTTTTATACCCTTAACACAAATCTTTGTTTTCATTTATTTTTTTAAAATAATACTTTACAAAACAAAAAATAAATGCTAAAAAAGACTCACCAAATTAAATTCATGGCAAATGCCAGTGGAACTACATTAGGTCGCGGGTTAAAGTCCCACCTTGTTCATATACATGAACATGAGCTCAGAAAGAGAGTGCAGACTACTGTTTCACTACAAACTTGTTGCTATCATTTTTATTAAACTTTAGATATGACAAATGCCGACGGAACTACATTCCAAGATCTAGGTCGCAGGTTCAAATCCTGCCAAGCCCGACATTATGGGCTTGTAGCTCAGTGTTAGAGCGAGATAGTTTGTTTCGTTACTTCCTTGTTGTCATAGCAATACAAATTTCATTTTTGATATTTGTGGCGAATGCAGAATAAGAATACATTTTTGTTCTATACGTAAATCTCTTATTCACTCCTTGTCGCCACAACTTCATTTTGCCATAGCAAATGCCGATGGAACTACATCTGGTAAAGCTTATAGATGTGAACCTTTGGCTCTCATATCAAAGCGAAGCAGTTCGAATCTGCCCTATTTCAGTGCTAACATACCACTTTTGGAATAGGAATATTTCATCAATCCTTGTTGCTGTGGCTTTTAATATTGCCCCATATTGTCTCCACTGTATCATTTAACAAAAGTTAAGCTAACAATTGCAAAGATTAATAGGTTTTAAAGTACAAAGCTAATAATAAGCAAAGCAGTGGATAATAAATCAATACACAAAAATTTCCTAATATTTGGCATAATCTTTTAAAAATAAGGGCGACTTCAAATATGAAGCCGCCCCAAAACTTTAATCATAAATCAAGATTATAGATTATTGTTTGTTTTCAACCGAGCCGTCACCAAAATGACGACCTTCTTTTGGTGGGGCTTTCGTTTCTACTGGTGAGCCGTCCTTTTGGCCTTCAACATAAGAATTTTCTTGTGAGCCATCGCCAAAATGACGACCTTCTTTTGGTGGAGCTTTCGTTTCTACTGGAGAACCATCTTTCTGGCCCTCAACATATGTATTTTCTTTGGAACCACCATTTATGGTACGCTCTGCTGCAAAAACATTGCTTGCAGCTAATGACAACATTGCAACTGATACTAATAAAAGCTTTTTCATTATCTTCGTCCTCGTTTTACCGCTAATATTTTAGCGAAAATTTCAAAATATTATCTAACAATATCTAGGACGGTATCAAGGAAGGTCAAGATCGTCTAATCAAATAATATTGTATTTATAAAGGGATAGATAAATTAAATGTTACTAAGCATTTTTAGTCTGCCATATTTTTACAAGCCTTTGAATTGGTGTTTTCCACTTTTTGCAAGATAAGATTTCAATAAACTAAATTTCCATTTCAATAACATTTGAAACAATTTATTTTTACTATTGGCCAGTGAGCATTGACTTTTTAACGCAAAATATTGCTATTTAATTTAGCGTAAAAACCATAAAGAGTTTAGAAAAACTCAAAAATATGTGTTTTATGAAAAGATTTTTCATAAAATCTGCGGATTAGCATAGTTTATATTTTCACATTTTATTTAATTCCGTTACATTGTCGTTAATCAATGGAGGTGACGATGATTTTAAAACGCAAATTGGTAACTGTGCTCGCTTCACTTATTGCAGCAACAGCAAGCCTCGCTCCAATACATGCGGCGCAAGCTGCTGACCGCATATTGAATGTTTCCTATGATCCAACCCGCGAATTTTATCGCGAATATAACCAAGCCTTTTCCGACTTTTGGAAAAAAGAAAAAGGCACAGATGCAGTGGTTCGCACTACCCATGGTGGTTCTGGCTCACAAGCGCGATCAGTGATTGAAGGCTTAAATGCTGACGTTATCACTCTCGCACTGGAAGCGGATATAAACGAAATCGCAGCTCGTACCGGCAAAATTCCTGAAAACTGGCGTGGTACACTCGCCCATAATAATGCCCCTTATACGTCAACGATTGTATTTTTGGTACGCAAGGGCAATCCACAAAACATAAAGGATTGGGGCGACCTTACCCGCTCTGATGTAAAGGTTATTACCCCAAACCCCAAAACTTCTGGCGGTGCACGGTGGAATTTTTTAGCTGCCCTTGCTTGGGCGCGCAAAAATTTTAATGGTGATGAAGAAAAAGCCCGCGAATATGTACGTAACCTTTATCGCAACGTCCCTGTACTAGATACTGGGGCGCGTGGCTCAACCTTAAGTTTCACCCAACGTGGCCTTGGTGATGTGTTGCTTGCTTGGGAAAATGAAGCCATCCGCACATTGGAAGAAAAACGCGGCGAAAATTTCGAAATTGTTGTACCATCAATCTCTATCCTTGCCGAACCACCTGTTGCCCTTGTTGATGGCAATGTCGATAAAAATGGTACAAGAGAAATAGCCACCGCTTATTTACAACATCTCTATAGCCAAGAGGGGCAATCTTTGGCAGCAAAATATGGCTACCGCCCATCAAATCCTGAGCTTGTCGATAAAGCACTTTTGCAAAAATTCCCACCTTTGACATTGGTAAAAATTGAAGATTTTGGCGGTTGGAAAAAAGCACAAGCAGAATTTTTCGATGAAGGCAGTTTCTTTGACCAAATTTTTAGTGGCAACCAATAGGAGCCAATAAAATATGGCATCAACAACAGCAAAGCCTAATTCATGGAAGACACCAAGCATTATACCCGGCTTTGGTTTAACCTTCGGGATTTTTATGACCTATATGTGGATATTGATATTGCTGCCAATTGCGGTGATATTTTTCCGCACCTTTTCGCTAAGTTTTAGCGAATATATAGATATTATCAAAACGCCCACCGTTAGCCATGCCATTTGGCTAAGCCTTTGGACATCAATGCTTGCTGCATTAATTAATGTATTTTTTGGGCTGCTCATTGCTTGGGTTCTGGTGCGTTATAATTTCCCAGGTCGCCGCCTTGTTGATGCCTGTATTGATTTACCCTTTGCCTTGCCAACCGCTGTTGCAGGTATTGCTTTTGCAACGCTTTATTCACCTATTGGCTGGCTTGGATCGCTACTCAACAAACTTGGCATCAGCATTATCAATACCTCAACCGGTATTGTTATTGCGCTTATTTTCATTGGTATTCCCTTTGTTGTGCGCACCATTCAACCGGCGATTGCCGAGTTTGAAAAAGATGTTGAAGAAGCCGCAGCAAGCCTTGGTGCAAACCGTATTCAAACCTTTATTAAGGTTATTTTGCCGGCCCTCTTACCATCAATTATGACTGGTTTTGCCCTTGCTTTTGGTAGAGCAATTGGTGAATACGGTTCGGTCATTTTTATTGCTGGGAATTTACCACGCGAAACGCAAATTGCCCCATTGATGATTGTTATTCAGTTAGAGGGCAATGCTGCTAATAAATATGCCAATGCCGCAGCTATTGGCGCAACCATGCTTGTTATTGCCTTTATCATTTTGTTGGCTATTAATCTATTGCAAGCCTATAATCGCAGGAGATTTGGCAATGGCTAATCATAGCACACCACAAAATCCGACAAGCGATAATATTTGGTTTAAATGGATAGCTATAGCAGTTGTATTACTATTCTTGACCATTATGCTTTTTTTGCCTTTGGCAATTGTCTTTGTTGAAGCTTTTGGTGAAGGCTTTGATGCCTATTGGCAAGCCATCAGTGAGGCAAGCACGCTAAACGCGATTAAACTTACACTTATTGTCGCTTTAATCGCGGTAACGTGTAACAGTTTGATTGGCATTTTGGGCGCATGGGCAATTACCAAATTTCGTTTTCGCGGTAAGGCGTTTGTCATAACTTTAATTGATTTACCTTTTTCCATATCACCTGTCATTGCAGGGCTTGCACTGATTTTGGTTTTCAGCATGGATAGTGTCTTGCGCCCTTTGCTTGAATATTTCAACATTGAAATTATCTATGCAATACCCGGAATGATTCTTGCAACCATGTTTGTAACCTTTCCCTTTGTTGCTCGTGAACTTATTCCATTGATGCAAGACCAAGGCACCAGTGATGAAGAAGCCGCCCTTTCCCTTGGTGCAAGTGGTTTTAAAACCTTTTGGCTGGTAACTTTGCCTAATATTAAATGGGCGTTACTTTACGGTATTTTGCTCTGCAATGCGCGTGCTATGGGCGAATTTGGTGCAGTTTATCTTGTTTCTTCACGCATTGAGGGGGAAAGCATGACACTGCCCCTGCAAATTGAGCTTATGTATTATTCCGACATTACGGCTGCCTGCGCGATAGCAACACTGCTAACCTCGCTTGCATTGGTAACACTTGTCTTAAAAACATTAATTGAAAAAATTTACGCCCGTAAGGGAGCACGCACAGGCCATTAATATGAGCTGATGCAAAATATAGTTTCGAGGATTGACTATGGATGTTCGCCTAAATTCCTTAAATAAAGAATTTGACGGCTTTGCTGCGTTAAACGATATTTCACTTGATATTCGCTCAGGCGAATTATTAGGCCTGCTTGGACCATCCGGTTCCGGTAAAACCACGCTTTTGCGCCTTATTGCTGGCCTTGAATTCCCAACTTCTGGTACTGTTTATTTTGGCGATAAAGATGCATCCTTACACTCAATACGTGAGCGTAATGTCGGTTTTGTTTTTCAGCATTATGCGCTTTTCAAGCATTTAACCGTTTTTAACAATATTGCATTTGGCCTCAATGTTCGCCCTTCAAAAACGCGCCCATCAAAAGCCTTTATCAAAAATAAAGTGATGGAGCTTTTGGATCTTGTACAGCTAACGGGACTTGAAAACCGCTATCCCAATCAATTATCGGGTGGGCAACGTCAGCGTGTTGCCCTTGCCCGCGCCATGGCAATTGAACCGCAAATCCTGCTTCTTGATGAACCCTTTGGCGCATTAGATGCGCAAGTTCGCCGCGAGTTACGCCATTGGCTGCGTGAAATGCATGATAAAACTGGTTTTACCACCATATTTGTTACCCATGATCAGGAAGAAGCACTTGAACTTTCTGATCGCGTTGCCATTATGCATAAGGGCACAATCGAGCAATTAGGCTCGGCTGACGATATTTACGACAACCCGAAGACCCCATTTGTCTATGACTTCATTGGCGAATCCAGTAATATTATTATTGAGATAAAGTCAGGGAAATTTCTATATAACGGTAACGAAATTAACATAAAAAGCGATTTACCCGATGGTGAAGCCAAGCTGTTTTTCCGCCCGCATGAAATTGAACTTACAAATGCCGATCAGCAAAGCCTTAATGGTAAGCTCATTGCCCGGCGCCGTGTTGGATCAGCAAGGCGCGGCGAAGTAAAACTTGATAGCGGTGATATGGTAGAAATTGAATTGCCGCGCGATTATCAAGGACAAATTGGCGATATTGTTCATTTTATACCGCGCTTTTATAAAATTTTTAATATTTAAAATATTTCAGCATAACATTAAGGCCACCACTTCATTGAAATGGTGGCCTTTTTTAATTATTGCGCCATTTTTTCCATTATAACATCAACAATTTCAAAGCGGGTTACATCAACCAGTCCTTTGTCAGAAATGCGCAATTGCGGAATAACCACCAATGCCAAAAGCGAATGCTGCATATTGGCATTATTTAAAGTACAGCCACATTCCGCCATAGCATCAACAAGCTTTTGCGCTTTAGCTGCAACAATTTCGGCGCGCTCATCAGACATAAGGCCAGCAATTGGTAATTCCACCATAGCAAGCTCTTTGCCTTCAGATATCATCACCATACCGCCGCCAACTTCTCCCAGACGATTAGCTGCCATTGCCATATCATCCTTATTGGTACCAACAACAATCATATGATGGCTATCATGGGCAACAGTTGACGCCAAAGCACAAGGCTTATTATAGCCAAAACCTGACACAAAAGCATTGGTGACATGGCCTGTTGCACGGTGGCGTTCAACCAGCGCAATTTGGCAAACATCATTGGCAATATCCATGCTAACAATGTTATCTTCAACTGGCAATATGGCTTCAAGTGCCTTGGTAGGTGCTTGGTTTTCAACCATACCAATAACGCGCACCCGCACCTTTGCAGCATTATCAGCAACAACATCAAAATCATCGCCTTTTAATACTTTGCCAAGATGCACAGTGTTTTTTACGTGAGCTGGATATTGTGTGGCTGGAATATTAACAACAAGATTGCCATTTTCAGCCAAAAGTTTACCTTGGCCGATAACCACTTCAATCGGCAATTCTGCTAGGTCAGATGTGATAATAATATCAGCACGGCGACCTGGGGTGATTGAGCCCAAATCACGTTCAAGACCGAAATGCTGCGCTGTGTTTAAGGTTGCCATTTGAATAGCGGTAATTGGCTTTAAACCTTGCGAAATGGCATGGCGGACAACGCGGTTCATGTGGCCGTCAAATACCAGTGTGCCAGAATGGCTGTCATCGGTGCAAAGCAAGAAGTTGCGAGAATCCAAACCATGTTCGGTGATAGCTTTAACCTGTGATGCCACATCATACCAAGCAGAGCCAAGGCGCAGCATAGAGCGCATGCCTTGGCGAACACGTGCCATTGCATCATCTAGGGTTGTACCCTCATGGTCATCGGCAGGGCCACCTGCAATATAGGCATGGAAAGCACGGCCGCGCTCTGGTGAAGCATAATGGCCGCCAACGGTAAGACCAGCTTTTTGAGTAGCTGCAATTTCAGCAACCATTTTCGCATCATTATTAGCAACACCTGGGAAATTCATCATTTCGCCAAGACCAATAATATTAGGCCAAGACAAGATTTCGCTGATATCATTCGCACTAAGCTCGGCGCCAGCTTCTTCAAGCCCGGGTGCGCTTGGCACACAGCTTGGTGCCTGCACAAAAATATTAATTGGCATTTGTTGCGCTTCATCATTCATTAAGCGCACGCCTTCAACCCCAAGCACATTGGCAATTTCATGGGGATCAATAAACATGGTTGTTGTACCATGGCCAATAACCGCACGGGCAAATTCGGTTACATTGACCATGCCGCTTTCAACATGCATATGCGCGTCACAAAGCCCTGGCACCAAATAGCGACCATTAGCTTCAATCACCTGCGTTTCAGTGCCGATTGTATAGGTGGCATCTTCACCAACATAAGCAATGCGCCCAGCACTCACGGCAACATCAATATTGGCAATAATTTCACCAGAATGGACATTAACCCATTTACCGCTTTTAACAACCAAATCAGCCGCTTTGCGTCCCATGGCGACATCAACCAATTGCGGCGCAACTTCATGCCATTGTTTCATTGTTCATTTCCTTAAATTATTTCAATCATTCTTTAAAATGCGGATTTGGCGTTATAAGCCAAACCCAAATTACAATACTAAACCGTTATTTAATGGGCTGATTAGCTGACTTTGTTCTGTCGGCTTTTCAGGCGCGGTAGGCGCAAACTTATAAGCTTGAATTTGTGCAACGAGCATAACAGCAATAAGTGCTACAAACCACATGACAAGACGAATTTCGCGTATTTTTCCTGTAACAATTTTCATCAACACATAGGTAATAACCGCTAAGGATAGGCCAAGGGTAATCGAAAAAGTAAGCGGGATAAGCAAAACAGCCAAAAATGCTGGCAAAGATTCCTCAAAGTTTTTCCAATCAATACGCCCCAATGGTTCTGCCATGAAAAGTCCGGTTAAAATTAATACCGGCGCAGTTGCAATAGATGGTACTAAAGATAGTAATGGCGACAAGAATAAAAACGGTACAAAAAGCAAACCTGCAACGACTGCCACAAGACCCGTGCGCCCGCCTTGTGAAATACCAGCGCCCGATTCAAGATAAACAGTGGCTGGACTTGTGCCAAGCGGCGCGGAGATTAATGCTGCGACCGCATCAACATGCATGGATTCACGAATATTATGCGGCATATCATTTTCATCCTTTAGACCAGAAGCTTCAGCAAGCCCCATAAAGGTGGAAAGCGCCTCCACAAAATTGGTAAAAAGAAAGACAAAAATAAAGGGGATATATAGAATTTGCAACGAGCCAATAAGATCAATTGTACCAATAAAACTAAAATCGGGCGCTGCAAAAACACCGCTCCAATTCACAATAGTTTCAAGACCGCTACCATAGGTATAGGCACTACCATCGCCCCAAATCCGGCCAATAGGAATAGCAAGCAAAGTCGTAATAATCATGCCAAGCATCAGCGAGCCTTTAACGCCGCGACTAACCAAACCAACAGTGATAATAAACCCAGCAATAAAGGTAAGGGTTACTGGGGTAATCGGTGTTAAAGCAACGATCGTATCAGGGTCTGCAATAATAAATTTTGAGCCTTCCAAGCCGATTAAAGCAATGAAAAGCCCAATACCGCAAGCAATACCATAACGAAGATTAACCGGAATGGCTTCAATCACCACGCTGCGCAAATTAAAAAAAGCAAGAAGAGTAAATAAAACACCGGCCCAAAGCACACAGCCAAGCGCAATCGGTAATGGTACATTTGCGCCACTTACCAAAGTATAAGCAAAAAGCGTGTTGATGCCCATGCCGGGTGCCACAAGAATAGGGCTTTTGGCATAAAGCCCCATGGCACAGCTACATAGAAAACTAACTAAAACGGTGGCTGTTAAACCTGCAGAAAAAGGAATGCCTGCCTTGGTCAAAATATCGGGATTAACCACAATAACGTAAGAGGCTGCTAAAAAAGTGGTGAGCCCTGCTAATAACTCAATGCGTATCGACGAACCGGCCTTACGTATACCAAAATAGCGGTCTAAAAATGCAGCAAAGCCTTTATTTTGATGATTTGCAGATTGTTGATTATTGTGTTGTACGCTGCCTTGTTGCTCAACGGCCATTTGGCACCCTTTCATCTATTGCACTTGCAGCATGTTTTTAGCTGCAGTTTAAACCAGCGCCCCCAATGGTATTGAAAGTCACATTGTTGGTTTTTTAATTTAAAATAAAATGAAAAGCATATTTTGTCTTAGCATTTACTATGACAAAATATGCTGGTGTTGTTCTTAGAGCGTTTTCCGAAAAGTGTGAAGCGGTTCTCGGACAAAAAACGCGGTGTAAACAATGGATTAGAGCGCCGATCTGATCCAATCAGATCGAAATGCGCTCGAATATTGATTTGAAACGAAAAAAGGCATTTACGAATAAATGCCTTTTAAAAACTTAAACATTATGGGTGGTTTGCACTGGTTCACCATAAGGGGTAATAACTTGCAAATTGACACAATCCACAATGCCAAGATCAGTCATGGCGTAATCTGGAATTGCGGTAATCTGCAACACAAACATATACATAAATGGCCAAGGCAGCTGACAACCAAGGCTGCGTGCGGCATCATCAAGGCGGGTTTCAAATCCCATCATTTCTTCAGGCTCAATATCTGAAACAATACCACCAATTGGCAGATGCAAGAATTCAATCACCTTGCCATCTTTAACAACAACTTGTCCACCTTGCTTTTCAATCAAGGTATTAATCGCAAGTTCCATGTCTTTTTCATTGGCACCAACGCAAATAATATTATTATCATCAGGCGCAGTTGATGATGCAATGGCCCCAGACGTTAAGCCAAAGCCAGAAATAAACCCAACAGGGCGATTACGGGTTTTGCCATAACGCTCAACAACAGTTAAATTTTGAACATCTTGTGCAGGATCTGCTTTTACAAAACCATTTTCAACGGGCAATGTTACCATGCGTTTGGTGCGCACAAAGATTTTCTCAGGTGTAACATTAATTGCCATAAGCTCGGTTTTGTCACCATTACCTTTAGCTTCAACGCGAATTTCACTTGCTACAACTGGCTCGGCTTTCATGCTTTGCAACAAAGATGGACTGCGCGTTGGCGCAACAAGCTTAACGCTCATTTTGCCGCCCTTTGCAACAAGGCTACCATTAGCGATAACACCATCAATGCGGAAATTACGCAAATCATCAACAAGAAGAATATCCGCAATGCGTCCTGGTGAAATAGAGCCTACCTTATGGTCAATACGCAAAGCATCGGCACCATTAATGGTTGCCATTTGAATAGCAGCCATTGGTGAAATGCCCATAGCAATTGCCATACGCACCATATTATCAAGATGGCCGCGAGTAAGAATATCACTTGCAACCACATCATCAGTACAAAAACTAATGCGGCGTAGGGCTTTAACGCCCATTTCAGTGACAATACGTAAATTATCGGTCAAGAAATGCGAAATCGACGATTCACGAATGACAACATGCATACCATTGCGTAGCTTTTCCAGCATTTCTTCAGGGCTATAGCTTTCATGATCCGAACGCACGCCTGCTGCCAAATATTGATTTAATTTAGAGCCGCGTGTCATTGGGCAGCAACCCAAAGCTGGTAAGCGATTGGCAGCACCAATAGCCAATGCTTCTAAAACATCGCTGTCTTCTTCCTGAATAAATTCACGAACTGTTTCCCAAATACCAACGCATTCAGGCCAATGATGGGTATTGCGGTGATCTTCAGGGCTAAAATAATGGCCAACGGTTGAACGAGGCATTGTGTAAGGGGTTTTGCAAGGCGCACCCCAAAAGACTTTTAATGGCGTATTTTTTGCTTCATCCAAAAATTCACGAGCAGCATCTGGGCCACCAACAACAATAATTTGATCAAGACCGGTAACAATTGAGGTCGTGCCAAGTGGAACAACTGCTTTTGCAAAACTAGTTAAGGATAACTTAGAGCACTCAACATGAAGGTGACCATCAATCATGCCTGGGCAAAGATAGCGACCTTTCGCATCGATTATCTCAGTATTAGGACCAACATAATCTTCAATATCACCAACTGCGATAATCTTGTCTTTATAAATGGCAATATCTGCATCATAAATTTCTTCTGATACAACATTGACGAGTTTGCCACCCTTAACCGCAAGAGTTGCCTTCATTTCAAGGCCGGCAGCCGCCCGAATAAATTCACGAATATCGCTCACATCAATTCTCCAAAAGCAATGAAGCGCAACAGTGAAAATCATCACTTTGCGCTCACTGCTCAAATAAAAGCTTAAGAGTTTTTTGGCTTTTGCACATGCAAAAGCACTCTATTTATTGGCGTTCTATAAAGTGGATGATGAGTAAATACAAGAATTTGATCACAAAAAACTAATATTCACAAGTTATCGACAACTGAGATAATCTTTTATATTTTTTCAGTCCATGGTAATTTATTTTTACTCCCATGAGAAAATAACACAATTTTTTCAAAGAATTAAAACCATCATAAATATTTCACTAAAGGTTGCGATATAATTTTTAATCGTGATTTTTAGCGAAACTAAATAAAATTTAAGCGGTGCGCCAAGAGTAGCCCGACAAATATTTCAAGCAATTATGGAATCACATTGCAACAACTTTTCTCACAAATTAAACTATCGCCAGCTTTAACCAAATGCGCCTCTCCCGCTATCTGCTCATGATTGGTGCTTCAACATTGGAATAGGCAAGGACATTATCTGGCAAGCGTTGACCTTTTATCTTGATTGCCAATAATTGCTGATTAAATGCTAAAAGCTCATCATGGTTAAATTGTACCTTAACAGCACCGCAATTTTCAACCAAATGTGCCATTTGCGTAGTTCCAGGAATTGGCACAATCCAAGGCTTTTGCGCCAATAACCAGCTAAGTGAAATTTGTGCTAGTGTTGCTTGTTTTATTTCTGCCCATTTTCTGAGTAATTCCACAATCTTTAAATTATGGGGCAAATTTTCTGATGAAAAGCGTGTTTCAACTTTACGAATATCACCATCAGCAAAACGCGTCCGCTCATCAATTGCACCGGTTAAAAAGCCAACGCCAAGCGGGCTCCATGGTACAAAACCAATGCCGAGTTCTTCGCAAATGGTTAGCACTTGCTGTTCTGGTCCTCGCCAAAGCAATGAATATTCGCTTTGCACAGCGCTTAGCGGTAATACCGTATGGGCACGACGCAATGTGCCTGTACCCATTTCGCTTAAGCCCCAATGCAAAACCTTGCCTTCATTCATAAGATCTTTTACCGCGCCAGCAACGTCTTCAATCGCGATATCTGGATCAACGCGGTGTTGATAGAGCAGATCAATATGATCGGTTTGTAACCGTTTAAGCATGGCTTCAACCGCGAGTTTAATGTGCTCGGGCCTACTGTTTAACCCTGGTTTACGCTCGCCGGTATTACGGTCAATATTCCAGCCAAATTTTGACGCAATTACAATCTTATCACGAAATGGCTTTACTGCTTCACCCAAAATGCGCTCACATTCAAGCGGACCATAGGCTTCTGCCGTATCAAATAAAGTTATGTCATTATCATATGCCGCTTGAATAAGTTTAATCATATCCGCGCGGTGTGGTATGGTGGTTTGATAGGTACGGTGCATATTTTGTACACCTAAACCAATGCTTGAAACGTCAAGCGCACCTAATTTTCGCCGGCGATTATTCTCTATTTTTTGTGGCGTATCGCGAGCTAAAGATTGGTTATTTTTTCCAGCATAAGCAGCTGACAAAAAGGGCAGCGTTGCAAGACCTACAGTTACTCCTAAAAATCCGCGCCGCGTGGTATTTTGAATAGGTTTTGACATTTTTATTCCTTAGGTGAAAAAATCAAAGTGAACAATTTTGAACACCTTATTTTCATTGATATGAAGGTGACAATTATTATTTCATTGCTTGTTGGAGCGCATATTCAAAGCGGTTTGCCGCTGCTTCTTCAAGATGCTGGCGCAAAATCTTGGCAAATTCTAATATCTGCTTTTGGCTATTACCTTGCCGCAAACTTGCCCCACATGAAAACGTAATTGCGCCTAGACACCTTAGATGTTTGGCATATGGCTATAAAAGACACTGAAAACTAATTTAACTAATTTATGCGTCACGAAATCTCCCCTTTAAAGCGCAGGATAAATAATATTGCCAATTTTTAGGATGTTTGTGGAGCCTTATATATGCCCGGCTATCTTGCTCTTTACGATGAACGGCAATTGCATAGCTCTAAAATGGGCTAAGAGCTATGCAATAATAACTTACAACTCCTTATTAAAAAAATTGGTCAAATCTTGCGCGATTTCATTGACATAAGGCTGCTTCCAATAAGTCTCTATATGAGTCGCACCATTAATTTTGATAAGGTTTTTATTGCTTGTGCCAGCGGCTTTTGCCAGTGCCTGTTCGCTCATATATAGGGTGTCTGCATTAGAGCCAGCAATAAGCAATAATGGCTGCCCGATGAGATCCATATGATCGGTTGCATCAAAGGTCATAAGATCAAGCAAACTGCTTGTTGTATATTTAAAGGTAGAATTGGGGTGATAATGACTTCTGCCATAATATTCCAATCCTTCGCGGTATAGTCCAGCAGGAGCCTTGGCAATATCTTGATTGGTTGTGGTTTTTAAATCAAAATTGGCAGTATATTGCACATCACCTAGAAATTCTTTTGCCCGTGCTTCACTTGCCTCGCTTAAACGTTGTTGGATTGTGCTGACCTGACTATCTTGCATGCCATTACGGCGCACAAGACCTGAATTGAACATGCTGATAGTCGCAACTGCTTTTACACGTTTATCACTTTGTACGGCGGCAAGAGTGTAACCACCACCGCCACAAACACCCAAAGCACCAATGCGCATTGTGTCCACACTAGGATAGGTGGCAATAAAATCAATCATGCCATGAATGTCATTAATGCGGTTAAATGGCTTATCAACATTCCGTGGCTCACCGCCACTTGCCCCTTGATAGGCAGCATCAGCAGCTATTGTAATATAGCCTTGCTCTGCTAAAAGCTGCGCATATAATCCGGCGACTTGTTCCTTAACGCCGCCATTAGGATGGGCCACAACAATTGTTGGATATTTTTTTGCTGGATTATAATTAGCAGGCGTATAAATATTTGCGGCTATTTCAATACCATTAACCTTATAGTGCACCGCATGAATATTGACTTTTCCAGCCGCATTTTTAGTAATTGCCCCATCATAGGTTAGTGTAAACGGATTTTGTTGATAATCATTGGCCATAACATTTCCTGTCAATATAAGTGTAGCGGATAAAAGAAGCGCTGATAAAAGCTTTTTAGATCGCAAGGGGTTTATCCTTAAGTTAAGGCGTAAAATTCACTTTTCACACCGTTTTGCTGATTAGCCAACTATAATTGATTAATAAAATTTGACAATTAACGATGTTATTCATAGCCTGTTGAGCAATTTTCAATAATCTATTAATTTATATCCTACATTCAGCATTCTAGGAAAAAACAGCATGTCGCGTATTGCACTGCCAGAACTCAGCATTTTTATCACTGTTGCCGAGCAACGCAATTTTAGTGCTGCTGCACGTGAATTAGGCGTTTCAACATCTGCTTTAAGTCACTCAATCCGAAAACTTGAAGAGCGGCTTGGCATCCAGCTTTTTATCAGAACCACAAGATCTGTTGCTTTAACCGAGGCTGGTGAGCAGTTATTTCTGCGTTCAGTTCCTGCAATTAATGATTTAGAGCAGGCTATTCATGATTTAAATTCTTCGCGCAATCGCCCATCGGGAACTATTCGTATTAGCAGTGCCGAAGCTGGTGCAAAGCTGCTTATTCGCCATATGTTACCAAACTTCTTTAAAACCTATCCCGATATTCATGTCGAATTTGTTGTCGATACGCGTTATATTGATATCGTTGCCGATGGCTTTAACGCCGGCATTCGCCTTCTTGAAGATGTGCCGCTTGATATGGCTGCCATTCCTTTTGGCCCCGATGAAATCCGTATTGCTGCGGTTGCATCACCGGATTATCTTGAACAGCATGGCACGCCAACGTCGCCAGATGATCTTAAAAAACACCAATGTATCCGCTTTCGTTTTTCAAGTGGTGCGCTCTATCATTGGGATTTAGAACAGCCGGAGCGCAGTATGAATATTGATGTGAATGGCCCAATGACGCTTGGCAATACTAATCTAATGGTTGAAGCAGCATTAACTGGTATTGGCATTGCATGGGTGCCTGATTATCATGTCCATGAACATATCAAGCAAGGCCGATTGGTGCAGCTGCTTGCGGATTGGAGCCCGAAGATCGGCAGAACATGTCTTTATTATCCGCTTAACCGCCAACAGCCGCAGGCGCTCAAACTCTTTTGTGATGCTTTACGTGCCTGGAGCAAAAATTCTAATAAGGCGCAAGACTAATTTTATAGATTAACAAATTGGCCATATTTATTTATGAGTAAATCTCATAATAGTATGCAATATTAATGCAATTATCACACCTATCAACTTGTGCCATAATCTTCTTGAATTTGTATTTTCATTTAAGGAGAAAGGACCATGCGAACACTGATTGTGTTGCTAACACTAATTTTCAGTGCGTTCCAGGTTATGGCACAAGATATGTCAAATGGCGCAAATAATTTTTATAAAAGCAATGAAGTCACACTTCAAAAAGTCCATTTTAAAAATTTATATAATATGGATGTGGTTGGTAATCTCTTTATCCCTAACAATCTTGATCGCAACAAAAAGAATGCAGCGATTATTGTTGGTCACCCAATGGGTGCAGTTAAAGAGCAAGCATCCAATCTTTATGCACAAAAACTTGCTGAGCAAGGCTTTGTAACCCTCGCAATTGATCTTTCTTACTGGGGAGAAAGTGCAGGTGAGCCACGTAATCTTGTTTCCCCCGAAATTTATGCCGATGATTTTAGTGCAGCAGTCGATTATCTTAGCACACAAGATTTTGTCGACAAAAACCGAATTGGCGTTCTAGGAATTTGCGGCAGTGGTAGCTTTGCAATTAGCGCGGCAAAAATTGATCCAAGATTGCGGGCGGTTGCAACGGTTAGCATGTATGATATGGGCGCAGCCAACCGTAACGGCATCAATCATGGTGTAACGCTTGATCAGCGTAAAGCAAACATTCAAGCAGCCATCGAACAACGCCAAAAAGAGTTTGAAGGCGCAAAAACCGAATATACCAGTGGCACGGTTGATGCTTTAACCGAAAATTCTAATCCAATTGAACGCGAATTTTACGATTTTTATCGCACGCCACGCGGTGAGTTTACCCCACAAGGCCAATCGCCTAAACTTACCACCCATCCAACATTAACTAGCAATGTCAAATTCATGAATTTTTATCCCTTTAATGACATTGAAACCATTTCACCACGACCAATGCTGTTTATCACCGGCGATCAAGCTCATTCTAAAGAATTTAGCGAAGATGCCTATCAACGTGCTGGTGAACCTAAAGAACTATTTTATGTAAAAAATGCCGGCCATGTCGATCTTTATGACCGCGTTGATCTCATTCCTTTTGGCAAATTAACCAGCTTTTTTGAAAGCAATTTGAAGTAAATAGCCACGTTTTTTAGCAAAAGACTATTAAAAGAAAGTCAGATTGCCAAGGTAAATGCCTTGGCAATCGTCACATTAAATCAATGACATATTTTACCTATTTTGAAATTTATAAAGAGATGTAATCCACCATGGCACTCAACCAAAATGAAACAGCAATTATAGCCCCGCAATGGTCAGCAGTTTTTTCGCTTTTCCTTGGCGTTACCGGTCTTATCACTGGTGAATTTTTATCAATTAGTTTGTTAACACCTATTGCCCATGACTTATCGATCAGCGAAGGTTTAGCTGGACAAGCTGTAACTGTTGTAGGGCTTTTTGCCGTGACCACGAGCATTCTGCTTAGTCCGCTGACCAAAACTATCGATAGACGGCTCGTTTTACTTTGCCTATCGGCCTTGTTGATTGTTTCCAATGCGCTAGTTGCCATTGCCCCCAATTACATTGTCTTACTTGTTGCCCGTGCTTTACTTGGCATTTGTGTTGGCGGCTTCTGGTCTATGTCATCGGCGGTTGCCTTGCGGCTTGTGCCTGCAAAAAATGTATCACGCGCATTAAGTATTATTTATGCAGGTGTTGCTGTTGCTACAATTATTTCTATTCCGGTAGCAAGTTATATTGGACAATTTATCGGTTGGCGCAATGTGTTTTGGGTAGCAGCACTGCTTGGCACAATTGGCTTTATCTGGCAATTTTTATCTTTGCCATCCATGCCAGTTAAAACTGTAAGTCGCTTTCGCGATATGGGGCAACTTTTAAAAACCACTTGGGTGATTGCTGGCCTTGGCGGTATGATTTTCAGCTATGGCGGTTACCATGTGTTTTTTACTTATTTGCGCCCTTATATTGAACAATATCTGTTTTTGAATAGTGCTAAGCTATCGCTAATCTTGCTTGGCTTTGGCATTGCTAATTGTTTGGGCACATTTTTTGCCGGAAAATTATTAGGTCAAGGTTTCCGCATTACCATCATTGCTATCCATGCCATATTAGCATTTATCGCCATTAGTTTCTATTTTAGCAATGGAAATCTTATTGAAAATATAGTGTTGATTATGATGTGGGGCTTCATGTTCGGCATTATTCCAGTTGCTTGGTCAACATGGATTGTTCACACCCTTGCCGATCGCGCTGAAATTGCTGGTGGACTTATGGTTGCAGCCATCCAGCTTTCCATATCAATTGGCGCGGCAACTGGCGGCGCTGTTTTTGATGGTGGTGGCGCTAAGAGCATATTTGCCATTGCAACGCTCTTTCTTGGCTGTGCCATCACTCTAATTTTAATCAGCTTCCAACTATTTTATAAAAGGACAGGCAAGCATGCTTAAACTCTTTAGAACAGTGCTAATCCTTGTCCTTGGTTCAATTTTTTATCTCAATATTGCGCATGCTAACCAGAAAGGAAATATTATGGCCATTACCTTAACCATTGATGGTGAAATTTTAACTGCTGAAATTGAAGATAGTCCAATTGGTCATGATTTTTTATCGCTATTACCGATTACTTTGACACTTAATGATTACGCATCAACCGAAAAAGTAGCCAATTTACCTAAGCGGTTAAACCTAGAACAAGCACCTGACGGTTTTACCCCCATTATTGGTGATATTGCTTATTATGCGCCTTGGGGCAATCTTGCAATTTTTTATCAAGACTTTTCCTATTCTAAAGGTCTTGTCAAAATTGGCACAGTTCGCGGTTCTATTGATAAATTGCTAAAAGATGGCCCCTTTGAAGTGCGAATAGACAAAACACCGTCGTGATTTTATATCAAGAATTCTTAAAACAACCAAACCATGCCGTATTTTGGTCATGCAATGCTTGCAATGTGTTTATACCTATTGTTATCTATTTGCCGCTATATAATATTATCAAGTGCCCGATAGGGGTGATGATAGTTGAATTATAAGACATTTTAAGGAATCGGTATGACCAGACTGCGCCGCCTTTTACCTCTTGCTGTAGCTTGTACCCTGCCGCTTTCTAGCGGTGCTTTTCAAACAGCTGCATGGGCACAAAATGCATCAGCAACTGCGCCGCGCGATATGACGAGTGCCCCACAATCGGTGTCAAATCTTGCTTCTGGTCTGCTTGATGCGGTGGTTAATATCGCCACCTCACAAAATGTCAAAGGAACTGAAAGCGGTGATAACCCACCTGTTGTCGACATTCCAAAAGGCTCGCCTTTTGAAGATTATTTTCAAGATTTCTTCACTGATAAAGACGGCAAGGCTCCCCAACAATCACGCAAGGTTGAGTCGCTTGGTTCAGGATTTGTTATTGATGCGAAAGAAGGGCTGATCGTGACTAATAATCACGTCATTGCCGATGCTGATGATATTGAAGTTAATTTTACCGATGGTTCAAAGCTAAAAGCTGAATTGCTTGGAACAGACCCAAAAACTGACATCGCTTTGCTGAAAGTTAATCCAAACAAAAAAAAGCTCACTGCGGTTAGTTTTGGTGATTCCGAAAATGCCCGTATTGGTGATTGGGTAATGGCGATTGGTAATCCATTTGGTCTTGGAGGGACGGTAACCCTTGGTATTATATCAGCGCGCAACCGCGATATTAGCGCTGGCCCCTATGATGATTTCATTCAAACCGATGCCGCAATTAATCGTGGTAATTCTGGTGGACCACTTTTTGATATGAATGGCAAAGTGATTGGCATTAACACAGCAATCATTTCGCCAACGGGGGGTTCTATCGGCATTGGTTTTGCTATTCCTGCCGACATGGCAACTGGCGTTATTGCGCAATTAAAAGAATTTGGTGAAATTCATCGTGGTTGGCTTGCCATTCGTATCCAACCGATCAATGAACAAATTGCTGAAACTCTTGAGCTGCCAAATACCGATGGCGCAATGGTTGCCAGTAAAATGGAAGCTGAAGATGTGGATAATAAAGCGCTTAAAGAGGGCGATGTTATTTTAAAATTTGGCGATAAGCCGATTAAAAATGCCAAGGATTTACCGCGTATTGTTGCTGAAAGTCCAGTTGGTCGCGATGTAAAAGTAACTATTTTACGTGATGGTAAGCAACAGGTGGTTAACGTTAAGCTTGGGCAGCTAAAAGAAGAAGAAAATGAGCCTGCAATTGATGATACCAGTGATGGGACTGAAGATACGACAAGTGCTGATAATGCACCAAAGCCGCTTCTTGGTATGCAAATTACAGCACTTGACGAAAATTTACGCAAGAAATTTGGCATTGTAGAAAGTGTTAAAGGCGTAATCATTACCGATATTGAAACCAACTCGATCGCCTCTGATAAGCGGATCCTTATTGGCGAAGTGATTATCAGCATCAATCAAGAAGTTGTCTCCAACCGCGAAGATGTGGTTAAGCGTATAAAAACCTTGCGTGATACGGGCCGCCAAAACGCCCTCATCATGGTTGCAAAGCCCAATGGGGATTTACGTATGGTAACACTGCCATTAAATTAGGTCAAAAATAAAGGGAGAGCAGATTTTAAACCGCTCCCCTTTTTAAAAATAATGTGTTTTAAGCTTATTTATTTTCCTGTTGGCCAAAGAGGATTTTTTGCGCTTCCTGATCATGAGATAAATCATTTTTCATTTCACGACCAAGTTCAAGTCCGCGCTGTACAGCAGGACGCTCGCGCATGGTGCGCAACCAACGTTTTAAGTTTGGATATTCTAGCAAATCAATTCCGTAGGCATCATATTTTGATACCCAACCAATTGATGCAATATCAGCGATAGAATAATTATCGGCCAAATATTCCTGCCCTTCAAGGCGTTTATTCATCACACCATATAAGCGGCGCACTTCCTTGGTATAACGCTCAATAGCGTAAGGGATTTTTTCATTGGCATAAACAGCAAAATAACCAGCTTGCCCTGACATTGGCCCAAGGCCAGATATTTGCCACATCAACCACTCGTCAACCGCAACCCGCTTTCTTTCATCAGTTGGATAAAAACGCTGAAATTTACGGCCAAGATACATTAAAATTGCGCCTGATTCAAAAACCGAGATTGGTTCGCCATCTGGTCCTTCTGGATCAATAATTGCCGGCATGCGGTTATTAGGTGAGATCGCTAAAAAATCTGGCTCAAACTGTTCGCCTTTGCCAATATTTAAATAGTTAACATTATAAGGCACACCGAGCTCTTCAAGCATGATGCTAATTTTCCACCCATTTGGGGTTGGCCAGTAAAAAAACTGTATTGGTTTATTCTGGCTAGGCATCGTCGATAACTCCGTAAAATAGGTTGCTAATTGGGCTTTTTGATCTATCCCAATTTGTTTACACATAATCGCTGACAAAGGCTTCATGAACTTAGAAACCATTATTGCGAAATTTTAAAGCTGCTTTTTAATACCACACTTTATAAACAAATGTAAATTATCGTGTTTCATGGTTAAATTATAGCCCAAATTTTAGTCTGAATTAACCATTTTTTTTAATAATTCCTTAAGATCAATAAATAAACTATGAATGGCTCGCTCAGCCTTCATTCAATGAACACCAGTTAGATTATAGTTATTAATCTCATATGGAATATTACAATGAATGACAGTTACGCAAAACGCATGTCGATCTTAAGTCTTAGCATTTTTGCAACGGCGCTTACTTTGGGCTTTGCCATTTATTATGCTAAAATGCCGGCCTATGCAGCACCGCTTTATCAAAACAGTCAAAATATGAATGGTAATAATAGTTAAACTTTATTGTTAGCATTTAAATTATACTGGAAATTTTGCCGTATTTACTCGCTCTAAATGTATTGTGATAAAACATTTGGAGACAATATGCGCAAAAATACCCAATCTAGCCTTTTTAGCCTTATCTGGATGCTCTTACTAATTGCAGCGACAGTACCATTATTAATCAGCTATTTCGGCGCATTGCATCCAATGCTGGATTCCGTTGCTCATTTTAGACGCCATATGGCATTTGTGCTTATTATAGCAACTATTCCAATTTTTTTCACAAGCTTTAAACGTTTTCGATTAGCAATTATTACATTTAGCTTATTTTGTGTTTTATCCACCTATCAAACACAAGGTTTGAAACCAACAAACATCAGCAGCACACGGCACTTTAAACTCATACAGACAAATTTGCGTTATGATAATCCCAACACCCAAAAACTGATTGATTTGTTGAATTCAGAAAAGCCTGACTTTATTACCTATCAAGAAGCATCAAGCCACTGGCAAAAAGCCTTAAGCGAATTTGCACGAACCAACAACTATTATACTTATAAATGTGAACGCGCCCAAATATCAATGATTGGTGCAACCGGATTTTTATCACGCTATCCTTTCATTAGCACCATGCCAGAAGAAGCATGCCCGCATGATGCAGGCATAGCTACTGCGATGGTTGATATTAATGCAAAAACGCCGCTAAAACTATCATCTCTGCATTTATTTTGGCCTTGGCCTTATCGTCAAAAAAGCCAAATAATTGCACTCCCCCTAACAAAAGAACCGTTACAACTTATTGGTGGCGATTTTAATGCAACCAGTTGGAGCTACGCAGTGAAATTTGTTGAAGACAAAACTGCAACGCGCCATGTCAATGGCATTGCTTCAAGCTGGCTAAGTTACAGTTTCCCTGATAGCATAAGACCAATTTTAGGACTGCCAATCGACCAAATATTGCTCAGCGATGAATTTAAACTCAACAAGGTCGAACAACTTCCTTCAATTGGCTCAGACCATCTGCCCATGAAAGTAGAATTTTCACTATAGGCAGCATCACTGTTATAATCTGCAACAATGAAATTTCATACAGCCCTAACCCCGATTACAGATTTTAATAAATCGTTGGGTTGCTATATCAAAATGGCGATACAAGTTAAGATCATTACTCAGCAATGATCTTAACGCGGTCACCAGCAGATACCACCGATGTTGGTGACAATGCATTTAATATGCGAAACAATGCAACCTTTTTATCGGTTCCTTGCATTTGATTAGCAAGCGATGCAACAGTGTCTCCCGGTTTTACCGTTACAACATGAACGCGAAGCGGTTTTAATGCAGCAATTTGTTGACGGCTTAATATTTTAAACGAGTTTATTGTCGTGCTCGTAATGCTTGGCAGCGAATTGTTATTTTTAGGTGCTGCAATTAAAAAACGGAAGATCTTATTTTTAACAAGAATGACAATAACATCAAATTGCCATTTAGGGCTTTGTGCGCTAGCGGTTGCTGCTGGATATCCGACAATATCAACCGAGCGCACACTATCTACATCAAGACCTGATACCCAGCCACTTTGAATGTAATTCTTAGCACTGCTAATATCGTCTGGTTTATTAATAGCATCAAAGCGAATAGCGGTATCATCAGCGCCGCTAGCAACCACTGCAGCACTAGAATTATCAATTGTAAAGCCATTAGGTACGGTAAAAGCAACCCCAAGTTCAGGATGAATAAAGTTTTGACCTCTAATATAACCTTCTTTGGCGGTATCACCAAATACCATATCATCGATACCTTTTAAAAATGAATCGCGATCTGTTGAGCCAACGCCTGGTGCACTTACCAAGCGTGCCTGCCCAAGAGCTAATTGGACACGTTGCGGTGTTGCTGGGTGGGTGGCCAAAAAGTCAAGCTTGGCATCAGTTGCACCTGATACGCTTCTAAACTGGGAATAGCCTTCCATGGTCTGTAAAAACCTTGCTGATGCAAAAGGATCATAGCCTGCCTCGGCAACGGTTTTAATGCCAATCTTATCAGCCTCCAATTCCTGATTGCGCGAAAACTGCGCCAAAGACATTTTACCGCGCAGCTGCGTCTGGCGCTCACGATTTCTATCCGATAAAACTTCAGAGACGACCTGATTGCTTAATTCAACTTCAGCCTCTTTACGCAAACGTTGTACACCGTGATTAGCGGTCACATGCGCCATTTCATGCGCAATTACTGCAGCAACTTCAGATGAGTCATTGGCAAGAGCCAACAGACCACGCGTTACGTAAACATAACCACCTGGCAAGGCAAATGCATTAATATTGGGGGAATTCAAAATAGTAATGCGATAAGTTTGGTCAGAACTGCCAGCAGCAACAGTTAGTTTACCAACAATTTTGGCAACCATACGTTCCAATTGCGGATTATTATATTCGCCACCATATGTAGCAAGAATGCGCGGATGTTGGGCGGCACCAAGCTGCGACATTTGATTATTTTTATCGACAGTATCAACAATATAGGGATTAATAGATGGCTTTAACCCACCATCAGGTTTACTATAATCTATCAATGTGCAACTACTTAACAGTGGCAACATCAATAGAGCAAATTGAACGGAAAAACGCTTTAAAGAACGTTGTTTGCCTTTTGTTGATATAGTTTGACTAAAAGCCATTGCCATTATTTTTCTCACTGCACATATTTAATATAATATATTCTAATTAAAATATATTTTTATATTTTTGCTTAAATTTCAATAGACATGTATCAATTGAAAACCACACTTTAATAAGCCAAGCCATTAGACTTCTGTAGCTATAAATCACAATTTTCAATCTTTAAAGCCAATTTCCATAAGGCTATATTATTAACAACAACTATTTGCTAAATACTTACCTTTTTGTTGCGATAAATTACTGAATAATATACGCAATATTATATCTGCGATAAACCTGTTTTTTTTAACTTAAAGCATTTACAACTCGTTTTTTTATGTCTGTGACACAAGAGGCACGGTTTTCATCTTCATTTCAAACCAGAAAACTAAGTAAACAACGACATCAGCCGGCAAAACCACCACTATCAAGAAATTTTTGTTCCTCGGTGGTCGTCTTCCGATGCAATACCCCATTGCGGTGAGGGAAACGTCCAAAACGTTTAATAATATCTTGATGGATAAGGGCATATTGATAAAAGCTATCATCACCCAACTTTTTAAATAATTTAATACTTTCCTCTTGATCGTCAATATCTTCAGAATGCTCATACGGCAAATAAAAAAACGCCCGCAAAGCTTTTTCTATTTTTTGATCAAAGCCTAATTTTACAGCATTTTTGGCAATTTTTAAGGCCTTGGAATCACAAGAAAAAGCCTTTGCATCATTGCGAAACATATTGCGTGAGAACTGGTCAAGCAGCAGCAATAAGGCAAGTGAACCTTCTGCCGTTTTTTGCCAATCATCTAACTCACCATTGGCTGCCTTTTGCCAAAGATCATAAAATTTTTGGCGGATTTCCTCATCAAAGGCATCACTCTTCTTAAACCACTTTTCATGGCCAGCATTTTTCCAAAATTCGATCACTGCATGCTCATTATCAATCATAGCAATCCTCCCTATTGGCCGCCACGAACATTTAACCAAAGTGTCAACTAATCCAATCTTACGACTTTTATAATATGTAAGCAATCTTTACCAAATCAACAAGCTGCACAAATTTTTAATTTAGCATAATTGCTGCTTTTGAAAATGAACGGGACCAAGTACAACCACAACAAGGCCATTTTTACGAGCACATAAAATCTTCTATTGATTTACCAAAGATTCCACTTGCTAAAGCTAAAATTATTGTGCATGGTACCGAACGGTACGGTACATTGACACTTATCGAATAAAGCAAATTTAGTATTTTATATTTATTGAGTAAGGCATTCATGCAAACGGTAGAAGCAACAGTTGAAGCGCTGACGGAACGTCAAAAAGACGTGCTTGATGCGGCTTTGCATTTACTGGTTACCGGTGACAAAGCCCTTACCATGGGGCGGATCGCTCAAGAAGCAAGTTGCTCTAAAGAAACACTTTATAAATGGTTTGGTGACCGCGATCATTTTCTTGAAGCCATGGTGCAATGGCAAGCAGCCAAAGTGCGGATTATGCCAATAAAGAAAGAAGCGCTTGATTTAGGGTCGCTTTTTTCTAGCCTTGAGCATTTTGCACGTGACTGGCTGATGGTTTTATCATCACCAACATCCATTGCTTTAAATCGCTTAGCGGTAGGCTCAGCGTCACCTGACAATGCTCGACTTGGTCAAATTGTGCTTTCTAATGGACCTTTTGCAATGGCAAAGCGAGTTAAGCCCCTTTTAGAGCTTGGTCGTGACGCTGGCTTACTAGATATTGAAACCATTGACCAAGCCTTTAGAACGTTTTTTGGTCTTGTTGTGCGGGATATGCAGATAAGGCTATTATTGGGCGATGAGATTGAAATGAATGATGACATCATCATTAAGGAGGCGCGCAATGCGACCCGTCATTTCTTCCATCTATATGTAGCTGAGGAGTTTAAAACTCTTTTGTAATAAGTTTCACAATTATTCGCTAAATTCCTGATATTTGGCGAATGGTTGAAATAAATTTGAATGGGTGAAGTATTGCCTAATCAAAACTAGTCAAAACCAAAACAAGCATTTTGTTTAAATGCTTGCAATAAACACCAAACAGACCGCAAGAGGAGAGTTCCATGCGCGTATATTATGATCGTGATGCAGACGTTAATTTAATTAAGTCAAAAAAAGTTGCTATGGTTGGTTATGGTAGCCAAGGCCGTGCCCATGCCCTTAATCTTAAGGATTCAGGCGCTAGCGAAATTCGCGTGGCTCTTCGTGAAGGTTCACCAACAGCTAAAAAAGCTGAAGCAGATGGCTTCCAGGTGATGAGCGTTGCCGATGCTGCAAAATGGGCTGACCTTATGATGATGGCAACCCCTGATGAATTGCAGGCTGAAATCTATAAAGACCATATCCATGACAATTTACGCGATGGCGCAGCAATTGCTTTTGCTCATGGTCTTAACGTCCATTTTGGCCTTATTGAAGCCAAGAAAACCGTTGATGTTGTGATGATCGCCCCTAAGGGTCCTGGCCATACAGTGCGCGGCGAATATCAAAAAGGCGGCGGTGTTCCTTGCCTCATCGCAGTACATCAAGATGCATCTGGCAATGCCCATGACCTAGCCCTTTCTTATGCTTGTGGCGTTGGCGGCGGCCGTTCAGGCGTTATTGAAACCACATTCCGCGAAGAATGTGAAACTGATTTGTTTGGTGAACAAGCCGTTCTTTGTGGTGGTTTGGTTGAACTTATCCGCGCTGGTTTTGAAACCTTGACTGAAGCCGGCTATGCACCTGAAATGGCTTATTTTGAGTGCTTGCATGAAGTAAAGCTCATTGTTGACCTTATCTATGAAGGCGGCATTGCCAATATGAACTACTCCATCTCGAATACTGCCGAATGGGGTGAATATATGTCAGGTCCACGCGTTATCACTGCCGAAAGCAAAAAGGCAATGAAAGACATTTTGACCGAAATCCAGAACGGTAAATTCACCTCTGATTGGATGCAAGAATATAAGGCCGGCGCTGCACGCTTTAAAGCAACACGTCGTCTTAATGACGAGCACCCAATTGAGCAAGTTGGTGAAAAGCTTCGTAATATGATGCCTTGGATTAAATCAAACGCATTGGTTGACAAAGACCGTAACTAATTTGCGTTTATAGCACAAAAGAAAAGGCTGCCTTAGCAATAAGGCAGCCTTTTTTTGTACACCGAAATTCTAAGACGTGCCGTTGGTCCTCGCTCCTCTAAGCAAAGCAGCTTACTCGAAAGTTACATAGCGATCTTTCGATAAAAACTCTTTTTTTATATCTTCAATGATCAAATCACGATCTTCAGCGGTTATTTCTTGGTTAGCGTGCGGTGGTTGCCATTTTATTATTGAAGATAAATGAACAGCAAAGGCAATTTTTGTTTCTTCTGGAAAATATAGTTCGCCAGCGATTTTCGCAGTTTTATTGCCAATTTTCACCCAAAGATAGCCGGTATTAAATTTTATAATCATCCCCTACCCTTTTAAAATATCAATAAGTAATCTATTGCTTTACAAAACAAGCTGAGATATTAAAAAAAGAATAAAACATATAAAATACAACAACTTGCAAACCTTCAAACCATAACTATATCAATCAATGTTTTCTTTTGATAAAAGTTTTTTCGGCGGCTAAGCCTCATCCTTATCAACTAATTTCTCGTTAGCAACATTATAAAGATGTTGGTTAATGTATTTTTTAAACAAAGCATGCGTACAACATAATTTCTTTATAAGATAAATATCAGAGTTATTATCTTTAATGATGTTATCTATCACATAATCCTCATATGGCTCCTCATGAGGATAATCGATTAAAAAGCTCATAATATCAATGCATAAACCTGGTTCAATGGATTTACCATCAAACAAAGGGCATGGGCGATTGTCGTATAAAGCCCGCATCTTACTTTTATATTTACTGTGATTTTGATGTTTATTTTTCATGAATAGCATTAAGGCTGATAAAAAGGAGACGAGCATGAACGCCTTTGACCGCCGCCTAAGGGTAAATAAGTATTATCGGTGCGTTTATAACTTTGATACTGATTATTGCACCATTCAATATGCTTTATATCTAGCTGCCCATTTGACCTTTGTTGGCGTGAGGGTACTTCAATCGGGCTTGGATTATAAGGTTGACGCGATTGCCCTGCCCGATATTGCGGACTTGGTACCACCATACGTGGCGGTAGCGGTTTTACATAAGGATTATTAATATCAACCGCCCAACTATTGCCGGTGCTGCTCGCCAATATCATTGCAAGAGAAGATAATAAAAAACAAAGCTTGGTCATTATGGCCTCCTCTTTTCAATATAGTGTTGTTTAGCAAGCAATACGAGAATTTTAAAGAAAATATCAATAATTCAAAATTTCTTTTTACATAGCCATTGTCAATAACGTATTTCTTTTATATCAACAGTTTGTAAATATTGTGCAAAATTAAGTGGTGTAATCAAAATGCATTAAGGTTAAAAGATCCTATGCAGGAAAACGATTACACAGATTATATAAAAATGTTATTTGATAAAAGTTCATTTTATTTGGGTTTGACTAAAAAATGTAGTGGGGTAAAAATATGAAAAACACGCATCGTTATGAAATATTTGATGTTTTTACTAATGCCGCTTTTACCGGAAACCCTTTAGCTATTGTTTATGATGCACAAGACTTAAATGACGAGCAAATGCTCAAAATTACTCAAGAATTTAATCTTGCTGAAACAGTTTTTGTACTACCTGCAGAAAACCCTATTCACCGAGCAAAGATTCGAATTTTTAAACCAAGCGGGGAGATGCCCTTTGCAGGTCACCCCACCATTGGAGCTGCAAGCGCATTAGCCAATCTATCAACATCACAACAAACTGAAACCCTGATGATATTGGAAGAAAAAATTGGTATTGTGCGTTGCGCTGTAAAACTTTGCGGTGATACATCGTTTGTTGAGTTTGACCTACCCAAATTGCCACAGTCACTCCCCCTAACCTTAAAAAGTGAAGTTTTTGCCGTAGCCTTTGGCGTAGAAAATCGCGAAATTGGCTTTGAAAATCATCGCCCAAGCCTCTGGTCTGCCGGTGTGCCATTTTATTTTGTACCAATTGATCATTTATCAACAATTGCTGGGATTTCTGCGGACCCTTTGTTTATTGCACAAAATTTTGCTGATGAAGAAGGCAACATACCGTCATTTTACCTTTATTGCCGCGAAACGCAGCGCATCGATACAGCTTTTCATGCGCGCATGTTGCGTGCTGATGGCTCAGAAGATTCAGCAACCGGCTCGGCAGCATCAGCCTTTATTGGGCTTGCCCATCATTTTGACCAATATCAAAATGGTGACCATGAATTATGGCTAGAGCAAGGGCTTGAAATGGGGCGGCCATCACGTATCAAACTTGGCTTCCACATCCATGATGATAAAATTGCCAATGCCCGTATTGGCGGAAAATCAGTAAAAATTGCACAAGGCGAAATCTTTTTCTAAGCGCTTTGATCACATATAGCCTAAATTGCCCCATTGATATTAGTGCATAATGTGAGTGCGCAAATTCTACCATTAAGCGTTAAATCGTTGCATTGTTGAAATAGCAACCGCTTAGCTATTCTGTTTGACGAATTTTCCCATTTTCAATATTTAATTTCCGTTCAAAATAAAATTTATAAATTAAAACAGCTACTTCCAAGTTATTTACTTCTTCACCCCAATTTAGACCGTAACAGAATTTTCTTATTTTTTTAAAAATTAAGCCCAATTTTACTCTCGCTTTGTTTCTTTGCGCCTTGTTGAAACTTCGTAAATATAGTATAGGGGGGTATATTATTTTACTGAAAGAGCTATTATGGCCCATACTATCAAGCAAAAAGACCGACTCATTGCTCGCATTCGGCGGATAAAGGGTCAATTAGAAGCAATAGAGCGAGCTTTGGAAAATGAAGCACCTTGCGCTGATATTTTGCGACAAACAGCATCGGTACGCGGTGCCGTTGGTGGATTAACCGCACAATTATTAGAAGAGCATCTTATTGCCCATGTGCTTGAAGCCGACAATGAACAAGAGCGCAAACAAGGCGGCGATGAAATGATAGAAGTTATACGCACCTATATGAAATAGTAATATTTTTAATGTGTTAGATAAATAAATCACATTAAAACATTGAGATAAAGCTGCCCCCCACAAATTGTTGATTATCATCTATTGGAGCTTAAGATGACTATACAACCAATTACTGCCAATCATGACCATATTTTTTTAGGACGTGATCATAATCGCAACGAAACCAAAGTATGGCTGGTGATTGCGCTTACCGCTTCGATGATGGTTGTTGAAATCATCGCTGGCACGATATTTGGCTCAATGGCGCTTGTTGCCGACGGTTGGCATATGTCCACCCATGCTGGCGCCATGTTGGTTACCGCTCTTTCCTATTATTATGCACGCCGTTTTGTAAAAGATCGCCGTTTTACTTTTGGCACTGGAAAATTTGGCGATTTAGCTGGTTTTGCGAGCGCGATTATTCTAGCACTCGTTGCGGTGATCATTTGCTTTGAAAGCCTTTTGCGCCTATTTAATCCAATAGAGATTAGTTTTGGCCAAGCGATTTTAGTAGCAGTTGTAGGATTAATTGTTAATCTCGTTTCTGCCTATTTATTAAAAGATGATCACCATCATCACCTTGGACATAGCCATCAACACAGCCATGCTCATGAACATGATCACGGGCATAGCCACGATCATGTTCATAATGATGATTATCATCAAAGCAAAAATGCAAAGGATAATAATTTACGCGCTGCCTATTTACATGTTTTGGCCGATGCCTTGACTTCAGTCCTTGCAATTATTGCTCTTATTTTTGGTTGGATTTATGGTTGGTTATGGGCGGATCCCTTAATGGGCGTTGTCGGCGCGATTGTGATTGGCCGGTGGTCTTGGGGGCTTATACGTGATACTGGCGGCGTGCTTGTTGATGCAGATCCAGAAAATAGCCAACTAACAACAGAAATAACCACTGCATTAAAAGATGAAAATGCAACAATCACCGATTTGCATATTTGGCAGTTAGGACCCGGTCACCATGGAGCGATTATCGCTTTAAATAGTGAAGTGCCGCAAACGCCCGATTATTATAAAGGGCGACTACATGGAATTCATGAATTATCGCATATTACCATTGAAGTGAACAACCATAGTGAAAACTTACTATTGGCAAAATATGTAACAAAAACGCAATAAAATAGTCACGCGGATGAAACCTCAGCTTTTTAAAGAATGCACATTCAAAATGTGCATTCGAGAGGGAAGATAAGATGATTAATCGGCGTAATCTTTTACAAACTATTTCAGCAGCGGCGGTTCTCGCCCCTTTTACCAGTATCAAGCCAGTAATTGCGGCAAACAAACAAGGGTCATTTTCTTTTGGCGTATTAACCGATCCACAATATGCGGCAATCGCCTCCAACGGCCAAACACGTTTTTATGCCAATAGCCTTTGGAAATTGGAAGAATGTATCAATCATTACAATAAGGAAGAGTTGAAATTTGTTATCACCCTTGGTGATATTATTGACCGCCATTATACTAGTTTTAATGATATTTTGCCAATTTATGACCGGTTAAAACATCCAAACTTCTTTGTCTTAGGCAATCATGATTATGATGTGGCAGGCGATTATATCAGGTCTATCTCCCGCACCCTTGGACTTACCAAAAACTATTATGATTTTAGCGGTGGTGGCTACCGTTTTATCGTCATTGATGGCAATGAAATTAGCCTATTTGCTCCACCTAAAGGTAATAAATACCTCAATATTCCTGATGACCCACGGTTGGAAATTGCTCAAAAACGTTTAGACGCATTAAAAGCCAAAGGCGCTGATAATGCACAGATTTGGAATGGCTCTTTGTCTGATGAGCAGTTTCAATGGTTGGAAAATACCATACAAGCTGCGGAAAAAGCCAATGAACGCGTTGTCGTCTTTGGACATTACCCAATTTTTCCAGCCAATATGCATAATATGTGGGATAGCGAACGGTTGCTTGATCTTTTGACAGCCCATAAAAATGTTATCGGCTATTTTTGTGGCCATAATCATCAAGGCAATTATGGCAAAAAAGGCGGCAAATATTTTGTTAATCTAAAAGGCATGGTGGAAACACCTGATACGACTGCTTATTCGATTTTTACCGTTCATGATGACCGCTTGGAAATTAAAGGTTTTGGCCGCGAAGAAAGCCGCACTTTAAAATATTAATGATAACTGCCAAGCGCATTGGCCAAGTCGCCAATTTGGAAAAGTCATCAATGCGCTTGGCTTTCAGGCCTATTAATAAATTACAGTAAACTATCCGATGGCAAACCATCATCGGGCGGTTTATTATGCTTTATTTCACCCAGTTCCAAAGCCTCAATGCGGCTACCGCGCCGCAATAGTTTTGATGAAGAAATAAGAATATCATCAACATCTTTTTCGGCCATTTGAAAATGACTTTGCAATTTGCGCACCCGTTCATCAAGGCGGTTAAGATCTTGCATCAATGCCCAAACCTCTGCCTGTATTAAATGAGCCTGCTCACGCATGCGCGCATCTTTTAAGACTTGCTGCACCACATCAATGGCAAGCAATAATAATGACGGCGACACAATAATAACGCGAGCACGATTGGCTTTTTCAACAATGCTTTCAAAATTTTCATGAATGGTTGCGAAGATTGATTCTGATGGCACAAACATAAAGGCTGTGTCTTGGGTTTCGCCACTAATGAGATATTTTTGCGAAATATCACGTATATGGACATCCATATCAGTGCGAAAACGTTGCTCGGCTCTTTGGCGAAGCTCATCGGTTGTTGCTTCACGCATCGCATTCCAAGCTTCCAGCGGGAACTTTGCATCAATAACCAAATGAGGCGCAGCATTGGGCAAATAAATCACGCAATCAGGCCTTGTGCCATTAGATAAAGTTGCTTGAAATTTATAACTAGTTGGCGGTAATGCATCGGATATTATAGCTTCCATCCGCCCCTGACCAAAAACACCGCGTGTTTGTTTATTGGATAAAATTGACTGCAATTCTACAACCTGCCCCGCAAGGCTTTGAATATTGTTTTGTGCGCGATCAATAACCGCAAGCCGCTCTTGCAAACGCACCAGATTTTCATGGGTTGTGCGGGTTTGTTGACCAATAGACTGCCCTAAATGCTGACTTAAACCATCTAAACGCTCGCCAATTGCATGGTTAAGCTCGGCTTGGCGTGTTCCAAACAACTCCGCCATGGTTTGCATGCGCCCTTGCATTTCCGCTTGGGCTTGCAGCAATGCATTGATATGATAATCATTATGGCGCGCGCGCTCATCGGCCTCAATCTCAATACTTAATTTTTGTCGTAGATTAAGCCTAGAGACGATAATTGCGATAATGATGACACCAATAAGCACACTGCCAAGCCCAAACATCGCCAGTTCACTTGAGGAAAAATTGCTAATTGGCATGGAGTACCAGTCTTTCAAATTGTAAAATACGAATCAAATTGTGTAACAATATTAAATAAAACAGAAACAAAAATCGATCAAAACATGAACATAGTATTTTAATTATTGTTGACAGACTTGATAACAGCTAATATGTGCTCAAACTTTACACTTGCAACATGTTGGGGTAAATTCGCCAAACTTTATATTCTGTCCATTTTAAAATTTGAGTGGCAGACTATATGGATTGCACTTAAATATTCATCTTTTTCATTTGGTTTTACGCAAAATCAAATGCGCTCACTTTAAAACATATAAAATTGCTTATTTGCAGTTGGTTAGCTGAAGGCCATGTCTATAAAACCGATTATTATTTTGCCCGATCCAATTTTGCGGGAAATATCAAAACCAGTTGAAAACATTAATGACGCGTTACGCCAACTTGCTGATGATATGCTTGAAACCATGTATGCAGCGCCGGGCATTGGCCTTGCGGCTATACAAATTGCTGAGCCTATACGCCTTTTAGTCATGGATGTTGCTGATAAAGACCAGCCTAAAGCACCAATGGTGATGTTTAACCCTAAAGTCATTTGGTCGTCGGATGAGCGTAATACTTATGAAGAAGGTTGCCTTTCCATTCCTGATTATTATGCCGAAGTAGAACGCCCTAAAATGGTGCGCGTTACCTATATTGATCTTAATGGCAAGGCACAAGAAATTGCCGCTGATGACCTTTTAGCCACCTGTGTCCAACATGAAATAGACCATTTGGATGGTAAGCTTTTTATCGACCATTTATCACGTATCAAGCGCGAGATGGTGGTAAAGAAATTTAAAAAGCGGGCAAAAGAACAAGGCGAAAAGGTATTATAATGCGGCTATGTTTTATGGGCACACCCGATTTTTCGGTGACGATTCTTGATGCTTTGGTCAAAGCTGGTCATGAAATTGTTGCAGTTTATAGCCAACCGCCGCGCCCAGCCGGTCGCCGTGGGCTTGAATTTACGCCATCACCCGTACAAAATCGCGCGGAAATTTTAGGGCTTCCGGTCTTTACGCCAAAAAGCTTGAAATCTCAAGAAGAGCAACAAAAATTTGCGGCCTTAAACTTGGATGCCGCGATAGTGGTTGCCTATGGTCTATTATTACCCAAAGCTATTTTGGATGCGCCACGTCTTGGCTGCTATAATGGCCATGCGTCCCTTTTGCCGCGTTGGCGTGGTGCTGCCCCAATTCAACGTGCGATTATGGCTGGTGACAGCGAAACTGGCATGATGATTATGAAAATGGATGAGGGGTTGGATACTGGCCCTGTTGCCCTAACGCAATCGATTACCATTGGCGAGGAAATGACTGCAGGACAATTGCATGATGCATTATCGCAAATAGGTGCAGACTTAATGGTGAAAGCCATGGACTTGCTGGATAAAGGTGAACTTCCCCTCACCCAACAAAGCAATGAAGGCATCACTTACGCACAAAAAATTAGCAAGCAAGAAACCCGTATTGATTGGGCGCAGCCAGTACGCAGCGTACAAAAGCAAATTTGTGGCCTTGCGCCTTTTCCAGGTAGCTGGTGCGAAATGGATATTGGTGGCCGTGTTGAGCGCGTAAAAATTCTTGGTGCTAAACTTGGTGAAAAAGCGCTAGGTGAAATTGCAAGCTTTGATCGCCAAGACTGCTCGGTTCAATGCCAAGATGGCAAAGTTATTTTGACAAGATTGCAAAAAGCTGGTGGTAAACCATTAAATAGTGATGAGTTTTTGCGCGGCAATGTTGTAACAAGCATCATTTAACTAATAAAAATAGGATTGTGATTTGCCTCGCTATAAGCTTTTAATTGAATATGATGGCACGCCTTACGCTGGTTGGCAAAGGCAGGATAATCTTGCAAGTGTCCAAGGGGCAATTGAAAGCGCTATTTTTAAATTTACAGGCGAAAATCCAACCATTACGACAGCAGGACGTACCGATGCAGGAGTGCATGCTTTAGGACAAATTGCTCATGTTGATTTGACCAAGGAATGGCGCAGTGACACGGTGCGTGATGCTTGTAATGCCCATCTCATTCAAAATCGCGACACGGTATCAATCCTTGCTGTTGAGCTTGTTGATGAAGAGTTTAATGCACGGTTTTCAGCTTTAAAGCGCCATTATCATTATCGTATTTTAAATCGTCGCTCCCATACCTCTCTTGATGCCATGCGCGTTTGGTGGGTGCCAAAACCACTTGACAGCGATAAAATGCATGAGTCAGCGCAAAGGCTTTTAGGAAGGCATGATTTTACCACTTTTCGCTCGACCCAATGTCAAGCCAAAAGTCCTATTCGAACCCTTGATCGATTAGATGTAATTCGCAATGGCGACTATATTGATATTTATGCCAGTGCGCGTGCCTTTTTGCACAATCAGATAAGATCTTTTGCCGGCACGTTAATGGATGTTGGCACATTGCGGTTTACCGCTGATGATGTTGAGGCAGCATTACTTGCTAAGGACAGGCAACGCTGCGGTGTTGTTGCCCCACCCCATGGGCTTTATTTAACTGGTGTTGATTACTGATAATTTTTGTCACCGTTAAGCATAAAGATTAAATGCTTTTGAAAAGCCAATTGGATCAGACAAAAAATCATCAATCTTGTCATTGCTATAAAGTGAAATACTCAAAGCTAATGTTCGCGCCTGACAACTAAATGATTTTTTGGGATTAAATTCAATATCGCTAAATGCATCATAATTTTTATTAGCAAAATTGTCTTTTAGCGCAGCATTATTTTCTTCGGTAAAGAGTATTTTTGTGTAAAGCCAATCATAAAAAAGACTGGTTGGATTTAGGGGATAATCTTTACCATCATAGCTAAATTTTATCATTTTTCCTGATGTTTTTAGTCGCGGATCTTTTTTAGCCTCTCGCGGTGTTACACTCAGAAGGTCTTTAAACTGAATATCTCCTTCAAAGACTTTGCTGCTTTGAAAAAGATTTTCAACTGCAATCCCCTTATCATTGCGTAAGAAAAAAGCACTTAAATCCAATCCAATAGCTTCATCTGACTTGCTTGATGCTTCCAAAACAGACCTTATACCAGCCTGCCCTGCTTTTTCATGTAGGCTGGCAATAGAGCGCTTTCTAACCGCGCTACTCATACCCATATGCCAATCAAAAGTAATTTCCTTGGTTATAACCGCAGGACTATTTCTATTAGGAATAAAAATCGGCCGCTTTGCTGAACCAATATTTTTTTGCATGACAAATCCTACTATCAAATCTATTGGAAGTTTTAATTAATGAGAATAGTCCGTTTTTTTGCTTTAATGTAAATATTTTTGCAATGGAATGCATTTTATAGATACATGGCGTAAAGTCTATTCATTTGTAAGCAAAATACTTATTTCAATATTAACAATTTAAAAAATCAATACTCGACAACTACATGCAATATGCCTAAAAGATCATCATTATCAAATGAAAGGAACTGCCATGTACACGGTCGTGTCTGGTCAGACAAAAAAGCTGTCAGCTTATCTGACTTTTTCTAAAATCATCTCAATTCTATTTCTTCTTTTAAGTGCCGCTTTTATCGCTTTTACCTATGGTTGGCGACAAGGCCTATTATTATTGGTGGGCGGTGCACTTGGCATTACACTTTATCATGCAGCCTTTGGCTTTACCTCCGCATGGCGGGTTTTTATCCGCGATGGACGTGGGCGCGGGTTAAGAGTGCAAATGCTTATGCTTGCCATTGCTGTTTGCTTATTTTTTCCAACTCTTGCAGGTGGAAGCTTTTTTGGCATTCCCGTTGTTGGAATAAGCGCACCGTTAAGCCTTGCGGTTATTATCGGCGCATTTATGTTTGGCATCGGCATGCAGCTTGGCGGCGGCTGTGCCTCTGGCGTTCTCTTTACCGCAGGCGGCGGGAGCGCCCGCATGTTGGTTGTATTGTTTTTCTTTGTATTAGGGGCACTTATTTCCACTGCCCATGCGCCTTTTTGGAATGCGGTTCCTGCTCTTAAAGCCGTTTCGTTACTCACAAGCTTTGGCCTTTGGGCTGGCATGACAATTTCGCTTGCTTTGTTTGCTATAATATCGCTTTTGACCCTTTGGGTGGAAAAGCGTAAATATGGCATAGTTGAAACAGAAAAGCCTTCTAACAGCCACGGATTTTTACGATTTTTACGCGGTCCTTGGCCTCTTATATGGGGGGCAATTGCCCTTGCCTTACTCAATTATGTAACACTTATTGTTTCTGGCAGGCCATGGACGGTTGCTGGTGCTTTTCCTATATGGGGCGCAAAAATTGCTACTATGTTGGGTGTTGATGTTGGCTCATGGGCTTTTTGGCAAAATCCAAGCAATGCAAAAAAACTAACTTCAAGTATTTTTACCAATGTGCAAACCGTCATGGATTTTGGCATTATTGTTGGCGCAATGTTAGCTGCAACCCTTGCAGGGCGGTTTAAACCAACCCTAAAAATGTCTTTTGGATCTTTTTGTGCGGCTATCATTGGCGGTTTATTGCTGGGCTATGGCGCAAGAATTGCCTATGGTTGTAATATTGGCGCTTATTTTTCTGGCATTGCCTCGGGCAGCTTACATGGTTGGCTATGGCTTATTGCAGCCTTTTTTGGCAATATTGTTGGTGTCTATGCCCGCCCATTATTTGGACTTGAGGCTAAGGCTGTAGCGCAAAGCTGCTAATTTAGTTTCATCCGCAATGCAAAAAAACGAGTACTTTTCTTGATAGTTAAGTGCTCGTTTTAAAATTCATTAAATTACCGTTTTATATTAATAACGTCATTTGACCTTCTGGCAAATTAATCAGCTCGTTTGGCGTTTCAATGATACGGTCAATCATTGGACGAAAAAGATCGAGTGGTGATTTTGCATAAGGCGGATTGCCAGCAAGGTGGCGGTTATTGGTTGCGTCTTTCATAATGTCTTGATCTTGTGAAATGACTTTACGCATAATCGGTATGAGAAATAATCCTTTAACATAGCCAAGACCATGCTGCTTGGGACCACGAAAGACAGCAAAGCCCTTATATTGGTTATCAATTTCGCGGCTAAAATAAGCGGTTAAACACAAGCTTAAACCTTGCTTGCCATAATATTCAAGGCTTACTGTGCCGGGCAATTCAAAACGATTAATGGCATGGCTGCGTTGTGGTTCTAATAGACGGGACAAAAAGCCATTTTGCTTTTCTTCACCTTGATGGCGAATAATTAAAACACTGTTTTCAACGCTTGCGGTAAATGTCACCGAATTTTTGCTTGCATTGGATCCGCGCACGATACCCTTATGGACAAAAAGTGTATGGATGGGATCAAGGACATTTTCCACCACATCCGCTAAATTTGAAATGGCATCATTTTCCATAATATATTGGGCATAGGGTTGATCGTCCCAAATAATTTCTGGCAAATTACCGGCGCTTTCTTCATCTTGGGTAATGAAGATAAGCCCATTATGCTCTTTAGCGGTGAAATTGCGTAAAAAGCGGCGTGGCAATTCACCATCATAAAGCGGCACTTCTTTGCATGCACCTTTTTTATCAAAGCGCCAACCATGATAGGGGCATTCTACCGTGTTATCGACAACGCGCCCTTTTGATAGTGATGCACCGCGATGCGGACACATATCTTTTAAACAGCCAATACCTTCCTTGCTGCGAAACAGCACTAAAGCCTCGCCCTCAAACATAATACGGACGGGCTTTTTCTTTAACTTATCGGCTATATAAACGGCATGCCAAAAATGTTTTGTCATAATAGGCTCCCAATAGTTCCAACTCGGATATCATAAATAATGGCGCGATCTTGACGGGTAAGCTCGCATGATAATTCTTCATTTATGTGGATATTTTCAAAGGGTAGTGGCAATGGATTAAGCAAAATGCGCTCACAAAATATGGCATCTTTACTCGCGCTGCTAATTACACCTTGCCAGCAAGCCTTATAGGTTTCTAATGTGCAATAAGAGCCAAAATCAGAAATTGAAAAGCCATCGATTAACCCCAAATTCATTTCCGGTAATTGATGAAGTCCGCCATTTACAATTTTCATTTTTGGTAAATTATCGCGCAATGATTGATAGCGATCTTTCGCCATATGATAGGGTAAGCCTTGGCTAACATCATGATACCCACGCAACATTAACGAGGCAAAATCACTATCGCGAAAGAAAAATTCGCCTGCACTATTTTGAAACTTTTGTGCAAGTTGTTTTTCTACCTCTTCACGCGATGGAATAAATGCACCGCCCGGTTCACCAATAATATGGGTCCAGATGAAGCGATGGGACAAAAATTTAACACCGCTGCGCCAAATACCTTGGTTAAATTCGCGGTTCCATATTGCTTGTTGTTCTTCAAGTGTGGATGCGGCAAATAAAGCATTAACCGCCTTACCTTTCATGACGCGCAATGTTTTTGCGGTAAAATTCAAGACTTTTTCCCAGAGCCCACAATACCAAATACCATTTTTAATGAGTTTGGTATTTTTATCCCAATAGTCGCGTGCTTCAGCCGTTAATTCACCTCGCAATAAATGATAAGTATTAAGGCGGCCTTTAGCGGGTAAAAGCCCGACAAAGCTTAAATAATCATCATAGTCTAGGGTTTTAATTGCTAGCATCTTAAGCATAAGCATGGCATTTTGGGCAAAGCTTAAATCAAGAGCAATGACTTCTTGTGCATTGGTAAAAAGCATATCAAGCGGCCGTGTACCTGAACCGGTCAAGCATAAAAGACTTTGAGATACATCTTGCAGCGCTTGTAGCTCGCTTTTTCCATCCTCATTTGAGGAGGAAAAATTAAGGTTGTTAAAAAAGCTCATATCATCCCCACTATTTCAATAATAACGCTATATTTATTTGTGATGTTGATGTTGGTTGATAATGCGCCGCAACTTCCCCTTTGGCGGCGGCGTTAAAACTTGTTGTTCGATAATAAATGTTTGTGAAATATTAAACCTGTCCAATAGGTTTTCAAAAGCAAAGTTAAGATCTATCAGGCTTTGCGCATCAATATGGGGCGGCAAAGTTATGACAATTGCGCCATCTTTGCGGTAAATAAGCCTAAAATCTTCGATTTGTTTTGATGCATCAAGGATAGAGTTGCGCATAATATCTGGTGTTAAAGTAACAAGCCGCCCATCACGTGCGCGCAGTTTAAAAACATCATCCATACGGCCAACAACTTCGCTAATGCGGCGCATGGGTGAACCACAAGGGCATGGTCTTTCATCAAGGCGCAAAACATCATTCATGCGATAACGGGCCATAATTTGCGTATTGCGAATAAAATCTGTAATGATTGGCGTAACCAAGCCATCATCACTAACGGCTTCGCACTCAAAATGCATGCTGTCTTCGCAAAGATGAAGATTGCCATGCTCGCACGGCGTTGCCAATAAGCCTTCCGATGCCATATAGATTTCTTGGCACTTAACGCCAAAGGCTTCGTCAATAATTTTCCGGTCACATGGATCCAACACCTCTGCACCGCTAAAGACGCGTTTTAGCGGCAACTTAAAGCCACTATCCACCAAAAAGCGCAAAAGATGTGGCGGTGCAATTAATGTATCAGGGGCATAGGCCGCCAATTTGTCGGCGACACATTCCAAGCCGTCATTTAAGTTAAAAAACTGCAATTGTAACCGCCATAAATGATTGGCTGATTGATAAATTGGCGTTGCGGTGGGTAAGGCAACTGCAATTTTTGCGCCTTGGCGTGGATATCGGGGTAACAGCTTTGCAAGAATAGTGCCAAGCCAAATATATTTTTCACGCTCGCTAATAGTATAAAGGCTGCGATTGCCACTCGTGCCGGTACTCATACCAATGGTGTAATTTTTCGGCTGATCATTATCATGCAATTTTTGCCGCAACTCATCGCCGCTCATTTTGAGGCGATTGAAATCGGCAAAATTATCCATCATGATTTTTTTGTCGATAATCGGTAAATCCTCTAAAGCCCTAAAATTTTTGTCCTTATAAAAACCAACCTTACCAATATCTTTACTAATTAAACGCGCTAAATTTTTGTCTTGCCATTTCGTTAATTGCTCTTCTGTCTTAAGTGCCTTTTTTAACTTTAAAACCTGATAAAAGCTTTGCAACGCAAAACGTTTGGTAAATAAATGCTCAAACATCACGCTTCCCCTTTTTCAACATAGTGATGAGTTAATGCGAGATGAGAACTGTCATAGGAGTTGGTTGAGGGATCATGGCACAAAACAAGGCTATAACCTTGTTGAATAAAATCCTTGACGGTTGCATGACTGAGCTGAGCCTCATCGCAATTAAAACTCACCATGCGCATGGCAAAACTTTGTCTTCGATCTTGTAAATTGCAAGCCAACCAATCAACATCAACCGCATAAAGCAAAGGTGGTGATAATTTTGGCCATAAAAGCCCAAAATGGCCAATATCATGCCCGGGCAAAGGCAAGGCGAGCAACGAGCCATCACCCAAAATATCATAGGTTTGATGGTTGTTTATCGTAATGATCTCGCAGTCTTCGATAAAACAAAGTCGCTCTTCAAAATCATCCGGCAATAATTCACTAAAGTGGCCATGGCGCCATTGGTTGAAATTTGACGCTCGTTTAAATTGCTCAAATCCTATGCGGCTTGCTAAAAAACATGAATTTGGAAAATCCTTAACGCCGGCAATATGATCGGCATGAAAATGCGTTAAAATAACAAGGCTAATATCGCCTTTCAGCTGACTTAAAACTGTTTCACATAGACCTAACGCATGAAGCTTAGGGCGCAAAAGCGCATTGTAAATTTTTAATGGCAATGAGCGGCTCTCACCCCGTGTAACTCGGTGGCTATAACCGGTATCAATAACAATATTGTCATGATTTTCTGTTTCATATAGTCCCCAACGCACGCAAAAATGTTGTTTTTTAAAACCACCATGGCGTGCGACCATGCCTTTCGGGGCGCTGACCCATGCGCTATTAAAAAAACGAGGCGCCTTCATTGTAAGCCCCCATTATGATGAAATGTTTTATCCAATCCTTCCGCAAAATCAATTTGCGGTTCAAAGCCTAAAATTTGTTGTGCTCTTTTGATGGATAGGGTTTGTGAATAGGCAAAAACGCCAAGGCTGTAACTGGTCAATAAGGGCTCAATATTGGGTAAAAAACTACGATGAAATTGCTCCATCATGTAAATTAAAGGTCTTGCAACTGCTAGCGGTGTCTTTTTCCAACGCACATTGCAATCCAGCCTTTTTGCCGCTTCATTAACGATTTTGGTGATAGGCAAAGCCTCTTTGCCTGCAATATTGAATATATTTTGTGGTAATTGCCGTGGTGCTAAAAGGCTTGCCCAAATAGCGCGAGCAACATCTTCCACATGGGTAAGATTGGTAACAGCTACACCATTGCGTAATAATGGCAATGGTCGCCTTTGTGCAGCCTTGATTAAGCGTGGCAGCAATGCTGTATCACCTGCGCCATAAATGGCTCTTGGCCGCAAAATAATCGGTGACAAATCGGCATAGCTAAGAGTTAAACGCTCAGCCTTTACCTTTGATGCCGCGTAATTATTGATGGGCTTTGGTAACGGACTATATTCATCAAGATCAAGCTGATCCGCCCACGTAAAATAAATGCTTGGCGATGATATGAAAATGAAACGGCTAATAGCACAGGATTGAGCTATTTTTAATAAATTCTCGGTCACCTCGACATTGGCACGATAAAAATCTTCTCGCCTCCCCCAAAGCGATGAAAGGGCAGCGGCATGGACAAGACCATCAATGGTTTCATTTTGTAACCTTTGGTGCAATTCTTGCATATCTTGCAGGTTTTCAAGATTAAATCGCCAGAAAGTACAACCTAGCTGCGTTAATAATTCGCCGCGCTTTAAATTGCGCCCAATTGCGATCACATCGCATTTTTTGTCGCGTAATAAGCGGCAGGTTTCAAGCCCAAGAAAGCCTGTTGCTCCTGTAACAATAACACGCATGGTTCCCTCGCTCACATAATCTTAATGATAAATGAAATAGTCTAGGGTCAGGACCTAAAACTTTAACAAAATACCGCCGATTGATAGGCCTGCAGATGTTCCAATCAGTAAGACCTTGCTACCTTGTTTGATTAATCCATTTTCAAGCCCATGGTGAAAGGCAATGGGAATGGAGGCAGAGATTTGATTGCCATGATTGGCCAAAATATTGATGAATTTGGCATTTTTAAATGGCGCCATTTTTATGATATGGGCAAGACCTAAAGGGCTTGCTTGATGAGGCACCACAACGTCAATATCATCGGCATGCCAACCGGCTTTTTCTAATAGATCAGAGATAAAGCGGTTAAAATGATCACGAACTTGGCGAAAAACAGCCTTGCCTTGCATACGGAAAAATACATTTTCATTAAAGCCGCTATTTTTATCTTGCGGATTAAAGCGCGTGCCACCTGCCCCCAATTGACAATGCTCATAACCTTCTGGCCAAGTTGCCATTAACGCGGCGCTAATGCCTTGGCTTGCATCTTCTGAACCGCTTACGACCATTGCCGCCGCACCGTCGCCAAATAGCGCTGCCGTTTCAGCATCATCATGCCAAGGTAAAGCCATTGAAGCAATTTCTGATGAAACAATAAGAATAGTTTTATAACGTTTGCTATTTAAAAAACATGCGGCCATATCGAGGGCGGTTACAAAACTAAGGCAGGTTGAGTTGACGTCAAAGGCGGCGGCTTGACCACTTTTAATATTTAGCCCGCGCATAATAAGCGGCGCCGTTGCAGGTATTGACTGATAGCCAACGGCAGACGCAAAAAGAATAAGGTCTATATCTAATAAAGAAATATTACTTTGTTCAATTGCATTTTTTGCAGCTTTTACGCCAAGGCTAATTTGATCCTCACCATTAGAGCGAACGGGACGCGAGATCACCCCGACTTTTTTCTCAAGCGTCCCGCCGCCTATACCGAGCTGCTGCTCGATTTTTTGTGTGCTAATTGAAATCTGCGGTAAGCACGTTCCAACCCCTAAAATTTTTAATGGTAATGTCACCTTTTCCATATCCCCACCCGTACGCTGTATCACTTCACAAACAATAATGAACAACGTTCAAATAAAAGTCAATGGTATTTTTTGGACAATGTTCATTTTTTTAATTATAATTTTTAAAATTCACTAAAAGATATAATTATCAACATCATAAATAATTGCTTTCCAATTACTCTAGCGAAATGTTAAAAGGCTAGTGTTCTTAATCAAAAACACGGAGCTATATCAATGCGGGATAATAATCCTACCCCATCATCTTTTGGTCTAACGAAAATAATCCTGCTTATTTTTATAGCCTTAGCTGTTTGGAGTCTATTTAGCTTCAACACAATTCCTTCAAATGAGGAAAAAGCCAAAGCAGCTTGGAGCGAAGTATTAAATCAATATCAGCGCCGCAGTGATCTTATTCCTAATCTTGTGCAAACAGTTAAAGGCTATGCAAGCCATGAGCAATCAACCCTTAATAGCGTTATTGAAGCTCGTGCTAAGGCAACCCAAACCACCATCAATGTTGATAGTCTAAATAATCCTGAAGCTATGCAGCAATTTTTGAGTAATCAAACAAACCTTACTGGTGCATTATCACGCCTAATGGCAATTAGCGAACAATATCCAGATTTGAAGGCAAATCAAAATTTTCTTGCCTTGCAGTCGCAATTAGAGGGAACGGAAAACCGAATTGCAGTCGCAAGACGCGACTATATTGAAGCGGTTAGGATTAATAATACAGCTTTAAAAACAATGCCAACAATAATATGGACGTGGATTTGGTACCGCGATGCAAAACCATTGCCAAGCTTTACCATTGATCCTGTAGCTCAACAGGTACCAAAGGTTGAGTTCAATTGATAAAGGTAGGCTCATTGATAAAAAGCCTTTTCTATGCATTAGTGGCACCATCCATTGTGGTGGTGCGCGCTTTTATATGGACATTACTTGTCTATTTGTCCTTTTTATCTTTGAGTGCCTATAATGCGGCATTTGCACAAACCAACGTTCCACAATTAAGTGATCGTATTGTTGATTATGCCCATTTGCTTAACCAAGATTCGATTAATCAACTTTCACGCTTACTTGCTCAGCAAGAAGAAAAATCCGGCGACCAAATTGTTATAGCAACCCTACCAAACCTTGATGGCCGCGATATTGAAAGCTATAGTAATGCATTATTTCGTTATTGGAAACTTGGGCAAAAAAATCAAAATAATGGCGTTCTCTTTCTAATTGCTCCTAATGATCGCGCCGTCCGTATCGAAGTTGGTTATGGCTTAGAAGGTGTTTTGACCGATGCCGCGGCAAGCGTCATTATCAACACTATTGTTTTGCCTAAATTTAGAGCCAATAACTACCAGCAGGGAATTATTGACGGCACTACAGCGATTATCACCGTAATAAGTGGTGAAGAAAGTGAATTATTAAGCCGCATTCGTGAAAATGAAGCACGGATAAAGAGTGAAAAATCTATTGAAGCTCGTAATAACTTCATCATTATAACCATTATTGCGTTGTGTTTTCTGGTTTTAATTGTGTTACCGATGCTTGCATCCATATTCGGTACACAAGTCGGCCCCAAAAGATATCGCTGGCTTGGAATTGTATTTTTCCTTTGGTATCAGGGGTTATTAGAAGGCGGAGGACCAGGCAATGGCAGAGGTCCTGGCGGCTTTGGTGGTGGCGGTTTTGGCGGTGGACGCGGTGGATCTAGAGGCGGCGGCTTTAGGGGCGGTGGCGGCTCATCAGGCGGTGGCGGTGCATCTGGTCGTTGGTAGTCGCCTACTAAGTTAAGCCATTACCGCACTCCATCATTGAATATTATGTAGATCGCTTAAACGACAAGAAAGCGTCATATCGCTACCCTTTTGCGGCGGTTGCAAACCATATTGGTTGATTTTGTCATAACGCAGTTCTAAATCCTGATAGCGAATATTTACCCGCAAAAACTGGCCGATAATTTGGCAATCCTCAACCTTGCCGGTAAAGCTCAAAGCTGCATCAGCAATTTCACCCTCGATAAAATTGGCAGGGTGGATAATATAAGCCCCACTGCCCTTTTGCGCAGCTTCACCGCTAATATAATTGGGCGGAATAATATTGGCATCCCCCAAGAAGCTCGCGACAAACATATTTTGCGGCCGATAAAAAATGTCTTTAGCACTACCTGTCTGTGCAATTTTGCCCTTATCTAGCACTGAAATATAGTCACCAAGCATTAACGCCTCATCCTGATCATGGGTGACAAGAATTGCGGTGACACCAAGCTGCATTTGCAGATTTTTAAGCTCAAATTGTAATTTTCGCCGAATTTGCGCATCAAGTGCCGATAATGGTTCGTCTAGCAACAATATTTTAGGCTCCAATATAACCGCACGCGCTAAGGCAACCCGCTGCCGTTGCCCACCCGACAAATTGGCAGGTAAACGATCCGCAAATTCGGTTAATGCCACCATATCAAGCATCTTATCTACGCGGCTGCTAATATCTGCCTTGCTTAACTTTTTTTGCGCTAGGCCAAAACTTAAATTTTTACGCACACTCATATTAGGAAATAGCGCATATTGTTGAAAAACCATGGCCAATTCGCGCTCGCTTGGTGGCAATTGATCTATTTGGCGTGATGCCATCAAAATGCGCCCCTTTGCCACCTGATGCAAACCAGCGATACAGCGCAACAAGGTGGTTTTACCGCAACCTGACGGCCCTAAAAGCACATGAAATTCGCCTTGAGCAATTGACAGTGATATGCCGTCAAGAATGGTTTTATCGCCATAATTTGCCTCAAGATTTTCAATCACCAAACCGGTCATTTTAAACTTTCCTAATTACGTTCTTTAGTTTTGGCTTTTTGCAAGACGCGCGTTTAAAGCCAGCGTTAAGATAGTCAAAACCAATAAAAATATAAGATAAATAAAGACAATAGTGCTAGCAAAGCGCCCTGTTTCATTGCGGTGCGCATAGATATAAATTTGCACAGTTTCAAACTGGCCGCCCACCAACAAATTGGCATAAACAAACTCGCCAATTAAAATGCTAAAATTTAACAATATAGCTAGCAATAAGGCGGGCGTTAGTAGCGGTATAATAATCCGCATTAAAATAGTTTCATCCCTTGCACCAATGAGGCGGCCAGCATCAAGCAAATCATCAATTGCTATGCCATTAAGGCTATTTTTTAAAGCAATATAAAGCATGGGAAAGCAAATAGGCACATAGGCAAAGATCAATATCCATATTGTGCCATTAATCTGCAATGGCGGTACTGAAAAGATCTTTAAATAGCCAACCACCAAAACCACACTTGGAATAGCATAAGGCAAGACAATTAAACGTGCCATCCATTTATCAAGACTTGGCCAATAAATGTGGCCTACCAAAATAGCGGGCACAATAAGCAAAACGGCTAGAGCAATAGCGCAAATGGCGACAAAAACACTGCGTAAAAAAGCCATTTGAAAGCGCGTATCCGTGAGTACATCACCAATTGTTACCAGAGTAAAACCGCGTGGCAAAAAGCTATCTGACCAATCAACCGCAAAAGCATTGATTATAATTGCCAAAAACGGCAAAGCCATTAGCAGTGCAAAAACTATTAACAAAATGCGGGCAATAAAGGATTGTTTCATCATTACCTCTTTTTGCCAATAAGTTGATTAACCGCAATGGGAACAAGAAGCACAACCAGCAAACAGATTGATAAGGCATTGGCAAGACCGGGATTGGCAAAAACATCGCCTGCCACCAACTCACCAATACGAACGGTGACAATGCGGGCATTGGTACCAACCAGCGCATAGGCGGTTGCATAGGTGCCCATGGCATTGGCAAAAAGCAAAATACTTACCGCGACCAATTGCCTAAAAATAATTGGGAAACCAATAAACCACCAAAATTTGTGTCTTGTTGCACCGATTAAAAAAGCCGCTTCTTCAATATCTTGTGGCACGGCAATGACCACAGGTAAAAGCAAAACAATTGCTAAAGATATTTGAAAAAAGCAATAAGTTAAAACAAGGCCGGTAAAGCTATAAATATTAAGTTCACTTATAATGCCCATATCAATTAAAATTTTAGTTAAGACACCATTTGCACCAAGCAAAATGACAAAAGCCATGACCGATGGAACGCCGGCAAAATTAGAACCCAAATTTGCAAAAGCAGTGGCAAAACGCTTGGAAAGATAAGAGCTTGCCCGTAAGCTAATACAAATCGGAATGGCAAAAACCATGCCGATAAAGCTTGTAAGCAAAGATAATTCAATGGTTGCAATAAAGGAGTTAATATAAAATTTGCTGGTTAAGATTTTTTGGTAATAAAAAAGAAAATCACCAATATAATTAAACGAGCCAATAAATACACTTACCAAGGGAGCGGCAATGATAAAGCCTAAAAAAACAAGCCAAGGCAAAGCATAGAGCCGCATATATTTTGCACTTTTCATTTAGACTAATTTTCCGCTAAAGGGTGTGAGACTTGCAACATCTACACCTAAGACAGCACAGCAAAGCGCCGCAATTTCCGTTTGGCGTAACGCCTCCACACTCATATCAAAACCAAACCAATAAAACGGTACTTCAGATTCACTTGGTAATGGTCCACTATGGTTGCCATCATCGCCCATTCCATGATCGGCGGTGACAATGACTTTATAGCCTTGCTCTAGCCAATTGGGCATATATTGCGCCAAAAGATCACCGGCCTTACGAGCTGTATTGCGATAAGTAACCGAATTACCACCACTTTTATGACCTGCGTCATCAATATTCATAGGATGCAATAATAAAAAGTCCGGCGCAAAGCGATCTATCAGGTTTTGCGCATCTGCAAATAAATGACTGTCAGGATAGCTATCATCCCAATAAAACATACCGTAATTAATGTCTTTAGTTTGATCAATTAAAATGCGGTCTTTTTTATTATCAAATGGTGCATTGATATAAAGCTCACTCACCCAATAATAGGCAGCAGCGGCAGTGGTTAAATTAGATTTACGACAAAGCGCAAAAATATTATCGCCATTAGACCTGCGAACAATTGCATTACTTACCACGCCATGATCAGCAGGGCTGCGACCAGTTAATAAGGTTTCATATAAGGGGCGTGACATTGCAGGTAATTCACATCGCAATTTTGTAACATTGCCGCGCTTTAAGTCAATTAATCCTTCCAAATAGCCTAAACATTCGCGCGCTGTATCATAACGCAGACCATCTAGCACAACCAAAATTAGCTTGGACATAACGCACCTTTAAATAGCGTAATTGAAAAAAATACGCCTTTGCCGAGCTATTCATTTCTCGGCAAAAGCTCAATTTAACTGAGTTAGCTGCGCATTACATTTCAGAAAGCACGTTTTCTTGCCAAAGTTGAGTAATGGTTGGTGCTGTGTTTTTCCAAATTTCTGAGTTAATAACGCGTGCAGCCTTATATTGTTCGGAAGGTAAAACACGGTCTGCAACATCTTGCGGCAAAGTGATATGGTCAATGCGAATTGGACGCGCATAACCACGAGCAAGGTTAATCTGCCCCTCATCAGAGAAGATATATTCACGCGTTAATTTTGCAGCATTTGGATTTTTGGCAAATTTATTAATAACTGTGGTATAACCAGAAATAACTGATGCATCCGATGGAATGAGCACGGTATATTTTCCACCGCCCACAGCATCACGGTAATTAAGCGCGTTAAAATCCCAAATAGCTGCGACTTCAATTTCTCCGCGTTCAAGATTGGCGGGAGAAACCGAATTAGACCGCAAGCGCCCTTCTTTAGCAAGCTTGGCAAAAAGCTCGATACCGGGTTGCAAATTTTCTTCATTTCCCCCCATAGCAATAGCAGCAGCTAAGATTGACGCATTTTCTTGCGCCCCGCTACCTGGCTTAGCGATCGAAAATTTGAAATTACCGTTTTTTAGCTCTTCCCAGCTTTTGGGTGGGTTTGGCAAATCGCTCTTGATAATGAAAGCAATGGTACCTGTATAAGCGAGCGCCCAATTACCATCCTTATCCTTAGCCCAATCAGGAATTTGCTCCCAAGTGGTTGGCTTATAAGGCTGGACAAGATCACGAGCAACCGCAATCGGACCAAATTCTAAGCCGACATCACCAATATCAGCCGATGCATTAGATTTTTCATTTTCAAACTTGGAAAGCTCTTCAGCTGAACTCATATCCGTATCAAAATGGCTAAGGCCATATTTTACTTCTAAGTCCTCCCAAGTACCTTTCCAATTGGCCCAGCTATCAGGCATACCAACAGAATTAACCGTACCTTCCTTTTTAGCCGCATCAACTAGCGCAGAAATGTCTGCAGCAAAAAGCGTGTGGCAAGAAAAAAGAAGCGCTGTTGCACCCATTGATAAATGAGCAAGAGTTTTTAAAAAAGGGTTCTGCATTTACAACCTCAAATAAAAGCAACTAGATTCCCCATCAAAAGGGCTTGCCTATTCGGTTTTCATAATTGGGTTGCAAAAAATTGACATTTAGATGACAGTTTTATGAAATGCTTGTAATCAAGACTTTTGTAGGCAAATAATGGTAAAGTAAAAAAACAAGATTGCAGCGCATGCACAATAAAAAGAATTCTATTTAAATTGAGAAATTTGGTGGAGCTAAGCGGGATCGAACCGCTGACCTCCTGCATGCCATGCAGGCGCTCTCCCAGCTGAGCTATAGCCCCATAATCAATGTGCATGACTTTTATAAAGCTGCCTTTTGATTTGGTAGAAGCTGTAAATTAACTTCGTGTGCGGTTCATTAAAGATAGATTCCACAAAGATCAAGCAAAAAATTGATATTTTACCAATATTTTTTACATAAGCACAAATTGCATGAGTTTTTGGAAAAAATCCGCCTATTGGCATAAATTTTACTTAACCTTCTCATATTAACAAGCATCTTCACGAAATAAGGATAATTTTATAAAAATACACTTTTAAATCTAGAATGTATACAAATCTACTTTTTTGACAAATTGTGCTAACATACTTTAAAAATTTAATCTTATATCGATTTAGCGCTGCCCGAACAAAAGGATAAATCATGACCGAAGAAAAAATTTCAATCCATGTTAGGGGCTTAAGTGTAGAAGACAGAGAAAAAAAATTACGATTTGATGCAAAAAACATTATCAAAAATACGTTTCTCAAAAAATAAAGCTCATTATACAACTTCTAGTTTTTATACCCGTTATTGTTATCATTGGCTTAATATTTTCAAAAGAACTTGGCGTCAGCAAAATCCCTTATACAATTGAATCTTCTATTATTTATTTTCTATTTGGCATTAATATAGGTATTTTATTATATTCAATGGCATGTAAAGCTGCAGCTAACTGCCAATACAAAAATTTCTATGCAGATAATCCAGAGGCACAAAATGGCTACCAACTTATTCTTGATAAAACACAATTACAGATAAAATCTGACTGGAACACTACAATTACTAACTATAATCAAATTAGCGAATGCATCAAGCTCACTGATGAAATTTGGTTGATAAATTTTAGAAATCAAACATTCATTTGGATATATATTAACGAACTCGGCGATGAAGAAACGACGAAACAGGTAAAACAGTGGCTTGGAATTGCGTAAAACAAATATTTAATACCCAATAGAGTTAAATTCAAAAGACATTTAACAATGTTTAATGAAAAGCCTTGCCACTCAGGAAACGTTTCCATATATCCTAGTACACAAATGGCTAAACAAGCCGTAAAACTTTAATACTCATTTTCAATTGGAAAAATATCATGTCCGCACTTAACCAAGACATTGTTCTTTCGCATTTACGCGCCGTTAAAGGGCCCGATTTTGAAAGTGATATTGTAAGCCTTGGCTTGGTATCCGAAATTTTTATTGCTGATAAAAAAGTATTTTTCTCAATTAATGTACCGGCTAACCGTGCAGAAGAGTTGGAACCCTTACGGCTTGCCGCTGAAAAAACCGTTTTAGCGATTGACGGGGTAAAATCCGCAATTGTCACCCTTACTGCTGAAAAGCGTGCGGGCGACCATTCGGGCGAAGTAAAACGCCCAACCAAGCCAATTGTGCAAAAATCCACACCTGCGAGTAGTCCCCCCCATAAAAGTTCTGATATTCCGCCGCGCACCCCCATCCCCGGCGTTAAACACGTAATTGCCGTTGCATCTGGCAAGGGCGGCGTTGGCAAGTCAACAACGGCAATTAACTTAGCCCTTGCATTAATGGAACAAGGATTAAATGTCGGAATTATGGATGGCGACATTTATGGTCCATCATTACCGCGTTTGACCGCAATATATGACAAGCCAGAAGCGGTTGAAGGTAAAAAATTGTTACCGCTTGAAAAATATAATTTAAAATTAATGTCGATGGGATTTCTTGTTAGTGAAGATACACCAATGGTTTGGCGTGGACCAATGGTCATGTCTGCTATCACCCAAATGCTGCGCGATGTGCTATGGGCACCCCTTGATGTATTGGTTGTTGATATGCCGCCAGGCACTGGTGACGCCCAACTTACCCTTGCCCAACAAGTGCAATTATCAGGTGCAGTTATTGTATCAACCCCGCAAGACCTTGCACTAATTGATGCGCGTAAGGGTATTGAAATGTTTAGTAAAGTAGGAATTCCTATTTTAGGAATCATTGAAAATATGAGTTATTTTATAGCGCCCGACACTGGTAAACGATATGATATTTTCGGCCATGGCGGTGCAAGACAAGAAGCTGAAAAACGCAAATTGACATTCCTTGGCGAAATTCCGCTAGATCCCGACATTCGTGTCAGTGGTGATGATGGCAAACCAATTATTTTGGCAAGCCCAAATGGTGCTCATGCAGCAGCTTATCGTAACATTGCGGAAACCATATCTGCGAAACTTCAGCTTACATAGCTTTTCATTTCAAAAAAAATGTGCTAATGAGGCATATTGTCAATTTTTATGGGTGTCGTTTATGGCTCTGGAAGATATCAAGGCAGAGATAGCAATATTGCTTCAAGATATGGTGAATCAACCTCAAGATAAGCACCAATTAGCCGAGCAATTGCAAGAAAAGCTAAATATCATGAAGGCTGAAGGCCTACCCCTTCCTGAAGATCTAGTAGCTCTTGAAGAAGAGCTTGCAAATGGAAAAAGGAACTAGGGTTAAGCCATGAAGACTAGCATCAAAACTTTTTTACCAGTTGCTTTTATTTTATCTGCTGCAGCACTTACAGGCTGTAATTCTGTTGATAAAACACTTACAAGTTCAATTACTCCACAAGCGATTGCAGCAAATTCAGTATCTCCCAAAGCGGTTTCTCGTCTTGGAACCAGTATGACACCATTAGGCTACAGCCAATTTAACCTTGTACGGTTAGATGAGCAATATCGCCAAATTGAGCAATCAAAGCAAAAAACATCATTGCTTGGTTACAGCAAGATTGAAACATCATCAAATGCAGCAAGCGCTGTTTTGACTACGCCAAAGGTAACAAGAGTTAACACGGCAAATCTTGGTCCACGGGTTAAAACCACTTACCACCTTCCTAATGCAACTGCTGAGGTTGAGCAGCTGATTGGTCAATATGCCAGTGCCTACAATGTTCCTGAGCGCCTTGTTCGCCGGGTTGTTTTACGTGAAAGTGGCGGCAATCCACAAGCAAGAAATGGCCCTTACTGGGGCTTGATGCAGATTTCGCACCCAACGGCACAAAGCATGGGCTATAGTGGTCATGCACAGGGTCTTTTAGACGCTGAGACCAATCTGCGTTATGCAGTAAAATATCTTGCCGGTGCTTATCTTGTTGCGGACGGTGATGAGTCACGCGCTGTACGTCTTTATGCACGTGGTTTTTATTATGATGCCAAAGCAAAAGGCGTATTAGAGCATACTGGCTTACGCCCTGGCCCATTATCCATTGCAACAGCTTATAGCGCGCAATAATTTTAAAAGTTTGCATTTTAAAGCCCCCTTTATGTTTTCATAAAGGGGGCTTTTTTATGGGCTAAATTAACTTTAACTATTCACTTTGCCACTCTTTAGCAAAGCCTTTATATTCGCCATTATTTTTGGTAATGTGCAGCCATTGATCGACATAGTTTTTCCAAACAATATCATTTCTTGGTAGCATATAGCCCTTTTCGGCAAAGGTGAGTTGCTGTTCAGGATTTACCGGACAAAGGGTTGGATAAAAGCGCTTTTGATATAAGATTTCCGAAATATCAGTAATCATGACATCGGCTTTATTATCAACAAGGTTTTGGAAAATAATATTATTGTCATGGAAAAGTTCAAGCTGTGCTTTTGGCATATATTTGCGAACATATTTTTCATTTGTGCCACCGGCTGGCTCAATCGCACGTACATGTGGCTGATTTAACTGCTCAACAGTTGCGTATTTTTCAACCTCCTCGCATCGCACAAAGGGTACTTTACCATCAACACCAAGAGCATCAGAGAAAGCAACCTTTTGTTGGCGTTCTAATGAAATGGAAATGCCGCCCATAGCGATATCACATTTACCGGCTAAAAAATCAGGCATGAGCTCTTTCCAAGTGGTGGGAACAAATACCACCTTGGCATCAAGGCTAGCAGCTAATGAGCGTGCCATATCAACATCGATACCCGTATAATCACCATTTTCTTTTAAAAAAGTATAGGGTTTATAATCACCTGTTGTGCACACACGCAGTGTCTTATTTTCCAATACATGATCGAGGTGCGATGGGCTTTCTGCCCATGCAGACAATGGACACAAAGCAGATGCAAGTAATATTAATAATATTTTTTTCAAGGAAACCTCCTTTTTGCCGCACTTTTTAAAATAAAAGAAGCCATAATTACCATAACAATATTTATTGGCAATGTGATTTCATTTTTTAAATATCGATTTATAATCTTCTAACTGCAAGTAAAATGTAAACTACCAATAATTTTACTAATCCACTCAAAAAACTATTTACATAAATTTGGCACTTTTTTGCGATTTTGCACAAATTGACTGTTAAATTTTATAATTTTATGCGTAATATTTATAATAATTTGATATTTTTTACTAATATTTTTTATTTTATAAAAGAAGGGAAATTGATTACGACGAATGTTTTGCTAAGGGATTTCTCGTAAAGACCAAATTGGAGATTTTGCAAAACATACGCGCTAATACCAGTGATAACACTGGCACTAAAAGATCAATAATTGGGTTTATTAAGTATCGAGGAGCTATAATGAACAAAACAACCCCTTCTACCAAAGCACTTGTTCCTTTTGTAAGCGTTGACCATATGATGCAGTTGGTGCATCACATTGGAATCGAAACATTTCTAATAGAGTTATGCGCTGTAATTGAAGAGGACTTTAAACGCTGGGAAATTTTCGACAAAACTCCACGCATTGCAAGCCATTCGGATGAAGGTGTCATTGAGCTCATGCCTACCTCTGATGGCGATATTTATGGTTTTAAATATGTCAATGGCCACCCTAAAAATACCAAGGAAGGCTTACAAACTGTAACTGGTTTTGGTTTGCTTGCTGATGTCGCAACTGGTTATCCGGTTCTTTTCACTGAAATGACCCTTTTAACAGCGTTACGCACTGCTGCAACTTCAGCTCTTGCAACACGCTACCTTGCGCCAAAAGACGCTAAAACACTGGCGATGATTGGCAATGGTGCGCAGTCAGAGTTTCAGGCTCTTGCTCTTAAAGCAATTTGTGGCATTGAAAATATTCATCTTTATGATATTGACCCCTTGGCCACTCAAAAAGCATTTAACAATTTGAAAAATAGCGGACTAAATATCGTTGCCTGTGATAGCGCCCAAAAGGCAATTGAAGGCGCGGAAGTTATCACCACCTGCACGGCTGATAAGCAATATGCCACAATTCTAACTGATAATATGGTGGGTGAAGGCATTCACATTAACGCTATTGGAGGTGATTGTCCGGGTAAAACTGAATTGCATAAGGATATATTGCTGCGGGCTGATACATTTGTCGAATATCCGCCACAAACTCGTGTTGAAGGTGAAATTCAACAAATGCCGGCAGATTACCCAGTAACTGAATTATGGCAAGTCCTAACCGGCCAAGCAAAAGGGCGCACAGATAAACGCCAAATTACACTTTTTGATAGTGTTGGCTTTGCAATTGAAGATTTTTCAGCACTTCGCTACATCCATGCTAAAATCAAGGATACAGAATTTTTCGAAGAACTTGATATTCTTGCAGACCCAGATGATCCACGTGACCTATTTGGCATGTTACAACGCGCCCATTAGCAACTGAATATTGAATGAAATACGGCCTTGTAAACTAAAAGCATAAATAAACTTGACATGGTTATAAGGCCTTAAACTTCCATATGCCAATTGCTGTTACAAATTAAATAAATTCCTAAAAATAATACATTCATTTGGAGGATGCGACATGGCTCGCAAACAATCTTTTTCTGTTCAAGCACCTGCCGCTGTTGTTATGATCCGCCCTCATCACTTCACGGTGAATACAGAAACCGCTACCGATAATAGTTTTCAGATCAATGTGCCTTTAAGCGAACAGTTAGCGCCCACCGCCTATAATGAGATTACAAAGGCGGTAGAGCAATTATTGGCCGTTGGAATTGGCGTACATCTTTATGAAGACGAAAGTAAAAAAACCCCAGATTCAGTTTTTCCAAATAACTGGTTTTCGACCCATGCGGGTGGTTATATTGCTATTTATCCAATGAAAGCACCAAACCGCAGGCTTGAACGCCGTTACGATATCATCGAGGATTTAAAGCGCAATTTTCGTGTACAAGAAGTAATTGATTATTCTGGACTAGAACCTGATGGGCTTTTCCTTGAAGGAACCGGCGCGATGGTTCTTGATCATATCGACCGCGTTGCATATGCGGTTAAATCAGATCGTACCGATCCAATTGCACTTGAACGCTTTTGCACCCAATTTAACTTTGAACCAATGACTTTTGATGCGGTTGATAAAAACAATACACCAATTTATCATACCAATGTACTTATGTGTATTGCAACCGAATTTGTTATGATTGGTTTAGATATGATTTCAAATAAAGCGAGAGCTCAAGAAATCATTTCGCGTTTCGAACAATCTGGCCGTAAGATTATAAATCTAACTTCAGAACAAATACACCAATTTGCAGGCAATGCCATTGAGCTAAAAGGAAAAGATGGACGTTACCTTGCATTATCTGGTACCGCTTATCGCTCCTTAACGCCTAATCAAATTGCAATTATTGAAGAAAGTGCAACGCCAATTGTTTTAGAAATCCCAACAATTGAACAAGCTGGTGGTTCAGTACGCTGTACAATTGCGGGCATACACCTATCCTCACGGTTCTAATCAGTATTGCCCCAATAAATTGGGTGTTTTATATAAAATATCGCAGTTATATTGACGGCTGACCCTAGCTTTTAAAAAAAGTTTTCAGTAAATCTGAAGTGGTAAAAAACAACTACCACTTCAGCCAACAAAGCCCAGCAAAAGAACGACTTATTCATTGAAATGAAAGGTTACAACAATAGCTATCATCAACGCTGTCGTAAAGCTCAAATTGCTGTATCCCCTTCTCGCTTAACTCCCTTTTATAAATCAAAAGTGTATATTTTTGCGATTTAATAGGCTGTTTCTTTAACTTAATGGATTAACATTAAGCCGGGCCAAGAATAATAAATGTCTCACTTTTAGCAACACCATCGATAGAACGTATTGTTGAAATCACGTCATTTAGTTCAACAATATTAGATACTTCAACAATTGCAATAATATCCCATTTACCATTAGTGTTATAAACATCAAGTAAGCCTGGTGTGCGTTTTATTCGGGCGATAATATGTTTGGTTGACGGACTATTAATTTCTATGACCATAAATGCGCGAATACGTTTTTCATCGACATCATCTTTTAATTTTATTGTAAAGCCTTTGATATCGCCATTGTCTATTAAGCGGTCAAGCCGCTTTTGCGCAGTTGCGCGAGCGACACCTAACAGCTGAGCGAGCTGTGGAATTGAAGCACGTCCATTTATTTTTAACTCGGCAATTAATTTACGATCTAACTCATCCATAATGTTACTTTTTCGCCAATTTTCTACCTAAAAAGGCAATATATGGCAAAAATAGGCATTTTGCACTCTATTATTTTACAGAAAAATAAACCAATATATACTTTTATACTGCCAATAAAGGGACAATAATGCATTAAAAATTTCGGTACTTGTTTATAAATGGAGGAAATTATGAACATAAAAAAAATTGCCGTAATGAGCTTATCTTTACTCATCCCATTCTTAAGCTTAAATATCAGCCATGCTGACGAACTTGATAAGATCAAGTCAAATGGTGTTATGAAAATTGCCGCATCTGGCGTTTTTCCGCCATTTAGTTTTGTGGATACGAATAATAATGTAGTTGGCTTTGATATTGATATTGCCAATGAAATTGCTAAGCGCCTTGATGTAAAATCTGAAATTGTTACAACACCATTTGATGGTATTATAGCTGGTTTGGTTACCGGCCGCTATAATGCAGTTATTGGTTCCATGGCAATAACCGAGGAACGCAAAAAGGCAGTTGATTTTGTTGGCCCTTATTACCGTTCAGGTATTGGCATTTTTGTCAAAGAGGGATCGGCTTATAAAACACTTTCATCTCTTGAAGGAAAAAATGTTGGAGCAATTTTAGGGGAAACCTCTGAAAAATGGGCGCGCGAACAAAATAAATTCAACCTTCGTACCTATAAAGGCTTGCCTGAAATGTTGATCGACTTAAACTCAGGTCGTGTTGATGCAATAATATCTGATGATATAGTTGTTTATGTCGCAATCAAGAATAATGACGCAAAAATAGTTCAGATTGAAGATGACAACCTACCAAAGTTCGATATTGGCATGGCCATCCGCAAAAAGAACCCCGATCTTGCGGCTGCCATGAAAAAGGCACTTGATGATATGATGGCCGATGGCACCTATGAAGCTATTTCAAAAAAATGGGTTGGTACTGATATCCGTTAAGCTAAGTCGTGGCAATGGTGTTTTTCCATATAATTTAGTCGTCCAAAAGGCTACCAGATGATAGTTGGAAGCTGGTTAACAACTGATATTGACGGCTAATTTAAGCGTTTTGTAAAGCATAGCAAAGAGCACTTTTTTGTTTGAGCTTAATCTAAAGTGCTCTTATTTAAAATCTTGTAAAATATGCAATTTTGTTGCGCTTATGCGATGATGTTACAAGCTGCGCCGCTGTTTAATTTCCAATTATTTCATGTGTTAGTGAGGTGTCATGGATTTTGATCTTATTGCACAATTATTGCCATTTACCGTCCAAGCCGGTTGGATAACCATACAACTAGCGTTTGTCTCTTTAGCAATTGGCCTATGTGTTGCCTTTGTTGTGGCTGCCTTGCGGTCCTCCAAACATATTTTAATTTGGCCTTTGGCAGCATTTTATGTCAGCATCATGCGCGGTACGCCACTTTTGATCCAAATTTTTCTTGTATATTATGGTGCCTTTGCTTTTGGATTTGATACTACACCGTTTTTTGCTGCAACCTTAACAATGGGTTTTAATATTGGTGCTTATATGTCTGAAGGCATCAGAGGGGCAATACAATCGGTTGATAAAGGCCAATATGAAGCGGCACGAGCACTGGGTTTTGGCAAAATACGCACTTTATTTTATCATTCCGCAAGCAGCAACAGTTATGATCCGGACGATTGAAATAAATACTATTATATTGACAAAAAGTACAGCTCTTGCCTCTACGATCGGCGTTATTGAGCTTACCTATACAGCCCAAAGATTTGTAACTTCCAATTCTGGCAATTCATTTGAGATATTTGGTTTAGCAGCAATTGCCTATATCATAATTTTAAGTGCAATTCTCCAGCTATTTCAGTTACTTATTTCTGCATTCAATAAAACCAAAATAAGTGGAGCATCCTGATGTTACAATCATTTATTGATGGATTTTGGCAACGTATTGATGAGATTCCGCTTGATTTTTCGGTTATTCCACCTTTTGGTAGTCTTCTATTAACGGGACTTTTGTGGACCGTGATTATCACAATTCTTGCCGGTCTTATTAGTTTTTTCGGCGGTATCATTATCGCTTTGATTTTAAACTATGTGCATAAAATTTATAATTGGCCATTGCGGTTTATTTCTTGGCTTTTTATGACTACACCACTTTTGCTGCAACTTTACCTTATTTATTATGGCCTTTCGCAATTGAAAATTCTTTTACCCGCCTTTTGGACTGGTGTTATTGTTCTTGGTTTTCATTATGCAGTCTATAATGCAAATATTTTTCGGGCAGCTTTGCAATCAATCGATAATGGACAAATGGAAGCGGCAAGATCTTTGGGGTTTAGCTACTTTCAAGCTTTACGTTATTTCATCACACCACAATCAGTATTTGTAGCCTTACCGCAGGTAGGCAATAATACAATCATTCTTTTGAAAGATACCGCCATTGTTTCCTTGATTGGCATTGCCGAATTAACCCTAAATACTCAGCAAGCAATTGCTGAAACCTATAGATCTTTTGAATTTTATTTGGCTGCTGCCCTACTCTATTACATTATCAATCTAATTATGGAATTCGGATTATATGTCACCACTCGTAAGATAGGAGCCATGCAATGAATACAAATATTATGATTGATTTGCGCAATATCCATAAATCTTACGGCGCCCATAAGGTCTTAAAGGGAATAAATTTTAGCGTAGATCGCGGTAAAATCGTTTCAATTATTGGCCCAAGCGGGTCTGGAAAGAGTACCTTATTACGCTCAGTCAATATGCTTGAAGAAATTTCACAAGGCGAAATTTGGTTTGATGGCAATCAAGTTAATCTGCCCCTTAAAGGCCGCGCCTTTGAAAAACATTTAAATTATATGCGCCAACAAATTGGCATGGTTTTTCAGCAATTCAATTTATTTCCTCATCTTAGTGTCTTGCACAATATTACCATCGGACCTCGTATATTAAAAAATATCCCCAAACATGACGCGGAAGAAATTGCCCATTCCTTATTAAAAAAAGTCGGATTAGCAGACAAAGGCGATTCTTACCCCGCGCGTTTATCGGGGGGGCAAAAGCAACGCGTTGCTATTGCTCGTGCTCTTGCTATGCAGCCAAAAGCAATGCTGTTTGATGAGGCAACCTCTGCGCTTGATCCTGAATTGGTAGAAGAGGTCAACCAAGTAATGAAACAGCTTGCGGCTGAACATATGACCATGATGATTGTTACCCATGAAATGCGTTTTGCAGCGGAAGTTTCTGATTACGTTGTTTTTATGGATGGCGGCGTCATTGTCGAACAAGGGACTCCTGATGATATCTTGAAGAACCCCAAAGAAGAGCGAACGCGCGAATTTTTACGCAAACATTTGCAAGGACATTGATCTTTCAAAACAAAAAATGATTAACGCTCTGCCTATGGGTGTTGAGAGATATAATTTAATTAACATAAAAGTTACTCGAGGTAAAAATGCCGCAAGTTACCGATAATAATAAACGAAATAGTCCCAATCTTTATAAAAATAAATGTTCAGATTTAGCAACAAGAATGGTTGCTTTTAACAGTGAGACAGGCAGTAAAGGCGAAGCCGAATTTGCCGACAAATATATTGGGCTTTTAAAAGAAATACCCTATTTCAACCAAAATCCGCACAATATTGTTAAATCACCAAGCCATGGCGAACCATTAACCTCGAATGTCTTAGCGCTAGCAAGAGGGAATGGAAAAAAAACGCTGATATTAGCGGGGCATTTTGATACAGTATCAATTGATAATTATCATGAATTACAAAACCTTGCTTGCGAAAGTGAAAAACTTGCCGAAGCCTTGATCGAAACCTTGGCGAATAAAGTGCGTTCTGAACAAGAAGAATGTGCTTATCAAGACTTTTTAACCGGTCAATTTTTGCCCGGCCGCGGTATGCTTGACATGAAAAGTGGACTTGCCGCTGGCATCGTATGTGTTGAAGAATTTATTGCTGATACCCAACGCAAGGGTAACATTATTCTCGTTGCTACCCCAGATGAAGAGCGTGAAAGTCGTGGCATGCGCTCACTGCGTGCTAGCCTTGCAACTTTTGTTAAAGAAAATGACCTTGAAATTGTTGGTGCCATTAATCTTGATGTAACATCCGATCAAGGCAACGGCAGTGAGGGGCGCGCAATCTATGCCGGCACAATTGGTAAATTATTACCCTTTGCATTTGTTGTTGGTTGTAGTGCCCATGCAAGCTACCCTTATGAAGGAGTAAGTGCTTTAGCAATAGGTGCTAAAATTCTTAGCCATTTCGAAGCCAATGCAGCCTTAGCCGATAAGAATGAGGATGACATTTCACCGGCCCCCATATGTCTTGAGGCAAGAGATTTGCGTGATGCTTACGAAGTAACAACGCCAGAGCGTTTTTGGTTGGCTTTCAATTGGCTTTACCATTCTATGAGAGCTGAAACATTATTTCATCATTTTAAAGAAGCCGTAGAAAAATGCGCAAACCAAGCTATTGAGCAATTTACCGAGCAAGCTAAAAACTACAGCTATATGGTTGGCAAAAAATCTGGCGCAGTGCCAGCTAAGCCAAAGATTATCGAATATGCAGAGCTACTGCAACAAGCCAAAGCGACTATAGGCGCAAATTTCGATGCACTGTATGAGCAAAAACAAAATGAACTAAACCAAACTGATAACCCGCTAACCGTAAGTCGTTTACTAACAGATTGGCTTATAAATCAAGCAAAGATAAATGGTCCTGCCATCATTATTGGTTTTGCTGGTTTACATTATCCTGCAAGCCATCTTGACCTCAAGCTCGATAAGGATAAAGCTTTCCACGCGGCAATTGATCATGCCAAGGAATCTTATCAAGACCTTGCAGATCAAGTGCTTACTTGGAAGCCTTATTTCCAAGGCATATCGGATATGAGCTTTTTGGGGCAAAAGGCCGATAAAAATAATTTAATTGCCAATAATACGCCCATTTCTCGTTTACAAGATAATCCGCCAAGCCAAAGCCTTAGCTTTCCTGTGGTTAATATTGGACCTTGGGGACGAGAATTTCATCAAAAACTTGAGCGTGTTTACGCACCTTATGCATTTGATCAATTGCCTAAGTTATTGGGCCAAATCGCTCGAGAAATTTTATAATCCCATAATATCAACATACTAATTTAGAGCACATTTAGCTTTTATTAAGCCGTTAATGTGCTCTAAATCGTTTATACGTAAAAGTGCCAATAAAATTGATACATGCAAACATGGGGTATTTAAATTTTTTGTATTTACAATATCCTTGCCAAAGCTATTGATGCTTTTTATAAAACACGCATGATAAATTTGCCGCCTTTACCCGTAACTGAAATTTTTGGATCGCTTCACGAGTGCATGAAAATGCATAATCGTGCAGTAATAGTTGCACCGCCCGGGGCAGGTAAAACGACACTTATCCCATTATTTTTACTGGATAAACTTAAAAAAAATCCTAATGGCAAAATAATACTTCTTGAACCGCGCCGCTTGGCTGCACGCGCGGCAGCAAGGCGCATGGCCGATTTAATTGGAGAATCTCTTGGGCAGCAAGTTGGCTACATTATGCGAATGGACCAAAAAATTTCCAAGGACACACGCATAATCGTTGTGACCGAAGGCGTTTTTGTTCGCATGGTGCTTGATGACCCAGAACTAAATGGCATTAGCGCCGTTATTTTTGATGAATTTCATGAGCGCAATATTGATGCCGATTTTGGTCTTGCACTAGCTATTGATGTACAAGAAGGTTTGCGTAATGATTTAAAAATCATCGTTATGTCAGCAACTCTTGATGGCGCACGCGTTGCCAGCTTGCTAGATAATGCGGAAATTATTGAAAGCAAAGGCAGAAGCTATAATGTTGATATTCGTTATAGCCCAAAAGCTAATGATGAACGCATTGAAGACGCCATGAGCCGCGCCATTATCAAAGTCTTAAAGGAAGAAGATGGCAGTATTTTAGCTTTTTTACCCGGTCAAGGTGAAATTGAGCGAACAAAGCAAAGGCTTCAAAATAGCTTAGGCGACAATCCAACCATCAACGGCAACAACATTATTATTACTCCGCTTTTTGGAACACTTGATATAAAAGATCAAGACAATGCTATTCTACCCGCCCAAAAAGGTTCGCGCAAAGTTGTGCTTGCAACCTCCATCGCCGAAAGTTCAATAACTATTGAAGATGTGCGCATTGTCATAGATAGTGGTCTTGCTAGAGTGCCAATATTTGAACCAGCAAGTGGTTTAACACGACTTGAAACGGTGCGTGCCTCACGAGCATCCATTGATCAACGTGCTGGGCGTGCAGGACGTACCCAGACAGGCATTGCTATTCGCCTTTGGCTACAAGGGCAAAATGCAGCTCTTCCTGCCTTTGCAACACCTGAAATTCTAAATGCTGATTTATCCAACCTTGTTTTGGATTGCTTAGCCTTTGGTGTACAAGATCCCGCCAACTTGCGTTTTTTAAATCCGCCTCCCCTGCCATCGATAAAAGAAGCACGCGACTTACTTATTAAATTAGATGCAATTGATGAAAATGGCAGACTAACCCTAATGGGGCAAGCCATGCGTGCCTTGAGTTTGCCTGTACGCTATTCGCATATGGTATTAAAAGCCGCAAAAAGAGGGCAAGCTCAAGCGGCGGCAGAACTTGCACTATTGCTTGTAGAACGGGGACTTGACGGCAACAACATTGATATTGATGAAAGACTGCGTTTTTTCCAACGTGATCGATCAAAGCGCGCCCAAGATGTGAAGCGACTTGCAAAATCCCTTGCCGATGAAGCAGCTCAATTATCAACAAAAAAGCAAAAATTGCCAAACAATAGCGATATTATACTAGCAAGCGAGTTTTTGATGGACGCGTGGCCGGATAGAATCGCCAAAGCACGCGGTAAAAAAGGACAATTTTTGCTGTGCAATGGGCGCGGAGCCTATATGGATGCTGTTGAACCTTTAGCCAATAGTGCATTTTTAGTTATCGCCGACTTGACTGGTAGCGCTGAGCGCACACGCATATTAGCGGCGGCAAACCTTAGTGAAGATAGCCTTTATGCCCAACAGGGCAGCTCAATAAGCCAAGAAACACTGGTTTGTTTTGATGAGCAAAGCCGCACTCTTCGTGCATTAGCGCGCGAAAATCTTGGCGCTATTTCTCTAAGTGAAAAGAATCTACCCAGCCCTAAAGGCGATATTGCCAACCAAAAATGGCTTGAAATAATACAACAAAAAGGTCTTAGCCTTTTAGCTTGGAGTAAAGATGCCAAGCAAATGCGGCAAAGACTATTTTGGCTATTTAAAGGATTGGGCGAGCCGTGGCCCGATGTAAATGATGACGCATTGCTTCAGCAATTAGATGAATGGCTTTTACCATTTTTAAATGGCAAGGCAGAGCTTAGCGCAATAACCAGTAAAATGCTAAGCGACGGCTTATATTCTTTGATCCCGTATCATTTGCAACGCGATTTTAACGCCCTTGCACCCACCCATTTTACCGCGCCGACTGGCTCAAAAATTGCAATTGATTATGAGGGCGAAGAACCAACTATTTCATTGCGCGTACAAGAACTATATGGCTTAATCACCCATCCAACAATTGCGGGGAATAAGATTCCCCTTATTATTGAACTCTTATCACCAGCGCATCGCCCTATCCAAATTACGCGTGATTTACCAAGCTTTTGGGCTGGATCATGGAAAGATGTACGCAGTGACATGCGTGGGCGCTACCCAAAGCATTTATGGCCTGAAAACCCAGCCGAAGCTGTGCCAACAACACGGGCTAAACCACGCGGCAGTTAATGTGTTTCTGCCGGTGTGAATGAAATCTATCTAATTAAGACTTTAAGCTTTTAGGATTATATAAAAAAGATATAATTTTCTTAAATATTTAATTATTGGCTAAAAAGGATTTTAATGGTGTACTCGGCCTAATACTCGTTGTTTGCAGAATATATCAATTCCTATTTTTAAAATAGAAAACCAATTTCTTGATTGGTTTGAAATCGCTTAAACTTATCTCCCCAATTACCATTCAATTTAATTTTTTATTTATTTAATTCGAATATTAGTTTATAATAATTTAACTTTATAAATTTCTCATATTCTCATGTTGTGTTTTTTCGGAACAAAATATGGCTTTTATATGAATAGTTTAGTACCTGTTACTTTTATTATTTATTGAATAGCCGTCAAAATATTGACTAATTTAAATAATAACTATGTAATTAAATATAAATATAAAAATATAATAGGTTCAAGCGATGTACAAGCTGGAATCTGCGGTTGGGTCTCCTTTAATGTCGAAACATGTCTTTAAAAATCAACCATGGTTGATTAATACGCCAATTACCAAATTACTAATTTTCGGACTAACTTCGTTTTTTTTAAGTACTACCATACTATCCTCAAGCTATGCAGAGGATGTGATTTATGATGGCACTGACAAATCAATATTACGAACAGATCCGACAGGTGGTAATTTAGGGCGCAGCCTATTTTCAGGCAACGGCACGACCACCAATCTTATTGGCAACACAATATCTGTAAATGATTTAACCACCGATGGCAGCTATGAAACACCCGGTTATATTTATGGCGGTATTAGCTATTTAACATCGGGTACTGGCAATGATGTTACCAATAATAATGTCACTATATTTGGTAGCGCTAAAGCAGGGTCAGTTTATGGTGGTTATAGCTATTTAAGGACTGGCAATAGCGGCAATGCAACTGGCAATATTGTTACTATAAGCGACAACGCGCAAATAAGCCGAGGCGTTTATGGTGGGTATACATTTGGAAGAAATGCTGGATTTGCCAATGAAAATAAGGTTATTATATCTCACTCCGCGATAATTGGCGGTGATGTATATGGTGGCTATAGCTCAACTTTTTATGTCTCCACTGGTGAGACCTCAAGTAATGAAGTAACAATCTCGGGTAATGCAAAAATTAGTGGTATTGTTGCAGGTGGTGGGAATACTACGCAAAATGGCATAGCTAACAATGCCCTAAACAATAAAGTAACTATTTCGGATAATGCAGTTATTACAAGCTTTGTTTATGGTGGGTTTAGCCAAAATACAGCTGGCGCATCGGGCAATACAAATAATAACATCGTTACGATAACCGGCAATGCACAACTCAATAAGAGCGTTTATGGGGGATATACCGAAGCCACACGTGGATTAGGAGGCGACTCAACCAACAACACGGTAACCCTTAATGGGACCAATGCGGTTATTTCAGCTGATGTCGTGGGTGGCCGTAGCTATGGTACTATTGCTGGACAAGTCACCAATAATGAAGTTTTGATTAGCGGTCAGAATACAATTTCAGGATCTGTTTATGGGGGTAATTCATACAGCTATGCCTATAATGGAACATCAACACAGGTAGCAAGTAACAAAGTTTCTATATCTGGTGATACGGCGATAACCGGGAGCGTTTACGGTGGCATGGGGACAACTAGCCTCAATTCTAGCACCCCTACAACGACAACGGGCAGCAATATTACCAATAACAATGTTGAATTATCTGGAAAAGTTAATATTAAAGGCGATGTTTATGGTGGTTATAGCAATGCTATGAGCGGCTTTTCAGGCAATGCAACAAATAATACAATAACACTTAATGGTGAAAATCTTAACATTACAGGCCGAATTTTCGGTGGCTTTGGTAATCGCTCAAATACAAGCTCTGATTTTTTTACGGGTAACACATTAAATCTTAATGGCTATCGTGGCAGTGTTTGGGGCATTTATAATATTGAGAATTATAACTGGATTTTACCCAAAAATGTCGTCAATAACGACACCATTATCAATATTACAAGCCGGAATAATGTTGATCTTAATGGGACCAATCACACCATTGCTATGGAAAATGATGGTAATCGCCTTAATGTTGGTGATGAAGTTACATTGATCAGCAATGCGACAGGAACGCCATCCTCGGTTCCCACTCAAATAGAACAAGGGCTCTTTCTTATTTATGATGTCGAAGTAACAGTCGATGAAAATAATAAGTTTGTCTTAAGAATTAAAGATGAAAATTCAGATAGTGGCGGTACAGACACTGGCGGAACCGATACTGGAGGTACTGACACTGGCGGCACAGATACCGGAGGCACTGACACTGGCGGCACAGATACTGGTGGAACCGATACCGGAGGTACTGACACGGGCGGCACAGATACTGGTGGAACCGATACCGGAGGTACTGACACTGGCGGCACAGATACTGGTGGGACCGATACTGGAGGTACTGACACTGGTGGCACAGATACCAGCGGAACCAATACCGGAGGTACAGACACTGGCGGCTCTAGCACCACAGAAGAGACCACAGAGCCTGAAGTTACCTTACCCAAACCCGCAGGGCACATTAATCCGCGCACTAAGGCTTTTTCGGAAGGCCGCATTGCAGCAATGGCATTTTTAAACCAAGGCAGTGATCTTATTGCTGATTATGGTATACGCGCGGCACGCTCTGCTATTCGCCAAGCAGCTGAAAGCGGGCGCCCAACCAGCCTCATACCGTTTGCAATTATCAATGGTGGTTCCAGCCGATACAAAACAGGTTCCCATGTCGATATTGACGGTGTTAATGCAGCCATAGGTCTAGCAACGGGATATGAGTTTAAAAATACTAGTCTACTCACCATTGGCGGCTTTTATGAATATGGCAAAGCAAGCTATGATAGCTATAACTATTTTAGCAATTATAATGCGGTTCATGGTGATGGAAATATCAATTATAATGGTGGTGGTGTTTTATTTCGCATAGATTTTGCCAATACTGGCTTAAACCGCGTGGCAAAGCTTGATATCAATGCTGCTGATGGGCTTTATATGGAAGGTTCATGGCGCGCCGGCACCATAAAATACGATTTTGATACAAATGATATTTTCGATGGTGAAGGCTATCGCGGCACTTATAACAGCCGTTCTAACTATCAAAGCGCTCATATTGCAACGGGCTATGTTTTTAACTTTGATGAAAAAAATAGTCTTGATATTTATGGTCGTTATAGCTGGTCAAGGCTTAAAGGCGAAGACGTAAAAATTGGCAAAGATGGTTTAAATTTTAAAACGGCAGAATCTTCTCGCTTACGCGTTGGCGGCCGCTACAATTATCACTACAGCCAACAATTCCAGCCATTTGTCGGTGCGGCCTATGAATATGAATTTAAGGGAGACATTGCAGCCACAGCCTATAAGTTGCAGCTAGATAGGCCAAGCCTTAAAGGTGGTACCGGTATTTTCGAATTAGGACTTAACTGGCAGCCATTACATCACAATAAAGACTTTATCATTGAATTTGTTGGTCAGGGCTTTATTGGGGAACGACGCGGCGGTAGCGGCGGCATAAAAATTAAATATGACTTTTAAAGTGATCAAGGCGATTTTAATGAAATGCAAATCATTAAAATCGCCTTTAAAAGGTTATCATACTTGATATTATATCTTATTTTTTACGTTTTATCATAGCCTTAAATTGAATAATTATCACTTAGCTAGACAAGAGCCTAAAATATTAAACAGCTTTTGATTATTTGATTTAAATAATGTCAGCATAAGTTTAATGCAATAAAATGGCGGGAGAAGCTCATTGTGAGAATCAAAAAATTTGCGCTTAAGAACAAATCTTAAAAATTATTATTATTTTAAGGCTCATAAACTAAGGTCTAGAAAAATTTAATTACTCTGCAAGGGCATCAAAAATAAAGCCAACACCGCGATAAATTAACAATTGCAACAATAAACCAGTTGCAAATATAAAAGAATTTAACTATTTTTTATGGAAGATCATTTTTAGCTTTAAGCTTAAAAATGGCTGGGGTACCTGGATTCGAACCAGGGGTGCCGGTACCAAAAACCAGTGCCTTACCGCTTGGCTATACCCCAACATCATTTTTAAAGGACACTCTATCATGTCCTTGGCGCGTCTTATAGCTGCTTGATTTCATATGTGCAATATCTATTATTAAAAAAAATGCATATTTTTTGATATTTTTTTATTTTCTCTGCTAACCTATTTTATTCATTGCATAATTTTGTGCAATCTTTACAATATTTTTATTAACAACCTAAGATCAAGCCAATGAATGTGACCAAATGAGCATCGATTTCGATAAGGAATTTTTTCCAAATTACGATAAGGCAGTAAAAATCACCAATAATATACAATTACTTACCGCAAGAAATCCGAGCCCCTACACATTTCATGGCACCAATACATATATAATCGGCCAAAAAGATTTAATGATTCTAGATCCGGGACCAAATAATGACCAACATTTCGAAAATTTAATCAAAACGGTTAATGGTCGTCATGTCAGCCATATTATACTCACCCATAGCCATGCGGATCATAGTGACCTTGCCTATCGAGTAAGCCAATATTTTTCAGCCCCCATTGGCAAAGCACCTCTTACACCTAAAAAAGATCAGCCTAACCAAGGCAAACAAAGCGGCGAAGCAACGAGCAGCGATATAGAGTTTGATATTTCCCTTAGTGACGGCATGGTAATCAGCAATAGTGAAATAACATTGCAAAGCATTGCCACGCCCGGCCATGCTAGCGATCATATCGCTTTTGCACTCATGGGTTGCGATATGTTATTTTCTGGTGATCACGTCATGGCATGGGCAACCACCGTCATCATTCCCCCAGACGGGGTTATGCAAGACTATATGGCGTCACTTGAAAAATTAATGGGTCGCAGCGATAGCTATTATCTGCCCGGCCATGGCGGCGTAGTTACAAACCCTCAACAATTGATACGTGGCTTTCGTAGCCACCGAAAATTACGAGAAAACGCAATTCTTAAGCGGCTGCAACAAGGCGATACAACGGTTACAGAAATTGTTGCATCAATTTATCAAAAGCTGGACCCAAGATTAAAAAATGCAGCCGCTCTTTCCGTTTGGGCGCATCTTATTGATTTACATCAGCGCAATCTTATCCATTGTGAGACATCGCCGCTAATTAATAGCAGTTACTCTTCTCGTTGATCGCTTGGCGTCAATAGAACTTTAACATCAAGTGCTTCCATAAAGTTTAAAATGAAACGTGCATCAATGCCAAGATCATGGCTTAAATAGCGTGATGTTGCTCGCATATCAACAAAGGTTGTATCACCTTCATCATTAAGACGAATTATGATATCAGACACAAAACCCAATACTGGTGTTTTGGCGGTTGCCTCAACTAATAGCATATTATCTTTGCCAACCTCTCCCGCTTGGCTAACATGCTTCCAACCCAAATCATCTATCACGCTTAACACCGCAGGTAAAATCTTATCAGGCGATCCGTCATACCGCCTACCGCTAAGCTCTGGCCACATGGCAAGCTGCTCATTAGCCTGATAATAAAGGGATTGTTGCACAGGCAAAGCATCGCTTGGTCGGTTATTAGCAATAAAATGCGGCGGTGTTTCACTGTCGGTGGCAATATCGTAAAAGGGTGGAAAGACAAAATAAGCAACAGCTGCAGCAATAATCGGCAACAAGGCTAAAAAGGCCAAAATCAATCCTTTAATCGATTTACCGCCGCCTTTATCAGCCCTTTGCCAAAGGTCTAAAAAGCCCTTCAGTGCCAAAATAAATGCAACTAACCCTAAAAATGCTACACACCCAACCATAACAAAAAAATAGTCACTGGCAAGCACACCAAAGCGATGGCATATGGCAGCCAAGATTAGCAAAACAAGTGCCAGCCAACCAAAGCGCGGTGACCATCTTGCTGCCTTAGACGGCATTCTTTGAAATTTTTTACGCATATTTATTGAGTACCCTTAAAAAACTCGGCACAAGATTGTAGTGTTGGTGCACCTTGATTAACTCCAAGTCCTTGCGAAAGCGTTACAAAATGCATGCCTTGCTTTTTTAAATCTTGCAAAGCTTCGGCAACGCCTGCCCCTGAAGCGCGCGTTGGTTGATTCATATGGGCAATAGTAACATCGCCATCCTTTGCCGTTTTTAGCCGCCTTAAAACCATACTCGCTGAAAGCGATGCGCCTTGGTCACCATTGATTGAAAAACCTGCAACATGAAACCCTAGATCTTCAATTAACTTTAGCGATCTTGTTGTATAGCGTGCTGCAGCTCCCCGATAAAACGGCTTAAACTGTGACATCAAACCCGATTTTTCAATGGCTTGCGCTCCACCTTCTATTTCTTCGCAAACAGCACGTAAACTGCCTGCCGTCTTTAACCCATAAATAGTTCCGGGCTCATCAATGGCTGGAATATGATTTTGTCCATGATTGCCAATTTCAAATAATTCGGGATGAGCCTTTATTTGTGCAATAACATCTGGATTTTTAACCAGCCAGCGCGCAGTTACAAATAATGTTGCAGGAATTTTTTCAGCAATCAAAACATCAAAAATACGCCGATCCGTCTTCCCCATACATAAATCAAAAGTAAGTGCAATGCGTGGTGGAACAATATCCTTTTTAATTGCAAGATATGGCTCAATTGAAGATGTTTTTTCTACTGCCCAGCTTGGCGCAATTAGGATTGTACTGGTCATTAAAACCACAGCTGTACATATAAATTTATTAAAAGCTTTTTTTATCATTTTAATCAATGCGCAATCCAAAAACGCTTCACTTGTTTTAAGGCAAACCCTTAAGGTCAGAGTCTCGCACAGGTGAAGCGTAATTAAGCTAAAAGTCAACTTATTTAATATATTTTATGGGTCTTACCTTTTAATGCAGCTTGTGCCGCAGCTAATCGCGCTATTGGTACACGAAAAGGCGAGCATGAAACATAATCAAGCCTTTGCTTTTCGCAAAATGCAATTGATGCGGGATCCCCCCCATGTTCGCCGCAAATTCCAAGCTTGATATTGGCCCGTGCTTTTCGACCGCGTTCTGCTGCAATCGCTACCAGTTCGCCAACGCCATCAATATCAATGGTGATGAATGGATCTTGTTCTAGCAAGCCTTTTTGCAAATAGGTATTAAGGAAGGGCCCAGCATCATCGCGCGAAATACCAAAGGTTGTTTGGGTTAAATCATTGGTACCAAAGGAAAAGAACTCTGCACTTTGCGCAATATCACTAGCCCGTATTGCCGCACGCGGTAGCTCAATCATAGTACCGACCATATAGGAAAGCTGCATTTTCTGCTCACTCATCACCGCTTTGGCGACATTGTCAATTTGCGCTTTCACAAAATCTAATTCGCTCTTCAAGCCCACCAAAGGCACCATAATTTCAGGCATTACCGCACTATTGGTGTTTTTAGCCGCAATAATTGCAGCTTCAAAAATCGCTCTTGCCTGCATTTGGGCAATTTCGGGATAAGTAATTGCAAGACGGCAGCCTCTAAGCCCGAGCATGGGATTAAATTCATGTAACGCATTGGCACGCTCGCTTAAATGCTTTTCATCAACTCCCATAACACTTGCAACCTCAGCAATTTCCTCTGCCGTTTTGGGCAAAAACTCATGCAATGGCGGATCAAGTAAGCGAATAGTAACAGGAAGCCCTGCCATAATTTCAAACAATTCAACAAAATCTGAACGCTGCATTGGTAGCAATTTGGCAAGAGCTGCCTTCCTGCCATTTTCATTATCTGCAAGGATCATTTCACGCACCGCAACGATCCGTTCGCCGGAAAAAAACATATGCTCAGTACGGCAAAGGCCGATACCTTCCGCACCAAAAGAACGTGCAGCACGCGCATCATTAGGTGTTTCGGCATTAGCGCGCACTTTCATCCGGCGCGCTTCATCAGCCCATTGCATGATAAGCGCAAAATCACCCGATAATTCAGGTTGTAGCATGGCAACGCGGCCAAGCAAAATTTGCCCGCTACCGCCATCAATAGTAATAATGTCACCTTTTTTAAGTTCAACACCACCAGCAACCATTTTATTATTATGATAATCAACCTTAATACTACCAACACCGCAAACACATGGTTTACCCATACCGCGTGCAACCACCGCCGCATGGCTAGTCATACCACCGCGGGTGGTTAAAATAGCTTCAGCGGCATTCATACCATGAATATCTTCAGGACTTGTTTCAATGCGCACTAATATAACTTTACGCCCCTCAGCAGCGGCAGCTTCTGCGTCTTCTGATGAAAAAACAATTTCACCAACTGCAGCTCCGGGGGAAGCAGGTAGGCCAGAGGCTAAAATTTTACGCTCGGCCTTTGGATCAATCGCAGGATGCAATAATTGGTCAAGGGATGCCGGCTCTATCCGCAATACCGCTTCTTGGCAAGTAATCAGCCCCTCTTGGGCCATTTCAGCCGCAATTTTTAAAGCAGCATTTGCTGTACGCTTACCGCTACGGGTTTGCAACATCCATAACTTACCTTTTTCAATTGTAAATTCAAGATCTTGCATGTCATGATAATGAGCTTCAAGCTTATGGGCAATATCAGTAAAATGGGCAAAAGCCTCAGGCATTAGTTTTTCAAGCGATGGCTTATCTGACCCCGCAGCAATGCGAGCAGCTTCGGTAATATTTTGCGGCGTTCGAATACCAGCTACAACATCCTCACCCTGCGCATTCACCAAAAACTCACCATAAAGCTCATTAGCGCCAGTTGATGGATTTCTTGTAAAAGCAACACCTGTTGCAGAATCATCCCCCATATTGCCAAATACCATGGCTTGCACATTAACCGCTGTACCCCAATCTTCTGGTATAGAATGAAGCTTACGATAAATAATCGCCCGCGCAGTCATCCAACTAGAAAACACCGCGCCAATTGCACCCCATAATTGCTTTTGCGGGTCTTGCGGAAAAGGTTCACCCAATTCTTCTTCAACAGCATCCTTATAAAGTTCGATCAAAGCTTGCCAGTCAGCTGCTGTCATTTGCGTATCGGCTTCATAATTATGGGCCGCTTTGGCATGATCCAACAATTCTTCAAAAACCGAATGGTCAATATCAAGAACAACATTAGAATACATTTGGATAAAGCGACGATAGCTATCATAAGCAAATCGCTCACTTGCATGCTTGGCAAGTGCTTTTACGGTTTCATCATTAAGACCAAGGTTTAAAACTGTGTCCATCATACCGGGCATGGAAGCGCGTGCACCAGAGCGCACCGATAATAATAGCGGATTTTCACGGTCACCAAATAATCGGCCAGTTAAAGCGCCAATTTCTGCTAAAGCCTTATCTACATCAGCCATCAACCCAGTTGGATAACCGCGATTATTGCTATAATACCAAGTGCAAACCTCAGTTGTAATAGTAAAGCCAGGCGGTACAGGCAAACCAAGATTGCTCATTTCAGCAAGGTTTGCACCTTTACCACCAAGAAGATCGCGCTGACGAACGGAACCTTCTGCCTTGCTATTACCAAAATTGTAAACCCACTTGGTCATTTTGGAAGATCCTTAAAATCGCGATTATCTATAATTGCGTAACATTATTAAAAGGCTATCAAACATAGTGAAAACTATAATTAAATGCTTTTAAAAAAACAGCACTATGTTTTGGCTTTGAATAATGAAAAGAATACTTTCTATAAATAACAATGGTCAATAGCTAACTTTTAATTTATAACCATTCTATGATAAAACAGTGGGCTAAATATTAGATCCACCCATATTTTTTGGTTTAAATTGTAACAATGCAACACCAAGTAGAATAAATACCAAGGCAAAATAGGCTAAAATACTTATTTTTTCCCCAGCCAGAAACACACCAATAAAAAGCGCAATGATAGGCGGAAAATAGGTAACACTTGCAGCCGCAACCGCGCCGAGCTTTGCAACTATATAATAATAGGAAATATAAGCAAAGCCCGTTCCCAGTAACCCCAAACCCAAGACAAGCGACAACCACACTTTAGGGTATGCCCAAACAATACCAATATTATTCATATCGGTAATAAAATATAAAAATATTGATGCAAGCCCAATTTGATAGGTGGTTAAAGCACTCGCAGGCAAGTTAAGCGGACTTAAATATTTCTTAGCATAGACAAATGATACGCCAACACTAAGCGAACCTAAAACCATCAAAAAAACGCCTTTCAAATCAACCTCTCCTTTTAACGACCAAGGCTGGGCAATAAGAACAACGCCAATAAAGCCGAAAAATACCCCTAAGCATTTTAAAGCGGTGATTTTTTCTGCCTTTAAAAACAAAAAGGCACAAATAAAGGTAAAAATGGGAATCGCCCCACTTAACAACCCTGCCATACTTGAGGGTAAAAGCGCAGTACCTGCCGCATAAGCATAGTAATAAAGACTTGTTGCCAAAAACGACATAACAAGAAAATGATGAAGATAAAAAATATGATGCAGTTTTATTGAACGGGTTATAAGTGCAAATATAAAAACGGGAATAAATCCAAAAACGCAGCGCATGAAAACAATTTGTTGCGAATTAAGATATTCAGCCGACCATTTGACAAAAATAAAATTCGTTCCCCAAATAATCGCTATAAACACAAAGGCTAAAAGAGCTTGCTTTCTCATTATCCTACCGCCTTTGGCAACCCAGCATCATCGAAAATAGCAAACCTGCCCAATTGGCTGTTAAAAGCAATGGCAATAAATTGCGCTTCATATCAATCTGACTAAACAATAAACGAAGTATATTTTCTATTGTCATATTATTATCCTTTTGATAAAAATCGTTTTATCTCAGTTTATTAACTCGATAAACAAAGCCTAACAAATCATATTAACTCTTATCGACTGTAGATTTTCTATTGGACAGCATGAAAATTCCCTCACTTAACGGTCTTCGTGCCTTTGAAGTATCGGCGCGTCATCTCAATTTTCGGCTCGCGGCTGAAGAATTATCGGTAACTCAAGGTGCAGTTGCCCAAAAAGTGCGTGCGCTTGAAAAAGAAATCGGTATTCATCTATTTGATCGCTTGCCGCGCGGGCTTGCACTAACAAGTGCCGGCACAATTTATGCCGAAAAAATGCATGCTATTTTTTCGCAAATTAGCGAAGCAACTGAAAATATAAAACCACAGCCTATGCAGCTAACATTAAGCGTCACCCCGACATTTGCATCTAAATGGCTATTGCCGCGCCTACCAGATTTTACAAAAGCCCATCCTGATATCGACCTTATTATTCTTGCAACCGATAGATTATCCAATCTTGCAACGGATAATGTAGATATTGCTTTACGTTATAGTGCGCCGCCTTTTAGCAAAGAATTAAATGCGGTAAAATTTCTCGATCATAGTTTGGTTGCAGCGGCGAGCCCAATTTTATTGACTAAGATTGGCGATCCTCAAGTGAAGGATAACTTTGTGCAATATCAATTATTGCATGACATTCATGACGCATGGCCACAATTTATTGATACGTTTTTTGATGCACCGCGCCCGAATATAAGGCGTAATTTGCATTTTAACCAAACATCGCTTGCGATAGACGCGGCCCTTGCTGGACAAGGAATTGTGTTAACTAGCTTTGGCTTTATAAAACAAGATTTAGATGCCGGCCGGCTGGCTCTTGCATTTAACCATCAATTACTGATGGAAAAAGCTTTTTATATTGTTTACCTTAAACATAGTACCAAAAGACGTATTATTGAAAAGGTGAAAGACTGGATAATCTCGCAATAGCCGCGATAAATTGAATTAATCATAGCTATTTTCATAGATAGGAATAGAAAGCTTTTCGTGATAAAGTCTTTTTCGTTTGTAATTCTTTTACCATCCGAAACTTGTAAAGCTTGCTAAAATTCACAAAACAGGAACTCCCAGCCCATGAATTTACTTAAAATATTTGGCATTGCACTCACTTGCTGCTTAACCACGCCTGCATTGATTTCATCCGCTCTTGCCAATGATCCGCAAGCCTGTAAGACTGTTCGCTTTGCTGAACCAGGCTGGACCGATATTTCTGCGACAACGGCGGTAACATCACATATTTTACAAAAACTTGGCTATGAAACCAAAACAACATTTTTGTCTGTTCCTATAACTTATGCAGCACTCTCACGCGGTGATATCGATGTATTCTTGGGCTATTGGTCTCCATCAATGGCGGCAGATTTAAAGCCTTATGCTGATAAAGGTAGCGTGGAAACCGTAAGGGTGAACCTAACTGGTGCAAAATACACCCTTGCAGTACCACAATATGCTTACGATGCCGGCTTAAAAAGCTTTGAAGATATTGCAAGATTTGGCAAAGACGTGAATTACGCAATTTACGGTATCGAACCTGGCAATGATGGCAATCGCATTATTATTTCTATGTTGGAAAAACATGCCTATGGGCTTGACCGATTTAAAATTATTGAATCATCTGAACAAGCCATGCTATCAAAAGTGCAAGGCGACATTGCTAAAAAGAAAGCGATCATTTTTTTAGCTTGGGAACCCCATCCAATGAATACTCGCTTTGACATTGCCTATTTAAATGGCGGCGACGAGTATTTTGGACCAGATTTTGGCGGCGCGACAGTTAGTACCAATGTTCGCAAGAATTATACCAATGAATGCCCTAATGTTGGCCAATTATTGAACAATCTAGAATTTTCGCTTGCCATGGAAAACGAAATTATGGGCGACATTTTGGAAAAACACATAAAGCCAGAACTCGCGGCAGCAAGTTGGTTAAAAAACAACCCCAACGTTCTCGACCAATGGCTTGAAGGAGTTACTACATTTGATGGCAAAGAAAGCCTTCCATTGGTAAAAGACGCCATTAGCAAATAAAGCAACCAATAAGTCAAAATTGGTATATTTAAGGTTATTGAGATATTCTTAACATAAAAGCATTATCAGCATGTTTTAATCGCCAATTAACTATTATGTTGGTTATGGTTTTAAAAAACAAAATTTGCGGTATATAAGCCTCGATATAATTTACGTTAAATCCCGTGGATAGTTTATGACATTCACGGGAGATTGCCTATGTGTAGAAATGGAGATACCATTGGACTATTCTAATGCGGAAAAAAACCCAATTTTTGGTTTTTTTGAAATGGTTTTCACATGGCTACAAAATATTTTTGCTATAAAAATACAGATAGGTGATTATTGCGAGTGGCTATTTACTTGGCTTAAAGATAGCTTTAGCTTTCCTCTTGATTATTTTAGCACTAGCCTTGATGCAGTATTGCAATGGACATTGGAATTTTTAATGGCTCCGCCATTGCTGCTCTTATTTATAATGCTTTTTGCGTGGGTAATGGAAAAAACTTGGCGTTATAGAATTTTGCTTTTAACTGGCTTAATAGCCCTTGCAATTATTGATAGTTTTTTTACCCCCCTTTATAATACCATTCTTATTGCTGGCTTTGGCATCACGCTCGTTTTTTACCTTATAACTAGCCGCAATTTATCAAAGCAGCTACCTCGCCTATTATTGGGCGCAGTTGTTCTTGCTCTTACAATTATTACAAGATTGGTCAATATGGATTTTTGGCCACCAGAGGCTACACTTATTTTGATTTTCGCCTTATTGGGATGGTTTATGCAAGAACGTATTAGCGTGGTTGTTCTCGTTGTTGTTGCTTTACTATTCATTATTAATCAAGGTTATTGGCAAGATACGATGGAAACACTTTCAATCGTTTTTTGGTCTTGTCTTATTTGCATGTTTATTGGCGTCTCAATCGGCATTTATGCGGCCCACCACCGGCATTTTTATCGGTTTATCCAGCCTATTCTTGATCTGATGCAAACTATACCTTCGTTGGTTTATCTTATACCGGCTTTAATGTTTTTTGGTATCGGCATGGTACCAGGTATGATTGCAACAATTATCTTTGTTATACCTGCCCCCATCCGTCTTACTGAGATTGGCATTAGAACCACTCCCCATATATTGCTTGAAGCTGGCCGTGCCTTTGGTGCAAGCCCTTGGCAATTATTATGGAAAGTTGAGCTTCCATCAGCTCTACCACAAATACGTGCAGCAATGACCCAAACAATTATGTTGGCATTATCCATGGTGGTGATTGCAGCTTTTGTTGGTGGAGGCGGCATTGGCGTCAAGGTTGTCCGTGCCCTTAGCACGGCCAATCTATCCCTTGGCTTTGAAGCAGGCCTAATGATTGTAGTTATTGCCGTTCTCCTTGACCGCATGTTCCGCCCCGGCAAAACACGCTGACCATAAAAAGCGCATTGAAAGGTAAATTTAAATGACCCGCGTTATAATCGACAATGTGTCAGTAGTTTTTGGCAAAAATAGACAGCAAGCTTTAGCTTTAGCCGATGAAGGCGCTAATAGAGGCGAGGTTGAAACAGCAACCAAAGGCATATTAGGCGTTCACAATTGTAACCTTGCCATTGAGCAAGGTGAAATTTTGGTTTTAATGGGGCTTTCAGGCTCTGGAAAATCCACCCTTTTGCGAACAATAAACGGGCTTATCGCTCCGGCGCGCGGCCAAGTCATTATTGAAGATGAGAATAATGCTTATGATGTTGCAAAATTAAAAAAGCGTGAACTACAGTTTTTACGCACCAAGCTTGTATCTATGGTATTTCAACAATTTGCTTTGCTACCATGGCGAAGCGTTGCAGAAAATGTAGGACTTGGCTTGGAAATAGCTAAAACTCCAAGACTCACCCGCGCAGAAATTGTAAAAGAACAACTTGCTCTCGTCGGTCTTGAAGAATGGGCCGACCACCCCATTAGTGCCCTTTCAGGCGGAATGCAGCAAAGAGTTGGTCTTGCGCGAGCTTTTTCCACAGGCGCACCGATTCTTTTAATGGACGAGCCATTTTCAGCTCTTGATCCGCTTATTCGCACTCACTTGCAAGACCAGTTAAAAGAAATTCAAAAGCGCTTAAATAAAGCGATTATCTTTGTCAGCCACGACCTAAATGAAGCGATGCGCATTGGCACCCGCATTGCCATTATGCGTGATGCTCGCATTGTCCAATATGGCACTCCACAGGAAATTGTCTTATCACCAATTGATAGTCATGTTGCTGAATTTGTTCAACATATTAACCCTTTGACATTTTTAACAGCACGCGACATCATGCTTCCCTTCAACCGTGAAACAGCACGTGTTCGTGTCTCGGCCATGGCTAAAGCGACAACCCCTCTTAGCGAGCTTATCAATGCTTTAGCAAGAAGCCCAGGAGAGATTGGAATCGTTGAAAAAGGTCAAATCATCGGTAGTGTTTCCAACAGGGAAATCCTCACGCATCTTTCTCGGCGTTAATGTATTTTATGACTATACTTAGAAAAAAACCCATATTTTAAGTTTAAATTTTAGCACCTATTAAATAAGAATGCCTTTTTACGCAAAAAAAATAAAATAGATGTCGGTAATTGATAAACTTCATTTGACAATAATACACGAATTAAATATCAATAAGATTAGTTAATGTTTTTTATCGGGGCAATAGGAATAGCTTATAATAAAGGCTATTTTAAAAAACATTAATTAAAATTGGCTAGCGGTGGGGTGTGCTTTTTAGTACATAAGCCTTTATTATCAATTCACTTGTTTTAGTCATCTGAATTGGGGGCTAGTTATCTTGATGGGATGTCTATGCTTGTGCATAGCCATTCATTGAAACATTCTGCTTGATGGATAACTGAATGACAAACAAACTTGCATTTAAAAATTTGGTTTTGAACACGGATAAGGCCAGCGGCCTTTTGACGGCAATGGCCAATGAAAAACGACTACAAATATTGTGCGAATTATCAGATGCGGAGCTTTCTGTTGGAATGCTTGCCGAAAAAGTGGACTTAAGTCAGTCTGCGCTTTCGCAGCATCTAGCTAAATTGCGTGCACTCAAACTCGTTACAACACGACGTGATGCGCAAACAATTTATTACTCAGTTGCATCACCAATGATCACACCAGTATTAACGACATTGGAAACAATGTTTGCACGCAAACCATCTGTTAAAAATTAATTTTTCAAGCAAAAATATATTTTTTAAGATGACCGTTTATCCGTGTGTAAACGATAACAATATTGCCCAGCATCTTTTTGTTGGGCAATATTATTTGCCTGCACATATACTCATTACAACAATATCTATCCTTCATTTTCCTCAAAGTTAAGACAATTCAAAGCCAATATCATTTATGGATCGCAAAAATGCGATGAGGCTTTAAATGGGCATGGCAATCAGGAACCTTGGGATGACTAAAGTGCTTTTCTAATAATTCACGCATGCCCAATTTTTGCATTAACCCAAGTGAAGGCAAATTGACAGCAGCAGTAAAAGCAACAATCTCATCGACAGCAAGACGCTGAAAGCCATCATTCATGATATGTTGGGCTGCCTCAAAAGCAAAGCCTCGGCGCTGAAATTCAGGCAAAATAGGCCATGATATTTCAATTTTTCCAGCTGGTATTATTGACATTAAGTGCACCTCTTGCAATCCATATAGGTCAATAAGTCTACCAAATGCCTTGTCTTTTAAGGCATAGATCAAAAAACTAGTTTTTCATTATTTTCGCGTATTTGGTAAAATTTTTCAAATGCTTCGTGCTCATCTAACCGCTTTGGGAAAAAAACCATGACATTTGAATCATTATTTAAGCGATAAAAGGCTAAAAAATCAGCATCCTGCTAATTACGAATAATCAAGCGAGCTGTCTCCATTTATCTTATCTTTCTATTATTCTATATCTTTATCGAAATGCAAAATATTGATGAGATTGATTTTCTACACTCTATGTGGTGAAAAAAGCAGCTAATGTTTAACTACTCCAAATTAGCGTAAGAGCGCATTTTACCGCGCTCTATTTTTCAAAAATAATTAACCTTTAAAATCTGCCTTGCGATAACCTTGAATATATAAAAGTGCAGTAAGGTCGCTATAGTCAATTCGCATGGAAGCAGCTTCTGCAACAACGGGTTTTGCATGTAGTGCAACGCCAGAGCCTGCGGCTTGCAACATAGCAAGATCATTAGCGCCATCACCGACTGCCATTGCTTCAAGCGGGGTAATACTCAAGCGGTTACAGATTTCTAATAATTTATCAAGTTTTGCTTGTTTGCCTAAAATCGGTTCTTGTACAATACCAGTGAGATTTTCGCCATCATGCAATAATTCATTAGAATTATGCTCATTAAAGCCGATTTTTTCGCCAATGACAGAAGTAAACAACGTAAAGCCACCCGATACCAAAGCAGTATAAGCACCATTTGCCCGCATTGTTTGTATGAGTTCGCGACCACCTGCCATGAGGCTAATGCGCTCATTAATAACTTTGTCAATGATTGTAAGCGGTAAACCTTTTAATAAAGCTACACGCTCGCGTAATGCGGGTTCAAAAGCAATCTCACCATTCATTGCACGTTTTGTAATGTCGGAAACATGATCGCGAAGCCCTGCTTCCTCTGCAAGCTCGTCAATACATTCTTGCTCAATCATGGTAGAATCCATATCAGCAAGTAACAATTTCTTGCGGCGCTTTTCTACTTTTTGCACAACTACATCGATTGGCTCCCCATCAAGACTTTCCAGTAAAGTTTGATAGGCTTCCTCTTGCGATATGCCTTGCTTTAATGGCATATCAAGAGCAATATTATCAGCAAGCCAATAAATAGCACTTGCATTAACACTTTGTGAGGCTTTTTCAGCCAATGCAGGTGTTAAAACTGGATCAACCGGATTGGCAATGAGCGTAGCAATAAGAGGTTCACTATTAGGCATGGATCAGAACTCCGCGAACACGCAAAAAAACAATGTTATTTTGATAGCCGGTCCGACAGCCAGCGGCAAGTCACAATTAGCAATTGATCTAGCTTTAGCCTATGATGGTGTCATCATTAACACAGATTCCATGCAGATTTATGATGTTTTAAATCTTTTAACCGCACGCCCCTCGCCTCGCGAACTCGCGCAAGCACCTCATCATCTTTATGGACATGTTTCCCCTAAGCTATTTTTTTCTACTGGCCACTGGTTAGAAAATGTTCAACAACTTTTATACGATAATCAAATCGCCAACAAAACGCTCATTTTTGTAGGTGGTACAGGTCTTTATTTTCGCGCGCTAATCGGCGGCGTTGCACAAATGCCAGAAATACCAAATCATATTCGTGAAAAATGGCGTAATGCTTTACTTGAAAAAGGCGCTCCAACTTTACATGAAGTTTTAAGTAGGGAGGACCCAATAACCGCAGAGCGCCTTAATCCAAATGACGGACAACGCATTGCAAGGGCTTTAGAAATCGTTGAGGCAACCCAAAAATCTATAACTTGGTGGCAGGCACAAAAGACACAGCCCTTAATCAATGCTGAAAATGCGATTAAAATTGTCTTGGCACCCGAACGCCAAAGCAATAAAAGCCGCATCAGCCTGCGCCTTGATCAGATGGTAAAATTCGGCGCATTGGACGAAGTCAAGGCGCTTTTAGCTCTTGACCTTGCGCCCTCAATGCCAGCGATGAAGGCTATTGGCGTGCGTGAGTTTTCTAATTTTTTAAGTGGCAAAGCCCCATTGAATGAAGCGGTTGAACGGGCAAAAATTGAAACCTACCAATATGCCAAACGCCAAATGACATGGTTTCGCAATCAATTTAAAGAGGATTGGCAGCATTTTGAAAGTAGCGACAAAGCTTTTATTTCTTTAAAAAATCTGATGGGTAGTTAAAGCGCTAATTATGGATGCAATCAATCTTGGCAGTGAAACCGATAAAGCATTAATATTAAAAATCAAACGATATTTGCATGATAAAAATGCTACTCTTGTAAAACATGATTGGGCGCTTGCGGGATCTCAAGAAATTGAGACATGGCTATTTTGTATTGATAATCAAGAAATTAAAATAGAGCTTGAGACCTATGAAGGAATTATGGCTTATGGTACCCCCCAAACTTTGAAAGCTTTACTTACCTATTTAGTAAAAGGGTAAAATATTTTTAAAAATAAACCTTTGATGTAAAATATTTTGCTATATAAGATTTAAATATATTATGAACAGAGAGTAATTTTATGCGTCATATAATTGGGTTCATTTCTATATTAGTGCTTTTAGCTGGTTGTGGAATATTCCGTTCTTCTTTTCCGCCTGAAATTCAAGATAAATGGCGCGGACAACCTATTGAAAATTTACAAAAAATAACGGGGTTTGGTTCTTTTAAAACTGATCGCAATGGCGAAAAATTTTATTACTTGCGACCAGTTGTTTATGAAAGAGGTGGAATGGCATATTGCGAATTTCGCGCCTATGTGGACGAGCATAACCGTATTACAAGACTGTATAATTATAAACACGGTTTAGATTGCATGTGGGGATATTTAGATGATTTAAAATGAACCAATTATCAGAATTCATTTTCTAATATTGGCACATAATGCCCCCAAACAGCATATTTACCTAACTGTTTAGAGGCATTGTATCCTTGCAGCTTTGATAACTCAAATCTATTTAAATACACCACGAGCAATACAAACGGGCAATTTTATTTTTAATGTTTCCTGATAATAACGCCAACAGGCCTTGACTGCAGTAAAACCATCTGGCTCAATAAAACCTTTGTCTTCCATACAAAACCGTACTCTAGTCGATTCGTTAACCATTATGGCAAGTGGTGTAGGATGAGCTAATAGCTTCCTATTCTGGCCGCATTTTTCCAATTCAGCACGCGTTTGTGGTACATCGTAACCCGGTTTTTTATAATATTCTGCATTTGATGGAGGCGGTTGGAAATAGGCTCGTGAGCAACCAATTAGCCCCAATGCAACACATATAAATATAATATATTTACACATTATAATTACCCCTTATCTGTTGTTTGCCTTGATGATAGTGGTTATTGGTAGCCCATAGTCTTTTGCACAATCATCTTGTTGTAAACCATAACAACTATGAACGAAATATGCGGCCTTAAAAAGACAATATGAATGCTTTTTCTTCGAACTGGTGAAAGTAGTTGGTATTTGAGCAATGTAGCTAGCTTTTTCGCTGAAATATCCGTGTAAAAACTAATAAAAATGCTCATCCTATGATTGTTTTATCTTCAGCTTAATCACAAAATATTTTTAACCAAATAGATTTATTCAAATAATAAAATTACATAAAAATAGTTATTGACGAATGGAAATTACGCGAATATGTTATTTTCATGAAAAAGTTTCTTATTATTCTTGTGGTGTGGATGCGCATGGAGCTGGTGGTGTAACCACCCGGCACAAGCCTCCCATGCGCAAAACCAGGCTCCCACAAGGGGGCCTTTTTTATTTTTAATATCAGCAAAAAACGAGTAACAGCAATGATAAACGACCAAAAACCGAAAAAGACAAGAGATGGGCAGGAAATGTCAGGGGCGGAAATCGTAGTTCAGGCGCTTATTGATCAAGGTGTCGAACATATTTTCGGTTATCCGGGCGGTGCTGTACTTCCAATTTATGATGAAATTTTCCAGCAGGAAACATTCCAACATATTTTGGTTCGCCACGAACAAGCAGCAGGACATGCTGCGGAAGGCTATGCGCGCTCAACAGGTAAAGTCGGTGTCATGCTGGTAACATCGGGTCCTGGAGCAACTAACGCCGTCACACCACTACAAGATGCTTTAATGGATTCTATTCCCCTTGTTTGTATTTCAGGTCAGGTGCCAACTTTAATTGGCACAGACGGTTTTCAAGAAGCCGATACCGTTGGCATTACGCGTCCTTGCACCAAGCATAATTGGTTGGTGAAAAATGTAAATGATCTTGCAAAAACAATCCATGAGGCATTTCACATTGCCCGCACTGGCCGCCCCCGGACCTGTACTTATTGATGTGCCAAAAGATATTCAATTTGCAACAGGTATTTACACAGCACCAACATCTATGCCGCGCACTAGCTATCAGCCCGTGCTTGATGGCGATGCTACTGCCATTGAATATGCGGTTCAGCTTCTTGCAGAAGCAAAGAGGCCTGTAATCTATTCAGGCGGCGGCGTTGTGAATTCTGGGCCCGATGCGATTCGCCTATTGCGCGAAATGGTGGAATTTGGTGATTTTCCTATCACGTCAACCTTGATGGGGCTTGGCTCTTATCCGGCAACTGGTAAAAATTGGCTTGGCATGCTTGGTATGCATGGCACTTACGAAGCGAATATGACCATGCATGATTGTGATGTTATGGTAGCGATTGGTGCGCGTTTTGATGACCGTATCACCGGCCGGGTTGACGCTTTTGCGCCCAATGCCCGTATTATCCATATTGATATTGATGCGTCATCTATTAACAAAAATATCCGTGTTGATGTGCCAATCATTGGTGATGTTGCCCGCGTATTGGAAGATTTGATGCGCCGCTATCGCGCAGTTCAACCAAAACCCGATGCACAATCACGCGCACAATGGTGGCAAGAAATTAACAAATGGCGCCGCCGCAATTCACTTGCCTATCGCGAAAACCGCGATGTCATCATGCCGCAATATGCGATTGAGCGCCTTTATGAGCTTACCAAGGAGCGCACCCCCTATATCACCACTGAAGTTGGTCAACATCAAATGTGGGCAGCGCAATATTTTGGTTTTGACAAGCCAAAGCATTGGATGACTTCAGGTGGGCTTGGCACCATGGGCTATGGTTTTCCTGCGGCAATTGGTGTGCAAATTGCCCATCCTGATGATTTGGTTATGTGTATTGCAGGTGACGCATCTATCCAGATGAACATTCAAGAATTAAGTACCGCTATCCAACATAATGCCGCAGTAAAAGTATTTATTTTGAACAATCATTATATGGGCATGGTGCGCCAATGGCAGCAATTATTGCATGGCAACCGCCTTTCCAACTCCTATACTGAGGCTATGCCAGATTTTGTGAAACTAGCTGAAGCCTATGGCGCAAAGGGCATTGAATGCAGCAAACCAAGCGAACTTGATGATAAAATCATTGAAATGATCGAGACTGATGGTCCGGTTATCTTCAATTGTAATGTGGTTGCGCTTGAAAATTGTTTCCCGATGATACCATCAGGGCGCGCGCATAATGATATGCTCTTGCCAGATGAAGCAACCGATGAAGCTGTAGCCAACGCCATTGATAGCGAAGGACGCGCACTCGTCTAATATTGAAACACAAAAGCCTTGGCGCTGATCAATTTGGCGCCAACACTGTTTTTCAAAACCTATTTATAGCATTTGCTAGAAAGAATAAGACCATGAATACCCAAAGTCTTAAATTCGGTTCAGCTTATTTCATCGAGGCTGATAATGATCCCTTGGAAAAGCACACATTAGCGGTTTTGGTTGATAATGAGCCCGGAGTTCTTGCGCGTGTCATCGGCCTATTTTCCGGTCGTGGTTATAATATTGAGAGCCTTACCGTTTCTGAAACCGAGCAAGAGCAACACCTATCGCGCATCACGGTGGTAACACGCGCAACACCGCATGTTATTGACCAAATTCGCCATCAATTAGAACGCATCGTGCCCGTTCACCGCGTAATCGACCTTGAGGAGCGCGCTAAGGAATTGCGTCAAGATGCACCGATCGAGCGCGAGCTTGCCCTTGTTAAGGTGTCTGGCAAAGGTGTTGACCGCGTTGAGGCCTTGCGCCTTGCCGATGCGTTTCATGCCAAAGTCGTTGATGCCACCGTTGATCATTTTATTTTTGAAATTACCGGAAAATCATCAAAAATTGACCAATTTATTTCAATCATGCGCCCATTGGGGCTTATTGAAATTTGCCGCACAGGTATTGTTGCGATGAATCGCGGCGTGCAAGGCATGTAGTTTTGCTTAAATAGCCTAAGATTGACATAAATATTAAAGGAGTGTTTTTTGATAAGATCAATGAACACTCTTTTTTTATAGTGAGCGCATTTGATTTTTAAAAAATCAAATGAACAAGACGAATGATGATAAATAATGACACACCTCTCTTTCAGGCTTTCAAGTGCAATATCTATATGGGTGAGGTTTTAAAGTTTTATAAGGGGAAAAGTGATGCTTGATGTTGAAGATAAAAGAGATTTTACTGCCTCATATTTTTGAACTTTTAAATATGATGAAAGCCTTGAATGTTTGGAAACTTGTCGAGCAAACGGGAAATATGGCTATGGTTTAAGTATTCCTTCTCGTGGATTTTTGGAAAAATTGCATAGTCTTGCAGATCCCCAATCCACAAAGATAGAAGAAGCAAAGATTTTTGCCTGTAGCAAATTATTAGAGCTTACCAATCAATGGGCACAACAGGCAGCAGAATTGGCCAAAGAAGAAGGCAATGAAGCCAATAGTATACCGTTAATTATCGATCAAAAATCTTTTGTCGAAACACTCATTATAACCCAGATTTGTATTAATGAACCTGATGAGTTTGTTTTCTGGTTCAATTGTAAAAATGAAATGTTCACCGATCATGGCATATTGGTAAGCGGTGATATTGAAAATGACTTTATGGATGCCGATATCGTTTAAAATTTTTATTCGTAAGCAATATTTCAAGCCGCGGTCAATGATCCATTGGCCGCTACTTTTGTTGGAAACTTAAATCATCATGATTTTATTTGGTAAATAAGGCAATAAGCCCATCTGAAATAGCCCCTTGCCAAACAATATAATCATGCCCGCCTGCATATTCGCGATAAAAATTTTCAATATTTTTTGCCGTTAAGACATGACGCAAATGGCGGTTTGCATCGAGTATGGATGCAGTGCCTCCGCTATGTCCCCCTTCAAATAGGCCCGCGGATAAAAACACCTTAATATGAGGTTTAGGATTTTTCGAAATTTGGCTCGCTATATATTCATTATCCTTAAGCGGAGCATCCTTTGGATGCCACCAATAAGAACCTGACATGCTTATAACATTGCCAAATAATTGCGGATAACGTAGCGCTGCCGACAGAGCCGCCAACCCGCCATAACTTGAGCCTGCCAAAACCGTATGAGATGGCTTTATTGTAAAGCCAGTTTTTTCATGGATAAAAGGTGATAATTCTTTAGCCATAAAATCGGCAAAATCTGGGTTAGCAGGCAATTCAATTGCTCGCGTTTCCCGATCAGGGTTTTCTATAAATACCGCAATGATCGGGGCAATTGCTTTTTGTGCAATCATATTATCTAAAATTTGCGGAAGGTCTACTTTGGTTTGATATTCACGACCATCAAAAACATATAATAATAATGGCTTACTATTTTTATCGACATTGGGCGATTGGTAAATACTAATAATGCGTTCATTTTTTAAGATATTGCTTTTAAAATTATAATTGGTAATTTTCCCTTTTTTTGCCCCTTGTTCATGAATAAAGGGTTGGGTTTCGGCACTCGGCAATTCAATGATAGATTCTTGACTATAGGCATCAATCGCGCGTGCAGGAAAGTGCCGCAGATTATAAGGATCAGCCTTAGCAGTTGCAATAATCGCCATGCGTTGTTCACGCGCATCACTTTCAATATAAGGAACATCAGCAGCAAGCTGGTAGGTTAAGCGCGTATCGCTTGGCACTTCAAAACTTTTATACCAAAGATCACTTTGGCCAAGGCGCAATAAATCCTCATGATCGCCAGAGGGGGCACCGAATAAGCGAACATTATTTTTGGCACCATAATAAAGAAAGGTCAAAATAAATCTATCGCCTTTCCCTTTTTCAATAAGCGGTGTTCCTTTATGCTTCTGCTGCTGCCAAAATTGCAAAACATTGTTGTTTTCATCGGCAGATTTTGCCAAATTTTTAATTAAAGGACTTAAATAGGTCTCGCTGTCACTTGGTAAAACTGCCTTTGGCTGCGGCGCTAAAAATCGTGCCGTGGCTGAAAAATCTCCCTCATCTAAAATAGATAGTTCAAGCTTAGTTGCCTTATCTAAAATAAAGCGCCGTGATATAGATCCGCTTTGCGCACTGGCAAGTTGGCGCAAAATATTATGATGATCATCAATAATATTAAGCTCAAAGCGGCCTTGTTTGCTTCCAACTTCTAAAATAACGTAATCACCATTTTGAGCTGATAAAGTTAAAATACAACTTTCGCCCTTTTTTAAATATTCTTGCAAAAGCAAGTCTTGGCAATGCACTAAAACCGGTAGGGATAAGACCAAAATTGCTGATAACAAAGGTAATGTAATAGCTTTAAACATCATAGCATTTACCATGTCTTTTTAAGGCTAGCGGTAATTGTTCTGCCATCGCCATAAAAGCATGCAAAATTATTGGCGCATGATGCAATATATTTTTTATTGCTAAGATTTTTACCATTTATTTGCAAAGACAGCCCTTGTAATTCCGGTTTTATTTCGCCAAAATCGAAGGAAATCATTGCATCAACCAGTAAAGTTGAATCAACCTCAAAGGTGTTTTGATTATCTCCCCAGCTTTTACCAATATAGCGCAATCCACCGCCAAGTTTTAAACCCTGCAATTTTGTTTTATTGAAATCATAATTTGCCCATAGGCTTGCTTGATGCTGCGGTATGCGTGATGGTGTTTTGTCAAGTTCGCTTGCTGTAATTGTTTCTTCAATAGTTGACTTAACATAGGAATATGAACCAATAAGCGCGAAATTTTGCGTAACCTCACCCCGCGCTGATAATTCAAAACCCTTATTGTGAACTTTACCAATTTGTTGATAAAGAGTTTCAGCTAATTGCGAATTCCACGAGCCTTGAACAATATTTTTTTGGGTTAAATCATAATAAGCAGCTGTCAGGGCTAGTGGTAAGCTATCTGGCACATATTTTATTCCAACCTCAATTTGTCTAGCATCGACAGGATCAAAAGCAGCCTGCCCAGCTTTAGGAGTGGTCAATGATGGTTCAAATGAGGTCGAATAACTAACATAAGGCGAAATACCATTGTCAAAGGCATAAAGTGCGCCTAAACGCCATGTGAAAGCTTTGTCTTTATAGCGATAGTTTTTGTCATTTAAGTAATCATCAATATTGGTATTAGCCCAGTCATAGCGCATACCACCCATGAAATTAAGGCGTCCAAAGGCGCTTTGGTCTTGTAAATAAATTCCTGTTTGGCGTGCTGATAGGTGCTCAAAACTGCTCAAAGGCATATCAATATTATTAAAGTCATAGTCACCATAAATTGGGTCAGTTAATGAGATGGAAGGTACATTGCGATTACGTTGCCAAACGTAACTGCGCTTACGATAGCGGCTATCAATGCCAGCCAAAATTATATGCTCAAAATCACCTGTATTGAATTTTGCTTGAAGTTGATTATCACCCGCAAATTGCTTCCACTCGTCGCGGCCAGACGAGGCGACCCTTGATATGAGTGTATTTAATCCTGTTTGTGGATCATTCATTAATGAACCCCAAACCAATAGGTTTTGGTCCATTTTAATTTCATGGTAGCGAATTTTTTGGCGGACAGTAAATATATCATTGAACTCATGTTCAAATTCATTACCTACCCATGCTTGCTGCCTTTTAAAACGTTCAAAACTAGGATCAGATACAAAAAAATTACGCGGCACATAACCATAGCCATTAATCGGCTTTACAGTACCGGCAGCTTCTAAAAAGTTTCGAAAACCTGCTTTAGGTTCATATTGGTAGCCAGATAAGATTGTTAAGGTCGTTTGGGCATTTGGTTCCCAGCGAAGTGAAGGTGCTATTGCAAAGCCTTTTTTTCGGGCAAATTGCTCCTGTAAATCTGTTGTAAACCCCGTGCCAACTAAGCGATAAGAAAAATGACTATCCTTAGTAACCTTATCGCTAAGGTCAAACGACAATCCATAAGCGTCGCGATTGCCAATGGATAATTCCATTTCACGTAAAGGCATATCGGTTGGTTTTTTGGATATAGCATTAACGAGACCACCGGGATTGGTTTGCCCGTATAAAACGGAACTAGGCCCCGAAATTAACTCCACTCTTTCAAGTAAATATGGATTTATTTGCGCATAGGAAGAATCCCCCGATAATAATAGCCCATCAAGATAAATTGGCACATATGAAAAACCGCGCACAAAAACTTCATCGCGCAGATTAGATGCGCCACGATATTCGGCAAAAACGCCGGGGGAATATCTTAATGCTTCAGCAACCGATTGCACCGCTTGATCTTGCATTTGTTGATTTGTCACAATGTTGATAGTTTGTGGCGTTTTACTAATCGGCGTATCGGTCTTCATGGCCGACGTGCTTTGGCGCGCCACATAGGTTTTAACACCATCATCGCTTTCGTTATTAATAACAATTGTATCAAGCGCTTGATTATTTTCCAAATTTTCTTGTGCTTTTGATATTGCCGCAAAACTACAGCTTATTGCTAGAGCGACCACTAAGGCTGACATATGCCGAAGATTTTTGACGCGATTTATATTTTGTTTCATCTTTTACCCCGATCTATTTTCTGACCTTATCAGAAACTTGATCAAACTTGATTGACTTTATCAAGTATAAGCGTAAAGTTTACACCGTCACCCAAATATTATTGTTCGCAGGCGGCAAATAATTATTCAATAACGGCATTAGCTCATGAATTTTGTAAAAAAAGTGCCACAGCATATTTTTGTAGGTAGCCTTAATGGCGTTACATCGTGCAGTTCGGACGAAAATTACCACGAAATTTGGCCGAAATTCATGATAATGGTTTTCTTTACAGGAAGCCAAAAATTTGAAATCGATGGGCAATTATTTTGCATTGATGCTGGCAATATTAAAAATAATTCACCAATTACCTTTATGATAAATATTGCACAGTTTAGTCAAATTCGCTTTTTTAATGATAGCCAAATTCCATTAAAAAAAGTTTTGATCTCTGCGCCTTTACCTTGGGTTGAAACTGTTTTTGACAAAAATTCGCCTGATATGTCTTTGATTACAGATTTTTTACAAGGCCACCTTAATCATTTTTCTTTTGCGCCTAATAATAGGATTATCGCCGCCGCCGAGCAAATTATTACGCCAACTCAATGCGTGAATAGTGAATTGATGAATTTGCGCAATAATACCCTTGGTATGGATATAATTTATGAAGCGTGCACTCATTTTGTTACCAGTAAAAATAGCCAAAATGGTATAAAACCTATCAACAAGCGCGACCAAGCCTTGGCAGAAAAGACCCGTGATTTTTTGCTTATACATTTGACCGATTGCTTAACCATGAACGAAATATCAAAGGCTATGGCGGCGAATATATCAAGCCTGCAGCGCTCTTTTAAAGCCCATTATCATGTGACGATTTTTGACTTTATTCGTAAAGAGCGACTGGAAAAAGCACGAATTCTACTAGAGACCCGCGGCATTGCAGTATCGCAGGCCGCCTATCTTACTGGCTATGATAGCCCAGCAAGTTTTACCACGGCCTTTCGTAAAGAATTTGGTGTAAGCCCTAAATATCACAAATCTTAACTATAAAATAGTTCAGGAATTATGCAACTTGGAATTGCTATTTTTTAAATTTAAATTGACTTTTGTTTTGCAGCAATACAAAAAATTAAATAACTTAATGAGCGTAATAGTAAATAAACATCTATCATTTTATTGTTTAGTATTAATTTCAATTGATATTGCGGGAACTCTTATGAATTTTTTAAAAAAATTATTTAATAAAAAGGCTTTAACGCAGAAAAATACATTAAAAATCATTGATCAATCTGCACCCAATATCTTCATATTCGATAAAGATATCAAAACAGAAGCGTTAAATATTTTAACATTTCGGGATAATTATCCTCTACTTAAAGAGCAATCCATCATTCATATGCAGGATTTGCTTAATCAAGCTGAACTGCAAGATTTCAACCGCCAATTGACAATTTTTTGGTTGCTGCATTTGCGCGATAGTTTGGGCATTGATTATAAGCTTTATCAAAGCGATGAAGTCTTTTTACTCTCCAGTCAAAATGAGCGTATCATAAAGCTAACTATGGACTTTTTAAAAAGTGGGCGAGAGCGTGTTTTAAAAGCCTTACCGGGCCTTACAGCAGCCTTTGGCGATCTACTAGCAATTATGATCAATGAAGGGGAACAGTATTACGACTATACTGGCAAATATAATAGTGGCAAAGGACAAACAATTTTAAGTGCCGGCGTCTTTATAAAATCAGTGCTACCGCATTTTGTTACCAATGAAACGCAATTAACTTTAGCTGAACCAACCATTATTCACGAAATGACCCATTACCACTTAGCGCACCTTGAATTACCACTGTGGCTTGATGAAGGGCTTGCGGTTAATGTTGAGCGCGTTATTGCAAAAAACGCGCCACCGGCTGAATATCTTGTTGAACTTTATGAAAAGCATATAGCCTATTGGGACCACCAAACTATTCAAAATTTTTGGTCTGGTGACACCTATAGTCATTCCACTAAAGCAGAACTTGCTTACGATTTGGGGCGCATGCTCGTTTATCATCTTGCAAAGCATAAACATGCATTTAAACAATTTGTAGAAGACAGCAATCGCTTAGACAGCGGTGCTAAAGCCGCTATGACCCATCTTGACATGACGCTTGGGCAAATTGTTTGCTCATTACTAAACAAGCCCTATAATACGCGCTGGGAACCAAAGGCCTATGATCTGACAATAAGCTATCATTAGCCTTATTTTCATATATTTTTAAAAAAATGCCCCTCACAAAATAAGGGGCACATATTTTTAATTCTTAATTTTAGATTATTTCTTTTCTTCAGCTTCTAGCGAAAAGTTAACATTAATCACTTTACCTAGCCAAGAACCATCACCATCATTTTGCGCACCAATTCCAAATAATAGGCGTTCAATCTTGGCACTTCCTGAAACTTTGGCAATGCCATTATTATTAGTGAAACTAAATGGTACTTCAATTGGCTGGCTCACACCACGAATAGTAATTGTACCTTTGCCAAGGAAATTTTCCCCATCGGCACTAAATTTATCAAGTAAAACACGAATTTCGGGATATTTCGTTGGGTCAAGCCCATCAGGATCCGCAATACTACCCGACACAAAAGAATCTTCATAACTAATTGAACTTGCAGCAAGAACGATTTCGGCCTTGGCGTTTTCGAGTTGGTCGGGTGCAAATGTTACATCAGCATGCCAGTTGCCAACCTTACCTTGTTTCGCTGTGCCGGAAAAATCAAGACTATAGCCAAGTGTTGATTTATCCATATTGATTACCCAATTACCAGCATTTGATTGACTAGCAATTGGTGCGGCGCTTGAAGCAGCGCTTTGATTTTCCAACTGATTAATGGTTTGACGTTGTGCAATGATAACGCCAATTAATGCAGGCACAATAACAACCAACAACATAACAGGCCAGCTAAATGCTTTAGCTTTTAAATGCGCAAGACGCTTGGTGGGCAACATACGTGAAAACTCCGCTTGACGGTCAATAAGGGAATGCTTTACTGCACCTGCAACATGTAAAAACAACAAAAGAACAAAGGCATAGGCAAGCAGCATATGGGCATTTAATGCAAGGTGGGAAAAAGCTTCATTCCGCATAAATGGCAGGTTTGGCCAAGGTAAAGATGGGCTTAAAAATAGGAATGTTGGAATGCGTACTGTGGTTGTAGAAACAACAACCCACCCTAAAAGCGGCACTGCAAGCATTAGCCCATAGAAAAAAATACTAACTGCACTTGCTGCCAATGCTTCAATTTTTAACATTGGGCCTTTTTTAGGCGGCTTATTCATCAACCGCCATGCAATACGAGCAAGGGTTAAAAATAATACTAAAAGACCTAGAGTTTTATGCCATTGGAAAACATAAAAGCGTGTACTATCTGAAATACCGCCAAGACGTACCATTAAGAAACCACCCGCAATATTTAGTAAAATAAGCGCAGCGATAAGCCAATGCAATATCATAGCGCCAGTGCTATAGCCTAAAAGCTTAGTTTGCGAGTGATTTGACATGGTCAAAATATCCTATAGATGCAATTTTAAAAAGCCACAGATTAATTGTGGTTATTAAAATTAGGATATACCCTATTTCAAACGAATAATAAGTGCGTTTTTTGTGAACAATATGTCAACATAGCTTATATTATTTCTAAAAAAACCGAAAATAGTCAGCAATTAAATGTACAATAAAAAGGCTTGTCTTAATAAATGGTGCCATGCCACTGTTATTCACAAGCGGCATTCTTTCATAACGCTTTTTTGTAAAATATTTGAGGTAGACAATAAAAATCTAGCCTTCACTGCGCTCTTTTTCAAATTCATAAACGCGCCGATCGGTGAAGTTTTTACGTTCATCTACAATGGGTTGAATAATATCACGCAATTGCGGCTCACGAATAAGCATGTCATCCAACTCGCCCAATTCATTCATCGCAATTAAGCGCAATACATCATCACGAATTTCGCCAGTTTCACTGCGCGGTAACGTTGTAACTGGCTGCACTGCCTCAACCTTTTGGCCTTTTAAAAGATTGCGGATTTGCTTTTCGTCAAGATTATCAGTTTCGGCAAAGACATAAAGACCAACGCCCTTTGCAGGCAATGAATAGACCGAAATTGCCACGTCTTTAATGTCAGGATTATCTGCTAAAACTGCGCAAATTTCTGGCCCTTGCGATTGCAAGCGATCGCCAGTGCCTTCACCATCAGACCAGTTAAATAGGCCCTTTGTCACAAAATTATAAACTTTTTTACCCGTTGCCAACCAAAGGGCTGAAGGCCATGACCGTTTACGCAAAATGCGCCACTCGGTAGGTGTCATCAAATCTGGTGCAAAGCTGCGCTTTTGCTTGATAAGGTGGCGAAAATCTTCATAGGCCAAATAACGGTAAAACGCACCGCGCCGCTTATGAAAGCTTGCTAATTGAAAATCAATTAAGGATGCATCACCCTCTGGCGTCATCAACCAGTTTTGCGGTTTGGCTAGATCATTATGGGTGACGCCAATGCGGCGCAAATCGCGTAATATTTTATGGCCAGTTTTATAAAAATGCTTTGTGTCAGGGCGGGCAAGATGCAAGGGTGTACCTTCACTCCAAGAACGGTAAAGCCCATGCTTATCGACTGCAATAAGCTGCGGTACACCAGTAAGACCGCGTATATTATGCAATGCCTTAATTTCACGCTTTGCTAAAATCCATGCCAAAGGTCGTGACCACCATGGCGAAGCGGTAACAATACGGCGTACAATACGTGTTTCAGGATCACCGGTAAAATAGCCAACCCGTGTTTCGGAAAAAACATCGCGCTTTAAAACAGCAGTCACATTGAAATCATTTAGCGAACTTGCATCTTTAAGCGGATTAATTGGACGGGTACTATCTTCAAAATCTTCCATAACTACTCAACAAACAACCAAATGATTCATCATATTGCGGCACTTTTTCGCTGTCACCATTTTGTAAAACAGGACATAATGATGCCTTATAATGCAAACAATGAAAATAATATAGACCAATAAAGTTTTTATAATCATAAATTCATTAAAACAAAGCTAGAAATTTATTGTATAATTGGATTGATTTTTTAAAATAGCCAAAGCTACCAGCCGTAAAGCCGATGACAAGTTGATATTGGTTGGCCGTTGATCATCAATTATGCGCACCAATTGGGCAAAGGGTATCTGTCTTAACCGTGCCTCACTCTTCAAAATATCTAAAAATGGATTTTCCAATGAAAAGCTGGTTGAATGGCCAGCTAAGTTTATCGATATTTTACGTAAAGTCGCATCTTGCCAATTGATACATTCATCAAAATTTGCATCAATTGGGTTATGGCTAGCAGATTGGGCTGCCCTCTTATTATCTGGCAACATAAGCAGTTTTCACGTAATCTACGCCTCACATAAAAATTCAATTCTTACTATCATCATGGTGCAAGCGATTATTGTCCAAGAATTGATCTGCCTTTTCATGGTGACGCTTATCAAAATTCTTTTCAATTTTCGTTCGCCCATGAATTTGGCGGTTTTCATCTGCTAATTGTTCTTTACTTTTACGCTCTTTTTGTTTTTTGAAAAGACGTAAATTAACAATATCACCCATAACCAATTGTCCAACTGCGATAAAACTCAATTAAACTCTATATGACCACAAAACTAATTATTTCTTACGAAAAGAATCAAGCGAAACAACATCGGCTGAAGCCTTTTCCTTACTTTCACTGGCAATATTATTTTCAGCTTTTTCTAATGTTTCAGTCGCAGGCTTTTCAGGTGCTTTAATAGTGATAACTGGAACAGTTACGCCATCTTCCTTTTCAATCATCACCTCCTCTTCATCATCATCAAGACTAGAGATAACCAATTCAGGAAGATCAAATGAGGCTTCAAATGCAGCCGCAGGATCATAAAAGCCCTGCACAGCAATAAAAGGAATTTTTATATATTCTGGCACATCGCCGAAAGATAAAGTGACGCTAAACTCTTTATCATCGACCTTTAAATCCCAAAACTGATTTTGCAAAACAATTGTCATCTGTTCGGGATAGCGCTCTTTCAAGCGCTTGGAAATTTCAACGCCGGGCATATTGGTTAAAAAGGTAATGAAAAAATGGTGTTCACCTGGCAAACCAGATTTTGCCACTTCGGTCAGTACACTGCGGATAACATTGCGTAATGCATCCTGCACAAGCACTTCATAATGGATACGATCTGTTGCCATTTGCGACTCTTCTTTCAAAACTTTTCCTGCCGAGTATATAGACAGAACATTGCATAATTAAAAATCTTTTTAAAGCGACAAATTATCTTAACGCACGTTTTTGTTAGCCGAAGAAAATCAAACTTTCAACTAAAAAGTACCGATTAAAATTTAGAGGTTAACTAAGTTATAGCTCTTTTTAAGGGTTGTTTATAGCAAATAATAAGGATAAATTTGCAACCATCATTAAAATGAAGATTTTTAAATCATCTATAAATAGGTTTACTTACCATCAGCATGTTTAAAGTCATTGACAATACATTTTAGACATTATCTCGCAAAAAGCAATTATATCAAATCAAGCATATTGATGGATAAACAATATCTAATATTAAAAATGAAGAATTTGAAAGTGAAGGCTTCTGTTGCCAGGTGCCTCCGAACCCCGCTTATACCTGCGACGGCATAAGACTTAATTTGAAGCTATCGCACTGCATTAAGCAGCGAGACGTGCCTCCGCGTAATTGTCATTTGCAACTACTACTTTAGCCCGATAACGGTGGTACAATGCCGAGTGAAAGATCAATCTTTACGCCCTTGTCGATCCTATTTCGCCCCCATCATAAAGCGGACAACAACCAAAATGCCAATTGTCCGATTTATGGTGGAGGCGCCGGGTACCGCCCCCGGGTCCAATAGGTTTATTACAAAGCCCATTTATCACCATAGCCCCTTATAGAGGCAATCTCTATATAAGAGAAAATTTAGGCAAAGAAAAGACCAAAGACAAAATTATTTTGAAGTCCTCAAATTTAGGTATATACTAGCGTAATTATTGGGTAACAGATGCTAAATCCTCGCGTATTTGCGTTAAAGCAAAACCAAGCAAATTCTCACCACGCCAAAATTTAGGGTTATCGACATTTTCATCCCTTTCTTGAAGCCCTATACCCCAAACCTTATCATAGGGACTTGCCTCCACCAAAATACGACTGCTTGTTGAAAGGATAAAATCCAATAAGGGCCTATTTTGCAAAAACTTATAATAATTGCCATTGCTCACAATCGAATATTTGAACCTATCCCAAACACTCTCATCAAATCCACGGACACCACGCCCCAAAGCCTTAATTGATTTTGGATCTTTGTTCGCCATAATCAATAGTCGCATGTCTTCATCACCAAATAGCCGCGCTTTTGCCGCCATCATATATTGCTCCATGCAGCAAAATTTTTCACCATTAATGGTAAATTCATCAATCCACCATTGGCTAAAACAAGATTTGGTTATAAGTGCATTGGCGGCTGGGCGATGCCCCCAAAAGAATAAGAACTTTTGTTTTTTAGCACTTTGACCAATTGTTTTAACAGTCAAATGAAATTTTCGAAATTTTTGCCAATTAAAAATCCTATAGTCATTATGAATGAGATAATCCTCATCATGATTTGAGCCGCCTTGTTGATAAATATTACGCAAGGGCAAAGGCGGATAAAAACGCTTTTCATAAGCTTGCCGCTGATCTATTGGTAAAGAATTCAACCAGCCAATAAACTCAACTAATTCTGCTTTGCAGCTCTCTTGCTCAAAAGCCATGCCTTTTTTGAGTAGCCATGGCGGTTGATTTACAAATGGCGACATAATTATTCCTATCTTTTCTTCAACCCACCAAATTTTAAAAGACAAATTTATAATAATTTATATGCGATACAACTATTTTTTTTAAGCTGATAGCTATTCTGATGGTAGCAGAATCGTATGAGAATATATAAAGTTTTGCAATCTTATAAATTAGAGTAAATGATTTCATGCAGACTTATCTTGATCTTCTTTCCCATGTCATCGATACTGGCACGGATAAATCCGACCGCACCGGAACGGGTACACGCTCAGTCTTTGGCTATCAAATGCGTTTTGATTTGAATGAGGGCTTTCCTCTTCTTACAACCAAAAAGCTGCATTTAAGATCAATAATTTATGAGCTTTTATGGTTTTTAAAAGGCGACACTAATATTGCGTGGCTTAAAGAAAACCGCGTTTCTATTTGGGATGAATGGGCTGATGAAAATGGTGATCTTGGTCCGGTTTACGGCTACCAATGGCGTTCATGGCCAGCACCCGATGGCCGCCATATAGACCAGATTAGCAATCTTATCCATATGATCAAGACCAATCCAGATTCTCGCCGGTTAATTGTTTCGGCTTGGAACCCTGCCCTAGTCGATGAAATGGCCTTGCCGCCTTGCCATTGCTTATTTCAATTTTATGTCGCAAATGGCCGTCTTTCTTGCCAGCTTTACCAACGCTCGGCCGATATTTTTCTTGGCGTTCCCTTTAATATTGCGTCCTATGCTTTGCTTACCATGATGATCGCTCAGGTAACGGGACTTCAACTGGGTGAATTTATCCATAGTTTTGGTGATGCCCATCTTTATTCCAACCATTTTGACCAAGCCAAAGAGCAATTAAGCCGCACGCCAACCGCTTTGCCAAAAATGCATATCAATAAAAATATCCATGATATATTTGCCTTCCAATTTGAAGATTTTACGTTGGAAGATTATATTGCCCAACCAACAATCAAGGCGCCAATTGCGGTTTAAAAGGTTATTAAATCATGGATATTAGTATTATTGTAGCAGTTGCGCAAAATGGTGTCATTGGTTTTGATAATGATATGCCTTGGCGGCTATCAACCGATTTAAAGCGTTTTAAAACCCACACCCTTGGTAAACCGATCATTATGGGGCGCAAAACTTGGGACTCGATTGGCCGGCCCTTACCGGGGCGGGAAAATATTGTTATTAGCCGTGATGCAAATTTTAAAGCAAGTGGAGCAACTAGCGTCACCAATTTTGATGACGCTAAAACTATTGCAATTGAAGCGGCAAAAGCTAGTAATATTAATGAGATTTTTGTCATTGGCGGCGGCGAGATTTTTAAAATTGCTATGCCTTTTGTCACCCGCATTTATTTGACTGAAATATTAAGCACTATTGATGGCGACACGTTTTTTGAACTTCCAGATTTAACCAATTGGCAAACTATTGAAACATTTGATGTTGCAGCAGGCGAAAAAGACAGCCACCCTACCCGCTTTACCATTTTTGAGCGATAGCTAAGCTTTTTAGACTACTTTGATTGAGCATGAACAAAATGGCGGATTGCGGTTGTTAAAAACACTGTAAACCCGCTAGCAATTGCTTCATAACGAGCAATAAAATCAGGATGATTTTCATAACTATCGGCCAGTGCAAGATAGGCATCATAAGGCGCTTCACAACGCCATTGTTTTAAGACCCACGCCCAATACTGAGAAATTAGTTTTTGAACAATTGCGGCATCAGGCTTTTGTTTATTTATAAAACTATTTGCAAGCGCAGTTTCAATAAACTGTAATTCTTGCATTGTTTCTTGATTAAAAATCTCGCCGTTGTTATTTTCTGGCATAGAATTTTTTATAATTTTTGTAGCCTCTTTGCCGTAATGTTCAATCAATTGGCTTTCATATTGAGCTTGTTTATCAGGCTCGATATAACCAGAATATAAATCTATTATTTTCAACTCTTTATCTCCTTCTAGTGCTTCAAGCGTTGCCTGAACGGATTGAAGCATTTTTTGAAAAGATGCTATTTTTTCAACCAGTAACTTCTTTTGCCCTTGCAATAGTTCAACTTGGTTATTTCCATCTAAAAGCTGTTTAATGGTTGCAAGGCTGAGATCCATTTGTCGATAAATTATAATTTGTTGCAAACGCACTAATTCATATTGGGAATAGAACCGATAACCATTAGCTCCCACATGGCAAGGCTTTAACACGCCAAAGGCATCATAATAATGTAATGTCCGTACCGACACCCCCGATAATTGGCCAATTTTTTTAACACTATAAAGCGCACAATCCCTTTTTACTTTTTTCATAAAAAGTCCTTAGATAAATAATAAACTAACGAAACCGATTTGGATTATATCTTGGCATAAGCTTGTTTTAATCGTAGTTTTTCACTGCATAAGCTTTTGTAAATGATGACGTAAGGTGAGAGTCAAGCATAAAAAAACACCCTTTCATAAAATGAAAAGGTGTTTTTAAATCTATTTTTAAGCTAGAGTTTTTATTTTAACTATTAGCGAACAAAATTATCTACAAGTAGATCTTTAACTTCTTTTACGCGTCCTTTTAAAACGGCTTTTACACCATAAAGCGCCATGTTTTTTACTTCACTAACGCTAACTTCTGGTGGCATAACCAATTCATAGCCACTAGTTAAAACGTCAAGAAGCGCAGGCCCATCATAGGCTAAAAATTCTTTTATGGCATTTTCAAGTTGCTCTGGCTTTTCAACGCGCCAAGCACCAAAACCAATAACTTCTGCCATTTTAGCAAAATCTGGATTTTTTAAATCCGTATATTCATTAACTAGCGATTCAGCCTTTTGCTCCAATTCAACGAAGTTAAGGGAAGCATTATTGAGCACAACAATTTTGACATTGATTTTTTCTTGCACCGCCGTCAATAATTCACCCATAAGCATTGAAAGACCACCATCACCAGAAATGGAAATGACTTGGCGATCGGGATAGGCTTTTTTAATGCCTAGTGCCTGTGGCATAGCATTTGCCATTGAACCATGTAAAAGGCTGGATAAAGTGCGCCGTTTACCATTGGTTTTAAAATGACGAAGAACCCAAACCATAGCAGTTCCGCAATCTGCTACAGCTACCGCATCATCATCAGCATGTTCGCTAATAAGGGAAACAAGACGCTGAGGATGGATAATTGACTTTGCTTCTTGAACCTCTTTTTCCTGTTCTTTTTTATGCTCCTCATTTATTTTCAAACAATGGTCAAGGAAATTAGCGTCGGATTTTTCTGCAACGATTGGCAATAATGCTTCAACGCTGGCTTTAATATCGCCTACCAAACCAAGCTCGACAGGATGACGATGACCAAGACGAGATGCATCTTCATCAATCTGGATTAATGTTGCCTTATTGGGATAAAACTGGCTAAAAGCAAAATCTGTACCAAGCAATAAAAGCGTGTCACATTCTTCCATCATGGTAAAGCAAGGCTTGCCACCTAACATACCTGTCATACCAATATCATAGGGATTATCATATTCGATGAAATCCTTAGCGCGGGTTGAATGACCGATTGGGCTTTTTAATTTTTTGGCAAGTGCAATCACTTCATCATGGGCGCCCTTTACACCTGCGCCAACAAAAATACCAACCTTTTTACCCTTGGCCAAAAGGCTTGCAACTTCAGAAAGTTCGCTATCACTTGGGCGAATAACTGGATGGGTACGATAGGTTTTAAATTGCGTTTCATTTTTAATAAAAGCCTCAGATATATCCGATGGTAAAATGATAACCGCCACACCTTTTTTAGCAATAGCTGCTTGGCAGGCTTGCGCAGTGATACGCTGGGCATCTTCTGGATTTAATACCTGCTCACAAAATACCGAGCAATGAGAATAAAGCGCACGAAAATCCACCTCCTGTGGATAGGCTGTACCTAAAGTACCACTTGCCAATTGGCTGGCAATCAATACCATTGGTGCGCGATTGCGATTTGCTTCAAAAATACCGTTAATAAAATGCAATGAACCTGGCCCACAAGAACCTGCGCAAGCAGCAATTTCACCAGTAATATAAGCATCAGCACCAGCGGCAAAAGCCCCAGCTTCTTCATGGCGCATATGCACCCAGCTAATTTTGCTTTTTGAAATCGCGGTTGTCACATAGTTTAGGGTATCGCCAACAATACCATAGCACCGCCGCACGCCTGCATCTTCCAGTGTCTTTACGACAATATCTGCAACTCTCTTGGACATAATGCAATCTCCTTGATTAGAGCGTTTTCCGAAAAGTGTGAAGCGGTTTTCGGACAAAAAACGCGATGTAAACAATGCATTAGAGCGCCGATCTGAGACAATCAGATCGAAATGCGCTCTAAATGGTGATATGCGCCATAAGCATATCGTGGCCATAGAGTGCTACAAATTTAAAAAAAGGAAACAGTAAAAATAGATTATCACGTCACTGTGAAAACCTTGCAACAAAAATGCAATATTTCAGGCAATATTAGAATGAAAATGTTTCTAAAATCAAAAACTCATAACTTTGTTTTATTTACGGCAAATATTTGACAATACTATGCTTGCCATTTTGCGATAAAATCTTCAATAACCATATTTTGCATATCAGGAATTGCTTCATAAAGCTTTTCCAATGGCCAATCCCACCATTGAAGTGCAAGTAAATCTTCAACTACGGGCTTTGAAAAACGCATTTTTATGCTTTTTGCCGGTACTCCAACCACAATTTCATAATCCCCAACATCTTTGGTTACAACAGCATTGGCACCAATCACCGCACCATGACCAATTTTGATATCTGGCATAATCACCGCGCCATGACCGATCCACACATCATGGCCAATTAACACTCTTTTATTTTGCCGCCGTGCACGAAAATCGCTATCGAGCGGCAAAAAACGGAAATATTCATTGGGGCGATAGCTAAATTTGTGAGTACTTAATCGCTCCATCGGATGTTCAAGGGCATTAATCCGCACATTGGCTGCGATTGAACAAAATTTGCCAATATCGGCATAAATCGCCTCGCCATTGCGTTCAAAATAGCTAAAAGCACCAAGATTTACATCGGTGAGCTGCACACGCTTGCCAATTTCACTATAGGGGCCAAGTTTTGTGCCTTTTAGCCGCGCGGTTGAGTGAATGCGCGGGGCCTTATCTTGAAACCGTAAATCAGCCGTTTCAGTCCCTATATCTTTTCCGATATCTTTCATAGTGCGACTTTTTATCTTTTAAAATTGGTTGAATAGCAATCAATGCATGCTTATAGTTATTTTAAATTACTCTAACAGGCAAACAGAGCCTTTTCATCCATAAATTGATGACGTTTTTTAAATTGATTTGTTAAAAAGCAAATTACAGTATTAAAATCAAGCATCGGTTTGCCGCAATTATAACTAGGTTATTCAATGAAAGCACTAACCAAATTTGCCATAATTACTGCCCTATTTTTTGTGGCAATATTTGCTTGGGCGCATTTTACCAAACCAAAACCCTTTGGTGATGATTTTAGCCTTACCGATTCCAATGGTAAGAGCGTTACGCAAGATGATATTCGTGCGCAACCATCAGCCGTATTTTTTGGCTATACGATGTGCCCCGATGTTTGCCCAACAACACTTTTGGATATTACCGAATGGTTAGAGGCTTTAGGCCCTGATGCGGATAAAATTAAAGTTTGGTTCTTTACCGTTGACCCAGAGCGTGATACGCCACAAGTTATGCATGATTATATTTCCAATTTTTCTGATCGTATTATTGGCATATCTGGCGATCCGCAAAAGGTACATGCAGCCATAAAGAGTTTTAATATTGTGGCTGAAAAAGTACCTGGCAATGATGGTGATTATACTTATGACCACACTGCTGCGGTTATCTTGCTTAGAAAAGGTGGGCGCGTTCGCACCACTATTCCTTACCAGCAAGATAAGGAAGTTGCTGTAGAATGGTTAAAAGAATTGGCAAAAAGCGCAGGAAACTAATATTTTGTCACAGATACGCCTATTTATAACCCATACAAAATTCGATGCCGAGGCAATCTATGCCAAGCTTGAGCCAGCTTTTGAAGAAGATGGCTTACCAATTTCTATTGCAGAAATTAATGAAGATGAAGAAATTTTCGAGGTTTCGCTTTATTGTGAAGATGATGACCTTGAGGATATGCGCACGCGCTTTGCCAATATTTTAAATATTGATGAAAATAGCATCACGGTTGAAATTTTACCTGAAATTGATTGGGTTCAACACAGCCTTGAAGGGTTAAAACCTGTACGTGCCGGCCGTTTTTTTGTGCATGGTAGCCATGACCGAGAAAAAATTGCCGCTAATGATATTTCCATTGAAATTGATGCAGGCCAAGCATTTGGTACCGGCCATCACGGCACAACTGCCGGTTGCCTTGAAATGATTGGCATGGTGATGCGCAACGAGCATCCACAAAACATTCTTGACCTTGGTACAGGCAGCGGCGTGTTAGCCATTGGCATGGCTAAGCTTTACCCCGTAAAGATTGTCGCCAGTGATATTGACCCGATTGCGACCAAGGTTGCTAAGGAAAATATTAAATTAAATGGCGTTGCATCGCGCATTGATGCGGTAACCGCAGCAGGTTTCCACCATCGTGAATTATTGATGCGTGCGCCATTTGACTTGATTGTTGCCAATATTCTTGCTCGGCCATTAATGATGCTAGCGCCGCGAATGTCACGGGCGTTAAAACCCAATGGCTCCATCATATTATCGGGTATTTTAGATAGCCAACGCGACCGTGTTCTTGCAGCTTATCGTGCACAGGGACTCTATCACCAATCAACATTTCACCGTAATGGTTGGGTAACACTACATTTAAAACGATAAATCAAATAGTAATTAATCCAAGCGATAAAGCCAAATCTTGCAAGGTGTAAAATGTTTCAGACCTTTGATGTTGCAACCAATCCTGACAATGGCAAGCCAAGACTGGCACTATTGCGTAAAGAAATGAGCCGCTTAGGGCTTAATGGCTTTATCATACCCCGCGCCGATGAGCATCAAGGTGAATATGTACCGCCACATGCGCAACGCCTTGCTTGGCTAACCGGTTTCACCGGATCGGCGGGAAGCGCACTTGTCTTGCAAGATAAAGCCTATATTTTTACCGATGGGCGTTATAGTTTACAGGTTCGCCAACAAACCGATAATAATGTTTTTGACTATGAAGATTTAATATCAAATCCACCATCAAAGTGGTTGAGTGAGCATGGCAAAGGTCTAACAATTGGCTTTGACCCTTGGCTCACCACTATTGCAGGAGCACGTCAGCTGCGTGAAGCTATGGCAAAGACTGCTGGCAATTTGCATAGTTTAGATTATAATCTTGTTGATGTCATTTGGGATGACCAGCCAGAGCCACCACTTGGCCGCGTGACCATTCAACCGCTTTCCATGGCTGGTAAAGAAGCAGATATTAAACTTGCAGAAATGCAGGAGGATATTAGGCAGAAAAATTGCACCGCCACTATTTTAACCGATCCATCATCAATTGCATGGCTATTTAATATTCGCGGAACAGATGTATCAAATACGCCATTGCCATTATCTTTTGCTTTTATATCAGCATCTAGTAAGCCCTATTTATTTATTGATCCAAGAAAACTCGGGGTCGAAGAAAAAGCCTATCTAGACCCGCTATGCCATATTGTGGCTCCAAGCCATATGATTGATAAATTGAAGGAAATTATTGCCGGCAATCAAATAATATTGCTTGATGCCAATTTATGTGCTGAAAAAATCCGCACACTTATTGAAGATGCTGGTGCAAAGATTGTTGAAGGGCAAGATCCGGCAAAATTACCAAGGGCAATTAAAAACGCAGTAGAACTAGAAGGCGCAAGACGGGCGCATTTGCGTGACGGTGTTGCCTTGGTTAGATTTTTCTCGTGGCTAAGCCGGCAAAGTGCAGGTACTCAAAACGAAATTTCCGCCGCTATTAAGCTTGAAGAATTTCGCGCAAAAACCGCAATTGAGCACCATTCTAAGCTTGAAGATTTATCATTTGACACAATTTCGGGCGTGGGCAGTGATGGCGCTATTATCCATTACCGTGTTAACACCAAAACCAACCGCAAATTAGAACCGCATGAATTATACCTCGTTGATTCAGGCGCGCAATATCGCGATGGCACCACAGATGTTACCAGAACCGTTGCCATTTGTGCTAAAGGCGGCAAGCCAGATGCAGAACAAATTCGCTGTTTTACACTGGTGTTGAAAGGCATGATCAACATGTCATTGGCACGTTTTCCTGCCCATTCACGCGGGGTTGATCTTGATATTTTGGCACGCAGCGCCTTATGGAAAGCTGGCCTTGATTATAAGCATGGTACAGGGCATGGTGTTGGCTCTTTTCTATCAGTTCATGAAGGGCCGCAAAGCTTATCACGCGCTAGCACACAAGAATTAATGGCAGGCATGATTATTTCCAATGAGCCCGGTTATTACCGCGAGGGAGCCTTTGGCATACGCATTGAAAACTTGCTTATTGTGCAAGATGCAGAACCAATTGATGGCGGCGAAATTGACATGCATAGTTTTGAAACCTTGACCCTATGTCCAATTGATCAAAGCTTGATTGATAGCACTATGCTCACTTTAGAAGAACGCCAATGGCTCAACGCCTATCATGCAAAGGTTTATGAAAAGCTTTCACCATTTGTAAGTGGTGACGATTTAGCCTTTTTAACCAGTGCCACAGCGGAATTATCATAACAGAGTTTTTATTTTGGTGCAGCGGCGCGGTTAAGCCGGTCATTAATTGCCTCACCAAGACTCGTCAACGGTATTGGTGCAACCGCAATGGAACTTGCGCCAACAAGATCAAGGCGCTGCATATAATCAAATAAATGCACTGCCGCTTCTTTTAAATCTCCACTTTCGCTCAAATTTAAAATGGCTTTTGCATTTGCCTGTCCCTTAATTGCTGCGTCACCAAAGTGTAAAAACGCTTCCCCTTCCATGACTTCATCAACATTTAAACGCATGGTTGCATTGGGCGCATAATGAGACTTCATCATACCCGGTGCTTCAATAGCTGCACCATGGTCCAATTGTTTCAATGGCCGCTTTATAATAGCCTCAATCGCTTCACGCTCTAAACCACCAGGGCGCAGTAAATAAACATCATCACCATCAACTTTGATAATGGTAGATTCAACCCCTACTTCACATGGACCTGCATCAATAATTAATGGCACACGACCTTGAAAATCATTTTCAACCGCAATAGCACTTGTTGGGCTAATTCGACCAGAACGGTTCGCACTTGGCGCTACAATAGGACGGTCAAGAGCTTGCACAATATCTGCAAAAATTCCCTTTGGGTTGCGCAAGGCAAGGGTCGATAAGCCGGCCGTTGCCAAAGGATGAATATTGTTGGTTTCTAACAAAGGTAAAACAAGTGTCAAAGGTCCCGGCCAAAATTCTTGCATCAACTTGGCTGACATATCATCAATTGCAACATAACGTGCTGCCATATCCATGGAGGCAACATGAGCAATTAAAGGATTAAAATGTGGACGACCTTTGGTAGCAAAAATTTCTGCCACAGCCTCCCCATTAGTTGCATCTGCCGCCAATCCATAGACTGTTTCAGTAGGTAGAGCCGCCAACTTGCCCTCACGCAAATGCGCAACGACTTGGTTTATAATAGTAGGCGATGCTGAAACAATCATGATATTTTAAACTTTTATAATAAAAAGATGAAGGATAATAATATTTTACTTAAGTTTTATTTTTAGATTTTTTAGATTTATAGCACAAGAACAAGAAATTTTAAAAGCCTGCTATTTAATATCCATATTTTTTATCGGCGCAAAACTATAGCGATGTAATTTTTTAACTGGCCCATGACTGCCAATGGCTTGCCGATGAGTGACAGTTGCATAACCGGCATGTTTTTCAAACCCATAATGGGGATGTTGACTGGCTGCTAAAATCATCATTTTATCACGCATTTCCTTAGCAATGATCGAGGCTGCAGCAATAGAGACGGAGCGTTGATCGCCTTTTACCCAAGAATCGGCAGCACAAGGTAAGCCATCAGGTATATCGCGGCCATCGATTAAAATATAATCGGGCTGTACTGCAAGGCCTTGGCATGCACGGCGCATGGCTTCAAGCGAAGCTTTACGTATATCACTAAGATCAATGGATAAAGCACTCACGCTGCAAATACTAACGCTAAAAGCGCTATCCAAAATTTGTTGATACAATTTTTCGCGCTGCTTATGCGACAATTTTTTAGAGTCATTGAGACCAACAGGGATATTATCTGGGTCTAAAATAACCGCAGCAGCAACTACTGGCCCAGCTAAAGGCCCGCGTCCTGCTTCATCAGTACCCGCAACAAATTTTGCCCCATGGCGCATTAAACGCTGCTCGCCAGAAAAATCTGGTTGCTTAGGAATATCAAATAAAAGCGGTAAAGGATTAATTTTTTTTGCCATAAAGCCTTGTGACATTACCGGCAAATTTGTGCAAGCATTTTGAGAAAATTTGCAGAATTGCCCCAATATTTATGATTACAAGATTATTTATGTATATGGTTTTAAATCTCTTTATCGTATTGTCTTAAAAGCTCTAATCAAGCCCGCATTCTTGGCGCTTTTTTCTCGTTAAACTTTTAGCAACAATATTATAGGAACGCGCGATATAGATTTTTAATTCATCATCAGTTAGTTCTGAATTATTATGTACGGCTGGCCAGGTGCTTGATGTATAAGGCGCACGTTTTATACCATCTTGCTCAAGCATCATAAGATAGCTTGAAGGCGCTACCTTAAAAACCAAACAATCAACCCATAAACCACCTTTACCTCCAAGCGCGGCAAAAAATTTACCACCAATCTTGGCTACTCTTGCATGCCATTGGTCGTGCAAGGTGACAGATTTTAACGAAGTTACAAATTCATCAAAGTCCTTAACATCATAAAGAGACAAGAGCATAATTCCAATTCAAAATAATTAAGGCAATTTAAACAACCCTCAATGACCATGTTAACATACTAACCTAGCAATTGCCGATGAGTTATTTTACGATAATTTTTGCTTAAATAGTTTACTGCATAATATCAAAGCCCCTTATGTTTTAAAACAACGATAATTGTACGGGCGATTTTATTGGTGGCTGGAAATTTTCAAATGAAAGAGGAATACGACGCTTGCCAATGTCTAACCTTTGACATGTTATAGCAAAGCGGCGGGCAACCAGTTCGGCAAAGGGGCCTGTGCCGCGCATCCGGCTTTGCCAATCGGCATCATAATCTTTGCCACCGCGCATGGATCGTAAAATTGAAATAATTTTACGATAGTGATTGGGATATTCGCGCAAAAGCCAATCTTTAAATAAAGGGGCAACCTCATAAGGCAAACGCAGCATGACAAAATCTGCGTCATGAACACCAGCTTCTTTTGCAGACTCTAATATATTTTCAATCTCATGATCATTTAAACCGGGAATAACCGGCGCAACCAAAGTAGAAACCGGTATATTGGCTTGATGCAATTGCTTTATAGTTTCAAGGCGGCGCTTTGGCGTTGCAGCTCTTGGCTCCATTGCCCGTGAAAGCCTACTATCCAATGTGGTAAGTGAAATACAAACCCGTACCAACCGTTTTTGCGCCATTTCGCTTAAAATATCAACATCACGCAAAATCAAAGCTGATTTTGTCACAATACTTACCGGATGATTGACCCTATTTAAAACGGTCAAAATTTCTCGCATAATCGCCCATTTTTTTTCAATCGGCTGATAAGGATCAGTATTCGTACCAATGGCAATGATTTTCGGTTTATAGCCAGCTTTTGATAATTCCTTTTCTAGCAATTTTGCTGCATCAGGTTTTGCAAAAAGCTGTGTTTCAAAATCCACCCCTGCCGACAAGCCCATATAAGAGTGGCTAGGACGGGCAAAACAATAAATACAACCATGCTCACAACCACGATAAGGATTGATAGAGCGGTCAAACCCAAGATCAGGCGAATTGTTGCTTGTAATAATATTGCGAGCTTTTTCAATTTGAACAATTGTTTTAAGCGGTGCTATTTCTTCATCATTTTGCCAGCCATCATCAAAGGAACAAACTGATTTATCTTCAAAGCGCCCTGCAGGATTAAGCCCTGCTCCACGCCCTTTTATACGCTTTGCTTGAAGCCGCATATTGCTATCTTCAATAATATCGTTAGCGTGCGCTTGGCGACCAACGCCAAAGGCAGCCTTATCAGCCTTGGCAAGATTATCAGCAAGATTATGATTAATCCGAATTTTTAACATTGCACCACTGCCAAAAACTTGCTGAAATGCCATAAAGCAAATGAGCAACCATACTTGATTGAAATAGCTTAATAAATAAATGGCATTTACTTGCCTATAGGCATAGCTAAACATCCATTCCCTGACAAAAATACAATATCAAAGATTAAAGAACATATCAAGAACATTATTGCAAAAATTATTTTCATTATTTAATTTGAGTATTTTTATCATGTTTTATTTGTCATTGTGAAATATTGCCATTATACCAATGCTGACAACAATATTTTGGGTAGGTGCAAAATGGCAAATATGGACACAAAAGCCAGTTCTAAAAATGCAAGTGAAACCGCAAAAATGTCGGGGTACAAAATCATACGTAATAGCATGACAATTACTGAGATTACAAAACCGTTTGCTTCAGTGATACGTGTAAGCGGCATTGTCAAAGATCCAAACCAAGATCAATGGTTACAGGAAAATAATGCTGTCCGAATTGAAATGGATGCCATTGGTAGTGCAAAGCCAATCACCCGTGTTTACACCATTCGTGACTATTATGCCGCAACCAATATTGCAGAAATCGATTTTGTAGTTCATCACGGCCAAAGCTTGGCTATGGACTGGTTGAGCAAGCAAAAAATTGGTGACACGATTTATCTTATGGGGCCAAAGCAGCATTACATGCCTGATTATAAAAATGGTCATGATAATATGTTTTTTGCCGACGATACGGCAATTCCTGCGCTATTTTCTATTTTTAAAAATTGGCCACAAGGTTTAAAAGCCACAGCCTATATTGATTGCGCCCATCAATCCGCAATAGACGAATTACCGAAGATCGCAGGTGTAGATTATAAAACCTTTATTCGTCAAGATGATTGTGCTGCCGGCACTTCTGGTTTTTTAGTCAAAGAAGCTCTTTCCATCAATCCAACCACCAAAGCCAATCTTTGGATCGCCTGCGAGCGTGAAGAAGCGCGACAAATACGCGACCACTTTTTAAGTGGTGGGCAAGTGGCGAAAGCCGACATAAAAGCGATTGGCTATTGGAAGCGCGGTATGACATCAAGCATTGTAGATGAAAAGCGCATGGCCCATTACATAGACCTTACTGCACAAGGTAAAGGTATTGAACAATTTGATGAGTTCGATGTAAAAATATAAGAGACAAATACAATATTATGCAGCTATAATAGCGGTAAAATCAAGCAAAATAGAACAAAAATTTTTAGGAAAAGTCATGACCCAAGAAAATGATACAGCACCGCATATTGAGCGTGTACGTCACGAAACCAAACGCCGCATATTGAAAGTTGAAAAAATTGAAGATGTAACCCCCTTGATGCGCCGGGTATTCGTTGGTGGGGATGATCTTACTGGCTTTGTTTCAGCAGCTCCCGATGATCATATCAAGCTATTTTTTGGCGAGAATGAACTAACCCAGCAAAGCCGCGAATATACACCACGTTTTTATGACGAACAGGCCAACCTATTAGCGATTGATTTTGTGTTACATGATGCAGGACCAGCAAGCACTTTTGCATTAAATGCAAAACAAGGTGATGAACTTGTCATTGGCGGTCCACGCGGTTCAGCCGTTATTGGCGGCAATATTAATGCCTGGCTATTAATCGGCGATGAAACGGCTTTGCCAGCCATTGGCAGACGGGTTGAGGAAGCCGCTGAAGGCACGGACATCACCGTTATTGCGACGGTTGCCAATGAACAGGAAGTGCAAAAATTTAACACCAAGGCCAATGTAACCTATCATTGGGTTTACCGCTCGGTTGAACTTGCTGATGAACCCAAATTTCTGCTTGAAAAAGTTAAGGAACTAAGCTTGCAAGAACGGACATTTATCTGGATTGCCGCCGAAGGAAAGGTAACCCGCCATTTACGTATGTTCTTTAATACCGAACGTCATGTGCCACTTAACTGGATTAAGGCTGCAGGTTATTGGGTAAAAGGCTTTGCCAATTCTAAAGAAAAATTCGATTAAGCCACTTTAAATGCAAAAACAAAGCTGAAAATTGATTAAACATGTAAAAAGGGCAGGAAAAGAAAATCTCTTCCTGCCCTTTTATTATACAATTTTTTGTATCTTAGCGCACGATAACTTTAGCACCTGTACGCACACGGGCAAAAAGGTCAATCACGTCTGGATTTGCCATGCGGATGCAGCCAGCAGAAACCGATTTACCAATGCTTGATGGTTGGGTTGTACCGTGAATGCGATAGTAGGTATCAACATTATTTTGGTAAAGATAAAGTGCGCGTGCTCCGAGTGGATTACTTGGACCACCATCAACACCATTTTCAAACTTCTTATAGCGTTCTGGCGCACGCGCAATCATATCCTTGGTTGGAATCCAACGCGGCCATTTACGTTTTACTTTAAGATCTGCTTCGCCTTGAAAACCAAGACCGGCGGCACCAACACTCACACCATAGCGAATAGCTTTGCCATTGCCAGCAATGAAATAAAGATAGTGATTGGCTGGCTCAACGATAATTGTGCCAGGCGCTTCGCGTGATGGATAAGCAACAACAGTACGCTGGAATTTTTCAGGGATAACACCATTAGGAATTGGTTTAATTTTAAAGGGTTCATCTCTATCAGGGCCATAACGCTCATCAAGCGACTTATTTCCTTCAATAAAACTTTGTGGCTTGATGGTTGTTTTAGTCGTTGGCTGTCCATCAACTGTCGTTGTACCAGTTGTCGTACATGCCCCCAAGCCAATTGCTAATACACCTAAAAAGAGAGTGCGAAAAATCGTCGACCTGATTGGCCGTAAACCAATGCTATTATGCATTTTTTGTTCCTTGATTATAAAGTCAATTCATACGCAAAACATTTATTCGTAAATGTGCATAAAGCAGCTTTAACAAAAGATAAAGCTCAAAAAGTCATATTTATCACTATTTGTAACAAATATTAATAAAACTCTAAAAATTAGATATATTCTAATATCGTAATTTACTGATTTTTGATGAAATTAACCTTTTTGGGTAGGAAAAATATCAATCACAACATAAACAATCTTGGGTTAAGCATTCAATGGTGAAATATAAAAAAGATAATTTCATTAAGACTAATATTAAAAAAAATTATCTTAGATCTATATCTGCTCTAATAAAAACTATTACGCCAAATCGACTGCTTTGCTGTCCTTTTTTTACAAAATAATAAAAGACTTTTCGATAGTGCTTTAAAAGACGCAGATTGATAACGACTTTCTAAAAAATACAAAAAAAAATCAAAAAAAATTTTTGAGTCTTTTCAGAAACATGAGTCATAAAAACCGCCTTTGGCAAGCTTTGCCAAGCTAAGGGGACTTGTTTTTACAGCGCCAGTCTGATTCTTATGTTAACCATAATTACATATTTGATTCGTATCATGAATCTTTTGGTAATTGATGATTCAAAACTGTAATTTTTACTGTGCATAATCTGTAGGGGATTTAAGGTGAACAACAAACATGTTGCTGTGCTTATGGGTGGTTTTTCATCTGAGAGACCAGTTAGCCTGTCATCAGGCAATGCTTGTGCCGATGCACTTGAAGCCCTTGGTTTTCAAGTGACACGCCTTGATGTTGATACCAATGTTGCTGATCACCTTGCACAACTTCGCCCTGATGTTGCGTTTAATGCGCTTCATGGTCCTTTTGGTGAAGATGGTACAATTCAAGGTATTTTAGAATTTTTGAGCATTCCTTATACCCATTCTGGCGTACTTGCATCAGCTCTTGCTATGGATAAAGCGCGGGCTAAAATAATTGCTAGCGCGGCAGGCGTTAAGGTTGCTCCGTCTCGGGTAATGGATCGCCATGATATTGGTACTATTCATCCTATTACCCCTCCCTATGTGGTTAAGCCCGTTAAAGAAGGTTCGAGCTTTGGTGTTGTCATCGTTTTGGAGGGACAAAATACACCACCCGCATCACTTAGCGCCCCAGAATGGCCTTATGGTGATGAAGTGATTGTCGAGCAATATATTCCAGGTCGTGAATTTACCTGCGGCGTTTTAGGCGATCGCATACTTGATGTGTGCGAAATTGTTCCTAATGCCAGCTATAAATTCTATGATTATGATGCAAAATATGCACAAGGCGGATCAATTCACGTTTGCCCTGCTGAAATTTCACCAAATATTTACCAAAATATACAAAGAATGGCACTACTAGCCCATCAGGCAATTGGTTGTCGTGGGGTCAGTCGTTCCGATTTTCGTTTTGATGAAAAAACAGATGATCTCATCTGGCTTGAAGTCAATACCCAACCTGGTATGACGCCAACCTCCCTAGTCCCTGATATGGCTAAAGTTTCCGGTCTAACATTTGGTGATCTAGTAAAATGGATCGTGGAGGATGCATCGTGCATGCGCTAAACAGCAATTTCAAGCAGAACTTGAGAACAGTACTCAAAAACCGCGTGATTAAATTTTCACGACGGATAAAAGGTATTGTCTTACGGTTTACGTCTGGACATATTGCTATACCGCGTCATAGCGGCTCTTTTGCTGTATTGGCCTTATTAAGCTCCACAATATTTTATGGCACTTATGCAGGAAACCATAGTGATGATGCAGTAAAGCTTGCGACATCATCCCTCGGCTTTGCCGTAGAAAAGGTTGACGTAAAAGGTAATTATTTTACATCAGAGATTGATGTGCTTGGCGCAATCGGCCTTGATGGCGATACATCTATTATTGGCTATGATGTCGATAAGGTGCGCGATGAGTTGAAAGCTTTACCATGGGTAAAGGCTGTCACTGTACAAAAAATTTATCCTGATCGTCTCAATATTATGCTAAGCGAACATCAACCAATGGCGCTATGGCAGCATAATGGTGAAGTTGATATTGTTGATAAGGATGGCAATGTCATTATTCCTTATCGCGCTGGATTTAGCCGCCACTTGCCGTTGATTGTTGGTACTGGCGCCGAAAATACGGCTCAAGATTTTCTTAATGCGATGGATGAATTTCCAAACATCAAAGAGCGCGTTCGCGCTTATATTCGTATCGGTGACCGCCGCTGGGACATTGTTTTAGATAATGGCGTAAGGGTTAAATTACCAGAAGAAAATTTTGGCAAACGTCTCACCCAAATTCTTGAAATGGATCAAAAGGACGGACTTTTGTCACGTGATATTTTAAGTGTTGATTTACGCCTTGATGACCGTGTCACGGTTGCGCTAACTGATGAGGCATTAAAACGACGCACCGAAACTGTAAAAGAACTAGAAAAGCGTGAAAAAGCACGCAAAGCGGGGCGAGCATGAATTTTATCGCCCACTTAAATGGTTCTTCATCACGTAAAACCCGGCTTTTGACGGTGCTAGATGTTGGCTCAAGTAAAATTGTTTGCATTATTGCTCGTTTACGCCCATTGGAACAAACAGAATATCTCCATGGTCGCACCCATAGTATGGAAGTGCTTGGTTTTGGTATTCAGCGTTCGCAGGGTGTAAAGGCCGGCATTATAGTCGATATGTCCAAGGCTGAAGCAGCCATTCGTTTGGCTGTTGACAGCGCTGAACGTATGGCCGGCCTCATTGTTGATTCAGTGATTGTCAACTTTTCTGCAGGCAAGCTTAAAAGTACACAAGTTAATTCAAAAATTGATATTAGCGGTGATAAGGTTGATATGCGCGATGTGCGCCGTGCACTTTCTGAATGTTCGAAATCAGCATTTGATCTTGATCGTTATATTATGCATTCATTACCTGGCAATTTTAGCCTTGATGGTGAAGGCGGCATTTCTGATCCGCGCGATATGATGGGGCGTGAACTTGGTGCAGAAATGCACATAGTAACGGCCGAAAGTGCGCCGTTGCGTAATTTAGAGCATTGTATCAATCGCGCGCATTTAAGTGTCGAGACAGTTGTCGCAACACCTTATGCAAGCGGCCTTTCTGTTCTTGTTGGTGATGAACCGCGCCTTGGTACCGCCTGTATTGATATCGGTGCGGGCACTACAACTATTTCGATATTTGCTGAGGGTCGTTTTGTCTTTACCGATATGCTGCCGATTGGCGCCAATCATATTACACTCGACATTGCTCGCGGCTTTACCATTCCGCTAGATGAAGCCGAACGCATCAAAGTGATGCATGGCTCGGCTCTCTCGGTTAGTGCCGATGATCGCCATATGATTTCCATGCCACCAATGCGCGACAGTAATGGGCAAGATTCAGGGCTTGCAGGTCAATATCCACGTGCCTTACTTGCACGTATTATTCGCGCTCGCGTGGAAGAAATTCTTGAAATGACAAGAGATAAGCTTACACAATCTGGCTTTGGTAGTTTGGTTGGAAAGCGCATAATTCTAACTGGTGGCGGTTCGCAACTACCTGGTATTGCCGAAGTTGGTCGTCATATTCTTAAGGGTCAATTACGCATAGGCAGACCGCTTGGTATTTCTGGATTGCCAGATATGGCAAGGGGCGCGGCGTTCTCCTCGGCTGTAGGATTATTAATCTATCCGCAAATTAGCGGAATGGAAGAATATAAGGTGCAGGGATCATCAAGCAATGCAAGTGCCAATAGCGGACATTTTTCCCGTGTTAGTCATTGGTTGCGCGGAGGACTTCGCAAAGGTTCTTAAAAAAATTAGCTTGTAAGCTTGTCTTTTAACTTAAGCTTACCGGTTTTAGATCATGGGATGTGAAATTTGGTTTTGGAATGCCTTTTTCATATCTAGAAATAGTCAGTTTACCGCATTGGGCTTGCGGTTTAAGGTGAGAAGGAATAAAATATGTCTATTACTTTACAAAGACCAGAAATAGTCGAGTTAAAGCCAAAAATTACGGTTTTTGGTGTTGGTGGTGGCGGCGGTAACGCCGTTAACAATATGATCAATGCTGGTCTTGAAGGCGTTGAATTTGTTGTGGCCAATACCGATGCTCAGGCACTTGCAATGTCACGGGCTGAAAAAGTTGTTCAACTGGGTGCTTCAGTCACTGAAGGTCTTGGTGCGGGTGCACGCCCAGAAGTTGGGCAGTCAGCAGCGGAAGAATCTCTTGATGAAATTCTTGATCACCTTAATTCTTCCCATATGGTATTTGTGACTGCCGGTATGGGTGGTGGTACGGGTACGGGCGCGGCTCCAATTATTGCACGCGCCGCCCGTGAAAAAGGTCTTTTGACGGTTGGTGTGGTAACCAAGCCTTTTTCTTTTGAAGGCCAACGCCGCATGAAGACAGCGGAAGCTGGTATTGAAGAATTACAAAAAAGCGTTGATACGCTTATCGTTATTCCAAACCAAAATCTTTTCCGCATTGCGAATGAAAAAACAACCTTTGCTGATGCCTTCGCTATGGCAGATCAGGTTCTTTATTCAGGTGTAGCTTCGATTACTGATTTGATGATCCGCAAGGGTCTTATCAATCTAGACTTTGCCGATGTGCGCTCTGTCATGCATGATATGGGCAAAGCAATGATGGGCACTGGCGAAGCATCAGGTGAAGGACGTGCATTAAAAGCTGCTGAGGCTGCAATTGCTAATCCATTGCTTGATGAAACATCAATGCGCGGTGCACGTGGCCTACTTGTTTCTGTTTCAGGTGGTAGCGATCTTACCTTGTTTGAAGTTGATGAAGCTGTTAACCGCATTAAGGAAGAAGTGGATGCTGACGCAAACATCATCTTTGGTGCTATTAATGATGAAGCACTTGAAGGCATCATCCGCGTTTCTGTTGTTGCAACCGGCATTGACCGCGCTGCACTTGAAGCTGGCTTGACAATTGAAAACTCTACTTCGGTACATGCTGTAAAAAAGCTTGAAGCGGCAGCTCCGGTCTCGACTCGACCAGTGCAGCCGCAGCCAGAATCCTTTATTGAAGTCATTGAGGCATTAGAAGAAGAAATGGCAGCGCCTATGGAAGAGCCATTTCGTCCACAAAGCCAAATTTTTGCAAGCGCGCAGCCAGCCGCACCAAATCGTGTAGTTGGTCAGCCTAATCTTGCAAAGCAACCTGCTCGCACATCAGCTCCCTTGCAACCTATGGGGCAAACAGCAGCAACGCCGCCAAGTGTTGATACTGTTGCACCAAACCGCAGTGTAGCTCCAACTAGCCAAAATTTTAGCCAATCATTAAACCCACAGCAGGGCAACATGCAGGCTCAACAGGCTAATGGTCAACAGCGTGCAGTTGCGCCACAACAACGCGCGCCACAACAGTCAATGCAGCAGGCTCAACAACAGCCTATGCAACAGACTCAACAACAAGCTTCGTCGCGCATTCCTGAAATTGAAGCATTTCCGCCATCTTTGCGTATTAATGCTGATCAAAAAAGTAAAGGTAGCAACGAAAGCAATACACCACGCAGTTTGTGGCAGCGTTTAAAACAGGGTTTTATTCATCGCGATGACGAGGAGCCAAGCGCGCGTCTCGAACCTGCGGTAGCTCCAAAGCAAAGTGCTCCACAGCGTTCTAGCGGTCAAAATGCTCAACCAAATCAAATGGGACAACGGCCAAACATGGGTGACAATCGTCAGGCTCCTAATCAGGAACAGGCAATTTATACACCGCGCCGCCCAAATGAAGCGCAAATGCGTCCACAGCAACAACGCGCTGAAGCGCCAAGCGAAGATGAACAGTTGGAAATTCCTGCATTCCTGCGTCGTCAGGCTAACTAATGGCATATGTCGGCCTTTAAAACTCTTTTGAAAGCCGACATATATCATAAAACGCATACAACTGATCTTTTGATCCTTACGAGAAAATGCGGATTGATAAACTCACATGCTTTTGTCTTTCGCAAGGTTTGCGAATAAAAAAGCAGCCAGCCCAAATTCCTTCTCATTAACCCACTGGTTTTCCAGTGGGTTTTTTTATGCTTTTAAAAAGCAATTTTGTATTTACTTAATGATATACGATTTTAAAGGAAACGATCAACCCGATATCAAACAAATAAAAAGCCCGTAAAGGATAAAACTCTACGGGCTTTTAATTAATGATAATCGATTTTAAGATATTCAATTATACATATGACAACTGAACATTCTCTTGCACATAGACGGTTTCACTATACGAATTATGGAATTCGTTATAAACTAAACCTGTTTGGGCATCGGTGTACTTATCTGTAGCTTTTGTCCAAAGATTATCAAAAGCAACAGTGTCATTGGCATCACCATTGATAAATAGTTTATCATTATCATAGCCATTAAAATCCAATGATGAATGGATGTTTAACTGGTTAGCGCTACCGCCAGTAAGATTGATTTTATTAATAGCAGTTTCGTCAGCTGAAGTGAAAATGCTATTTAATTCAAAAACACTACCCCATTTATCGAGATTAAGACTCATATCGATGTGAGAATCCGAATTTTGATCATTGTGATTGTTAATTAGGTTTGTAAGCCATGAAATCTGGTTCAAACTATATTTATTATTGATATTAACATCAATATTTTCAAGACTTGCCCAGCCAAAACTTGGGCTTGATACAAAATTACTTACCCAATTTTGATATCGCCCTGCAAAATCCCAACTATAATCAGCTTTTAAGGAAAGTGTATCATAACCTTCACCACCATCAAGTACGAGGCTATTTGGGAAAATGTAACCGTAAATTTCGATAAAATCGTTTCCGGCACCACCGTAAATATAGTTATTCGCATTGGGACCTGAGGTTAGGTTACCATTGATTGATAAGCGATCATCACCTTCACCGAGATCAATAATGTTATCCGCATATTGTGCATTCATAAAACCAACACGAACAGTATCATTGCCAGCGCCAGTATTAATCATGTTGGTGCCTTTATCGGCATTAATTCCCCAGTTAATATTAATAACGTCGTTGCCATCACCAGTTTGAATAAGGTTTTTTGAGAAGCTAACAAGGTCACGATCAATATTAATTGTTGTTGTGCCTTCGGTTACGATAGAATTATAACCACTATAATGTGACCACATATTACCAATATGGATGTTATGGACACCTTCACCAAGTTCAATACTGTTTTCAGAATCACTCCACATGGCATTTTTGATCCATATGTTAGTGTCGCCTGATACTGTACTTAGTCTGTTGGTGGTGCTATAATAAGCGATGTAGTTACTGCCAATGACAATGTCATGCTTACCAATACCCAAATCGATTGTATTAACGCCATACCAATCTCGGGCGAAAATGTCGTTTTGGAAATTTAGGTATTTATCACCATCGCCTAAAGAAATGCTATTTGTACCATATTTGAATGCATGCATTGCCCAAATATTCAAATAATCTGTACCCGCACCTGTTGTTATGGTGTTCAAGCCTGAATCAGCTGATCGAACATATCCCAAATTTAAAGTACGTTTATCAGTGCTTACGCCGTCAAACACGATTTCATTTTTACTATATGCCCCAGCACAGGAATCAACCCCGCCCATGATGCTGAGTACCTTATTGCCATTACCACCCTTAATAGTGTTTTGGCCGTATCCCCACATACTTTGACCGATCCAGACAGTATCGTTACCGTGACCAAGTTCAATTGTATTCTGTGAGCGCCAACCCGCTTTAACTTCACCTTTAATATTTACATAATCATCGTTATTAGTACCAAATATATAATTCGCACCAGAATTAACCACCATTGACGGCTTTGTTATACTTACGCCTCTTGCCATTCAAACACCCCTTAAAGATAAAATTTAACATTAGATAAAAATATACAAATGACGTTTATATTAAATATTTTTTAAATTTCAATTTATTTTTTAAAAACCCCAACATTTAATTTAATATAGTTTATTTTAAATTAGTTATATTAAATATATTAAATAAATATAACTTTTAGCGCCACATGTAAACTAAAGGCGGCTATAATTAGTACGAAAAATAATTTCTCAAAAAAGTGCTTTTAATGCAAAATTAATGCGAATAATTCTAAAAAATCGAACCGCTTATCCCTTAACCAAAAGCACAAATTGCCTGATACTAAGGAAAATATCGAAATACTGATTTTTATTAAATAAGTTCAGAAAACTTAATCAGCAAAGAAATCGGTTACATTTGTGGGGTTTATGATGAGCATTGACGCGCAAAAACTTGCAACCTTCCCTGCCTTTTTTAAAGTTGCAGGGCAAAAAATTGTCATTATCGGCAATGGCGCTGAAGCCTATGCGAAACTGCGCCTCCTACGTGAAACTTCAGCTGCATTGGTATTAATTGCTGATGCGCCCGAAGATGATCTTTTAGATTTTATCAAAGAATATAGCCTTGAAGACAATAATTTCGTTTGGCTTGCTGAGAAATTCACCTTTGAGCATCTCTATGGTGCTGTGCTAATTTTTGCCGCTAATGGCGATGTGGGGCAAGATAAGATTATTGCGGATTATGCACATCAATTAAAAATTGCCGTCAATGTGGTGGATCGTCCAGATATGTGCGATTTTTTCACCCCTGCCCTTGTTAATCGCGCGCCAATATCGGTGGCGATTGGTTCAGAAGGTGCAAGTCCCGTACTAGCACAAATGATCCGTGCCCAAATTGAGGCTTTATTAAACCCACAAATTGGCAAAGTAGCGGCCATTGCAGCAAAACTTAGGACACTTGTTGATAATTCAATTGCCAAAGGTTTGACACGGCGTAATTTTTGGTTTCGCTTTTTTAATGGAAAAATTGTTGAGGAATTGGAACGTAATAATCCAGCAGCTGCCGAACGCGAGGCATTTGATCTTATCCACGCTTTCAAAGAAAATAAAGGGCGTTTATATTTATTAAATGCACAAAATCTTGACGCTGACCAGATTACGCTGCACAGCCAGCGCGTATTATTAATGGCCGATGGTATCGTTTATGATCATAGCATTGATGAAGATCTGCTAACCATAGGCCGGCGTGATGCACAGCGGTTTGTCGCCCCTAAAAACACCCTTGACGATCTAGAGTGCACAAAGCTTCTTATCAACTTAATTGAAAGCGGCAAGCAGATTGTGCGCCTTTATGGTGATAGAGCACAAATGCTGAGGGATATAGCTTTACTGGAAATTAACCAGCAAGATTTTGCTGTTTTACCATCGCTTTCGGATACGGCATTTCAACATAATTACGCAAATATTAGCAACCAATATGCACCAAAAGCTGCATAGCAAGCGCGATATAGGCATTATTGTTTTAAAGGGTGGAGTAAAATGGTAGCAAAAATTTTGACCGCCAATAAATTAGGTGATGGGCGTGTTGTTTGGTACAGCAAGAATGGGCAATGGAGCGAGGACGCTAATAATGCTTTGCTAGCAGTTACGCCCGAAGAGACAAGCATTTTGGAAGATGCGCAAAAATTGGGGCTTGCCACCAACATCGTTATTGATGCCAATTTGATCGATGTCGATGAAAAGGATGCCCACCTGCGCCCAATCCGGCTGCGTGAGCGTATTCGGCAAAATGGTCCAACTATTGCTTATGGCGCAGCACCGCTCAATCCATAAGCTTTTCAATTCTGCCTTAAACTTCAAGTTTTACCGCAATTTAAATATCCAATCCTAAATTGCCAAGAGGATAAATCCATGTATCGTTATGATGAATTTGACCGCGCTTTTGTCAAAACTCGTGTTAGCGAATTTTCAGATCAGGTGCAACGCCGCTTAAACGGCGAAATCACCGAAGAGCAATTTAGACCTTTGCGGTTGATGAATGGTGTTTACCTGCAATTGCATGCCTATATGCTGCGCGTTGCTATTCCCTATGGCACATTATCACCTCGCCAATTGCGCAAATTAGCATCAATTGCCCGCCGCTATGACAAAGGCTATGGCCATTTTACCACAAGGCAGAATATCCAATTCAACTGGCCAAAATTATCAGATATTCCACTTATTCTTGCGGAATTGGCAGAAGTTGAAATGCATGCTATTCAAACATCAGGCAACTGCATTAGAAATGTGACATCAGATCACTTTGCTGGTGCTGCAGGTGATGAAGTTGCCGATCCCCGCCCTTATGCAGAAATTTTGCGGCAATGGTCATCCTTGCACCCAGAATTTAGCTATTTGCCGCGTAAATTTAAATTTGCTGTTGTTGGTGCACAAACTGACCGCGCGGCTATTCAAGTTCATGATATTGGCCTTTGGCTTAAACGCAATGACAAGGGGCAACTTGGTTTTGCCTTTTATGTGGGTGGCGGCCAAGGCCGCACGCCGATGGTAGCCAAACTTATTAAGGATTTTGTACCTGAAGAAGATTTGCTAACCTATGCGACAGCGGCAATTCGTGTTTATAATTTACATGGGCGACGCGATAATAAATATAAAGCCCGCATAAAAATCCTTGTCCATGAAATGGGCGTTGAACAATATGCCACGGAAGTGGAAGCAGAATTTGCGCAAATTAAAAATAGTGAATTGAAGTTGCCGCAAAGCGATATTGACGCGATTAACAGCTATTTTGCCGCACCAGACCTTGCGCCACGTCCTGAGGGACATGATCTTCTTAAAAAATTACGCCAATTGGATAATGCTTTTGATATTTGGGTAAAAAATAATGTCACCGCCCATAAGAATGAAGATTATGCCATTGTTAGCATTTCCTTAAAGCCCATTGGCGGTATACCGGGCGATGCCACTGCCGAAGATATGGAATTGGTTGCCGATCTTGCCGAGCTTTATTCTGACAAAGAACTGCGCGTTACATATCGGCAAAACTTGGTGTTGCCCCATGTCGCATTAGCAGATTTGCGTGCCGTATATGATGCACTTCACCGCCGCAATCTTGCCAATGCCAATATTGGCCTTGTAACCGATATGATTGCTTGCCCGGGGCTTGATTATTGCGCCCTTGCCAATGCCCGTTCCATACCGGTTGCCCAAGCTATTTCCACTCGTCTTGGTGATAATGCACGCCAACAAAATATTGGCGAATTAAGCCTAAATATTTCGGGTTGCATCAATGCATGCGGTCATCACCATATTGGGCATATTGGCATTTTAGGCGTTGAGAAAAAGGGCGAGGAACTTTATCAACTTACCCTTGGTGGTTGCGATGGCAACCATACATCGCTTGGCGATATAACGGGCCGTGGCTTTGAGCCTGACCGAATTGTCGATGCTGTTGAGACGGTGGTTAATACCTATCTTGATTTGCGTGAAAATAAGGATGAGCGTTTTATCGACACCTATCGCCGTCTTGGCATGGAGCCGTTTAAACAAGCCCTTTATCCACCAGTTGAAAAGGCTGCTTGATATGGAGCAAGATAATGTAAAATTATGGGATCGTGCCGGCTTTCGTGAAGATCCCTTTATACGCGCTGAAACGCTGGACGAAGCCGGCAACCACCGCGCAATTTTGCCCTTTACCTATTGGCTGCAATTTAGAGCAGAAAATGGTGATGCAAATGCGTTGAAAGGAACGGGTGTCTTTGTTGCGGCAAGCGATGATATTGATGCACTAACACCATTTTTGGAAGATATTGCTGTAATTGCTCTTGATTTGCCGGCCTACACAGATGGGCGCGCTCATTCCAAGGCAGCACGCTTAAAAAATCGCGGTTTTAAAGGCGAGATAAGAGCCGTCGGCGATGTGCTTATTGACCAAGTATCCAATCTCTTACGCTCTGGCTTTGATAGCCTTGAAGTCACCCATGCTTTAACAAAAGAGCGATTGGAAAAAGGTGAACTGATCGAATATCCAGGTTTTTACCAACCCTCAAGCGGCGTTGAGCGATTAGAAACGCAAACATTGGGAGCAGGAACACGCCGCCTTTGGCGCAACATTTAAAAAGATTATACCTACCATTAAAACCACAAAAAAGCGAAAACGCCTAAAAATTAACTTTAACGGGCTTGGCGTTCGATGTTTAAAAGAAATTAAACTTGCATTGAATGAAATAGATGAATAAAATATCAGCCGTATAAACGAGCTATAACTACTGATTTTGAGGGTTTTTAATAATGGCGAACCTCCCCTTTATAGCAACAAGAAAAGAAGGGGGACCACTCATATCAATACGACAAGAAGTGAAAACGGATATTGAGGTTATTCGGCAAATAACCCGAGAAGCATTTGAAAATAATCAACATAGCAACGGCACCGAAGGCGCGATTATTGATGCATTACGGGCAACCAATCAACTCTCCCTTTCCCTCGTCGCATTAATTCGTAACGAAATATCAATGCAAGATGAAATAGTAGGACATATTGCCTTTTCGCCCGTAACCATTGAAAATGAATTTTTGAAATGGTATGGACTTGGCCCTGTTTCAGTAGCCCCCTCAAAACAGCGGCTAGGCGTTGGGTCAGCCCTCATAGGCGTAGGCCTTAACCACCTTAAAGAATATTTGGGTGCCAAAGGATGTGTTGTTGTTGGTGATCCTGATTATTATAAGCGCTTTGGTTTTAAACAATGCATGGATCTTAAATATGAGGGAATATCACCAGAATATTTCATGCAAATAGCGTTTAATGCTGATACTCTCATTGGGCGCGTTGACTATCATGATAGCTTTAACGCTTCTTAAAATACAGCAATTAGTATAACCCATAAACTATGCAGAAAACCGATATGGATTTTCTGCATAATAGACAAAAATTATACTGCCCAATCTTCAAGACCTGTAAAACTTACAGTTAACCAGCGGTCAGGACCAGCATCGCCAATAGCCTCGCTAATTTCTTCACGGATTGCATCAAGCTTGGCAATTGTATCAATTCGCCAATCTTGTGGCACAATAATATGAATTTCAATCATCGTTGAACGACCCACCTTAGCAACATAGGTTTGGGCACTAACAAAGTTATGGCGTAAAACAATTTCGTCAACACTATTTGTAATATGAGCATCAAGGCTGCGCGGGGTAATTAAGAAAACTTCCTTTAGAGCTTTGAGAACCACGCGCAACGGCATTGGCGCCATTGCCAAACCAAATAAGCGCAAGGATCACAGGATCAATATAAGGAATAAGCCAGATATAGCTTGTTTCGTTAATCGCAAAAGCAAACAAAAAAGCAATTAAGATTGCAAGGCTCAAGCAGCCAGAAATAATCCAACCTTTAATATCCATTGCGATAAATTCTGACTGTATTTCTTTGTTGCGTTGCGCTTCATAAAAAGCAAGGCCAAAACAAACAATTACCGCGATTAACGCATAAAGAATTGCATAATCAAAAGATGGAACCTGCCCACCATTCCAAATGGAATTAATAGCTTCAAACAAACCATATAATACCGCAATCGACAAAGATATACCGTTGATCGCCAATACCATTGGCTCTAAATGCCAAAAACCAAATTGAAAACGCTCTGCTAATTGGTGACTTCGCTTACTAAGGCGTAAACTATCTAAATGGATTAAGCGTACCACAAGCAAAGCAGCTAGGCTAAAAAAACAATCAACACTTGAATAGACGCCATCAAAAATAATAGATGAGGAATTGGTAATAATTCCCATAATAACGCCAAAAAGCGCAACGGCCAAAGTCACAAAAACTGAAAGCTTAAGAAGCTTTTGCTCAGCTAGTTGATTTATGGAGGATTGCTCTAAAAGGTCGATATTATCGTTTTGCGGCACAAATGGCTCGTTAGTTGACATTTTAACTTTTCACCTAGGATTGATAATAAATAAGTTAACAATACTAGCGCATTTTTACAAAACTGTGAAGCCATAGCCAAAACGACGACGAAAGCAGATGATTAAACCTCCAAATTTTGCACCGACTGCACAAAAAAATATTCAACAAAATAGCGTTCAATATCACGATAATAAAGCGAGTTTTTCTTGGATTTTTTATGAAAATAGTCTTGCCAAGGAAAAGAGGCAATTCTGGCCGCTACATCGGCTTTTGCAATACCACCTATTGTAAAATAATTTTCCATAAAAGAGACGAGTTGATCTTGGTCAAAATATTCTTCCAATGGCACAACATGCAGCTCATCCTTGCTAATAAGATCCCAATAGCTTTCATAAAAAAAATATTCAAAAGACTTACGCGAAATTGTAACATTAACAACAGGTGGATAGCGTTTTGCTACCAGTAAATCGAATGCGATGACAATGGCAAATACCCAAGCTATTTCGCAAAAAGCCAAGCTATAACCGCCGATTAGGCCAATATAATTCAAAATAAAGGCTAATGAAATCGATAAAAATAACGGGATAAAAATTAAAAATTTTGTTGTTTTAGCAATACTAATTTCCGGCAAATATTTATCAAGAATATCACCAAGATTGCCGTAAAGTAAAAGCATGAAAGCATAGTTGGTAATTATAAAAAATACTAAAAAACCGAAACTAAAGCCAAACAACCCCTCGCTATAAAGATAACCTTTTAAAAGCCAGTAGGACATGGTGATTAAAAGCACCCATATAATACGCTGAACCATAAATTATCCCTTTATTGCCCTTATTTTTAACTAAAGCAAAATGGAAAAAACGCGACAAAATACCATTTGGTTAAAGACGCGATAGCATTTTTTCAACAAAATCAGGCACGGTCACACTTGCCTTACCTGCAAGGCAATGGTCAAAAAAACTCGATATATCATTACCACAATCTAGATTTATCTCATAGGTTTTTGCCCCATTTTCTAATGCCATACAAACAAAGCCAGCAGCAGGATAAACCTGCCCCGATGTTCCAATTGCGGCAAATATATCGCATTGGCTTAAGGCCTGTTCTATTTTTTCCATGTGGTAAGGCATTTCACCAAACCAAACAATGTCAGGACGCAAACTTCCAATAGTGCCGCAGCTTGGGCATTGGCTTTGTTCGTCCATATCACCTTGCCACGGATTTTGACTGTGACAGGCGGTACAAAGAGCAGAATTTAACTGCCCATGCATGTGCAGTATTTTTTTGGATCCAGCTGCCTCATGCAGTGAATCAACATTTTGCGTAACCAATAAAAATTCGCCAGGCCACTTTTCTTCCAAATCAGCAAGCGCAAAATGAGCAGCATTTGGCTTGGCAAGTTGCGCATCCTGTCGTCTTTTATTGTAAAAATCATAAACAAGTTGTGGATCATCGGCAAAACCTTGCGGTGTTGCCACCTTTTCAACGGAATAGTTATTCCATGTACCGCCACTATCGCGGAAAGTAGGTATTCCCGACTCGGCCGAGACTCCAGCACCAGTTAAAATTAAAATAGCAGGTGCACTTTGTATTTTGGACGAGCGATACATATCTATAAGTCACTTTTTTAAGCAATTGAAATGATGATTTAATGCAGATAAACATATAACGCATTAAATTTGACAGGAGTATGATTATTGGCAATAGATGCAGAAGCGCAAAGCAAATTGCAAGAACGAGTTGAAGAAGCTGATAATCTTTTGGCATTGCATAATCGTGCACAAAAAACAAAACAATGGGCGGCAGCCAATTTTGAACTTGGCTCGGCTTTAGCAGCATTAGCTGCCAGTGAAGATGATCGCTTGGCATTTAGCAATTACAAAAAAGCCATAGAAACTTTTGAGCCTTCGCTTAAATTTTATGCGGAAAATGCTGAATTTAGGAGTGAATATCAAGAAGCCGTTTTAGTTCTTGCCCGTACCATCGGCGCTTATGCGCAGCGCGAAGGTGGCGATAATAGCCGTTTAATGCTAGAGCGCGCCAAAAAGCTTTTACTTGAGCTAATTGACGAGCGCTCGCTTGAAAGCGACCTGTTTGATAAAGCATTGGTACTCGTAGAACTTGGTAAACTATACCGTATCTGTGCTGACCTCTCGCTTGGGGATAATAAGCATGAGTTCTCAAAATTGGCAATCGGTGTTTTTAAACAGGCAGCGCAAATTTTCCAAGCAAAGGAAAAGTTTGAAAACTGGGCCGATGCAGTATTGGGCGAAGCAATTGCATGGCGAGAAATTTCAACCTTAAATATCGAAGACCCATTAAAGGCCTTATTGCATTCGGTTGAGATGCTTAAAACTGTTTTGAATTATTATACACCTTCAAGCCACCCATTAGAATGGTTTTTTGGTCATTTTGAATTTGGTCGGGCTTTTTTCCGCATTGCGCTGCTCAATGAAAATGAACAACGCCGCAATGCAGCAAGTGCGGCAGTTGATGCCATGCGTATAGCACTACAAACCGCTTCAAGTGAGATTGCCCCCCAAGTTGTTTTGCGGCTACGCATCGAACTTGCTCTTGCAGTTTCAACTTATGCGCAAACATTGGATGATCAACAAGCAGTTTCTAGCACATTAGAAGCAGTAATGCTTTATAAAGAGCTGATTAGCCAATTTCAGCAAAGTGATGATATCTACGGTCTTGCCGTTATGCAAAGCAATCTTGGTAAGGAATATCTAAACCTTGCGCAAATTTTTCATAATATTGGCAATGAAGATGAATGCCACAATTATTATCAGCTTGCCACGGATATATTGCGACAAAGCGATACACCAGCTTTAGCACAAAACCAAAATAATCAATGGCTTTCAAATCAGATTGAGCTTGCAAAAGTTCTTTATAATTTTGGTAATCACTTAAACGGCAAAAAGCGCAGCGATGCTCATGTTGAAGCGGCTGAAATTTATCGCAATGTACTCAAAAGCCTTGAGAATGACCGTACACCCACAACTTGGCGCTTAAAAGTAGAGCTTTCCCTTGCTCTTTCCCACTATGTCCATAGTTATGATCCTGATAATGCTATTGCTATATTGGAAGAAACCATCGCTATTTATAAGCAAGTTATCGAAGCACACAAAGACATAAGTGATAGCTTTGGTGCATTTGTTCTTGAAGCGGCATTAGGTAAGGATTTACTTGCTTTAGCAACCTTTATTGGTGGTAAAAATGGGCAAAGCTTTAGATTTCAAGCAATTGATATTTTACGTCAATGCATTTCATCAACCCTTGAAGCTAATAATCATGAACAATGGCTATCGGTTCTTGTTGATCTTGGTATGGCATTTTATGCAGCCGCCAATAATGACGATACGGTAAAACGCTTTGCTTTATATGAAGAAGCGATAGAAATTTTTAGACAAGTATTACAAAAAATTGATGGTGACGACGCACCAGAATTTAAAGCAAAACTTCAAAACTGCATAGCATTATCGCTTGCCAATATTGGTGAAAATGACCAAAGCGAAAGTGGCTTACAGCGGTTAAAAGAGGCTGAGCTTGCATTTAGACTTGCTTTGCAATCAGCAGAAAAGCGCGAAAGTGAAATTGAGTTGATGCGCCTTGAAAGTAATATTGCAAACTTGTTCTATACTTTAGCTCGCCGCAGTGAAGGGGAAGAAGCAAAATCCTATATTCATTATGCAGCGCAAACAATAAAGAAAGCCATATCACGCATTCGTAAAGATGTATTGCCCGGAGAGTGGCTTACCAGTCAATCCAATTACGGGTTAATCCTCAAACATATGGTTGAAAACAATTATAGCGATGATCTTAATGCCGATTATGCCCGTTCAGTAGCAGCTTTTGAAGAAGCGCTTACAGCTAGCACAATGACCGATTCAGAAGTTGAATATATTGTTCACTTACAAAATCTTGTAGCAACATTGCTCAGTTGGAGCGAGCATTGTGAAGGAAATGAACGTATTATTGCACTAGAGCGTGCTTTTGCACTTTTGGGTGAGATTGAGGAATGGGCTGGTAACCATGATCAAGTAGAAATTTTTGAAGAAGCACAGCAAAGCCGGGCTCAATTAGCAGTGGTTATAAAAGACAGTAAACCTAAAAAACTTTTGCAACGGCTTTTGTCATTTTTAAAATAAATTCTAAGTTATACAATGACAATAATATGAAACAAAAAGGCGCACAATAGTCAAGCAGGTCATTTGTCATTATGCTTTAGGGCAATAGCTATTAATTTGAAAAAATAGGAGAAGAAAATTTTTGTAAGAACAAGGAGAAGAGCCGCAAGAAATATTAATATTTTCAAGGTTCTTCGACAAAGTTATCGCAAAAATTTACTTTTATCTTGAAAGTAAAAAAACAGCTGTAGTCTACTGCATTGTAAAACTCAAAGGGGTATACAACCTATTTTTGCGTTCCTTCATCTTTATAAGTTTTAGCCTTTATCTTTTGAAAGGATATTATTGATGATCGACATTTATCCCAATTGGTTAACCAAAGAAATTGACCAGTATAAATTTCCCATAGAGATGCAATTTGATTTTTATCCAGACTTTGATAAGGTTTTTGCCGATGATACTTTAAAGGGGCTGTTTTATCCGCTTTGTACAGTATCTTCGATCCCCTCTTATCCAAATACCAAATTACATTTCGTGTCATCAAATGGCGTTTGGCTTGATGAACAATATAATAATATTGAAAACAATAACGGATATGTCCGCTTCAAACTTATTGATAATTTATATGCATTTCAAGGTGATCTTCGTCTATATAGAGGTCACGATATAGCAAAAGATCTATACAAGCAGCTTGAAGCTTATTTTACAAAAAATATCGATGTAATAATGCAAACGAATTTAAAAATAGCTGATTATATAGAGCTTATGAAACAAGAAGTATTGGATATAAACTTTCCAGAAAAATTTGACCTTAATTATTACATTGAAACATTTTACGAATTTACCATTAATCGCGAAATATTTAAAATCACAGGCAAATTTAATCAATATGAGAATTTTATAAACTCCAAAAATTTTACTCGCGATAGTAAAATTTTAAATAATGAAAAAGCGAACCCAATAAAATCAAAACTTTATAATGATTGGATTTATAGCCAATATGCCAATATCTTTGACGGTTGCATGCCAATAGGTCGCGCTGATGCCTTAACATTTTTTTCAGACGGTAATGATAGCGAACTTTTCTTTAACCAAGACCAAGAATATGCTCTTTCTGTTAACTTCTACAGTTAATGGTTAGTCCACGTTAAAATTTTTTTCAGTTCTGCTAAGATTTAAGTTAATTTAATCGAATAAAACAGAGGCATATTCTAAATTGCCATGTTGTCATGGGTATTATCTATTGAAATGTTAAAAAAACGGCCTCAATGAATTGAAGCCGTTTTTTATTACTGATTACGGATGCGACTATCTTTAAATATCACTGCGCGCAGCACCGTAATTATATTTTGCTTTCAAAGCCGAGCGCACTCCTTGCTCAAAATCAGTATGAACCTTGGCCAAGTGTCCAAGTTGGCGCTCAATGATATAATCAGGAACACCTTTCATCGCGTCGGCGTAATTATTAAAGAGGCGGGCCTTTTCACCTTCATCAAAAATATTAAATAATGCCGTCACCTGCACATAATCATTATTACCTTCACGATGATCATAGCGTGCAGCATCACCTGAAATTTTGAGTGGTGGCTCAAGGGCAGATTTATCCTCAAATGGGCCATTAAAAGAATTTGGCTCATAATAGGCATCAGGATTACCGCTTTGTATACCGCCTACCGTGTTCATTTGGCCATCACGGTGATAATGATGAACGGGACATACTGGCTTATTAACCGGAATATGTTCATAATTGCCGCCTAAGCGATGGCGATGGGCATCGGCATAAGAAAAAATACGCGCTTGCAACATCTTGTCGGGTGAGAAACTAATGCCCGGCACGATATTTGAAGGCGAAAATGCCGCTTGCTCAATTTGGGCAAAATAATTGTCAGCATTGCGGTTTAATTCCATAATACCAAGATCAATTGGCGGATATTCTGAATGCGGCCAGACTTTCGTCAAATCAAATGGGTTATAAGATGTTTTTTCAGCATCTTCTTCCGGCATAATTTGCACTTGCAATTTCCAACGGGGAAATTCGCCGCGTTCAATCGTGCCAAATAGCTCTTCTTGGTAAGATTCACGATTTTCGCCAACAACTATTTTGGCTTCATCATTAGTATAGTGACGATGACCTTGCATGGTTTTAAAGTGGAATTTCACCCAAAAACGCTCACCTTGATCATTCCATAAGGAATAAGTGTGCGAGCCGTAACCATTCATATACATGGGGGCAACTGGCAAACCACGATCCGACATCAAAATGGTAACCTGATGCAAGGATTCAGGCGATAAGGACCAAAAGTCCCACATCGCGGTATTGGAACGCATATGCGTGCGTGGATGGCGTTTTTGTGTGTGAATAAAATCAGGGAATTTATAAGCATCACGCACAAAGAAAACCGGCGTATTATTACCAACGAGATCCCAATTGCCTTCTTCTGTGTAGAATTTTAGCGAAAAACCGCGTACATCGCGCTCGGCATCAGCCGCGCCTAGTTCGCCAGCAACGGTCGAAAAACGCGCTAACATTGGTGTTTTAGCGCCGGGCTGTAAAGCCTTTGCTTTGGTATAGCGCGAAATATCACCTGTAATCGTTAGCTCACCAAATGCACCCCAACCTTTAGCATGGACTGTTCGTTCTGGAATACGTTCCCGATTTTGATGCGCTAATTTTTCAAGTAATTGATAATCTTGAATGAGCACAGGGCCACGGGCACCAGCGGTAATCGAGTTTTGGTTATCTGGTACAGGTGAGCCGGCGGTGGTGGTTAATTTAGGACGTTCACTCATTCTACACTCCTTTAAAACTATTCTAAACAGGGTAGATAGGGCAGTTATTGCGCAAGGAAATAGTCTCTAATCGTCAAATTTTTAGTAAATAGCAATTTATCGTCAATTTAACTTATTGTTTTAAGGCAAATAAAATAGAAAATATTAGAAAATTATAACTTACATACATATAAATTAGCTACAATCACACTATTATTTTTGCATTCTATTTTGACGATATTAAACATTCTATTCTTTTTTAAATTTAGACTATTTCCAATCTATCATAATTTTTTCTATAATTAAATTGAATTTTCGATAAAATCAAATTATATTTTTTTAGATTTCCTATAAGAAAAAATTATTACAATTTTTATTTTCTCGCAAAAACAGCATGTTATCAAAACCTCGTTTTGGTTCCACATGGGAAAAAACAAAAAAAATAGCATGACAGTACAAAATGCTTTAAGAGTTTTAAGACAAGAAAATTAGATTCGACAGGGAAGCGGCACCATGGCACGCGATACAACAGACAATACCGAAATCCATTCACGCCAAGATCTGATCGAGCATTTGGCAGAAGGCAGCAAAAGTGCAGACCAATGGCGTATTGGTACCGAGCATGAAAAATTTGCCTTTTATATTGATGGCAATAGACCTGTCCCTTATGCTGGTAATAAAGGTATCCGCGCATTATTAGAAGGTATGCAAGCCATGCTTGGCTGGGAACCTATCATTGATGAGGGCAATATTATTGGCCTTGTGGAACCAACTGGACGCGGTGCTATATCCTTGGAGCCGGGCGGCCAATTCGAGCTATCAGGTGCGCCGGTAGAAACGCTGCATCAAACCTGCCGTGAAGTCAATGCTCATTTGGCGCAAGTACATGAAATTGCTAAACCTTTTGGCATTGGCTTTTTAGGTGCTGGTGGCAGCCCTAAATGGACTTTAAGTGAAACGCCAGTTATGCCAAAATCACGCTATAAAATCATGAGTGATTATATGCCAAAGGTAGGCAGCCATGGCCTTGATATGATGTATCGCACATCAACCATTCAAGTGAATTTGGACTTTTCATCAGAAGCTGATATGCGCCGTAAAATGCAAATCGGCATGAAATTGCAATCTATTGCAACTGCAATTTTTGCCACATCACCGTTTACTGAAGGCAAGCCCAATGGCTTTTTGTCATGGCGGTCAGAAATTTGGCGCGACACCGACAACCAGCGCTCGGGCGTGCTGCCTTTCGTTTTTAATAAAGATTTTAGCTTTGGCGATTATGTCGATTGGGCTCTTGATATTCCGATGTATTTCGTTTTACGTGATGGTCACTACCATCAAGCCACCGATATAACCTTCCGCCAATTCATGAATGGAGGTTTCAAGGGTCGTGTTGATGACTATGCGCCCAATATGGGTGATTGGGCTAACCATCTTTCAACCCTATTTCCTGAAGTTCGTTTAAAGCGCTTTTTAGAAATGCGCGGCGCAGATGGTGGTCCATGGCGGCGGATTTGCGCTTTACCTGCTTTTTGGGTTGGACTGCTTTATGATAGCACCGCCCTTGATGCCGCCGAAGATTTAACCCGTGACTGGAACTTTGAGGAAGTATTGGCAATGCGCAATGCAGTCCCAACACAAGGCTTAAAAACAGTATTTCGTAACAAAAGCTTGTTAGATCTTGCTCGCGAGGCATTAGCTATTTCACGGATAGGGTTAAAAAATCGTGCCCAGTTAAATGATAGAGGCAATGATGAAAGTCATTTCTTAAACTCGCTTGATGAAATCATTACCCGTGGCCATAGCGATGCAACAAAAATGCTAAATGATTATAATAGCATTTGGGGCGGTTCAGTAGACCCAATCTTTAGTGAATATGCTTATTAAATAAGCATTCTTTTAAAATAGCAATGGCTGATGGTAAACCAACATCAGCCACTATAATATTTTGTTGCATGACAGGCGATAAACAATGAGCGATCTTTTTGAAGCTGCAGAAGCAAAAAAATCAAATGCGGTTGAATTTACTGTTTCTGAAATTTCCGGCGCATTAAAGCGCAGTGTTGAAGAAAATTTCGGCAATGTGCGGGTGCGAGGTGAAATATCTGGCTATCGCGGCCCTCACTCATCAGGACACGCCTATTTCGCCCTTAAAGATGACAAAGCCCGCCTTGAAGCGGTGATTTGGCGCGGCGTAATGAGCAAGCTAAAATTCCAGCCAGAAGAAGGCATGGAAGTGATTGTTACAGGCAAGCTTACAACATTTCCTGGCTCTTCCAAATATCAAATAATGATTGATAATTTAGAGCCAGCTGGCGCCGGTGCTTTAATGGCACTTTTGGAAGAACGCAAAAGGCGCTTTGCAGCACAAGGCCTATTTAGCGATGATCGCAAACGCCCCCTCCCCTTCATGCCAATGGTTATCGGAGTAATCACCTCACCAACCGGCTCAGTAATCCGCGATATTATCCACCGCATATCCGACCGCTTTCCCGTGCATTTGCTAGTTTGGCCGGTGCGCGTGCAAGGAGAAACCAGTGGGCAAGAAGTTGCCAACGGCATTAATGGCTTTAATCGGCTTGATACTAGCGGCACAATTCCTCGACCTGATGTATTAATTGTTGCACGTGGCGGTGGCAGTTTGGAAGACCTTTGGGGGTTTAATGATGAAGCTGTGGTAATGGCCGCCGCTCAATCTACCATTCCGCTTATTTCCGCCGTTGGCCATGAAACCGATTGGACTTTGATTGATTATGTGGCTGATATGCGAGCACCAACCCCTACGGGAGCCGCAGAATTTGCAGTACCGGTAAAAAGCGATCTTGAAGCGCATATTGCCACTCTTAATGCACGTCTTGAAAGCATTATGCGGCGTAATTTTGATTATCGCCGCCAAAAATTAACGGGGCTTACCCGCGCACTACCATCGGTTGACCAATTATTTGCGTTGCCACGCCGGCGTTTTGATGAAGCAGCACAGCGCCTTAACCGCGCCTTGATGAATAATCTTGCGCAAAAGCAATATCGCTTTGAGACGAGTAAAAAACGGTTTTCAGCCAATACTATATCGCGGCTCATCGATAATAAGAAACGAGAGCTTGCACTTATTAGCAAGCGCCTAAACTCTGATATTTTACACCGCCAAAGCAAAATGGGTATTGAGCGGCTTGAACGTTATCAAAAGCAAATGACTAATGCATTTAAACGAATTATTGAGCGGAAAAAACAAAGGCTCGCTGAACTTAACCGCTTAATGTTGAACCTATCTTACACCAGCATTTTACAACGTGGCTTTGTGTTGGTTGTTGATGAACATAAAATCCCTATAAAAAGGGCAACTGACACGCATGCCAATCAAACTGTAACCTTGCGCTTTGCTGATGATGAAAGGCAAGCAACCATTGGTGGCTCCACATGCGACAGCCATTTTAAAAATGCAACGCTGCAAAATAGCTCGCCTTCACAAGCAGAAACAATCCAGCCAGCAAAAAAACCAAAAGCCACCAAAGCGGATAAATCTACAAAAATAACCAAAGCAGATAATGACACACAAGGTTCACTTTTCTAAAAGCTTAAGTCGAGGATGAATATGAGCGATAATAATGGTCTAGTTCAAGGAATTGACGGCAAAATGCGTTGTTTTTGGGCAGGCAGCAATGAAGATTATATTGCATATCATGATCATGAATGGGGCTATCCCATGCATGACGATATTCGCTTATTTGAAAAGATTTGCCTAGAGGGCTTCCAAGCTGGACTATCATGGTACACAATTTTAAAAAAGCGCGAAAACTTTCGCCGCGCTTTTGATGGTTTCGACTTTAACATTATTGCAAATTATGATGACAAAAAGGTTGAAGCGCTGTTAAGCGATAGCGGTATTGTGCGCCATCGCGGCAAGATCAATTCGGTTATCAATAATGCCAAATGCGCCTTGAAAATAGTGGAAGAAAAAGGTTCTCTTGATAGCTATTTTTGGTCATTCAAACCGCCAAAATCTGAGTTATTTGCCACATATGATCTTGCAACATTAAAAGCTAATCCCGTCAGCGAAGCATCAAAACGCCTATCAAAGGACTTAAAAAAACGCGGATTTTCCTTTGTTGGCCCCACCACAATTTATGCATTTATGCAAGCTATGGGCTTGATTAATGACCATATCGAAGGATGTTTTTGCCGACCACTATTAGCTAAGATGCAAAGTCAATAAATTTGCCTATTTTTAATGCATCAACTTTTTAACAGCATAAATTTTAAGCAAATTTTATCAACTAAATCCATGACAAAACCATAAACCATTAAAAATATTACGTTTTTTCAAACTGGCATGAAACTTGTTATAGAAAAGACAAGGGCGCATGCGTCCATTGCTTTCAATGGAGAAGTTTTATGGTGAAATTCAAACAATACATTGCCTTTGTTGCAATTGTTCTATTTTCAGGCTTTGGGCTTTCACATATTGGCCCTGCTTTTGGGCAAGAAGTTGTTGCGCAAACGACTGGGGCTGCGGCTCCCACTCTGGATACTGGTGATACAGCATGGATGTTGGTGTCAGCTGCCTTTGTGTTGCTTATGACAATACCAGGCCTTGCACTGTTTTACGGCGGCATGGTGCGCAAAAAAAACGTGCTTGCCACCATGATGCATAGCTTTGCGGTTTGTTGTTTGGTAAGCGTTTTATGGTTTATCGTTGGCTATTCGCTTGCCTTTGGTGAAGGCAATGCCTATTGGGGCGATTTTAGTTACCTCTTCCTGCATGGCGTTACGATTAATTCGCTATACAATACTATTCCTGAATATTTATGGGTCGTTTTCCAAATGGCCTTTGCCATCATTACCCCTGCCCTTATGACCGGTGCCTTTGCCGAGCGCATGAAATTTTCATCTCTATTAATTTTTATGGGTGCTTGGTTACTGCTTGTTTACACACCAATTTGCCATTGGGTTTGGGGCGGCGGCTTTTTGGGACAGGATGGCGTATTGGATTTTGCCGGTGGTACAGTTATTCACGTGAACTCTGGTGTTGCAGGACTTGTTGCAGCTATTATTATTGGTAAGCGCAGTGGCTACGGTTCAACTAATATGGCACCACATAATTTAACCCTTTCGATGATTGGTGCGTCATTATTATGGATTGGCTGGTTTGGATTTAATGCAGGCTCTGCTGGCGCAGCGAATGGACTTGCGGCGGTTGCCTTTATCAATACACAAATTGCTACGGCAGCGGCTGCCCTTGCTTGGATGTTTGTTGAATGGTCAATGTCAAAGCGTCCTAGCGTTCTTGGTATTATTTCAGGCGCGGTTGCCGGTCTTGTTGCCATTACCCCAGCAGCTGGTTTTGTCAATCCAACAGGCGCGTTAATAATCGGACTTATTGGCGGCGGCGTATGCTACTTCAGCGCCGTTTGGCTAAAGCGCCTGCTTGGCTATGACGATTCTCTTGATGCTTTTGGCGTTCATGGTGTGGGTGGTATTGTTGGCGCATTGTTAACAGGTGTTTTTGCTGATGCTGCAATTAATGAAGCAGGCAAAGATGCTAGTGTTTGGATCCAATTTGTTGGTCTTGTTGCCGCGATTGTTTATTCTGCCATTGTCACCGCAATCATTCTTTATGCGATTAAATTTACCATTGGCCTACGTCCTACCAAGCAGCAAGAAATTGAGGGGCTCGATATCTCGCTTCACGGTGAAACAATACACTAATAAAGCTTAAACTAAAGGCCGCATATGCGGCCTTTTTTTCAAAAATTAGCATTACGCTAAGTTTATATAGTCAATAGGCACAAAATCGGTTAACCAAACACCATTTTCTGCTTGCCAAAAAGCAATACCATTTTCATGCATTTTTGCTGCATCAATATGCAAAATAACAGGTTTACCGTGGCGCTGCGCCACTTTAAAAGCGGTTAATTCATCCAAGGATAAATGTACTTTTTGACGATTACCCGACTTGATACCCTCACTTAAAATAGAATCGACATTCGTTTCAGCCGTGCCATGAAATAAAATTGCAGGCGGCACGGATGCTTCCAACGCCAAATCAACCACAATGGAATGGCCTTGGGCAGCACGGATGCGCTTTTTATCATCCGATAAGGTAAAGCGTTTTTTATCACTATCACGCACCACATCAAACAAGGTTTGGCGACTAAACACCGTGCCATAAACAGCCGCTTTTTCAAGCAGTTCATTGACATTAGCCCAACCGTTTTCATCTAAGGTCAAGCCAATCTTCTGCGGCTCATGGCGCAAAATCAAACTTAAAAATTTACTTATATGTTTACTCATAGCGTGTCGATAGAGTAAAAAATTGGCGTTTTTTTGATCATTTTTTGGCAAAAAATATAAATGTAAAATAAAAGGCCGCTTAAAAGCGGCCTTCAATATAATTATATGAAACTAAAATTAGCCAATAGCCATTAGTTTAGCATTACCACCGGCGGCAGCAGTATTAACTGAAATTGACAATTCTTCCACCAACCAATCAAGGCAATAGGCGCTATCTGTTGCTTCCATCTGCGCTAAAGTTGCAGCTTGGGTCAAAAGCAGTGGACCAGGAAGACCAGCAATGCGCTTCAAGGTTTTAGTGACAAATTCACCTTCGCCTTCAATCAAAACTCCAGCAAATGCGCCATCAGCTGCCCAATTATCACTCCACAAAATTTGCGAGAAGATTGATTGTGGTAAATTTGGCAAGCTTTTCTGCAAATTAGAACCTGCATCAATAACCACCTGATTACCTGTTGCTAGAACTGTTGCAATTTGACGATATAGCCCTGCTTCACTTTGTGGAACAATCAAAATCTTACCACGTGGATGCAAGAGATAGCGGTTTGTTTCACCAACTGGACCTGGCAATTCAATATCAAGACCAAGGCGTGATTTAACGCTAATCAAGCGGGCAAAACCTGCTTCTGCTTTTCTGTTCTGCCCATCAAGCCAAACAGCAAAATCAGTAAGAATAGCATTTGAATAGGTAGCACCGGGCAGATTTGGCTCTGGTTGATTAGCCAATAAGCGACCTAAATATAGAGCGCCACCCGCTTTTGGACCAGTGCCCGAAAGACCACGACCACCAAAAGGCTGCGAGCCAACAACCGCACCAATAATATTACGGTTAACATAAATATTGCCAACCTTAACGCGTGAGATAACATCGGCAATGGTATCATCAAGACGTGTATGTAAACCAAAGGTTAGGCCATAACCCGTTGCATTAATATCATCAATAAGCTGATGCAAATTGTCACGCTTATAACGAATAATATGCAAGACAGGACCAAAAACTTCCCGCTTTAATTCACTCATCGCGTTTAGTTCAATAATGGTTGGCGCAACATAAGTACCAAACTTGGTTGCTTCTCCCAATGGCAATTGCTCAATCTTATTGCCCATAGCGCGCATGGTTTCGATGTGGCGGTTAAGATTGTCTTTCGCTTCTTGGCTAATAACTGGCCCAACATCAACATTAATTGTATCGGTACGGCCAACACGCAATTCATTTAATGCACCTTTTAGCATTTCAAGAATGCGATCTGCCACATCTTCCTGCAAGCAAAGCACACGCAATGCCGAACAACGCTGACCTGCACTATCAAAAGCCGATGCAATAACATCAAACACCACTTGCTCGGCAAGGGCTGATGAATCAACGATCATAGCATTTTGACCACCAGTTTCCGCTAAAAGCGGAATTGGTTTGCCATTTGGCAATAAACGCGTCCCAAGTTCAGCCTGAATAAGGCGGGCAACTTCGGTAGAGCCGGTAAACATAACACCAGCAATCTTATCACTTGCAACTAAAGCTGCACCAACATTGCCTTCACCGGGCACGAGTTGAACAACATCTTGCGGAATACCAGCTTCATGCAAGATACGCACGCTTTCAGCCGCAATCAAAGGTGTTTCTTCTGCGGGCTTTGCCAAAACTGGGTTGCCAGCAACAAGAGCTGCACATACTTGACCAGTAAAAATAGCCAATGGGAAGTTCCAAGGGCTAATACAGACTACCGGACCAAGCGGAAGATGTTTTTCACCAATGGTGGAGCGTGCTTCAGCTGCATAATAGCGCAAGAAGTCAATAGCTTCACGCACTTCAGCAATAGCATTAGGGATCGATTTACCAGCTTCACGGGCAATTAATGCAAGCAAGGTTGGCATGCGCTCCTGCAACAAATCAGCAGCTTTTTCAAGCATAGCTGCACGCTCACTCGTTGGCACCTTATGCCAAGTGCTAACCGCATTTGCTGCACGCTCTACACTTTGTTTAACTTCATCAAGACTAGCTTCAACAACTTGTCCCACAACATCGCGCTGATCAGCAGGGTTAAGCACTGGTTTTGCTTCATTGCTATGCTTATCGCCAAAAGGTGTTGCCACCCATTTTTGCGCCGTACTTGCTAAAAAATCCTTGCTTAATGCGCTCAACACATCTTCATTAGAAAGATCAAACCCTGCCGAATTTTTACGGCTTGGCGCAAACATATCCTCTGGTGAGAAAAGTGCATCATTTTGACTGCCAGGGTTTGGCATCGCGCGAACGACATCAACAGGGTCAGCAATCATTTCGTCAACAGTGACAGACATATCAGCAATACGATGAACGAAAGACGAATTAGCCCCATTTTCAAGCAAGCGGCGAACGAGATAAGCAAGCAAGGTTTCATGGGTGCCAACTGGCGCATAAATACGGGCTGGGCGTTTTAATTTGTCATTGCCTACCACTTCTTCATAGAGTGGCTCGCCCATGCCGTGCAAGCATTGGAACTCATACTTATCATTGGTATAATCAGGACCAGCAATATTATAAATAGTTGCCAAGGTTTGCGCATTATGGGTTGCAAATTGTGGGAATACTGCATCTGGCGCATTTAACAATTTGGTCGCACAAGCAATATAGGAAACATCGGTATAAACTTTGCGCGTATAAACTGGATAGCTTTCAAGCCCATCCAATTGCGCGCGCTTAATTTCAGAATCCCAATAAGCACCCTTAACCAAGCGCACCATCATGCGGTGGCCAGAGCGGCGCGCAAGATCAATCACATAATCAAGCACAAATGGGCAACGGCGGCCATAGGCCTGCACCACAAAGCCAATACCATTCCAACCAGCAAGATCATTATCAAAGCAAAGGCTTTCAAGCAAATCGAGCGAAATTTCCAAGCGATCTGCTTCTTCAGCGTCAATATTAAGGCCAATATTATATTGCTTGCTTAGCAAAGCTAATTTTTTAACCCGCGGCAATAATTCACCCATAACGCGGTTCGCTTGTGAGCGCGAATAGCGTGGATGAAGCGCAGAAAGCTTAATCGAAATACCAGGGCCTTCATAAACACCCTTGCCATTGGCAGCTTTACCGATAGCATGAATGGCAGTTTCATAATCCTTATAATAGCGCTCGGCATCATCTTCAGTAGTTGCTGCTTCACCAAGCATATCATAAGAATAGCGAAAGCCCTTTTCTTCAACAGCTTTGGCGCGCTTTACAGCTTCATCAATAGTTTGGCCACGCACAAATTGCTCACCCATCATACGCATGGCCATATCAACGCCTTTACGTACCACTGGCTCACCACAACGCTGGATAAGACGGGTAAGTGATGATGATAGGGTATTTGTATCAACAGTAGAGGTAAGCTTACCTGTTACAACTAAACCCCATGTTGCTGCATTGACAAAGAGCGAACGGCCACCACCAATATGCGATTTCCAATCACCACCGGTGATCTTGTCACGAATAAGCGCATCACGGGTTGCCTTATCAGGAATACGCAACAATGCTTCAGCAAGACACATAAGGGCAATACCCTCTTGGCTTGACAAAGAATATTCATGGATCAAACCTTCAACGCCGCCGCCTTTTTTCTTGGCGCGTAAGGTTTCAATCAATTTGCGAGCCGTCGTAGCGATTTTGCCTTTTGTCTCAGCATCAAAAGTTGCAGCATCCAAAAGCGGAGCCAAGCATTCTTCTTCAGCGCGGCGATAGGCGCTTGTAATATCTTCGCGCAAGCTGGTTGGCTTGGCAATTGGTGGAGCATAATCTGCAAAAACAGGCTTAAAATTATCAGCACTCATAAAAATCACCCAAAAAAGAGGTTAAACCGGGAAAACCCGTTGATATTTGGATTGGCGGCATATTTACTAAACTTATAAATGGTGCTTAGCCAAAGAATTGCAACGGCCAATAAGTTAGCTTTTAAAGGCGTTATCAACCTTTTAAAACAACCATATCGGCCAAAATTTGAGCATATATTTTTCTACCTAATTATTTAAAGATGCAGAGAAAAAATACCCATTTGAAAAACACTTATAGCACGAGAAAATCATTGCATTAAACTAAAGATTAGCATATTTTTAGGTAAATTCACTAATTTTACAATTTTAATTAGGAAAAATCTTGAGTAAATTCATACATGCTGGTGAAATCGACCGCATCGACAATAAAATCATAGATGCTCTAGTTGAAAATGGCCGAATTTCTATAACCGACCTTGCTGAAAAAGTTGGACTTTCAAAAACTCCCTGTCAATTACGTCTTAAAAAACTGACTGATGATGGCGTTATTACTGGCTTTCGCGCTATTTTAAACCCGGAACGCATGGGACTTGACCATATTGCTTTTGCCGAAGTAAAACTAAGCGACACACGCGAAGCGGCGCTTTTACAATTCAATGAAGCGGTTAAAAAGATTCGTGAAGTTGAAGAATGCCATATGATCGCTAGCAATTTTGATTATTTATTAAAAGTGCGTACCAGCGACATTAAACGCTACCGTATTGTGCTTGGTGAGAAAATATCAACGCTGCCTTTTGTCGCTTCAACCTCTACCTTTGTTGCTATGCAAAATATTGTTGATGCTGGCTTTAAGCGATAAGCATATGAGAAGACTGAACACTTTTATAGGATAACCCAAATAGGCTAAGCACTTTAATAAATGTAATGGCTTGCATTTTTATATATTTTTGTGAAATAAAATGGTACGGTTGATAGGAGTTGAACCTACGACCTCTGGTGCCACAAACCAGCGCTCTAACCAACTGAGCTACAACCGCACAAGAGAATATTAAATTCTGCTTGGCTGACATACGGAAATTCGAACTCATTTGCAAGGGCTTTATGCCAATTTTTTAAAATATTCTGTTAAAATACTTAGATTGGGCCGAGCAATACGCTTGATTGAGGTAGTTTCCTGACCTCAAGCGACTTAAAAACGCTTAAATCCTGATGGGCATTCGTTAAAAGAATCGAAAATTATAGATAAAAGCATCTTTATTTTTATGGAGAGCATTTTAATATTTTGATGACAAAACAAAATAAAAAATCCCAAAACTTATTGGTAAGTTCTGGGATTTTAAAACTTATAAAGAATTGAGTTGAATTAGATTGTAAACACGCGCTTCGGCTGGAATTTGCCTTGTGCTATAGCGCCAATAGCTAGCACTTTACCTTTAAAAGTAACACAAGCTTCATCTGTTTCAAAAATTGCTTCGCGGCCACGCAAAATAATCGGATTGCCGGTGCGGATACGCTGTGCCTGGTCTTCACCAATGGCATATTGCGGCAAACAATCCAGTGCAGCGCCAGTTTCAATTAAAAGGCCATCAATGGCGGAAAAATCACGGCGCTGGAATGGTTCACCTTCTTCCCTTGGCTCCGGCTTTGGTGGGCACGCAGCCTCAAGCTCTTCCAAGGTTACAAAATCTTCATCGGTGAAAGGCGCAACTTCAATACGGCGCAATTCAGCAATATGACCATAGCAGCCAAGTTCACGCCCCATATCGCGCGCTAATGAGCGCACATAAGTACCTTTGCCGCATTCAATTTCAAACAGCGAAGAACCATCTTCATTCATTTCTAAAATTGAAATAGCATCTATTTCAACTTCACGGGCGGGTATCTCGACACTTTCACCTTCACGCGCCAAATCATAAGCACGATTTCCATCAATTTTAATAGCAGAAAATTGTGGTGGTTTTTGCAAAATTACGCCAGTATAATGGGGTAAGATTGCTTCAATTTCTTCGCGAGTTGGGCGTTTATCACTTGTTTTAGTGACTTCGCCCTCTAGATCGTCGGTATTACGCTCGGCACCCCAAGCAACAACAAATTGGTAAACCTTGGTACCTTCCATGACATAAGGCACAGTTTTTGTGGCTTCACCCAAAGCAATTGGCAACAGACCTGATGCCAATGGATCAAGCGTACCAGCATGGCCAGCCTTTTCGGCGCTAAACAACCATTTTATTTTTGAAACCGCTTCGGTTGACCCCATACCTTTTGGCTTGTCTAAAATTACCCAACCGGAAACCGGCCGACCTTTTCTCTTACGCTGGCGTGCCATTCAATTATAATCCTATGCCAAATTTATTATTTATTATCGTCTTCGTTATCATCTTGATGTAGATCACGCATCACTTCAGGGGAACGTAATAAAGCATCAATTTTAGAAAAATTATCAAAACTTGTATCAAGTCTAAAGCGAAATTGCGGCATATATTTCATTTGTCGCAAAATACGTGATAACTCGCCACGAATGAATCGCACATGGGAATTTAATTGCTTGACCACAGCTTCGCCGTCAACATCGCCAAGAGGTGCAACATAGCATGTGGCAATTTTTAAATCTGGCGACATCCGCACTTCGCAGACAGAAAGAACCACTTTTTCCAAAAATGGATCACTTAGCTCTCCACGTTGTAAAAATTGAGCTACAGCATGACGAACCTCTTCACCAACACGAAGCTGGCGCTGTGTGGGCCCAGAATGTTTCATTGCATTACCTTTCAATCAGCTCATTAACGACTACGAGCTGTAATAGCATTTTTGATTTTAAATATGCCCAAAGACGAGAGTCAGGACCTACTAATTTAAATGTAATAAAAGCGCTTCACACCATAACAAATGCAAAGCGCTCCCTATTTTAATTGTGACTTATTGCTGTTTATAAATTGTTATATATGGCAACAGGACAATATTCCAACATGCCATATATATCTTCATAGCTTACAATGTACGGGTGATATGCTCTACGCGGAATGCTTCAATTGTATCACCGGCGCGAATGTCTTCGTAATTTTCAAAGGCCATACCGCATTCTTGACCCATATTAACTTCACTAACTTCATCTTTGAAGCGTTTAAGGGTTTTAAGCTTGCCTTCATGAATAACAACATTATCACGAATAAGGCGTACACCCGCACCACGTTCAACTTTACCATCAGTAACAAGACAGCCTGCAACCTTACCAACCTTGGTGATATTGAAGACTTCACGAATTTCAGCATTACCAATAAAGGTTTCACGGCGTTCTGGCGAAAGCATACCAGACATTGCTGATTTAACATCATCAACGAGATCGTAAATGATATTATAGTATCGAATTTCAATGCCTTGGCTTTCAGCAGCGTCGCGTGCTTGCTTATTGGCACGCACATTGAAACCAAAAATTGCAGCATTGGAAGCAACCGCAAGAGCCACATCGCTTTCAGTAATACCACCAGCACCCGAATGGACGATGCGAGCACGTACTTCATCAGTACCAAGTTTTTCAAGCGAACTCACAATAGCTTCAATCGAGCCTTGAACATCGCCCTTGATAACCAATGGGAAGTCCTTGATGCCAGTTGTTTGCAATTGGTTCATCATCTGCTCGAGGGAACCACGAGAACCAGCCTGTTTTGCAACGGCCTTATCGCGTGACAAGCGTTGACGATATTCAGAAATTTCACGCGCTTGCGCTTCATTTTGAACTACAGCAAAACGATCACCAGCTTGAGGTGTACCTTGCATGCCAAGCACTTCAACCGGAGTTGAAGGACCTGCTTCTTTCATATGTTCGCCGCGTTCGTTTACGAGCGCGCGAACGCGTCCCCAAACATCACCGGCAACAAATATATCACCTGGGTGCAATGAACCTTTTTGTACAAGAACCGTAGCAACAGGACCGCGACCACGATCAAGCTTGGCTTCAATAACCACACCTTCAGCAGTACGTTCAGGATCAGCTTTAAGATCAAGTACTTCAGCTTGTAAAAGAATGGCATCAAGTAGCTTGTCAAGATTAGTTCCAGCTTTTGCAGAAACTTCAACTTCCAAAACTTCACCGCCCAAACTTTCAACAAAGACGTCGTGTTGAAGCAATGCCATACGCACTTTTTGTACATCTGCTTCTGGCTTATCAATCTTGTTGATAGCAACAATGATTGGAACACCAGCAGCTTTAGCATGATTGATAGATTCAATCGTTTGCGGCATGACACTATCATCGGCTGCAACAACTAGAATTGCAATATCGGTGGCTTGCGCACCGCGAGCACGCATCGCTGTAAAGGCAGCGTGACCAGGTGTATCAATAAAGGTAATCTTATGACCGTTCTTTTCAACCTGATAAGCACCAATATGCTGGGTAATACCACCAGCTTCGCCTGAAACCACATTAGCATTACGAATAGCATCAAGTAGCGACGTCTTACCATGATCAACGTGACCCATAATCGTCACAACTGGCGGCCTTGATTCAAACTTGCTTGCGTCATCAGCCATGTTGAAGATACCTTCTTCAACATCAGATTCCGACACGCGCTTGACCGTATGACCAAATTCCGATGCGATTAACTCAGCAGTATCTGCATCAATAACATCGCCCGGCTTCATCATCTGCCCTTGTTTCATCAAGAACTTGATAACATCAACTGAACGCTCTGCCATACGCTGGGCAAGCTCTTGAAGTGTAATAGTCTCTGGCAAAACAACTTCGCGCGAGATCTTTTCACGAACTTCTTGGGTTTGCGACCGCTTGAATTTTTCTTGACGACGGCGCATTGCTGCCATCGAACGACCGCGTGCTTGACCAACATCTTCAAGATTGGATGTAAGAGTAAGCTTACCACGACGACGCTCATCCGCACCTTTAACAACTTTCGGTGTACGAGCAGCATCCACCTTGCTAGGTGCTGCACCACGCTTCACGCCATTACGACGATCATCTTCATCAACTTCAACACGTTTCACTGGTTGGGTACGCGCTTTTGGTGTTAGAATTGGATCAATAACGGTCGATGCATTATCATCAACTGCGCGATTACGAGCCTGCGGCGCACCTTCTTTAATACGAGCCCCATCACGGCCAATACGTGCAATACCACCTTCACGTGCTTGTGGTGGCGTATGACGATTTTGGGTATTGCTACCGCGTGCATGATCGCCGCCACGCCCTTGTGAAGCATTGCCTTGCGACGCAAGGCCACCACGGCGCTGCCCAGAACGATCATTATTGCGATCACCATTACGGTCATTACCGCGATCATTACGATCATTATTGCGCCCTTGGGCGTTTCTTGGCTGCTCATTACGCTGTGCATCATTTTTAGGCTGCGGCTTAGCAACTTCCGCCTTAACAACAGGAGCCTTTGCTTCTTCAGCGGCCCTACGTGCGTCTTCTTCAGCTTTTTGCTTAGCTTCTTCGGCAGCTTTCAACTTTGCTTCTTCGGCAGCCTTACGCTCAAGCTCGGCATTTTCTAATGCGCGTCTTTTAGCCTCGGCCTCAGCTTTAATACGCTCTTCTTCAGCACGGATACGTGCGCCTTCTAAAGCGCGCGTACGTGCAGACATTTCAGCTGTAGAAAGCGTATTAGCTTTTTGCTTACCACGTTGTGGGGCCGCGGTTTCAATCGCTGGCTTAGGCCGTGGTGCAATATGCGGCTTAGCTACAACCTGCGTTACGCTTTCAGGGCGTTCATCAGGGCGTGTAACCTTACGCCGTTTAGTTTCAACAACAACAGCTTTGGTCCGGCCATGGCTGAAATTTTGCTTGACCGTACTATGTTCGACACCAGTACGCTTAAGCGTAAGTGTTTTTTTGTTTGAGCCACCTTGGCCCTGATCATCATCTTTTTTATCGGTCATTCCGTTTCCGCTTCCTTCGCGACATCTGCCGTTTTATCGTCCCAGTTCATCAGGCTATCGCCGCGATAAAGCAGCAATTTTCGCACTTTTTCCATGAACCCCTTCGCTGCCATGCCTTTTAAGACTGCAGCATGCATCACATTATTACCACCAAAAGCTAAACTCATTTCATCGCCGGAGAGAATATCTACTACCGGCACGGCACCCAATCCTTGTCTTTCAGCTGCAAAAATTGCCTGAGCAATTTTCCGCTTTCCATCTTCTGCTGCATCTTGTGCATGCAATATTAATGTGGCATTTCCAGAACGAATGGCACTATCGACTTTCATCGCACCACTTACAATACAGCCGCCACGTCGGCTTACTGCGAAACTACCAAGAACTGCCTTTTTTAATAATTCATCTACCAAATCAGCCAAGGTTTCTTCAACCAAAACATCTTTTTTAAATGCTCTTGAAAATGCTTTGCGTCGCATTGCTTCTTCAAGAGTAGCGCGTGAAGCTAAAACCCATGCACCACGCCCTGGCAAATTGCCCTTGATATCGGGAACAACAATACCATTTAAACCGCTTACAAAGCGAATCATATTTGCGTTGGATCCGCTTTCTCTTGTAACTATACAAGTTCGGTCATTCATAAATATTATAATTTCCCTTTTTTATCGATAGGGTTTTCACCCTATCGCTTAAAACATCATTCACTCAAGCTATTCTTTATGCGCCGACTGTAACTTTTCATCGCCTTCAGCTTCATGTTCAGCTTCTTCTGAGATGGCTTCTTCGTCACCAACTTCGGCAGCAATTTCTTCTTCCGTTAGCCAACCAACCATGACGCGAGCAGCAACAATCATTTGCTCAGCCTCAGTGCGGCTTACCTCAAAATTAGAGAAAACACCTGGATAATTGACAGTTTCATTGCCCTTACGTTCACGCCAGCCAACAAGATCGTCTGCCGCATAACCAGCAAAATCTTCAACAGTTTTTACACCATCTTCACCAACAGCAACCATCATTGCGGTTGTCATATTCGGAATTTCACGCAAATCATCGCTGACGCCAAGTTCTTGACGTTTTGCATCAAGCTCTGCCTCAATACGCTCAAGATAATCACGTGCACGTTGTTGAATTTCAACTGCGGTATCTTCGTCAAAACCTTCAATTGAGCTTACTTCATCAGCCTCAACATAAGCAATTTCTTCTATTGACTCAAAGCCTTCAGAAGCAAGAACCTGTGCAACCATCTCATCAACATCAAGCGCTTCCATAAACAGATTGGAGCGCGTGTTAAATTCTTTTTGGCGCCGTTCAGACTCCTCTTTTTCCGTTAGGATATCGATATCCCAACCGGTAAGCTGCGAGGCAAGACGTACATTTTGACCACGACGACCAATTGCAAGACTAAGCTGATCGCTTGGCACCACAACTTCGATGCGTTCAGATTCTTCATCAAGCACAACTTTTGCAACTTCTGCTGGCTGCAATGCGTTAACGATAAAAGAAGCTGGCTCTGGTGACCAAGGGATAATGTCAACTTTTTCACCTTGCAACTCAGTAACGACTGCTTGCACACGACTACCACGCATACCAACGCAAGCGCCAACTGGATCGATCGAAGCATCACGAGACACAACGGCAATTTTTGCGCGTGAACCTGGATCACGAGCAACCGATTTAATCTCGATAATACCATCGTAAATTTCGGGCACTTCCATGGTGAATAATTTGGCCATGAATTGTGGATGTGTACGAGATAAAAATACCTGTGGACCACGCTGTTCACGGCGCACATCATGCACAAATGCACGAATACGATCACCATAGCGGAAAGATTCACGCGGAATAAGCTCATCACGACGCAAAATAGCTTCGCCACGACCAAGATCAACAATTACATTGCCATATTCAACGCGCTTAACCGAACCAGAAATAATCTCGCCGATTTTATCCTTATATTCTTCATATTGATGATCGCGCTCAGCTTCACGTACCTTTTGTACGATAACTTGTTTCGCAGACTGCGCTGCAATACGACCAAAATCCATGGGAGGTAAAGGATCAGATAAAAATTCGCCAAGCTTTGCATCAGCCTTAACTTTTTGCGCATCTTTCAATGAAATTTGCGTCACAAAATCATCAACCTTATCAACAACTTCAAGCAAACGCTGCAACTTGATTTCACCCGATTTCGAGTTAATCTCGGCGCGAATATTTGTTTCTTGCCCGAACCGTGAACGCGCAGCCTTTTGAATAGCATCGGCCATAGCAGCAATAACAATTTCACGATCGATAGACTTTTCACGAGCGACAGCATCCGCAATTTGCAGAAGTTCAAGTCTGTTAGCACTCACAGCCATCGGGTTCTCTCCTTATTTGGTTGTCGCAACGCCCCAACAAAGCAAGGCAATTTACGTCATTTTGCTTTTTAAGACTGCTTGGAAACATCCTTGCCGTCAGCATTTTCATTATCTTGCACATCATCGCCACCCAACTCATCTTCAGGAATGAGCGATTGACGCAAAGCCTTATCTTTACGCAAAGCATCGCGAATAAGATCATCTGTCAATATAAGCCTTGCATCACTTAAAAGATTAAAACCAATTTTAACTGACAATGCTTCACCATAGGCGGCCTTATCTGTCCTTATAGTAAAACCATCACCATCCACTGATTCGATATGACCGCGGAACTTACGGCGACCATCAACCATTTCACTGGTTTCGACCTTAGCAATATGTCCACGCCAATTAACAAAATCAGATTTACGCACGAGCGCACGATCAATACCAGGAGATGAAACCTCCAAATGGTATTTACGTTCAATAACATCTTCAACGTCAAGCACAGGAGAAACCGTACGGCTAACAATTTCGCAATCATCAATGGTCATCGTGCCATCGGCGCGCTCTGCCATAATCTGCAAGGTAAGACCATTAAGACCCGAAAGATTAATGCGAACGATACGATAGCCGAGTGGCTTCAAAACTGGTGCAATAACAGCATTAACACGTGCTTCAACCCCAATTTCTTCAAATAAACGAGGTTCATTTATATCACTGACAGGTACATTAACTTCCTGTTCGTCACTGTGATCATTTACCGTGTCACTGGTATTTTTTGTCATCAATAGGTCCTGTATCAAGATGTTTTTGTAAAAAGCTTAAAGCTTTTTAAAACAGTAATATTTCAAAAATATAAGATTTCATTCATCAAGCTTGAGATTCACAAAATTAATAATTCAAAAGCCGATTAAAATACTCTCTTACCTTGATTTAGGTAACAAAAAAGAGCGGGTCCAAGATGGCCCACCCTTGTCAACGTGATCAAGAATTTATCCTTATGTACTCTATTTCCCCTGCTATTTCAAGGGGGGATAGTTGATAAGCGTAAAACACCACATGTTTCTTCCGTATCAAAGGGATTTTTTATTTCGATTAATTGCAAATAGCTTGATAGGTACATTACTTTGTCTTAGAATTTTACCAACCAATTTAGTTTAGGTTTTGCTATGCGTTTATCAAATGACGACATCATACACATGATCAACAAACGCCTTGCCAAAGAGCGAGAACTTGAAAAATATGAGCCTCAAAGCCTTAAACTTACCCCAAAAGATCACCTGCGCCAGATTAACACAATAGTGAAAGGTAAGGCAGTCACATTTTCTATTGTTGAAACTAACAAAAAATAAATTTTTAATACGACCGTACTCGCTGTCGCCTACTTCAAGACAGCGACTAGTCAGTAGTTGAAGCTGCAACAATTGTAAAAACTTTCGTCGAAGGATCATAAACAGTCCAATAAAAACAACCCCACCATTCTTTACCGTTACTAAAATAAAACTCTTGCCAATCGTCATTCCAAGAATAGATTTCTAACCCTTCACGATTAGGAAAGAGTTCACGATTAACAGCCTGCCAATCTTCATCAGATGGATTTGTTGGACAGTGAGGCGTTAAGCAAAATGCATAAATATATTGCTCATAGTCACAATTAGGATATGACCAACATGTTGGTCGCCCATACTCATTTAAGTGTTCAAATACCAACTGGTCGGGTTGCGAAAAAAAACGTTCAACAGAATAAGGCGCACCAATAAGCTTTGTTTCATCAATTCTATCATCAAAACGAAAGTCGTGATCCATATACAAGGGATGATTTATAAATTGTTCAAAATAACGCGTTTGACGTTTGAGTATCTCCTCCATAGCATGTAAGGCAGCAGCCCGATGACTTACCTCCCCTTCATAATCGCCTTTTAAGTGCAAATGCACATAATCAACCTCGCAATAGGTGTACTTTTTATGCAGGCGTTTCGTAAAGTCGGGGTCTAATAATTCAAACAAATCATACCGTAAAAAACTCATGCTTTCTCCATCATAGAAAATTAAATTTCCAAACCGATCGGCGGCCCCCCCCCAAAAATGGTTTCATTACGGAACACCTATAGCGAATAATTTAAATATTTAAGCCACACAAATAGCAATATTAAAATCTAATCATCAAAGACTAACGCATTTTTCTAAAATAAATCATTATGGCGCTGCTTCAACAATAAATTGGCCGCTCTAAATCTTGCGGAACTTTCGCTCACCATATTCTTCTCAGAATTTAAACGTTAAAAATAAAAAAGCGCGGCCAATATTTCACAGCCGCGCTTCATTAATAAAAAACTACGGATATATCCTAGTTTTGTGGTTTTACAACTCCAGTTGGGTTGCGCATAAGATCAAAAAATGACCAATCTGGCGTAATAACCATTGGTGTATCTTTGATACTTTGATATTTATCCATCGATAGCCAAAACTGGTAAAAATTTGGATTTGACTCTACCGCATCATTCATCAAACGTGCGGCCTCAGCTTGTCCTTCACCTTTTAAGACTTCGGCATCGCGAGCTGCGATAGCAACGCTTTCTACATAGCTTCTATCAGCCTTCGCGATAATGCTAATGCGTTCTGCATTACCAAGAGACAAAATACTTTCAGCTGCTGCTCGGCGTTCTTGATTCATACGCTCATAAATACCATTAGACAAATCTGTCGGCAGGTCAGTTTTGCGGATACGCACATCAACAATATCGATACCTAAAGGCTTTGCTTCTTCAACCATCTGCCGTTGAATATCGCGCATCATTTCAATTCGTTGATCTGATAGGGCGGCATTAAAATCACGAACACCGTAAACAGCACCAAGAGCACTACGAAAACGTTGATCAAGATTGCGCTCCTCCGCAGTTTCTGGACGGCCATCACCAATTTGCTTAATGAACATTTCAGCATCAACAATGCGGTAAATTAAGAACGCATCAACTTCATAATAGCGGCCATTTTTTACCTGCACTGAATAGGTTGGCAGGTCGTAACGCAATAAGCGATTATCAACCCGAACAACATCTTCAACCAATGGCATTTTAAAATAAAGCCCAGGAGCCTTTTCTGTCCGCACAATTTGGCTAACCCGTTTTACAACAACTTGCTCATTAGGATAAACAATATAGACGGACATTGATATGCCAACAACAATAACAACTAAGGCAATTAAAATTGCAATCAGAGAACCCTGCTTCATGATTATTTCGCTCCCCCAATGCTTGGATTAGTTGTCGTCGTTGAGGTTGCGCTACTTGATGTAGGTGCCCGCAACATATTATTTAGCGGCAAATAAGGTACAACACCGCTATTACCCTTATCAATCACCAACTTATTAGGTGACGATAAAACCTGTTCCATCGTATCAACGTAAATACGATAACGTGTTGCGTCAGGTGCATTCTTTTCTTCTTGTGCAATAGCTCTAAAGCGTTGTGCGCGACCATCCGCTTCTGCAATTACGCGGGCTTTATATGCGCTTGCAGCTTCAACTAGGCGAGATACTTCACCCTGTGCTTCACCCTCTTTTTTATTCCGATACTGATCTGCGGTACTAACCATCTGGTTTCGCTGCTGTTCAGCCTGTTGGACAAGATTAAAGGCCTCCATCACCTTTTTAGGAGGCGCTGCATCATTAATTGCTACCTCTTTAAGGGTTACACCAACTTTATATTGATTAAGTGTATTTGCAATAATGGCCACAACTTCACGGGCGATTTCTGGACGCTTATCACGCAGAACATCATTCATCGGACGACGCCCCACTACTTCGCGCATAGCACTTTCTGCCACCTGCTTGATTGTTTCAATTGGTTGAGAAACGTTAAACAAGAATTCTTCCGGATGGGTAACATTAAAGTAAAGGGCAAATTTTACATTAACAATATTTTGATCGCTTGTTAGCATAAGGCCAGAAACTTCATCATTTCCTATGCTAATGTTGCGTTCAGCTGTGCCAGTTTTTACATAATCTTCAATCGGCCATAAGCGAAAATGCATGCCATCGGATAAAATTTGTTGTTGAGGCACACCAAAGCGTAGTTTAATAGCCTTTTCGTTTGGCTGCACAAAGAAAATAGATTTATAAGCAACGAAAATAACGGCAAGGACTATGATAACAAAAACAATCATTCCACCGCCAAATTGTTGCAATTTTTGCTGGCCCTTGCGTAATAAATCGTCCATATCTGGCGGTGTTGGTCCATTTTTGCCGCCGCCGTTATTGCCGCCGCTACCACCGTTACTACTGCCATTATTACCATTATTGCCGCTGCCATTGGGACGACCCCAAGGGCTTTTGTTGCCATCATTATTATTTCCACCGCCCCATGGGCCGCTTTTACTTTCGCTGCCTCCCAATGGGCCGCTGCCTCCGCTTTGATTACTCCAGGGCATCTCTACCTCGTTTTTTGCATGAAATTCACGCTTAATTGATCGTGCATTGGTTATAGGGATCAAAATGGTGGCTTTCAACGCAAGACACCATTTTTTTCTGATTTTTTTAGTCTTTTATTAAAAAATTTGCCGATTATTAGATAAAATGTCTATTTATGATAAAATTTAAAGTTTTTTTACAAAACTATCAACAACGCGCTTTTGTCCCGCCTTGTCAAAATCAATGGTTAATTTAGTTCCCTCAATATTTGCAACATCACCATTGCCAAATTTCATATGGAAAACACGATCGCCGATCTTAAAATCCGATGCTACATCAGAAACAGATTTTGCAACTAATTCCCCATTAATTGTTTTGCCGTTAAACTTATTTGCGCCAAATCCTGCTTGCGCCTCACCATAGCCAACGCGCTCAACATTAGCACCAGAACGGTTCCCCCAATTGTCGCGCGTTGCCTTATTTTTATGCTGCTGGGCACGTTGCCAACCGGGTGTTGCATAAGTGTTTTCAAATGGATCATGGCGATCAAAGCGCGATTGACCATAGCCTCCATAGCTGGTGTCTACCGCACCCACTTCAACATGACCTTCAGGTAATTCATCCAAGAAGCGTGAGGGAATTGTTGTCTGCCAAAGACCATGAATACGGCGGTTGGAAACAAACCAAATATGAAGATTCTTTTTAGCCCGCGTTACACCAACATAAGCAAGGCGGCGCTCTTCCTCAAGACCAGATCGCCCCCCTTCATCTAGGGAACGTTGATGGGGAAATAACCCCTCCTCCCAACCAGGTAAGAACACCGTATCAAATTCTAAGCCCTTAGCGGAATGCAAGGTCATAATATTAACCGCATCAGTCGCCTCATTTTGCTCGGCATCCATAACCAATGAGACATGTTCTAAAAAGCCGCGCAGGCTTTCAAACTCTTCCATTGAGCGGATAAGCTCTTTCAAGTTTTCAAGCCGCCCCGGAGCTTCTGCCGAGCGATCATTTTGCCACATTGCCGTATAGCCAGACTCGTCAAGTATTGCTTCGGCAAGTTCAGTATGGGGGGTATTATTGAGCCTATCTTGCCAACGGCGGAAATTCTCCACCACTTCACGCAAGGCACTGCGCGGCTTTGGCTTTAATTCATCGGTCTCAATCAGTTCTGCACTCGCGGCAAACATCGAAATATTACGCGCCCGCGCCGCATCATGGATTTGCCGAATAGTTGCATCACCAAGACCACGCTTTGGCGTATTAACGATACGCTCAAAAGCAAGATCATCCAAAGGTTGCGCAACAACCCGAAAATAAGCCATAGCATCGCGAATTTCCATCCGCTCGTAAAAACGCGGACCGCCAATCACCCGATAATTTAAACCAAGCGTTACAAAGCGATCTTCAAACTCGCGCATTTGAAATGAAGCACGCACCAAAATAGCCATGTCATTAAGCGCGTGGCCTTGGCGTTGCAATTGTTCAATCTCTTCGCCAACGGCGCGGGCTTCTTCTTCAGAATCCCAAGCCGCATGCACTTGCACTTTTTGTGCCTCGCTGTGATCTAACTCGGTAAATAGAGTTTTACCAAGCCGCCCCTCATTATAGGAAATAAGGTGCGATGCGGTTGCCAAAATATGGGTAGTTGAGCGGTAATTACGCTCAAGCCGTACAACGACAGCACCGGGAAAATCTTTTTCAAAGCGTAAAATATTATCAACTTCAGCGCCGCGCCAACCATAAATAGACTGGTCATCATCGCCCACACAGCACAAATTAACCGTTTCACCATTTGGGCGTTGCGCTAAAAGGCGTAACCACAAATATTGCGCTGTATTGGTGTCTTGATATTCGTCAACTAAAATATACCGGAATTTTTTATGATACTCACGCAAAACATCGGGATTGTTTTGGAAAATACGAATTGGATGCAACAGCAAATCGCCAAAATCACAGCAATTCAAAACTTTCAGGCGATCTTGATAAGCTCGGTAAAGTTCACGGCCCTTACCATTACCAAATGAACGTGCATCACCTTCAGAAATTTTTTCAGGCGATAGGCCACGATTTTTCCAGCCATCAATCATTTGCGCAAAAGCGCGAGCTGGCCAACGCTTATCATCAAGCCCTTCAGCCTGAATAAGCTGTTTGATAAGACGAATAACATCATCAGTATCAAGAATTGTAAAATCACTGCGTAAACCAGCAAGCTCGGCATGGCGGCGCAATAATTTAACACCAATTGAATGGAAGGTACCAAGCCAAGGCATGCCTTCAACCGCACCGCCAACAAGATCGCCAATACGGTGCTTCATCTCACGGGCAGCTTTATTGGTAAAGGTAACGGCTAAAATTTGGCTAGGATAGGCAAGGCCTAAGGATAAAATATGGCCAATACGGGTGGTTAAAACACGAGTTTTACCCGTTCCTGCACCGGCAAGCACAAGCACCGGTCCTTCTGTGGTAACAACTGCTAAACGTTGCTCAGGGTTTAACCCATCAAGATAGGCGGCTTCCGCTGGCTTTAATTGCCGCGCAGCCATAGCCCTTGCCGCAATGCTACCAGTTCTTACTGGTGGAACATCTTCACGTTGTGGCTTTTCATCATCGTCAAAAAACGGTATATCATCTGGAAAATCGCTCATAGTTTATATTTAGTGCATTATGAACTAAACTGCCAGTTCCGCGATTAAAAATTTAAAAGTTTTCCTAGGGAATTTAAACAAAGACATCATTTTTGTTTTAAGCCTCAAATAATATCCTGCAAAACTGCGGTACAATTTCTAACGATTTGCAAAAAACATTGGCGAGGCTTCACCTATTATATCAGAGCTCTGACTTTTAACGCCTTGACTTAATTAATGAAATATTGCTTTTATTAGCATTGATAATTTCGATGAAATTATCAATTAAAGCAAAGGAAATGAATATGTTAAAAGTTATTGCTGAATTTTTCATAAAAGAAGATGCTATTGATGTGGTTTTGCCATATTTTAAACAGCTCGTTGATGAAACTCGTAAAGAGCCACTTTGTATTTCGTATAATCTTTGCATAGACCAAGAAGATAAAAGCCATTTTATTTTCATCGAACAATGGCCAGATAAAAATGCATTGGATATTCATAGTGCAAGCGAGCATTTTCAAAAATTAGTACCGCTTATCGATATGCATAAGAAGCAAGATGCACGGATCATCTTAATGGATGAGCTTAATCTGTAACAACTTATTCCTAAAGCTAAAACATGGAGAAACTAAATAATTTTATTGCTTTTAGCTCATACCCTTCAACTTTTGGGTTGGAATGAATAAATTTAAATAATGCGCTCTGCATTTGAGTGGATTTCAAAGCTTTGTCCACGCGCTCTTGCGATAACCGTAAGATTAGCAGCCTTGCCTATGCGCAAGGCTTCAGCCGTTGGCGCTGAAATGCCAATAACAACACCGCTACCAGCAATTGCAGCTTTTTGAATAATCTCAACGGACAAACGGCTAGTGACAACAATTGCCCCAGCGCCAATATCAACTCCCTGCAGAAGCAAAGTGCCTATAAGCTTATCAACGGCATTATGGCGGCCAATATCTTCACAAATTTCCAGTAATCCCTGCCCTGCAACATAAAAACCGGCAGCATGGGCACAGCGGGTGAGTTGATTTAATTTTTGCCCCAAATTCAAAAGTCCAACAGCGTCACAAATATCGCTTGCTGTAAGCGAAATTTCACCTTTATACTGAGGTACAATGCGCATTGCAGCTTCAATAGATTCAACACCGCATAGGCCACAACCAACAGGGCCTGCCATATGGCGACGACGTTTTAAAAAAGCAGTTCGCGGCCGCTCATCTAATCGCAATTGAATATCAACACCATCATCAAGTTGGATAATATTAATTTCATCAATTTCATCAATATGCGAAATAATGTTTTCAGTTAAACTAAAACCAACAGCAAATTCTGCCAAATCATCGGGGGTTGCCATCATTACTGCATGGGTCGTGCCGTCATAACTTACAGCTACGGCTATTTCTTCGGCAATGGCAACCTCAATTGGCTGTTTCACGCCATTTTCCACCCGTGTGACACAGTCCATACGGTTAACCGGCGCGCCCACCAGCTCGGAATAAATGGGTATTTTCTTCTTCAATTTATTAAATCCAAATTATTTTTTGGCCAACATAGCAAAATAGCTATTTGAAAACAAACAGCTATTTAAATCAAATGCATATGGCTAAACAGTAGCCTTTGTCAATTTACTTTTTCCGCCTTAAAGGACGGATCACAATCTGGACAACAAGCAGCATAAAAACGCGTTTTGTCTGTTTTACCAATGCCGGGATTAAAACTATTGGTTGGATCAAGCTTCATGTAATGATTGGCAAGGGCTGGCTTTGCCTTATAAAGATGGCCAACATTATGCTCTGCTGGATATTCCGCGCCGCGTTTATCAAGCACTTCCAGCATTTTCGCTTTTAATGCTTTAACATCAACACCTTTTTTGACCACATAATCTTGATGCAGCACATGGCAGAAAAAATGGCCGTAATAAGCCTTTTGCTCAATTTGCGCATCAATTTCTGGAGGCAAGCGCTCAAACCAATCATCATCATTGCGCCGCAAGGCGATATCAAGTGCTAAGACATCTTCTGATGTTTTGGGGTGAACCAGCGCATAGCGAATAACAGCGCCAGCTGCAACAAAGCGATTAAGCATTGCCTTTTTGCCTTCATCCGCATCGCATAAAAACCAACCAGATCCAACAGTTTCATTTAGCAAAGCTTCAGTCTGCTGCGCCAGTTTGCTCGAAACTTTTAAAATAAGATGATGTTCATATTGATTGCGATAATCAAGCATACGCTTTGGCATAACATCTGGCACAAGCTGCGTCGCTAATTGAATCATACGGTCTGATAGATTTACCGGCAAAAACGATAAATGCTCAAGTCTTGTATCAAGTGATTTTTTAAAGGCAAAAAAGCCCGGCAAGCGTTTAGTGCCAAGCTTATGAATCATAAGCAATGTATCCTTGCCATATTTATGCGAGATATCAAAACAATCTCGATGCATATATTCACCGCTTATCGGCAATTCATCAAATTCACTTAGCATACGGCGGCGCAAAACGGTTAAATCATTGGTATCATTGGTACCAATATAATAGATTTTACTGTTTTCTTCTTTCGCAAAACTATCAAGGCGTACAGCAAAAACCGCTATTTTACCTGCAGAACCTGCAGCTTCAAAAAGCCCTGAGGGATCAGCATTAAACCTTGCAGGGGTTGCCGCATCCACCTCACGCACTTTTTGGCTATATTCATGATTGGAAGCCGCGCCAACATCATAGCTAACCCATGCTGGATCGATCACCTTATTATCAAGCTTGGTCAAGATTTCTTCTGCAGTTTCACCAAGATCAATGCCTAAATGATTAACAAGTTGTAACTCGCCTTTTTCATCAATTTGCGCATATAGCGATAATTCCGTATAAGCTGGCCCTCTTTTTACCAAAGCACCGCCAGAATTATTACAAATACCACCAATGATAGATGCACCAATACAAGACGAGCCAATTACCGAATGGGGCTCGCGATTAAAGCTGCTTAAAATATCCTCAAGTTTATAAAGAGTGCCACCTGGTTGACTGATAATTTGCTTGCCCTCATCCAACACATAAATATGATCAAGGCGAAGGGTGGAAATAATTGCGACATCGCGCTCATAACTGCCTTTAGGGGTTGATCCTTCCGTAAGGCCCGTATTAGATGCCTGCATAATGATAATGAAATCATTGGTAACCAATATTTTTAAACACTGCCATAATTCTGTTAATGAGCCAGGGATAATGACTAGCTTTGCATCGCCTTCGCCTGAGCGGAAGCCCTTGCGATAACGCTCGGTTTGATTTGCATCGGTTAAGCAATGCTTTTCACCAACAATACCTTTAATACTAGCAATAACAGAATTATCGGTCATGTTGAGCCTCCCTAAATCAAGTAAACCATTTTCTTTCAGCTCTAATGCATTTTTCATTATAAGTAAAACATTTAAAACTAAGCCGTTATATTAAAACGATTAATATGATAAAACCCATAAGACTTGTTTGTTGGATATTGGCATGCCTTGGCTAACTTTAATAAAAACGCTATAGTTGTATTTAGAACGAAGCTAAATAGCCTGTAAAGGAAAAGACAATGGCAAAATTTGTCCATAGCATGATCCGCGTCCTTGAAGAAAAGCGATCAGTTGATTTTTACCAAAAAGCATTCAATTTAAAGGTTGCAGAAAAAATAGAATTTGACGACTTTACATTAATTTACTTGAGCAATGAAGAAAATAGTTTTGAATTGGAATTAACAGTCAATAAAGGCCGAACCGAGCCTTATAATCTTGGTGATGGCTATGGCCATGCAGCTTTTGTCGTTGATGATATTGATGCCACTCACGCCCAATTTGAACGTGATGGCTTTGCCCCACGTAAATTGGTGCAATTAGATCAACAGGGTAAAAAAGTTGCACGTTTTTTCTTTGTGGCCGACCCCGATGGCTACCAAATTGAAGTTATTGAAAAAGGTGGCCGCTTTGGTTAGTTTTTTTAATACTTAGCATTATAATTTACCAAATCACGAACAAAGTTCTTTTAGCTATTTTAGTTAAAATCTATTTTATAATAAAACCGCAATATTGGTGACTTATAATAGTTTAACTTTCGCGATGAATTAAAGGAAAAACTATGTTTAAAGTTGGCGATATTGTAAAGCTTAAATCAGGTGGCCCTGCCATGACCGCCCAAAAGGTTGATGGCGGCAAGGCAACCTGTATTTGGTTTAAAGATGATAGACTTAAAACGGCAGTTTTTCGCAAAGATACTGTTGAATTGGTCAATCCGGTTGAAAAAACAGACAAAGTAAAAGCTGACCTTTTACCTGTTTTCAAAACACCACCAATTATTGCAAAGGGCGATGAAACAAACAAAAAGGCTGTAAAGTCTAAAACTGCCAAGCCCAAAACAGCCGCAGCAGGTGCTATGTCTTCTGACCATAAAGATGAAGAGTAATTAAAATAAAAGGTGCAGTTTATAAGATTGCACCTTTTATTTTTTTGCTACGCGAATGGGGCGCAATATTTCGATTTAAAGCTCAGCCTCAAAAGACATCACTTGTCTATCGGGTAAAAATTGGCCAATGCGTTTAATTTCCCAATGCAGGTCAATACTGCAATTGGCAAATACTTTTTGGCGTACTGTTTCACCCAATAATTCAAGGTCATAGGCGGTTGCATTGCCAACATTAATCATAAAGTTGCAATGCATGGGCGACATTTGTGCGCCGCCAATTTGTAAACCACGGCACCCTGCCTCATCAATAACTTTCCAAGCTGACGTGCCATCAGGATTACGAAATGTTGAGCCACCAGTTTTTTCTCGCACCGGCTGCACATTTTCGCGATGTTGAATAACCTCGTCACGCGCCGCCATAATATCAGCTTCATTGGCTTGATAACCCGAAAATACCGCAGAGGTAAAAATAAGATCATCGGCAATAGCAATATGACGATAAGAAAAGCCCATATCAGCCGCTTTAATAATATGCTTATTACCTTGCCGATCTAACGCATGGGCTTCCACCAAACGCTCTGCCGTCTCAATACCATTGGCACCCGCATTCATCCGTAAAGCGCCGCCAATGCTGCCGGGGATACCAAAATAAAAATGAAAGCCCCCTATTTTCGCGTTAAGTGCAGCAGTAGCCAAGCTTTTATCCGACGCCGCCGACCCCGCAACCAATTGTCCAACATCATTCATGACAACATTGCCAAAACCTTTGGCGGAAAGGCGAACAACAACGCCTTTTATACCACCATCACGCACCATCAAATTAGAGCCAATACCAACGATGGTTAATGGAATATGTTCTGGCAATGATTGTAGTAAAACTGCCAAATCGTCTTCATCTGCGGGTTGAAAAAATACCTCAGCAGGGCCACCGGTGCGAAACCATGTAACCTTGCTCATATCAGCATTGGCCTGTAAACGACCCCGCAATTGGTCAATTGGCAATTGTTTTAAAAGTGCTTCACCATCAATTGCTTGATATATTGTCATTTATAAAACCAATCAACAAATGTTTTAAGCCAATTTTTGCAATTCTTGCGGCACTTGATAAGCCCATTGCGTAATATTACCAGCACCCAAAAACACCACAAAATCACCGGGCTTGGCAATATCCTTAATCATAGTTGGTAAATCTTCAACACCGCTCACAAAGCGTGCATCACGGTGACCTGCAGTTTTAATTCGCTCAACAAGGCTTTGCGCCGATACACCTTCGATTGGTTCTTCGCCTGCGGCATAAACTGGTGCCACAACAACACGATCGGCATCATTAAATCCAGTGGCAAAATCATCGAACAAATCATGCAAACGCGAAAAACGATGCGGTTGTACAATCGCAATGACATTACCTTTAGTTGCCTCACGCGCGGCTTTTAACACCGCTTTAATTTCCACTGGATGGTGACCATAATCATCAAAAAATTCAATTCCATTCCAGCTTCCGCTATGGGTAAAGCGGCGCTTTACTCCACCAAAAGCAGCCAATCCTTTAGCAATTGCTGTATCCGTCACGCCAAGCTCATGGGCAACAGCAATAGCCGCAGTCGCATTTGATACATTATGAAGCCCTGGCATTGGCAAAACAAGATCCTTCATCTCAACCGTTTCGCCCGTTTTACGGTTACGAATAATCACATCAAAATGCGAATTTGCACCTTCCATATGATGATTAAGAAAGCGTACATCTGCCTGCGGATTGTTGCCGTAAGTAATAATGCGGCGATCATCAATGCGGCTAACCATAGTTTGAACTTCAGGATGGTCAAGACACATAACACCAAAGCCATAAAATGGTACATTTTCAACAAATTGGCGGAAGGCTTCGCGCACCGCATCAAAACTGCCATAATGGTCAAGATGTTCTGGGTCAATATTGGTAACAACCGCAATATCAGCTGGCAATTTTAAAAATGTGCCATCACTTTCGTCGGCTTCCACCACCATCCAATCACCTTCACCCATGCGGGCATTAGTGCCATAAGCATTGATGATACCACCATTGATTACGGTTGGATCATAACCACCAGCGTCAAGCAATGTCGCAACCATTGATGTGGTTGTAGTTTTGCCATGGGTACCACCTATCGCGACAGCTTGGCGAAAACGCATGAGTTCGGCCAGCATTTCTGCACGGCGCACTATTGGTAATAGGCGTTCACGTGCTGCCATATATTCAGGGTTGGTCTTTTTAATCGCGGTGGAAACAACGACAACTTCCGCATCACCAAGATTGTTTCCATCATGGCCGATGAAAACCTTAATGCCTTTTTCACGCAAACGTATAACATTAGCATTATCACTTTGATCCGAGCCCTGCACTTGATAGCCGAGATTATGCAACACCTCGGCAATGCCACTCATACCTATACCGCCAATACCGATAAAATGAATAAGGCCAATATTAAGCGGCATTTTCATGCTTGTTCTCCAATTTGCTTGTCTGTTGATCAATTTCTTTTTGTTTTATCTCAGCGATTGTCTTTTTTGCAATTAAGCCTTCAGCCAAATCAGCTAAACTTTGCGTTGCCTGTACACGTCCTGCTTGATGTGCTGCAGCTGCCATCGTTACCATTAGCTTTGGATCATCAAGTGCGCCCGTTATAATTTCAGCCATAACATCTGCATCAATATTCTTTTGCGCTAATACCTTAACGCCGCCAGATGTTGCAAGGGATGCGGCATTTTCTGCCTGATCATGATCAAGTGCATAAGGATAAGGCACCAATAAAGCTGGCCTGCCGATAGCGGCAATTTCTGCAACTGTCGATGCGCCAGAACGCGCTATTATAAATTGAGCATTAGCAATACGCTCTGCCATATTATCAAAAAAGCTAGCAATTTCAGCTTTTATGCCCAAATCAGCATATGCTTGCGTTACCGCTTCAATATCTTGTGGTCGCGCTTGTTGCGTCACTAAAATAGAATTACGCTTAGTTTCATCAATAAGCTTTAAGGCTTGCGGCAAAATTTCAGAAAAAAAGCTTGCACCTTGACTACCACCAAAAACAAGTAAATTAAAAGGCGCACCAGCTTCAACTGCTTTATAAGGTAGTTTGGCAGCATCTATTACCGCTGGCCGCACGGGATTACCGGTTACAATAATCTTTGAGGCAAATTCACCTTCTTGGGTTAAAAAACCACCGGCAATTGCCGTGACCTTGCCTGCTAAAAAGCGATTTGCTCGCCCCATGACCGCGTTTTGCTCATGAATAAGAGTTGGAATTCCCATGGAAGATGCAGCATAAAGTGGAGGAAGTGTTGGATAACCGCCAAAACCACAAACCAAAACCGGCTTTAAGCTATGTAATAATTTACGCGATTGCCGCACGCCCTTGAGCAATTGCCAAAGCGTTTTAATAATGGCAATTGGATTTTTACCCTTGATAGTAGCAGAATTAATAACATGGACATGATCTGCATCAAAAAAACTAACGAAGCGTTGTGCACGACCATCGGTTAAAAGATGCACGTCATAGCCACGCATTTGTAGCTCTGCCCCTAAAGCTTCAGCCGGAAATAAATGGCCACCAGTGCCCCCTGCTGCTAAAACAATTTTGCCTTTTGTCATCTTATCATGCTACCGTTTTTGATAAATTCATTCGTGAGTAATATTGTGACATACGCGCTTCTGGACGCTTTCTGGTTAATGCCAATAAAAAGCCCATAGTAATACCAATCGCTACAAGAGACGAACCACCATAAGAAATAAATGGCAAGGTCATACCTTTGGGTGGCATAAGATGCAAGTTCACCGCAATATTAATAATCGATTGCACGCCAAACAACATTGCTATACCAGCAATTGCAAAGCAAGTGAATTTATCTTGTTCTTTTGAAGCAATATAAAGTGAACGGATCACGATAAAGCCAAATAAGGCAACAATAAGAACACACAGAATAATTCCGTATTCTTCCGCCGCAACAGAAAAAACAAAGTCCGTATGCGCATCAGGCACAATCCGCTTTACTGTACCTTCGCCAGGTCCCTGCCCAAACCAACCACCATTAATAATTGCTTCGCGCCCCACATCAACCTGAAAAGTATCACCTTCGCCATGCAAAAAAGCATCAATTCGCTCACGTACGTGATGAAGAAGCATATAAGCACCAAAACCGCCGAAAATAGCAAGGGCAATAAAGAAAAGTACCACGATCCATGGAATACCAGCAAGGAAGAACAATCCTCCCCATGCGGCAGTAATAAGAATCGTTTGGCCAACATCGGGCTCACGCACTAATAATGTCGCAGTTATAATAAAAAGCGCAATTGCTGATGTGTAACCAGGTATTTTATTTTTTTCACCATGCTGAGCAAAAAGCCAAGCTGAAACAACAACAAAGGCTGGCTTCATAAATTCTGATGGCTGAATGGTCACACCAAGCATTGAAATCCAACGCTTCGAACCTTTGATCTCTATACCTATAACCAACACAGCCACCAATAGCACTAATGAGATACCAAGCAAAACAATCGCTGCACGGCGTACATTATAGGGCGAGAAAAAGGATATGGTGATCATCACAACGAAAGCGGGGACGATATATTTTATATGCAATTTTACAAAATGAAAACTGTCGGCAATACCGATGCGGCTTGCAATTGCTGGACTTGCGGCAAAGGATAAGAACACGCCAAGTCCCATCAACATCAGACAGGCGGCAAGAATTGAGCGGTCAATGGTCCACCACCAATTTGCAACTGCTCCACGATCAACGCGACTGACCATGCTATTGCTTCCTTTTTCTTTGGGTCTTTTGTTGCTTTATATTACAAACAACAAAAATCAGATTGCCACTTTTCCCAGATTTTTTTTAAATTAGGAAATTTTATTGCAGCATAAACGCAAAGAAATAGAGAATAGTTAATATTTTTAAAAATTTTGGTTAAGCACAATTATTTTTTAATTAGCGCAATATTGTATTTTGCACTAAATCTCTAAAAGCATCACCCCGTGCACTATAATTTGCAAATTGGTCAAAGCTTGCACAAGCAGGTGACAATAAAACAGCTGCTATTGCATCTGAGCCACTTTGCGCCTCTATTTCAGCTTTAGCAAGTGAAGCATCAAGGGAGGCCTGCTCTATAGCTTTTTCAAGGGTTTTGCTCATTACCACATCTATGTTATCGCCAATAGTTTGCGCAAATCCTGTTGCCGCTTCGCCGATTAAATAGACTTTGCGAATTTTCGGGAAAAATTCCTTTAAGGATGAAATTCCACCTTCTTTAGCAACGCCCCCTGCAATCCAATAAATATGATCAAAGGTTGATAGGGCTGGTGCTGTCGCCTCGGCATTGGTTGCCTTGCTATCATTGATAAAGACAACATGATCTTTACGGCCCACCTCTTCCATACGATGGGCAAGCCCTTTAAAAGTTAAAATCGCAGCTGCCAATTTTTTTTCGTCAACACCGATTGCTACACATGTAGCCAAAGCAGCAAGGGCATTTTGCGCATTATGAACGCCGCGCAAAGAAACAATGCCGATCAGATTGGTAATTTTTTGTTGTTCTTTATGGCCAGCTCTCAATATATTGCCATTTTCTGCAAACCAACCATTGTCAATGTGCCGCTTGGTTGAAAATGGTATCAACTTATTTTGACGCTCCAAAACGCGAATAGCGATTTTTTCGCAAAAAATATCATCAATTGAAACAACGGCAATATTTGAACCTTTTATCAATCGTTCTTTAACTGCAGCATAATGTTCAAAAGTACCATGACGATCAATATGATCCGGAGTGAGATTTAACAAAATACCAATGGTGGGATTAATTGAGGGCGTAAGATCTATTTGATATGATGAACACTCAATGACATAGCAACGCTTTTTTTCAAAAGGCTCAAGCGATAAAATTGCGGTGCCAATATTGCCACCCATTTGCACATCATAGCCAGCTTCTTGAAGCAAGTGCGCAATAAGTGCCGTTGTGGTTGATTTACCATTAGTACCAGTAATGGCAATAAACGGACAATCTTGCGATGATAAATGATTGCGCAATAAAAATGCATTGCGCTCGCGCACAAATAATTCAATATCGCCAATAATTTCAATATTGTTTGCTTTAGCTATTTGCGCTGACCAATGGGGCTGAGGATGGGTTAGTGGTACACCGGGCGCGAGAATAAGCGCCTTTATCTCACTCCAATCAATGAAATGTAAGTCAGCTGTTGTAATACCCTCTTGTTTTGCCCGTTCAACACTTGCAAGATTGTCATCAAAAGCAATAACCTTGCTGCCCCCAGCAATCAAAGCTTTAGCAGTTGCAATACCAGAGCCACCAAGACCGAAAAGGGCTACTTTTTCACCTTTAAAACTAGAAACCGTAATCATGAAAACCCCATTTGATATGATTTTGATTAAACTACGCTTATCGCAATTTTAATGTAGCAAGGCCAATTAAGGCAAGAACAATAGATATTATCCAAAAACGGATAACCACTTGGCTTTCAGTCCAACCTTTTTTTTCAAAATGGTGATGGATAGGTGCCATCAAGAAAACCCGCTTGCCGGTTAGTTTAAATGAGCCAACCTGAATAATAACCGATAGAGCTTCCATAACAAACACACCACCAATAATCACCAAGACAATTTCATGCTTTGTGGCAACCGCAATGGCACCAAGCATACCGCCAAGCGCAAGCGAACCAGTATCACCCATAAAAATGGCAGCAGGTGGCGCATTAAACCACAAGAATCCAAGACCTGCACCGATCACCGCCCCTAACAGCACTGCAAGTTCGCCAGTACCAGGCACATAATGAATCTGCAAATAACTAGCAAAGCCAGCATTACCCGATAAATAAGCAATCAAAGCAAAGGATGCGGCTGCAACCATCACTGGTACGGTAGCAAGCCCATCTAACCCATCAGTAAAATTGACGGCATTGCCAGTGCCCACCATGACAAGGGCTGCAAAAGGAATAAAGAACCAACCAAGATTGAGCATGTAACTAACAAAAGGAAAGGCAAGACCACTGCTACCCGCACGCATAATGACATAGGCAGCAATTGCGGCAATCAACGCTTCGAGACTCAACCGCGCTTTGCCAGAAAACCCCTTTTCCGTCTGCTTGGTAACTTTCAAATAATCATCATAAAAGCCAATAAGGCCAAAGGAAAGCATGACCAGCAACACTGTCCAAAAATAGACATTATGTAAATTGCCCCACAACAATGATGATACGACAACGCCAGTCAATATCATCAAACCGCCCATGGTAGGGGTACCAGCTTTTTTGAAGTGAGTTTGCGGTCCGTCAGCACGAATAGGCTGACCGCGCCCTTGTCGCAGACGCAAGGCTGCAATAATGCTAGGGCCAAATAAAAATACGATCATTGCCGATGTTAAGGTGGCCGCACCCGTTCTAAACGAAATATACCGGAAGACGCCAAGACCTGGAATTCTACGCAATCCTTCTGGAAGCCAATCAGGCAAATTCATCAAAAAATCAGGCAAATACATAAACATGGCGGCGGCCTTTATTAAACAACCGATTGAATGCAAACGGCAATAATATGGTTATAAATCTTGTGACGAATGAAAAAACTCATTCGTCTTTGACAATGTCATATAATAAAAGTGGTTAATTTTTATTATCAAAAGCATTTTTAATTAAGGGATAGCAATGCTTGAACGATTTTTGCAGAACCAATGCCGTTAGATGATTTTATCATAATGACATCATCGCCCTGAAGCTCGGCTAAAACAAGCGGCTGTAATTGTGCAATAGTTTCTTGCCAAATAACTTTTTGAGAGAGCGTGGCACTTACCTCACCATTATTTTCATGTTCGAACTTCTCGGCTAAGGCTTTCATCTCACTACCAACCAGAAAAACTACATCAACCTTGGCATCTTTAATCGGCACGAATAAATCTTCATGAGATTTCTGCGAAAAACGCCCTAATTCCAACATATCGCCAAGCACGGCAATGCGCCTGCCCTGATTTTTAGGTTGGCAATTTTTGAGCAATAATAATGCTGCCCGCATCGAGGTAGGGTTAGCATTATAGCTTTCATCAATAAGGGTAATTAAATCACCATTGGCATTTTTTAAAATATGCCGCGCACCGCGCCCACTCTCAGCTTGTAAAGAGCCAAGCGATTGACCAACCTTTATAAGATCAAGCTTCAAAAGATCACATATTGCAATCACTGCCAGCATATTTTGTACGATATGACGACCGGGTACGCCAATAGTAAGCGATAAGCTTTTCTTTGGTGTCTCTATAGTAATATCAGAATTTTGGGCGTTTAAAGTGACTTCACGCAATTGGTAATCAGCTTTTTTATTTTCGCCAAAACTTAAAATTGAGCTAATGCCAGTTTGTTTCGCTTTATCAACAAGATAAGCGCCAAGATCGTCATCTATGTTGATAAGTGCATTACCACCTTGAATAATGCCTTCAAATATTTCCGCTTTAGCATCAGCAATTGCTTCAAGTGAAGAAAAATACCCCATATGGGCCGCACCAATTCGCGTAATTAATGCAATATGCGGCTTTACCAATTTTACCAAAGGCCTAATTTCATTTTCATGATTCATGCCAATTTCAAAAATGCCAAAATCAATATTTTGCGGCATTCTTGCTAAGGTTAGCGGTACCCCCCAATGATTATTAAAAGATGCAGGATTGGCGTGAACACTGCCAAAACCACTTAACACATGACGCAAAGCTTCTTTGGTGGTGGTTTTTCCCACCGACCCAGTAATGGCAATAATTTTTGCTTTGCTGCGCAAGCGGGCAGCCTCGCCTAATCGCTCCAAGGCTTTTAAAACATTATCAACAATTAAAAGCGGTTTTTGAAATTCTTTGGCCAATAATTGCATATCTTGGCTATGCGGTTCATCAACTACTAAAATCGTTGCACCATTTTCAAATGCGCCTTTGGCAAAATCATGACCATCAAACTTATCGCCCGCAATAGCAAAAAAAGCATCACCCTTTTGCAAACTGCGGCTATCAATGGAAATACCAAAAATATCATTTGAAAATTCGCCAAAAACGCTGCCGCCAATCGCTTCATAAAAAGCTTCTTTACTCCAAAGCGGTGCATTCAATTCTTGCGTGCCATTCGATTCTTGTGTCAATGTGGAATTCATCGGCTACGAGCCTCCAATGCGGCATGGACTTCGGCATGATCTGAAAAAGGCAATACCTTACTACCAATAATTTGCCCCTCTTCATGCCCCTTACCCGCAATAATCAGTGTGTCCCCTGCCCCCATAAGAGCCACCCCTTCACGGATAGCTGCGCGACGATCACCAATTTCGATAGCATTGGTTGCGCCTTTCAGTATTTGCCGACGAATATCATCGGGATTCTCCGAGCGCGGATTATCATCGGTAACAATGACAATATCAGCAAGATTACTGGCAATTTCACCCATAATCGCTCTTTTACCCTTATCGCGATCACCACCACAGCCAAAAACAACAATGACTTTACCTTTGGTGAAAGGACGCACAGATTTTAAAACATTATCCATAGCGTCGGGCTTATGGGCGTAATCAACATAAACCGCACCACCATCGCTGGTTGTACCGACAAGATCGAGCCGACCCGGTGCGCCTTTAACACGCTCCAATGCACGAAAAACTGCCGCACCCGGTACACCCGTCGCAATGGCGATACCTGCCGCAACAAGGGCATTGGCTATTTGGAAGTCACCCGCTAATGGCAATAAAATTTCATAAATTTCATTGTCATATTCAATTTCGGCATATTGGCGATAACGTTCATGTTCTACCCGCTTAATGCGGATGAATGAACCTTTGCGCCCAACGGTTAAAACCTTGCGTTTGGCGCGAACCACATGTTCAATAGCTTTTTCGGAATATTTATTATCAGCATAGATAATGGCTGGCGCATCCATGGGGAGTAACGTATTAAACAACCGCATTTTTGCGTTAAAATATTCTTCTAAATTGGCATGATAATCCAAATGATCGCGGCCAAGATTGGTAAAGGCGGCAGCACTTAAACGAACGCCATCCAAACGCCTTTGATCAATACCATGCGAAGATGCCTCCATCGCAAGATGCGTTACGCCTTCGTCATTAAGCTCTTGTAAAACGCGGTGCAATTCAACCGGACCCGGTGTAGTCAGAGCTGCATAGCGGCTAATTTTAGGAGAAAAAACACCAACAGTGCCAATGCTTGCACCGGCAAAACCTGTATCCCACCAAATTTGTCGCAACAGCGAAACAACGGAAGTCTTACCACTCGTACCGGTTACTGCAGTAATAACTTCCGGTTGGCGTGGATAAAAACGCGAAGCAGCCATGGCCAATGCATGGCGCACATCGTCAACTTCAAAAAAAGGAATGGGAATTTTAGCACTTTGGCTACGCTTTTCACTAATAACCGCGCTAGCACCATGCTTAATGGCATCACTAATAAATTGCTGGCCATCTCCTGCATTGCCTTTTAAAGCAAAAAACACATAACCTGGCAAAACTTCGCGAGAGTCAGCTGTAAGGCCAGTGATATTAATTGTTGGAGAAATATCTCTACTGCCTAACAAATCTGCGAGCTTCATATTCTGCCCTTTCCCAAAATGGCTTCTGCGTAAAGCAGGATTTAATTATCCTATAGTGCCTATATCTTAAAATCAAAAAACTGCACCTTATAAGCACTTTAAATCACTATTTTTACCTAGCCAATCTTTATATTATTGCTCAGAACTACCCAAAATACGCCCAAAAGGCATAATTCCATTACCATTATCTGTCAGTTTATATTATCAATATAAACATATAGCAGCATTTCATTACTATAATCTAGTGCATTTTTCACTTATGTTTAATTGTAAAAACACTCTAGATATTTGGTTTTTGTATCTTTACCATTCACCATCAGTATTACTTGAATATTGGCAATCAGCGGATCTAACCAACTGCTTTTATTGTCATTTCTATAAATACATTTAATGTTTTTTGTGTCTTAGTCAGGTAAATTGCCTGAAACATCACCTGCCGCGAGGATCGGCGCGCTTTCTTCCATAAAATCTGGCGAAATTCCTAAGAACGAAGCTGATCGTGTAATAATATTTGCCGCCATTGGTCCAGCATTTAGACCAGCAGTCGCGGTAAATTTACCTTCTTCTGGTTGCGGTTCGTCAATAATTGTTAGCACCATATAGGTTGGATCATCCATTGGAAAAGCAGCAAGGAAAGAATTAAAGCGCTTATTCTTGGAATATTTACCGTTTACAACCTTTTCAGCCGTGCCCGTTTTACCGCCAACACGATAGCCTTTTACGGCTGCACGACGTCCCGAACCAATATCGGCATTCAGCTTATAAAGGTAACGCATATCACGGCTTGTTTCATCGCTAACCACTTTAGTCGAATGCTCAAGCGCCTCTGCTTGATTGCGCTTCAAGAAGGTTGGCTCAATCAAATGGCCACCATTCATTAAAGCTGAAGCACCAACTGCAGTTTGCAGGGGCGTCGTCATCATTCCATGTCCAAAAGCAATGGTCATAGAATGAACTTTTTTCCATGTGCGTGGTTCAACAGGACGCGCCACTTCTGGTAATTCGGTTGTCATGCGATCTAAAAGACCTAAACGCTTCAAGAATGCACGGTGCCCCTCGATACCAACCGTATCGGCTTCACGACCTGAACCAATATTGGACGAATAGATAAATACTTCCCATAAAGCGAGTGGGCGATATTTACCGTGGAAATCGCGAATGGTTTGGTGACCAAAACGCAAAGGCTTTGATGCATCAATCATCGAATTTAAACGAAACTTGCCTGAATCAAGCGCCATGGCAGTGGTGAAACTTTTAATGGTTGATCCCATTTCAAAGGTACCGGCGGTCATGCGGTTAAGCCGATCTTTTTCCAAAGCATTGACTGGATTATTCGGATCAAAATCAGGCATAGAGGCCAAAGCAATAACCTCGCCCGTTTTAACGTTTAATACAACCGCACCTGCGGCAATCGCCTTATATCGTTCCATCGCCTGTACAAGTTCATCGCGCACGATTGATTGCACGCGAATATCAATTGAAAGCTTAACTGGCTCCAATGACGATGGATCAGCAAGCCCAGCCGCACGCAAATCACTAAGACCAGCATTGTCGATATATTTTTCCATACCGGCAATACCCTGATTGTCGATATTAACTAAGCCTAAAATGTGCGATGCAGCAGGTCCTGATGGATAAAAGCGCCGCGTTTCCATTCTAAAACCTACACCAGGAATGCCAAGTGCCATAATGTCTGATTTTTGCCGCGGTGTTAATCCACGTTCAATCCAAGCAAAACCAGTATCACGACGCAATTTTTTATAGGTAGTTTCCCAATTAAGGTTTGGCAAAACCGTTGATAAAAGTTCAATCGTTTCATTGGCATCAATTATGCGACGTGGCTCAGCAAAAAGCGAATAGGTTTTAATGTCAGTGGCGAGCAATACCCCATTACGATCTACAATATCAGGCCGCGATGTCATATCAAGCTGGGCAGGACCACGCGCTTCTTCTATCTCACCACCTTGTTGACCATAAAGGTAAAGCTTCCCGCCAATAACCGCATAGACCCCCATAAAACAGGCAGCAACAAAAAACATGCGACGACTGGTGCGCTTCGCATCAGATGCATGTTTTTCTAAAACTTCAAACTTAGTTAAAGGAGCTTTTTTCCGAAACAAGAAATTGGTTAATTTCATGGCTTTACACTCCCAGTCTTTATCGTGTCGCTGTTTTGACCAAGTTCCCCAGCTAGTAATTCTTCACTATTCATGATGAGCTTTTCAATTTCGTCAGGCAAGCGTTCTGGAATATCATTTGGCTTAACGATCTGACGCGGTTCAATTGTTGCCAAATTTAGTCCATCCTTATATTGCTCGGCAAGTCGCATCATACGAGTAGGGGTTGTCATCATTGCCCATTCTGCTTTTAACAAAGCAAGCGTATCTTTTTCAGCACTAATTTGTCGCTCGATACGACGCACTTCAGCATAGCGCTTTAACGCATCATATTTTACCTTATAAGTTATGGCTGCAGCCAAGACCATAATAGCAACCATTATAATATGAGATGTGCGAAAAACAGTCATCGCGAATGTCCTTTTAGTGGCGCAAGATCTGCAAGCTGAAAAATGGCCATATCGTTATCATAGGCAGGATTATCGGTGCGCACCCCGACCCGTAATTTTGCTGATCGCGAACGCGGATTTATATCAATTTCCGCTTCACTTGCTGCCATTGCACCTTTAAACAACGGTTCAAATGAGGGCAAAAGATCCAAACTATTAGGCATATGGCGCGACTGTGGCCGTTTACCTGAACGATCGGCAAAGAAGCGCTTTACCATACGATCTTCTAGCGAATGGAAAGTAACGACAGCCAACTTGCCACCTGGCTTTAAGATTTGCTCTGCCCCCAATAAGGCTTTTGCAAGTTCACCAAGTTCATCATTAACATAAATACGAAGGGCCTGAAAAACGCGAGTAGCTGGATGAATGGCATTAGGTTTACGTCCAATTGACGCTTCAATCGCCTTTGCCAAATCACCCGTGCGCGTAAAAGGCGTTGTCTCGCGTCTTGCCTCGATCATACGTGCAATCCGGCCTGCTTGGCGTTCTTCTCCCAAAAATCCAAAAATACGCGCAAGATCACCGGCCTTTAAACGGTTAACCACATCGGCAGCACTTACGCCTTTTTGTGACATACGCATATCAAGCGGCCCATCTTTTTGAAAAGAAAATCCGCGTTCGGCTTCGTCTATCTGCATCGATGAAACACCAATATCAAGAACGACCGCATCGACCTTTTTGTCAACAACTTGTGCGATATTAGAAAAAGCCGTTTCAATCAACCTAAGCCGTCCATTATATTGATCTAGCAATGTTTTTGCACCAGCAATGGCATTTGGATCACGGTCAAGCGCTATGACATTTGCGCCTTTTTCTAAAAAGCCACGCGAATAACCTCCTGCTCCAAAGGTACCATCAACAATAGTCGTCCCTTCAAGTGGGGCTACACTATCGCAAACTTCCTTTAGCATTACAGGTATGTGACGCTCATAACCTTCAGTCATCTTTTGCCTTCATTGCTTTTTAAACCCATACAACCATGAGGGAGACCTCTCCAAGCTGATTTGGTTACATTTTGCGCCATTATGCTTAACGAATTATTAGAAAGACCGTGAAAAATGTTAATTTAAAAAATTAATTAGTGAATTCTTTATCATTCATGACATCATTTTTTATAAAGCAACTAAATTTTGCATTTTCTATATAGAAAATTGAGCAAAAAAGCCTAAAAATTTGATGTGATTGCAGCTTACCTAAAACACTTTAGGAGGCTGGCATAGATAAGGGTTAAGTATAATTATGGGGCTGACACCTGACTTTATATAAGTTAGGGTCTCTTTATGTATGTAAATCATTGTAAACTAACAAGAAATAAGCAGTTCGAGCTTATGAAATACTTCATTGCGGGTTCAACCGCTAGAACAGCTGCTGATTTGGCTGGTATTCATCGCAATACAGCTGTACGCTTTTTTCATAAATTGCGATGTTCAATTGCCGTAAAACAACAGGAACGTGCGGAACAATTTGCGGGTGAAATCGAATTAGATGAAAGTTATTTTGGAGATCATAGCAAAGGCATGCGCGGTCGAGGAGCCGCAGGTAAAGTTGCTGTCTTTGGTATTTTTAAGCGAGGTGGTCAAGTTTATACACAAATCATCTTGCATGCTAAAACAGATACGCTTATGCCTATAATCCGCCAGAAAATCGTACCTGACAGCATTGTTTATACAGATTGTTGGCGAGGATATAATGCGCTTGATGTTTCAGAATTTAAACATTTCCGCATTAATCATTCAATCTTATTTGCGAATGAAAAGAACCATATTAATGGCATTGAAAATTTTTGGAACCAAGCCAAACGACATATGAGAAAGTTTAACGGAGTTCCAAAAGAGCATTTCAATCTATTCTTGAAAGAATGTGAATGGCGCTTTAATATCGGTACACCTAAACAGTTGCTAGATGATCTTAAAATCATCCTTAAATCACAATCTTAGGTGTCAGCCCCATAATTATTTCATCCAACTTGACAATACTTTAATCAAGTTCTGTGTTGGTCGATAGTTAAAATGCCATTCACACTCTTTTAAGTAGAGGTGAAAGTGCTCTTTTGGGATGCCATTAAAGCGACCCATATGCCGCTTGGCTTGGCTCCCGAATGCTCGATCCCATTGATATGGTTGTGCTCATCCACAAAGGCTTTTGCCCAAAGGTTTTAAATGCTTGACCCGATCATGGTAAAACTCAGTCACATCAAGAACATCATAGGCAGAAAAGCTTATCGTGATAAACAATGGAATCTGGCTTAATTGATTGCCTAATAATCGGTAAAGCATTTCAGTACGGGCATTTGGTATAGGAAACGCATGAACTTTTCCATTGCGTTTTAAAATTCGAATATGGGTGTGTCCCCGCCAGCTTCACGTCTTCTTTTGCCTTCACGCACAGCACCCAAATAACTCTCATCAAGTTCAATTTCACTACACATAAGTTCAGGCGTTTCCTGTTCAAGGCGGAAAGCTATTTCCTCTTGCAGCTTGTGGAAATAAAGGGCAGCTGTGTTCCTGTTTATTCTTGATAAAACGGCAGCAGAACGAGCCATTGAACCGGTTACGAAATACTCGAGAAGTTCAAATTTTTTACGTAAAAAGGCGACATTCACGCCGTCACTTATCCATCTGATAGCAACAGCTTTTTTAGCTATCTATGCCAGCGACTAAAAATATCCACGGCATTGGAACCAGTTGCCGCTACCTCGCAAAGGGATATAGAAGCGAAGGGGCGGTTTGCCGCCCCTTTCGTCATTTTAAAACATAAAAATTTTGATTATTGAAACTTATAAATTATCGCAGATTAGAAATGTAATTTCAAGAATGCTTTTTGATGAAATAAAATGACAGAAGATCGGCTATTCATTATCAAAATTTAATTTTTCTCAAAAACGTTGGTTATAATTTGCCTTAAACTTTCAAAGTTGAACTACCAATTACGATACCCCCGCATGAAGTCGTACAACCGGTATATGCAACTTGCTTACCATTAATAGTAAGAGATGACGTTCCCTGCGTAATAACACCACCGCAAGCACAACTATCGCCAATACATGCAATTGGTTTTGGATCAGATATAGCTGCTTGTCCGCTAATTACAACATTATCACCATGAATTGGACATTGATGGAGATCGCCAACCCGCACAACTTCTTTTGCCACGTTAACCCCTTTAATGTTTTTGCTTTAAGATTGCATCTATTAGTTGAGCGAAGAATAATTCAGAATTTTTTATAAAGCTTTTCACTCGTTTTTCAGGTGATAATTTTGTATCAATCAACACAGCCGCCCATGGAAAAACAGGACTTCGCTCAAAAGCAAATCCAAAATATAATGAAGCTAAGCCATAAAGAATACTTTCTCTTGTTGGTAAACCAATATTTTCAGCACGTTTTAAATTAGTTTCTAATGTTACGCTGCGCGCCTCTAGTGACAATATTTCCCATTTTCTGGGAAATAATTCTTCTGCAATTGCCTCTAGATATACTTTTTTTTGGTTTTCTGATCTTTCAACCGTATTATTCCATGTGTGATAATAATCATCAATATATTTCATCTTTTCTTCAAAGTTTGTCCAATCTTCTTGAAATATGGGGAGATTAATATCAATTTGATCTAAAAATGCATGAATACGGTTAAAATAAAGTTCTTCATTATCATCCCAATTGGCAGCTTTACGTAAATCTATATATTGAGGGTCAATATCAAAAAAGAAGCCAAAATATCCAATAGGTATCATATAATACCAAATTTCTCGCTCCGTCTTGCCATTCCAATATTCTGCACGTTTCATAGAATCTAAAGCAAGGTGCTCAATTTGCTCTTTAGTCATCGTAGATGCTAAAACTGGAAAAGATTTATGCCAAAAATCAACTGATCTGTGTTGAAAATATTTTAGTTGGTCTTGTTTAAAAAGTTCTTTTAAATTTTTCCCTGTCTTGAGAGCGATTTCATCGTTGTATTCATCATCATAATAATTATTATTATCCATGAGAAGCATCTTTCTTTTTAGAAATGACTTTTTTTTCAATTAATAAATTACTGAGTTCCTTAGTTATATTATTATCTAGATTAAAGGCCACGTCACGAAGATCGCCATTCACAATAGAACTAAAATGGATAATTTCAGAATTATAAAAATCAAAATAAAAAACGATACCCACATATTCAAGAAATTTACATTTATCCTTTTCTCCAAGATCTTTCCAAAAACTATCAAAAAAACGTGGATGAAAATATCGAAAGTAAGATCGTTGTTTCTCAAAATGAATATAAAGAAAGCTGCGTAAGGTCGGTAAAATTTCAGAAAAACTATTATCTGAAATTATAAAAAGTCCCCATGTAGAAAGCGATTTTTGTTTAAATAGCCATTCGGAAAAGGTTGTTATAGCTTCATCCTTGTCGGCTTCAATAAAACTTAAATCAATAAGATAAGGTGCAAGCTCAATTAAATCCTTCTCTCGCCTTGGAACCATTGCCCACTGCAACACAGGGTATTTTGACAATGCTGAAACCATGTTACTCGTCATTCCTTGAAGAGACATACCAGCTTCAATAAGACCAAGGAGATGATAATTTGAACGTGCCTCATAAAGCTGGTGGCAAATACTCTTTAAAAAAGTCGATTGGGCGGTTAGATTTTCAATCGTCATCATTTTTCCCAACCGTTTAAAATGAGGATGGACAGATCATTTTTTGGCCGATAATTCTGTGCCTTGATTTCAAATTGTGTAGAGCTAATTTTTTTGACATCATCACCACAAAAACTAATTAGATTGTCTGGCTTTCCCTTATCAACAACAAGGCGAAAATCTTTAATTGTTCCTCCAGCCCAATTCCCACCAGTTGTTAGAATATAGCCAATATTTGTCAAAAAAACACTTTTGTATCCTAGCTTTATTTTCTTTTTTATTGCTGATTTAGTAGTTTCATCAAGGCAATAAGCTTTACTATAGTCGAGAGTACCGTCCAGCAAAAATTCGATAGGCTGTGGAACACCAGTACCAACCATTGGCTTGTAGGTATGACGTACCTTCACTGTATTTCCTGCGGGAAAGGTTTGATCCCAGTAAAATGCATGAGTAACAAATGCACTATCCTCATCATATTCATCTATATATTTTGATTTCAATCTCTCTAATTCAGCACCGCGTGCAACTTTTTTATGATAATTTGTAGTAACTACCCTATCATTTACCCACACATGAAAATTAATATTACCATCAGCCAGGTCTCTTTGCGCATTCAAAATTCGAGAATCTACGATCACAAGAGGCGGCAAGGGGAAAAAAACTGTAGTTTTAATATCTTTATCTATTTTATTTTTAAAAACATAATTTACTTCAATCTTGTCTTCAGAAATATATAAATCTTCTGAAAGCATTTCTATATTTTCATTTTTTTTTAATTCAATCCCCCCAGCCGCGAAATAACCTTCAGTATCATTGGCCAATGTATTAAGTGGATAAGCTAAAAATAACGATATAAAATATATCATCACTTTTTTATAATTTAATAACACCATATTATTTCCTTAAATAAATACATTGCGAAATTATGATAAAAGATACTTTATTTTAATCTAAATGACGCTCTCATTCTCATTAATTTTTCCTCCATGCTTTTTTACCCACCATGTATCTGTTAAATCGTATTGTTCTTCACATGGTTCGTAATCTTTTGGCACAACAAATGCTTTTACTAATGATGAACTGTAAGTACTAATTTTTACACGATCACCCTGATTGCCGCCGAGACCAAGATAAAAAATTCTATTGTTTCGTTTAATTGTACCTACAACAAATGTAACGTGCTGAAAGTTCTCCTTCTCTGTTGGGCCAGGTTTAAATAAAACCATTATGGCTCCCAAGCATGGTTTATTTTTATCTAATTTTTTTCCATAGTTTTGCCATGCTTGAGAAGAAATGGAAGTATACTCTAATGGTGTTATAAGTCCCTCATAGGGTTTGCCTGTTTTCATATTTATTGTTTCGGTTAAACACCACTGAATAAATGCTCCGCACCAAGCGGTATTATATGTTGTCTTATTCCTAGGAATGAGATCATAATTCGATCGCCTGAAAAATTCTAAAACTTTTAAACTACTTCCATGACTATCATATCCATTTTTTCCCTTATGGCTTAAATCCCCCTCAAAAGTTCCATCAGAAGCTTCATAGACCATCGCCGTAACCAACCAGTGCGGAAAATCACATTTTCCTTTTCCGGCAGAATGGCTAGCGCATTTAGAGTTATTATCTGGTTTTGTATTGCGTCCTCTTCCTGCAGCCTGTCTGGGTATTACCCCATACCTTTCCGCTGGTGAGCTTGAGCCAGTATTGTTGCCACTAGCTCCGATTGAGTTACCTGCTCCACCAGTCGAAGCGCAACCCGTTAAGAACAAGCAAAAAAAACATAACAAAATTATATTACGTAGTGTCATAATAAACTTTCAGCACTTGTTAAAATTAAGTTATTTTAAAAACTTAACAAACCCTCTAAGTATTTGATTGGTAGAAAGTAGTCGACATGATGACATGTAAATTGGATGCCATCCCCCATGATTTTCCCAATAATTGGTATAGTTTACTTCTATAAAACAATCTTTATCGGAAAAATTTTTTTTAATATCATCTTTTCGTGTATCCGCAATAATATTACAGATATTATTATCACAACTTTTTAGTAAAAATTTATTACTATTAATATTTTTATTATATTTTTTTATAAAGTTAGCTTTTTTAAGACCATTATCATAAACATATAAACTAACCTGATGCTCTATATTATTTTTTGGAATAAATCCATCAGCATATATTATTTCAAAATAATTATTATTACAAATATATGCCTTGATCCGTATCCAATCTCCATAATCAGCAAAATCGGATGACTGGTAATATGGAACTTTACAACCGGCTTTTAAGGTCATCGTAGTGTTACATTCACTTGATGTACACGATTTTAAGTCAGTATCTTTAATAAGATAAGCTGAGCCATCAAGGAAAGAAAAAGGGGGGGGGCCATCAAGCCCATAAATTTTATCTTCGGTCGCAAAAACATTGCTTGCTGTTAGCCATAAGAATACCATTAAAGATAATATAAATATATTCTTCATTTTAAATCATCTCTATCTTATTTTTCCTGCGGAGTTATCATCATCGTCATTGTAAAAATTTGTGTAAGAATTATTATCAAGCTTATAATCATCATCGCACGGTTTATAACCTTCAGGAATACAGAAAGTTACAAAACGATGAGCTGCACCATAATATTTAAATTTAACTTCATCATCTTGATTCCCACCAAGGCATAAATATTCTTCAATTATGGAGCCTATTTTTATTTTTTGGAACTTAAATGCTTTTTCATATCTTTCATAATATCTATCATCGATTTTTTTATTTCTTTTGCCCACAACAAATGTAACATGCTTACCACCTGGGCCCTTACTATCAGAAAAGACACTTTGGATTACCAAAATAGTGCCAAGGCATGGTTTAGTTTCTTTTCCATATTTTTCCCAAGCCGCAGCTTTATATGCAGATTTTATAGTGGGATAATTTTCTCCTTTTTTAGGATTTTTAGTTTGCACTAAGCACCAATTGACAAAACTTCCACACCATGCTGCACCGTCATCAAATGTTTTAAAGTTATTGTCTTTAGCAATACCTTCAAATTCTGATTCTTTATTAAACATTAATACAGCTTCACTTTCTCCTTCTTTTGTATACCCTTTTTGTCCAATGTAGCCCTTACCTCCTTCATGAAGACCTTCAAATGACCTAGCGACAGTTAACCAATCTGGCGAACTACAGTTATCGCCCGCCTTTCCCTTGTGAGCGCATGTTGCATTATCCGATGGTGAAGTATTCCTCCCATCATTTGCTGCTATTATAGCGGTCGATGTTATAAAGCTGTTGTCGCTTGTCGATATTATGGTATTATTTTTCGGATCATTAAGCTGCTCACTTCTCGCCATTATCTTACCTCTATTTTTCTAAATTTAAACAATCAGCTGCTAAGGGTAGTTCATCCTTGATTGCTGATTTAATGGCATCAAATTTATCGCTTCCACCACCCATAACCGTAACATTACCTTTCAAACGAATATCAGGCGACTCTAGCGTTATTGATGAGCTATCAATCGTAATTTTTCCACCAGGTCCACGAATTTGCACTTTGGATGAAGCATCAAGGTTTAAAATTGCGGTTTGACAAATTATTTTTTCACCTGCGGTAACTTCATAAGTTCCTTGAATATTCTCTTTTTGATGACGACCAATTTCAATTAAACGAGATGCACCAATCGTTTCTTTTAATATATTGCCAGTTTCAAAAACTGTATCTCTGCCAATCCGCTTATTTTGCGTTTCGCCAATTTGAATAATTTGATTTTGTCCAATGGATATTTCTTCAACATGATTGACAAAGCGCTTTCTATCATTGCCAATATTTTCTTCATAATCATTACCAATAAAATGAATTTCATCATGACCAATCGTTTGCATTTTATCGTTATTAACACGGATTGTTTCATCTTTTTGAGCGTGAATAAAAATTTGTTCTTTGTCTGCCTCGTCTTCAAACGAAAGCTCGTTATAACCTTCCCCCTTATGAGTATCAGACCTAATAACCATTTTTGTTTTATGTTCTGGTAACTTATAAGGCGGTTGGTTGCTAGCATGATAGGTTCGCCCAGTAATGATCGGCTGATCGGGATCGCCTTCCAAAAAGTCCACAATTACCTCATGGCCAATGCGTGGTAGTGCGACATGGCCATATTTCCCGCCGCCCCAATTCATCGAGACCCTTATCCAACAAGATGAATCTTCAGCCTTTGGGTCTTTGTGGCGGTCCCATGGGAAGTGAACCTTAACGCGGCCATATTGGTCGGTGTGGATTTCTTCACCCTCTGGCCCCACAACCGTTGCTATCTGTGGGCCGTCGATGAGTGGTTTGTTGGTTTGCGGTGCGCGGTAGGGCAAATGCGAAGGTTGCACGGCAAAGGCATTGGCGTAAACGGTGGCATTATCCGCGCTGTTGTTACCTTGAATGGCAAGGTTCATACGACGGTTAAGGCTTTGAGTGAGCAAATTAGGACTATGCGATGAGGTCGTACCAAAACTTAAGCCCGACAGCGTTGTACCATGTAAGCCAGGCGCTACAATGCCCGTGTCGGCCATACCTATCCCTTGTGCATCCTCACCCCATGCTTGCGGCTGTACGCCCTCATGACGAATGGTGAGTAACCGCCATTTCTGGTTTAAACGATCATCTGGATGCTCAAACAAGGTAATTGCATGACCGGTAAGCAAATGCGGTGCATTGGAAACACCATAGCCGAGCGACGCATCCACACGCGTTGCTTCTAGCTTATAACGGGTGAAGGCTTTACCAGCACTATCCTTCTTATAGCGACCTGGATAATCATAAAGCTCATAATCATGCTTTTCGCCATTCGGGTTAGCGGTGCGCTCCTTATGCTCCTGATTATAAACTGGGTTCTTGAAGGTGTAATCGCGCTGCACAACCGTTGTGGCGCGCAATTTCTCACGATAGGAAAGCGATGAGCAAAACAGCCCTTTGACGGAGCCTGATGATAAGGAATTATATTCAATCTCTTTTAAGCCTGGGCAATCATGCAAGACATTGGGCTTATCTGAGATAATGAGCTTTAACAAACCTTCCTTGTCATGCTCAAAGTAATAGAAAATACCTTCTTCGGCCAAAATACGCTCAACAAAGCCAAGATGGCTTTCACGATATTGCACGCAATATTCACGCGCATCGTGACTACCTTCATCAATATCCCAAGTGACATTTTCAATACCATGCTCTGAGAAGAGTTCCTTAACAATATCGCCAACTTTTTTGGTCTGGAACACACGGCAATCAGAACCATGATCCAAACGATAAAGGCTTGGCATTAAAACAAGACGATAGGCGGTACGGTGATGACCTCTGTCACCGCGCTCAGCCTCTACCACAACGCCGGAGAAATGGCGCAAGGTTTCCATATATTTATGATGCACGGTTAAAGTGCCCGGACTATCAAGCAAGGCTTGCAAATCAATATTATCATCACTGCTTGAAAGCATGACTTCTATTCTGGTCATGCCAAAGATCGCTTCATCTACCGCAAAGGCAGTGACGACAAAGGTATCATTAGGTGCTTCCTTCATCCAATAGCTAAAGGCAATATCCTGCTCTTGGAATTGTTTTGGAAGTTGCATTATTGGATTCATCTCGAAAGCCCCATTGTCTTTATTTAAAAAGTATTATTTAATTTTAATAAGCCTTAAGCACATAGCTAATGGCTTAACATCATCGGTATGACTATGCCCCGCAAAGCCATACCGATGCTTCTTCCCTCATTCATAGCTCTGATCTTATCAATGAGGGCGATAAGCAAAAGTGAAGCGTTTATTTTTTAACCCCATATAAACGCTTCATCCCTTGCCTAATGGCTTAAACCTTAGGCGCACGCCAATCGTCAGCACCTGACGTGCCTGCAACTGCATGTTCCCACTCAATCTTACGATAGCTTAAAGACACTGTTACCAATTGGGTAAAGTCTGCATTTTTTGGGTCTTGGCAATGAGGCATGTTGCAATCAATATCAACAATGATCGCATCGGTAAGCTTGGTGGTGAAGAAATGCTCTTGCTTACCTGATGTGCTGGTGCGATACCATTTAACTTCACAGGTGCTGAGCATTTCGCCTGAAGTAAGCGCATTATAAAGCAAAGGGGTTGCTTTGCTCAAAGCTGCTGTGAACTTGAAAGGCTTATGGACGCGCTGACCTGAAGGCTGACCAGATTGTGGATCACGAGGAATGGTTACAACATGATCAATGGCCTGAACAAGGATTTCGTCTTCATGGCCTTCTTGCCAGATATTGCCGATTGAATCTTCAGACGCTGCACCTTGAGTGATTGGACCCTGTGTTGTACCTTCGATTTTAATATAGGCTGGTGTTGGCATTTCTTTATCCTTTTATATAAACAAACAAACTTACATTTTAAAAACTGACGGCACTTAAATCCCCCTCAATTGAGAGCTTAAAATGATGGTAGCCAACAGTCCTGTGAGCAAAGAAAGTTCAAAGGAGAAATGAAAACCCTTGCCCACAGTAAATACAAAGCAAGTTTCATGCCAACTCGGAGCAATAACAAAAATAAAATGACAAGTGATTGAAAATAAAAAGAAAATTAAATTATCACCGTCATATATTTAATATTTAGCAAATACTAATAACTGCAAAAAATTGCAGTCTTTTTTGGCCGCAAACAGCTAAAAATGCACCTAAACATCAGAAAACAAACAGAAAAACACCCGACTGCAAGAAATTGCAGTCGACTGCAATTTTTTGCAGTAATTAGAATATTATTAATACTCTAATATAAAAAATCCTTGATATTTATCAAAAGCATCAAATGAAGACGCAAAAAATTAGAAAACAGCCAATCTATCCTAATTCGTTTTAAGCGTTATCGTCTTTAGCAAAGTCCATTCTGTACTATTAAAAACAGCACCATCTTTATCAATATAAAGATTAACCTCATCCGTTATTTTATCCTAAATGTTAAATAAACTGTCCTCTTTTAATCTCTAGGGTCAGGACCTATTAATTTTATTGATTCACATTTTAGTTGATTTATGATTCATTGGTGTGATGGAGGTAGCCAATGAGTGATTTGTTTTTATTGAGTGAAGATCAACTGGCGTGGATATCGCCTTATTTTCCATTATCGCATGGGGTGGCACGTGTTGGTGATGTGCACGTTATCAGTGGGATTGTCTATGTTATTAAGCATGGTTTGCAATGGAAAGATGGCCCTAAGGATTACGGTGCGCACAAAACCCTTTATAACTCCCTTTTTCGCTGGAGCAGATTGGGTGTGTTTGATCGTATCTTTGCAGCACTTGCCGGGGAAGGTCCAAAACCTCAGGGTATCATGATTAATGCAACTCATCTTAAAGCACACCTCACAGCAGCAAGCCTGCTTAAAAAGGGGGTGTTCCCCACTGTGTCGGACGCACAAAAGGTGGCTTGAACTCAAAACTGCATACAGTCGTTGACCAAGATGGAAAGCCGTTATGCCTGTTATTGTCAGAAGGTGAGATGAGCGACTATAAAGGTGCAGCTCTTCTGTTACCAGTTTTGCTTGAAGCGCAAGAACTTATTACTGACAAAGGTATTGATACTGTCTGGTTCAGGCAAGCCTTATTTGACAGAAAAATTAAGCTTTGCATTTCTCCCCGAAAAGGTAGGACAGCGAATATCTTCTTTGACAAGGCAACCTATAAATTACGTCATAAAATTGAGAACTTGTTTGCAAAACTTCAAACTTGGCGACGTATTGCAAGAAGATACGATCAATGCGCTCATAATTTCTTTTTAGCAATATGTATCGCTGCAGCCGTGATATTTTATCTCAATTAATGAGTCCTGACCCTAGTTTTACCAGGCATATTAAAAAAATAAAGGGGCTGTACCATTTAATTAACCCATAAATTGCTTAACCCATTGTTTAATTTGTCTTAATTGCGATTGGGCCGATGGGTTATTGAAACGCCACTCACACTCCTTTAAAAATAGTCCAAAATTCTGTTTTGGTATACCATTAAATTTGCGCATATGGCGCTTGGCTTGGTTCCAAAAATTCTCAATGCCGTTGATGTGATTTCCCTTGTCTGCAAACAAGTTTGAATGGTTGATGCGATAATGTTTAAACTCTGATACATCCAAAGCATTATATCCACGCCAACAGTCGCTATAGACAATACTATCGGGCACAACTTTGCGTTTAATGATGGGCAATAAACTGGCACTTGATGCATCTGGAATAATCTTCGTATATACACGTCCACCGCGCTTGAGAAGGCCAAATACTGGAAATTTACCACCTGCTCCACGTCCACGATTGCCCTTGCGGTGACCGCCAAAATAACTCTCATCGACCTCAATCTCACCGTCAAAAACCTCACTCGCTTCTTGCTCTGTTTGATAGGCAATCAGCTCGCGAAGTCTTTGATAATAATAGGCAGATGTCTTGAAATTGACGCCAACTAAATCAGCTGCGCATCGTGCAGTTGTGCATGCTACAAAATGCTCCATCAATCGATCTTGTTTAGCTTTCGATAAGCGACTCTTTCTCATACTTATACCAGTAAACTTTCTCAGTTATCTGGTACAGCCCCAAAATAAATTTTATTCAGGAATGTTAAACTCGGATATCAACATTCGAGGAAATTTTCCAACATTATTTATATGATCTCGATTGGCTCATAATTTTAACACTTTTTCTATAATTTTTAGTTCAATTTCATTTTACATGCAAGCTGTCCACAAAGGTCGATTTCCATTTTGAGCATAAAACCCAAATTATCATAATGGTAAGTCACAAGATGCGCTTCACCACCATCAACTAGCTATTTAACCGATCTACATTGCCTAGCTTCATCACTTCAAACTTTAAAAAAAACCATCAGAATGCTGAACTTCAAGCAATAAACCTTCAATTATAGCTTGAGGCGACAAACTCATTTATAGCTGCTTTTAATTTTAAAAGTTGATTATAAAAAATTGATTGAGGGCTGCTAATTTTAACAATGGGGGCATTGTTAGGCAAATAGAAAGCAAGGCGCAAAAATCGTTGCCATTGCACATCTAAATCACCACTATCAATATGGTCAATCAGGTAAGCCGCATCGTCTTTGGTAACTGGCCCTGCTTCAATTCCTAACTTTAAATGATGTGCGATACTCGTTAAGAGTGGATCATCACTGGCTAATATCATTAAATTATCAATATCAGCAGCATTTTTTGATATGCGGAATAAATATAAAAAATGAGCCCAGAATGCTAAATTTTTATCCGATTGATGATTACTACACCAATATTCGATCACTGGGACATGTTTTGTTAAAATTCCATTTTTAGCCCAATTCCAACATAACAGCGTTGCTATCTCTGGACGTAATGCTTTCGCCGCTTCTATATCATCACTTATTTGAATATCATTTATAGCAGACAATAAAAATAATGATGCAGGATATTTAAGTTTAAGTGCTGCAATTTGATTAAGATGTCGGATGGGTTCGCTTTCAACTGCTTTTAATATGTTCTGATTGATATACTGCGCCGCCCGATATGTTGCATTAAGCGGCGATGGAATATCTAACTGGCTTGTTGCTATGTCTAAATACTGCCATTGAAAACCAACACAATATGTCAGGGCCGTTGATAAAATCGGTTGCGGTTCTATTGCATCACACAGACTTGCCCATTTTGCTGCTGGATACTCATGTAAATTATTGAAAATCTTTTTGAGTAAAGGTTCAATGTCCTGTGTCTCAAAATTATTGCTTATTTTATCGGAAAAATAATTATAATTATTTTTGAAAGCTTCGATTAATGTAATTAAATTTTGACTGATACTTAAGTTAATCATTATTTATCATCATCATATATAAATTCAATGCTATTTTTATGGCATTTTTGTTCAGTTGTCCGTTTAATAATTTGCAGATCAATAGGACCTCTGGTGTCAAACGGATATGAATTATAATCAAATACTGAAAATTCGTTATTATTTGGGTTTAGGTCCATATAAATATCATAATAACTATTTTGAGCAGACATCTGCAAAGCATCGGTATATTCAATTGCGGTTATGACCAAATACTTTTTATTACAAAAAAGATCAGTTATTTGTGCGGTATCAATCGTCACACTTGGAACAGCTTGTTTATCCACGATATATTTTATTTGCGACAAGGCCAAATTACCTTCCATTTACACCTTAAAGAATGTGAATGGAGATTTAATAACCGATCTTCCGATAAAGCAAAAATCTTGCTACAATATTTAAGGTTAAACCCGCTTAACTAGGCAAGACCCTATCGAAGTTATTATTTGCCATCTGCGTTAATGAGAAAAATATAACTAATTGAGGCTACGCCTGATATTGGGAATGTGACACATTGATAATATAAAAACTAAGCGTTCAAGGCATAAATACGCGTATATTAGGTCGATAATACTACTCATAGAGCAATAAAAAATGGAACTGCTATATATTGTGAAACTCTTTTAATTTTGACTGTCTTTCCTTCTTTTGTTCCCAAATAACCGCCTTCTTTATATACAGATATAATTATAACAACATAACCAGTAGGATTTATACGTTCTTGTGCATGTATAGCTCTTAAGCGATAGTCTGTTGCACAACCTCTTGACTTTGGTAAACTATCATCCTGATAAATTAACCTTTCTAAGCCGTTTGATTTATCTTTATAATAAAGTTTGAATATTTTGCTTGCTTTGCAATCTTGATTATTTGTAGTTTGAGAGGCGTCAAATTTTTCTAATCTTATTTGTCCATACTGCCCCATACGACTATGCCAATCAGCAATTGCACCATTGCCGTTTTGTTGTGGCCCCATTGACCATATTAAAATTCCAGGATCTAATATTCCATCTTGTTTTAAAAACTCTGTATGGTCGGATATTAATTTATCCCACATATAATAAGCTATGTCCGAGTCACTAGTTGATTTTCTAACAATTGGTGTATTGTTAACATATCGGTTAGTTTGCAAATCAAGAATGTTTAAACGCGCAACGGCAACACCTTCTTCATAACCATATTGACCGAACCAATATGTCAGATGCTCAACACTAAATCCCATTGGGATAAATTCAACACTAGCTACATCAACTAAACCATTATCGTTAACAGCTTGAGCCATAGAGATATTAGAACATATAAAAAAACACAAAACTGAAAAAATATATTTCGCAAACATTTTATAATCCTATTTAGGTGGCACACCGACTAATACAGGTGGCCAATATGTTCGATTATCGTCTCGGTTAGGAAGCCAATATTTTGGCTTTCCATTGGGCGCATCTCCCCAAAACCGTTCATGTTGAAACTTTTTAACTGTATCAATAGGAACCCCTTTATTCTTTAATATGTCATAAAATTTATTATATGGAAATATGCGTGGGTCTCTATGACCATTCTTTATGCCTCTATCCATCTCTATATGAGGAATTATATTTAACCATTGCGGTTCTCCTCCATAATGCGCAAGAATAGCTTTACTCGCTTCAATATAAAGATCAGCAAGACTATTAAGTTGTTTATCTGTCCACACTACCTTGTTCATATCTTCTTCAATTACATTATTAGTATATGCTTGCTCGCATTCAACATGTACTGCAATATTCGTTCTAGGCGTATAGTCTTTTTCCACCTTGGTTGCAGATTGGCGTTGCAACCAAGAAACAAGTCTATAAATTGCACCATCTTCTCGCCGAATAAATGCATGCGCAAGTATAGAAGACCTACCTTTACTTCTGCCTGGAAAGTTAGCTTTGCCTTCTTGAATAGCTTTAACAGCTTGTTCAGGTGTTCTTACATCATGCTTTACAAACCAGTAATTTGTCATCATTCCTGCAGTATCATGTATAACAAAATATTCTGGACGCATACATGCTTCACAAGGTTTACTCGGATCGTTGCTTCTGCCTGCATTTGATTGGCGCGGCGCTACGGGTGGTGGAGTGACTGCAGGTAGTGGAGCTGCCGGCGGTGGATTTTGCAACAATGACGGAGAAAGAGGAGTTCTATTCCTATTACACATTAATCAATATCCTTACTATTGTTATTTTAATAAGAAAGAAAAAGTTCTTTATTTTGTTTCTTAATGAAATAGGATAAGCTCTTTAAACAATTTATAAGAAATATTTCTGAAGCATCATTATAGTGTTTATTAAGAATTTCTGTTACCCAATAATATTGTGGGTCGGTATAAAAACTGACACCTAAAAAAAATGAAATATGAGCAAATAGATGCTTTTGATCTATTCTGTTAAAGTTATGATATTCAGCTATCGAATGACACTGATTATAAAATTCATATACGGAATTATTAATGAGTGTAAATTTTTCAGGCCATAAATATTCTGCATTTTCTTCAAACCCATTGATATTAAATGTATCAAAATCAAGAAATAAATTAATATCAGATAAAGCCATTTTTCGAAGAGCATTATCAAAATTTACACCATCTTTTCCCGCAACAATTAAATATTCTTTATAAAAAATATTATAAATTATTTGCCATTTTTTCACATCATCATCATTTATATTTCTAATATGAATATTTATTTCATCATATTGTTTATCATAAATAAAATTAATGCCAAGATATAATGCTATACTTGTATATATATCGCATATCGCAAATATATTTTCAGAAACACATTCACAATTGGATATGATTAATTTAGTATATTCATTTAATCTATTTTCTCCCATTTCTTCAAAAATACCCGTTTGATTTTCTTTTATAAAGGTTATTATTTTATCCGCAGTCTTTTGATACAAAATACTTTTTTGTTGTTTTTTAAATTCCATCACTTCGATGAGTATATCCATTATTTATTCCTTTTTATTTAGATAATTCTACCCAGTTTTCGATTGTAACATCATATTCATTTTTTTCTTTTATCTTTAATAGATGTTCTAGAGCTGTTGAACTATTTTGAGGAAAATCATAACCATATGCGCAACAGCAAATGATGACATTTTTTAAATTAACAACATTGTTGATATTGTATTTTTCTAAATCTTTTAATTTTTTAAAGTAATTTTCATAAATAATATACTTGAATTTATTAAAATTACCTTGATATTTGAGTATCTCATTTCTTAATTCATATATGTATTTATTTTTAAGATAGTCTGTAATTTTTCCATACTCTTTATTGCTTACTGTATAAAAGGTGCTAATCACACCCTCATCTCTATTAGATGAAATAACCTTTGTTTTTGAATATTTACATTCATTTGTAAAATATACCGAGGTAAATTCAAATGCTTCTTTCGCAAAATTAGAAAATATATAATTAACATCATTCGTAGCTTTAAAAGCGTAAAATTGATTAATACTATGTGTAAAATTATAAAAGAATTTTTTGTTCATAAAATTAAGCATATAATATAATATATTCGGATCATAATATCTAAAATCGACGATTTTGTTTTCACTCTCTAAATATACATCAGAGAATTGCCTGAAGTGGCGGCGCATTTTCCATAATGGGTCTTCAGGTCCTTTGGTGAGGTTGCCAAGCTTTAATTGCTCTTCATTTGATGGTAAAAAGCGTTTGTCGTTGATACAGGGATTGCCATAGAGAAGTTGGGCTTTGTGGGTGCTAGCGGTAAAGTAAATACCCCAACCTTGCCCCCAACCTTCTTCAATCAACCATTTGGTAAGCTTATGGCCGCGTTTTAACGCAATGATGAACGGTGCTTGCTGGATATTTCGGGTTGCAACATCACCTTGGAACATATGCGCCCATGAGATATCATCACTGGTAAGTAACCGCCCATAAAGCCCCTCTGCCCAATAGCCATCCATAATGCAGTAAACATTAATATCATCATTGGCATCTTGCCATAGGATTTCTTCAATCTGCTCAACTGTGGGCTTAAATGGTTGATCTGCAGCTTCATCGTTTTTAACTTTTGAGGCACTGTTTTCTTGGTTGCCAAAGTCAAGATGCGGATTGTCTTCAGCCTCAGGTATTGGCTTGCCAAAGCTGGTGATGACATCGCCACGTTTTTCAGGTGCCCTTGCCCAATCAGGTGCAAAGGGTGAATCTGAATATTTTATCCTTTTGTCATCACTTGCCATGCGATCTTATCCTTCAAACAACCACCATTCATTAACCGCTCTATTCAGCCTCATGAGCATAGGGGCATTTTTCACGGAAAGGCTTGCGTGTTCCAGGCGGGCTTGATGCGCCAATAAACACATTGGGGCTTCCCGTTGCATCAACACCGCCGCAATCAATAGGATCGCCAATCCGCCCAGCCTGTCGACCATTAAAGAAGACTGTTGGCGAACCTGCTGCAAGTTTTCTCCCATGTGGTGGTGATGGACAGGTTGAACACCCATGAGCAGCATAGGCATCGCCCTTACGCACCGCAGGTCTGCCATTGATAATCACATTTGGACTGCCTTCAATGGCTGGTGATGGCGGAAAATGACAAGCATGCCCCGAACCAATGTCGCCTAATCGTGCGGCTGGTAATCCCATAGCTTCTCTCCCTATTTCTTATAAGAGCGTTCATAGCGCTCAGCATATGGACCTTGATATTTATCGGCTTCTTGTGGCTCAATCATTGGCACTTCCATGCCCTTGGCTGGTGAGCCGGCACCAGTGTTGACATTAACCACTGTGCCTTCAATAATAATGCCGCTATCATCAATGCGAATAAAATTGCCGCCGACATTTAACGAGATCACTGACCCTGCACGGATAACAACTTTATCACCACCATCCACAAAGATTGTCCCTGGTGCCTTATATTGCTGATGCGCCTCACTCTCGATGCGAATATTGCGCTCAACCCGCTTAGTCCAATTACCTTTGATAAGATCAGCTTGTTCGCCATGAATAATTGACATTTCATCGCCCAAAACTTCATGTTTTTTGCAGCCTTCAACCTTAAGGCTCATAGAACCGGCAATGACTTCGGTGTGCGAGCCAGAAACTTCAATATCTTTTGAGCCACCAACACTTTCCGACTGTGAGCCATCAACGCGCTTATGACGATTAGCGCCGATTTGCCATGTTTCATTATCCTTAACTACGGTATTTAAATATTTTTCTGCATGAAGCCAAACTTCTTCTTGATCCATTTCGTCTTCAAAGCGTAATTCATTAAATCCGTCCCCCTTATGGGTTTTAGATTGAATAATCATCCGAGTTTTAAAATCAGGGAGTTTATTTGGAGCTCTATTTGCTTCGTTATATGCCCGACCTGTAATAATAGGCTGATCTGGATCACCTTCAAGAAAATCAACAATTACGTGCTGACCAATGCGAGGAATAGCGATTTGTCCCCATCTTCCTCCGGCCCAATCTGTTGCTATTCGTATCCAACAACTCGAATGTTCGTTACTTTTACTATAACGATCCCAAGGGAAACTGACTTTTACACGGCCGTATTCATCACAAAATATTTCTTCGCCTTCTGGCCCCACAACAATTGCCATTTGTGGACCTTCAACAATGGGTTTGGGAAATAAAGCCGATCGCCAAGGAGTAGTACTTGGAATGCAATGGAAGCCAGTGGTTATGAATGTACCACTGCCATCACCATATTCCTCCAATGAACCTGGTTGCGTTCCAGAATGACTAACTGATACTAAAAAATAACGTTGATTTAAGGCGTCATCATAATGTTCTTTTAATGAGAAACAAAAACCTGGCGATAAATATTGGCACTTCCCAGAACCACTACCTACAGATGCATTGCTACGATAAGCTTCTAACTTATAGCGTGTAAAATCTTTGCCCACGGCATCCGACTTATAACGGCCAGGATAATTATAAATGGAAAGTGGCTGCTGTAAGCCTTTAGCATTCTCTGTATTTTGAGATGTTTCGAAATTATGAACCGGATTTTTAAAAAAATGATCTCTTTGTCGAACTTGCGATACAGTTACTTCTTCGCGCCACGAAAATTGATTGACATAATGATGATACGTATTTCCACCTGATAAAGAATTATATTCAAGTATTTGATCATTTTTTACGTCATTTCCAACTAATGTAGAATCCCCCAGAACTAATATATGTTCATTCTTCTCATGTTCAAAGAAATAAGATATTCCCTCTTCGGCTAAGATTCTGTCAATAAATGCAAGATGTGTTTCATGATATTGAGTAGCATATTCTCTTGCAATATGATTTTTTCTTATCTGCCATTTTACCTTTTCGATACCATGTTCTTTCAAAATCGTATCTACAATATCAACAACATTTTGTTGTTGAAAAATACGGTTATCAGAGCCAAATCTTAAACGATGTAAGATAGGCATTAAAGTAACGGTGTAACCCGTAAATGCATGACCTCTATCGCCACGAACTGCAGATGAAACAATACCATGAAAATAACGAGGCTCTTTAAAAGAACGATCAAAAATTGCAAGAACTGCAGGTTTGTCGATTAAAGAAGATAGATCATGTGTAGAATTACGAGAAGCTAATTGGATATTAATGTAGTATAGCGATGACATCGCTTCTTCAACCATAAAACTCGTTACTACAAATTGGCCATCTGGTATTCCGTCGGATTCAAAAGTAAAAAATAAATCTTGAGTTTGATCTAACATATTCATTCCTTATAAGATATTGACTAACTCCAGTTAGGCATGTGCATATGTAATATTCCTAAATCAATTGGTTTAATTGTTTGAAATATAGAAGGAAATTTTATTGGTTCGCCGGCACATGGATTATTCTCCAAGCCAGATATTTTGTCCTGTTCAAAAAATGGTTCAAACCTATAGTTTTTATTATTTGTAGAACCTAGACCATCTTCAGGCCATAAAAGTTCAGCTATTTCGGGTGGGACTATGCCACATATACTTCGAACATCTTCATATCGTACATGGCCAATTGCAATATAAAAACCAATTATATTAGAGACAAGATCTTCTTTACTAAAACTGCTATCTCTTGAAAGTGGAACATACCCTTGTAAATCTTCAAATCTTTTGCTAATTTCCATAAAAATACTAATAGCAACTCTTTTTTTTTGCTCAATGGTTAAGCCATATCTGACAAGATACTCTTGTTGTCTTAAAATCCGAGGCCTAAATTTATAAAAATTAGCACCCATATCCATTTTAAAAATTACGCGAAAGCCTGTTCGTTCTTTATTTCCAAGCCAAGGTGTAGTATCCTTGAAGCGAGCTAAATTATCGTGTCTGCACCCCATGCGTACCCCCGTACGATATTGACCCAATACCTGGTCCGCACCACCACAATAATAAGCTTTAGCTGGTGGTTGTGAATCTCCATTTTTAATTTGGTTCCATAAATTTACAGCGCCTTTATGGGGATCGTTGTCGCTTCCTGGATAAAGGTGTGTAAAATCTAGCCACCCACAATTACACGAGTATTCGATTTGGTTATATTCTGTACCATCTCTTTTAAAAGATTGTTTAATTTGAGCTTTAGTAGACATAATATTACTCTCCCCAGCTTATTTGTAAATTAATAAGGTCGCCATTTTTTTTAATAAAAAATTCATATTGGTAGTCACCTGAATATGAACATTGTGTATATTTATTATTATATGGATCAATTTTATTTTCGCATGATTTTAATTTAAATTTTTTATTATAGAAATCAATTATTTCAACTTGTTTCATACTTGTAGAATAATTGATGGTTCTTTGGCTAAAGCTTATTACTTCAAACATTTGATAAAACATAGTGACATCCTCATCGCCAACCTTTGGAGGGATTGGAAACTTTTTTAAATCCCCTGGTAAAAATAAAGCATAAAAAGTATTCTTTTTAACTCCTTCTTCCAATATAGGTATTAGCGCTAAAGAGAAAAAACATGCAAAAGTAGTTATTAAAATAAGTAATAATAGTATAATATATTTGAATAAATACATCACCTCGCCAATCTTTTTCAAATTTTAATAATGCCGATTTTTATTCTTATATTTTATATTTATAAAAAAACGAGCAAAAGTGAAGCGTTTATTTTTTAACCCCATATAAACGCTTCATCCCTTGCCTAATGGCTTAAACCTTAGGCGCACGCCAATCGTCAGCACCTGACGTGCCTGCAACTGCATGTTCCCACTCAATCTTACGATAGCTTAAAGACACTGTTACCAATTGGGTAAAGTCTGCATTTTTTGGGTCTTGGCAATGAGGCATGTTGCAATCAATATCAACAATGATCGCATCGGTAAGCTTGGTGGTGAAGAAATGCTCTTGCTTACCTGATGTGCTGGTGCGATACCATTTAACTTCACAGGTGCTGAGCATTTCGCCTGAAGTAAGCGCATTATAAAGCAAAGGGGTTGCTTTGCTCAAAGCTGCTGTGAACTTGAAAGGCTTATGGACGCGCTGACCTGAAGGCTGACCAGATTGTGGATCACGAGGAATGGTTACAACATGATCAATGGCCTGAACAAGGATTTCGTCTTCATGGCCTTCTTGCCAGATATTGCCGATTGAATCTTCAGACGCTGCACCTTGAGTGATTGGACCCTGTGTTGTACCTTCGATTTTAATATAGGCTGGTGTTGGCATTTCTTTATCCTTTTATATAAACAAACAAACTTACATTTTAAAAACTGACGGCACTTAAATCCCCCTCAATTGAGAGCTTAAAATGATGGTAGCCAACAGTCCTGTGAGCAAAGAAAGTTCAAAGGAGAAATGAAAACCCTTGCCCACACCAAATACTAAGCAAGTTTCATGCCAACTCGGAGAAATAACAAAAATAAAATAACAAATGATTGAAAGTAAAAAGAAAATTAAATTATAGCTGCCATACATGCAATGTTTAGCAGATACTAATAACTGCAAAAAATTGCAGTCTTTTTTGGCCGCAAACAGCTAAAATTGCACCTAACCATAAGAAAACAAACAGAAAAACACCCGACTGCAAAAAATTGCAGTCGACTGCAATTTTTTGCAGTAATTAGAATGTTATTAATACTCTAATATAAAAAATCCTTGATATTTATCAAATGATTTTTGAGTGACTCAAAAATAATAGAAAACGAATAAAATTTTTCGCCTATCAACAATGAGTGGACACAAATATTTTCTTTAAATTGCATTATAGGACTATGAACTTTTGCAACATGATCCTTTGCGAAACAATTTTAGGAATAGCAGCTCCTAAAAAATACAAAATTCAAGCTGTAACTAAACGACAATTATTCGTCATCACGATACACGGAATATAAAAAAGGAGCTGTACCATTTAATTTGAACGCAATGGTATGAGGAAATTTTGTAAGAACCCAAAGATTAAATGTGAGAAGAGCCGCCCCAAATATGAATAATTTCAAGGCTCTTCGACAAAGTTATTGCGAAAATTTGCCATATCCTGAAAGGGCGCTAAAACATCCGTAATCTATAGCGTCGCAAAGCTCAAATGTTTATACCACCCACTTTTTGCTTTCCTCCCCTTTTGTCAAAATTCTATATTTTTGCAGTTTATTGTACTTGTTTTTTTAATTAATGAGTCCTGCCCCTAGCTCAATGCCAGTTAATATTCATAAAATAATTGATGATCACGAATTATTATTTTGATTTTTGCTCAAAAATTATCTTTGATGAGACAAATCGAACCCCGATAATAATCAAAAATGCAAAAAATAAAACATGAACAATTTAACGACACCTAAAAATGACGACGGCGTACTGCCAACGACAAAAGCTTTTCATCGCATTAGTCTTGCAATGTTTTTTGCAGGCTTTGTTACCTTTTCACTGCTTTATTGCGTGCAACCTTTATTACCATCATTTGCCAATCATTTTAATGTGACACCTGCTGAAAGTTCACTTGCTTTATCACTTTCAACCGGTTTTTTAGCAATTTCAATTTTGCTATCAAGTGCTTTTTCCGAAGCTTTAGGGCGACGAGGCCTTATGGCATGTTCGATGCTTGGCGCAGCCTTATGTAATCTTGCGGCAGCATTTGCACCAAGCTGGCACTGGCTACTTACCGCCCGCGCTTTAGAAGGTATTATGCTAGGCGGTGTCCCTGCCGTTGCCATGGCTTATTTGGCTGAAGAAATCTCGCCCAAAGGCCTTGGTAAAATCATGGGGCTTTATGTTGGCGGCACAGCCTTTGGCGGAATGATGGGTCGGGTGGGCATGGGCATTTTGATCGAATGGTTTGATTGGCATGGCGCGCTTGCAATTATCGGTATTATTGATTTTCTTGCTGCCCTTGCCTTTTACATCTTGCTGCCTGTTCCCCACCGTTTTATCCGCCATAAGGGCTTTGACGTTCGCCATCATGTCCATGCCTGGTTTGGTCATATTGGCTCCAAGCAACTTTTATTAATTTTTTGCTATATATTTTTGATTTTTGGTGTTTTTGTTGCCATTTTGAATTATGCTAATTTTCGTCTATCAACTCCACCATTTAACCTTAGCCCTACACAAATTGGATTTATTTTTTTAAGCTTTATTGCTGGTATGATAGTATCACCTATCGCTGGTAGCCTTACTGAAAAATATCCACGTAGCAATTTACTCATTGCAGCAGTTTTTATATTATTTTTAGGGCTAATTTGTACCTTAAGCACATCGCTTAATATCTTCATTTTGGGTATCACCTTGATAACGATAGGCTTTTTTACGGCACATACGGTTGCAAGTACTTGGGTTGGGCGCATAGCTATAGGTGCTAAAGGACACGCATCTGCGCTTTACCTTTTGTTTTATTATATGGGTTCAAGCTTTATCGGTGCTTTTGGCGGTTGGTTTTGGTTTAAAGGCGGCTGGACAACGGTAATAATCTTTACAAGCTGTTTGCTTTTTCTTGCTTTAATTTTGTGCTTTTACATAAAAAAGGAAGCTGAGGGAGTAAGTAAAACTTAAAATTTGCAACATGCGATAGAGCTTGCGCCTCGAACCGCTCAGCAAATAAAAAATACTATTGATCAGCTTTAAGCACAAGAAGAGTTTCTGGACGATTAATCAATAAGGGCCACTATTTGACAATATTTTTAAATCCAGATACTCGAAATTCTATAAAGGCAGCGCATTTGCGCTACAAATACATTACCATTAAAATTTGCAATAAAATTTGGGGCTGTCCTAGATAACTATAATAAATTCGCTTTTACTATTTGTTTTAAAATAGAAAATTGGATTTTGGGATCACTGTTATTAAAACGCCATTCACACTCTTTTAAAAATAGATGAAAATTCTCGCGCGGAATGCCGTTAAATTTTCTCAAATGTCGTTTTGCTTGGTTCCAAAAATTTTCAATTCCATTGATGTAGTTACGCTTATCCGCAAATAATTTGCTATGATTAATACGGTAATGTGTGAATTCGCTGACGTCAAGAACATCATAACTACGATAGGTATCAGTATAAACAATGCTATCTGGCTTGACATGCTCTTTGATAATAGGGATTAAAGTATTTTTTTGAGTATTGGCAACTTGAACGGTATAAACCTTACCATCACGTTTTAGAAGCCCAAATACGGGTACTTTTCCAAAGGCGCCACGACCACGCTTTCCTTTACGACTTCCACCAAAATAAGACTCATCAGCTTCAATTTCACTTGTCTACATTTCTAGATGTTCGCTATGGAGATAAATCAGTAATCGCAACCGATGAAAATAATAGGCAGCAGTTGTTTTATTAATGCCAACTAAAGCAGCTGCTGTTCTTGTTGTAGAACCTACTATAAATAATTCAATAAGTTTGCATTGCTTATACCAACTTAAACGACTTTTCCTCATGGATTAATCCTACATAACTTCTGTTATCTAGGACAGCCCCTTAAAATAATGTTGTATTTAGAAAGGCTGGCAATTGTTTTGTGATTTAGCCTCTCAAGGCACAATATGTTTATTACGCTAGAGCACGATAAGATTATACTTAAAACAGACGCGCTCTAGCATTTTTTTGCATTATGCAGGAATTTTCTTATTGGTTTGATGTAACATAATTAAAGCATCGGCAGCTTCTTGTCCTTTTTGGGTGAAATGGTCAAAGAAGATTTTTTCATGAAAGGCCGTTTCGTGAAAGTGGTGAGGTGTTAAAACAACACTAAAGACGGGAACATTTTCATCAAGTTGGACGCGCATCAAGCCATCAATAACGGCGCTTGCTACAAAGTCATGTCGGTAAATACCACCGTCAACCACAAAACCTGATGCTACAATTGCATGATATTGCCCTGTGCGAGCAAGCTTTTGGGCAAGTAACGGTATTTCAAAAGCACCGGGTACATCAAATTTTTCAATCTGGTTTAATTCTGGCGCATTTTCAGCGATGCGGCTTGCAAACCCCTTATAGGCTTCATCAACAATATTAGCGTGCCAACGAGCCGCAATAAAGGCGATTTTTAAAGCTTTTTGTGTTTCATTACTCTGATTCATAGGACAACTCCAATTGAAACAGGGCAAACAGCAGCAGCCACTACTGCGACCACTGCGATTCTCTTCCATCCGGACTATACCGTCGGCCCTGGCATCTCACCAGATCTGCTGACCTTTTGTTTTAAAAACAAAAGCGCTCGCGGGCTCAGGTTTTACCCCATACCGCCGGTGGGGAATTACACCCCGCCCTGAGAAACATGCATTATTGCAAAATTGTTTTAAGCAAAATTGTCACTGCTTGTCTATTAAAACCGTTTCAAAATAACATAATTGTCATAGGGTGGTGGTTTACTCAAATACAATAAAATTACAGAGGTTAAATAAATGCAGTTAAGCAGATTTGCAGGCGTCGTAAGGCGCTAAGGAATTTAAGATTAAGTAATCGCTAAATTATGATGAGGTCACTCTTATGTGAGAAGCATGTTTGATTATTGAAAATAGCAAAGGATAAATATATAAGCACGGTAATAGTTAGCCTCCTACATGAATATAGCAATATGACAACTACACCAGAAAAACAGGCTGAATTCATTGATTTACTTTTGAAAGTCAGCCGAAAAATTCCTGTTCTTTTCGATAGTTATGCCCGAACTCGTGGTTTAACCCTTGCGCGCGCCCGCACTTTGCTTGCTTTGAGTCGAAGCGATGGTGTTTATCAAAAAGGACTTGCTGAAAAATTGGATATTGAAAATGCTAGTATGGTGCGATTAATCGATGCGTTAGAAGAGCAAGGATTGGTCGCAAGAGCGGTTGCGCAAGGTAATCGGCGTGCAAATACTATTCATTTAACTGTTGGTGGTAAGGCAATTGTTGAGGAGTTGGAAAGCCATAGTGCAGCTTTACGCAATGAATTGTTGTTTGGCATCATGCCAGACAAACTGGATGAGGGGATTGAAATTTTAAAACATATGGCAGCCCATATTGGCGAAAAGCGGTGTATGCCATGAGTGGTGAGGCTAAAACAGCAAATAATGAAGCGAAAGCTGTGAATGTCCCACCTGTTCCCCAAGATCAGCCTATGCCTCCCTATAAGGTTGGCAAGATATTTGCTTTTGCTTGGCCGCGCTCGCTGCTTTATATTTTTGCCGCAACCATTCTTTCATGGGCGCAAGGCTTTGGCATGAATGTTATTCAGGCTAATATTCCACAATTACAAGGCTATTTTCATACAACACCGATTGAAACCGCTTGGCTTATGGGCGCCTATATGGCACCTAATGTTAGCTTTGCGATATTATTGATTAAAATTCGGACCCAATATGGTTTACGCAATTTTGCCGAATTATCGATTATTTGCTTAGTTCTCGTGTCAGTGATGCAATTATTTGTATCAGACTTTAATAGCGCGTTGATTGTTCGCTTTTTTGGCGGCGTTGCTGCAGCTCCCATGTCGTCTATTGCGTTCATGTATATGATTGAAGCTTTTGCGCCTGCTAAAAAACAAACTATTGGTCTAAGCCTTAATCTGTTAAATGTATCACTGAACATGCCGTTGTCGCGTATTGTTTCACCATTTTTGATGGATAATGGCGGTTTACATGGGCTTTATATGCTGGAAATAAGCCTTGCACTTATTGGTGTTGGTCTTATCTTTTATTTACCCTTAACGCCAATGCCTCGCGCCAAAGTTTTAGAAAAGCTAGATGTCGTAAGCTATTCTTTTTTCGCTTTAGGGCTTGGTATTAATGCAGCAATTATGCCGGTTGGTCGGCTTTATTGGTGGCGTGAAGCGCCATGGATGGGTTGGTGTTTGTTTTTTGCAGGCATATTCATCGTTATTGGGGCAATTATCGAACTTAACCGTAAAAATCCACTTATTGATCTGCGTTGGTTATTTTCGCGCGATATGTTGCATTTAGCGATTATTTTATTGATTTTTCGTGTCTTGCTTTCCGAGCAATCAACTATAGCAGCCAATTTCTTTAATTTGTTTGGTTTGTTGAATAGGGAGCTTGTACCGCTTTATTTGCATGTCATCGCTGGTACTATTGTTGGCGGTTTGTTATGCGCATTTTTCCTAAAGCCAGGGCGTGAAGACATTTTCCATATCGCTGCGCTCATTCTTCTGGCCTATGGCTCATGGCTAGATAGTCATGCAACTAACCTGACACGACCAGAGGAAATGTATTGGAGCCAAGCAATGATCGGCATGGGGGCTGGCTTATTCTTGCCGCCATCAATGTATAAGGGCTTGGCATCGGCTCTTGCCCGTGGACCCAAATATATTTTGAGCTTTATTGCAGTATTTTTATTTACGCAAAGTACGGGCGGTTTAATGAGTTCGGCATTTTTTGGTAGTTTGCAAATTATGTTTGAAAAATATCATTCTAATATGATTAATCAGCAAATTATTTTGAGTAATCCTATGGTGGCTGGGCGTGTACAACAATTATCTGCGCCTTATGCGCAAGTTTTAACCGACCCAACATTGTTAAATGCAGAAGGCCTAGCAACGCTTGCCAAACAAGCCACATTAGAAGCGAATATTTTGGCTTATAATGATGTTTTTCGCATTTATTCCTGCATCGCCTTGGCTTTATTGGCATTTTTACTTTGCCGGATCGTCTGGAATGATGTTTCACGGCGATTGGCTGAAAAGCGAGAACAGCAAAAAATTGAAAAAAATGGTGAACTACAAGTTCCCACAAATTAACAAATGGCTTTTAATCTGTGCAGAATAAAGGCTTAATTTATAAAATATCGAAAGACGATAGGCAAAATTAGAGATTGAAATATGATTACCTTTCTTAGATCAAAAGCATCGATCGTTGCAATTGTTGCCGGTGTCGCAGGCGGCCTCGGGATTCTTTATGCATGGCAATTGCCGCCTTTTGCGTCTGCGGTGCAAACCACGGATAATGCTTATGTGCGTGGTTTTGTAACCGTTTTAAGTCCGCAAGTGACAGGCAATATTGCTGAAGTTGCAGTTAAGGATTATGAAAAAGTTGCCCAAGGGCAACTGCTAATCCGTATTGATGACCGTATTTATAAACAAAAATTAGAGCAGGCAGAGGCAAGTTTAGCATCAAAAAAGGCAGCCCTTGCCAATTCTTTCCAACAAGAAAAATCGGCTAATGCCAAAATTTTATCGGCTGAGGCGCAAATTGCAAGTGCGAAAGCTGGTCTTCATAAGGCAGAGTTAAATTGGCAACGTATTGAGCCTTTGACACAGCGCGGCGTTTCTACCCAAAGTGATGCCGATAGCGCGCGCGCAGCACTTGACCAAGCAACTGCCGCCAAGGAGCAGGCAGATGCAGGGCTTGACGTTGCAAAACAAGATTTGCAAACCATTATTGTTGCCCGCAAAGGGCTTGAAGCTGATGTTAATGGCGCTGAAGCTGCAGTAGCGCTAGCGCAGATCGACCTTGACCACACCAATATTTACTCGCCACGCAATGGCCGCGTTGGCGAGGTTGGGGCAAAGCTTGGCCAATATGTTGCAATTGGTACGCAATTATTGGCGGTTGTACCAGATGATGTTTGGGTGGTTGCCAATTATAAGGAAACTCAACTTGCTAATATGAAGGTGGGACAACCGGCAAGTTTTACCGTTGATGCTTTGAATAATATGGAAATGAAAGGTGTTGTCACACGTTTTTCACCGGCTGCTGGTTCTGAATTTTCAGTTTTAAAACCAGATAATGCAACGGGTAATTTCACCAAAGTCGCACAGCGCATTCCTGTGCGTATCGAAATTGATCCAGACCAAAAGGGTATTGACCGTTTAGCGCCTGGCATGTCGGTTATGGTGCATGTTGATACATCCAAGCCGGGAAAGGAACAAATTACTAATTTTAATGGTGATTTAACCCATATTCCTGCCGAGTTACCGGAAAACTCCACCACACCGGAAGCTAAATAGGTTAGACTTTATGTTATTACTTGTTCATTTCAAATTTGGTAATGAACAAGTAATTTAGAGGCTGTGCGTTTTTGGATTTTGATACCATCTTGAAATATTTCCACATCAGCTATTTGTGACCAGTTTGTTGCCTCGCGTTTGTCGTCCCCTTCAAAGGCAAGCGCGGAGGTTGTCACAAATAGCCGCCCTTGTGCTGTTACCATTTGTTGCTTTTGTGGGGCTACTGTACCACTACTACTAGGGGCACGAAAACCTTTAAAAATCGAAATCGAGGTTCCACGGCTTTTATGATTGTCCGTGCTTTTTAGTTCGATACGGCTAACCTATTTTGCAAGCCTAAAAGCTTCTCGCCATATAGAAATCAATCATTGTTCCTAGCAGCGAGAATGCCTGCGAAGCTTTTAAAATTAAAATCTTCTAATTCCGTAAAAATTGCTTGCTTGGTTTATGAAAGTTGCTGTGTTGCAATCCCATCTACTTGTTAAGCCTTACGAGGTTTTATAAATACGGAATATATTGCAAATGATGGGATAGCAAAACAAATAAGCCAACAATTTACACTGGCGGATGGGGGCATCAAAAATAAAAATTGATAATGCCAATAAAGCAAATGGATAATCCACAACGGCTAAAACTATTGTTGCAAGTTTTTTTATATCGCTGCTCTCATAGCTTTGTAAACTACAGCGCAGATGCTGGACTTGGCAAAGTTGCGTAAAATATTGATGAAAGGGGCCTAATGCTTTTTAAAAATTATTTTAATGTTCCATTTACACATCTTGAAGCAATAGTCTTTGTATAATCTCTAACTGCTTTTTGTTTTCCATCTTTAGTTTTAGCTATTGGGTGTGAATAGGCACCAGACATAATCGTTCTTAGATTTTTCTTCGCTTCTTCACTTACCTTGGTTCTACTTAATCCCTCAAGCAGATTATTTAAGGGCTCGCCCATTTGTCTCAGGCTCATGGAGGAGGATGCTACTTTAGCATATTGCTCACACTTAGCTTTGTTAATTTGACGCGTTCTTTCGGCTTTATCTGCACTGAAATTGTTGGATTGCGCATTTGCTAATGATGAAGAAATTAGCGGTTGGGTGACTAGCAATAAACTTAACAATAAAACTCTAAACATTTTTGATCCTCTTTAATATTTCAAAGCAATGATGCAAATAAGAAATGCACAAAACAAAATAAAAATAAAGGGGCTTTAAGTCCATTTTTTATTAAAACATCTAGAAACCTTTTCAATAGTAATTTAATTTCAAGAACAGATTTTGAGAATGTAGTGCGTAATTAAAGCCTGCCGTAATTATTAAAATAACAAATTAACAAAATGAGTGTAGATTACGAATGATATATTGGGGCGCATGAGTTCAATCACCAAGCGGCGCGAAGGTGGTTTACTTGGTTTAACAGCGCAGCAAGCATCATTTCTTGCTAATGCACGGAATGAATTGCAAACAGGCGATCCAAAGCTACTCAAGGCATATTTACAACGAGAACGGCGCGATAAACGTTTTGATAGCGCAGTGCATAAGGCTATTAATAGTGGCGAGCCATTACCGCAAGACAGTATATCGCGGATGCTTATACGCTATGAAGATAAGCTACTTAAATTGCGTGGCGATACTATTGGGCGGACGGAAGCCTTGGAAGCCCTTAACACGTCACAGCAAGAGGCAATGGAACAAGCCTTAGACAAAACCCAATACACCGAACAAGATGTGACTAGGGTATGGCGATGCACAAGGGATAGTAAAACACGCGATAGCCACCGAGAAATGAATGGGCAAACAGTCAAAGGCTTAACCACACCGTTTACCACCCCCGATGGCTATCAATTAAAACACCCCGGCGATAGTTCGCTTGGTGCGCCAGCCAGTGAAACAATTAATTGCCGATGTATTCAGTTTATCAGGCTTAACTATTTAAAGGGGTTAAAATAACGCAATGATATATTTTGTTTGAATGTACGCATGGCTAAAACCGATCTTTATTGCTGGGCATTTATGTAACCAAAGCAGTAGGGCAAGAGCCTTATTGCAATAAAAAGCCTTTCTTTGTGGGGTTCTATTCAAAGAATGGCTTAATTGGCTATCTCGGACTAGAGCGTTTAACAGTCAGAGAGAATGAAGTATTTTTTGAAGCCATTCGAGTGCGTTTGGCAAATTGTCAATCCCCTGCCGAACGGCAGCCATTGATAGTTGTGTCATGGCTTCTGCTGGAAGCTTCTTCACCGCTTGAATAAGGTGCTCTTTTACAGTTGGTTCGGCATCAGTTTTTTCTATTTTAGCAATTAGTAAATCTTTAATCGTATCGCTGTGAAGTTTTACAGTAACAACACTTAAAATCGCCGATAACCCACCATCATCAGCAAGAAAATCTAACCCTTTAGCGGTGACTTTAGCAGAGTCTAAATAGTCAAAGCCACCTTCTCCATCATCGTCTCCCGGCTGCCACATGCATTTAACCAAACCTAATTCTTCCAAGTAACTAAAATTTACAGTCTTCGATCTTTCAATCTCCGCAGAGTAAGAAATCGAGTTCGGATAGCAAACAGATAACTCATTTAAAATATTTCTTTGAATATCTCTATCTAGGTACTTCGACATGCAAAAATCCTTTACAGCTCAAATTGATAATTGGGTATTGCAAACCCGCGCCCGAATGTTAGCCGTATTTCAGCTATCGGCGCAATATGTAATCGAAGATATTCAAGAGCGAACGCCAGTTGATACGGGCTTTTTACGGGCAAGTATGATTGTTTCAAATACCGAATTAAGCCCTATCAAAAGCAATTCAAGACCACCAAGCAGCGCAGAGAAAGATTCATATAGTCCGCCAGTTTACGCCTTAACAATCGCCAATGCGCCACTTGGCTCAACCATTTACGCATCATTTACGGCAAGTTATGCGGCCCATGTTGAGTTTGGAGCAAAAGGGCGGCAAGGCGTGGGCATGGTGCGACTAGCGGCGCAAAACTGGAATATGCAAGTGCAACGAGCAACCAAAGAAGCAAAGGCGAGCGTTAAAAAATGAGTATTGAAACAGATATACCCGAATTGCTTTTTTCGCATGTGGCAGCATTTGACCCTAATATTCAAATAGCGTTCCCGAATGTAGAATTTACACCACCGCAAGACACTTATCTTGAAGTGCGATTTTTACCCAATGACAATCGCAATGTTTATATCGGTAATAATGACCATTATCAATAGCCCTGCTTTTGGGTGGGGCTTTTTTATGGGGGCGATATACCAAGAGATTTATTGAATGGCTTTCTGGGTAATTGAATAATCATCTTAAGGCATACCCTGCTTTCGTTCCCTAATGGGTAGAGCCACAACCATATGCTTTGACAAAACAATTTACAAATTACCTCATAAGATTGAAAACTTGTTTGCAAAACTTAAACGTTGGCGGCGTATCGCAACAAGATGTGCCCAACGAAAATTGGTTCATACTTTCTTTGCAGCCATATGTATCGCTGTAGCCGTTATCATTTATCTTAATTGATGATTTTTGAGTCTAGGACATTCGAGCACAACCATTATAGAACAAGTCTATGCAAGATTTTTACCAGATTATTTAAGATCCGCTGAAAATACATTGAAAAAAAGCGGGTTTGGTCTTAACAGGTTCGGTGAACCTTAAGAGAAATTCTTTTAAAAGTTAAGTAATTGATTTTATGGTGCTGTGAGGGAGGATTGAACTCCCGACCTCTCCCTTACCAAGGGAGTGCTCTACCACTGAGCTACCACAGCATTTTGTTGTGGGCGGTTCTTGCCATATCAAAACAATTTGTGCAAGCTTATATTAACATTTTTTTCTATTTTTTTTAATTTTTTTAAGTTTATTGCTAAAATTATACACAAGCTAGGCATTTGCTGACAGCTTATTTGGGAACTAAAATTAAATTATCGGTTAAGTGAGGAATCACTAAACCAAAATTAAGTTTGCATTGAAAATAGAATAAACAGAAATATTGTTTTCTGCCGATATAAGGCCTAGCTGCCTTGGACTTTATTGAAATAAATCTGGTTTAAATGCCAAGAATCAGCAAGGCTAGAAAAAAGGTTATTCAAAATACATGATAGGCAACATGCTTTTGTTCCCCCAAAATCTAAAAACTATTTTTTAAAGCCTTTCTTATCATTTTTTGAAGTGACTTATAAATTTTTAACTTAGATTCAAAAGGTTAGTTATGTTTTTTTAATAAGTAAATGCTTTAACTTACTTGATAACCTTGGGAGTTTTATTTGCCCTAATGTATTAGCTCGTTTTTGTTCGAAAATAGCGACGTGTCATATCACTGAAATATAGGTGCAGTATCCGCATTCTACATTCTGGCAAAAAGGGATACTCCATGAAACTTCATAAACTTGTACTTTTGGCTCTTGGCCTTACAACTGTCTTTGGCGGTGCTGTTTCTCCGTCAATGGCGCAAGATGCACCTGCAAAAAACGTTATCTTATTAATAACTGATGGTGCGGGTATCAATACATGGCGTGCAGCAAGCTATTATCGCCATGGTGCTCTTGGCCATGAGGTCTATGATGATTTTGATGTTAAGGCATTTATGTCAACCTATCCACTCAACACGTCTAATACGCCAACCAAAACTAATGATGGTTCAGTTACTTTCAATGCATCTGAGCTTTGGGATGCGGCACCAAGTAATGAAGTATTCAAGGGATCGCTTGGTAATTATCCTGGTTATTTCAAAGGCTATGACTATACGCGTACCGACTATACCGATAGTGCTGCTGCAGCAACAGCTTTGGCAACAGGACAAAAGACTTATAATAATGCTATTAATTGGTCGAATAATGATACCAAGCTAAAACATATTGGTGAATACGCAGTTGAAAGTGGTCGCTCATTGGGCTCGATTTCGACTGTGCAGTGGACTCATGCGACACCGGCTGGCTTTCTCTCGCATAATGCTAGTCGTAATGAATATAGCGCGATGGCGCAAGATATCGTTAATTCTGGTATGGCAAGCGTTGTCATGGGGGCAGGACATCCAAACTTCGATAAGGAAGGCAAGCCCGTTGAGGCCAAGGATGATAAAGCCTATCGTTATGTAGGTGGTAAGGACACTTGGGATAAGCTTAAAAACGGCGAAACAGATTATGTTCTCATCGAAACCAAAGAGGATTTCGAAAAACTTGCTGCAGGTAAGTTTGATCTTGGTAATAAAACCAAGCTTCTTGGTACAGTTCAAAATCATTTAACAACTCAGTTTAATCGTCCAGGCGTTGCCATGGGGCAGCCTCTTGAAAACCAACCAAGCCTTGCAACCATGACCAAAGGCGCACTTAATGTGCTTTCAAAAAATGAAAAAGGCTTTTTCTTGATGGTTGAAGGTGGTGCGGTTGATTGGGCCGCACATGCTAATAATCTACCGCGTTTAATTGAAGAGCAAATTGATTTTAACCTTGCGGTTGAAGCGGTTGCAGAGTGGGTTGAGGCCAATTCATCATGGGATGAAACCCTAATCATCGTAACGACTGATCATGGTAACGGTTTGTTGCAAGGACCAGATAGCAATAGCACTGCCTATTCCGACCTTATCAATCAAGGCGCTGGTGCTTTGCCGCTTGTTCGTTGGCATACAGATACCCACACACGTGAATTGGTTCCGCTTTATGCTCATGGTAAAGGTGCAGAATTCTTCCGTGATGTAGCTAAAAAAGATGCTGGTCTTGCTGCTTATCATGCAGCAGAAGAAAATCAGATTTACGTTGATAATACAGATGTGTTTCGTGCTTCTCTTGCTGCGTTTGGCTTGAAAGAAACGCCGCTAGCACAGGGGAAGTAAATCCTAATAGTTTAAACTAGCATTAATATTTGAAATGCCCGCCCAAGCTTTACCGGCTTTGGCGGGTTAATTGGTTTAAAAGAGTATGAAAGCCTCTATCGCTAAAAAAGGATTAAATGGCGTTTGAAGGCAAGAATTGGAAATAATCGGATCTACGTTATTTAATAGCTTAAGGTGGGAAGCAGATTATGAAATTGTTAAGTAAATTCACGTTGTCAATGATAGCTATCATGGGATTATTGGGCACCAACACAAGCATAGTGTTGGCTGCTGAAAAGCCAAGCGTTAGCATTATAAAAGATACGGCTAAAGCTGAAGTTATTCGCGCTAAGCGCAAAGGTGATATTGTTGAAATTGAGGTGCGCTTTAATACGTTGGTTGAACCATTTAGTGGTGCCAATATTTATGAAAAGCTCAATCGCGATCTAGTTTTTATCAGCAGTGGTGACCAAAAATGGCCGCTTGATGCCGCAGAAAATGCCGCGCCTCAAGATCTTAAATTGAACTTTAGTTATGATATGACAAAAACACCGCGTATTGGCCAGTGGAAAGGAAAATTTATAGCTCCGCCATCAAATGTCAATAAAATTAGCCTTCATATTGATGGCTTACCTGTGATTGAAAACGTTTCAATCAAATAGTTTATTGATATAAAAAACCCTGCATAAAAATTTATGCAGGGGTCTCAACTGTTTTATGATTTTAATAAATTATCGAACGTTGCTGCGAGCTTCTTCAAGTTCGCGGACAGCTTCGTCAAGCTTTTTGGTCTTCTTAGCAATTTTCTTGGCATCACCGCCCATTTTGGCGTCTTCTAGTTCTGCCTTGCGCTGAGCTACTTTGTGTTCCTTTTCAGCAACCTTTTGTAAATTGCTTGCACGACGACCTGCATCGGTGCAATGCTGGTTTACTTCACTTAAAGCCTTTTCTAGGCCTGCAATTTTATGGGTATGGCCATGTTGACGGGCATAATCAATTTGCTTCTGGATGTTTGCTTTTTCTATAGCACATTCGCCAGTGGCGCTTTGAGCGCTTGCAGCAGCAGGAACGAGTAAAAGCAACGAACAGCCAAGGATAAGTTTCTTAATCATAATAACTCCTTTTTGTATTATTTATAGCTTATATATAAGCCATATCGAAAGAATAATCCAATAGTATTTTTAATAAATTACCAATTTTAATTGAAGTTTAAAAACAAAATGAAAGATAATTTGAATATTTGTTCATTTTCCATTCATTTTACCATAATTTATCCAGTTATGATACAAGTATAGTTTGATTTATTCTTATTAGCTTTTTTGTTGATTAGTTTTTTTCTAATTGGCTGTTTTTATGATTCTCATAATTTATATATCAATTATGCCAGTATCTGGGTCTTAAAAAGATATTTTAAAATGCTGATAGGTTGTGCTAGTTTAACAAGATATCGAAAAAATATAAGTCAATCTAATGATATACTATAATAATACGTAACTGTATTATAATTTACTATTATTATATTTAATAGCTTTCCATGACGAAAACAAACTTTAGCTATAAGAATTAAATCATTAGAAACATCTTATTTGATGATTATGTAATATTATAAAAAGACAAAACCAATTCAAACTGCGATAACCTCGTCACTTATAATAGCATGATTGTTAGCTCTTTGCTATTGCTAGTGCTGTGATGAAGAAAAAGTGAATTGAGATCGCTACTTAGCTATGCATCTTCTCCACATAGGCAAAGCTGTTGCGTAGAGATGCAATCTTAACGTATTGATATAATCACCAGAGGCATTTAAACGAGACTTGAATATTAACCGCATTATTAATACGGAATGGTTGGCAACTTGCCCATTTGACCTTTACAATGCTGTCGATTGAGGTTTTCTTTTGTTTTTGCAGAAGGCAAGACGTTTTGTGATGTTTTTTGCCTATGAAGGTGTTAGTTGGTTGGCATTTAAAGCTATAATGCTTATTAGCTGCATAACTAACAGCCGCAATCAGGCAAAGTTTTGCAAATATAGAGATTGGGGCATAGACACTATTGCATCAAATGCCCCAATAAATTGCAATTAGTCTTGCACTTTTTTGACGAATTCAGACTTCAGTCCCATTTGACCAATGCCAGGAATTTTACAATCAATGTCGTGATCTCCATCAACAAGGCGAATATTTTTTACCTTGGTGCCAACTTTAACCACTGAAGACGATCCTTTAACTTTAAGGTCTTTGATAACACTTACAGTGTCGCCATCATTAAGCTCAGTACCATTGGCATCACGAACAACAATTTTATCGCCACTTTGGGTGGATGCATTCCACTCATTACCACATTCGGGGCAAATATAGTTGCTACCGTCTTCATAAGTATAGGTTGAATTGCATTGTGGGCATGCTGGAAGCTCACTCATCATATAGTCCTTATTTTCATTCCTAAAGGGATACATCATGGCTTAATGAAAAACTTTGATGTGTTTATATGGCTTGGTTGTTATCCAAACTCTTTATTCAAGAAATATTATTATAAGTTTTGAATTTTTCTAATTTTGAAAATACCCATACAAGAATTTTGCAAATTTTAACAGTAAAATTTTTAAATAGGTAAAACTCAACGCAATTTAAGGGCAAATAGGTTTTATCATTGCAGGTTACGCCTTTAGTGAGGTGCAGCTTTTGGTTTGACGCCTATAGCAAAGATAATTTTAAACTAATTGCCCTGCTTTAATGTTAAAACAACGGGCTGTCCTAGATAACTATAATAAATTCGCTTTTACTATTTGTTTTAAAATAGAAAATTGGATTTTGGGATCACTGTTATTAAAACGCCATTCACACTCTTTTAAAAATAGATGAAAATTCTCGCGCGGAATGCCGTTAAATTTTCTCAAATGTCGTTTTGCTTGGTTCCAAAAATTTTCAATTCCATTGATGTGGTTATGCTTATCCGCAAATAATTTGCTATGATTAATACGGTAATGTGTGAATTCGCTGACGTCAAGAACATCATAACTACGATAGGTATCAGTATAAACAATGCTATCTGGCTTGACATGCTCTTTGATAATAGGGATTAAAGTATTTTTTTGAGTATTGGCAACTTGAACGGTATAAACCTTACCATCACGTTTTAGAAGCCCAAATACGGGTACTTTTCCAAAGGCGCCACGACCACGCTTTCCTTTACGACTTCCACCAAAATAAGACTCATCAGCTTCAATTTCACTTGTCTACATTTCTAGATGTTCGCTATGGAGATAAATCAGTAATCGCAACCGATGAAAATAATAGGCAGCAGTTGTTTTATTAATGCCAACTAAAGCAGCTGCTGTTCTCGCTGTTGAGCCAGCTATAAATAATTCTATAAGCTTGCATTGCTTATACCAACTTAAACGACTTTTTCTCATGGGCTAACCTTAGATAATTTACGTTATCTAGGACAGCCCCTTATTTTAAAACAAAAATAACAAATAGACTGAAAGGCTAGCGAGTTTTGGCTATATTGGTTCTATCTTATAGTATTTATAGATAGCTATTTAAAACGCTTATTTAACCAAGGCTTCATCAATCGCCCTTGCCCGTTTATAGGCTGGGCGTTCGCTAAGGCGTAGACAATAATCCTTCAATATCTCATTTTCTAAGCCACCCTTAAAAATGGCAAAAGCGCAAAAAGCACCGACAAGACAATCTGCAGCAGTAAATTTATCACCTGCAACAAATTCACGATTTTTAAGGTGATTGGCAAGAATTGTCATCATTTCTTCAATTGTACCATAACCAAGCATGATCCGCTCTTCTGGTTTTATCTCCAATTTGCGAAAGCCATCAATAAAGGCTGCCTCAAACGGACCGGCAATAAAAAAGCTCCAACGATAATAATCGGCACGATCGCTCAAAGCTGGCGCTAAGCCCTTGTCAAAAAAGGCATCAGCAAGATAAAGACAAATTGCCGATGTTTCGGTTACAACTTTACCATTATGGACAATAGCTGGAACTTTCCCCATAGGATTAATATCAAGATAGGATTGTTCTTTCATAGTTGTGCCATAATCTAAAATATGAGCATCATAGGCAATGCCAAGCTCTTCCAAAAACCAACGTACAGTACAACCGCGTGATTGGGGATGGGTATAAAATTGGATATTTGTCATTTCAACTTTCCTCTTTTTTAAGTCGTTGTGAAATGTCTATATGCGTCACTTGTGTCAGTTTTTGTCAGCAGTGTTGAGTGGGCAACGAAAAACGATATTAAAAATCAAATGGTGAAAAAGTTGGGGATTAATTTGCGTTGCAGTTTACCACGCGGTCAAAGAATTTTGATTTTTTTATCTTTGCCCCTGTAAAAATGGATAAGCTACTATAGTTACATTATTATCAGTATTTTTAAAATGCACTATAAACATTGGAAATAAAAATGAACAGCGAGACGGTACCTGCTGTATCTTCCCCGGCAGGTACCACATTTTTAAATAGATAGGTAGCTTCTTTTAATGTCAGAAAAGCAAGCTCTAGCCTTAAAAACTAAACTACTATTGCAATTGCTCTTTAATAATCGCGCTTGCGGCTGAAAAATCCATTTGCCCCATATATTGCTCTTTTAATTGCGCCATTACCTTACCCATATCACGCAAGCTTTCAGCGCCCGTTGCAGCAATAGCCGTTTTGATAGCTGCTTGCATTTCTGCACTGTCAAGCTGACGGGGTAAAAACTCACGGATAATGGCAATTTCATTACGCTCAATCTCTGCAAGCTCTGGACGGCTACCTTGATCATAAAGCTTTGCCGATTCGTCACGCTGTTTAATCATTTTAGCAAGCAAGGCCTGCACATCACTATCCTCGGCGGCAGGTTTACCATCGCCACGTCTTGCAATATCAAGATCTTGTATGGCAGCATTTACCAAGCGCAAGGTCGATAGACGCACTTTGTCCTTTTCGATCATTGCTTTTTTAAGTGCAACAGCAATATCTTCACGCAACATCAGCCTAATCTCCGCTTTAAATTCAATATAGGGACTTCTATAACAGTTTCACAGCAAGTTTGAAGCCATAATATAAATACATAGCATATTTGATGTGAAATTTATGCAATTCAAGGGAAAACCATTTATTATAGGCAATGACAGCAAATCATTGCTATTTAAATCTAATTAGTCCTAAAAAAGTGGGTAAAGATTAAAAGAATGGGCAAAAGACGTAATCTTCACTTTATTTTTTGAAATTAACCGATATAATACCAATCTTAGCCAGACATGATATTATATTTTAAGGTGGATGACCGCATCCGCCCTTTTGACATGCGCAAATATAAATAACTTAGCATGATAATGGCACTATTTTTAGTATCCGTGCCCTTAGTATCTTTGCCCACGGAATATAGAAAGAGACCGATGATGACCCAAAATATCAGCACTTTAGCAGCCACTCCATGGGAAAAGTCAATATCAACTGCCGTATTGGTACTTGCAGATGGAACAGTGATTGAGGGAAAAGGCCTTGGCGCAACGGGCGCAATTGAAGCTGAAGTATGTTTTAACACTGCCCTTACTGGTTATGAAGAAATCCTGACAGACCCTTCCTATACTGGACAAATTGTTACGTTCACTTTTCCCCATATCGGCAATGTTGGTACCAACCAAGAAGATATTGAAGATTTAACCCCTGCCAATCATTTTGGTGCAGTTGGTGCTGTTTTAAAAGCCGATATCACTGATCCATCTAATTATCGTGCTGCGCAAGGTCTAGACCAATGGTTAAAATCACGCGGCGTTATTGCTCTTTGCGGTATTGATACTCGCGCCCTCACCGCTCTTATCCGTGAAAAAGGCGCGCCTAATGGCGTTATCGCCCATAGTCCTGATGGTAAATTTGACATGGCTGCGTTAAAGCAGCGCGCTGCAAGCTGGTCTGGTCTTGAAGGGCTTGATCTTGCAAAAGATGTCACCATCGGTCAATCAATGCCGTGGAGTGAAACGCCTTGGGTTTGGAATGAAGGCTATAGCGAAGAAACCGAACCTAAATATCATATTGTTGCTATTGATTATGGTATTAAAAGAAATATCTTACGTTTGCTTGCAGGGCGTGATGCTAAAGTGACAATCGTACCGGCGACAGCAAGCGCAGAAGATGTACTTGCTATGCAACCAGATGGTATTTTCCTTTCAAACGGCCCTGGTGATCCAGCTGCCACTGCAGCATATTCCGTGCCCGTTATTCGCACTTTGGTTGATAGTGGTATTCCAATTTTTGGTATATGTCTTGGCCACCAAATGCTTGCTCTTGCCATGGGCGGCAAAACCATAAAAATGCATCAAGGACACCATGGTGCTAACCATCCGGTTAAGGATTTCACCACCGATAAGGTTGAAATTGTTTCAATGAATCATGGTTTTGCGGTCGATTCAAAAAGCCTGCCTGAAGGTGTTGAAGAAACCCATATTTCACTTTTTGATGGCACAAATTGCGGCATCAATTTGGTTGGAAAACCAGTTTTTTCAGTGCAACACCATCCTGAAGCATCACCTGGCCCACAAGATAGCCATTATCTTTTTGACCGCTTTATGGATCTTGTCAAAAAACATAAAGCTTAAATTTTGATTTTCAAACACCCATCACCATAATTAAATGGTGATGGGTGTTTTTGTACTTTTAACTAGAAATTTGCGGTTTATAAATAACGCTTTCGTCAAGATCTGTTACTTTTTGTTTGCCGCAAAGTGCCATGGTGATATCAAGCTCTTTAGCAATAATATCCAAGACTTGGCGCACGCCTTGCTTACCGTTTGCACCTAGCCCATAAAGAAATGGCCTACCAATATAGGTGCCTTTTGCACCCAAAGCTAAAGCCTTTAGAACATCTTGCCCAGAGCGGATGCCGCCATCTAAATGCACTTCAATCTTGCTGCCGACTGCATTAATAATTTCTGGCAAAATGCTAATTGTTGAGGATGCGCCGTCAAGCTGGCGGCCACCGTGGTTAGAAACAATTAAAGCATCAGCACCGCTCTCAGCCGCTTTATGGGCGTCGTCTGCGTCAAGAATGCCTTTTAGAATGAGTGGGCCACCCCATTTATTCTTGATCCATTCCACATCTTGCCAATTTAATTTGGGGTCAAATTGTTCTGCCGTCCAAGCAGATAACGAGCTTAAATCACTGACGCCTTTAGCATGGCCATCAATATTGCGAAAAGTGCGCCTTTGAGTTTTAAGCATGTCAAAACACCATTTCGGGCGCATTGCCATTTGCATGATATGTTTTGGTGTAAAGCGCGGTGGTGCGGAAAGCCCATTGCGCAAATCCTTATGGCGTTGCCCTAATATCTGTAAATCTAATGTAAGCACCAAGGCGCTGCAATTGGCAGCTTTAGCGCGGTCAATTAAATTGGTAACAAAATCACGATCGCGCATAACATAAAGCTGAAACCAAAAGGGTTTTGTTGTGGAAGATCGCACATCCTCAATCGAACAAATACTCATAGTTGATAGGGTAAAAGGCACGCCAAATTCTTCAGCCGCTTGTGCAGCAAGAATCTCACCATCGGCATGCTGCATGCCACAAAGACCCGTTGGCGCAAGGGCAACCGGCATGGCCACCTTTTGGCCAATCATTTCACTTTGCAAACTGCGACCTGTCATATCAACGAGAACTTTTTGGCGCAGTTTAATTTGTTTAAAATCATTTTCATTGGCACGATAGGTACTTTCTGTCCATGCACCTGAATCGGCATAATCAAAAAACATTTTTGGAACGCGGCGCTTTGCTGCCTTTTTTAAATCAGCAATATCGAGCAATTGTCTCATCATAGACCTTTCTTAAAAAATTGTCTAAGTTGCACCCAAAATCACATAGTTGCCATAAAAAATAGCCAAAATATAAAATAATTAATCCAATTGCTTAGGTGAAGCACAGCAATGGCTATTTGGGGTACTTCCTGCCAAGGTTTCAATAATGGCGCAATCAGGATCATCATTGCCATTACATTGGTTAATCAATAGCCGCAATTTATCGCTCATTTCGCGCAAAACTGCCATCTTTTCTTCAAGTTCTGCAAGGTGTTGGGCGGCTAGTTTTTTTACTTCAGCAGAGCTGCGCGATTGTTCACGCCAAAGTGACAAAAGCGTGTTAATTTGATCAAGCGAAAAGCCTAAATCGCGAGAGCGGCGAATAAATCGTAAAGTATCAAGATCCTGCATTGCGTAATGGCGGTAGCCTGCATCACTACGATGGGCTGCCTTAATAAGACCAATGCTCTCGTAATGGCGGATCATCTTGGCAGAAACGCCGCTTTCCTTGGCTGCTTCTCCTATATTCATACAATTCTCCCACAAAAAATGGAGCTAAATAATAGCTCCATGTAAAGTTAGGTATTTTGCTAAAAAATGCAATCATAATTGCTAAGATAATACTATTTGGTAAAAGCTCGCCCATTGATAAATAGTGCTTCCAGTGCTGCCACATAGGGAGCAATATCAAGGTTCTTTTTGGCGAGCCAATTATCATCAAGATAGGTAGAACGGTAACGTTCGCCGCTATCACAAATCAGGGTGACAATGCTGCCGGTTTGATTGTTTTTAATCATGTCAGAAACAATTTTTCCAACCGCCCAAAGATTAGTACCCGTGGAACCACCACAACTACGACCAACAAGTTTGCTGATAACGCGCATGGCGGCAAGGCTTGCTTCATCTGGTACTGCAATCATGCGATCAATAACATCAGGTAAAAATGACGGCTCTACCCTTGCGCGGCCAATACCTTCAATGACCGAATTACAACCGTCAATTTCTCGGATAGTGCGATCCATATAATGCTTATGAAACACCGAACCTTCAGGATCTGCAACGCAAAGACGGGTAGAATAACAACCATAGCGGATATAGCGGCCAAGGGTTGCCGATGTACCACCCGTACCAGCGCTTGCAACAATCCAATCAGGAATGGGATTTTTTTCGCGGCTTAATTGCGAGAAAATCGAATTGGCAATATTATTATTGCCACGCCAATCCGTTGCACGCTCGGCATAAGTAAACTGGTCAATATAATAGCCATTTAGTCTATCAGCTAAATCTTGCGCTGTTTTATAAACACTCTTTGGATCATCAATGAAATGAACTTCCCCGCCATAAAACTCAATTGCAGCAATCTTTTCAACCGATGTGGTGCGCGGCACAACGGTAATGAAGCGCAGACCTAGCAATTTAGCAAAATAGGCTTCTGATACAGCGGTTGAACCGCTTGATGCTTCAATAATGGTGGTTTGTGGCCCTACCTTGCCATTGCATAAAGCATAGAGAAACAGCGAACGCGCTAAACGATGTTTCAAGCTACCGGTTGAATGGCTTGATTCATCTTTTAAATAAAGGGTAATGCCATTACAGCTTGGCAAATCTAAACGTAGCAAATGAGTATCAGCTGAGCGGCTGGCTTCGGCTTCAAGACATTCAATTGCTTCCACCAACCAGTGGCGTGTACAAAGACTTGGGGCATCAAGGGAGGGAAAGGTCATATGGTTGTTCATATCTATTTACCGAATAATTATTTATGCTGACTTCGTCATAATAAAATATATTTTTTAAAATTAAAGCAATTAACATTCGTAAATTTTTAATTTTTTTTCAAAAAATAGCATAAAATTCTATTTTTATATATTTTATTAGACTACAAATTTTATCGTATTTTACCTATTTAATGAAATCGACCTGCAGCGCTTAAGGCAATTTTGCCTGATTTATATCGCTTTTTTATTTCAAAGCGCCAATTGAAAGGATAAAACGACTCTTAAAACTAGAATTGACAAATTGAAATATTTTTTATAAACGAATGGTTGGAAATATATAAATCACCAATATAGAAATAAATTTATGTAAGCTTATAGGTCGAAAAGAATGGGTCGTAAACGCAGTATAGATCAAAACCAGATCTTAGATGCTGTTGAAGCGGTTGTGATAGAAAGCGGCGTTGCTAAGCTAACGGTTGAAGCCGTTGCCAATAAGGCTGGGGTTAGTAAGGCGACTGTGCTTTATGATTATAAATCCAAAGAGGCTTTGATCAGCGCGCTCATCAAACGGCATTTTTCATGCTATGATCAAATAGTCGCCGATGAACAATCCAAAGGCATGTCGCTGATGTCGGCTAATATTGAAGTGATTAGGCGACATTGTGGCGATAATGAACGCGCCGTTAGTCTTGCTATTTGTGCAAGCATGGCAAACAATCAAGCTATCCGTGAACAAATCATCCAATATATTTGGAAAGACATAAAAGATCTCAATATAGAAAGCTTAGATAAACCCAATGCTTCCCTAGCTTATTTAGCTATGCATGGTTTATGCAGTCTTGAAATGCTTGGTGTTTTTCCGTGGAATGAAGACCAGCGTCAAAGAATACTGGATCATATTGATAATTTAGCAAAAAATAATGGTCAAGATGCAGAAATTTGATTTTATTCCATTATATTCGATTAAGTTATAAAATACTAATTAACTTAAATTTTAATTTCACTTTTACCATATATTTACTTGAGTAAAAGTATCATCTTTACTAATCTCCCAAAAGTAATAGGTATATCCTCATGCGTCCCCCAGCTTTTTTAACCAAAATCATCCTACCATTTTTGCTTTTAAGCGCATCATCTTATGGGCTTTACGCGCAAGAACAAGGTGGTGAAGCTCCCCCTCCCCCTGCCGTTAATATTGTCGTTGCCACCCCGCAATCGGTTCCTGTTGTCACTGAATTACCCGGCCGGGTTGCACCAACACGAGTTGCCGAAGTGCGGCCGCGCATTTCTGGTATTGTAGTTGAGCGTGTTTTTACCCAAGGTAGCACAGTAAAAGAAGGCGAAGTGCTTTATCGTATTGATCCCATGCCATTTCGTGTACGCGTGGCTAGCGCCGAGGCTTCCCTTGCCCGCGCTAAGGCTGTTGAATTAAATGCTAAGCAACTTGCCGAGCGCCAATCGCAATTGCGCGAGCGTGAGGTTACCTCGACAACCAATTACGATAATGCGGTTGCAGCTCTAGCACAAGCTGAGGCGGATGTGGCCTTAGCACAAGCATCACTTGATGCAGCAAAATTGGATCTTGGTTACACTGAAGTGCGTGCACCAATATCCGGCCGCATTGGTCGCGCGCTGGTAACGGAAGGCGCTTTGGTTAGCCCAAGCGATGCTAATCACCTTGCTTTGGTTCAACAGCTAGACCCTGTTTATGTCGATTTTACTCAGTCTTCCAATGCCGTGCGAGAACTTCGGCGCAGCTTAGATGCTGGTGATCTTGAAAGCCCAGCCCCAGGGGAAGCAAGTGTACAATTGGTTTTTGATGATGGCACACCTTACAGTGAAAAAGGCCGCCTGTTGTTCTCAGAAGCGTCAGTTGATTCAACCACCGGACAAATCACCTTACGTGCTGAGTTTCCAAATCCAAAGGACGAGCTTTTAGCTGGCCTTTATGTGCGGGTGCGTATTGAACAGGCAGTTGATAGTTCTGCAATTCTTGTGCCGCAACGAGCCATTATTCGTGATAATAGCGGTGGTGCGCAGGTCTATGTTGTTGATGAAATGAATATCGCTCATTTGCGTAATATTACCCTTGGGCAAGCTATTGATAATAATTGGATTGTGCGCACTGGTATCAAAAGTGGCGATAAGGTCATTATCGATGGCGGTGCAAAAGTTCAAGACGGCACTAGTGTTGCGATTAACCAATAACAATGTCGATGAGCAGTTTAAACCTATTTAAATCTGCAGCATTATGAAATGCTGATAATAGATCGCATTTATAATGTTTGTGAAATATTTAAAATAAGCCCCCCGATGAAACGAGACCATTATGGCCCAGTTTTTTATTAAAAGACCCATTTTTGCCTTTGTTATAGCGATATTCATAACATTGGCTGGTATTATTGCATTGCCTTATCTACCTATAATGCAATATCCAAAAATTGCTCCGCCGCAATTAACAATCCGGACGTCTTACCCTGGTGCGTCACCGCAGGAAGTTTATGCCAGCGTTACCCGTCAGATTGAAGAAGAATTAAATGGCGTAGAAAATATTGCCTATTTTGAATCAAGCACTGATTCAAATGGTGGCCTTGAAATTACGGCAACATTTAATACAGGTTCAGATATAGCCAAGGCACAGGTTGATGTGCAAAACAAAATTCGCGGTGTTGAGTCACGTTTGCCGCGATCAGTTGTTGATCAAGGTATTCAGGTTGAAGAAGCTGGCAACGGCTTTATGATGTTTATCAGCCTTATTTCACCAGATGGTTCGTATGATAGTGTGGCCCTTGGTGATTATATGAGCCGTAATATCCTTGGTGAGTTGCGCCGTATTGACGGGGTTGGACGCGTACAACTATTTGCATCAGAGCGCGCATTGCGTGTTTGGCTAGATCCAGACCGGATGGTGGGACTAAATCTATCGGTTGACGATGTAACCGCTGCTATTCGTGCGCAAAATGCGCAGGTAGCTGCAGGCCGTGTTGGTGCAGATCCCAATCCTTTAACCCAAGAACTCACGGCAACGGTGTTAGTTAAGGGGCAGCTTGCAACACCTGAAGAATTCTCATCTATTATTTTACGTGCAAATCCTGATGGCTCAACCGTGCGACTATCCGATGTTGCCCGTGTGGAGCTTGGCGCAGAAGACTATAATTTTTCTACCACACTTGATGGCAAGCAATCTGCTGCTGCTGCCATTCAATTATCCAATTCCGGTAATGCCCTTGCTACATCGAAGCTTATTCATGCCAAAATGGCAGAGCTAGGAGCATTTCTTCCCAAAGGCGTAAGTTATCTTATCCCTTACGATACGACACCCTTTGTGTCCGCATCGATTGAAAAAGTTTTTCATACCTTGATTGAAGCCGTCATTTTGGTTTTCTTGGTGATGTTTCTCTTTTTACAAAATTTCCGCTATACGCTTATTCCCATCATTGTCGTTCCGGTGGCCTTACTTGGTACTTGTGCTATTATGTTAGCGGCAGGATTTTCCATCAATGTGCTAACAATGTTTGCTATGGTGCTCGCCATTGGTATTCTGGTTGATGATGCAATTGTGGTGGTTGAAAATGTTGAGCGCATCATGGCAGAGGAAGGGTTGCCACCCAAGCAAGCAACACAAAAGGCGATGCATCAAATAACCGGCGCGATCATTGGTATTACACTTGTTCTCTCAGCCGTGTTTGTACCTATGGCATTTTTCCCAGGTGCAACGGGTGTAATCTACCGCCAATTCTCGCTTACCATGGTAGTGTCTATTTTATTTTCGGCTCTTTTGGCGCTTACTTTAACACCCGCTCTTTGTTCAACATTCTTGAAGCCTGTTCCCAAAGGGCATCACGATAAGCGCGGTTTCTTTGGTTGGTTTAACCGCAGCTTTAATAGTTTGACCAACCATTATCAAGGTGGTGTGCGTTTCGCATTAGCTAAAAGCCGTCGTGTTATGGTCATTTATGTGGCTATCCTTTTAGGGCTCGGCTATACTTATATGAAATTGCCAACAGGCTTTGCCCCAAATGAAGATCAGGGCTATCTTATTGTCAGTGCATTATTACCACCAGAAGCTAGCTCCAACCGAACCAATGAAGTTCTATCACAAATTGATAAAATTTTTGCCGGAAATGATGCCGTTGATCATGTTATTGGCGTACGTGGTTTTAGCTTCTCAGGGTCAGGTGCCAATGCAGCAATCGTCTTTGTAACCTTAAAAGACTGGAGCGAACGCGGCAAAGGGCAATCAGCCCAAGATATTGTTAACTGGACGAATGGACAATTGGCATCAATTAAGGATGTTAGTCAAATATTTGCAGTTCTACCCCCAGCAATTGACGGCTTTGGTTCTACTGATGGCTTTAGTTTCCGCCTGCAAGATCGTGGGGGTTCAGAAAACATGTCGCTTAATGCAGCTACGGGACAATTGCTTGCCATGGCAAGTCAAAGTCCAATTCTAGCTGGTGTGCGCCCCGAAGGATTGCCTGAATCGGCACAGGTCAATCTTGAAATTGATCGTGAAAAGGCAAATGCTTTTGGTGTGACATTTGCTGATATTAATACAGCTATTTCAGCCAATCTTGGTTCGGCCTATGTTAACGACTTTCCAAATGTAGGTAGGCTGCAACGTGTTGTTGTTCAAGCATTGGATACCAAGCGTCTTGATGCGGTCCAGTTATTAAGCATTCACGTCAAAAATACCCATGGCGGAATGGTGCCTTTATCAGCCTTTGCTCATGTTAATTGGCAAAAAGGACCTGCGCAGGTTATTGGTTATAATGCCTATCCATCAATGCGTATCACTGGTTCACCAGCCCCGGGTTATTCAACCGGTGATGCAATTGCTGAAATGGAGCGTATTGCTAAAGCACTCCCAGAAGGCTATGGTTTTGAATGGTCAGGACAAACGGCAGAAGAGATTAAATCTGGTTCGCAATCTACCCTTTTATTTGCGCTATCTATTCTCTTTGTATTCCTATTGTTAGCAGCACTTTATGAAAGTTGGTCAATTCCGGTATCGGTGATGTTGGTGGTGCCACTTGGGATTATTGGCTGTGTTCTTGCGGTGATGATGCGTGATATGGCAAATGACCTTTATTTTAAAATTGGTCTTATTACCATTATTGGGCTATCGGCGAAAAATGCTATTTTGATTGTGGAATTTGCGCGTGAGCTTTATGGTCAGGGTATGTCTCTTTCTAGTGCAGCACTGGAAGCGGCAAAATTACGCTTTAGACCAATTTTGATGACATCATTGGCATTTTCGCTTGGCGTATTACCCCTTGCAATTGCTAATGGTCCTGGCGCGGGCAGTCAAAATGCAATTGGTACAGGCGTACTTGGCGGCATGATAACCGCGACAGTTCTTGCTGTTATGTTTGTGCCAGTTTTCTTCCTCATTATCCTGCGCTTCTTTAAAGTAAAGCCACAAGTTCAGGAAAAAGACGAAGTCGCTTAATATTTTATACCTTAAATAATAAAAGGCCATTAGTTGAACTGATGGCCTTTTATATTAGAGCGCATTTCGATCTGATTGAATCAGATCGAAATGCGCTCTAATCCATTGTTTACATCGCGTTTTTGCCCGAAAACCGCTTCAAACTTTTCGGAAAACGCTCTAAGAATATCCTATTTACTCTTATCCACCACCATGACAGCAGGCGAATAAACACAACCCTTCTATCATACGTTGTTTCCAACTAGTCCTCAATATCAACACCGTCAAAAGCGTGCGACCCCATAGGATCCATGATATAGTTTTTAACCTTGTTGGACATTGGCATAAATACGGTTGAATTGGCAATAACTAGCCATGGAGCCTCCTTATTAAAGAATTCTTGCGCTTCTTCATAAATTTTAACACGCTCATCATGATCCGTAGTCGTGCGACCACGTTGTATCAAATCATCAAAATCCTTATTACACCAACGCGCATAATTATTAGTGCCAACACCAGCACAGGAGTTTAATACTCCCATAAAATTATCAGGGTCACCATTATCACCGATCCAGCCCATCATAAAAGCACCATCGCGCCCCTTATCATTGCCCGCCTTTAGGTATTCCCCCCATTCCATAGAAACAATTTCACTTTTGATACCAACCTTAGCATAATCTGCCTGAATAAGCTCAGCAGTTCTACGACCATTTGGCATATAAGGACGCGATATCGGCATTGCCCAAATCTTCATTGAAAGATCCTTGACGCCGGCTTTATCTAGCATCTTTTTTGCTTCTTCAGGATTATATTCATCCGGTCTAATATTTTTGTTAAAACCCCACATTGTTGGTGGAATTGGATTTTGTGCAACTTGACCTGCACCACCAAACACAGCATCAACAATAGCTTGCTTATTGACTGCTTTATTCAAAGCTTGGCGCACTTCTATTTTATTAAAAGGTGCTTCTTCAGTATTATAGGCAAGATAGGCAATATTAAGCCCAGCTTGTTCTTGTACAATTAGATTTTTATCAGCCTTTAAATCGGGCAAATCATTAGGATTGGGATAAGAAGCAATTTGGCATTCATTTGCCTTAAGCTTTTGCATACGAACAGATGGATCAAGAGTGATTGCAAATACCAAATTATCAATAGGTTGTTTGCCTTGGAAATAGTCAGGATTTGCTTTAAAGCGGATAACAGCATCCTTTTGATAGCCAACAAAGATAAATGGCCCTGTACCAACCGGTTGTTGATTCATCAATTCCATTTTACCTTCTTTTTCAAGCTTATCACCGTATTCCTTGGAATAGATAACTGCGAAGGGCATGGCCATATTAGCAAGAAATGGGGCTTCAGGCCTGTTTAAAGTAAAACGCACCGTATAATCATCAATTTTGTCGATGGATTTGAACAATGTGTTCATTTCCATACTTTCAAAATATTGCCACGATACGCCAGGGGTATAATTATGCCATGGATTATCCTTCTTCCATTGCCTCTCAAAAGAGAAAATAACATCATCGGCATTGAAGTCTCGGCTTGGAGTAAAATAGCTGGTTGTATGGAACTTAACACCTTTAGTTAGATGAAATGTATAAGTTAACCCGTCATCAGAAATGTCCCATCTTTCCGCAAGGCCAGATTTGATATTGCTGGTGCCTTTAACAAAATCAACTAATTTATTAAAAACTGGTCGACTACTTGCATCAAAAGTTGTACCAGATGTATAAAGCGCTGGATCAAAACCTTCAGGCGAGGCTTCAGAGCAATAAACCAAGGTTTTAGCTGACACAGTGGTGGCTACCCCACAAAAAGCTGTAGCAATAATAGCGGTGCGAATAAGTTTATTTATCATCATTGCGCATTCCTTCCCAAAAACTGCGGTCTCAACGATTATCACGCGGCAAAATTACAAAAACAGCAAGCAATTTTTTTGCGTTTAAACATCAAATAGCGAATATTTTTATGAATGATAGAAGTAGCGAAATTAAAAAAAGCGGGTGAAAATCACCCGCTTTAACAATTTTAAATTACCAATATCATTCTTCAATATCAACATTTTCAAAACGATGAAGCCCTAGCGGGTCCATAACATAGTTTTTAACATTTTTGGACATTGGCATAAAGACAGTAGAATTAGCAATGACGAGCCATGGTGCCTCTCTATTAAACACCTCTTGTGCTTTTTCATAAAGCTTTACCCGCTCATCATGATTATTACTGATGCGAGCTTTTAAAATGATATCTTCAAACTCCTTATTGCACCAACGCGCATAATTATTGGTACCAATGCCGACACAAGAATTAAGCACCCCCATGAAATTATCAGGATCGCCATTGTCGCCTGTCCAGCCCATAATCATGGCACCATCGCGCCCCTTATCATTGCCCGCTTTTAGATATTCCCCCCATTCCATCGACACAATATCAGCTTTTACACCAATATGAGCAAAATCTGACTGGATGAGTTCGGCGGCGCGCCTAGCATTAGGCATATAAGGGCGCGAAACTGGCATCGCCCAAATTTTCATTGAAAGATCTTTTACCCCGGCTTCTGCAAGTACCTTTTTGGCTTCATCAGGATTATATTGGTCTGGTTTAATAGCTTTATTATACCCCCACATTGTTGGCGGGATTGGATTTTGTGCAACCTGCCCTGCACCACCAAAAACCGCATTAACAATACTTTGCTTATTAACTGCCATGTTTAAAGCGCGGCGCACTTCCGCTTTATCAAAAGGTGCTTCTTCAGTATTATAGGCAAGATAAGCAACGTTAAGACCCGCTTGCTCTTGTACATTGAGATTTTTATCTGCTTTCAATTCAGCAACATCATTGGGGTTGGGATATGATGCAATATGACATTCACCTGCTTTTAATTTTTGCATACGAACTGATGGATCAAGAGTGATCGCAAAAACTAAATTATCAACGGCTGGTTTACCACGATAATAATCAGGGTTTGCCTTATAACGAATAACCGCATCTTTTTGATAGCCAACAAAAATAAATGGCCCTGTGCCAACCGGTTGCTGGTTCATCAGCTCCATCTTACCATCTTTTTGCAATTTATCGGCATATTCTTTTGAAACAATCGACGCAAAATCCATAGCCATATTAGCAAGGAATGGTGCTTCAGGTCGCGTTAAAGTAATTTTTACAGTATAATCATCAACCTTTTCAACTGATTTTAAAAGTTTGCCCATATCCATACTATCGAAATATTGCCAAAGGATACCCGGCGTATAACTAAACCAAGGGTTATCTGTTTTCCATTGCCTTTCAAAAGAAAACACCACATCGTCAGCATTCATATCGCGACTAGGGGTAAAATAATTAGTAGTTTGGAACTTTACACCTTTACGCAGATGAAATGTATAAGTTAAGCCGTCATCCGAAATATCCCAACTTTCAGCCAAACCAGCCTCAGTATTGCTAGTGCCAACCACAAATTCAAGCAAACGACTATAGGATGCACGTCCTGCAGCATCAAATGTTGTACCAGATGTATAGGCGGAAGGATCAAAGCCTTCAGGCGATGCCTCTGAGCAATAAACAAGAGTTTTAGCTGAAGCACCGACAATGCCAGCTAATACCGATGCAGCTAAAGCCGTTGCCATTAAAGTAGATTTCAAAATTTTCATAAGATACCTCCCTGTGCGGTCAGTTGGAAATAACATGGCTTATTAACGTTTTTTATATGTTCCAAAACTTAGAACCCAATGTAAATATATAGGTATCTTAAGGTAAATGAATTTTAGGTAACTTGTAAAGCGTTCATTTTATATATTAAGGGGGCGCTTTTGCTCAGCATTTTCGTTAAAGTTTTCTGCCATAAGCCATTTTAAATATTTCTGTCGCAAATCAGACCAATCCCGATCTATGATGGAAAACCATGCGGTATCGCGATTTTGTCCCTTAACGACCATATGTTGGCGAAACAAGCCTTCATATTGAAAACCAAAGCGGAGGGCTGCCTTTTTAGAAGGCTCATTATTATTGTTACACTTCCATTCTAAACGTCTAAATTTTAATGCAAAAACATAATCAGCAACTAGAAAAAATGCCTCGGTAGCGATGCGGCTGCGCTTTATAGCATCGCCCCAAAGGATATGGCCGATTTCAATAATGCCATTATCCAAATCCATGCGCATAAGGGCAAAGCGCCCTTCTGCACGATTGGTTCTTTTATCAATCACCGCAAAAAATTGAAGATTAACGTTATTTATGGCATTTGCCATCCAGCACTTAAATTCTTCAATATCAATAGGTGGAAGTTCTGCTAAATATAAGAAACGCTCTTGAGCCAACCCATTTTTTGAAGCCGCAAATAAATCACTCAAGTGCGCAGCTATTGAAAGCGGGACCAAGCGGACATATTGCCCTTCGATTATCTTTTGCTCAGGAGCTGTACAGCCATTCCACGCCAATTTTTCAACCATCACACCCCCGCTTAGCAGCCAATAGTAAAAAAGATATTTTCCGTTGAAATATTGATCTATTTAAATCGCTTTTAAGATTTAGCGCACCAAAATAGGCGTACCAACAGGAACACGAGCATAAAGATCAATAATATCTTGATTAATTAAACGAATACAACCTGATGACATAGATTTACCAATAGACCACCATTCTGGCGAACCATGAATACGATAGCCAGTATCGTTGCCATTTTGGTAAATATATAATGCGCGCGCTCCCAATGGGTTGGTTGGCCCCGGCTGCATGCCATTTCTATATTGCACAAGCTCCGGTTGGCGTTTTATCATTTCGGCAGGTGGTGTCCAAACAGGCCATTCGCGCTTATATTGTACTTTAGCACGCCCTGACCAACTAAAGCCAGCACGCCCAACACCAACGCCATAACGGATAGCATCACCGCCATTTTGAGTAAAATAGAGAAAATAGTTTTTTGCATCAACAACAATCGTCCCGGGTCCCTCACCCGTTGTATTAGGGACAATTTGGCGACGGTATTGGCGAGGTATTTGGTCATAAGGGATGGCTTGCAACTGGAAACCACGTTCGTTAACGGCTGCATACATAGTATCAGAAGATGTTACCCTGGCATCAACGCTAATCGGTGGCCTCATGGCATTGCCACCATTAGGGCCAATGATTGCACTCGTCGTAGTTGTATCAATGGCGGGCAAAAAGCGGTCCATTGTACATCCAGCAAGACCACTCATCATAAAAAGACCGGTGCCTTTTAACATTAGTCGTCGATTTTGTAACGAACGTTCATTGGTCATGATACAACCTTCAAGTAATAAAACCTATTTGAAAAAAATAAAATGACAAGACAACCCATCCTATCAATGTATTTTCTCCCAAAACTTAAGACCTTATTTAACGCTAGCAATATTGAAAAAACGTTAACCCCAAAAACTCATTTACAAAGCGCAATATTGTAAAGATAGAAATAACAATATTAAAACATAAGCCAAACACATCAATGTGGCATCATCATTTTTGTAGTTTTCAAAAAAATACAAAAAGGCGCTATAAACCACCTAGATTTACAGCGCCTTTAAGAAAACAGCAAAGTAGCGGTATTTATCCCCTGATTGCCCGACCAAAAGCAATAAGGACACATGCACCAACAAAACCAGCGATAAGATAGCCAAGCCAGCCATAAAAGCTAACACCAAACCAACCAAGTACAAGGCTTGCAAGTGCGGCACCGACTATACCTAAAATGATGTTGAGAATAATACCGCCGCCACTATTCATGAACATTTGCGCGAACCAGCCCGCAAGACCACCAACAATTATGCTTGCAAAAAAACCTAAGCCCATGAGTTCATCTCCTTTAAGAATGACGATTAAAAAAATTCTTTGTAATATTGCAGTCAGAAACTTTGAAAACAAATCTCTCTTATTATAAATGGCGAGAACTCAAAAAAGTTCCTCCAATAATTATTATATAAGATTCAAAACATGAAAAACAAATTTTTAAAATTATTTTCAAAGCATTTCGTGTAAATTTTTGTAAACTACCAACCTAATAATGTTATTATAAGATAGCATCACCATCAGTTAAAATAAACAATAAACACCTAGCAAGATTAATACGAATTTAATTCAGATACAATCCAATAAAGATAGAATAGCACTTTCAAACGTATCAATGTTAAATGGCTTTTTAAATTTTTGTTATAACAAAATTAGCTTATCTCTAAAAATAACAAGAACGCAAACGGTTCATCAATTACATTAATAAGGAATTGCGGGCATTTGATTATATATACTTTAAACATAAAATTCACTTTACACATTATTGTAAAAATGCCTTAAATTATAAGAATGCCTTAAATTTCATTTAAAAGGATAGTGCAATGGTAGTCGACCTTACCCCTTCCCCAATCAGAAAAATTAAAACAGATAATCCTCTAACCTTAGCACTTGCTATCAAAGGTTCACTTAACGATGCTGATATTGAAAATCTCTATGGCCTCATGGAAGCTAAAGCGACATTGCATGAGAAATTCAATATAATCGTTATTTTTTATGGAACTGACGAGGTTGAATGGTCGGCTTTATTTAAACCCGATGCACTTTCCATGAACAAGGAATTGCATGATAAAGTCGATCGATACGCTGTAGTTGGTGGACCAAGCTATATGTCTTTTACAACCAAATTTTTAAGTCCATTTTTGGCTCCCAATTTTCGTTGGTTTGCGGCAGATGATGTTAACGCTGCATGGGATTTTGTTAAAAGCAAACCAATAGAGAATGAAGAATAAAATGCAAAATCCACCTTAAACCAATGCAAGCAATTGTGCATAAAGAAAATCTTTCGCCCTGCCAATTGCTTGCGAAAGACTGTCTCCTGATGCTATATAACAGGCAATAGCTGTTGACAAAGTGCAGCCGGTACCGCGCCTTAGCACCGCTAAACGCGGCTGTGAAAACGTGATAACATCTTCGTTTGTAACAAGGTAATCTCTTGCTTCCAAACCATCAAGGTGGCCACCCTTTACTAAAATTGCTTTAACGCCCCTATGCAAAAGTTGTTTTGCTTGCTTAATAGCATAGTCATCACTTGGTGCCGGCTTGTCACCTAACAAAGTTGCGAGTTCATTTATATTTGGAGTTAAAATATCGATGTAAGGCAAAAGCCTTGCGGTTATCGCCTCAACAAGGTTTTCTCTGCTTAAGGGGCCACCAGAGCTTGCAACCAAAACTGGGTCAAAAATAATTGGCGTTTTAGCTATACAAGCAAGCTGATTTTGTAAAACAACACTGTTTTCAACTGTCGCCACCATGCCAATTTTTACAGCAGCTATTGGATTAGCAATCTTTGCAGCTTCAATCTGCTGCTCCAATAGTAAAGGTTGCATTGGTTCAACAGCAATAACGCCTTGATTGGTTTGAGCTGTAACTGCCGTTATTGCCACCGATGATTTACAAAATAAATGGTTTGCTGTCTCTATATCACGGACAACCCCTGCACCGCCCGATGAATCGCTACCAGCGATAATAAGTACATTAGGAAAAGTCATGCACGCCACTTGGCTGTATGGCTTAACCACTCTTGTACCCGCGTTTCAGGTGAAGGGTTTAAAGTGATATCAGTTACCACTGCTGCACTGTCACAGCCTGCTGCAAAAACACCATTAAGCCGATCAACATTTAAACCACCAATAGCAACAAGTGGCAATTGACCTATTATTTGCCGCCATTTACCCAATTTTTCAAGACCTTGCGGTGCCCATTTCATTTTTTTCAATATAGTTGGATAAATTGGCCCCAAAGCAATATAATCGGGCTTTTGCGCAAGTGCAGTGGCAAGTTCATCCTCATCATGGGTCGATAAACCTAATTTTAAACCATGGCTGCGAATAGCATCGACATTAGCAACGCTTAAATCTTCTTGCCCTAAATGCACAAAATCGCATTGTTCTTCAATTGCTAATTGCCAATAATCATTAATAATAAGTTGGCAATCATGCTTTTGGCAAATCACCTTTGACCTTTGAATATGTCGGCGAATAACATCATCGGGTTGATTTTTCATGCGCATCTGAACCAATTTAATACCAAGCGGAACAAGGCGCTCTAACCAATCGGCACTGTCAAAAATGGGATAAAAAGGATCTAATCTCATGAAAATACCGCCTGTCCGATCACTGGTGTTGAAGGGGCTGCGAAATCACGCGGCTCTAAAAATTGTGCTTCAAAGGCTTGTTTTCCAGCTTCAATAGCAAGCTTAAACGCATAAGCCATTTTAACTGGATCACCGGCTTTAGCGACAGCCGTATTGAGCAATACCGCATCAAAGCCAAGTTCCATAACAATGGCCGCATGCGATGGCCTGCCAATGCCTGCATCAACAATCAACGGAACATCATTAAAATGTGCCCGCATAGCGCGTAAACCATCACAGTCGCGCGGTCCTTTTGCAGAACCAATGGGTGCACACCAAGGCATAAGCACCTTACAGCCAGCTTCAAGCAGCTTTTCACCAACTATGAGATCATCGGTTGTATAAGGAAAGACCTTAAAACCATCATCACTTAAAATTTGTGCGGCTTCGACAAGAGCGAAAACATTAGGCTGCAAAGTGTCTTGATTGCCGATAACTTCAAGCTTCACCCAATCTGTTTTAAACAAATCTCGTGCCATTTTTGCTGTAGTTACAGCCTCTTTTACCGAATAACAACCCGCAGTATTTGGTAAAACCTTAACACCAAGATCGCGAATTAACTGCCAAAACTGACCGCCTTGACTACCACCAGCTGTTTCTCGGCGAAGCGAAACAGTGACAATATCTGTTTGTGACTGGCGCACTGCTTCAGCCAAGATAGCAGGTGATGGATATTGTGCGCTACCCAAAAGCAAATGCGACGTTACATCTTCTCCATAAAGCGTTAACATATCAACCTCCTTGCATAGGACTTAAGACTTCAATACGGTCGTTTTCGTTAATGAGACATAAAGCACGTTCATTTGCGCTTACAAGCTCACTATTTTGGGCAGTCGCTAACCACTCGCCCTCGAAACCTTGTTCATTCAAAAGCTCTGCTAGATATTGCACTTTTGTTTCAACTCTATTGCCATTGATAAAAACCTGCATGAACTACTCCAATTAAATCAGCGACGCCTTAAAATATTTATGATAAATGTCTACCAAGCCCTATAGAGGACTTTAAATATAAAATAATCAATCAGGGCAAAGCTTATCGGTAACGCGGCGCGCCATTTCGGGTGATAATAAAAATCCGTGACGATAAAAGCCATTTATATAAAAATGGCGATTACCCTCTTGTGTCATTCGTGGAAAATTATCGGCATAGGCTGGCCGCACGCCAACTCCGGTTTCAATTATTTCCGCTTCAGCAAAGGCAGGATGCAATGTATAGGCAGCATTCAAAAGCTCCATCATTGAGCGAGCGCTGATTGGACCATCATAATCGCTTTCAATCATTGTTGCACCAATCATGAAAGTATGGTCACTACGTGGTACAATATACAGCGGAATGCGCGGATGTAATAGTCTAACGGGTCTTGTTATATGGACATCTGGGCAGCGCACTAAAAGCATCTCACCACGAACACCGCGTAAATCCTTATCGACACCTAAGCGCGCAATGCCAGTTGCATCAATAATGACATCATAATCCTCAGTTTCTTCTTCATTTTGCAAAGGAGCAATAAAGGAAGCCCCTCCTTGAATTAGTTTATCTTGCAAACCTTGCAACGCTTTACGTGGGTCTATGTCTGCTTCTTCAGCAAAAAATAAAGCTTTTTTAAACCGTCCTGCAAGATCTGGTTCAAGTTCAGCGATCATAGCTTCATCAACCAAAACATGACGGGTGGTGCGCTGTGCAAAACGATTAAGCTCGCCTTGGTCGCGTTGTGGTGCCAAGACAAGTGTACCATTATGTTGCACTAAATCAGGAAGGTTTTCAGCCCACCAACCCATTGCTTGCCGCCCTAAATCCTCAACTATTTGCTCCGCACTTTCGCGCTCGCAATAAGGTGCCAACATGCCACCGGCATACCAACTTGCCGAATGGGAGAAACTATCAAGAGGCGCAGAAACTGTGATATCAGCGCCTTTTAAGAAGAGTTGATAAGCTGCAACCAATCCGCCAACACCAGCACCTTTAATAAGCACTTTCATACTGGTTCCTTTCTATTTCTAAACCGCTTTATGCTGATATAAACACCCACCGCACAAAACACAGAGCCAGTGTTTTGATGACAAAACGAAAGATAGAAAAATAGAATTGGAAACACAAAGTTTAAAGGAGCTACTGCTCATTCTACCATCCCTCCGCCAGCATAATCTGGATCAGGTTCTATGGGTCATTGCGCCGCTTTAAATAAACCAGCAATATCTCAGCTCCTTGACAGAGCTCCCCAGGTGAAATTATTCAATATTTAAAAGATATATCAATTAACCCAACATAAAACAAGTTTTATGTTGAGCTTTCTTTTGCTGGACCAGGCAAGAATGCCATAAGGCAAAAAAACAACCAACCAAAAATCATCGTCATACCGCCAATAGGCGCTGCATAGGAAAACAAACGAATACCCCATGTTTGACGAAATAATAAATCCCCCACAAAAAGCGTGACACCAAGCACAATAAGTGCGCCACTAAGACGCGTAAACATTGATCTTTTATCAGCTAAAGCCAAAGCCACTAATAAAATACCGTGACCAAGCAAAATAGGCGCGATAGTCCCATAATTGCTTTGCGAAACATGGGAGGCCGCCGCGTAAGAAGCCATACCAGCTGCCCCAAAAACACCACCGGCAAAACAAAATATCCGGTTTGAGATACGTACCATCATAGGCATTCACCTTTTTCACAAGCTTTTATTGCCGGCCTTAAAGCCTCTTCGAAAATATCGATAATATGATCGGGAGCCGTACTTACTCTAATCAAATGATCAAGCCCAGGAACTGCCGGCTTGCGAATAAACACGCCACGATTTTGCAACTCAATCAAAAGATTATGCGCAAACACATTTCCCCTCTGGCAATCCATTGTAACGAAATTAGTCGCTGAAGCCAAAGGAATAAAGCCAAATTCCAAAGCAACAGCATGCAAACGACGACGTGAAGCAATGATATTACTAATAGCGCCATGCAAATAGACTTGATCTTCTAACGCAGCAACAGCGGCTTTTTGGGTTAAAATAGATAATGAAAAATGATCACGGATTTTGTCAAAACCACTCAATAAATGTTTATCACCGATGACATAGCCGCAACGCATTCCCGCGAGGCCATAGGCTTTTGAAAAAGTGCGGACGCGCAAAACATTAGGCCGCAATGGAAGCATAGGAGGTAACGTACCGTGAGGCGCAGTTTCCCCATATGCTTCATCAAGCACTAAAAGAATGTTTTCAGGTATTGCTGCCATAAACTGCTCTAACTCACAACTCTCATGCCATGAGCCAAGAGGATTATCGGGATTAGCAAGATAGATTATTTTTGCGTCATTTGCTTTGGCAGCCTCTAGTAGCGCATGCAAGTCAGAACGATAGTCGCGGTATGGTACACTAATAACTAAACCGCCATAAGCAGTCACATGGTAATTAAAAGTTGGGTAACCACCAAGACAGTTAATTACTTTATCACCTTTACCGACAAATTGACGAACAATAAGTCCCAACAGGGTATCCGCACCCGCATCAATTGCAATATTTTCAAGTTCAACATCATAGAAATTAGCTAATTTTTGCCGAATTTCATAATTAGTAGGATCACTATAATGCCAAATATCAGCAATCCCATTGGCAATGGCATTTAAAACAGATGGAGCCGGCCCGAATCCATTTTCATTTGCGCCAATGCGTGCCAAAAAATTATGACCACTCTGGCGTTCTAGTGTTTCAGGCCCAACAAAAGGCACAGCAAGGGGAATATTATCAATCTGCGGCAATATTTTGGGATAAGACATATTGGTAAAAACCCGTTTAAAAGAATATTGGATCAATATCATGAAAACCAATTTTTCAAAATATTATTGACTTCACGTCTCGTTGATCAAGAACAAAAGATATTTATAAATGAAAGTTTATTTGAAGCATATCGACAAAACAACAAAAACCCTCAAAACTGTAAGTGTTCTAGGCACCCAACTTAACCAACCGAGCAAAATTGTATGTGCAATTAGACCAGTGCAATAACTAACAATTAAACCAAGCCAATACCAATAGACATGAAAAAACCCGGCAGCGAAGCTACCGGGTTAATTCTAAACCAATCCTAAATTAGGATTAGAATGAACGCTGAAGGCGAACCATACCTTGGAATGCACTCTGGCCTTTCATGCTGTCACGAACGCCGAGAGAAGTTACATTGTTATTAATGTCATACATTGTTGCATAACCGTAGTTATTATCCCACTTGATGTATGTAAGTTCAGGAGTAATTGTTAAACCTGGAACGATCTGGTGAGAAATATTGGCAGTTGCGTAGAATGTACGAGCTGCTTCATAAGCAACCTGGAAGTTGAAGCTAGTTGCAGGGGTGAACTTGTATGAACCACCGCCCCAAACAGCCCAATCGCCACCCCAATCACCATAGATTGAGTTAACTTGACGATAAACACCAAGATGATCAAGCTGAGCAATACCAGCATTGTTCAAAGAAGTGCGGTAACCAGTACCAACGAGACCATAAGTATTGTCATCGGCATAATAATCATCCATTGACTTATAGCCGCCCATTACCCACAATGAGAACTGATCGGTTACATTAATGTCAGCACGGATTTTACCAGCCCACTCTTCGTTGCGTGCATCATATGCAGCAACAGCTGAAAGCGAACCCCAACCTTGAGCGAACTTCAAACCACCAATAACATGTGGAGCGTAATCATCGATTTGCTGACCAAAACCATGCTCAGTATAACCAATTCTGTAGTCTGCAATACCATCGGTATAGGTACGGAACAAATGTTGACCGTAACGATCGCCATCTGAGTTACCTTGTTCAACACCCAAAATAGCTGAGAAGCCATTACCTGCATTGAAAGTATAGCTGATTACGTTTGTACGGCTATATGTAAGTGGGTTCAATACATCATCATTGATAACTTTACCGAAGTAACCTGTCCAATGATTGAAAATTGATTCATCCATACCTACGCGTAGACCACCAAGTTCGATATAAGCAAAACGAAGTTGTGTTTGATCTTTTGCATCACCATATTCTTCGCCACCTTGCCATTGCGAGCGAAGCTCAACAAATGTGCGAAGTGTGCCAAGCTCAGTTTCTGAAGCTGTATGGAAACGAAGAGTTGCACGTGTACGCCAAGCATATGTATCACGATTGACGCCGTGAAGATTACGGCTACCACGGATTGGGTTACCTACTGCATCAGCGCCGATAACATTTGATGTATTACCGCGAGTACGAGCATATACGTCATCGCCGCCCTTGATGTCAGCGCGAACATAACCTGAAATACGCATGCAAGTTTCTGTACCAGGAATGTAATAGTAGCCTGCGCCATAAGTGTCGCAAACGCGTACATATTCTACTGGCTCTGGATCTGCAACAACGGCTACAACTGCGTCAGCTGCTTTTGCACCAGATACTGCAACAAGTGCTGCAGCGGAGCCGAGAAGAAGGCTCTTAATGTTCATAGTATGACCTCCAGTCAAAGTTTCACATAGGTCGGGGCAATTTAAAAATTGTGAGAGTAGGCTCCCGATCCCCTTAACCGAAAAAGTCGCCCCGAAGCGCTCCTTCTTCTTAGCTTGAACATACAGCCTAGATTTTTTGTTACAACCAATAATTGCTATTTGGAACGGTTGTTAAAACAGTAAAGGTCAGCTTGTTGCAAAAAAGTCACGAAATTGTCATGAAAGCGGAAATTTGCTGTTATTTTGTTAGGAAAGGATTAATATTTAGCCGAACTTATTGGGGATACCACCCTTCATAAGAACTAATTGCCCAGTAAGCGACTCGAATTTGATAAAGACTTTTTGAAAGCCTGCAGCCAATACGCCATGATTATAGGTCAATTAAATTTAAAATGATTCTAGACAAAACTAGCGTCAAATATACTTAAATTAAAAAAAATGTGATTTTTGTTAAATAGTGCTTGCACTCATATAAAATAATGTTTATTGCAACCACATCTCACGGAGAGATGGCCGAGTGGTCGAAGGCGCTCCCCTGCTAAGGGAGTAGGGCTCAAAAGGCTCTCATGGGTTCGAATCCCATTCTCTCCGCCAGATACTTTCCAATTTAAATAAAAAACATTCCCCTTTATTTTTTAAACATGAATTTTCTAGCCAAAAATCGTTTTGGGCAATTTATTTGTTGTCATGTTGATATTTTTCAAGATAAATCCTGCTTAATCTCATTATTAAAATGCCAATCTCAGATTTGGCCTTGCGTATTATTTATAATGCAAGGGATAGCGAGACCAAACAGAATTGGGCTCATGAAGCATATTATCGCAGTTGTTGATATATTCTTCAATTCCCCATAGATTTCGGGCATAGTTTCATCATCAAAATCATACCAAAAAGCCCGACCAAATAAAAAAGCATCGGCAAACTCTTTCCAATTGCTATACTGATAGCGTGTCATAGATAATGCTGTACTACAAATTTCCCAAGCTTTATCCTCATCCACATATTCTAATGCTAAAGCATTGAGGGTAATACCGATAAGGCGAGCCATATTCCATGCCATAATGGATTTAACCGGCGGCAACTGCAACCGTCTTAAAATATCACTTTCCAAAAGTGTAATTAGCTTTTCATAATATTCCACAAGCCCTTCACTATTTTCGAGCTTTGAAAAATATTCCACATCCTCGTTCATTCTTTCTATGGTAGGATTTTTATTCATCGCAATGGCGCGCTCAGTTACCATATCAAAATAATATCGATGACCTTCATGTAACAACCAACCAGAAATATCCTCAAAGCTTTCGCCATCAACTATGCCCCAAGCTGATTTCAGGGCGCTTTTTAGTCTTCTTTCTGATTCTATTGCGGCCACATACTGGCACTCCTCAACACGACCTTCACTATAAGGCGCATTAACCGCCATGGTTGTTATTTAGTCCTTTGTTAAAGGAGGTTTATCTCGCCTAGCATGTGAAAAGAATATTTTTAAAAAAAAGACGATAACGTTCTCGAGCCTTCAAAGACGGAACTAAAAAAAATGTTAAATACCAGATAATATACTCCGTTCATTTTAAACCTAAAACTCACGGAGTATATCACCACGACCATCGCTCGCCTTTTTACGAATGCAAAAGGCAAATGAAATTATAAAATTAAGGATTAATCACGTAAAAGATCGTTGATTGATGTTTTAGAACGGGTTTTTTCATCAACACGCTTTACAATGACCGCACAATAAAGGCTTGGCACTGGTTTACCATCGCCAAGATCTTTACCTGGTAAGCTACCCGAAACAACAACCGAATAAGGTGGCACTTCACCATAGAAGATTTCACCTGTCGCGCGATCAACAATTTTAGTGGATTTGCCGATATAAACGCCCATACCAAGAACCGCACCTTCGCGGATGATACAGCCTTCAACCACTTCAGAGCGCGCGCCAATAAAGCAATTATCTTCAATAATTGTTGGACCTGCCTGCAATGGCTCCAATACACCGCCAATACCAACACCGCCAGAAAGGTGGACATTTTTACCAATTTGCGCGCATGAACCAACGGTTGCCCAAGTATCAACCATGGTACCTTCACCAACATGAGCGCCAAGATTGACAAAGGATGGCATTAAAATAACATTAGGTGCAATATAAGCAGAATGACGCACGATCGCATTAGGAACAGCGCGGAAGGCTGCTTGTTTAAACTGTTCTTCGCCCCAACCATGAAATTTTGATGGCACCTTATCCCACCATGATGAACCATCAGGGCCACCTTTAATAAGTGCCATAGGGTTTAACCGGAAAGAAAGTAAAACAGCCTTTTTAGCCCATTGATTAACATGCCATTCGCCATTATCACGGCGTTCTGCCACCCGTAACTCACCCTTGTCCAAAAGGCTAAGCACATGCTCGACGCTATCACGCACTTCACCTTTTGTATCGGTTGAAATAGAATCGCGTGTATCAAAGGCTTGCTCAATAAGTGCTTCCAACGCATGATAATTTGCTTGCGTCATAAAAATCTCCATTACTGATGTTAAAAAACTTTAAACCCATTAAGCATATTATTTGCAAAACGTATAGGCAGCAACTACGGGCAATACGTATTGATACGATAAAATGTTACTTGAACCTAAAAATAAGAATGAAAGGACAAGCAATGCTTCCTGAAGAAAAAGAGGGTTGGACCCCGTTTCCCCATTCGAATGATGATGCCGCAGTTATCCATAAAGTTCCGATCACACCGCAAACACAATCACCCGCTTATCGCCTTGCCTATACGGATGAAGACTTTTTAATGCGCCGCGAAATGCGATCCGTGCGCTTAGGCCTTGAAATGATGAAGCCGGAAATCACTTTAAGTGAGCGCGGCATTCGCTCAACGGTTGTGCTTTTTGGAGGTGCGCGTATTCCAGCACCCGGCCAAGATGCATGGGCGGCTAAAAACGACATTCAGCGAAAAAATCTTGAACTTGCCTCCCGCTATTATGACGAAGCCCGACATTTTGCCCGCCTTTGCTCGCAATATTCGGCCACGACTTACCACCGCGAATTTGTCATTGTGACCGGTGGCGGACCGGGTGTGATGGAAGCGGGCAATCGCGGTGCAGATGATGTAGGTGCACCAAGTATTGGCCTAAATATTGTTTTACCTCATGAGCAAGCACCAAATCCTTATGTAACGCCCGATCTTTGTTTTAATTTCCATTATTTTGCCATTCGCAAAATGCATTTTTTGATTCGTGCCAAGGCTTTGACAATTTTTCCAGGCGGCTTTGGAACTCTCGACGAATTATTCGAAACCCTAACTCTTATTCAAACTGGGCGAATGGAACGCGTGCCTGTGATCTTATTTGGCAAAGAGTTTTGGCAAAAATCCATCAATGTTGAATTTTTAGCCGAACAAGGTACGATTTCACCGGATGATTTGGATCTCTTAACCTATGTGGACACCGCGCAAGAAGGCTGGGATAAAATCCGCAATTTTTATGATTTAAAAAGCCCTGTTTAAACAATGATAAGAATTTACATTCAAATCACAATATTAAAAAGGCTTTGCTAGAAAAACGAGCAAAGCCTTTATTTATCGCTTAGACATGCACATTAGCTTGCAGCTTTTAAAGAAGTATTAGCTTCTACTGGCTTTTTTAATATGCTAAGGCAAAGAATTGAAACGCCAACGCCTGCGATAAGCGCTGCAAAATAACCAAATGGATTAGTTATCCCACCTAAGAATAAAAGAAAAATTCCACCATGTGGTGCAGCTGCGCCGACACCAAGACCTAAGGCCATCGCACCTGCAACGGCTGATCCTGCAATTAATGACGGAATAACCCTAAATGGATCACGTGCAGCGAATGGAATAGCCCCCTCACTAATAAAAACTAACCCCAAAACAAAAGTTGCAACCCTTGAGTTACACTCGTCAATTGTAAATCGGCTAGGGAAGATCTTGGTTGCACATGCAAGAGCAATAGGGGGTGTCATGCCAGCTATCATCGTGGCCGCAACAATTCCACCATTTACACCTACCTGTGTAACGGCAAATGCATATGCTGCCTTATTGACCGGTCCACCTAAGTCAAATGCCATCATTCCACCAAGCAATAATCCCAACAAGATTGCATTTGGACCTTGCAAACTACTAAGCCAACCCTGAAGCCCCAAATTAATATATGTCGCTGGTGGCCCTGCTACATATAACATCACAACACTTACCGCGGCGGTTGCAAACAACGGAATAATCAAAACGGGTAATAAGCCACTAAGACTGCGCGGCAGCTTTAAATATCTGATGATTAAAAGAGCTATATATCCTGCCAGAAAACCTGAAATAATGCCACCGATAAACCCAGCCTCAATTTGGACAGCCAGAAAACCACCAATCAAACCTGGTACAAGTCCCGGCCTATCAGCGATAGAAAAAGCAATGTACCCTGACAAAATAGGAACCATTAATTGAAGACCAAAATTTTTGCCGATATAATATAACTTATATGCGAAAGGCCCAGCCGCAAAAGTAGTGTCAAGCTTGCTAATATCGATACCACCAAGATACATAGCAAAAGCGACGAACAAGCCGCCAACAACCACAAAAGGCAACATGAAAGAAACACCTGTCATCAAATGCTTATAAACACCTGCACCTTTAGCATTTTGTTGCGCAGTTTCTTCTTTTGCAGCCTGATTGGATTGAAGCTTAGCATTGTTAGCAGCTTCCTTAATATAATCTGTTCCCTTATTAATGGCTACTTTTGTACCACTTGCATAGACACGTTTGCCAGCAAAGCGCGAACGATCAACTTCTCTATCAGCTGCAATAATAACAAGATCAGCATCTTTAATTTCATCTGCCGTCAAGGGAGTACCAGCACCAACAGAGCCTTGTGTTTCAACTCGGATATTAATACCAAGCTCTTTACCACTATCAAGCAAAGCATCGGCTGCCATAAAAGTATGGGCAATACCAGTTGGACACGAGGTGATGGCTACAATATTTTTTATTCCACCAAGATTGTCTTTGCCTGCACTATCAGTTTCTTTGTTATTTGACTTTTCAGTTTTGGGAGCGCCTTTGCCATTAGAAAACCGCGCTAATATTGCCGATGCATCATTTAGGACATCATCAAGTTCAATATTATAAACATCCCCGCCATTAAAACGGGCGGCATAGTCACTATTATCAAGCGATCCAACGGTATCGCTTACAACCAGCAAAATGTCATCTTTGTCACGTGCAACGGGAATACGCAATGCCTGTCCATTAGGACTGATCGATATCTCGACCTCCAATTTTGCTGCAAGTGCGGCAGCGGATAAAGCTTCCCGCGCCAAGACATCAAGGACCTGATTGCCCTGTTCTTCAATTACTATAAAGAGTTTCATCTTATTCCTCCCGCCATTTTAACGGCAGTTAATATTCTTTATGACGGAGCGTGGTCAGATTAGATGCGAAAAATATTGCAATACAGTACCAATATTCTTGCTTCTCCATATTTAATCCCACACCTTTTACAAAATTCGACAAGTAACCTCGCGCGAAAACTGCGAAATCACCGAGCGTTCGGGTAAATCAGCGCCTGTAAGCATTAATTTTCCTGCGGCGAAAGCTGTAGCAAGGCGCGCAGTTGCTTCTAAATCAGCATGCTCGACTAAACTTGCAACAATACCCGCCACCATAGCGTCACCTGCACCTACGGTACTTGCTATATTTTCTATTTTGATTGATGCGTGAATTGCTCCATGGCGTGAAATAAATAAGGCACCTTCGCTGCCCATAGATATTACAACCAAACTAACACCACTTTGCTGTAATTTAAATCCTTCAGCCAAAATTTCATCCATGCTACTTAATTTATATCCAGCCCATTCACTCAACTCAGCAATATTGGGCTTTACAACCATTGGTAAATATGGAGCAGACAAAACAGCATTGAGAGCCGCGCCTGAACAATCAACAATACTAAAATGATGACGAGCATGCTGTGCCGCGACAAGGTCTGCATAAATATCTTGCGGACAGCTCGGCGGCAAACTACCGGCTAACACAAGATAACCAGTATTTTCTTCATGAAGTTTTGTATTAAGCTGATTTAACTCGAGCTTACCGGGAGCAAGTCCAGGCAAATTAATATCGGTTGTTTCATTTGGCGTTAAAATTTTGACATTGGTGCGTGTTGCACCTTTAAGCCTAATAAACCGGTCATCAACATGACGTGCTGCGAAAAATTTTTCAAAAATCGTGAGATTTTCATCGCCTAAAAATCCTGTAGCAGCAACTGGAATGCTATAAGCACCAAGACATGCAGCAACATTAATGCCTTTGCCACCTGCATCAAAGCGCACTGAAGTTGCGCGATGAACATTGCCAATTGTTAGATCATCGAGATAAACGGTTTCATCAATTGCTGGATTTAAGGTAAGGGTCATTATGGAACTGGTCATTATTTATTATCCTGCACAGTTTTTTTATCTAATGCGCGCACTTCTTTTGCGGTTTTAAGTTGAAGAGCATTTTGGGCGCGTTGGCGCATTTGCGTTAGGCTTTCTGTTCGAAAACGTGCTTTAACCGCAGGAATATCGCGCGGTGTCATCGAAAGTTCGGTAACGCCAAGTCCTGCTAGCAAGGTTGCCCCATAAGCATCGCCTGCAATACCGCCACATACTCCCACCCAACGATCATATTTTTTTGCGCCCTTAACCGTAAGATCAATCATGCGTAAAACCGATGGATGCAAACTATCTGCCGAGGCTGCAAGATCAGGATTTTGCCGATCCACCGCCAATGTATATTGGGTAAGATCATTTGTCCCAATGGAAAAGAAATCTACATGCTCGGCAAGAACATCTGCCATAATAGCTGCAGCTGGAACTTCAATCATAATACCAAGAGGCACACTTGGCGCACCAATAGATTGACGAATTTCTTCCGCCCGTTCTTTTAAAGCCAAAACTTCATCAAGCGACATAATCATTGGAAACATTATGGATAAATTGCCACCATCCTTAGCTGCACGATATAAAGCGCGCAGTTGCGGATAAAGAAGATCTGGCCGCCGCAATAATAAGCGTGCGCCGCGCACACCTAAAAACGGATTTTCTTCATGGGGTAAATCAAGATGCGCCACCTGTTTATCGCCGCCAATATCTAGCGCACGGACAATAAGTGGCTTATCGCCTAAAGCATTAAGCATAGCCCGATAGGTTGCATATTGCTCATCCTCATCAGGAGTATCACCGCGCTCTAAAAATAGAAATTCTGTTCGCATAAGTCCAACGCCTTCGGCGCCTTGCGAAAGAGCAAGCGGTACTTGCTCAGGCTGATTAATATTAGCAGCAATATCAATTGTATAATCATCAAGCGTTGTCGCTGGAAGTCCCCGCTCGGCCTTTTGCTTTTCCTGCTCTTTTGCAATTTTTTCAATTTCAGTTTTTGCGGCATTTTGATCAACACTATCAGGATCGAACCAAACGCCGCCGCCATTGCCATCAATAATTGCAAATTGCCCATCTCGTGCATCAAGCAGCGACGGACCGGCTGCTACAACAGCAGGCAAGCCAAGCGTACGTGCAAGAATTGCAGTGTGAGACGTTGGACCACCTAAAGCTGTTGCTATTGCAATGACACGGCCGGGGACAAGCCCTGCAGTGTCTGACGGCGACAAATCATCAGCAATGATAATCACGCCACCTTCTGGAAGATCACTTAATGAGCCGGTGGCAAGAGCTGGATCGATTTGCCCAAGCACGCGGCGACCAACATCTAACAAATCAGCTGAACGCGCGGCAAGCAATGGATTGCTAGAGGACTTCAGGCGTTCGGCCGTTTCATGGATAGCCTTTGACCAAGACCAAGCAACGCCATGCCCTTCAACCATATGACGGCACGTTGCAGCAATTAGGCTTTCATCATCAAGCAATTCACTTTGTGCTGAAAAAATTGCAGCATCACTGGCACCCAAACGCCTCGTTACATCATCAACCAGCGCTTTCATTTGAGCGCGCGTTGTTTCAATTGCATGTTGAAGGATTGGACCGCCTTGCGCTATACTTACTGGAATATCCGTAACCTCAACATTTTGGCTACTTACTTTATAAACCGCACCTATTGCCAAGCCCGGACTAGCGCTAACACCAATTATCGGAGTTTTTCCTGATGGCGGCACCCAGTTGGTCATTGCCTGTTCAGCTTTTTTAAGTGCTGCTTTTTCTGCGGCTTGCTTTTCTGAGGCAGTTAAACCTTTTACCGCCTTGATAAAGGTTTGCAAATCTTGGCGTGCATTATCTGTTCCATCATCATCGGCTGCTGAAAAAACAACTATATCACCAGCTTTGGCATTGAGTTCAAGTAGGGACACCAAGCTTTTAATATCTGAAATGACATTGCCATTGCGTGCCTGCAATTTTGTTTTAGATGCTCTTGCCGCATCAATCCAAACTGATGCTGGCCGCGCATGAAGACCGTTTGGATAATCAACCGACCATTCTTCACAAATGGCATAATCTTTAACTGGGGCAAGATTTGCAGCAGCTTCATCTTGTGCGCCATCATTACCGTTAAAAACTGCCTCAACAACATCATGCTTATCATTAGTTTTAATAAGCTTTTCTAAAACGATCGGCTTTCGCAACAATCTTGTCAATTGGCGTAATGTATTGAGGTGGCCTTCCCCTTTAGCCGCGATGCCAAAAATAAGATAGGCCACCTCACCATTTCCCCAATCAACCCCCTTGGGAACTTGTAAAACAGCAACCGCGTCCTCTTTAACCAGATCCTTATCCTCAACCATGCCATGAGGAATTGCAACGCCGGAACCTAGCCAGGTATTAGCAACGTTTTCACGTCCCAACATAGAGTTGACATACCCCTCATCCACTGCGCCAGCATCAATCAATAATTTGCCGACCGCTTCAATCGCCGATTTTTTGTCAATGACATCGCTACCAAGTTGGATGAGTTTTTCTTTTGAGGAAGTGCTGTTTAAAGCCATTGCATAATCCTAAATTAAAACTTAAGGTGGATTGAGTGAAAACGTTTTCTTACCTAATGTCAAGTCGATTATATTTCAGGTAATAAAAAACGAATAAATTGCAAATTAATAAACATATTATTCCAAAATCCTTAGAATAGCCTTATATAGACGATCCTACTAAAGTTCTTTCTGCTTTAACTAGAAATTTGAATATAAAATATGATGGAATATCAGTGGTAAAATCTTGCTCTAAAACAATTAGCATCAAAGATGTAGCTAAAGCTGCTGGCGTTTCAACGGCAACCGTTTCGCGCACCCTTGCCAATGGCAAGGTCAGTGATGATATGCGCGAAAAGGTTGAAACTGCCATTTTGAAAACTGGCTATCGGCCTAATTTGGCGGCACGGCGATTACGCTCGCGGCAAAACAAAACAATAGGATTGATTGTTGCCGATATTCGCAACCCTTTTTTTACCAGTATTGCTCGCTTTATTGAAAAGGCAGTAGAAAAAGAGGGCTTTCGTATTATTTTATGTAATACGGATGAAAATACTGAGCGTGAAAAAGAACATTTATCGCAAATGATTGAAGAACGGGTTGCAGGTGTTATCCTTGCTTCAACACCTGAAGGCCTTAGCAATCTTGATAATTGGCCAACCTCTATTCCCTTAGTCTTGATTGACCGAACCCTCCCACATGCTAAATTTGACCAAGTAAAAATCGACAATGAAAATGCAAGCCATGAAATGATTCGACATATGGTTAAAAATGGCAGAAAAAAAATTCTTTGTCTTTATAGCGAAAATAGCGTTACTGGTCTTGCCCGCAAAAACGGCTATGAAATAGCGATTCAAGAGATGGGGTTGGCTGCCAGTAGCCAAGCCATTGCCCATGGCTCATCCCTTTCCCAGATTGCAGCTATTTTTGAAAATATCACTGATATTGACGGCGTGTTTATCAGCAATGGTGTTTTAGCCTTGCGCGTTTGCACAGCCTTGTTGCAAGCAAAAATTTCTATTCCACAACAATTATCCGTTGCAACATTTGATGATGAGCCATGGGCAGCTCTCATCGCTGGCGGACTTAGCGTCATCGACCAACCCAAAGAAGCTATTGCTCAACAAGCGGTACGGCTATTATTTCAGCGCATGGAAAAACCTGAAATAGATCCTGAATTGGTAGTATTAGCCGGTCAGCCAATTTTTAGGAACTCTACTCAAAATTATTAAAGATTGATGAGATTCCCATATAAGCGCCAAATGGAGATTTATCATGCCTTCACGTCGTAATTTTATTGCGCTTGCACCGGCTATTCTTGGTGCGATGACTATCTTACCCAAAATTTCAAAGGCTCAATCAAGCGCCACACCAAGCGCCACACCAAGCGGCAATCAAGCAATCAATGCATCCGTATTTTATAGCAACCATATTAAATCTGTCACTGCTGTTACGGAGGTATTTGGGCGCAGCCAACGCACAACTGCGGCAATCATTGAATATGACCAAGCAATCCAGCATGAAAATATATCAAATACTCAATGGAGTGTTGCTGGTCGCACCATATTGAAAGCCTATGCAAGCAATAACGCTAAAAAAACGCCAAATGCGAGCAATGGTGTCTTTATCATCCTTGAGCTTGATCCAAATGACGAGGGGGCAGAAATATATTCGCCTAAAATTGAAACGCCTGCAACGGTCATGGTCTCACAAGTTAAACCATTACAAACAGTGTCGGGAAAAATCTATGCACCAACGAATAAAGCTATTATCAATACAAGACAAGTAAACCTTATTGTTGATGATTTTTTGCAATTTAGATATGTCGATCCTTTAACTGGTTTACTGCTCAATTATAATTTATATATTCCTAAAAATTACGATAAAGCCAAGTCTTATCCATTAGTCTTATTTATGCATGATGCTGGTGTTACTGGAACCAATCCACTTAGGACCTTACAACAAGGATTGGGAGCGGTTTCCTTTGCAAGTCCGCTAGATCAAGAAGTCAATCCCGCTTTTGTCCTTGCCCCTCAATATCCAACCGCCATTGCAAATGACGCTTCGCAAACTAGCGATTACGCAGATGTTACCATTCGTCTTATCAAAAGCCTATTAGGCGATTATAACATTGATAGCAAACGCCTTTACACAACAGGCCAGTCGGGTGGTTGCATGACGTCCATCGCGTTGAATATTAAATATCCTGATTTCTTTGCGGCCTCATTTTTGGTGGCCGGTCAATGGGATCCCACACAGGTTGCGCCATTAGCGAAGCATAAAATTTGGATTATCGTCTCACAAGATGATGATAAGGCATATCCTGGCATGAATGCGATCACCGACACACTAGAACAAAATGGTGCTAAAATAACCCGCGCCATTTGGGATGGCCAGTCAAGTCCATCTGAGTTTCAAGCAGCTCAAGACAACATGATCAATGAAGGGCCAGATAGCAACATATATTATGTTGCTTTTCGTACCGGAACGGTCATTCCTGTTGGCGAAAATGGTCGCGGCGGTGGCCATGTCTGGACGTGGCCAATAGCTTATGCAATCCCCAGTGTGCGCCACTGGCTACTAAGTCAACAGAAAACATAATATTATAATGTAAAAGCGGTTTTAATATTTAAAACCGCTTTTTATCGCAAAGATTTATTCAAAACATCGCTTTATAGGCATCTACCGCCCATCAAACGATAAAAAAATCAATGGGCTAAACGACTAGCGCAGCACCAGCGGGTGCTATTGCTGCCGCTTCCTCATAGCATGTTTCAAGGCGCTTAAAGGTTAATGGTTTGCAATGAACAATGCCATCGGCAACAAATTGGCTAGGCTTTTGATCATAAATACCACAAACTGGCAACTCATTTTGCAACCGCGCTTTAGTCACGCCCAAAATAGTGCGTTCCCCTTTCAAGAATGCGGTGGTCCGTAAATCACGAGCTTCTTCAAAACGCAATTCAAGACTACCATCAATCAAAGTTTCTAAAATGCCGCCCGCACGTTCAAAGCGCTGATATTCTTCCCATGCAGCATCAACAAGCATATCCGCAGGCGCGCTATTTTCACTATTTTCACTTGCATCAAAAACGGATGTTGCGGCATTTTCTTCGGCCAATATAAGTTGGCTTAACAAGGCTTGCCGGCGTGCAAATGAATCCGCAAGCCCAAGTGGCATTGAAAAAGGTAAGACATTGAGTGACACAACACCCGATGAAATAGCCGCATAGCTTGCAAGATTGCAGCGGGAAATATTTAATAATGGGTCATGGGCGCTCATCATCCGCATGGATGTTTCGACATGAATGATGGCAGGAAATGGATTTTCAACACCAAGACCCTTTTGAATTCTATGCCATAAAAGTCTCAATGCGCGCAATTTTGCCTTGCCAAGAACGGGATCTTGATCAAGTGATGTTGCAAAACCAATATGAGGCAGCGCATATAGGATGTGATGTCTACCATCTTCAATCATCTTCAAGTGACTAACCGCAACCGACAACATTGCGCCAATTTCCTGCGCCTCAGTTGCTCCTGCATTGTGATAAGGACGACCATCCGCTTCAAGCACGACACCTGGAAGCCCAGATGAGAAAAAAGCCGACATAGACTGGGGTAAAGACGCTTTTAATGCTGCAATAGACATTTTAAGGCGACCTGTCGTTGCAAGACTTGCTGTCGGGTCAGTGCCGAAAGTGATTTGTGTGCGATTGAGGTCAATACGGCTTTTTTGCAAATAGGTAATAAATGTATCCGTAATCGGACGACCATGAGAATGGTTTTCTAACCGCAGATGCAAACCATCAAGAGCAACGCCGTCAAACAATTTTTCAATTGTATCAGGCTCCGGCGGCAATCCAAATCCATAAGCGTTATGGGCTCCAGCAAAAACAATAGCAACACCATTGGCGCCATTGGCAATATCTTGCTTCAACTGTTTATTTGCACGATTAACGTCAGGATCATCAGCCCGTTGCATTGCCGACCAACCAAATTGACGTTGATTAGACATACCACCAGCGTTTTGTTGAGTTTTTACGCTTTCAACAGATAATTTGTTATCCATAACTTGCAGCGTCTCCATTATATTTACACACATTAAAGCATCACGTCTTATAAACATAAAGCATTTTTCCGCACCGACGAAAACACCTAAAAGCTCAAGATCGCATTTTTTTTACCAATATAACCCAATCCGGCAAAAAAATTGATTTTTCTTTCTAAAAACTAACGCATTTTTACAAAGGCCAATCTTTCATAACAGCGCACAATTACTACCTTTGGACCACATATTTTATTTGAATAAAATATGTGCTTAAGCCAACTGTTCTTAAACCATGAAAAGCTAGCACTTTATTTAAAATTAAATCTATTCTAATTCTATTGCGCTTATTATTGATAGCAAGTTTATAACGCTTTCACGATCTCTTCATAAAAAATTGAACGTTTTACCAGAGCAAACTTCTCGCAATGTCTTGATTTTTTAAACCACTTACCCAACCAAGGTATCTCACAAAGAATTGAAATTTCAAATAAGCATCTGATTCGCGTCTAAATGCTCGGTTTAAAATTTTGAAAGGAATGAAATGTCTGGTTATTCAAATGCCCAACGCAGCAAAGCGTGGAGCATATATTTGGGGGTGTCTTTAATTCTTGTTGCCTTAAATCTAAGACCGGTTTTTTCAAGCCTTTCGATTTTACTTTCTCCCGACATTTCCAATTCAACCGGCATAAGTGGCTTTCAGGCAGGGTTATTAACAACATTGCCAGTTGTTTGCCTTGGCATTTTTGCCCCACTAGCACCGTGGGGTGCATCTAAAATTGGCGCGGAACGCACCATGTTCTTAGCATTAATCGTACTGGCTATTGGAACTGCTTTACGCGGGTTTGGACCATTATCAACGCTTTATCTAGGTTCCATTTTGGCTGGCGCTGCCATTGCTCTTGGTAATGTATTGATGCCGTCTTTGGTTAAACGAGATTTCCCCCATCATATTCCTTTAATGACGGGACTATTTTCCATGGCGCTTTGCGGCGGCGCTGCCATTGCTGTTGGCTTTACCGTTCCTTTAAAACACATTTTAAATGGTTCATGGCAGCTCACTCTGGCGGCTTGGGCGATCCCAGTATTGTTAGCCATTATTTTATGGTTACCACAATTAAAAAGCCATTCAGAACAAGGCACGCAAGGTCGCTACCAAGTTAAAGGTCTATTGAGGCAGCCAATTGCTTGGCAAGTAACTTTATTTATGGGATTACAATCAGCCCTTGCCTATTCAGTTTTTGGTTGGCTTGCCCAAATAATCGTAGAACGGGGTATTAAACCTGAACAGGCAGGAATTATCACCTCGGTTTCAATTCTTATTCAAGTGGTTGCAAGTCTCATTATGCCACTTATTGCTGGCCGTAGAAGCAGCCAAAGCGGCATATGCGTCTTTTTAACATCTATTGCCGGCATTGGACTTGTTGGCTTTATTTTGGCACCTATTTCAACAATCTGGATTTGGGTGGTTTTACAAGGTCTTGGACAAGGCGGCCTAATCGCAGTTGCTATGGTGATTATTGCTTTGCGCTCCCACGATGCGCCAGTTGCATCCCACCTTTCTGGCATGGCGCAAGGCATTGGCTATTGTATTGCTGCCATTGGTCCATTTCTTGTCGGCATTATTCACGAAGCAAGTGGTGGTTTTGATGCCACAGCTGGTCTATTTGTTGCCCTTTGCCTTGGTGCGGCATTTACTGGTTATCTTGCAGGCCGCCCCAAAACAATTCCGATAAAAGCACAACGGATTGATTAAGCCTAACCACCAAGCTTTGCCCCTTTGCAAGCAAAGGGGCAAATAAAAACAAGAAAATATTTTGCTAAGTTTTACTGGAAAAACTCCGCCATTACTTTGTTGGTTTGGACATTGCCGACAGACTATCGCTGTTACCATTACCGAGCCAAGCGGTAATTTGCTTTTTATCAAGCTCTCCAATCATATGATCAGCAGCAATCATATGGCTCTCAACCTTCGCACCATTATTTTTCAGCAAGGACGACAATACCGGCGCAAAAGGAGAGTAAAGCCGATCCTTTTGTCCTGATAGGGTCAAGATACTTGTCTTATGAAGATTCGCACGCGGCATTGTATCAAGCACTGGCATAGAACGCATCAACACCGCACGGCGCACAAGATCAGGTTGTTGTAAAAGTACAACGGCGAGCAAATTTGCACCATTGGAATAACCAATAAAGGTAGAGCGACTTATATCCAACTCATTTTCATCAGCAAGTTTGGTTAAAAAGCTTACAAAAGCTTCAGCTTCGCGGCTTACATCTTTTTGATCAAAACGCGTTGCAGTTATTTTGGTGTACCAACGTCTTTGACCCTTTTGCACAACACGACCACGAATACCCACCAAGGTTGCTCGTGGCCAGATCGAGCGAGCAAAAGGCATAAGGCTTTTTTCATTACCACCAGAACCATGCATTAATACAACAACATCGCCAGATGCGTTTTGGGGCCGATCAATCTGATAAATAAATTCACTATTGCGGCTTATAGCTTGCACATCATTGTTATGCGACTTAGCTTTGATAGCATTGGCGTCAACGGCTACTGCGCGACTATCGATCGCAACAGTATTTTGCCTATCGGTCTTATCTGTTGTTTGCAAATTATCCAAACAAGATGCCGAAGCTTGTGAAAGACAATCATTATCATTAGCCCAAACGGGGCTGCAAACTGCAGATAGAATGAAGAGTGTCAGGTAAAAACGTTTCATCATATCTTTGCTATGCCATATATTGGTTTAGGAAATATGAATTTGAACTGATAAAATAATTTTTCATATTTAAAATAGCAAGCACCTTGTTCGCTCATATCTTTCCTAAGTGAATTTTTTAAACCAAATTTTTTAAAATATAAACAACGGCACTTACACATGTTTCACGAGAAAATTAGCCGTCTATCAAATCACATAATTACATATTCATATTTCAGATAAATGACTAATAGCGCAATTTACAGACAACAAATAATATACAGATAAAAATTGGCTAAATTAAAACGATCCCATATTCCACCGCCGACTTGTAGAAAATTGACTACAAAAGTGTTTAATTAGGCTAATAATTTCAAATAATCGTCGACTCAATAAAAAGCGAAAACCTAGCATGCGAAAATTTTTAAAGATTTTGTTTCATCTCATATGGACCTTAGTTTTACTGCTTGGCTTTTTGTGGTGTGGGCTTGGTTTTTTCTATCAGCTCAATAGCATTGCTTTTTCAATCATTGGCTTGATTTGGCTTATTCTTGCAGGTTTTGTACTTTATAGCGAATGGCAATGGAAACCACGCGCCGCGCGAATAATAGCAATTATTGCCTTTATCGGCTTTGGAATTTGGTGGTCAACGATTAAGCCATCCTTGAATGGAGATTGGGATCCAGCTTTACAATATGGTGTCACCGCTAATTTAACCGGCAGCACCGTCCATGTTTCTCATATTCGCGATTTTGATTGGCAAACACCTGAGCAAGGCATCCCCCGTTGGTTTGATGCAAGTTTTGATCTTACTCAATTAAAAAGCATGAATATTTATCTGTCTTACTGGATGGGGCCTTACATTGCCCATACTTTGGTTGGGTTTGAATTTGACAATGGACAGGAGCTAATTTTTTCTTCGGAAATTCGCCGCGAAAAAGGCCAAGAATTTTCAGCAATTGGTGGTTTTTTCAAGGAATTTGAACTCATCACCATTGCAGCGACCAAAGAAGATATTATTCGTTTACGCACCGATATCCGCAAAGAACAAGTTTATCGCTACCCGCTTAAAACATCTTCTGGTCAAACACAGGCGCTGTTTTTAACCTATATTGAAAAGGCAAATGCTTTATCTAAAACGCCGCGTTTTTATAATACGGCAACGGCCAATTGCACGACGGTCGTCTTTGATATGGCTCGTATATTAGAACCCTCTATCCCCAAAGATTGGCGAATTTTGTTTTCAGGGCAATTGCCTTCCTATCTTTATGATCATGGTTTTATTGATACATCGGTAAGTTTGGAACAAGTGGTAAAAAACGCACATTTGCCCCCAGAAACTCCATAAGCAAAGAAATTCTAATTACTAAAATATAAAAAATGCCGCCAATAACCGCATAAGATACCCCTTTATCAACATCTGTTCACAGAATATATATTTATGACATTTTTTGAGAATAATTTTGCCATTATTCTTGTGTTATTTAACTGAACACAGTTCAGGTCTATAGGGGAAATAGATAGTGAAACAAGTAACTAAGATTATATTTAAAATTATCTTATCCTTGCTATTAATCCTTTTCTTTATATGGACAGGGCTTGCCTTTTATTATCAAGCGCCCTTTGGTAAAGCTATCGGCTATATTTTTCTTGCGCTTTGGCTGTTATTTTCCTTTTGGGTTATATGGACGCAATGGAGCAAAAGGCCTTGGCGAGGACGCATTGCGGTTTTACTAAGTTTTATATGCGTATTTGCTTGGTGGCAAACGATTATTCCTTCCAATGACCGCCTTTGGTACCCAACCCTTACCCATGGTGTTACCGCCGATTTTGATGGTCAAACAGCCCATATCCATAATATCCGCAATTTTGATTGGAGCGATCCTACATATACCTATACCTCATGGATTGATGGCGAATATGACATGAATAGCGTTGTCGGTGTTGACCTTTATCTATCCTATTGGATGGGGCCATATCTTGCCCATTCATTGGTTGGCTTTAACTTTGCTGATGGTAGACAAATTATATTTTCGTCAGAATTGCGCATTGAACGCGATGAAGAATATTCCAATATCGCCGGATTTTTTAAAAAATATGAATTGATCATGCTAGCCGGCACTGCAGAAGATATCATTTATCAACGTGCAAACAGCCCATACGAAAGTGTTTTTCGCTATCCCCTTAAAGTCAGCAAGGAAGACGCAAAAAATCTTTTATTAATTTATCTAACTGCAGCCAATGACCTTGCACATAATGCCCGTTTTTATAATACATTTTTTAGCAATTGCACCACTGTCATATTTGAATTAGCCAAAAAGCGCTTTCCTGACTTACCAAGCGATTACCGTGTGATACTTTCTGGGCTCCTTCCCTATTATCTTTATGAAAACGGTTTTATCGACACCACATTACCGCTCCATGACACTATGACTAAGGCTTATATAAGCACTGCCCAACCAGTGCCACCCGATCTTGTTGCTGCCAAACAATGATCGCTTAGGTTAAGCAGTGGCTGAAAATGCCATCTTTCTTTTAAGTAAAAAAAATAATATTCTATTGTTGGTAACCAAGCGATAAGCCTTTTAAAGCCACTTGTTGATTGACTTTCCCCCCTCTAATCCGTATAAGCGCGACAACTGTCTGGTTAAAAGCCGGGCAGTTTAACAATTGTTCCAAGTCAAACTGCACCTTATAAAAAAGCAGTTTTAGAACCAAGAAGGACCGCACACCGCGGTATTAAAATAAATGAAACGTACATACCAACCATCTAAACTTGTTCGCAAGCGCCGCCACGGTTTCCGTGCGCGTATGGCTACTGCTGGTGGCCGCAAGGTTATTGCTACTCGCCGTGCACGCGGTCGTAAGCGTCTTTCAGCTTAATATTGGGTGTGATAGCCGGTCGTGCTTTCCCCTGATAAGAAAAAGCCACTCCGCCTTCGTAAGAGGGCAGAATTTTTGGCTTTAAGAAATGGTGAAAAGCGGCGTGGTCCGCTTTTTCTACTGGAAATGAAAGAACAAAATGCGGACGCCCAAGATAAGAATCACGGCGCAGCTCGCATTGGTTTTACGGTTAGCAAAAAAAACGGCAATGCCGTAAAGCGAAACCGCATTAAAAGACGCCTAAGGGAAGCTGTACGCATCAGCATCGAGCAGGACTTGGCGCAAGCAACCGATTACGTTTTTGTTGCCCGACCTGATATTTTACACGTCCCCTTTGAACAATTAGTCAATGAGCTTAAGCGTCGTATTAGGCGTAAGGCACAAAACATAAAGCCGCAACTGGATTCAGCTGATGGAATATAATCGCAATTTTTTTATCGCTATCGCCCTATCAATGGCTATCATGATAGGTTGGAGCTATTTTTTTGTTAACCCACAAAATGAAGTGGAGCAAAATGTCGCCAACCAAGCCCAAAAGATTGAACAGGAAATAGCGCAAAATCCAGTAGGAACGCTTCCTACTGACAATAATGCTGATAGCACGACCACAACAGCTCCAGCCGGCACCAACCAGGCGCCTGGTAGTGTTGAAATGACCCCGCAAGCACGCGAAGCCGTTATTGCTAGCCAAAAGCGCGTAGCAATTGACACGCCTAATCTTAAAGGTTCGATCAATCTTTATGGCGCTAAGCTTGATGATCTTTTATTAAAAAAATATCAAATGACGGTTGATAAAGATTCGCCGCTAATTGCTTTGCTCAACCCAAGCAATTTTAAGCAAGGATATATGGCTGAATTTGGCTTCGTCACCCCAGACTCTTCAAATAAGATCGTCACAAACACCAGCCTATGGAAGGTTGAGGGGGAAAACCAAACTTTGACCCCACAAACACCTGTTACCTTGAGCTATGACAATGGTGAAGGACTTATATTCTATCGCACGATTTCAGTTGACGATGAATTCATGTTTACATTTGAAGACAAAGTTACAAATAATAGCGATAAAGCCGTTACTCTTGGCTCTTATGGTCGCGTTGTACGCGTATCGCCGCCAAGTGAATCCAACGCAAATTATCTCCTCCACGAAGGGTTAATCGGCGTATTGGGCCAGCTCAATAGCCAACACCAAACTTATGCTGATTTGGCCAAAGCGCAAGGCGATGATCGCATTGTTAAATTTGGCGCACAGACTGGTGGTTGGATTGGTATTACTGACAAATATTGGGCAGTCACCGTTATTCCTGACCAAACCACACCTTTTACCGCCAGTTTTTCTTATCGCGATGACAATAGTACCCGCTATCAGTCGGACTTTAATCGTAGCGGCGTAAGCATTGCGCCTGGTACAACGCAATCCTTTAAAAACCATGCCTTTGCAGGTGCAAAGCAAGTTGCAATTCTTGATCGCTATGAATCACAATTGCATATTGACCGCTTTGGTTTGCTGATTGACTGGGGTATGCTTGGTCTTATCGTTAAGCCAATGTTTACACTTATTGACTGGCTTTATAAAATGGTTGGTAATTTTGGTGTTGCTATTTTGCTTGCCACCGTTATCTTAAAAACCATTCTCTTCCCGCTTGCGAATAAATCCTATAAATCTATGGCTCGCATGAAGGCTGTACAACCTGCAATGGTTGAAATCCGCGAAAAATATGCCGAAGATAAAACCAAACAACAGCAAGCGATTATGGAGCTTTATCGCAAGGAAAAGATTAATCCGCTTGCAGGTTGTTGGCCAATTCTTATCCAAATTCCTATTTTCTTCGCTCTTTATAAGGTTCTTTATATCACCATTGAAATGCGTCACGCGCCATTCTTCGGTTGGATTCAAGATTTGGCCGCAAGAGACCCAACATCGCTCTTCAATTTATTTGGACTATTGCCTTATCATGTGCCTGATTTCATGCTTATTGGTGTTTGGCCAATTATTATGGGTATTACCATGTTCATTCAAATGCGCATGAACCCGACCCCGCCAGATCCAACTCAAGCGATGATCTTCACTTGGATGCCTTTAGTATTTACCTATATGTTGGCAGCATTCCCAGCCGGTTTGGTTATTTACTGGGCATGGAACAACACGCTTTCAGTTATCCAACAGGGTATCATTATGAAGCGTCAAGGCGTGAAAATTGAGCTCTTTGATAACTTGAAAAGTGTGTTTAAAAAGAAGCCAGCAACGGCGTCTGTGACCAACCAAAATAAAAGTGGCAATCAAAACAAAAGTGCCAGTCAAAATAATAAAACCAACAAGACAAAGAAGTAGGGACAATACCTGTGAACGATAAACCAAATAGAGCCCCACTTTTTGCTGGTAACTGGGTTTTCATTCGAAGCGTGCCTTCAATGAAATTCCTCCCACCTGAAGGACCACCAGAGGTTGCCTTTGCTGGTCGCTCCAATGTTGGTAAGTCATCACTCATCAATGCCCTTGTTGGCCGCAAAGGCTTGGCGCGGACATCTAACACGCCAGGCCGCACACAAGAACTAAATTATTTCGTTCCAGACGGCTATAGCGGTGTGGACGGTGATTTGCCGCCCATGGCTTTGGTCGATATGCCGGGCTACGGCTTTGCAGAAGCACCAAAAGCGCAAGTCGAACAATGGACACGCTTGGTGTTTGATTATTTACGTGGCCGCACAACCTTAAAGCGTGTCTATGTGTTGATCGATTCACGCCATGGCATCAAAAAGAATGATGCAGATGTATTGGACTTGTTGGACAAAGCTGCGGTTTCTTACCAAATCGTTCTCACCAAAACTGATAAAATTAAAAAGTCAGACTTTGACAAACTCTTTACAGCGACACAAGCCGCCATTGCCAAGCGCCCTGCCGCCTTCCCTATCCTACTTGCTACATCTTCAGAAAAAGGTGAAGGCATTGACGATGTACAGGCTGCCATTATCGAAGCCATTTCATAAGGTTCTTATCAATGATGAGCAATCAAGGTCCGATAATCATCATAACCTACTGCTCGCAATGTAATTGGATGTTGCGAGCATCTTGGCTGGCTCAAGAAATTTTACAAACCTTCGGTACCGATATTGGCGAAATTATTCTGCGGCCACGCACCGGCGGTATTTTTACCATTCACGTCGATAATAATCTTATTTGGGATCGCAAGCGTGATAATGGCTTTCCAGAAGCTAAAATATTAAAGCAATTACTACGGGATGTTGTTTGGCCAGACCGCAACCTTGGTCATAGTGATAGACATACCGCAACAAAAGGCGATTAAAAATCTATCGACTTTACTGGTAATTTTATATGGATCATAGCTTAAATGACATAGCCAAAAAAGCATTTACGTTAAAGCTTTCAACACCTTGTTACTATTTTCTTTAGGATTATAATATAGAACAACAAGCCTTTGCCCCCTAAAATTGATTATGCAAAGAGTTTTAGCCAAAACACTTGGCCCCGGGCAAAGCGACACAAATATTCACTCTTTTGAAGATTGCATTTATATTTGTTTGATAATGCTTTGTTTTTTTAGATGGCAATGTGATCCTGCCCCAATACCTTAATATTTTTCAATCACGCATTCAGCATTTTAAATTGGCTTTATTTGCGAAAATCGCCACGCAGTTCGCTCGCCTAAGCTTCACTTCACCTCAATATCAAACCTATAAAACACAAAAAAACCTATGAACCAATTAGGTTCATAGGTTTTTCTCAATTGTTGAAGTTTACAATACAATAAATATTTAAAGAACTACTACAATAAATTTTTACTGGAGTTCATCAGTATTATTTACTAAGCTAAAAATTTACTGGCGTTGAATAGGACGCACACGCACAATCAAATCAACATTGACGACTTCCATACCCTCAGGTGGAATTGGCAAATTGGTAATAACGGGCTGCCCTTGTGGGCCTTCAGGAATATCAATAACCCGTGCTTCATTTTCAAGATAAAAATGATGGTGGTCCGAAATATTTGTATCAAACCAAGTCTTTGAGCCTTCAACAGCAATAATTCGTAAAAGACCAGCTTCGGTAAATTGATGCAAAGTATTATAAACGGTGGCAAGTGAAATTGGCACGGCAGCAGTTACTGCTTCTTCATGCAATTCTTCGGCGGCAATATGACGATGACCTTTAGCAAAAATCATTTTTGCAAGTGCTAGGCGTTGTTTGGTCGGCCGTAAGCCACTTGCCCGCAATCTGTCTTCAAGTCCATAAATAGGTTCAATATACATTGGCTTATCTCAAAATCCCAAGTTTAACCCAAATTCATAACTTTTGCAAAACTTATCAAATATTTATAGAAACTACGTAGTTTCAAAGAAATTTATAAGCCTGCCCTAAAATTCAGATTAGACGCTTCCATCAGGTTTCCCTGTCCGTATTATCAATAATAAGCCTAAAAACATGCGCAATCAACCGCTTTTGTAAACTTTGCCAATAAAACTTGTCAAAAAAGGTATAGTTTTAATTCAGCTTGTGGATAAACTCTTCCTCAAAATAGATATAGCCAGCAAAAAAAGTTAATAAACCATTGTGACTTGTCAAAAATACGCCCTTTTTAGCGCTATTTTAATTTTACTTGCAGTGGTTGTCTGTGTTAGGAGAGTGCAAATGTTAAAAAGGCAGCAACCTAAATATCATATATATCTGCCTTGATAAATGGAGATAACATGGCTGAGCAAAAGTCTAGCTATACATTTGAAGAATTGCTTTCCTGCGCCCGTGGGGAAATGTTTGGTGAAGGAAACGCACAGCTTCCTGCCCCGCCAATGTTGATGTTTGACAGAATCACCGCGATCTCGGATCAAGGCGGCGATTTCGGTAAAGGCATGATTCGCGCTGAATTAGACATTAAGCCAGATTTATGGTTTTTCCCTTGCCATTTCATTGGCGATCCAGTTATGCCAGGCTGTCTTGGTCTTGATGCGTTGTGGCAACTTACAGGATTTTTCCTCGGTTGGCTTGGCGAACCCGGCAAGGGCCGCGCCATTTCAACTGGAGAAGTTAAGTTTACTGGCATGGTAACACCGCAAACCAAGCTCGTTGAATATGGCATAGATTTCAAGCGCGTATTACGCGGTCGCCTTGTGCTTGGCATTGCTGATGGCTGGGTCAAGGCTGATGGTGAAATTATCTATCGTGCTAGCGATTTGCGCGTTGGGCTATTTAAATCAAAAGAATAGCATTATCAGCAATCAGCTTTGGTTAGTTGCACTTTAGATTATGCCATTATCAATCACGGCTTCATGGTCGTGGTTGATTGGATTGTTGCAATTTAGCCAAAATTTGATTTATTTACAAATATGTCTTAATTTTCATGTTGGCATGAATGCAGATTAAAATTTGCATAAATTGCAAAGACTTTGTCTGCTTTTGATGTATAAACACCAGCATGTCTTTAATAGGACATATTGCACCCTATTTAATGGGTGCAAACAGAATTACAGGGATAACCACGTGAGTATTATCCCGTTCTACCCAAGGAGAAATTGATGCGTCGAGTTGTTGTAACCGGCATGGGGATTGTTTCATCAATCGGAAATAACCCTGACGAAGTGCTTGCTTCCTTAAAAGAAGCAAAATCGGGCATCTCATTTTCGCAAGAATATGCGGATCTAGGATTTAGGGCGCAAGCCTTTGGTATGCCCACTGTTGATATTGAAGCATTGGTTGATAGGCGCGCCATGCGCTTTCATGGCCGCGGCACCGCATGGAACCACATCGCTATGGATCAAGCCATTGCTGATGCGGGCTTAAGCCCTCTTGAAGTATCTAACGAACGCACCGGCATTATTATGGGCTCTGGTGGTCCTTCCACTCGTACAATTGTGGATTCAGCTGATATTGCCCGCGAAAAAGGCCCTAAACGCGTAGGCCCTTTTGCCGTTCCCAAAGCCATGAGCTCAACCGCTTCAGCAACACTCGCCACATTTTTCAAGATTAAAGGCGTTAATTATAGTATTTCATCTGCTTGTGCGACATCAAACCATTGTATCGGCAATGCTTTTGAAACCATTCAATACGGCAAGCAAGACCGCGTTTTTGCCGGTGGTTGTGAAGATTTGGATTGGACGCTGTCGGTATTATTTGACGCCATGGGTGCCATGTCCTCAAAATATAATGATACACCATCACGTGCTTCGCGCTCTTATGATGCTAATCGTGACGGTTTTGTCATTGCTGGTGGTGCTGGCGTCTTGGTTCTTGAAGAGCTTGAAATCGCTAAGGCGCGCGGCGCGAAAATCTATGGCGAAATCATCGGCTATGGCGCAACCTCTGATGGTCATGACATGGTGGCTCCATCAGGTGAAGGCGCTGAGCGTTGCATGCGTATGGCTCTTGCCAATGTCAATAATCCAATTGACTACATAAACCCACATGCAACGTCAACACCGGTTGGTGATCCACCAGAAATAGAAGCTATTCGCCGCGTTTTTGGCGGTGCTGATAAGAGCCCACCAATTTCAGCAACCAAATCCTTAACCGGTCACTCACTTGGAGCAGCTGGTGTACAAGAAGCTATTTACACATTGCTGATGATGCAAAATAACTTTATCTGCGAAAGCGCCCATATTGATGAGCTTGACCCACAATTTGCTGATATGCCAATTGTGCGCCAACGTCGCGATAATGTTGAACTTAATACAGTGCTATCCAACACCTTTGGCTTTGGCGGCACCAATGCATCGCTGGTTTTTCAAAAATACCGCTAAGTGCTATTAGCCCATAATAAAGAATTTAAATTGAACAAAACGGTAAATACTAACGAGATCACTATTCAGGTACATGCGACCGGGATAAGATCCATGGTCGATGGAGAATAAAATGCAGGGATTGATGAAGGGTAAGCGCGGCCTGATTATGGGTGTTGCTAATGACCATTCCATCGCCTGGGGGATTGCTTGCGCACTTGCTGATGCGGGTGCTGAATTGGCCTTTACCTATCAAGGTGATGCTTTTGGTAAACGAGTAAAACCGCTTGCTGAAAAGCTAGAATCAAAACTTTTACTGCCCTGTGATGTGGAAGATATTGCATCGGTTGATGCAGTATTTGAAACTTTAGAAAAGGAATGGGGAACCATTGACTTTATCGTTCATGCCATTGGCTTTTCCGATAAATCACAGCTAAAGGGGCGCTATGTCGATGTGACAACACGTGAAAACTTTAGCCGTACTATGGTTATTTCGGCATTTTCCTTTACAGAAGTTGTACAGCGCGCGCAAAAATTAATGCCTAATGGTGGCTCTATCATAACGCTGACCTATGGAGCGTCACAACGCGTCGTGCCAAATTATAATGTGATGGGTGTTGCTAAAGCAGCGCTTGAAACAATGGTACGCTATTGTGCGGCTGATTGCGGCCCACAAAATATTCGCGTTAATGCAATTTCAGCCGGTCCCGTACGCACATTGGCAGGTAATGGAATTGGCGCAGCACGCGCCATTTTCTCCTATCAACGCCGTAATGCGCCACTGCGCAGAACCGTATCAATTGATGAAATTGGTCAATCTGCCCTTTATTTATTGTCAGATATGTCAAGTGGTGTAACCGGTGAAATCCATTATGTCGATTCTGGTTATAATATTTTATCTACACCATCCTTGGAAGAATTGACCCAAAGTGAAGAAGCTTTGGGCGAATAGTACCACATAAATTGACATGAATTTTTATGAAAAGGAAAGGCCTTAAAACCTTTCCTTTTTTTATGCCTAAATAGCTGATACAGGATGCTAATCAATATTGTAATTTTTTTTAAATAACCTACTGCGACTTTTCGCGCGATAAATTATAATAATTCAAACTTGGCGCAGAGAAACGAGCGTGCTAAGGAAAAATAGTATAAAATAGGTCGGCTATTTTGGGTTTTTGACCTAGAAATTTACCCATATTAAAAGACTTTAAATATAATTGAAATTATGTCGATCATGACTTTAACAAAGACAATGATAATTGGATTAGCATTCGCTATAGACCCTATATGAGCAAGCAGACAAGACGCGATTTTTTGTTTTTAGCAACTGGTGTTGCAGGTAGTATCGGTATTGCTGCCGTTGGTTGGCCATTTATTGACCAGATGCGGCCTGATGAAGCAACGCTTGCAGCTGGCTCGATAGAAGTGGATATATCTGGCATTGAAGAAGGCATGTCCATTATCGTTAAATGGCGTGGTCAGCCAGTAGTTATCCGCAATCGCACTCCAAAAGAAATCAAGGAATCGCAAGAAACGCCGCTTGATGCCTTAAAGGATCAAAATGCCCGCAATAATAATATGGAAGCAAGCGCTACAGCGACAGATATAAACCGTAGTGCTGGCGAAGGGCGACAAAACTGGATAATCATGGTGGATTTATGCACCCATCTTGGCTGTGTGCCGCTTGGTCAATCTGGGCGTTATGGCGGATGGTTCTGCCCTTGCCATGGCTCAAGCTACGACACAGCAGGACGAGTGCGCAATGGTCCAGCCAATAAAAATCTTGCTATCCCGACTTATGAGTTTATTTCTGATACCATTGTGCGGATTGGTTAGGCTATGAAAAAATCAAGCTATACCCCCAAAACCAAATTAGGCCAGTTTATGGATGAGCGCTTGCCTGTAATGCGCATGATGCATGATCTAGCCGTCTCTTTTCCTGTACCACGCAATTTGAATTATTTTTACACCTTCGGCGGCATTTTAAGCCTAATGCTCGTTTCGCAAATATTAACCGGCATTGTCATGGCTATGCATTATGTGCCAGATGTGGCTATTGCCTTTGAATCGCGTGAGCGTTTCATGCGTGATGGGCAATTTGGTTGGCTATTTGGTCCTTGGCATGGGGTTGGCGCATCATTTTTCTTTATTGCCGCCTATATCCATCTTGCTCGCGGTCTTTATTATGGTTCGCATAAACGGCCGCGTGAAATTGTTTGGATTTTGGGTGTGCTGATCTATTTTGTGATGATGGCGACTGCCTTTCTTGGCTATGTACTGGTTTGGGGTCAAATGTCGGTTTCAGCTGCAAGCGTCATAACCAATTTTTTCAAAGCAATACCTTTTATTGGAGATTGGCTTTATGAAACCATTTTGGGCGGCTATAGTCTTGGGCAACCAACATTAAACCGTTTTTACGCTTTGCATTATCTTTTTCCGTTTATTTTGCTTTTGTTAGTTTGTCTTCATGTTTGGGCTATCCATGTTGTTGGGCAAAATAACCCAACAGGTGTTGAGGTTCAAAAGCCCGATGAAACTGTACCTTTTACTCCCTTTGCAATGATAAAAGATATTTTTGCGATTAGCGTATTTTTAATATTTTTTGCATGGTTTCTTTTTTATATGCCGGATTATCTTGGCCATCCTGATAATTTCATTGAGGCTGATCCGCTTAAAAGCTCGCCACATATTCAGCCTGAATGGTATTTTTTGCCCTTTTATGCGATGTTGCGCGCCATAACTTTTGACTTTGGCCCAATCAACTCAACCCTTGGCGGCGTTTTAGTGTTATTTGGCTCAGTTGGCGTATTAATATTTGTGCCATGGCTTGATCGCTCTAAAATACGCTCATGTCGCTATCGCCCTATTTTCAAATTGTTCTTTTGGCTATTTATTGCTGATGTCATTATGCTTGGCTGGCTTGGTACGCGATCTGTTGAAGATATTTATATTTTATGGGCGCAAATTGGTACTGCCTATTATTTTGTTTTCTTTTTAATTATTATGCCATTTTTACCGCGTTTTGAAAAAACTTTACCGCTTCCAGCCTCTATCACGGCTGATCTTGCTGTGCGTAAAGAACGGGGGAAAAGCCTATGGTAAAATTATCAATCAAGAAAACTATTACCCTTGCCTTTGCTATTCTTGGCCTATCTCTCAATGCAAGCATAAGTTACAGTTCAGATAATGAAGCCGTCCCTCACTATCCGATAGAGCAACCAGTAAAACAAGAGTGGAGCTTTTCCGGCCCCTTTGGTGTTTATGACAAAAATCAGTTACAACGCGGCTTTAAGGTCTATCAAGAAGTTTGCTCGGTTTGCCATTCTTTAAAATTTGTGTCTTTCCGTCATTTAAAAGGCATTGGCCTTGATGATGAAAAAATTAAAGTATTAGCAGCAGGCTATGAAGTACCTAGCGAACCCGATGAGGAAGGCGAGATTAAAATGCGCCCTGCCCAACCGGTTGATTATTTCCCCAAACCATTCGCCAATGATAAGCTAGCCGCTTTTGCCAATAATGGAGCAGTACCGGCTGATTTGTCGTTAATGGCACGGGCAAGAGCCGTACCTGCCCCCTTCCCCGGCTTTATCGGCGATGTTTTTACCAATTACACCTCTGCCGGTCCTGATTATATTTACGCGCTTCTTACTGGCTATAGCGATGCGCCTAGCGGCCATGAGATTACTGAGGGCACCTATTATAACCCCTATTTTAATGCAAGCGATGCCATCGCCATGTCGCAGCCGCTTTATGATGATAGTGTTGTTTATGAAGATGGCAGCCCACAAACCCTTGATCAATATGCCAAAGATGTTTCAGCTTTTTTGATGTGGGCATCTGACCCGCATATGGAACAACGCAAGAAAACTGGCTTTCGCGTCATTGTCTTTCTAATCATGTTTGCTGGACTTGCCTATTATAGCAAGAGACGTATTTGGGCTGAGAAGAAATAGCGTTTTATTGAATTGGATTGCACATTTATAGCTGATCTTGCTAAATTTGATAACTATGCTTTAACTTGATAAAATGCATTCATAAAGAAACATGTCTAAAATTCTAGTTTTAAAGGGCGGAAAACCGTGAGCGATCATCCTTTTGATTTAAATAATGCCAATTTGACTGAAGTTTTGCGCCCTTCCATTCGCGCAATTCGAGACTATCCAAAGCCCGGCGTTGTCTTTCGTGATATTACGACTCTTTTAGGTGATGCGCGTGCCTTTCGCCTTGCTATGGATGCGATGGTTTATCCATTTGTTGGTACAAAAATTGACAAGGTTGCTGGCATTGAAGCCCGTGGCTTTATTATCGGTGGGGCTATGGCTTACCAATTATCGGCGGGTTTTGTACCTATTCGCAAAAAAGGAAAACTTCCCTTTAATAAAGTGCACATCGCCTATAGTCTTGAATATGGTGTTGATGAAATGGAAATGCACCGCGATGCGATACGCCCCGGTGAAAAAGTGGTTTTGGTTGATGATTTAATCGCCACTGGCGGCACAGCCGTTGCAGCCGTACAGTTATTGCACCAATTGGAGGCGGAAGTGGTAGCAGCTTGTTTTGTTATTGATTTACCAGAGCTTGGCGGCGCAGAAAAATTGCGCAATCTTGGTGTTGATGTCTGCACCTTGATGAGCTTTGATGATGCTTAAATCGAAATTGAATAGTCTATCCCTATCAACAGCACAATTCATCTTATAATTTCATTTGCAATCAAACAAAATAAAAATGGCAATAAAGGTTATAGCTTTATTGCCATTAAAATTGACCATGATGTGGTTTACTTTCAATGCAGCATAATTGGCTTACATTGAAGACAACGTCACCATAGTGTTATAAGTCGTTGTAAGCATTTGCAGCGCTTGAGGTACGCCGCCTTTACGACCATCGCCTTTATTTTTAGCCAACACTTCTTGCACAGTGCGTAGGCTGCCAAGTAATTGGCTTGGGAATACTTCAAACCCCATCAATGCGCTTGGATTTTCGGCGGTGTAATCATCCATATCTTTAACTGCAGTGCCATATTTTTCCATTGCAGCATTAAATTCTTTCATATCGACAATCGGTGTCTCATTGCTTGGCAATAAATCCATAACATGATGCGCACGCAACATGACATTTTGCTTATGCCAAGCGTCTTTTTTGCCTTCTTGCTTTTCAATCTGGTCTAATAGCGCAAGGTCAAGCTTATCCTTTTCAACATTCAATGCCTTTTCAAAATCACTCAAGGTTTGTGTATAAAGAGGATCTAGCTCAGCAATTACCTTGTGATATTCTTTACCGCCAGCCATTTTATCTGACTTATAATCTTGGCGCTCATAATATTTATAGGCTTTGTTAAGAACAGGCGCTAATTTTTCATAAACCTCGATATAAGCTGCAACGGCTTTATCAAGTTCAGGCATTGCAGGTTCTGCATCAATCTTAGCACGCGCAGACTCGATGAGGCTCTTCACATCATAGGTTGGATAATTACCATAAATATGACGCTCTTTCCCCGTAGGCCCAACTTTCATATCAACCCAACTTTTGTAAAAATTAAGCGATTCATTGGCACGCAAAGTGCGGTTAAGCAACGAAACATAGGCATTTGTTTTGGCAACTCCTGCGCGGTCAACACCCTCACTTGCTTCTTCTTGCGTTTGTGCAAAAACGCTACCGACAAAGCTACAGCTTAATGCGCCAGTAAAACACAAAGCGACAAAAACTTGGCGTATAAATTTCTTCATATTTAGGTCCTATGCTCAATTGTTACTTCAAAAAAAATTTAGATTACGTCAGTTAGTATTAAATATTTTTATAATAAAATATCAATAGAAAATGGTAAGCCATAAAATTTACCCACGATTTTATACAAATTGCAAATTTTTATACAACTTCAATACTATTTATATTGATCAGTAATATTATTTATAGCTAATATAAATTGATCTATCTCACGATTTGTAGTATAGAGTGCAGGTGCAACGCGGATACAATCCCCCTTAGCAACACCGCCGCGCCGCACGGTTAAAACTGAAAATTCATCCCGCAATTGCTTAACAATTGCATTATTATCTTCCTTGGATGTTTTTCCTTTGATGCGAAACGAAGTGATACCACCATAAAGGCGCGGATCATTGGGGGTTAAAATTTCTATGAACTTATTTTCCTGTAAAGCATCGACCCAGCGATTTCGCATCTTTTGCAAATGCGCTTGCTTTTTTACGACACCAATTTTTTTATGAAGATCAACAGCTGTCGGTACAGTTAATATAGTTGCAAAATTCAGCGTGCCGGTGTGAATACGAGATCTGATATTGTCACTTGGCCAATCACCATCCGCAAGATGAGTATCAATTGCATCTAATCGTGAGCGGCGTACATAGAAAAATCCTACCCCAACCGGGCTACCAATCCATTTATGTAAATTACAGCCAACAAAATCAGCACCAAGATCATCAATATTAAAATTAAGTTGTCCCCATGAGTGAGCAGCATCAACAATGACATCAACATTTTTGGCCCTTGCCATCTCAACGATTTCCCGAACGGGCATAACAAGACCTGTACGATGAGATAAATGGGTTAATAGTAATAGCTTTGCCTTGGGGCTATTTTCCAAAATATTTCTATAGGTATCAAGAATTAACTCATAGCTTGCAGGTTCTGGAATAGCAAAGCGCTTAACACTAACGCCGCGCCTTTGCTGAAGCCAATTAAAAGCATATTGCATAGAGTCATAATCAAGGTCGCTATAAAGTACTTCGTCGCCTGGCTCTAACTTATTATAGCCTGAAATTAAAATTTGCAGCGCCTCTGTTGCGCCGCGTGTGAAAGCAATTTCATCATCGCCAACCCCAGCCAGTTCCGCTACCGATTGTAATGATGCTTTCATATCTGCACCAAAACTTGAGCGAGCATAGATTGTATTTTGAAAATTAACGCGTTTTGTTTCTTCAATAAAGCGTTCAAGCACTGGCTTTGCCATAATGCCCCAATAGGCATTTTCCAAATTGGCAAGTGAACGATCTACGTCATAAAGATCAACCCAATTTTGTGCTGAAGAAGAACTACTACTTTCGGGAATATTTGGCTTATTTTGTGCAAAACTTACCTTTGAAACAAGGCTACTTGCTAAAGTTGAACCAAGAACTGATCCAATTAAAAATTGCCGTCTTTTTAATGTCATTGCTGCCTCTTTATCTTGCATATTTAAGCCAGCTGCAATGAAAAGATGCAAAAAGGCTTAGTGCTATTTGATAAAAGGCAGTGCCATTGTTTTATGTCATTGGCATTAAAGACTTATGACCTTTATTTGACAATACAACACGCCTTTGATTTCATCAAAGGCGTGTTGATTGAAAGTATTTAAGTATTATGGCGGAACAGCATGACATCGCCGTCCTGTACCACATATTCCTTACCCTCATCACGCGCTTTACCGGCTTCTTTTGCTGGTACTTCACCACCAAGGGTTACATAATCATTAAAGGCAATGGTTTGCGCACGAATGAAGCCGCGTTCAAAATCACTATGGATAACACCAGCTGCTTGCGGTGCTTTAGTACCGCGTTTAATTGTCCAAGCACGAGTTTCTTTTGGGCCACAAGTAAAATAGGTGATGAGATCCAGTAGATGATAACCAGCACGGATAAGGCGATCAAGCCCTGGCTCGGTCAAGCCCATAGCATCCAAATATTCACCAGCTTCTTCATCAGGCAATTGGGCAACTTCTGCTTCAATCGCCGCAGAAATAATCACCGATTCCGCCCCTTGCTCCTTAGCCATTTCATCAACGGCTTTAGAAAACTCATTACCTGTCGCCGCATCGCTTTCTGCAACATTGCAGACATAAAGCACTGGTTTTGAAGTTAAAAGATTAAGGCCATCAAGAATTGCGCGATCATCAGCAGCAATACCCTTCAAGAGCAAGCGAACAGGTTTACCCTCTTGTAAAAGCGTTAATGCTTCTTCCATCATAGGCAAAACACTTAATGCTTCTTTATCTTTGCTTGCTGCTTTTTTGCGCATTGCCGCGACACGGCGCTCTAGGCTTTCAAGATCGGAAAGCATCAATTCTGTTTCAACCGTTGCCGCATCAGATACAGGATCAATACGCCCCTCAACATGGGTAATATCATCATCTTCAAAGCAGCGCAGCACATGAACAATCGCATCGACTTCACGAATATTGGCAAGAAACTGGTTACCAAGACCTTCGCCCTTGGATGCACCGCGAACAAGGCCCGCAATATCTACGAAATTAATCCGAGTTGGAATGATTTCCTTTGAACCAGCAATAGCAGCAATTTGGCGCATCCGTGGATCTGGCACAGCAACTTCGCCAGTGTTTGGCTCAATGGTGCAAAAAGGATAATTGGCGGCCTGAGCCGCTGCTGTTTTGGTTAAAGCATTGAAAAGGGTTGATTTGCCAACATTTGGCAAGCCAACAATACCACATTTGAAACCCATGGTTTGCGCTAATCCTGTTTTTTTGAAAATTATTTCTTGCCTATAGCATATTTTTCAATTTTTACCACCAAGAAAAATTTTAGCTTTTAGGCTTGAAAAAACGACTACGAATTTAAAAAGTTAAAATGATAACGTAAATGATTATCCATAAAAGTTGAAATGAAGAAATATGAATGGTCATAGCCTTCACGCATGTTTAAAGTAAGTGGCATATTTGCCTTTTCACATGCTTCAAGCAATAATTTCGGCTTCAAACCTTTTTCAAGAAAGCTATCTTTACTGCCTTGATCGATCAGCAAATTATCGAGCCGCGCGCCATCTTCAATCAAGCATACACTATCATAGCTCCGCCATTTTGCACTGTCCTCTCCAAGGTATTTTTTAAAAGCGCCAATAGACCAATCAGAGGTTGACGGGTTAACGATCGGCGCAAAAGCTGAAACCGACTTAAAACGCAAAGGGTTTTTAAGTGCAATCATCATCGCGCCATGGCCACCCATTGAGTGTCCCATAATTGATTGATGATGCATATCAATAGCAAAATTTTCTGCAACGAATGCAGGCAATTCCTCGACAATATAGGAATACATATTATAGTTTTTGGTAAAAGGCGTCTCTAGCGCATCAACATAAAAACCAGCGCCCTTACCAAATTGCCAATTATAAGGTTCATCGGGCACATCATCACCACGCGGACTGGTATCAGGGCAAATTATTGCAACCCCAAGCTCGGCGGCCAAACGCCGATATTCGCCCTTGTCCATAACATTTTGGTGGCTGCAGGTAAGCCCTGATAGAAACCATAACAAAGGCACCTTGACTTTAGAATTTTTAGTTTGTGGCGGCATAAATAAAGCAAAAGTCATATCGCAATGATTAACCAAAGACTTATGCCGATAGACGCCTTGAATACCACCAAAGCTAAGGGCTTGTGAAACTATTTCCATCTGGCTTACCTTTTTATATTTTGGGCAATAGAATTTTTAATAAAGAATAACCGAGCGGATTGATTTTCCTTCATGCATCAGGTCAAAAGCGGTATTAATCTCATCAAGCGGCATGGTATGCGTGATAAGACTGTCAATATCAATCTTGCCTTCCATATACCAATCAACAATCTTTGGCACATCGGTGCGCCCTCTTGCACCACCAAAGGCTGAACCTTTCCACACGCGCCCCGTCACTAATTGGAAAGGGCGAGTTGAAATTTCTGAACCTGATGGCGCAACGCCAATAATAATAGCTTCACCCCAGCCGCGATGACAACATTCCAATGCTTGGCGCATAGTATGAACATTGCCGATACACTCAAAAGAAAAATCTGCGCCGCCGCCGGTAATATCTTGAATAGCTTCAACCACCTTATCGCGGCCAACATCATTAGGGTTGATAAAATGGGTCATGCCAAATTTTTTAGCAAGCTCAACTTTTGATGGATTTAAATCAACACCAATAATTTTATCGGCGCCAACCATACGCGCACCTTGAATGACGTTAAGACCAATGCCGCCAAGCCCAAAGACCACAACATTGGCTCCTGGCCAAACCTTACCTGTATAAACAACCGCGCCAATACCAGTGGTAACGCCGCAACCAATATAGCAAATCTTGTCAAAAGGCGCATCTTCACGCACTTTTGCAACGGCTATTTCTGGCAAAACGGTAAAATTAGAAAAAGTTGAGCACCCCATATAATGAAAAATTTCACCGCCATCACAAGAAAAGCGCGATGTTTCATCAGGCATTAGCCCCAAACCTTGGGTAGAGCGAATTGATGTGCAAAGGTTTGAGCGTTGCGAAAGGCAAGTTTTGCAGCCACGGCATTCCGGCGTATAAAGTGGGATAACATGATCGCCCACTTTTACTGATGTGACACCTGCACCAATTTCGCGCACAATACCAGCGCCTTCATGACCAAGAATGGCTGGGAACCGTCCTTCAGAATCAAGCCCAGAAAGCGTATAAGCATCGGTATGGCAAACGCCTGTTGCCATAATCTCGACAAGAACCTCACCAGCCTTTGGCCCACCAATCTCGATGGTTTCAATGGTAAGGGGTTTTTTAGCTTCCCAAGCAACTGCAGCACGTGTTTTCATTGTCTACTCCATTAATTTGATATTTGCGCTTCAGCTTGCACTTTAGATTTGAAGCTAGTGGGTTTACGAATACCTTGTTAAAATGTACCAACCCAATAATTTATAATAATTCAAGATTATGCGATTCCTTAGCCTTATTAAATGCTCTCTTTATAATTTATTTTCCATGCCTAATTTATTCGGCGTTTTTTAGTAGAAAATTCGACCATATTTGATAGCGGCTTTGCTAGTCTCTTGACAAAGGCAAATAGAATACCGTCTATGAACATATTCATGTAAGGGGTTAAGGCAGCCATGTATAGTCAAATTTTTGAACGCGCATCCAATCATTCTCGCCTTTTACGCCTTGTTACTCTTGTCCGCATAAGATGGCTTGCTATCATTTGCCAAACATCTTCAGTGTTGTTTGTTGCCCTTTATTTTGGCTTTCCCCTACCCTTAAGGGCAGCAATGGTGACAATCGCTTTTTCGGCATTGGTCAATATTTTTCTCAATTTTTATTATCCACCCAATCATCGTTTATCTCCAATAGGCACGACCTTATTATTAGGACTTGATATTGCATTATTATCGATTTTATTATTTTTTACTGGCGGTTTGCAAAATCCATTTTCTGTATTGATGATCGCCCCTGCAGCTCTTGCTGCAACTTCTCTTGAAGTGCGCTTTATCGTCTTACTCAACCTTTTTGTCATAGGCTGCGCAACGCTTTTAGCTGTCAAATACCTACCCTTACCTTGGTACCAAGGAACAGCATTAGAATTACCACCATTGTTCATTGTGGGCGTTTGGGCAGCTATCATATCATCATTAACTTTTACCACTTTTTACTCCTTCCGCGTTGCCGAAGAAGCGCGCAAACTTGCCGATGCATTGACGGATACAGAGCTAATTTTATTACAAGAAAAGCACCTTTCGGCTTTAGATGGCATTGCGGCGGCGGCGGCCCATGAGCTTGGCACACCGCTTGCAACCATTCAGCTCGTCGCCAAAGAATTAAGTATTCAATTAAAAAATGATGCAACAGTGCAAGAAGATGTTGCACTACTTATTAGCCAAAGCCAAAGATGCCGTGAAATATTGCAGCGCCTTACTAGCCTCTCGACTGAAACCCCAGATCATTTTGCTGTATTAAAACTTACCTCAGCAATTGAGGAAGCTGTAGCACCACTGCGTGACTTTGACATTGATATTATAGTAACCAATATTGGCTCTAACGATAAGGAGCCTGAAATTGCCCGCAACCCTGGTATTTTATATGGTATTGGCAACTTAGTTGAAAATGCGGTGGATTTTGCCCGCAGCAGAGTTATCATCAATTATAAATGGACTAATAAAGACGTAGAGATCATTATTACCGATGACGGCATGGGCTTTCCACCTCATATTATTGACCGTATTGGCGAGCCATATACCACCAGCCGCGAAACTGATAGCCATGGTGGAGGCCTTGGTCTTGGTTTATTTATTGCCAAAACCTTGCTTGAACGCTCAGGCGCTATGCTTGAATTTCGAAATAATCCAGACTCTGCACTTGGTGCCGAAATCAAAATTTTATGGCCACGATCAGCATTGAGTTGATCGGCTATATGATTGAAACATTTAAATCATCAATGATCGATATCATTGATGATAATATTAAAATACACAGACTAAAAAACATTAATCAACATTTTATAACATTTAAAAGCTTTAACTAAAGCAGTTTTAATTTTAAGGTTTGACACAGAAACAAGTCTTGGCGATAAAGGGGCATAGGCAACAACTTTTTTAGCTTGTGCATAAAACGACACAAGTTTTATTGGGTAAGAGATGGATATAAATATGCGGGAAGACCAAGAAGAAGAAAACTTGGTTGTTGGAAAAACACTCCTCTTAGTAGATGATGATCGTCCTTTTTTACAAAGATTGGCACGAGCCATGGAAGCCCGTGGTTTTATCGTTACCGCAGTTGAAACTGTTCGTGACGCCATTACCATGCTTCACGCCAATGCGGCACCAGATTTTGCAGTTATCGATCTCAAGTTAACTGACGGTAACGGTATGGACGTTATCGAGGAAATGCGCAATTACAGCGCCCAAACACGGGTTATTGTTTTAACCGGCTTTGGCAATATTGCTTCTGCAGTTAATGCAGTTAAACTGGGGGCAATTGATTATTTGGCTAAGCCCGCTGATGCTGATGAAGTTTTTGAAGCCTTGACCCGATTGCCGGGACAAAAGGCAACCATTCCAGAAAATCCAATGTCAGCAGATCGTGTGCGCTGGGAACATATTCAACGGGTTTATGAAATGTGCGACCGTAATGTGTCTGAAACCGCACGCCGCCTTAATATGCATCGGCGGACATTGCAGCGTATTTTAGCCAAACATGCACCCAAATAGGCAAATAAATTAAAACATAATAAAGCGGATAATACTATTCAAAAACCATTACCCGCTTTATTTGAAACTAATTGCGTAAAAAAGCGTTGCATCTTTAACATGCAGTGAAAGGCACTTTTACCTTTCATTAAAACTACATAATTATGCAAGTGGTGATTGTTTTCCCAAGAAATATAATTAATTACTGGATTGATGAGTAAGTTTGGCACAGTTTTATATATGAGATTGGCCAATGTCGCGAAGCTATTTGCCCCATCATAATTTAAAAGACGTTTTTCATCAATCTTATATGCACCGATCCTCTATATCGACCATTTGCCCCCAATCGCTATAAATTCTTTCATTAAGGCAATAAAATGCCAATAAATAATTCTCCATCAATGATGCATGGTTGATAGGAATTATCAATACGATAATGATAGCTTCAGATTTATAGCCAACTATTAACCAAAGGGATAATTTATCACTGGCATTTAAATTGACACGGACACTACCAGCCAAATCCTTATAATATGCTTCACGGCCTGCAACGGCAAATAAGCCGCGCCAACCCTACTGATATTTTTCGCCTACCAGAATGAAGGACATATAATCCTTTATCTTGCTATGAAGTGTGTAAGGCTTAAGATTATTTAATGCCAAAGCCAACACCTAAAGAGGATAAAGTTGAAACCGCCATAATAAAGGGCAGAAGGTTTTAATATTTTACTTCATAAAAACTCTCCTACCTTTTAGACCAATGCTTGCGCTTTCGGTTTAATCGCCGCCAGTGCTTTTAAGAAACCCCGATCCTCGTCTTCTTGATTATTAGGTGTTGTCAAAAGTTTCTCGCCATAAAAAAGCGAATTTGCCCCAGCAAGAAAGCATAAGATTTGTGCCTCTTTATTAAGTAACGAGCGACCTGCCGCTAGACGAATGACAGACTTTGGCATAATGATCCGCGCCGTTGCAATCATGCGAATATGCTCAAGCGAATCCACTGTTTTTTGATTTTGCAAAGGCGTGCCGATAATAGGCACTAATGCATTTATCGGCACGCTTTCAGGGTGCGGATAAAGCCGTGCTAATACCTGCAACATCGAAGAGCGATCTTTTATAGTTTCGCCAAGACCAATAATCCCGCCGCAGCAAAGTTCAATTTGTTCATCACGCAAATATTGTAAGGTTTGCAAACGGTCGTCAAATGTTCTGGTGGTAATAATATTGCTATAAAATTGCGGACTTGTATCAATATTATGATTATAAGCAGTAAGGCCGGCCTGTTTCAATTTTTTTGCATGATGGGGCTTTAACATACCAAGCGTGACGCAAGCCTCCATGCCCAAATGCCGAATGCCTCGCACCATTTCAAGCACTGCGTCAAATTCAGGACCATCTTTGACTTGCCGCCAAGCTGCTGCTAAGCAAAATCGCGATGCGCCTGCTTGTTTGGCTAACAGTGCGAGCTCTATTACTTTTTGTGGCTGCATTAACTTATCACGAGTAAGTTCGGTTTCCTTATGATGTGCAGATTGCGAACAATAAGCGCAATTTTCAGGACAACCGCCGGTTTTAATCGACAAAAGGCTCGCCATCTGTATTTCGGCTTTTGGATGATATTGGCGGTGTACATCATTTGCCTTACTCAAAAGCTCCAGTAAAGGCAGGCAATAAAGTGCTTCAATTTCTGCTATTGTCCAATCATAGCGCAAACTTGCAGTATAGTTGCTCATTTGCTTCGCACCTTAATATTTTTTACACCATACCAAAGTCCAATAGCCAAAGTAAGCTTTAAAAAATCACTCAAAACAAAAGGAAATACACCAACATATAGCAATTGGTTAGCTGGCACATAAAGAGAAAGCCATAAGGTGCCCAAAAAATAGATAACCAATAATAGTGCAATTGCACCTAATATGACTTTGTATAGGGACAAGTTACGCATATAGCCGATAAGCGTACCAGCAATAACAAAACCAATAAGATAACCACCGCTTGGACCAAGAATATAGGCAAGACCTAGCCCTCGCTCCGGTGAATTGGCAAAGACTGGAAATCCAGCTGCACCAATAGTTAAAAATGCCATTAATGTCAAAAATGCATAACGCCCACCCCCTAATAAACCCAATGAAAAGACGACAGCTACCTGCATAGACATTGGAATTGGCCAAAATGGAATTTGAATTTTTGATGAAATAATAAGTGCCGCCAAACCAGCAACAAAAGCCACAACATGTTTAAGGCTAATTTGGGTGAGCGATAGTGTAGAAAGCGCTGTTTTCATATTAATCTCTATTTTATCTATAATTTTGCATGATTCTCACTTACATCTTACACTAATCAGACAAATTAAATCAATATAGTATATTTATTTTAATTTTATCTATAATTTTATTCAATATAAAAAAATGGCGGAATGAATTTTCATTCCGCCACGTCAAGTCATTATTTATAAAGATAAAACTAATTAGTTTTCATCAACCTTACGATCATTCAAAGGTTGAATAGGACGATTATTATGATGCTTTAAGATTTTTGCTAAAGCTTCAACCTGGTCTTTTCCGATTGTTTTAGTATCTTTAAGCACGATCCAAGTTACACCTTCACTGCAAGGAGGTGTCGTTAAAGAACCATCGAAATGATAATAATGTTCCGTATTTGGGATCATATCATCCAAATCAATTTCCTCACCAACATCAACAGTTTTGTCGTGTTCTTCAGGAATGCTAGAGAGAATTTGTTTAAATGATTTACTTTCTTCACCTTCATTGAACATTACGGCTAGAACAAGCAATTTACCTTCTTTCGTAGCATGCACAAAATGTGCTTCCAATGGGAAGGAACGCTTCAAAATTGTATTTTCACTTGGTACGTGGAAATGGAATTGCTTAAGGAAGTATTTTTCACCCTTGAAAGTCAAATAATCATCAGCATTTTTTGGGGAAACTTGAATTGTATGACCATTATTTACCAATTCATCAGCAGTAATTTCATAATGGATCTTAATTGGGTTTTTTTCGCTACTTTCATGAATTTCTTGAATATCAATCGGCGACTGATTTTTACCAATCTTACATTGTGCGTATTCTGGCGCCAAATCACCCCAATATTCAGGTCCCTCGGCTCCTTCATAGCCCCAATGCACGCCAGCAGAAGCTACACAAACCAATGAGAGAGAGAAAACACTAGAAAGAATGAGAGTTTTAATTTTTTTCATAATAACGCCCTTATGCATATAAATATGAATTTGAATTTTTACATCACACCAAAATGCTAATTATTTCAGATAAGATGTTTATTATTGTTACCTAGCGCAGCACTTACAAAAGACAATTTGCCCGAATTCGCTAGTGATTAAAATGCACATCACTTTTATGTTAAACCAAACCCGTTAGACATTTTTTCAAGCAATCAGCAGCCCGTATTAATTTAATTTCGCTCAACTACCATCAAGCCCAAACAAAAAACATAACTATATTTGACAAGTTTAATTTAAAATACCTATGACAAGTAAAACACTTTAATGAGTACTGGTTAATCTCAAAAAAAATAAATTGCAAATAACAATGTTTAACAAATTGAAAGTAAAAACCTGCAAAAAATGCTTTACTAATTTTAGCCATATTTTAAGCAAATTTTAGGAATCCAAACAAAAAAAATAACAGTAAACCTTTTTAAAATACTATTCATTAAATAAAATCAATAATATGTCTATAACTATCACAAACGAGCCCAATTAAAGTAAGAACACAATTTGAGCATATTGCTTAAAAAGCAAGACAAAGCTCTGCAATTTTAGCAGGAAATTGGTTCACATTTAATTATTCTAATATGCAAGCAATCACAAATATATTACTGAATATGCAAACAGAGATTTTTATTTTAAGCATTTAAGCGCAAAGCTATATAGTTTTTAAAAAAACATCGGCGAGATTTAAGAATCTTAAACATATCACGCATTACAAACAAAGCGGTATATTTGAAAAAGTGATGGATAGTTCCAGGTGATCACCCAAAACGCTTCCCCTGTCTAACGTCAGCAACTTGATCCATTAAAACTTACATATTAGGATAAACTGGCCCTTCACCGCCTTGCGGACATGTCCAGTTAATATTTTGATTTGGATCTTTGATATCACAAGTTTTGCAATGCACACAATTTTGGGCATTAATGACATAGGTTTCCTTACCATCTTTTTCCACCCATTCATAAACACCGGCAGGACAATAGCGCGTTGATGGGCCTGCATATTTGCTCAATTCAGACGCTTCTTGCACGTCCAATGATGCCAATTTTAAATGGCAAGGCTGATCTTCCTCATGATTGGTATTGGACAAAAAGACTGAAGACAAGCGATCAAAAGTCAACACATTATCAGGCTTTGGATAGTCGATTTTTTGGTGCTTTTCGGCAGGCTCTAAACAAGCATAATCAGCCTTGCCGTGTGACAGCGTGCCAAAAATTGAAAATTTTAATAATTGCTGGCACCACAAATCAAAACCACCCAGCGCAACCCCAAGCTTGCTACCAAATTTTGACCAAAGCGGCTTAAAATTGCGCACAGGATAAAGATCCTTACCTATTGCACTTTGCCGCCATTCATTTTCAATTTCTACAACTTCGTCCTGTGCCCTACCTTCAGCTATTGCTTGTGCAATATGATTAGCAGCATAAAGCCCCGATAATACAGCATTATGCGAACCTTTAATGCGCGGCACATTTACAAATCCGGCAGAACAGCCAATAAGTGCGCCGCCCGCAAAAGTCAGCTTTGGCACGGATTGCCAGCCACCTTCGGTAATAACGCGTGCGCCATAAGCAATACGCTTAGCACCTTCAAAAAGTGGTGCAATGGCTGGGTGGGTTTTAAAACGCTGGAATTCTTCAAAGGGTGACAAATAAGGGTTTTTATAATTAAGGTGGACGACAAAGCCAACTGCCACCTGATTATCTTCCAAATGATACAGAAAAGATCCGCCACCGGTTTGATTATCCAATGGCCACCCAGCACTATGCTGCACGAGCCCTGCCTTATGCTTTTCAGGGGCAACTTCCCAAAGCTCTTTAATGCCAATGCCAAATTTTTGCGGATCACGCCCCTGCTGAAGATCAAAATGGCTAATCAATCGCTTAGCTAAAGAGCCGCGCGCGCCTTCGCCAATTAATACATATTTGCCGAGCAATGCCATGCCAGGCGTATAATTAGGCCCTTGAGTACCATCGCGCTCAATTCCCATATCACCAGTAATTACACCTTTGACGGCGCCATTATCATCAAAAACAACATCAACAGCAGCAAAGCCGGGATAAATATCAACGCCTAGTGCTTCAGCCTGCTCAGCAAGCCAGCGACAAACATTACCTAGCGATACGATATAATTACCGTGATTAGAAGTAAGCTTTGGCAACATAAATGCTGGTACTGTCTTTGCCTTAGTTGCGGTTAAATCAAAAAACACATCATCAGTTACCGCAGTTTTAAAAGGGTGGCTCGCATCTTCACGCCAATTGGGCAGCAGCGCATCGATACCAATAGGATCAACTACCGCGCCAGAAAGAATATGGGCACCAACTTCAGCGCCTTTTTCAAGAACAACAATATTAAGATCAGGATTGATTTGTTTTAAACGTATTGATGCCGCAAGACCAGCTGGCCCTGCCCCAACAATGACAACATCAAATTCCATACTTTCCCGCTCTTGCGCGTCCATATTACGTCCAACCCATACCACTGAAATTTAATTTATATTTATTCTAATAACTTCCTGCCTCTCTAATATCAAGCAAAGATTATCACGCTCTTACTTAAAAAACTCCAAAGCGGTTACAAATATTAAGCCCCGAAAACAGTGGCTAAAGAACCCTAGCCATTTTTTACAATATCATATTTCTATTATTTAAGCTAATAACCTAAGCATTGGCTATTTCAAAGCAGTCACTTGATAACCCATTTTTCGAAAAGCTTCCACCAATCCTGTATCTCCAATAAGATGCATAGCTCCAACAGCAATAAAGCTATTACCACTTTTAAGCAATGGTTCGGCGCGTTGCGCCATCACAGCGTTGCGCTTATCGATCAAAACGGCTTCATATTCGTGCATATTGGCAACCGTTAGCCCCTCTTCATCCAAATAGTCTGATAGAGAATTGATCATCGATATTTTCCCCTCAACATAAAGCTCACCCATCGTGGTAAAAATATCTTTTAAGAGATCTTTATTTTCAATAGCTTCTATAATTGCTGCAATAGATACGCGCTCCGGCAAGGATGACAAAGCCACCAATTGCTCTTCTATCGTTTCAAGGCCAAGTAATTCTTTACCAGCATGTTGCGCATTTAGTTCAATTTGCGCATCGAAAGCCACACCACCTGTTTGCGGACAGTCAGGCAAGATAAAAAGCATGGTAAAAAACCAAGGCCGCATATGATTGACTGTAGAATAGGCAATACCGCGTTGCCTTAAGGCGGCATCAAACTTTTGAAATTGCTCCTCTGTCATTTGCGCCTTAACACTATTATCTCCCTCATACATTAGCAACTTACTATTTGCCAGAATAGTATTAAGCAGATTACCGCCGGTTTCATCGCCTATATCAATCAACTCCAAAGCTACCCGCGATGATTTATCAAAGGCTGCCTGTTCAGCAGATGTCATCTTGACAATTCTGGCATCACCAGCATGCATTGTGCCCAATAAATACGATGGCTCAATGCCGTCTTTTTCAATTTTCCAAAAACGGCTATCGCCATTTTTAATTTTGCTAGCGGCTTCTTCTATCTGTTGCAAGGTTTGCGCATCAAACGTATCACGCAAATCTTTGCCGCACATCATATTTTGAGCGAAAGCAAAATTGCTAAATCCAAATAGGGCTAATAAAGTGACCAATGCCAATAATTTTCTAAACATTTTAGTCAAAACCTTTTACTTCTTAAGCACAATAAAAAAGCGAGGAAAGCGCAGTAAGATCTTGCCATCCTTTTGCACAGGATAGGATTTTTTTATCCGATCAAGATAAAAAATTAAAAATATTTCTTTTTCAGTATCATTCAATGGCGCTAAGAAAGGGCGCAGGGCTGCACCCTTTACCCAATCAACAATTGCTTGGTGTCCGTCCATAACATGATTGTAAATACTATGCCAAAGATCAATGTGACATGCTAAAGGCGCCAAAGCATCATAATAAACACCAGTATCTTCTAATTTGTCGCGTGCAATATTACCAATGCGACTACACCAACGCGGATCTTGTGCGACATCAATCATCGCCTGATGGATTGGTTCATTTAAGTTATCTGGCATTTGAACGGCAAGAATGGCACCATTTTTCATTTCACCAGATAGGCGTTGTAATTGCGCTATATGATTAGGCAACCATTGAAACACCGCATTGGAAAAAAGTAAGTCAGTATCTAGCGGCACATTCCAGCTTTCAATATCGCCTATTTCAAAATGAATTTGAGGCAGCCGACTTTTAGCCTTGGCAATCATATCAGGCGAATTATCAAACCCAGATATTCTCGCCTTTGGCCAATAATACTGCAATAGCTCGGTAGAATTGCCCGGCCCGCAACCAATATCAACAATATTTTTTATTGCTATTTCATCATGCCTGGAAATCGCACTGATGAGATCGCGCGCTGGCCGGCTTCGCTCATCATTAAACATTAAATATTGATTGGCTGACCAGTCTTTCATTTTCTACCCTTTAAAAAAACACTGCCACCGCTAAATCAAAAAACTTATGGAATATAAAAGTACCTAAATATTTTGAACTGATCGGGATGTCCTTTATAGGCGATTTTAATCGTCTTAGCTTTAAGACCTGCTTTATAGGTTAAATGATAAATATATTCCCCCAAAGAACCTTTAAACGCTTCTCCATATGCTACTGGATCTTTCAGTTTATCGGCATCTTTATCATCAAGTATTAATAGCGGAAATTGTAAGCGCTGCTCAGCATTCACCGTCTCATTATGAACGACTTTCATGTCGGGATTATAAAGTCGTAAATTGCCTGCATATTTCGTATTAGGCGACACAATCGTTGCAATTGGGCCTTCCTTTTCAATTGTCTCATATAATTGATTATAGTCAAGCAAACCTAGTGGCAAATGTCGACCGCTTCCCATATGAAGAGCAAAAAACAAAACAATTGGCACAACAAGTGCTACAATGATACCACAAACCCCATATGATATTAAGGCACGATTTTTCCGAGTATAATAAAAAAGCACAAGAGCGAAATAAGCAGGGCAAAGAATGAGAACTGGCTGCATCCATCGATCTTTAACCTGTGTAGCGCCACTTAAAATTATTGAAATGAAGACAATCAATAAGCCAAAAGCCAAAACCCTGCCGATAAACTTTACCGCAAATTTTTCTGTTTCCGTATAATCACGCCCTTTTTGTGTGGGTGTATTAAAAAGATAAACAACCAGCGCAACGATAAAAGCCAACCCACCAAAGGCAAGAACGGCATGGATGAGCTCCTCTGCACCTAAAAAGCGTTTCACAATAAAACTATGTTGACTAACTACGCCAAATTTATTTGAACGCTCTAACGTTGCATGAAAATGGTTTAAAATCCAGCTTAATGGCTTAAATAATAATATTGCTGCGGTCATAAAAATCAAAACCGTTTTTAGCTGAAAAAGCCATTTCCTACCCTGTGCGAAGCTTAAAAAAGCCATCAAAATTGCAACAATAAAGATAATATCATTAAATTTACCAAGGACTGATATAGCAATACAACAACCAACTAAAATTGCATTAATAATGCTTTGGCGTTGAAAATATCGCGTCATCGCCCAAAACACCCAACCACAACTTGCGGTGCCAAGCACTGAATGAGACAAAGCACGCTGTGATTCCCAAGCAATTTGCGGCAATAAAAATATACCAAGCATTGCACTTGCAGCAACTAATGGCTGCACTTTTAAATTGCGCAACCCAAAATAGACGGATAAAAAAAGGCTAGCAAGAATAGTAAATTTAACGAATTGCAGAACAATAAAATGCGTGCCGAAAACTGATGTGAGACCAATTAAAAGCCATGTATAAAGCGGCGGCTGTGAACCACCATAACCCCAATCAAAAAAACTGATATTGGCTAATTGCTCTGCATCATCAAGGCCTGCACCATTTGAAATAAAGCTTACAAATAGCGCTTCAAATAAGAAATACCCAATAATGAAAATCAGCGCCAAAAATGCGAACCTATTTCCACAAAATTCAGCCTCTCGTGGCCTTTGGTGATCATCCACAATGATGCTATCCTTACTCATCACATACGCCTTTTTTCATTTTCAAAAAAATTATCCTTGCCAATACGCGATATCATATTCAACAAAAATGACACTTATAACAAACCACTTAATCAATAAATTTTAAACTATCAAATAAGTTAAGATAGTTACCAAAGAGTTGGCGATGCTAAAAAACAATATTTAAATCACTTAATATACTAAATCATTGAAAATACGATTTATTTTTTCACCTCCCTTACAATTAAATCTGCCTCCACCTATGTCTATTATAAGGTTTTTCAGTTTTGCTGTTCAATTGTATGAATAATGCAATGAATGACCGAATAATATGGTGTTTTCATGGGGAGTAAAGAACTTTAAAATTTTGCACCATAAGCGTCACTTAAAAATTAGATCTATTCATTTCAACAACAGTAAAGGGAAATAACATGACAGATAAATCGAAAGTTGCATTTGTTACTGGTGCAGGTCAAGGAATTGGCCGAGCGATTGCTTTACGCTTAGCAAAAGATGGCTTTAATCTTGCCCTTGTTGATCTAAAGGCCGACAAAATTGCTGAAGTCGCTAAGGAAGTTGAAGCATTAGGTAAAAAGGCCATTGCGATAACGGCTGATGTTTCTAATCGTGATAACATTTATGCAGCAATCGACAAAGCAGAAAGCGAACTTGGTGGCTTTGATGTTATTGTCAATAATGCCGGCATCGCGCAAGTAACCCCAATTGCTGATATCACTGAACAAGAAGTTGAGCGCATCCTACGCATTAATGTCGAAGGTGTATTATGGGGCATTCAAGCGGCTGCAAAAAAATTCATTTCCCGTAAACAAAAGGGTAAAATCATTAATGCCTCCTCTATTGCTGGCCATGATGGATTTGAAATGCTTGGGGCATATTCTGCAACCAAATTTGCTGTTCGCGCGCTCACCCAATCTGCCGCCAAAGAATATGCGCGATCTGGCATTACCGTAAACTCCTATTGCCCTGGCATTGTAGGCACCGATATGTGGGCAGAGATAGACCAACGCTTTGCCGACCTTACTGGCGCACCGGTTGGCGCCACTTATAAAAAATATGTCGAAGGCATTGCCTTGGGGCGGGCTCAAACTCCTGATGATGTGGCGAATCTCGTATCATTTTTAGCAAGTAGCGATTCAGATTATATCACCGGCCAATCCATACTAACCGATGGTGGCATTGTTTATCGCTAAAGCTTAGCCAATAGTATATAATTTTTTAAAAAAACAATAAAGCATCTATATGTATATTTTTATAGGTGCTTTATTTGGGAGCTAGGAACATAAATTTAATTATTTTTACATTTTAAGCTTTTACTAATAAATACAAAAACAAAATTAAAAATATAGTAATATTTTTAAAATTATTTTTATAGATTATATAATATATTTAATTTGATATTAAATAAATATCTTGTTTGACAATGATTTGAATTTCAATTATTGTGCAACACAACGAACTTTTTATATGAGCTATAATTTCTGCGCCTAAAACTATGCCTTTAATTCTCCCTCTCAAAAACTTCGCCAAAACATGCGGTTTCCGCAATATCTTCTATTGCTATGAAAGGGTTTATTATGACCACAGGCACAGTTAAATGGTTTAATTCAACCAAGGGTTTCGGCTTCATTCAACCAGATGATGGTGGCGCAGATGTATTTGTTCACATTTCAGCTGTTGAACAATCAGGTCTTCGTAAGCTTGATGAAGGCCAGAAAATTGGCTTCGAATTACAGCGCGACAAGCGTTCAGGCAAAATGTCAGCTTGTAACCTTACAGCTGCTTAATCTTTTAAAAGATTAATTGCTTTTTTAGAAAGGTCGGATTTATCCGGCCTTTTTTATTTGTCTGTCGCGCAATGCAATGGTTCTAAGCTTGATTGCAAACACCATTTACCCACTAAACAATTACTTCTCCTCAAGCAAAAGCAGCTTTCACTATACAAAGAAGCAATATCAAATCTGCAACCTTCCGCGCTGCTTTTAACATAAGATACGTCCAACATACTCTTTATATCTTCCCCCGTTTTACCAAAAGAGCTACCCCAAGTTCATTTCAGTCATTTTGAACTTAGATATAAGAACAAAATCATAGAAAAAAATGGTTTGCCTACCACATGACCTATAAAAATTTTTCGTAAAATAAATAATAATTATTGTTTATCGATAAAAATATGATATTCTACTAGATGAGGGCATCCATAGGAGAATATCATGTCTTTCCAGACCCAACCAAACAAGAATGCGATTAATACCAAACCAAGCCGAATTACGCTCGACATCATGTTAGTCTTATTTATTTTGTTCATGGTGTATTATTGGGTTTTTACGCCCCTTTCTCAAATTGCTCAAGATTGGCTTTCTACCACGAATAGCATCAATACGGGATTACCAAATTCTAGTGAAATCATCATTAACGGCCCTGAATTTACGGTAAGATTAATGGCGCTCGTCGTAAACCTTTTATTTTCCGCCCCAATCTTTTATGGTTTTTGGTTGTTACGCAAACTTTTAAAGCTTTATGCACAAGGGTTATTATTTACCAAAGCACATGTTCAAATATTTAAACATGTTGCCTTCGCATTTATTGCCTATGGCATTTGCTTATTTTTAAGCGAGCCTATCATGGCCCTAGCTTTGACTGCTTTCAACAATAATGGCGATAGACTAATTGTAGTCGGCTTTGGCTCAAGCAATCTTTTTCCAATTCTAACAGGCATTGTTATGTTGCCACTGGTTCACGTCATGCAGCTCGCTGAAAAAATGGCCGATGAACAACAGCATACAGTTTAACCATGGCGATTATTGTTAGACTAGATGTCATGCTTGCTAAACGCAAAATGCGCTCCAATGAACTCGCGCAAGCAATAGGCATTACGGAAGCCAACTTGTCCTTGCTGAAATCTGGCAAGGTGAAAGCCATTCGTTTCTCCACGCTTGAAGCAATTTGCATGGTCTTGCAATGTCAGCCGGCAGATTTGCTTGAATATGCGAGCGAAGAACTATAAATTTATAAAAGGCGTGATTTAAACTCGCCTTTTTTATACGCTATTTTATGTAGATATTAGTTTTGATTTCACCTATTACCTAACTGATAATAGCGCAATTTACCAAAAATGAGCCAATCATGTTAAAGACAACACCAACGCCCAATGATGATAATAGCTGCGGATGGTTTCACTTGAGCGACCCCCGCACTGCAAAACCTAGCCATCAAGGTACATCGCTAACCCGCTTTGCTATTATTGGTGCAGGTGTTGCTGGACTTGCCATAGCCCGCCAACTTGCCATGCATTTTCCAAATGATGAAATTTTACTCCTTGACGCGCAAAGCGTTAGTTTCGGCTCATCTGGCCGCAATTCTGGCTTTATGATTGATTTACCCCATGACGTTACAGCACCTGACTATATTGGTGATTTGACCGTTGCCAAGATCAATCAAAAAATTAATCTTCTTGCCATTAATGTGTTAGAAAACATTATTAAAGACAATGGCATTGCCTGCGACTTGCGCCATGCCGGCAAGTATCAAGCAGCGGTGGAGCCAAAAGGCGTTAATATTCTAGAATCTTATAGCCGTGGCCTTGAAAAAATGGGCGAAGAATTTGAAATTATTGAAGGACCGCAGCTTCAAGATCATATTGGCACGGGTTTTTATAAAAAGGCAATTTACACCAAGGGCACACGCTTGGTGCAGCCTGCTGCCCTTGTAAAAGGCTTAGCCAACTCCTTACCAAATAATATCAAGCTTTTTGAAAATACGCCAATTACTGGTTTTGAAAAAGGTGCCCAAATAACCCTTCATCATGCCAATGGCAAAATCATTACTGATAATCTTATTTTAGCCAATAATTGTTTTGTTCCACAATTTGGTTTTTTAAAAAACCGCATTTTACCGATGTTTACCTATGCCGGCCTAACGCGCCCATTAACCACACATGAGCAAGAATTGCTTGGCGGCAAGGATTATTGGGGAATTATTCCAGCTGACCCTAGCGGTACAACGTTGCGGCGCACTGTCGATAATCGTTTATTGCTGCGCAATACAGTTACATTCAACCCAAAGGCCTTGCCACGTAAAAACATGCTTGAAAAAGCAAAGAAAAATATTCAACAATCCTTTAAAAATCGCTTTGCAATGCTTGGGAATGTGGAATTTGAATATTTTTGGGGTGGCGGCATTGCCATAACGCGCAATCAAAAAAGCTTTTTTGGCAATTTGGATAAGAATATTTTTGCAATTTCTGGCTGTAATGGCTTAGGACTTACCAAATCCACGGGGCTTGGTACTTTGCTCGCTGACCATATTAAAGGTGAAAAAAACAAGCTCATTGATTTCTTGTTAAATTCTGATGGCCCATCAAGCAATCCACCGGAGCCATTTTTAAGCCTTGGCGCTGATCTTACTTTATGGTGGGCGCGAAAATCAGCCGGGCTTGAATGTTAGCTTTGCCTCCTACTTTAACTTATTTACTCTAGATCTATGCGGGAAACAGTAAATTCAACCATTTCACCGTGGCAGATATCCTTGGGAATATCTGCGTCAGATAGATCAAATATAATATCTCCCACTTTTACCATGATAGTTTTTTGGCTTATTAAAATAATTCCAACAATATCATAGTAATAGGAATGGGGATTTTGCTCATGCTGCTTTATACAAAAGTTTTTATCACACGCACGCATTAAGCCTATCACATCAAGCGGTAGGAGTGGCGTTGATATGATGTCGCCTAAATTCTGGTTGAAAGGATGAGCAAAGGCACAGCAAGAAAAATTCCCATCACTGATTATTACGTCTGCTTCATCTTCACCCAAATACTCTATCGCCACAATTTTCATCTTCAATTATCGCGCTTCATTGCCAACAATGAATAAATGTCGGTTTTTATAATCAAAGCTTTCAATATCTATTTGATAAGCATTTGAAAGATTTTCGTTGGTCATAACCTCTTGTGCAGTACCATAAAAATGGTGATCATTTGGTTGCAATAATAGCACTTTATCAGCAACACAATAGGCATGGTCTGGTATATGGGTTGAAAAAATAAGCGCAATACCATTTTTTGACAAATGCGATACAAGGGTTAAAAATCGCGCTTGATTGGCAAAATCAAGATGGGCTGTTGGCTCATCCATGATGATAAATTGCGTTTTTTGCAACAAAGCGCGCGCTATATAGACAAGTTGCTGCTCACCGCCACTAATCTCGTTAATTGGCTTATCAAGCAGGTGGCTAATTTTTAACAGCCGTGCGGCATTTTCAACCTCTTCACCGGTACTTGTATCAGGTGTTTGAAAAGTCGATAAATGGGGCGAAATGCCCATTTCAATAATCGTGCGCACCAAAAACGCGAAAGAAACACTGCTTTGTTGGGGTATATAAGCAATTTTTTGCGCTATATCCTTATAGCTTAAACGCGCTAAGGCATTGCCGCCAAGATAAGAGCCACCAGCGGCGGCCTTTTCATAGCCTATGAGCGTGCGTAGAAAGGTTGATTTTCCAACACCATTAGGGCCAAGAACTGCTAAAACTTCTGCTGGCTTAACGGTAATAGAAATATCGGAAAAAATATTGTGTTTTTGCCCTTGATAGCAAAATGAAAGATGACGCGTTTCCAACATTTAAGAATTCCACCCCAAGCTATTACGTCGCAATAAAATAAGAAAAATTGGCGCACCAACCAGTGCTGTTAAAATGCCTAATGGAATTTCAATCGAAGTGAGCGAGCGTGATAGGCTATCAATAATTAACAAAAAGCATGCGCCAATTGCAATTGATGCGGGGATAAGCTTTCTAAAATCTGGGCCAATAATAATACGGGTAATATGAGGAATAACCAAACCAACCCAGCCAATAATACCGCTTACAGAAACAGCCGCAGCGGCAATAAGAGTCGCAGCAGCGATATAGATAAAACGATAAAGTGCCGGATTAATGCCCAATTGGCGTGCTGTTTCATCACCCATAGCTAAAATATTTAATCGCCAACGCAACAATATTAAAATAAATGCGGCTGGGATCATCATTGTTGCAATAATGATTACATCGCTATTGCCAATGGAAGCAAGCGAACCAAGCAACCAATATTCAATCACTGGTAATTTTGAAAATGGGTCGGCGGTGTATTTTACTAAAGCTAATAAAGCCGTAAACACTGAACCAACAATAATGCCGCTTAAAATCAAAATCAAAATATTATATGAACGGTAAAGGCGACTTATACCAAAGCAACAAAGAACCGCAAGCGAGGCAAAGGCAAAGGCACTAAGCGGCACCATCCAATTATTGGCAAAAAGTAAAATGGCAAGAGCTGCACCAAAGCCAGCACCAGCAGATACGCCCAATGTGAAAGAAGATACCAAGGGATTGCGAAACACGCCCTGATAGCAACTACCTGAAAGAGCAAGGGCTGCACCAACTAGCATTGCGCCAAATATGCGCGGCAAGCGCGTATCAATAATAATCGATTGCACGCGGGCGGGAACATCAACCTCAACCCCAAAAATATGGGCAGCTAAGGTCTTTACAATAGCTTCAGGGGCGATAAAAAATCGCCCCATCATCAATGCTATGATAAATAATGATAGAGGTAGAATGGCGTAAATAAGCCAATTTATAAAAATTTTCACGACAATTTAAACCTTACCATTTTAACATTTTTGCATTTCTTGTAATTTAAATTCTAGTTTTCACCATCATAGGAATGGCGATAGAATTTTTGATAATATTCCTGCACAACCTCATTCATATCAATATCTGCGAATTTTTCAGGATAAAGCTTTTTTGCCATCCAAAGTTCGCCAAGCGCCAAAGCTTCTGGTAAAGGATAACCCCAAGGCTTTACATATTCCGGCGTGATGTAGATTTTATTGTTTTTCACCGCTGAAATTTCTTTCCATTGCGGATTATTGCGAATATCATCGGCGACACTTGCATAACGATCTTGAACAAAGATCACTTGCGGATCCCACAAAACCACTTGCTCAATTGATACTTGTGCCGCACCTTTGACGCCTTCAGCAACATTAGTGCCGCCCGAACGCTTCATGATAACGCCAGTATATTTTCCGCTGCCATAGGTATGAAGATCCGGATTAGCCATATAAAGGCGCACGCGGTCTTTATCCGCAATATTTGCAACGCGATCTTCAACAATTTTACGCTTATCAAATGCATATTGAATAAGCTCATCAGCCTGTTTATCGCGATCGACAATAGCACCAATTAACTTAATACCTTCACGTAGCCCTTCTGAATAAGCCGCATCATCATCAGCAAAGGTCGGGTTTAATTTGGGCGCTTCAATCCCCTCGCCTTTTGACAGGGAAATAGCAACAACTGGAATACCGACCTTGGTGATTTGATCAATCATTGCTTGTGGTGCATAATTGGTAACAAAAACCACATCAGGGTTAAGGCCAACAACTTCCTCAATATTAACACTGGTTAAATCACCCACTTTTGGCAGTTTATCCAATTCTGGGGCATATATATTAAGACCCGGGATAAGCTTTGGCCAACGATCTAAAACACCAACAATTTTCTTATCGGCATCAAGCTCAACTAAAATATCTAGAGTTTGGTGCTGCAAAACCACCACACGCTCAACCTTGTCTGGTAGCGTTACACTACGATTAAGCTGATCTGTAAATTGTCGCTCTGCAAGAGCTGGGGTTAAAGAAAATGAAACAAGTGCAAAAGCACTTAAAGTAAGCGACTTTAAGCGCGTGCTAAAATGGGAAGTTTTGTAAATTTTATTCATAAATAGACATTCCTATCGTTATATAGTAAGACTATATAACAATTTTATTTATATACAAGGGTGCAATCATGCAAAAGCAACAACTTGAAATTTATGCAGCTGGCAGCCTCAATAGCTGCTTTAATGCAATAAAAGATAAATGGCAGCAACAGCTTGATAATGCCCAGCTTGCATTTCGCTTTGGCCCTGCCGGCCTTCTTTACCAAGAAATTGTAAATGGCGATCGACCCCATATTTTTTGTTCTGCCAACAAGGGCTGGCCGCAAAGCCTATTTGAAGCAGGATTAACCACTGAGCCATCGCACTTTATAAATAATCGCCTATGCTGCACTGTGCTTAAGGACAGCACTATTGATAAAAATAATCTTATTGAAAGTTTTATGCAGCCAGATTTGAAAATTGGCATATCAACACCAAAGGCTGATCCGGGTGGTGATTATGCCTTAGAAGTTTTTAAAAATTTTGAAAAGCTATATAAAGGCGCATTTGAGCGGCTATTGCAGCAAGCTCAAATGTTAGTTGGCGGCGCACTGATCAATGATGCCAATATTGGTTTAAAAAAGACCTTATTTGATAGCCTCATTCATCATCAAAGCGATATTATTATTGGCTATTATAGCAATGCAAAACAACAATGTGAGCTTAACAGTGCATTTAGATTAATTGAACTGCCCGATGCGCTTGCCGTTAATTCCCACTATTATATGGCGATAATGAACCCAACTACAAAAGCTGCACAACAATTTGGAAATTATTTGCTATCACCAGAAACACGTAAGATTTTTGAAGATTTTGGCTTTTCTATTGTATAAAATAGTTTTTACCGCAACAAAATAATTTGGACTTTATTTTAATTAATATTAGACTTACTACTTTAGCAAAACAATAAGTCATTTGACGAGGATATTATGGCGCGTAGTTTAAGCTTTATACTAGCATTGATATTCATATTTTTAACTGGAAATACTGCTTTTAGTGGCGCACTCTTTTATCGTTATTGGGATCGCGAAAAATTTTGTACAAGTTTAAACACAGAAAGCCAACTCATTGGTCTTTTAGGGAAACCTTCAAAAACAGAAACTATAAAAGACAGGCTCGATAAAGTTGACCCAACAACGAATAAGGCCAATAAAATAAAACCTACTGCCCAAAAAATTACATGGTATCAACCGCAAATATTGGTTTTGCAACCACCAAAAACTAAAAACAGTATTTCTGATTACTTATGGAATGGCCCAAAAGAAAAACAATATTATTGCCTTTTGTCACTGACCGTTCGAGAAGACAATTTTTCAATAAATTCTCAACAAATCCGCGGCCTAACTGGACGACTTAAAAAAAATGCAGAAGAACATTTGAACTATTATTGTCCCCAGTTTAAAGCGCTTGATGAATTCATGCGTAACAGTCAAAATGGGCAACAACAAATGATAGGCTATGATTGCAAAAATAGGCATCAATGAAAGCTTGCAACCCTATTACCTATTAAGGCATATAAATTCTGAGAATGAAGAAAACTTAAGACAATAACCAGACATGGAGTTGATTTGCGCAATATTCCAATGGGAGTAATGGCTTTAAAACCTTGAAACAGTTTAGCTGCAAAGAATTTTAATAAAAAAGCGCAGACAATAAAAAAAGGCGGGTAAATCCGCCTTTTTATTTAAACAAAACTATTAGCAAGCTGTAAAGCTTTGATAATTTATGAATCCAAGAAAGAACGCAATTTGCGCGAACGGCTAGGATGCTTCAACTTACGTAATGCCTTAGCTTCAATCTGGCGGATACGTTCGCGCGTAACCGAGAATTGTTGTCCAACCTCTTCCAAGGTATGATCGGTATTCATGCCAATACCAAAACGCATGCGCAATACACGTTCTTCACGTGGGGTTAAGGACGCCAAAACGCGCGTGGTTGTATCGCGCAAATTAGCTTGGATAGCCGCATCAATTGGCAAGAGCGCATTTTTATCTTCAATGAAATCGCCAAGATGTGAATCATCTTCATCACCAACGGGTGTTTCAAGGGAGATCGGTTCCTTGGCAATTTTGAGCACTTTGCGCACTTTTTCAAGCGGCATTGCCAATTTTTCTGACAATTCTTCCGGTGTTGGCTCGCGGCCAATTTCATGCAGCATTTGCCGTGATGTGCGTACAATTTTATTAATTGTTTCAATCATATGCACTGGAATACGGATAGTACGGGCTTGATCGGCAATCGAGCGGGTAATTGCCTGTCTAATCCACCAAGTCGCATAGGTCGAGAATTTGTAACCACGGCGATATTCAAACTTATCAACCGCCTTCATCAAGCCGATATTACCTTCTTGAATAAGGTCTAGGAATTGCAAACCACGATTGGTGTATTTTTTAGCAATTGAAATCACAAGGCGCAAATTGGCTTCGACCATTTCCTTTTTAGCAATGGTTGCTTCGCGCTCGCCTTTTTGCACCTGATTGACAATGCGGCGGAATTCGCCAATTGAAATACCGGTTTCTTGAGCAAGTTCTTGAATTTCACCACGAATTTCAAGAATATGACGCTCTTCACGGCTAGCAAATTCTACCCAACCACGCGCTTTCAAAGTAAGCACATAATTTAGCCAATCTGGATCAAGCTCACGGCCCTGATAGGCTTTCAAAAATTCTTCATGCCGAACACCATGAGAATCGGCAAGACGCTTTAAACGACCTTCATTTTGCACAAGACGCTTATTGATGTCATAAAGTTGCTCGACCAGTGCCTCAATACGGTTTTGGTTAAGCGACAAGGATTTAACTGCTTTGATAAGCTGATCTTTAAGCTCTTTTAAGCGACGCTTTTGAGTTGGCGACAAGGCTTCATTTTCAGAAGTTAAGCTGTTTTCAACCTGTTGATCTTGCAATTTACGCAATTTCAAATAGGTGTCATAGATAAGATCAAGAGTTTCCATCACTTGCGGGCGCAATTCTGCTTCCATTGCAGCAAGCGACAAGTTTACTTCATCCTCGTCCTCATCTTCATCATCAATACCCAATTCGCCGCCAACATTGGTGATATCATCTTCATCGTCACGCGATGGGCGGCGCGGTGCTGGCTCGGCTTTTTCTTCCAGATCAAAACGCTGTACGATTGGCGCTTGGCGCGCTTCTGGACCGGCATAAGTCGTTTCAAGATCAATAATTTCACGCAATAAAATACGAGAGTCGTTTAATTCATCACGCCAAATAATCAAAGCTTGGAAAGTAAGCGGGCTTTCACAAAGCCCAGCAATCATTGTTTCGCGACCAGCTTCAATACGCTTAGCGATGGCAATCTCACCTTCACGTGATAAAAGCTCAACTGCGCCCATTTCGCGCAAATACATGCGTACCGGATCATCTGTGCGGTCGGTTGGTTCTTTTTTAGTAGCGACAGCAAGCGCGGTCGATCCAGCTTCTACAAGTTCACCGCCGCCTTCAACTTCCGCAACCTCAGGGTCACCTTCTTGCTCGTCATCCTCAACAACATTGATGCCCATATCAGAAAGCATCGCCATGGTGTCTTCAATTTGTTCAGACGTTACTTCTTCAGAAGGCAACACTGCATTGAGTTCATCCATAGTGACATAACCGCGCTTCTTGGCGATTTTAATCATCTTTTTGACAGCGTCATCGGAAAGGTCGAGAAGTGGGCCATCCGCATTAACTTCGCGTTCAGCTTCATTTTCCTCGTTGTGCTTAACCTTGCTTGCCATACCGTCGTCACTCCAGACATTCACTTGCCTAAGGCCATTATCAATCGACCCATAGACTATAAACCTTATAAATACCTTTGCTGGCGCAAAAGTTCCAATAAAAGCTAAATTCTCTATAAAGCGTGTCTACACTATATAATTTACCAATATATAAATGTTACTTCCTTTGAACATCTTGCATTATAAATACTTATTGTGGCTTTTATAGTATTTCCTATAAAATAACCAAACATTAACATTCAAGCAAGACATTGTAAAAATTACAAAATTTTAGCTTTTTTAAAAATAATCTCATTTTAGATTGGTATAGCTCAATCATAAAGCCATACGAATAGACAACCAAAAGCAACGCCAACACCCAAGAGATCTGCGGTGGCGCTCATGACAATCCTAATCTAACGAGATTAATTGTCTGATTCGCAAGAAAAAAGCGAATCATTTTACAAAAAAGTGATTCTAACCTTTTTCTTTTTCCCATGCACCAAAGCCTTCAATCAGCGCTTCAGTGGCATTACTACGTTCTAACTCTGCCCTCACATCCATTAGCAAAGCCAGTTTTTCTTCAGTAGGATTTGCTAAAAGATCAACTTCTATTTCTCTTAATCGTTTATGTAGGTTGCGTGCACTAGAATACAAGTACAATGCTTGCTTTAATGCCTCACGCGCATCTTCAATCGGCGCTTCTAACGTACAAGAGCGGGTATTTAAATTGCGCATCATCATACTGATGCGATCTAATATTGCTTTTTGGCCGCGTTTTATTAACAATTCATGCATAGCAGAACCATCATCGGGGCACCACTCAGCCAAAATATTAAGCATAGCCCGGTGAAAATCTTGTAAACCATCGTGAGCAAATTCTAAAGCCGCAAGCGCTTCAAAATTTTCATGCCAAAGGGCGGGATGATTGGCAAGGGTTAGCAAAATAGCCGCATCACGCGATGCCATTGGCGTCCTTGATGACCAAGCAAGATCGGAATTATTGAGATTTTGTGATGGCCCTGCTGCAATCGTCTCGAGTGTCTTTTTACCAAAATTACCTTGCTGGCTCTTTTGCCCTTTTTGAAAAGGTTGAAATTTAGGGCGGAAAAAATCGCGAAGTCGATTACGAATATCCTGCAAATAATAATGGCGCAGGCTTTCATCCTTAATCAAAAAAGCAGCTGTCGTTAATCGCTTTTCAAGAGCGGCGCGCTGTTCAGGCGTTTCAGTTAAGCCATCATTTACTTCACGTTGCCAAAGCATTTCAATCAACGGCTGCGCTTCACTCACTAAACCCAAAAATGCTTGGCCACCATTATCGCGAATAATATCATCGGGGTCTTTACCATTAGGTAATGTCACAAAACGCAAAGACACACCGGCTTTTAACAAAGGTAAAGCGCGATCAATGGCACGGTAAGCTGCATTAATGCCAGCGCCATCGCCATCAAAACACAAAACTGGCTCATTTGACATGCGCCATAAAAGTTGTAATTGCTCGTCGGTTAGTGCAGTACCAAGCGGTGCCACAGCATTATCAATGCCGGCTTTAGCAAGGGCAATGACATCCATATAACCTTCAACAACCAATATAGGCTTTGCTGCTTCACCGCCTTTAGCTTGTGCTGCTCGTCGTGCTTCGCCGCCATTATAAAGCAAATTGCCCTTATGGAATAATTCCGTTTCTGGCGAATTTAAATATTTCGCCCGCACTTCAGTTGATAAAGCACGACCACCAAAAGCAACAATTCGCCCCTTTAAGTCCGCAATTGGAAATATAACACGATGACGGAAACGATCATATGGACTTGGAATATCTGCTCCTGTCACGATAAGACCAGCGGCGCCCATTTGTTTGACGCTAACACCTTTGGCTAGGAGGTGATCTTTTAGTGCAGTTTTACTATTCGGCGCAAAACCAAGGCGGAAACGTTTTTGTATTGCTTGCGGCAATTGACGATTTTGTAAATATTGTCGCGCTTCATTGCCTTGGCTATTTTGCAATTGCGCTTCAAAAAATTGAGTAGCCATTTCCATAACATCATAAAGCGTGGCTTTACGCGCTTCGCGCTGCTCCATCTGCGGATCAGCTTTTGGCATTGGCACACCAGCCATATCCGCTACCCGTTCCACTGCTTCCGTAAAACCTAAGCCATCAAGTGTCATTAAAAAACGAAAATGATCACCGCTTTCACCGCAGCCAAAACAATGATAGCGCCCACGGCCATCATCACAATGAAAGCTTGGCGTCTTTTCACCATGAAATGGACAACACCCCCAATAATCTCCGCGGGATGCATTGCTTTTTTTACTGTCAAATGTAACGCGCGTTGCAACCACCGTTGAAATAGGGACACGGCCTCGAATATCGTCCAGAAAATCCGGTGAAAAACGCATTAATAAAACCTGATATTGATCATAAAACGAGCAAAGGAACTCTAATGTTAAAAGCCCAACAGCACAACCATATTGCCATAACCCAAGCCATAGTTTTCAGCAAGCTTTTAAGCAATGGATAATTTTATAGACATTAAATCGCATAGACATTCAATAGCTATGTGACTTAACGCCTATATAATTATTATTTTTATGGAGTAAAAGCCCAAGCACAGATTTTTATTCTGGCAAATGCTTTTAAACACTGCTACCCATGGCAAAAGATTAAAATAACTTTGCTATTCAGCATTACCAATTTCAATAACCAACGGTGAAAGTCGATCAATACCACCAGTTATGATATCGCCAGACTTTACCGCACCAACACCTGCTGGTGTGCCTGTATAGATAAGATCACCGGCAGTTAAGTGATAATAATGCGACAAATGGCTAATAATTTCCTCAACACTCCAAATTTGGGCATTTAAATGAGAACTTTGCTTGGTTTCATTATTAAGCTTGAGCCATATATGCTGATCATTAACCGCACCAAATTCTTCAACTGGCGTTATTGGCGTTATAATCGCTGAATTTTCAAACGCCTTAGCAATATCCCACGGATAGCGTCTATCCTTAGCATATTGTTGCAAATCACGCCGTGTCATATCAAGACCGCAGGCGTAACCAAACACGCTATTAAGCGCCTCATCAACACCAACTCTAAAAGCTGGCTTATCAATTGCAACAACCAATTCCATTTCATAATGAAAATTTGTCGTACCAGGAGGATAAGGAATAGTGCCGCCAGACAAAACAACCGCCGAGGCGGGTTTGGTAAAATAAACAGGCGCTTCACGATCAACTGCTGCGCCCATTTCCTTGGCGTGATCTTCATAGTTACGACCTACACAAAAAATACGATTTACCGGAAAAAGATCCTCGCTACCTGCAACTGGAACTAAAGGTGTTGCTGGAAGGTCAAACAAAATTTTACCCATAACGATCTCCTAATCATCAATTAACAATACTATAATCAATCACATCGCAAAGTGTAAGCATAAACTTAAAAAACATCTTCACGGTGCTTTTACGAACCAGAGAGAGCTTATAGCAATCTTATAAAATGATCTTTGAATGTGAAATTAGCAACGATCTTATAATAATTGTCTCGACTTAATATGATATAACGCTTTATAAAATAATTATGAACTTATTGCCCTATTTTTTCGAAAATATACCGCTAAACCTAACCAAATGAAAAGCTGTTTTTATGAACAGTAAAAAGCAATAGGTACCATTTAAAGGAGAGTATGGTGGGCTCGAACCTAGAACAAGGAGTGCAACAAGTGGATGAAACAATGCAGCAATTATTAGGCCAGCACGCTTGGCTCCAAACTTTAATTTGGCTAGCTATTCTGATTGTCGCTTCTTTTGTTGTCAATTTTTTGGTCCGCGCTTTGCTATTGCGTGGCTCTTATCGGCTGCTTAATATGGTAAAAGGTGGCGACAATGATTTCATTCGCTCTGCCATTTCGCGCCTTGCCAATATTGCGCCGGCATTGGTATTTTCGGTTGGAGTTGGCGTTGTACCTGGACTACCAGCGGCTGCCACCAAAATTATTGAAAATGTCACCAATGCTTTTATCATTCTTACTATCGCCCTAGCCATTTCTTCCATGCTCAGCGCATTTGAAGATATTTATCACCGCCGCCAACATTTAAAAATGCGCTCCATCAAAGGACTAATTCAGATTGTAAAGGTTGCACTTTTTGCCGTTGCCACCATTTTAATCCTTGCTACCTTAATTGATCGCTCGCCGCTTATTCTTCTGTCAGGCCTTGGTGCCATGGCTGCGGTTTTAATGCTGGTCTTTCAAGATACATTGCTATCACTGGTTGCCAGTGTGCAAATTGCTTCTACCGATATGGTGCGGGTTGGCGACTGGATTACCGTATCTAATCTAGGTGCTGATGGTACGGTTATCGAGCTTGCCCTTTATACTGTAAAGGTGCAAAATTTTGATAATACTATTACCACCGTTCCTATCCGAAAATTGGTGAGCGATCCATTTATTAATTGGCGCGGCATGCAAGAATCTGGTGGTCGCCGAATTAAACGCGCGCTTTTTATCGACCAAAGCAGTATTCGCTTTTTAACTGAAGAAGATAAGCAACATTTATCGCAATATGTATTGCTGCGCGATTATCTTGACAGCAAAACCAAAGAGATAACCGAGTGGAATGGCAAGCTTGGAGATAAGGCGGCTATTGCAGCCAACACAAGACGCATGACCAATATCGGCACATTTAGAGCTTATATTACCGCCTATTTGAAAAGCCATCCCGGTATTCATCAAAAAATGACTTTGATGGTGCGCCAATTAGCACCCGATGCTAATGGGCTACCGCTAGAGATTTATTGCTTTACCAATACTGTCGTCTGGGCAGAATATGAAAATACTATGTCGAATATTTTTGACCATTTATATTCAATCATACCAGAATTTGGCTTGCAAATTTTCCAATCACCAAGCGGTAAGGATTGGATGCATATTGTCATGGAACGCAATACTAGAAACATCGATCATGTAAACACTGCTAAAGATAATAGCTATACTGCACAATAGTCACCGGCCGCCCGTTATTTAAGCCTATTTAGTCGCCCAAATCTTTTCAGGGTTTGGGCAATTTTATAAGCAGCAACTTCGATATACTATTATAAAAAAAGCGGCTCAATGAGCCGCTTTTCTCTATTTTTAAAGGGGTTTGAACTATTAGAAGTCCATACCGCCCATACCACCCATGCCGCCACCTGGCATTGCAGGCATTGCAGATTCTTTCTTAGGAAGTTCTGCAATCATGGCTTCAGTGGTAACAAGAAGACCAGCAACTGATGCTGCGTTCTGCAAGGCAGAACGAACAACTTTAACTGGATCAACAATACCAAGAGCGATAAGATCGCCATATTCACCAGTTGCAGTGTTGTAGCCAAATGTATCAGCGCTGTTTTCAAGGATCTTGCCAACAACGATTGAAGCTTCATCACCAGCATTGGTTGCGATCTGACGAGCAGGAGCTTGTAGAGCGCGACGAACAAGATTGATACCAGCGTCTTGGTCAGCATTGATACCCTTAACGGTGATGCCGTTAGCAGCGCGAAGAAGTGCGGTACCACCACCAGGAACAATACCTTCTTCAACAGCAGCGCGAGTTGCATTCAATGCATCGTCAACGCGGTCTTTCTTTTCCTTAACTTCAACTTCAGTTGCACCGCCAACGCGGATAACTGCAACGCCACCAGCAAGCTTAGCAAGACGTTCTTGAAGTTTTTCACGGTCATAATCAGAAGTTGTTTCTTCGATCTGAGCCTTAATCTGGCTAACGCGTGCATTGATTTCAGCTTTTTCACCAGCACCATCAACGATTGTAGTGGTTTCTTTAGTGATAGCAACTTTCTTCGCACGGCCAAGCATGTCAAGAGTTACGTTTTCAAGCTTGATGCCGATATCTTCAGAGATAACCTGACCTGCTGTAAGAACAGCGATATCTTCAAGCATAGCCTTACGACGATCGCCAAAGCCAGGAGCCTTAACAGCAGCGATTTTCAAACCACCGCGAAGCTTGTTAACAACGAGAGTTGCCAATGCTTCACCTTCTACATCTTCAGCGATGATGAGAAGTGGCTTACCGGTTTGAACGATAGCTTCAAGAACAGGAAGAAGAGCTTGCAAGTTTGAAAGCTTCTTTTCATGGATAAGGATGTAAGGATCATCAAGATCTGCCACCATCTTTTCAGCATTGGTGACGAAATATGGTGAAAGGTAACCGCGGTCGAACTGCATACCTTCAACAACTTCAAGCTCTGTTTCAGCAGTTTTAGCTTCTTCAACAGTGATAACGCCTTCATTGCCAACTTTTTGCATAGCTTCAGCAATCATCTTGCCGATTTCTGCTTCACCATTAGCTGAAATTGTACCAACTTGAGCAACTTCATCAGATGTGTTGATTTTCTTTGCTTTTTTAAGCAATACGCCAACAACTTCAGCAACAGCTGCATCAATACCGCGCTTTACATCCATTGGGTTCATGCCGGCAGCAACAGCTTTTGCGCCTTCTTGAACGATAGCTTGTGCAAGAACGGTTGCAGTTGTTGTACCATCACCAGCGATATCGTTGGTTTTAGAAGCAACTTCACGCACCATTTGTGCGCCCATATTTTCGAACTTATCTTCAAGTTCGATTTCTTTAGCAACTGAAACACCATCTTTAGTGATGCGTGGTGCACCAAATGACTTTTCAATAACAACGTTACGGCCTTTTGGACCAAGTGTTACCTTAACAGCATTGGCAAGGATATCAACACCGCGCAACATGCGCTCACGTGCTTCACGGCCAAATTTGACTTCTTTAGCAGCCATTTATTTAACTCCTTTTAGGGAAATTTCCCGAATTTTTAAAAATAGACGGATAGGTACAGGCTCAAAAGCTAATGATTAGCCGAGAATACCCATAATGTCGGATTCTTTCATGATCAAAAGATCTTCGCCGCCAAGCTTGACTTCAGTGCCAGACCATTTGCCGAAAAGAACGCGATCGCCAGCCTTAACATCAAGAGCTGCAACCTTGCCGTTTTCATCACGTACGCCTGCGCCAACAGCAACAACTTCGCCTTCTTGTGGCTTTTCTTTGGCGCTATCAGGAATAATGATGCCACCAGCAGTCTTTTCTTCTGATTCAACGCGGCGAACCACAACACGGTCGTGGAGCGGGCGGAAATTTGGTGTAGCCATGGTTTTTACCCTTAGTAAAAATGTTAACCTAATAATTGAATAAGGCTTTATGCCTTTATTGTTAGCACTCGATAGTTGAGAGTGCTAACGATGCATTAGAGATAAAAATTGAAAAGGCATTTGTCAAGGAATGAGCAAAAATATTTTTTATTTTTTTATGTACCAAACACATATTATGGTCATTTAGATAGATTCACATCTAAGCATCATGCCTATGAATAAAATATAGGCATGTAATATGTCAGTGATGTGACTAAAGAAACTTTTTTAAATGAGCTATATCACAATAAGTTTAGATAAGCTGTTGTTCTTCATCATCTTCTAAATAGCGGCTTGAACGCCATATCGTCAAAGTTTCATTGATACTATCGCGCACAAAATGCAATGCACTATCACGATCATAACCATCATCACGCAATTGGTCATAATCTGTATAATTATGGCGGATATAGGCAATGGCAGCCAACCAAATAGCGATTGAAGGTGGAAATTTGCGCAAATACTTAGCCGTTACGGCCTCTTTTATCGCCTCTGCATCAATAAAGGGAATCGCGGGGAAAAGCTCAGTTAAAATTTTGCTATGCGTTTCGTTTCTTTTTGTTGTCATTTGTTGATATCCACCTATCAAAATCGACACAAAGATATTGATACAATAATCTATTTATTTAAACAAATTATCGCCTTGCTCATCAATAATTTGACGGGCTTTAATTGTAATCATATCAAATGCCACATCGGTACTTGCAAATTTATCAGCGCGGATAAAACGATGCTCACACACTTCACCATTAATAGTTTTGCTAATAACACCGCAAGATTGGTACTGACCATCGGCAGCAAAAGGCGTGGCTTTGATTGTAAAACCATTATAGTCAATTGAATCAGAGGAGATTTCCTTAGGAGTTTTATCGCCGCCGCCAAAAAGTTTTTTAAAAAATGACATAGTCTGCTCCGTCTTCGCCTTGATAACCTGCTTTAGATGTTTTCACACATAATTATAAATTAGCATATTATTGGGGCATTTTCGATAGTTCACAAAGCCCTCTTTCATCCAATATCCCAATTTACAACTTAGGCATAACCATTATTGTGACAATTATAAAGCGATTTTTCACCCACTATTTAAAACCACGTATGTTATTCGCCATCATTATTAATCATGTAAAATTATCAAAATGGCTTAATCGGCAAAATCAGCACATTAATATGCTGCATCATAAAAACATCTCGCAACATCGGTAAGAAAACACTCAACACTCAATACAATAAACGAATTGCGAACGATTTGGACTAGAACTCATTGTAAAATCCAGTATAGCTAATAATAAACATATCATGCGATTTTAAGTGGAGGATTAATCGGTGGCGCAAAAAATCAAACTATCTACCATTGCAGAAGCTCTTGACGTTTCAACGGCGACCGTATCACTTGCCCTACGCGATAGCCCTTTGGTTGCCGAGGAAACGCGCAATCGCATCAAAACCTTTGCTCGAGATATTGGCTATATTTACAACCGCCGGGCTGCAAGTTTGCGCACCTCCCGCTCTGGAATTATCGGCGTTGTTGTGCATGACATTATGAATCCGTTTTTCGCTGAAATCTTACGCTCCATCGAAACCGAGCTTGACCGCTCGGGGCAAACCTTTATTCTTTCCAACCATTATGACCAAGTAGAAAAGCAACGCAACTTTATTGAAACATTGTTACAATTAGGTGCTGATGGCGTTATAATGTCTCCGGCAATTGGTACTCCTTTAAAAGACATCCTCATTGCCCAAGAGAACGGATTGCCAATGGTTTTTGTTGCGCGCCGTATTGATGGCATTGAAGCACCGGTTTTTACAGGTGATGACACATTTGGCATTGCCCTTGCAACCAACCATTTAATTTCTTTAGGGCACGAAAAAATTGCTATGATTGGTGGCACAGATTTCACCTCTACTGGGCGTGATCGCTATCAAGGTTATCTCAATGCCATGCAAAAAGCAGGGCTTGAAGCAAAGCCCGAATGGCGTATTTCTGGACCACGCACCAAACAAGCAGGTTTTGAAGCAGCCCCACAATTCTTAGCTCTAAAGGATAAACCAACTGCTGCTGTTTGTTGGAATGACCTTGTTGCCATTGGACTAATGAATGGCATTGCCCGTGCTGGATTGCAAGTTGGTGAAGATATTTCTGTTACCGGCTATGATGACTTGGAAGAAGCTGCCATTGCAACCCCTGCCCTTACCACTGTTTGGAACGGTCAACGCGAAGTTGGCAGACGTGCGGCTCTTGCGCTGCTTGACCTTCTAAATGGCAAGGAAGTACTTGACGGACATGAGCTGATAAAGCCTGAACTCCATATACGCCAATCAACGGGTAAGGTTAAGCCGCGTTAATTATCGATATAGCTCATCCCGATGTGGGACATTTCAAAAAGGCAATTTAATGGAAGAATTTTTATTAAAATTTGATCTTTGGAATGCTGATATAGCGGTGAAAAATAAGGAATTTTTACTGAACCATTGTGCTCATTTTAAAGATGCAGTCTATTCGCAAGCTGAATTTGATAGTGATATTTTCTTTATTGATTTAAGTTTTACAAATGGGTCGCGTGAACTATCAATGTGTATAGCGCCGATGTTTGATGATGTTAGCATTGCTATTGCAACAACCAGTAAAATCCGAACTTCCATTTGGATGAATTATATCAAATATATTGAGATTTATAAAAACAAGGCACTATTTTTTGAAGGAATTCATCGCACTAACAATAAAGTTAAAGATGAGCAAATAAGCGTTATAGAATGCGATTTGATTAATCTTACAATCAAGTCGCGACTGGATCTTGCAAGCTATAACACCAAAAGGACTGGATTAAGTACATGATGAGCAATGATTTTGACATCTTATTTGATCTCAATCTTCCCATTGATCCGCAACTTGCCAAGCATGATATTTTCAATAGAAACGTTAGCAATCTTTTAGCTTTTGACGAATGCTTTACACCAAATGGCACGGCACTGTTCATTCATTTTTCTAACAATGACGCAGATATTTCTATAACGATTAATCTCCATGACGATTTTTTCGCTAAAGCAATTGTTAAAGACCAGACAGGAATTGTACTTGACGCTGAATTCATCGGCTTTACGCTGATCCGATTTTATCAAAATAAAGTCTATTTTTATATTAACAAGGATGACCTTGCCATGAATGCAGATTCAGGTTGGATTGACCATAATTCCATGGAATATCACCTTAGTTACTTCTTCTTAAAGCCTAAATTATATGCTGACTCTTTGCGGCAATAGGATTTTTTTTAATTATCCAAGATTTTAAATAGTCAAAAATAAAAAGGCATTTTTACAATTGCTTAAAAATGCCGTTTTAGCCAAACTATTATTGCCAGTTTTCAATGGCTAATTTTCCCGTCACATTACTAGCCTCAAGCTGAGAATGCGCTTCTTTCAAATTGTGCACATTGATTGGTGATAATAACTGAGTGATCGTTGTTTTAATTTCACCCTTATCAATCCAGCAATTTTATTTAACAATAAATGCTGCTGCACCCTGTCATGTTTTTTTTAATAATGAGCGCGAAAACATAAGCTTCCAATGAACTGCGATAAATTTTGCTTTAAAACTGCGCACATCAAAGGATTGAGGATCATCGATTAGCACAAGATGGCTTTGCGGCGCCATTATCAATGGCAACCACGACAAATATTGTTCTGTTGCATTGGTGGATAATACATAACCAACTTCATCTGTGGCCAATCTTTTAAGCTGAGACACCAAATCTTCATGATGATTAATAATGTAATCTGCCCCCATTTGGTGTGTCCAAGCGCGGCTTTCATCTCTTGAAGCGGTTGCAATCACCGTTAAATTGCTTAAAGCATGCGTCCATTCTATTGCCATAGAACCAACATCACCGGCACCGCCAATAATAAGAATATTTTTATTACCCGAAATATTGCCTTTTGAATTTGCAATCAATCAAAGAGCGCTTTTCATGCAGTGATAGCAGTCAAAGGTAATGCCGCGGCTTCGGTTAAGCTTAAACTTATTGGCTTATGGCCTACGATACGTTCATCGACCAAATGAAATTGCGCGTTAATACCATTACGATCAATCGCGCTAGCATAAAAAACCTCATTACCTTCCTTAAATAAAGTTAAACCATCTCGGACCGCTTTGCCCCTACCCGCCGCAGCAAAGCCAAGTACGCGATAGTCTTCTTTGGGAATAGTATTTGCACGAAGCTTAAGATCAACGGGATTAACTGAAACCGCCTTCATTTCCACCCAAATATCGCGCCCTTTGCCTGCGGGGTAATACTTTCTAAACTAAGAGACTATCATCGGCCTGAATGTCTTTTGGTTTCCTATAAGCACTCATGCTCATTTTTCTTACCCTTTGATTATTCTGATTGATTTTCCTTTCAAGATAATGAAAATTAGAAAATAAGCACAAGTACCGCCAACGGTTGAATATAACCTATCATCACGTGAATTAACCTTGACCCTGTTTATTTATAGCTTGAAAAATTGGCGCATAGATTAGTTTTTCTCATAAGGATAATAACACCACAACTGCCCTCTTATCAGTTTAAACATGCCGTAAAAATTTCATAAGAATGAATTTCTTCATATCAGTGGGTTATCATTCAATGCAAAAATAAAAATAGTAAATTATTATAATATAATAATAAAGATACTATTAATAATTCAATAATATTGAATATAGATAATAAATCTACTTGTAATGTATTTAAATAACAATTATTGTTCGATATTAATTATAGATAACGGGGATTTATAATGGATATGCACATGCTTAATTCAGAACTATCGACAAAAATAAGGCTTTTAGACGAAAAAATTGAAGTACTTCGTCAAAACTCTATTTATCAACAATGCCAAATTAATGTACACTCAGCCATCAGTAAAACACTTTTTATTATGCTTCTAGCACAGGATGCATCACCCACAGCACGCGAAACAACCGTAAAAAATATATTTGAAGCAATTCGTGCAACGGTTGGTTATATAACCTATTCAGGAATACCGCAGGATTTAGCTGATTATATTAGTGAGCAATCAAAAATAGTTTTAGAAAATGAACTATCATCGGTGTTAAGTGAATATGATGCTCTTTGCGCCGCTAAAAATGAAAGCACTGCATTAAAAAGCTGAGATTTGATTACTTCCAATGGTGCAAGGAATATTACCTCTATTTAATCGATGGAATTTGTAAACCACTTTAAAGCTGCAAAGAAAATTGCGCAACATGCTAAAACACGGCACACATAGAACTTGATAAATAACCGGTTGATATTGTACATGAACCAACAGGATATCTAGCTGTTCGGGGTAACAATGCCAAATATCCTGTGCTGTTCCTGTGCTTAAGAACTAGTAGCCATTTTACCACCAAATCTAATCCACCTATTTTGAATTAAATTGGTTAAGTAAAACGAGGAGCAAGGTATCCAGCTTCAAGCGGGGGGCGATAAGCCAGACACCTTGCTATTGCAGATTTTTATCTCTGCAACACCTGAATACTTATATAAATTTTTGATATGCTGCACATCAAAATTAAATTATAAAAATATACAACTTCCACCTAATAATAGATATATATAAAATTTGCATATTAATATATACTTAATATGACATTTACACTAATTTTGTTTATTTAATGGCATAATTAAAGCAAAGGAGGGTTAGAATATCTTCAGATTCTATCTGAAATTTTAATATATTATGATATTAAAATATCATAATATCCATCCTCTCTATAAAATCAATTTTCTATATTTTATATATAACAAGTATTTCTTACAAAAAATTCAATATTTAGTTACAAAAAATTAAAATTTCTCTCAAAAAGTCATTTATAAGTTGCGTTTTAAAATAATATTTAAATATTAAAGCATAAAAAATCATGTTAAAATTTTTTCAGGTAAGAACACCCGCACTTTAATTTTATAAAGCGCTATGGAACCAAATAATGCTTATCCCAATCCTTACGCGGCACAAGATCTCCTATCTTATACTCAAAAGTATTAATGGTTACAAAATCATCTTGGGTCTTGCAAATATAAGATAAACGATACCAATTACCGTTTGATCTGAAGGCCGCACCTTTAGCTTTCACTGTATGTGCACTCATAACAGGATCTGAAAATGCATAAGCCAAAACCTTGTCAGGTCGCCAACGCTTTTCCTTACCAAGGCGGCTCATAGCTTCGATATCGCAACGTTGTTCAATACGTGTTTGCGGGTCAAGTTTATTAAGTTGCATTATCTCTGAAGCGGTTAATGCATGAGCATTATTTATCAAAGTAAGCATTACTATAGCCACTAATGATAGAGCTATTTTTCGATAAAAATAATAGTATTTTAAAAAATGTACCGACAAACCAGATGCAGAAAATATTTGCTGCATTATTGATTTTTTATTTATTGGAAAACTATCCTCTATGATAGCATTTTTCCTATTGGCTCGCATTCTTATAAACCCTATTAAATTTTTGACTTTGAAAACCAAAGGCGATGAATCGATGCATATTTCAACACCGCATCCTTTTTAACCTTCAAATCTTAACGAAATTCTTGATGAAACTTTATATCTTAAAAACCTAAAATAAGATCACAACATGTTGCCCATCACCATAATCATAAGACAATTTCATTATTTTAGAAATTTTCGCAATTACGAGTTAACAAAAGCTTAATACCACTTTAATAAGATAGGGAATAAACCCAATAGTTGAGGATAAATTATGAAGCCGATTTTCATGCAACTGCAATGTGTACCTGGCAAAACCTACGAGGTTGCCGATATGCTCTATACAAGAGAAATTGTTTCTGAACTTTATTCTACCAGTGGTGAATTTGATCTTCTTCTCAAAATTTATGTAGCAGAAGACAAGGATATTGGTAAATTCCTTAGTGAGAATGTTTTAGATATCCCAGGTATTGTACGTTCATTGACCACCATGACTTTTACAGCTTTTTAAAATTCATTTTCATTGGTAAGTTAATCAATGAATATTATCGCATATGAGACTTTGCATCGCTTCAAACATAAAGTGTGCGAAGTTTATTGCACATCATCACAAACAGTTTTAAACATTTCTTGTCTTTTTATCTAAAAGCTTTAAAAGGGCTGATTGAAAAAAATTAAAGCTATTACGGCATTGTGCCAGATAATATGCTAATTGTGTGTGAAATTTTAAATGAAAGATATATCCATGGCACCCAATAGTGGCCTTACCAAAGAACAAAAATCATCAAAAGCCGTAAGCGATCAAGAAGCCCTCAATTATCACTTTGAAGGCCGCCCTGGTAAGTTAGAAATTATTCCAACCAAGCCAATGGCAACTCAACGTGATTTGTCATTAGCCTATTCTCCAGGCGTTGCGGTTCCAGTTGAGGTTATTGCCAAAAATCCTGCTGCCGCCTATGACTATACGGCAAAGGGCAATCTTGTTGCAGTTATTTCTAATGGTACCGCTATTTTGGGGCTTGGTAATCTTGGTGCATTAGCTTCAAAGCCAGTTATGGAAGGTAAGGCGGTATTATTTAAGCGTTTTGCTGATGTCGACTCTATTGATTTGGAAGTTGATACAACTGATATTGAGGCATTTATTAATTCTGTACGCTATTTGGGCCCAAGCTTTGGCGGCATTAATCTTGAAGATATTAAAGCGCCAGATTGCTTTATTATTGAAAGCCGTTTGCGTGAAATGATGGACATTCCTGTTTTTCATGACGACCAACATGGCACGGCGATTATTGCCGTTGCCGGTCTTATAAACGCGCTTTATTTAACCAAACGTGATATGAAAACCACCAAGCTTGTTTGTAATGGCGCCGGTTCTGCTGGCATTGCCTGTATTGAACTTGCTAAGGCTGTTGGCTTTGCTTCTGAAAACATTACTCTTTGTGATACCAAAGGCGTTGTCTATGAGGGCCGCCAAGAAAATATGAACCAGTGGAAATCGGCTCATGCTGTGAAAACTGATGCTCGTAGCCTTGCTGATGCGGTAAAAGATGCCGATGTGTTCTTTGGTGTTTCCGCCAAGGGCGCCCTTACTGCCGATATGGTCAAATCAATGGCAGCCAATCCAATTATTTTTGCTATGGCCAATCCTGATCCAGAAATTACTCCAGAAGAAGTGGCGGCAATTCGCTCCGATGCTATTGTTGCAACGGGTCGATCTGACTATCCAAATCAGGTTAACAATGTTCTTTGTTTCCCTTATATGTTCCGTGGTGCTCTTGACGTGCGTGCGTCAACTATTAACGATAAAATGAAAGAAGCAGCAGCTTACGCTTTAGCAAATCTTGCTCGTGAAGAAGTGCCAGATGATGTTGCCGCTGCCTATCAGGGCAATCGTCCACGTTTTGGCCCCAACTATATTATTCCTGTGCCTTTTGATCCACGTCTTCTTGCCGCAATTCCTGTGGCTGTTGCAAAAGCGGCGATGGAAAGCGGCGTTGCGCGTAAACCAATTGAAGATTTGGACGCTTATGCAAATGAATTAGCAGCTCGCCGTGATCCAATTGCATCCACCATGGGTGATATTTATAAGCGTGTGCGCAATGAACCTCAGCGCATGGTCTTTGCCGAGGGTGAAGAAGAACAAGTCATGCGGGCGGCGCTTTCCTACGTTAATCAAAAGCTAGGTAGTGCAGTATTGGTTGGGCGTGAAGAAAAAATTCATGAAACAGCAAAGCAGGCTGGTATTGATCTTGATCGTGAAGGCGTTACCATTGCCAATGCATCATCTAATGCCCGACGCGACGACTATGCCGATTTTATCTATCAGCGTTTACAGCGTCAAGGTTGGTTAAGACGCGATTGCCATCGCTTTATCAATAATGACCGTAATTTCTTTGCTGCAACCATGGTCGCCATGGGCGATGCCGATGCCATGGTAACTGGCGTAACCCGCAATTATGAAACTGCTTTTTCTGATGTGCGCCGGGTTATTTCGGTTAAAGAAAATGCAAGATTAATGGGCGTTTCCATTGCGCTTTGCCGTGGTCGCACCGTATTTATTAGCGATACAGCCGTACATGAACATCCAGACGCGACCGCCCTTGCCGATATTGCAGAACAGTCAGCGCATTTGGCTAGCCGCATGGGCTATACTCCACGCGTTGCATTCCTTGCTTTTTCAACCTTTGGTCACATGAAAGGCGAAGGCGCCCAGCGCATTCAAGAAGCAGTGGCGATTTTAAAAGAACGCAAGGTTGACTTTGAATTTGATGGCGAGATGAGTGCCGATGTCGCATTAAATCCCAAGCTTATGGAACAATATCCATTTATGGGTTTTAAGGCACCAGCTAACGTCCTTATTATGCCTGGCTATCACTCGGCATCAATTGCTAGCAAAATGCTGCAAGAATTAGGAGGAGCCACCATTATTGGCCCTATTCTAGTAGGTCTTGAAAAATCAGTGCAAATTGTGCCTTTAGGTGCAAAAGACAGCGAAATTTTAAATATGGCCGCACTTGCAGCCTATGGTGCAGTTCGTTAAAAATGGATATGCTGATAAATTAGCACTCAAAATTAAAACTATAAAAAAAGCCTCGTTGAAAAACGGGGCATTTTTTATGCGCCGCAAAGACCAAATATTTCACCATAGTGGATTGCAATTCAATGTTTGACACAACGCTTTTTATCAAGCAATAATTGCCCCAATCATCTTCAACACAACAATAAATTAAGGGGCAAAAAATGCTTGTTGGCGATAATCATCGGGTAAATGGTGAAAGACTTTGGGACAGTTTAATGGAAATGGCCTTAATTGGCCCCGGTATAAAGGGCGGTAATAATCGCCAAACTCTTACCGATGAAGACCGCGCGGGGCGGTTATTATTTACCAAATGGTGTAAGGATGCTGGCCTTACCATGAAAATTGATACTATGGGCAATATGTTTGCCCGCCTTGATGGCACTGAAAATCATCTCCCACCGGTTGTCATGGGTAGCCATCTTGATACACAACCAACCGGCGGCAAATATGATGGTGTTTTAGGGGTATTAGCAGGTTTGGAAGTTATCCGTACAATTCGTGATCTTGGTATAAAAACGCGCCACCCTATCGAAATTGCCAATTGGACCAATGAGGAAGGTGCACGTTTTGCACCTGCTATGGTTGCTTCAGGTGTTTTTGCCGGTGTAATTGAGGAAAGTTGGGCAAAACAACAAACCGATAGCGAAGGAAAAAAATTCGGCCTTGAGTTAGAGCGCATTGGTTTTGTTGGTGATGAGCCCTGCGGAAAACATCCAATTAAAGCCTATTATGAACTTCACATCGAGCAAGGTCCGATTTTAGAAGATGAAGCAATTGATATTGGCGTTGTTACTCACGGCCAAGGCTTAAAATGGATTGAAATTACCCTTTTAGGCAAAGAAGCTCATACAGGATCAACACCAATGGTCAAGCGCATTGATGCAGGCCTTGGCATGGCGCGCATTTTAGACCGTGTCAATGATATTGCTTGGCGCTACCCTCCCCATGCAGTGGGAGCAGTGGGCATGGCCAATATCTATCCTAATTCACGCAATATTATTCCTGGTAAAGCCGTTTTTACCATAGATTTTCGCCATCCTGATAAAACAATAATTCAAGCTATGGTTGATGCTCTCATTCTTGAGGGTAAAAAAATTGCCACGGATTTGGGATTGGAGTTTAGTTGGCAAGAAGTAGGCGGTTTTGACCCCGTAACCTTTGATAAAACCTGCGTTGACAAAGTGCGCTCCGCTGCAAAACAACTAGGCTATTCCTATTGTGATATCGTATCTGGCGCAGGCCATGATGCATGCTGGATTAGCCATGTTGCTCCAAGCGCAATGATTATGTGTCCTTGTGTTGATGGATTAAGCCATAATGAAGATGAAACGATTACGCCGCAATGGGCAAAATCCGGTAGCGATGTATTGCTAAACGCCGTATTGGCAACGGCAGAAATTATTGATTAATATAAAAAAAGCATTTCTAGCAAGATTTATTGCAAGTTTTGTATTGAGAAAATGCGATAGTATAAAGGGTTTTGAGCACGTTAAGTATAAATAAACGTGCTCAAAAGCGTAACCATTTTAAAATTAAGGGCTTTTGGGTAATGATTTAAAACCTGCAAAATGGGAGGGGAATATGCCAACAAAACTTATAAAAAACGGTATTATCGTTACAGCAGATCGTAGCTATAAGGCTGATATTTTAATCAAAGACCAAAAAATCGCGGCAATCGGTGATAATTTACAAGGCGATCGTATTATAGATGCCAAAGGTTGTTATATCATTCCCGGCGGCATTGATCCCCATACACATTTAGAATTTCCCTTCATGGGAACTCATTCTGCCGATGACTTTGACACTGGTACTAAGGCGGCAATAGCAGGTGGCACCACTATGGTGGTTGACTTTGCCCTACCCGATGAAAATGGTAGTCTACTTGGCGGCTTACAATCTTGGTTTCAAAAGGCGGGCAAAGCACGTTGTGATTATTCATTTCATATGGCAATTACCGGTTGGAATGAGCAAATATTTAATGAAATGCATGAAGTGGTTAAGCGCGGCGTTAACACATTCAAGCATTTCATGGCCTATAAGGGCTCAATCATGGTCAATGATGATGAGATGTTTGCTTCATTTTCACGCTGCGCAGAATTGGGAGCCTTGACCTTAGTTCATGCTGAAAATGGCGACATCATAGCGCAACTACAACAAAAGTTGACCAAAGAAGGTAAAGTTGGCCCTGAAGCCCATGCATGGTCAAGACCCCCTGAAGTTGAGGGAGAAGCAACTAATCGGGCGATTATGATAGCTGACCAAGTTGGCGTTCCACTTTACGTGGTACATGTATCATGCGAAGAAAGTCATGAAGCAATCCGGCGGGCAAGGCAAAAGGGCATGCGAGTTTACGGCGAACCGTTAATCCAACACCTTACCTTAGATGAAAGTGAATATATGGATAAGGACTGGGATCATGCAGCAAGGCGCGTGATGTCTCCACCCTTTCGCAACAAGGAACATCAAAACAGTCTTTGGGCGGGTTTAACTGCAGGTTCGCTACAAGTGGTTGCAACAGATCATTGCGCATTTACAACGGCGCAAAAACGCCGTGGGTTAAATGACTTTACTGCCATTCCCAATGGTACTGGCGGATTGGAGGAGCGGCTTGCCTTGCTTTGGACCCATGGGGTGCGCACTGGGCGCTTAACGATGAATGAATTTGTTGCAGTTACCTCTACCAATATTGCAAAAATTTTAAATATTTATCCGCAAAAGGGTGCAATTATCGAAGGTGCTGATGCTGATCTTGTCATATGGGACCCAGAAGCCAAAAAGACCTATTCAGCTAAGCAACAAAACTCAGCCATTGATTATAGCGTATTTGAAGGAATGGAAGTTGTAGGTTTGCCAAAAACTGTGCTAACGCGCGGCAAAATTGCTTATGACAAAGGCGAAGTTATAGCGCAAGCTGGGGATGGCAAGTTTATTGAACGCCAACCATGGAATGTGGCGAATAAAGCACTTTCCAAGTGGAAAGAATTGGCAACGCCTCAGCCCATAAAACGCAACGCGCTACCAATAACGACTGGGATATAAATACAGCCTTAACTGCAGGATGCAAGAGTATTTTGTTCAAATAAAACCAATAAATACTCCTGCATTGTAGATTGGAGAAAATCATTAATCTTTAGTGCGCACCTTATAGGTAAATAAAGTTTGTCCTTTAGCCTCTACATTGACTTTCCAACGTGCATAATTTGCATTTAGTTTTTCATGGACAATATCTTCTTCCAAAATTTGCCACTCTTTTGGAAAGAAAATACGAACATCCACTACTATGGCTTCATCCTTGGCATTTTTAACTGTTATTAAGCTAGTCTTTTCATAGGATGGGTTATCACCCAAACCTACCTTTTTGGCATCTGTGACCTTACCATATACATTAACGTCAAAAGGGTTACCTGGTGTAAAGGATACCCACTCATTTTCTGCTGTATGCTTAATAGAATCTTCGCCAATAAGCTGTGGATCTCCCTGCTTGTCCGGCTTATAAGCGCGTAAAATACCTTTAGGCAAAGGCACACCTAAATTAGACTGCTTATCATTGAAAAATGAAAAATAGACATTAACATTAAAAGGCTCACCTTCATTATTGGAATTCGTCTTACTCGTTAAATACGAGCCAAATAGGTGTGGCTCGGCTATATAGAATTTTTGAACTGGAATATCATAAGCGGCCATTAAGGCAATCTGCTTTACCTGTTTATTTTTAAGTGTCGTTGAATAAGGTAACGTGTAAAGATGATAGTCAAATAAATTTTCGTGTCCGGAGAATGCCTTACCCGTTCCCGCGCCGTCGTGAAGTACACCAGATTGTGTTACCATCCAGTCTAATTTTACAATATTGATTTTCCCGGCAACAAGTTTAACCGTCGCGTCATGATAATCTGTGCCGCTATTATTGGTAAGCGTAACCCAACCTTTAAGGGAAATGCAATTTTCTTGTTGATTAAGCTCAGCAACATAATCGGCAATCCAACTAAAGCCGCTTGAAAGATAAGAAATTTCCACTTGCCGCGTACCAGCTTTGCTACACATAATATCGGTTGCTAAGGTTGGGCGATCGCGTAAATTTTGTGGCAATGCGTCAAATTTTATTCGCGCATATTTGGGTAAACCAATTTCAATACGGTCACAATATTGTAAAACAAGACCAGAATTATTGGAAAGAATAGTTGCCTTTTCTTCATACTCATCGCCAGCACTATTGCGCATGACGATTGTCACTTCTTTGCCAACATATTTTTCGGTTAGGGCATCCGGTGTTAAGAGATCAAAATTAAAATTTTGCTCAATCACGTTCAACTCAGTACCGTCTGTAGCAGTCATAATTGCGGTTTCTGGTCGTATTTTTCCAGAAACATCACGCAAGGCAATGCGGTTCATACCACTATTCAAATTTAGGTCGCGCACTTCACGCACAAGAGCTAAATGTTCATTATAAATTGTAACCGCAATTTCTTTACGCGCATTGCTAAAACTCACCTGTTCATCAATAGGGCGCATTTCTATTTGGTGGTTTACGTTTTTATTTTCATCTCTTTCCATAAATTACCCTCACGCTAAAAACCTTATACCAACCGTATCAAAATACCTCACCATGGTTATGTGCAACTAAAATTTGGTGCTTACTCCAAAAACAAAATTTTGCACCCTCTTTTTGATATGTAATCGTAGCTTATAATTGAAAACTTTTTGCTCGTTTGGTTCTAGCTTTACTTTCCAAAGCACGTTATTTGCGTCAACATTGATGTGGGACAAATCTTCATCCAAAATCACCCACTCATCTTCAAAATGAAACCGTACCCAAACTTCGACAGCCTGATTTTTTGTATTTTCTATTGTAATTTTATGATTTGCTTCCGAAATGGTGCCATTTTCAATTTCGGTTTTAGATAACCCTGTTATATCGTCATAAGCCTTTATATCATCGGTAGTAACCGATTTTAAAGCTACGCGTTCGCCCTCCATCGTGTGATTTATAAATTTTTCATTTAAAAGCAGCATGTCACCTTTATTATCTGCTTTATAGCTACGCAAAGTTCCCTTTGGCATTGGTATTCCCAAATTGGAGTGCTTATCATTTAAAAAATAATAATTGGCGCTAGCACTAAGTTTTTCACGACGATCCCAATCTTTAGATTGCGTATCATATCGCCGTTGGGTTAAGTCTGAGTACGACAGCTCATAATATTTATAAACTGGTATGTTCTCAATGTTCATCAACGCGACTTGCTTTACCTGTTTATCCTTAAGGGCCGTTGGTTGTGGTAGCGTATAAAGATGATAATCAAGTATGGGGGCTTCTAATTTTACAGAAACACCAAAATTAAAATTTTGTACCCGATCTTCCTTTTCTGCTAAGTTTTTTCGTTCTTCAGGAACCAAGTTAAGCTCACCTGCGACAAGCTGAATTTTGGCGTTTTCAAAACTCGTACCACTATTATTTTTTAATGTTACCCAGCCCTTTAAAGACATTTTGTTATTGTCTTTGTTTAATTGTGCAACATAATCTGCCTTCCAATGTAAACCACTGGAAAGATAGGCTATATCGACGTGGCGTGTGCCCGCAGTATCGCTTATTATGTCGGTCACGAGCGTTGGCCGATCACGTAAATTTTGCGGCAGGCTATCAAATTTAATCCGTGCATCTTTTGGCAAACCTATTTCAATGCGGTCAGCATATTTGAAAATAAGACCATTATTGGCTGAAAGAAGAAATGCCTTTTCTTCAGTAATGCTGCCATCTTGGTTACGGCGAATAATAGTTAATTCCTTGCCAACATTTTTTTCATTCAAAGAATTAGGGGTTAAAAGATCAAAATTAAAATTTTGTTCAAGAACATGAATTATTGCATTGTCTTTAAACTTCATAATTGCTGTTTCTGGTCTGATTTTGCCTGAAACATCACGCAGTGCTATGTGATTTAACCCCTTTTTAAAATCAAGTTCGCGTACCTCACGCACCAAGGCCAGATCATCATTATAGATTGTCAGCGCAATTTCTTTGCGGGCATCGCCAAAACTTGTTACTTCCATCACGTCTTCTGCTAAGACCTGTAGTGTACTGCCAAGTAAAAGACTTGCGCAGCACGCAACTAATTGAGTGGTCTTTTTCATTATTACCCCTTATGGAAAAATTGGCCTATTCAATGTTTTTATGGGCTTAAAGCGCTTGATGCGAAAATCCAAAAATAATTTTTCTTTTAAAAAACGCAATGCAATTAGCAACTTAAAGCATGTATTAGCTTCCCAATAAAGCGGACATGCTTTTTGGTTAAACGCTATTTTATTCGCTTACACGAACTGTATAGGTGAGCGTGGCTTCGCTTTTTGGATCAACTTTAACCTTCCAAACAACATGTTTATCATCGCGCTTTTCATGGGCAATGTTTTCTTCCAAAACTTCCCATTCGCCATAAAAACGCCTCGGTACTTCGACAATAACCGCCTCATCTTTGGTATTTTTAAAGGTAATTTCATTGGTGGTTTCAGAAGTAGAGCCAGATTTTATGCTTAAGCCAAATTTTTTGCTTTCTGTACTTTTCATTTGTGCAGAAATATCAAGTGCATTGCCAAACTTTAATCGCACCTTGGCATTGGGATCAACATGGTCAATAATATTTTGACTTAAAAATACTGGACTGCCATTTTTATCCAAAGCAAAGCTTCTAATATTGCCACTTGGCAAAGGCATACCAAGATTGGATTGTTTATCATTGGCAAAATCAAAATAAACGCCAATAGTGGCTTTTTGCTCGCCAAAAGAGCTCGACTTGCTATAGCTATAATCATTAGAATTGCTGCCTTCGCCGTCAAGAATATAATGCTTGACGACCGGTACTTCCACGCCATTTACCAAAGCTGCTTGCGTGTCAACTTCATGATTAAGGGTGACCGGCTGCGATATGGTATAGGAATTGTAATTGAAGGCAGCGCGATCTTCAAAAGATTGGTCGGCTAGCGTAATGCCGGGCTCTTCAATATCTATCCTTGTTTTACCCTTTTTTTCATAAGAACCAAAAACATCAGCTTTGCCCGCAATTATGGTTAATTTTGCATTTTGATAACTGATATCCGTATTATTTTTAATTGTTACCCAACCCGTAAAAAGCATTTTGTCTTCGCTAGCATTAAGCTTTACCGCATATTCTGCACCCCAATCAAATCCTTTAGAAAGATAGGAAAGGTCAACGGTCTTTTTGCCCTCTTCACTGCTCATCACCTTGGCTAGCAAAGTTGGCTGGTCATATAGGTTTTGCGGTAAGCTGCCAAAATCAACGCGCACATCGGCAGGAAGACCGGCAGTAATTCTATCGGCATATTGCAAAATAAGGCCTGAATCATTTGATAGAATGGTTGCCTTTTCAGAGCGTTCTTCGCCATTTTTGTCGCGGCTAACAATGGTGACTTGTTGGCCAACATATTTTGCCGTTAAATTGGCTGGAGTTAACTGATCAAAATGAAAGCTTTGTTGCAACATCTGGAGTTGTGTTTGCGCAGAACTCAAAAAGGCTGTTTCCGGTCGTATCATGCGCGAAACATTACGAAAAGCAATGCTGTTGATACCTTCGCTAAGGTTAACATCGCGCTGCTCATGCACTAATGCGAGACTATCTTTATAAAGGGTAATTGCTATCTCTTTACTTGACTGAGCAGAAATTATTTGTTGATCCACCGTTTGTGCTGATGATTGGGTGATTGATGCCACCAATAATGATGCACAACTGGCAAGAAGTATTTTTGACTGTTTCATGAAATAATCCTCAACGTAAAAATGCTTAAATTATGATTAATTACTCGTGCGTACCTTATAGGTGAGTACAGCTTCACTTTTGGGATCTACTTTTACGCGCCATATAACAGTATTGGCGCTGCGTTTTTGATGAGGAATATTTTCATTTAATATTTCCCAGTTTTTATAAAAATTAGTTGGAATTTCAACTACAACGGGCTCATCCTTAACGTTTTTAACCGTAAGTTGATTTGTTGTTTCATAACCTTTTCTTGAATCTAAACTCAAGCTAACCTTTTCGTGCTCTAAGGTTTTTGCATAGACTTTAACATCAAATGCATCGCCAAATTTCACCCGCACATTTTCTTTGTCAGCAGTGTGATCAATGCTATCTTCGCCGATAAAAAGTACATTGCCTTTGCTATCAGGCTTATAGGCTCTCAATACGCCTTTGGGTAAAGGCAAACCCAAATTGGATTCCTTATCATTTACAAAGTTAAAATAGACCCCAACTTTAAGTGGCACTCCTTCTTCATCCATATTATAGTGAGAATATATGCGCCTAGTCTCCTCAAGGCTATAATGTTTTTCGACTGGCACATTATCTGCGCTCATTAAAGCCACTTGTTTAATTTGATTATTATTTAATGTGGTTGGATGTGGCAAGGTATAAAGATGATAGTCAAGCAGCGCTTCCTGCTGCATAGGTGTGAACATTACCATTACCTTATCCTGACTGCTTCCTCCAGCCCACTTATCTTTGTGAGCGTTAAGATCAACTTGATTAATATCACCAGCCACCAACTGTAATTTCGCGTCCTTATAAGATGTGCCACTATTATTTTGGAGTGTTACCCAACCTTTTAGGGAAATTCTATTTTCGTCATTGTTAAGCTCAGCAACATAGTCGGCTTTCCAGTTAAAGCCACCTGAAAGATAGGCAATCTTAACTTCTTTATTGCCTGTTTCTTCACTCATAATATCGGTGATGAGTGTTGGGCGATCGCGAAGATTGTGCGGCAAGGTATCAAATTTTATCCGCGCATCTTTTGGTAAACCAATTTCAATTCGGTCATTATATTTTAAAACAAGGCCGGAATTATTGGAAAGAAGGACCGCTTTTTCTGAATTTTCACTGCCGTCTTGGTTGAGCCTAACAATGGTAACTTCCTTACCTACATATTTTGCAGTTAAAGCGTCTGGCGTTAAAAGATCAAAATTGAAATTTTGCTCAATCACATAAAGTTTGGCATTGTCCTTAGTGGTCATAATCGCCGTTTCAGGCTTAATCTTGCCGGAGACATCACGCAAAGCAAAATGATTAACGCCCTTTTGCAAATCAAGATCTCGAACTTCACGCACCAATGCCAAATTTTCATTATAAATGGTTACGGCAACTTCTTTTCGCGCATCGCCCGAGCTAACCTTTTCAGCGCTGGTTTGAGCTGAAGATTGAGCAATACTTGCAATAAATAAGGTTGCACAGCTTGCAAGACATGTCGTAAAAATTTTCATATTATAATCCTTGCAGTTAAAGTTCGCACCAGTGCTAAATTACACTTCATTAGCGAATACGGACTTTATAAATAAGTTTTTCGTTGCTTTCTGGCTGAACCTTTATTTTCCATAAGCCAATTTCTGAATTCTGCTTTTCATGAGAAAAATTTTCTTCTAATATCTTCCACTTACCATAGAAAAAGACTGGTATTTCAACCTCTACAGCTTCTCTTTTTGCATTCTTTATAATAACTTGATTGGTATATTCATAAATTGAATCATCATTTGAGTTCGTACCTATTTTTTTAACCTCCAGTGATTTAGCATAAAGATTAACATCGAATGCATTACCAAATTTCATAGATATTTTTTCATTATTTGCGGTATGTTTGATGCTATCCTCACCGATGAATAACGCATTTCCTTGACTATCGGCCTTAAAGGCACGTACATTACCTTTAGGTATAGGTATGCCTAAATTTGACTCTTTGTTATTAATTAAATTGAAATAAACACCAACTTCATATGGTTTTCCGTCACCATTAATAAAGTTTTGCTTTCTATCATCAAAAACCTTGAGAATATCAGAAATGTAGCGTTTTTTAACTGGCACTTCATCAGCGCTCATCAAGGCTACTTGTTTGATTTGGTTATTATTTAATGTCGTGGCATGAGGCAAAATATAAAGATGGTAATCCAGCAGTGACTCCTCTTCAATTTTTGATGGACCGGCTATCGTCATCAGAACCTCCATTTGTCCATCAACGCTTTGGTTTAAAGGTACAACTTTATTAACATCACCTGCAACCAGCTGTAATTTCGCGTCCTTATAAGATGTGCCACTATTATTTTGGAGTGTTACCCAACCTTTTAAGGAAATTCTATTTTCATCTTTGTTAAGTTCAGCAACATAGTCGGCTTTCCAGCTAAAGCCACCTGAAAGATAGGCAATGTTAACTTCTTTATTGCCTGTTTCTTCACTCATAATATCAGTGACCAGTGTTGGGCGGTCGCGAAGATTTTGCGGCAAAGCATCAAATTTTATTCGTGCATCTTTTGACAAACCAATTTCAATTCGGTCATTATATTTTAAAACAAGGCCGGAATTATTGGAAAGAAGGACTGCTTTTTCTGAATTTTCACTGCCGTCTTGGTTGAGCCTAACAATGGTAACTTCCTTACCTACATATTTTGCAGTTAAAGCGTCTGGCGTTAAAAGGTCAAAATTAAAATTTTGTTCAATTACATAAAGCTTAGCATTGTCCTTAGTGGTCATAATCGCCGTTTCAGGCTTAATCATGCCGGAGACATCACGCAATGCAAAATGATTAACGCCCTTTTGCAAATCAAGATCGCGAACCTCACGCACCAGTGCCAAATCTTCATTGTAAATAGTAATGGCAATATCTTTGCCAGCATCACTGGTACTTACTTGCGCGTTTTGGTCTTGCGCAAAAGATTGAGTAATTGAGGTAAAGCAAAAGATTAAACTGTTCAAAAACAGCCAAGCTGCTTTTTTCATAAGCCCCCCTTTAAAATGTCTTTATCGCAGGTTTCAAACGGTTTTATAACTGTGAGTTGCTATTTCGTTTTGTTGCCCCGCAATTAGCGGGGCAACGAAAAGCTAATTGCTGGTGCGTACCTTATAGGTAAGTACACTCGAGCTCTTAGGGTCAACCTTTACTCTCCATACGGCAGAATAGGCACTGCGCTTTTCATGCGGAATATTCTCTTGCAGCACTTCCCAATTACTATAAAAATTTGCTGGAATTTCAACCACAACCGGCTCATCCTTAGCATTTTTAACCGTGAGTTCATTTGTAATTTCATAAATTGGGTTTGAATTTAAACTCAAGCCAACCTTTTTATGCTCCAAGGTTTTGCCGTAAACCTTAACATCGAAGGCATTGCCAAATTTCACCCGCACGGTTTCTTTATCAGCAGTGTGAGCAATGCTATCTTCACCGATAAAAAGCACATTGCCCTTACTATCAGGCTTATAGGCACGCAATACGCCTTCGGGTAAAGGCACGCCTAAATTGGATTCCTTATCATTTACAAAATTAAAATAGACACCAACGGTAAGTGCTTGCCCTTCTTCATCGCTGTTATAGGTAGAAAAGGAACTGCTTGTAGCCGCAGCAATATAGCGCTTTTCGACCGGCACATTGTCTGCGCCCATCAAGGCCACTTGTTTGATTTGATTATTATTGAGCGTAGTTGGTTGCGGTAAACTATAAAGATGATAATCAAGGAAAGATTCTTCAGCCATTTCCTCCTTAAATGGAGAGCTACGGGCTTGAACGTCATCTCCCCCACGAATTTCCGCACGTACATAGCCACGTGCTCTATTAATTTCACCTGCAACCAGTTGTAATTTGGCATCCTTAAAAGATGTGCCACTATTATTTTGTAAGGTAACCCAACCTTTTAACGAAATTCTATTTTCATCTTTGTTAAGTTCAGCAACATAGTCGGCTTTCCAGCTAAAGCCACCTGAAAGATAGGCGATATTAACTTCCTTAGCTCCTTCCTCATCACTCATAATATCAGTGACCAGTGTTGGACGATCGCGAAGATTTTGCGGCAAGGCATCAAATTTTATTCGCGCATCCTTTGGCAAACCAATTTCAATACGGTCACTATATTTTAAAACAAGGCCAGAATTATTGGAAAGAATGGTGGCTTTTTCTGAATTTTCGCTACCATCTTGGTTGCGACTAACAATGGTAACTTCCTTACCGACATATTTTTCAGTCAAAGCTTCTGGTGTTAAAAGGTCAAAATTGAAATTTTGCTCAATCACATAAAGCTTAGCATTATCCTTGGTGGTCATAATGGCAGTTTCTGGCTTAATCATGCCAGAAACATCACGCAACGCAAAATGATTAACGCCTTTTTGTAAATCAAGGTCGCGCACTTCACGCACCAATGCCAAATTTTCATTATAAATGGTAACTGCAACTTCTTTACGCGCATCGCCCGAACTTACTTTTTCAGCGCTTGTTTGAGCCGAAGATTGGGCAATGCCTGCAATGAGCAAAGTTGCACAGCTTGCAAGTAGCATATTAGCCTTTTTCATGAAGTCTCCTTAATAAAACAAAAATATCAATGTTTGATTTTTGTCATTAAAGGGAATGAATAAGACTTTTTTTCTGCATTTTTGCAGCAAAAATAAATTATTTTTAATAATTCAATAGATTTTTTTGCCATATTTTCTTAAAAATTAGCTGATATGTGCAGAATACTTCAATATCTGACATAGTCTTCTAAAATAAAAGGTGAGATAACATTTTGCCATCTCACCTTAATAAAATAGTAATTTATCACTAACTATTTTTCATTGCCTATTTATCAGTGGCTATTTTTCACTGACTGGCACATCTTTCGGCCCACCGGTTGTTACGCCAACTAATGCCGGGCGCAATACACGTTCACCAATCACATAACCATCTTGAATGATTTGAGCAATGGTATTTGCTGGCTGTGATGGATCTGGCACTTCAAACATTGCTTGATGGAAGTTTGGATCAAATCGATCACCAATTTCACCAGCTTTGGTAATACCATAACGCTCCATAGTGGTCTGCATCAAGCGTTCCGTCATTTCAACGCCTTCTGCAAGATTGCTCAAATTAGCATCGCCTTCGCGGGCATCAGCTGGAATCGCAGTTAATGCACGACCAAGATTATCGGACACGGCAAGCATGTCACGTGCAAAATTTGCAACCGCATAGGTTTTTGCATCATTTACATCGCGCGCAGTGCGGCGGCGCAAATTTTCCATTTCAGCAGCAACACGCAATAATTGGTCTTTTAAAGATGCGTTCTCATCTTGCAGCAAATCAATATTGCGTGCAGTGATAACACCTTCTTCATCTTCAATTTCCATGCGTTCTTCAGCCTTGCGTGTCTTTAAAAAGTCATCGGCAGCTTGCCTAAGCTCATCGCGATCCTTTGGATTTCTTAAATCACGAGCGTTTTCAATGTTCTCGTCAACGTATTTTTCGTCAGACATGTCAATTCCATTGTTTACAAATTTCTCTTACCCTCGATATCGATTTTTATAGCGCGAAAATCAAGGGCAAAACTATAAATTATATGCCGTTATAACAAATTTTACAGAAAATCCTATAAATTTGGTGATAATAACGTTTTTTTATGAAAAATATTGCACCTCTTGGCTAAAAAGCTTATCCATATTACCATATTATTTTGACCAATTAAAATCTATCACGCATATATTAGACGTTAATCCACGATATAACCCTAACAAAATTTTAATAAAAAATCCGCTATATTTAAGCCAAAAACAATGCCTAATATATAGCGAAATTAATTATAGGTTAGATATGAAAAAAATCCGTATTGTTAAGACAGTTGACGGCATTGAAAAGGAAAATTACACAATACCTTTGTTTTTTGTTAATTTGTTAAGCAAAATTTTGCCCTCTAGTGGTATCGAAGGTATGCAAGAAAAAGGATTGGATATTTCAGCTTTAATAGAAGCTGCAAAAAACCAACAAGATTATAAAACAAAGCTTACTGTGATTGAAGGCAAAGACAAAACAATTATTGATCTAAGTTTAGAACCTTAGAAAATAAAGCAAAGACATTAAAACAAATTTTATTATAAAATTTCTTATGCGCTTTATTAAATATTTATGAGTGATGCAAGTGCATGATGCCTTGCGCAAATTGCCTAAAAGGAAAACCTATGGGCCTATTGACCAGAATGCGTTCTTTCATTGCCGTTGTTGAAGCTGAAGGGTTTTCAGCCGCAGGACGCAAAAGCGGTCGCTCCAAGGCGTTATTGTCAAAACAAGTACGCGAGCTTGAAGATATGCTTGGCGTTTTATTGCTTAACCGTACCACAAGGCAATTATCCTTAACCGAAGCTGGACAATTATATTACCTTCGCGCCCATGATATTGTCCGCGAGATTGAAGATCTTGGCAATAGCGTTGCGGAGGCCACGGCAATCGTCCAAGGTAAGATAAAATTATCGGCGCCACATCCTTTTGCCGCATCACCGATAGGGCGATCATTAATTGATTTTTGCGAAGCAAATCCTAAAATAAATCTTGATATTCACGTTGAAGATCGTTTCATTGATTTGATTGATGAAGGTTTTGATGTTGCCATCCGCATCACACGTCTTGATGATTCCTCGTTAGTTGCGCGTAAATTAATGGATGTTTCGTCGATTGTATGTGCTTCACCTGCCTTACTAGAACGTCATGGCATACCAGAAACGCCAGAAGAGCTCACCAATTTGCCCTGTCTTGTTGATAGAAATAATCGTGGATTTAACAATTGGTTCTTTACCGACCTTAATGGCCATGAATATTCAATCCCCATTCATGGGCCAATAGAAGTTAATAGCCCCTTTTTAACCCGAACAGCAGCGGTTACTGGACTTGGTCTTGCTCGCATGCCAGATTTTGTTGCCGAGGAAGAGATTAAGCGTGGTAATTTGCAAGAGGTGCTTGCTGATTATCGTTTGGGCGGTATCGGCATTTATGTCGTTTATCCCGATAGGCGTTATTTACCCACCCGCGTTCGATTGTTTTTGGATTTTATGGCAAAATGGTTTCGCGATTATAAAAACGCTAAGGATGTCGAAATTATAGACAGCTAGATAAGGTATAAAGGGGGCGGTTATGTCAAAAATTATTTATGGCTTATTGGCTGTACTGTTTGGCTTAACCATGTTTTCTAGTTCTAAAAGTGCCCATGCTGATGCGCTTTATGACAAATGCCTAGATGATAAGGCAGATGGAACCAATTTTGATTGGTCGACTTGTGGGGCAGTTTATCTCAAGCGTATAGATAATGATCTAAATATTACATGGCGTAAAATAATCGATAGCTATCAAAGCCACCCCAATGGCGAAACAATCAAAAAGCAGCTCATAGATCAACAACGCTTGTGGATTACGTTTAAAGAGCAGTCCTGCCAGCCTTTTTTTGACGGCTTTCGTGGCCGTGAAGGACAGGTAATGCATTTTTTTGGTTGCCGCGGCGCGATTGTTGAGGATCGCATAGCTCAATTGAAGCAGTTTTATTGTAATGACGGTGCTACTTGTCATTTTTCCGACTATGAAATTGATGACCTTCTATCCGACATTGAAATATCCGATCGCGAGCTTAATAAGGCCTATCAATTTATTAGAAAACGGCTAGAAGACATTTTTTCAGACACAGAAAATGATGAGTATTACAAGCAATTTAATCCGCCTGCCATATCATTGCGCAATGAGCAGCGCGCTTGGGTAGAATTTAAAGACAAAGCTTGCCTTTTTATGAATGATCTTAACCCTGATGTAGCAAGCCCAAAGCCAATTTTTCGTATTAACCGTTGTAAAGATTTAATAACCCGTCATCGGCAAGAGGAACTGAGTTTTTATTGTGATATGGCCGATTGTTTTTTACCCAATAAGCCAGCCATTAAAGATAACCAATGGGAAATTGGCTGCGATCAAAGCTATAGTTGCACTGCAGTTGGACATGGTGGTGAAAGCTTTTCAAGCCTACCCAACTACATTGTTATAAAATGGCAATATCATAGTACAAAGCCGGCTGAAATACGCTTTATGCTTTACTTAAGTGAGGCTCAACACAATGATGAGCCTAAAAAAGATAAAATTGAAATGCAATATCAAGCCTATGCTTATTTTGATGATAAGAAAAAGGGCGATATTTCAGCTTTTTTACAAAACCAACCCACGGCGGAGGATAATCAAGGATCATTCAATATTAATGTAAAAAATGACCATATCGAAAATATAATGCATCATCTACTGCATGACAAAGTGCTTAATTTTGGCCTAATCAACGCAAAAGACAGTAAAGTTGCATTAAACTTGAAAAGCTTTCAAAACTTTTATCAAGATACTAAGGATTACGTCGATTTTTTCTATCCCAATCAAGTGGTAAGCCTGCCAAAGGTAAAGGCCTATCGTCTCTTTATTGATGATATTAATGTTAAAACGCCTGAATCCTTATTGCCACCTCCTGACGAAGACGCCTGCAACCGCAATATATGGTCAGATGTTATTTTTCATGCGAGCAATGGCGATCACTTTTATGCAATGTGCGACAATACGGGTGCATATAATGGCTCTTACACAATTTTGCAGCCTAAAGATAATTATAAACCCTATCCTACGGAAAAAATAGATAATCAAGATAGGCGGAATGAATTTTATAATTCTTTTGGGTTAGAAAAACCAACCATGACCTTTACCGACTTTCCAAAAGGCAGAGCACTTGGAGATTGTGGTATAATCACTGACTATAGCTATACGCCCGATGGATTTCGCCGAACAAAAGTAACGCGTATGGACACTTGCGCAGGTATTGATTGGCAAGATTGGCCGGTTGTTTATAATCTTGATGTCGAGGAAATAAGGCAATAGGCTTTTAAACGTTAGCACCGATAGCTTAAAGATTTCATCCTTAGTTAGTTAATTGATCTTACTATCAACCAAAATGATATTTAATATAGTGGTGTTTTCATAAATTTTTACCCATAGATTTTATATGAGGAGTTAAGCAAAAAATTTGCAAACTCAAATTGCTGACCATAGAGAAATTTCAACTAATTTGGGGGAACAAAAAGCCATAGACTTTCCCTAATGATAAAAGCCTATGTTTTTTAATGTTTGCCAACTATTTAACTAAAACGGTTTTCAATATATTCAGACACCATTTTTTCAAAGTCTGCTGCAATGTTTTCACCGCGCAAGGTCGCAACTTTTTTGCCATCTACGAAAACCGGTGCTGCCGGTGTTTCACCGGTACCAGGCAGTGAAATGCCAATATCGGCGTGCTTTGATTCACCTGGTCCATTAACGATACAGCCCATAACCGCAACATTTAAAGATTCAACCCCTGGATATTGCTCGCGCCAAATTGGCATATTGCGGCGAATATCGGCTTGGATTTTTTCCGCCAATTCTTGAAAGACGGTTGAGGTTGTGCGCCCACAGCCAGGGCAAGCGGCAACAATTGGAATGAATTGACGAAAGCCCATAACTTGCAAAAGTTCTTGGCTCACTTGCACTTCACGGGTGCGATCACCGCCCGGTTTTGGCGTTAATGAAATACGAATAGTATCACCAATGCCTTGTTGCAACAAAATTCCCATTGACGCAGATGAGGCAACTATGCCCTTCGTGTCCATACCTGCTTCAGTCAAACCAAGGTGCAAAGCATAATCACAACGTGCTGCAAGCATCGTATAAACGGCAATCAAATCTTGCACTTGGCTTACTTTTGCCGATAAAATAATCTTGTCGCGGCTAAGTCCTACTTCTTCGGCGAGTGCCCCATTTAACAGTGCCGATTGCACCACAGTTTCGCGCATCACTTGCTGGGTTGTGAGTTTTCCACCTTGAGCTGCATTTTCATCCATAAGGCGGGTTAATAATTCTTGATCTAATGAACCCCAATTAACGCCAATGCGCACGGGCTTGTTGTGTTTAATAGCAATTTCAACAATATCAGCAAATTGCTTATCTTTTTTATCTTTAAAACCGACATTGCCGGGGTTAATACGATATTTTGCCAAGGCTTGCGCACAAGCAGGATGATCGGTTAAAAGCTTGTGGCCGATATAATGGAAATCGCCAATTAAAGGTACAAAAATATTAAGCCGCTCTAACCGTTCGCGAATATAAGGAACTGCGGCGGCTGATTCATCACGGTCAACGGTGAGGCGCACCATTTCAGAACCGGCAAGAGCAAGCGCGGCGACCTGCGCAACGGTCTGATCAATATCAGCAGTATCAGTATTGGTCATTGATTGCACAACAACCGGCGCATCACCGCCAACTGTTACACCACCAACCCTTACAGCAACCGATTTACGGCGAGGAAAAGGCGCAGAAAAATAGCTTTGTGAGGTCATATTCCAACTATACTCTGTTAACGTCAAAACCCAAATCTATGAGTTTTATAATATCTATCAAAATCGTCTTTTCCATTTGAATTTTGTACAACCAAATGTGTTAGCCGTTTATCACTTATAATCATTCAAGACTGCTTTGTCTTGCTTTTTTATAAGCCATAATTGTGACATATGGTTGCCATTTCGTCATCAATCAAGCATTATTTTTCACTTCTAATGAGTTTTGCTTTCTTTTCCGCCAAAGCATGTCCTGCGTCCTTAGGTAATGTGCGGAAGATAAAGAAAGAAATTGCGCTAATTGCTGCGACAATAAAGAACGCGATATGAAAATCCGTTAATCCTAAACCACCATCATGCATGGAAAGCCTCACCTCAAGAACGGTACCTGCAATAGCAACACCAAGAGCCACCGATGATTGCTGCGCAACAGATGCAATAGGTGCGGCTTGGCTAACCTTATCTTGGGCAATATCGGCATAGGACAATGAATTGACCCCTGAAAAAATTAATGATCTCAAAAAGCCACCGACAAGCAAAATTCCAAGCATCAACAAATATGGTGTTTGTGGTGTAAAAAGCCCATTAATTGCTATTGTTGCGGCTGAAAATAGAGAGCCAAACATTAAGACCTTGCGAAAGCCAAAGCGCCGATAGGTACTTGTTGCACCAAGTTTCATACCGAGCGCACCAATTGCGCCAACAAAGGTAATAAGCCCCGATTGCAAAGGCGAAAGACCAAAGGCAATTTGTAGCATCATCGGCAATAAAAATGGCGAAGCACCAAGCCCAATGCGGAAAAAACTGCCCCCCTTGATCGATTTGCGAAAAATGGGATCTTTAAAAAGGCTCAAATCCAGCAAAGGATGCTTGGCAGTTTTTGCATGGCGCAAATAAAAATAGGACGTAATAAGCCCAATCAAAATTGTCACAAAAGCCAACCACATTGGCAATGCCGGCAAACTGACCATAGAAAGACCAAAAATTATACCAGCAAGACCAATACCTGAAAGGAAAAAGCCTGGCCAATCAAGTGGACGCAATATCGGCACTTCATCGCGTGGCAAATAAAGCGTTGCAAAAAACATGCCTAAAAATCCAATGGGCACATTGATTAGAAAGATCCAATGCCATGAAAAATAGGTGGTAATGAAACCGCCAAGCGGCGGGCCAACTAAGGGTCCAATAAGCGCTGGCATGGTAAGCCAAGCAAGCGCATTGATAAGATCAGCTTTGGGCGTAGAGCGAATAAGGAGGACGCGGCCAACAGGTGACATCATGGCACCGCCAATGCCTTGCAAAAAACGCGCACAAACAAAACCGGTGAGGGAATTGGATATTGCACACAAGATTGAGCCAAAAATAAAAACCGCCATAGCAATACGAAAAATATGGCGTGCGGTAAAGCGATCTGCCATCCAGCCACTTACCGGAATAAAAATAGCAAGCGACACAAGATAAGAGGTAAGCGCCAATTTTAATGCAATTGGGCTGGTATCTAAATCACGAGCAATCGCTGGCAAGGAGGTAGATATGACATTGGCGTCCATATTTTCCATGAATAAAGCGACTGCTAGTACAAGTGGCAAAATACGGATCACAATAATTTCCTTACCGAAAATAATGATGTTTTTCTGTCGATAGCTTAAATTTGTATTTTTTTTAAATAAACTTGTTATGAACAATCATTGTTACACAGCCACAAACAATTCGCAGATTTTGGTCGCGCCTATTTTAACCAGCTTTAGCAATTTAATCATCAATTCCCAAGAGCTAAAAAGTAACGTATATTTCATATCACTTTTGAAGTTGATGTGATATCAAGCGTGCAACGAAATTTTGTTTTTAAATTTTAAATACGCCTTTTATTTAATTTTGCTTCATTGTAGGAAGTTATCTTATGCCAACAGCCAATGCCACCAAGTCAAGAGATTTAACCCAAGGTCCGATTTTTAAAACCTTGGCTATTTTTGCCTTGCCAACATTGCTTTCTAATATATTGCAATCACTTAATACATCTATCAATACTGTATGGGTTGGTAAATTTTTAGGTGAAACGGCCTTGGCAGCAACGGCAAATGCCAGCATCATCATGTTTTTAGTGTTTTCGGCTGTGTTTGGTTTTGGCATGGCAGCAACGGTCATGGTAGGCCAATATTTTGGTCGCCATGACATTGATGCGGCGCGGCGTATTTTTGGCTCGGCAATTGGGTTTTGTTTAATATTATCAATCTTAGTTGGCGTTTTAGGTTGGACATTTTCCGACTGGATATTAACCCATCTTAACACCCCACAAGATGCTTTTACTCAGGCGCATGCCTATTTACGGGTCATTTTCATAGCCCTGCCATCAACCATGATGTCAGTGATTGTTATGATGGGCATGCGTGGTTCGGGCGATTCGATGACTCCTATGTGGTTTATGGGTCTTAATGTCGTACTTGATATTATACTTAATCCCTTATTGATTTTAGGCGTTGGACCTTTTCCCCAATTAGGCATTGTTGGGTCTGCGGTGGCGACTATTATTGCTGGCTATGGTTCATTAATTGCCATGATAATTACAATGTATTGGCGTAAATTACCGCTACGCTTGGTTGGACGAGAACTCAATTATCTTATCCCGCGCATAAAATTATTAAAAATAATCATTGGCAAAGGCGTGCCTATGGGGTTGCAAATGGTGGTGATGGCAACCGCTGCTCTTGTCATGATTAGCCTCGTCAACCGTGAAGGCTTAATGACGACTGCCGCCTATAGCGCCATGCAACAACTATGGACCTATGTGCAAATGCCCTCCATGGCGGTAGGTGCCGCAGTAAGCGCAATGGTTGCACAAAATATCGGTGCTGGAAAGTGGGAGCGCGTTAACAAGGTTAATACAGCAGGACTTCTATCAACGCTTTTATTAACGGGCTCAATCATTGCCATTTTATTGATTTTTGATCGCCCCGTCCTTGGGCTTTTCTTAGGAAAAGAAAGTGGCGCAATGGCTATTGCCGACCACATGCAATATCGTGCAACATGGAGCTATATGCTGTTTGGTATGGCCATGGTGATATTTGCAACCATGCGTGCAAATGGTGTTGTTATCATACCATTGTTAATTATTTTTGTTTCTCTTTATCCTGTACGCCTTGGGTTTTATTATCTTACCTATAATATTCTTGGTGCTGATGCTATTTGGATCAGCTTCCCAGTTGGTGCCTTCACCTGCCTCATCCTCGCCTTTATCTATTATAAAACTGGCTTATGGCGTAAAAATTCCATGACTCAACCATCGGAAAAAACGCAACCAAATGCGTAAATCCAACGCGAAAGATACTTGGCATTATTCATCAAAAATTATTTTTGGTAATAATGTTGCGCAAAATGCATATTTTTCTTTCCAAAAATAACAACAATGTGATAAAGCGGATTTTCATTTTGCTGGAGATAAGAATCTTGTCAATAATAAATGATTAATTCATTGATTTTTAAAAGATTTTTTTTAAGACTTAAACTATGCCTTTGTTTAGGCTGCTTTTGAGTGGTCTTTTATGACCGACTTTTCTTACTGGATTGACGTATATTGAGTAAATAAGGCTTGCGAAAATCTTTAGTCTGCGGCAAAACCATTATGAATTTAAGAATAGTTTTAAAGTAGCAATAGTGCTATAAATTGCTGCTTAATCGATAAATCAAAAAGAGGTTACAATGCCTGCCTATCGTTCGCGTACTTCCACCCATGGCCGTAATATGGCCGGCGCTCGCGGTCTGTGGCGTGCCACAGGTATGAAAGACAATGATTTTGGCAAACCAATTATTGCGGTTGTCAATTCTTTCACGCAATTTGTGCCAGGTCACGTGCATTTGAAAGATCTTGGGCAGCTTGTGGCGCGCGAAATTGAAAAAGCTGGCGGTGTTGCTAAGGAATTCAATACCATTGCGATTGATGATGGTATTGCAATGGGGCATGACGGCATGCTCTATTCACTGCCATCACGCGAAATCATTGCCGACTCTGTTGAATATATGGTCAATGGCCATTGCGCTGATGCAATGGTTTGCATTTCCAATTGTGACAAAATTACACCGGGCATGTTAATGGCTTCACTTCGCCTTAATATACCAACAATCTTTGTGTCTGGCGGTCCAATGGAAGCTGGCAAGGTTGTTTTAAACGGCAAAGAAATTGCCCTTGACCTTGTTGATGCCATGGTTGCAGCAGCAGATGACAGCCATAGCGATGAAGAAGTAAACGCCATTGAGCGTGCTGCCTGCCCAACTTGTGGCTCATGCTCTGGTATGTTTACCGCCAATTCAATGAATTGCTTGACTGAAGCGCTTGGTCTATCTTTGCCCGGCAACGGGTCAACCCTTGCTACCCACTTAGATCGCAAACGCTTATTTGAAGAAGCAGGTCACCGCATTGTCGAACTTGCCAAGCGCTATTATGAGGGCGACGATGAAACGGTTTTGCCACGCTCTATCGCGACATTGCCAGCCTTTGAAAACGCCATGACCCTTGATATTGCCATGGGCGGCTCAACCAATACGGTTCTTCACCTTTTAGCTGCGGCGCAAGAGGGCGAAGTTGATTTTACTATGGCTGATATTGATCGCTTATCACGCAAAGTTCCAGTTTTATGTAAGGTAGCACCTGCGGTTGCCCATGTTCACATGGAAGATGTTCATCGCGCTGGCGGTATTATGGGCATTTTGGGTGAGCTTGACCGTGCTGGCCTTATCAATAACACAACTTATACTGTCCATTCGCCTACCATGCGCGATGCATTGCGCAATTATGACGTAAAGCAAACCAATGATCCGGCTGTGCATGATTTTTTCCGTGCAGCACCGGGCGGCGTTCCAACCCAAACTGCTTTTAGCCAGTCGCGCCGTTATGAAAGCGTTGATCTTGACCGTGAAAAGGGCGTTATCCGTACCAAAGAACATGCCTATTCACAAGATGGCGGCCTTGCCGTACTTTATGGTAATTTGGCGGAAGATGGTTGTATTGTTAAAACCGCTGGTGTTGATGATTCAATCTTGGTATTTAAAGGCCCTGCGCGTATTTTTGAAAGTCAAGATACAGCTGTTCTTGGCATTTTGAACAATAAGGTCAAGGCTGGCGACATTGTACTTATCCGCTATGAAGGCCCACGCGGTGGCCCCGGTATGCAGGAAATGCTTTATCCAACCAGTTACTTAAAGTCCAAGGGGCTTGGCAAAGCTTGTGCCTTGATTACTGATGGTCGTTTTTCTGGTGGTTCATCAGGTCTTTCTATTGGCCATGTTTCGCCAGAAGCAGCGGAAGGTGGTACAATTGGTTTGGTGGAAGAAGGTGATATCATTGAAATTGATATTCCAAACCGCAAAATCCATTTAGCCGTTGATGATGCTGTTCTTGCCCACCGCCGTGAAAAAATGCAAGAAAAAGGCACGGACGCTTGGAAGCCATTGGAAATACGCAAGCGGAAAATCACCAAGGCTTTAAAAGCCTATGCCGCAATGACCACATCAGCTGCCAAGGGTGCTGTGCGCGAAATTTAAATAGTTTTTGGGCATTAGGAAATCAAATATCAAAGCCTACGCTTTTTATGAAGCGTGGGCTTTTTGCTGAAATTAAACCACAATTTGTTTTGGTTTAATTATGTTAATCACTAAATCAAGAGTCGCAACTTTTGTAAAGTTTGGTTATAAAAGCTAGGTTGATTGACATATGGCGATTCTTATAAGCCTTGCAGTTTTAACTGATAATATTTGTGCGCGTGTTACCGCTTTTAAACGCTGCACCTTGGATAAAATATGTTTAAAAGCATGAGACCAAGTCATATTATTCAGATAAATTTCTGTGCTTTAAAGCTTTTAGAACAGGCAAAATTTAAAAATTATCATCATGGATTTTCTTAAAATTTAAGAATGGCATGATACATCAGAATATATAACGCATAGAACCAAAGCGGAGTTTATAAATGGCCAATGTAGTCGTTGTCGGTGCCCAATGGGGTGATGAAGGCAAGGGTAAAATTGTTGACTGGTTATCAGAGCGTGCTGATATTGTTGTGCGCTATCAAGGTGGCCACAATGCTGGGCATACGCTGGTTATTGAGGGTGTAAGCTATAAGTTGTCACTTTTGCCCTCTGGTCTTGTACGGGGCAAATCATCCGTTATTGGCAATGGCGTTGTGGTTGACCCACATCACTTTGTGCAAGAAGTAAAAAAATTGCGCGATCAAGGCGTTGAAATTACCCCTGAAATATTGCGTATTGCTGAAAATGCACCGCTTATTCTCTCACTTCACCGTGATCTTGATGCAGCACGTGAAAACGCCACTACTGGCTTGAAAATTGGCACAACCAAGCGCGGCATTGGCCCAGCTTACGAAGATAAGGTTGGTCGTCGTTCTATTCGTCTTACCGATTTGGCTGAGCCTGAAACTTTGATGGCAAAAATCGAGCGCGTTTTAACCCATCACAATGCGCTGCGTCGTGGCATGGGTGAGCCTGAAATTCAGGCACAAGGCTTGTTTGATGAATTAATGGAAGTTGCTGGCGAAATCCTACCCTTTATGGATCGCACATGGAAATATCTTGATGAGCAACGCCGCAGTGGTGCGCGTATTCTTTTTGAAGGCGCACAAGGCGCATTGCTTGACAATGATTTTGGTACCTATCCATTTGTTACCTCGTCCAACACCATTGCCGGTCAAGCTGCAACGGGTTCAGGCATGGGGCCAGCATCAATCGATTATGTTTTAGGCATTGCAAAAGCCTATACAACCCGTGTTGGCGAAGGCCCATTCCCAACAGAGCAAATGAATGAAGTTGGTGAATTCCTTGGCACACGCGGCCATGAATTTGGTGTGGTTACTGGTCGTAAGCGCCGTTGTGGTTGGTTTGATGCAGTATTAGTACGCCAAATGATCGCTGTTTGTGGCATTACCGGCATTGCCCTTACCAAGCTTGATGTGCTTGATGGCCTTGATGAAATCAAAGTATGCGTTGCTTATGAATTAGATGGTGAAGTGATTGATTATTTGCCAGCTTCAATGGGTGCGCAAGCGCGCGTTAAGCCAATTTACGAAACTCTTGAAGGTTGGAAAGAAAACACCGCTGGCGCTCGCAAATGGGCAGATCTTCCAGCACAAGCAATCAAATATGTTCGCCATTTGGAAGAATTGATTGGCGCACCGGTTGCATTGCTTTCAACCAGTCCAGAGCGTGAAGACACCATTTTAGTGACCGATCCATTCGAGGATTAACCAAAAAGCTTCTTAGAAACAAAAGGTTGCCATGGAAATATGGCAACCTTTTTTGTTGGTAATAAGCTAACAATCAATATCAAATCGTGAAAAACTGCGTACGCTTAATGATAACGCTGCCTTGTTGTTTTTCATCAATGATCGTTTCCGCTGGCACATCCAGTTCCAAAACATGGTGATCATTGGTTTTAACCACCAAACGCCGACGGCCCGGCCTATCCATAATTTTCGTAACTATAACTGGCAAAGCATTATTCCCCTGCCCTACTTCACTACACCAACTAAGATCATCAGGACGAATAAATAATTGCGCGTCACCATTTGGCAAGCCACTTGCATCAATAATTAGATTATCAAGCTTTGCATAACCATTATTAATTTTAACCGGTAAAATATGGGTGTCGCCTAAGAACTTCATCACAAAGGCCGATTGTGGATTATTACAAACGTCATAAGGCGTACCAAGCTGCTCAATATTACCTTGCTTCAAGATAACCACACGGTCAGCAAGATCCAGAGCTTCCTCTTGATCATGAGTTACAAATAATGTTGTTATACCAAGTTCATCATGGATTTCACGCAGCCAGCGGCGCAAATCTTTACGCACATTGGCATCTAATGCCCCAAAAGGCTCATCAAGCAATAAAACCTTAGGGTCAACCGCCAAAGCACGCGCTAGAGCCACACGCTGTTTTTGCCCGCCTGATAATTGTGCTGGAAAACGGTTCGCTAAGCCTTCCAATTGGATAAGCTGCAATAATTCCTTGGCCCGTTGTTCTATTTCAGGTTGGCTACGTTTTTTCGCGCGTTTGGTTTTCATACCAAAGGCAATATTTTCCAAAATTGTCATATGGGGAAAAAGTGCGTAGTGCTGGAAAACAAAACCAACACCGCGATCGCGCACTGGTATATTGGTGGCATCGTGTTCGCCAAAATAAATATGGCCATTATCTGCAAATTCTAAACCAGCAACCATGCGCAATAAAGTAGTTTTCCCTGAACCAGAGGGTCCAAGCAAAGCAATCAGCTCGCCACTTTTAATATCTAATGAAAGATTATGCACCGCATGAAAATTATCAAATTTTTTTTCTATATTTTTTAGGGTAATTTTCATTTTAACCTCAATGTACCGCTTTGGCTTTTTGTGATGTGATATTTTTTTGCTGGTGAAGATGTTTGCGCCCTGCACCAAGCCGCTCTACGGTAATTTTGGCAATGATGGTAATAACTGCAAGCAATGTCAAAATCGACGCAGCCGCAAAAGCTCCAACTGTTTGATAATCATGGTATAATAGCTCAACATGTAGCGGTAATGTATTGGTTTGGCCGCGAATATTGCCCGATACAATTGATACAGCACCAAATTCTCCCATGACACGAGCATTACATAAAATAACGCCATAAAGCAGTGCCCATTTAATATTAGGCAATGTCACGCTAAAAAAAGTCCGCAAACCACCCGCGCCTAGCGATGTAGCTGCCTCTTCTAGATCCCTGCCCTGCACTTGCATTAATGGAATAAGTTCACGCGCAACAAAGGGCGCAGTCACAAACATTGAGGCAAGCACGATGCCGGGCAATGCAAACATGATTTTCAAATCATGAGCTTGTAACCATTCACCAAAAAAGCCTTGCAACCCATAGACAAAAAGATAAGCGGTACCCGCAACAATGGGTGAAATTGAAAACGGCACTTCAATCAAGACAATAAGGGCGCGCCGCCCCGGAAAGGTAAATTTGGTTAAAGCCCACGCTGCCATAATACCAAAGACCATATTGATAGGCACAACAATCAACGCAGTTATCAAAGTGAGAAAAATTGCATGCAAAGTATCGGCATTGCTTAAAGCCGCAAGATAAGTGCTTAAGCCGGCAGAAAAAGCTTCATTCATAATAACAAATAGCGGCGCAATAAGAAAAATGGCTGTGATAATAAACACTATAGCCAGTAAGCCATAGCGAATAAGCGGTGCTTCACCAATGCGTGCATGATGCTTATGTTTAGATTGTGCCATATTTAGCTCCTAACCAAATAGCGCGATGCACGACTTTGCAATATATTGGTGATGACCAACATGACTAAAGCGGTGATAAGCAAAACAGAGGCAATGGCAGCCGCCGCACCATATTCATATTCATCAAGACGAATAGTGATAAGCAGAGCTGTAATTTCGGTTTTAAACGGTTGATTGCTTGAAATGAAGATAATGGCGCCATATTCACCAAGGCCCCGCGCAAAGGAAAGTGCCATACCGGTCAATAAGGCGGGATATAGCTGCGGCAACAAAACGCGAAAAAATACCTCAAAATCACTACCACTTAAAGATTGTCCAGCCTCTTCCAAGGCTGGATCAAGTACTTCAAGCACGGGTTGCACGGTACGCACAATGAAAGGCAAGCTGGTGAAAGCCATAGCAATAATAATACCCAATTGGGTATAGGCAATTTGCCAATTTAGCGGCTTTAAAAGCCCATCATAAAACCAGCCCTTGGTTAGAAAAGTCGTGATGGCAATACCTGCAACGGCGGTTGGCAAAGCAAAAGGCAAATCAACAATAGCATCAAGCAAGCGGCGGCCGGGAAACTCGTAGCGCACCAAGACCCAAGCCAGAGCCAAACCAAAAAACACATTAAAAATTGTTGCAGCCAGTGCACAAAGCGCCGTTACCATATAGCTTGCAACAGCACGCGGCGCTGAAATAATCGCCCAATAATCCGCCAAACCTAAACCTGCTGCCTTCATAACCAGGGCAACCAAAGGCAAGGCGATAATAAGTGCAACATAAATGAGCGTAATACCAAGCGAGAGTTTTAATCCGGGTAGAACCTGCTTTTTCACATTTCATTCCTTTATTTTATTTTTGTAGAAAAAGCTTACCAAAAGGCAATTCATTCGCCTTTTGGTTAAACAGAAAACCATGTGGTTTAAAGCACATGGTTTTTGAGCTATTATAGGATAGATTAAACTTAGCGTTGCTCATAAAGCTGATCGAGAATTTGACCTGAAGCAAAATGCTCTTTTTGAATTTTATCCCAAGAGCCAAAAACATCACTCACGGTTAAAAGACGAATTTTTGGAAATCTATCCTCAAACTCGGCTTTGACCTTTGGGTCATTAACGCGGTTACCGTTTTCAGCAAGAATTTTTTGTCCTTCTGCTGAATATAAAAAGTTCAAATAAGCTTCTGCCGTTTTGCGAGTACCACGCTTATCAGCAACACGATCAACGACCGCGACAGGAAACTCTGCCAAAAGGCTTACTTCCGGCGTTACAACTTCAGCCTTTTTTGTACCAAACTCACGCGCAATATTTATTGTTTCCGTTTCAAAGGTAATCAGCACATCACCAATATTACGTTCAATAAAGGTGGTGGTTGCGGCGCGTCCGCCCGTATCAAAAACCGGTACATTGGCAAATAATTTTTTCACAAATTCTTTAGCTTTTTCATCACTATTATCTTCTTTGGCAAATTTTTCTTTGGCAAAAGCATAGGCTGCAAGATAGGTATAACGCGCATTGCCCGATGTCTTTGGATTTGGTAATACAACTTTCACATCATCACGCACCAAATCATCCCAATTTTTGATATTCTTTGGGTTGCCTGCACGCACTAAGAAAGAGGGAAAAGAATAATAGGGCGAAGCGTTATTGGGAAATTTATTCTGCCAATCCTTATCAACAAAACCACCCTTTGCCAAAATATCAATATCAGTTACCTGATTAAAGGTTACAACATCAGCTTCCAAGCCTTCTAATATAGATCTTGCCTGTTTTGATGACCCAGCATGAGATTGATCAATGGTGAGATCAATGCCAGTTTCTTTTTTATAAAGCGGAATAAAAGCTTCATTAACTTTGCCATAAAGCTCACGGGAAATATCATAAGAAGCATTGAGAATTTTTTGGTCTTCTGCCTTGAGCGGTGTTGCCCAAAATGCAGTTACAATAGCAGCTAATGTCAAAATCTTTCGCATAATTACCCTCACTATAAAACTTAACTTATTTGTGGCGGCAATTGAAAAATTTTCAAAGAACAGACTTTGTTTTTATTAGTAGCTAATTAGAATATTTTGCTCACTAAATTATCTTTATAAAAAATAAATGCGATAATGGCCTGTTTTTAGTAAAGGCTGCGTCATTTATCTTAAATTGCATCATTAAAAAGATCATCTAAATAAGTTTTAAAAAAATGATGGATGTTAGCCTTTTCATATTCGGGAAAGTGTAGTTTTAGAAAATCCACCTGCTTGCCAATTCGGCTTGCCTTATCAAAATCTATCCGCAAATCTGTATTGGTTAAACCAATGGATGCTATGGCGCCATATTGTCCCAGTTGCGTTTCAATAAGCATTAATTGTTCCAAAATTTGACTATGGATTTCAATATAATAACCAACCATGCCAAGCTGTATGTCTTGGCTTGTGGGGTTGGTAATAATATCAATTATCAAATATTGCTTTGGATCAAGATCATTATCACTTGCCGCGAATCTAACATTATCATCGCTATAATCAATATGAATATTTTGGCATGAAAAATCTATGTGGTTTTGCATTATCCCTCGCAATATTCTTATTATTTTAGAATTAAAACATATACAACTTCAAATGTAGCTATTTGCATGAAAATATTAAACTATATTAATCCATCCTTGGTGGAAAAGCTTGCTTTTTTTCCCTTCTGCAATAATTATTACCCTTAATGGTTCCATATTCTTTTTAAACCATATAAGACTGCGCTAGATTTTTTATAAAGTGCAAATTTTCGGTATTTTCATATGTCTGCAATTATAGCCTATTTCCCCCAATTAATGCAGGGGCTTATAGTAACCCTGCAAATCTCGATAGGTGGTTTTTTTCTTGGACTTTTATTAGCAACTTTTATCACCTTTATTTGGAATAGTGTACCTGCACCGTTACGATTTTTATTTATTATTTATATTGGTTTTATTAGGGGTATCCCTGAAATTTTAATTATTTTCTTATTTTATTATGGCGGCACATTTTTATTAACGAATATATTTAGCACTTATATTGAAGTTAATGGGTTAATTGCTGGAATTTTGGCCCTTGGGGCGGTCTCATCGGCCTATTTTGTTGAAATATTGCGCGGTGCCTTGAATACCATTCCAGCGGGACAAAAGGAAGCCGCAACTAGCCTTGGCCTTAGCCGTGCAACAACCTTCATCCAAATTATTATACCGCAAATTTTTATGTTTGCTTGGCCAGCAGTTGGCAACCAATGGCTTATTATATTAAAGGACAGCGCGCTCGTTTCAGCTATTGGCTATGAAGAATTATTGCGCAAAGCTACTGTTGGCGGCAGTGCTGTACGTTCGCAGATGGAGTTTTATATTGCTGCTGCATTGATTTACATCGCTGTTACCACTCTCTCGACTATTCTTTTCAAATCGGGCGATAAATATATGTCGCAAAGGAGATAGCCGCTATGTCACTTGATGTCTTTTTACAATCTTTCGCGGCAATTTTACCAAGCTTACAGTTAACAATTGTAATCACCCTTAGCGCCTTTTTCATTGGACAATTATTAGCTTTGCCTTTTGCCCTAGCGCTTTATTCTAAGTCATCGATTTTCTATTGGCCAGTTGCCATTTACACTTTCATGACACGCGGTAGCCCTTTACTCGTACAATTATTCATCTTTTATAATCTGTTTGGCAAAATAAGCACAGGGCTTGCAATTGAGCGCGGTAGCTTATTATGGTTCATTTTAAATGATGCTAAATATTGTGCTATGTTTGTTATTGGTCTTAACTCAGCATCTTATATGGCAGAAATTTTGTTAGGTGCTTTACGGCAAATTCCAACTGGCCAAGGCGAAGCAGCTATTTCTCTTGGCCTAAAAAAACGCTTTCGACTTTTCGATATTTTATTGCCGCAAGCTTATCGCAATGTACTACCAACGATTGGCAATGAAATGGTAATCGTTTTAAAAGGCAGCTCGCTAGCCAGTGTTATTACTGTTATGGACGTATTTGGCACCGCTAAAACATTTATGTCAAATAGTTCATCCGCTTTCGAAGCATTTTTAGCCGCAGCAATATTATATTTGTGTATTGGCTTTGTCATTGCAATGATATTTAGAGTGTTGGAATATTATTTTTTACCAGCATCGATAACAGGTCACAGAACGAAATAAATTTTTCATTTTTAAAACGCGTAATTTAAAACAAATTAAAAACAAGACTGATAATATAATCAGCAAGGAAATGAAGGTTTCTAAATGATTAAGATTGAAAACCTAGTTAAATTTTTCGGCAAAACGCAAATTTTGCATGATATAAACCTAACGGTAAAATCGGGCGAGCGTATTGTTTTATGCGGGCCATCGGGCTCGGGTAAGTCAACATTATTACGCTGCCTTAATGGCCTTGAACAACGCAAAAGTGGCACGGTGGAAATCGCCGGTCATCATCTAGCACCAGATTGTAAAAATGTTTTAGAGCTTGGCGGCGATGTAGGTATGGTGTTTCAACAATTTAACCTATTTCCCCATATGAGCGTATTGCATAATCTAACCCTTGCTATGCGCCGTGTGCGTAAAACCTCCAAGACTGACGCGGAAAGCTATGCACGCTCACTTTTAACCCGCATGCAGCTTGAAGATAAGGCCGATGCCTATCCAAGGCAATTAAGCGGCGGCCAGCAACAGCGTGTTGCCATCGCTCGTGCTTTATGCATGAAACCCAAAGTCATGCTTTTTGATGAGCCGACCTCCGCTCTTGATCCTGAAATGGTGAAAGAAGTGCTTGATGTAATGACAGGACTATCCAAGGAAGGTCTCACAATGATTGTGGTTACCCATGAGATGGAATTTGCCCGCAATGTTGCAGACCGGATAATTTTTATGGATAAGGGTATAATCTTGGAAGATGCAGAGCCGCCGCAGTTTTTTGATGCACCGCGCCATCAACGTATAAAAGATTTTTTGGCTGATATGCGGCCAACAAACGCTTAACCACCCAATACTCATATAAAACGCAATTAAAGAATGTAATGCTAGTATTTTGCCAAAAAAACATCGCATAAACCGAAAATGGACATGCGCAGTTAGAATCAAACTAATAACTAGATGGGCATAAATAATAACCTAAAAAAGCACTTTTTTCTGATTTTTTTGTCACAAAAAACAGTGATCATTGCTTATAAAAATTCATGCATTTTTTGCTTTTAATAGTTTTAAAAATATGCAAAAACAAACTCATGAAGAGGAGTTAATAATGACGCAGGATATGCGCGATCGCCTTATTGTAGGCCTTGATGTTGCAACCGTTAGTGAAGCCAATGCTATTATCAAGACCCTTGGCGATAATGCCACCTTCTATAAAATCGGCCATCAACTTGCTTTTACTGGTGGTTTGGATTTTGCCAAAGAACTCATCCAAGATGGCAAAAAAATCTTTCTTGATATGAAATTACTTGATATCGATAATACCATTGCTGGTGGCGTTTCAAGTATTTTAAACCTTGGCGTTTCGATGCTAACCCTTCATGCTTACCCAAAAGCTATGCAAGCAGCGGTAGAAGCGGCAAAGGGAAGTGATTTATGCCTGCTTGGCGTTACCGTCTTAACCTCGATGGATGCACAAGACTTAAAAGATGCAGGCTACAATGATACACCGCAAGATCTTGTGTTAAAACGGGCAAAACAAGCACGTGATATTGGTATGGGTGGTATTGTCGCATCAGCCAATGAGGCTATGGCTTTACGCCAAGTAATCGGTAATACTATGGCACTCGTTACTCCGGGCATTCGCCTAAGTGGCACAGACCATGGCGACCAAAAGCGGGTTATGACACCATTTGACGCCATTCGTGCCGGTGCAAGCCATTTGGTGGTAGCGCGTCCTATTATCAAAGCCGAAGATCCGGTTTTGGTGACACAGTCTATCCTTGAGGAGATGGAAAAGGCTGCTGTCTAACTCGCAAGAGTTATAATAATATAAATGGGAGGAAATTTCGCCCACTGCTTTCTTAAAAAGAGCAGTGTCCTTGTAATGCTTCGTGCTAATTTTAGAGATAATATCATGTATGACCAACGTATCCGCAGTGCAGCTTTAAGACAGAAAATTGTGTCAAGTGAAGAAGCGGCAAGCCTTATTCAAAATGGCATGACAATTGGCATGAGCGGTTTTACAAGAGCGGGCGACGCAAAATGTGTGCCGCTTGCTATGGTAAAGCGTGCTGAGCAAGATCCATTCAAAATAACGCTTTTAACTGGTGCTTCCCTTGGTCATGATATTGATGGGCTGCTTTGCAATGCTGGGATTACTGCACGCCGCATGCCTTTTCAGGTAGATTCAACCCTGCGCCATGCGATAAATCGCGGCGAAGTTATGTTTATTGACCAGCACCTTTCCGAAACGGTTGAGCAATTGCGTGCCGGCCAATTAGCATCTGTTGATATTGCCATTGTTGAAGCCGTAGCTATTCGTGAAGATGGTGGCATCATTCCAACCACATCGGTTGGCAATTCGGCAAGCTTTGTGGAGCAAGCTAAAAAAGTTATTGTTGAAATTAATATGACCTGCAATCCAGCATTGGAAGGATTGCATGATATATATATTCCACAATTAATTCCTGGACGCACACAAATTCCGATTGTCAAACCAGAGGACCGTATTGGCACCAATTATATTAAGGTTGATCCCGCAAAAATTGCTGCGATTGTCATTAGTAATCTGCCTGATAGTCCATCAAATATATTGCCAGCTGATACCGAAACCGCAGCTATCGCAAATCACTTGATTGAATTTTTTATTCATGAGATGAAAAAGGGACGCTACACACAATCACTACGGCCTCTACAGGCCGGCATTGGCACTATTGCAAATGCTGTTTTAAGCGGCTTTTTACAAAGCCCGTTTGAAGACCTAAAAATGTATAGCGAAGTTTTGCAAGACTCAACCTTTGACTTAATGGATTCTGGCAAACTGGTTTTTGCATCTGCCTCATCAATTACCTTAAGCCAAGCCTGCGGTCAGCGCGTTTTTGACAATATTGAAAAATATAAAGACCGCTTGATATTGCGTCCACAAGAAATCAGTAATATGCCCGGCGTTATTCGCCGCCTTGGTCTTATCGCTATTAACACCGCCTTGGAATTTGATATTTATGGTAATGTCAATTCAACCCATGTCAATGGCACCCATATGATGAATGGTATTGGCGGCTCCGGTGATTTTGCTCGCAATGCCTCTCTTTCTATCTTTGTCACTAAATCCTTGGCAAAGGGAGGAAAAATATCATCTGTTGTACCAATGGTAACCCACATAGACCATACTGAACATGATGTTGATATTCTTGTTACCGATCAAGGGCTTGCCGATTTACGTGGCCTTGCACCGCGCGAGCGCGCCGCCACCATTATCAAAAACTGTATTGCCCCAAGCTATCGCGATAAAATGCAAGATTATTTTGATCGTGCGGTAAAACGCGGCGGCCACACACCGCATATGCTTGAAGAAGCCTTTTCATGGCACACAAAAATGCAACAAGAAGGCAGTATGCTTTAAATTTATAAAAATTTTTAGATCATTTTTGCATTCGAAGCTGGCTATTCAAGTACTATAGCCAGCACCTTAAATTGACATGCCTAACTTTTAATTTTTCTCAACCGCAGGGGGGTAGAAATCCTTTGCGGTTTTGTCTTTTATACAAAGATTGGCGTTATTTGTTCCCCATAATAGCTTATGGATAGTTTATATTTTTCCGATACCCTCATAATAACCATGATAGTTTACACCTAAGCAATCATTTGCATCCTTTCAAAGTTACTAAGGTTTGGAATATTTGTTCTAATCGCGTCAATATTAGGTATGTGATTCTATGCCAATTGCTTTCCCACTCAAGATTTAGTATTTTCTTAAAATATATGTTGCAATAATAACACATAAAGCAATGCATCACTTATACTAAAGCACTGATCCAATGGTTTCATATTATTGTAACACTCATAACACGGCACTGTAATATTGTTTTTCTAATCCTTGCCAAGAAATAAATTTGGCAGTGGAGAAATAAATGTCAATTCTAAAAACCTTACCGCTAGTGCCGCTCGCATTACTCGCTGGATATAGCGCAGCAAATGCAGCAGATGCTGTTGTCGTTCCCGTTGAACCTGAACCGGTTGAATATGTCCGCGTTTGTGACGCATATGGTGCTGGCTACTACTATATTCCGGGCACTGAAACCTGGCATGCGTATTTCAGGCTATGTTCGCGCCGAAATAAAAGGCGGCGACGACGTATATGCGACCTCGCGTGATGGCATTGAACGCGATACTTACGCATGGCGTTCGCGTGCGACACTACGCTTCCATACAGCAGCTGAAACTGAACTTGGAACACTACGCACTTATATTGACCTACGTTCAGAGTGGCAAGGTGGCGCTAACTGGGGTGCAGCCGGCGATAAGACATCATTGCGTTTTGCATATATTGAACTTGGCGGTCTTCGCGTTGGTATGGACGAGTCAATCTTTGCACATTGGACTGGCTACCTAGGGAAAGTCATGAACGATGACGTGTTATCACCTAAAGGTTCTACCCGCACAAATATGATTAGCTATACTTATAATTCTGGTAATGGCTTTTCTGCAATTATTGGTGTTGAGCAAGGTTCTGGAAGTGATATTAATGGTACCCGTTATAATCGCTATTATGACAGTGTTGCTAATCGGTACATCGCTGAACGGAGCTATAAACTTGTGGGGCCGCAAATTGATGATTATGCACCGCATGTTTTGGGTGGCTTGAAGTTTAAACAAGGTTGGGGTGCAGTCTCTGCCGTTGCTGCCTATGATGCTCGCAATGAGGAATGGGCTGGTAAGCTTCGCCTTGATCTTAATGTAACAGATCAGTTCTCAGTTTGGGTTATGGGTGGCTATAAATCCATGGACGACTACTACAAAGTTGATACATCTGTTAAAGCGTTCAAAAAAGACTATATCAGTGTAGTACGCATTTATAACTCAAACATCGGTGACTGGGGCGGCGATTGGGTTGTTTGGGGTGGTGGAAGCTACAAATTTACCAAAAATACAAGCTTCAATTTCCAAGCTGGCTATGATGATGAGCGTACCTTTTCAGCCGCTGCTAATATTTCACACCAAATCGTCCCTGGCTTAACAATTACCCCTGAAATAGCTTACACAAAATGGGATAGCAATTACGGTTATAAGGCAATTTACAGCGATGCTGGCGCATTGTTAAGCTCTGGCGTTCGCAATAGCATGAAAGGCGAAAATGCATTCCAAGGCATGCTTCGTTTACAACGCTCATTCTAATCTTAAATATTAGAAATTCTATTTAAAAAGCCGGCTTGGATAATTCCAAGCCGGCTTTTTCAACCGTTAAAATCTATTTGCGCCAACTTTTGCAGCATAAGTCTTTCCTTTAGGAAATCATGCTCCAATTCTCATAAACAGGATAACCGACTGTCCGCAACAGTTCTGCTGTTTCAGCCAGTGGCAAGCCAACTACTGCGCTATAAGAACCAACAATGCGTAATACAAAACTACCGGCTAGACCTTGAATAGCATAACCGCCAGCTTTACCGCGCCAATCACCTGATAAAACATATGCATCAATCACAGATTTTGGTAAACGATTAAAACGCACGCGGGTTTCGACAACCCGGTGATGCAGATGACCCTTGGCACATAATACACAAATTGCGGTAAAAACCTTATGGCTACGCCCTGATAATAGGCGCAAGCATTCGCGAGCTTCATCCTCGCTATCAGGCTTAGGCAAGATGGTTCGCCCAACTGCTACAACCGTATCGGCGCTAATAATTGGCGCTTTTTCATATTGTGGTATTAACCGTATGACTTGCGCCGCCTTTTGAGCTTTTTCTAATGCAAGGCGTCTTGCCAAATAAAATGGGTGTTCACCGCGCTTTGGTGTTTCATCAATATCAGCTGCATGTAAATGATCTGGTTCGATACCTATTTGTTTCAATAATGCCATACGGCGTGGTGACGCTGACGCCAATATTAAAGGCATTTTATTTTCAATCACTTCATCATGCTGCATTTTTGTCCGCCATATAGTCAATAAACAATTTTCCTGCTGCTCTAATAGCAACCGGACTGCAAAATAGACCAACTATTTTAACATCAAGTAAAATCAAATTATAAAATTGAAAATAACTAGCGGCTATATGAAAAAGCCAAATGCTTGCATGAAAAAAGCAACACCAAAACAAAGCCTGATTTTTATAAAAGACATAAAAATAAGAGATCTATAAATAGACCTCTATTATTCATCTTTATACCATATTAATCTAGTGTTTTTATCTTGAACCATAGTATGAATTAAAAGCTGCTATGGTAAATAAAAATAGACTATTTATAACGATAGGTAATACGACCCTTAGACAGATCATAAGGGGTCATTTCGACCATGACCTTATCGCCTGCAAGCACGCGGATACGGTTTTTACGCATTCTTCCGGCTGTATGGGCAATAATTTCGTGCTCATTATCAAGTTTTACCCGAAACATTGCATTTGGTAGAAGCTCAGTAACAATACCTGAGAACTCCAAAACTTCTTCTTTAGCCATTGAAACCCTATTCTATTGAATAAAAAAAATAATAAACCCATTTACGGGCCGGCCCTCGCCACCTTGGCGCGAAACCTATATGATAATTGTCACCTTGTGAATAATAAAGCATACTTGCCACATAATTTTTACATGAAAAGCACATTTATCTGCATCAAATTCAATGAAAACAGCCATAATCAGCAACACTTAGCGGCTCTATAACAGAAAAACATCAAGATTTCAAGACCAACTTACAAAAGCCCAAAGCAATACAGAATCACTTATCAATTTGAATACTTAAAAAGCAATTTTTTGAAAATTTAAAATCCTATATATCTAAATTAGGATTAACAAAATGAAACGCTTTTTATAAATATATCTATATTTATAAAAATTTACTTTTTGTAAACTTTTTCTGGAACCTTTTGCCGGCTAAGTCGTTTTTGTTGTATGAACGCTGACAAATGGCAATTGAGCCAAGCAGCTAAGAGAATTAATCGAACAACCCAGAAGAATTTAACAACAGGAAGCCAATAGCGTTTCCCGTTAACAGTCTAACCTTGTCAAAATTTGAAGCAAATAAGCGCGAAACGAGTTTTCGCCAATAGAGAAGCTTTGCTTAAAATTATGGGTTTGTGCGGTTCTTCCATAAAAATTTAAGGATTACGATCATGAACCGTTTTGCAAAATCAATTATCGTTGCTTCAACTCTAGCAATTGCTGTAATTGGCAGCACTTTTACAGCACAAGCAACCACAATTTCAGCCCCTGCCTTATCATTGCATAATGCACCTGCAACAAGTGCAGCCGTAACCAGCAATATTGCTAAGGGAACTGAAGTTAATGTTGGTGTTTGCAATTCAGCTTGGTGCTATGTGACTGCAGGAAACCAAAAAGGTTGGGTTGAAACCAATAAGCTTTCAACACAATTAGCTGCTGCAAATAGCAGTGCTCGTTCAATGGCGGTTAGCGGTGGTGCAGCCGGCTCTGCTGCAGCTGGTAGCCGTACCGCATCTGCTGGCTTAAATATTTCAATTACCATTGTTCCTGAAAAGTCAGAAGCAAAGGCTGCAAACCACAATCGCATTAATGTTGCTAAAATTGCACCACAAAACTTGCGTTAAGAATTTCACAAATCCCCGTTAGCTAAAATCAAGCTAACCAATTGGCCTATCTGATTTCATGATCGATCAGATAGGTCTTTTTATTTTGTCTTTTGTTATTTGATGCCGAATAAAATTCTAAGAAAAAAATCGAACAAAAAAACAATCGATTAAAGGTTGCGACCAATAGCCAAATATTTTTCACGCCGTTCATCACGTAAAGTAATACCATCCTTATCGGCCATGCTTTTAAGCGCAGCAGCAATAATATTTCCAGTTGCATCCATCACTGCTTCACGATCACGATGTGCACCGCCCAATGGCTCTGGAATAATACCATCAATAATCTTTAACTCATAAAGATCTTGCGCTGTAATGCGCATATTGGTCGCTGCATCTTTTGCGCGGGTGGCATCGCGCCAAAGAATAGAGGCCGCACCTTCTGGTGAGATAACTGAATAAATCGAATGCTCGAGCATGTAAACGCGATTAGCAGCGGCTATAGCAATGGCACCGCCAGAACCGCCCTCGCCGATAACGATAGCAACAACAGGAACTTTAAGATTTAGCATTTCAGCCGTTGACCGAGCAATGGCTTCCGCTTGACCGCGCTCTTCCGCACTAACACCAGGATAAGCTCCGGCTGTATCAATGATTGACACGACAGGAAGATTGAAGCGTTCAGCCATTTCCATGATGCGAACCGCTTTGCGATAGCCTTCAGGACGGGCGGAGCCAAAATTATGTTTCAAGCGTGTTTGCGTATCATGACCTTTTTCAAGACCAAGATAGGCAATAGCTTCCCCTTGAAAGCGAGCAAAGCCGGCTTGCAAAGCCTCATCTTCACCAAATTTACGATCTCCAGCTAATGGAGTGATATCGCTAAATAGGTGGTTGGCATAATCTAAAAAATGCGGACGATCCGGATGACGCGCAATTTGCGTCTTTTGCCATGGGGTCAATTTTTTATAAAGATCACGCAATGCCTGCGCAGAGCGCTTTTCAAGACGGTCAATCTCATCACTCATATTGACACTGTCTTTTTCTTGGCTAAGCTTTTTAAGCTCAAAAATCTGGGCATCGAGATCTGCAACAGGTTTTTCAAAATCAAGGTAATTATACATCAACTATTTAATCCACACGAGTAATTTTGGAGCTATCTTCTATGCACTTTTCATGAAGCAAGCGTTAAAGACCAAAGTATTTGGGACAATTTTACTTTCTTTAACAATGATTGCGCTTAAAAGAAAACAAAAAAACGCCCTTTCCATGGCAAATTTTATTTTTTTACCCTTTATTAGCATTTTCAGCAAGGGGATGAAAGCTATTGACCAGCTTTTGCAGCCTTTCTTCTAACACATGGGTATAAATCTGCGTAGTCGAAATATCGGCATGACCTAATAATTGTTGTACGGCGCGTAAATCTGCACCATTTTGCAATAGATGGCTTGCAAAAGCATGGCGCAATACATGAGGCGATAATTTTTCAGCATCAATTTGCGCGCGGCTAGCAAGTGCTTTTAACTCACGCGCCACCACTTGCCGCGCAATGTAGCCACTATCTGACTGCGCAGGAAATAGAAAAGGGCTTTTATCTGAGGCTTTATTTTTCCTTATTAAAAGCCACGTTTCGACTGCTTGGCGAGCTTTATTGGAAAGCGGCACAAGTCGTTCTTTTGCACCTTTACCTTTGACAAGAATAAATTGCGGATTTCCCTCTACTGCCCTCAAGGTAAGGCTTATGAGTTCTGATATGCGAAGCCCACTTGCATAAAGCATCTCGATTAAAACATATAACCGATAGTTACGATAACGCTCCGCATCGCTCAAATCACTCAAATTTGCTTCACTCTCTGCAAAATCAAGTAACAATCCAACTTCTGCTTCACTCATGATCTTCGGCAAAGTTTTAGCTTTGCTTGGGGCATCAATTTGGGCGGTAGGATCGTCTTGCCGGACATTTTCAGCATAAAGAAATTGATAAAATTGCCGCAAAGTCGAGAGGCGACGCGCTTGCGAGCTTTGGCTAAAACCTTCCACCGCCATGCTTTGCAAGATTTTTTCAATATCGCTTTCCATAGCATTGGATAATTGTTTATTAGTTTTAGCAAGCAATTCATCAGCCCATTCAAGATCACGATTATAGGCTTCAAGCGTATTGTCAGCAGCGCCGCGCTCCGCACTCATCATTTCTAAAAAGCGATCAATCAACCGCGAAGATTGCTTATTTACCATAATGCTACCCAATTCTTATTGTGAAGGCTCATTAAGGCGATCTGCATCTAATGCTTGCTCATCGCGTACTGGCTCTACCGGTTGTACAGGCCATGCCCGCAAATTTAGCTTGTCATTTGGTATTGTAATCGTCAGCTCTGCAGTTTTAGGCTTTACCATATAGGCCAGTGCATAAATTGCACCGCAAAACAATGCGGCAATTGTCAAAAGAATCAAAAAAATGCGGCGTATGGTTGGCATGCTAACCTTTATTAGAACTAGAATGAATATTTGCATCTTTCCTGCGGGAAAGGTTCTAAAACGCATTATTGATTTAAATTGTTGTTTATTTGCTAACGGCCGCAATTTTATTGAATAAATATCGTCAATGTCACTCATTTTAACAAATATCATTAAACTCAACGAAAATCAGAAGCTTCACAGAGCAGGCGAATTGTTTTAAGGTTAGAATAATTTTGATTTGACTGTTGGAGATAAGAGATGAGCACCACCGTTAGAGTTAATTTGGATGAACGTAGCTACGATATTTTGATCGGCTCTAATCTTCTTAATTCTTGCGGTGCACTGATTGCATCACGCTTTAAAGGCGTAAGAACAGCCATTGTAACCGATAGTAATGTGGCAAAAATTCATCTAAAAACGGTAGAAGAAAGCTTAAAGCAGGCTGGCATTGACAATACATCAATCATTGTTGATGCGGGAGAAAAATCAAAATCCTTTCCTGTCTTGGAAAGAGTCGTAAGTGATCTTCTTGATGCAAGATTAGAGCGTGGTGATATGGTTTTAGCGCTTGGCGGCGGCGTTGTTGGTGATTTAACTGGTTTTGCCGCCGGCATCGTTCGCCGTGGTATGGGCTTTATCCAATTGCCAACTTCGCTTTTGGCGCAGGTTGATTCTTCAGTCGGTGGTAAAACTGGCATTAACACAGCACATGGAAAAAACTTGGTTGGCGTCTTTTATCAACCAGAACTCGTGCTTGCCGACACCGAGGCGCTTGACACATTAAGTAAGCGCGAGTTTCGTGCCGGCTATGCGGAAGTTGCTAAATATGGGCTCATTAACCAACCAGATTTTTTTGAATGGCTTGAAAAAAATTGGCAGGGCGTATTTGCAGGCGGCAGCGAACGGGTTAGTGCAATTGCCCGTTCATGCCAATCAAAGGCCGATGTTGTTGCCCGTGACGAACGCGAGTCGGGCGAGCGTGCCTTGCTTAATTTAGGCCATACATTTGGCCATGCCTTGGAAACGGCCACCCATTATGATAGTGGCCGCCTTGTTCACGGTGAAGGAGTGGCGATTGGCATGGTGCTTGCCCATGAGTTTTCAGCAAAATTAAATCTTTGTGCGCCCGAAGTGGCTTTACGCGTGCGTGCGCACTTAAAAGAGGTTGGCCTGCCGACAGATCTTGGTGACGTGCCAGGCGGCTTGCCAGATGCTGAAAGCTTAATGGGCTTTATCGCACAAGATAAAAAAGTTGAACGCGGTGCCTTAACATTTATCCTCACACGGGGGCTTGGCCAGTCTTTTGTGGCAAAAAATATCGCAACTTCTGAGGTTTTAGCCTTTTTACAAGAAAAACTTAGCAAAATTTAACAATCGCTAGTTGATCCTTTAATCGTTATTGGTTAAGAGAAAGGCATCAATGTCCACGTAGCTCAGTAGGATAGAGCACAGGATTCCTAAAAATTGGGCGTTGCAGCTGGGAAACCCTGCAACGGATCTGCTCAAATTCGGGGAAAGCTTTATTGTTGCGATTTATCCAACAATATGCCAATCCCGAGCCAAGCTTTCAATATTTTAGCGCAAGCTATCAATTATTGAAGGAAGGTGTAGAGACTGGACGGGCAGCACCTAAAGGTTAAATATAATGTTTACCAATGGTGAAGGGACAGTCCAGACCACAAACATAGATGATCCATCTATGGCGATGAAAATCGTAGTGGTATGAATCCTGGGGTCGGGGGTTCGAATCCCTTCGTGGACACCATAACCTCTTTTAATTATGCAACTTATTGTTTTTACTTATTTTTTAAGTTTATGGCAATGAAATAAAAGGTTAGGGCATAACTTAAATTTTCCTTATAGGCATTTGATGGACGCATTTTTTTATGGCCTTGCAAATGGGCTTAGCTTTTTAGTGGTGATTGGTGCGCAAAATGCCTTTATTTTGAAGCAAGGGCTAAAGCGCGAGCATGTTTTTATTTTATGCTTAACCTGCGCCTTATCCGATGCTTTATTGATTGCCTTTGGTGTAACTGGCTTTCATATAGTTTTGCAAAGCCAACCTTGGATTGAACCTTTAATGCGGTGGGGTGGTGGTTTGTTTTTGCTGTGGTATGGCGGCAAAAGTGCGCTTGCCGCTTACCGCGCTAATGGAAATATGGAACTTGGCAGCACGCAAAAAATATCCCTTACAAGTGCTGTTTTAACCTGCCTTGCTTTAACATGGCTTAATCCGCATGTTTATCTTGATACCGTGGTTTTGCTTGGCACGGTCTCTACTCAATTTGCCCCTCATCAATATTTATTTGGGCTTGGTGCGGTGATGGGTTCATTTTTATTCTTTTTTTGTCTTGGGTTTGGCGCTCGTTTTTTAAGGCCAATTTTTAACAATTCTCGTTCATGGCAAATACTTGATAGCATTATTGCGCTTATCATGTGGGCTATCGCGATAAAGCTTTTATTTTTTTAAATTAAATGCTTGCCTATCGTTAAAAAAATATGGGGCTGACACCTAAGATTGTGATTTAAGGATGATTTTAAGATCATCTAGCAACTGTTTAGGTGTACCGATATTAAAGCGCCATTCACATTCTTTCAAGAAAAGATTGAAATGCTCTTTTGGAACTCCGTTAAACTTTCTCATATGTCGTTTGGCTTGGTTCCAAAAATTTTCAATGCCATTAATATGGTTCTTTTCATTCGCAAATAAGATTGAATGATTAATGCGGAAATGTTTAAATTCTGAAACATCAAGCGCATTATATCCTCGCCAACAATCTGTATAAACAATGCTGTCAGGTACGATTTTCTGGCGGATTATAGGCATAAGCGTATCTGTTTTAGCATCCAAGATGATTTGTGTATAAACTTGACCACCTCGCTTAAGAATAACAAAGACAGCAACTTTACCTGCGGCTCCTCGACCGCGCATGCCCTTGCTATGACCTCCAAAATAACTTTCATCTAATTCGATTTCACCCGCAAATTGTTCCGCACGTTCCTGTTGTTTTACGGCAATTGAACATCGCAATTTATGAAAAAAGCGTACAGCTGTATTGCGATGAATACCAGCCAAATCAGCAGCTGTTCTAGCAGTTGAACCCGCAATGAAGTATTTCATAAGCTCTAACTGCTTATTTCTTGTTAGTTTACAATGCTTTACATACATAAAGAGACCCTAACTTATATAAAGTCAGGTGTCAGCCCCAAAAATATTTTTAAATCGATGAGATAGCGGAAAAAATATGAGTTGGTTTAAAAAATTTTTTGCAAATAAAAATATTCAACCAGTTAAAAAAATGCGGCAAGTCGAGTACATACCCCCATTGGGATAAACACCTGAAACAATACAGACATATTGGCAACATTGTTGGCATGAAACAATGGGTCGCACCAATCCTGAACCAGAGGATGAAGCCCTGCCAATTCCTGATAAAGTAAGTTCTGATAATCGCATCAACTTTTTTACCGAATTTGCATTTACTGATCAATTGCCCCATGCTGCCATTGAAGAAATGATGTTGCTTTTGCCGCGTGGCGACGCAATATTTAAACGCTTTTTATCGTGGTGGAATGAACCTCTACATAAAATAAGCGAGCAGGAAGCCTCAAACTTTTTGCGCACACAGCTAAGTCTTGGCCAGAAGCTTGGCTTTGATGTAAGTTCTCCCGATCAACCGATTGAGATTATAAGAGGGAGTGATGTCGAAATTTCCGTAGCATTTAAAAATGCCTATGATCCTTTTGATAACATAACCGATGAAACTTATCATCGAGTATTACAATCTAGCGGTGAATTTGGCTGGCTAGCCCATAGTTTTTTAAGTGAACCTCTTTATATGGCTGCAGGTTGTCATTACTCCATTGGTCATTGGATATGCCAACCATTACAAGCAAACGAAAGTGGTATTGATATAACCGAAGCCCCCTATCGCCTCGCACGCGGTGGTTGGATGTGCGGACAAAGCCAAGATGGTATTTTTCTATATGATACACGCCTAGAACAACCAAGCAATAATGACTAATTTAGAGCACATTCAAAGGCTCGTATAGCTTTGACTATACTCTAAATTATACAGACTAAATAATCTATTTACTGCAAAAATTCCTCAACCAAATGCACCCAAAAGCTTGCACCAACTTCAATTATTTCATCATTGAAGTTATAGTGATCATTATGTAAATTAGCGGAATTCCCATTGCCAATAAAGAGATAGCAGCCGGGACATTGCTCCAACATATAAGCAAAATCTTCACTAAATGAAAATGGCTCATTTTGTCGGAAAAGCTTCTCTGGACCAAAATTTTTAACGGCAACCCTTTGCGCAAGTTGTGTTAATTTTTCATCATTATAAACCGAAGGCGTAACTGCGCGATATTCAACATCAATAGTTGCTCCGTAAGCTGCCCCATAACCTTGCACCAGTTCTTTTATCCGCGTTTCAAGCAAGGCGCGAATATTGGCATCGTAACTACGAACCGTTAACCGCAATTCTGCAGTTTCTGGAATAATATTAAAAGCATCACCTGCAATAAAGCTACCAACCGTAATAACTGCGGCATCATTGGGAGCAATATTACGAGAAATAATCGATTGGAGGCCAGAAACAATGGCGCTACCAATTAAAATTGGGTCAATGGCTTTTTGCGGTTGCGCACCATGCCCACTACGACCATGTATGGTAATTCGCACGCGATCTGAGCCCGCTGTTGCTATTGCGGGAATAAAGCAAAATTGCCCCAACGCTATACCAGGAACATTATGATAGCCAAAAACAGCATCACAAGGAAATTTGGTAAATAGCCCCTCCTCAATCATTTTTTTAGCGCCGCCCAAACCTTCTTCGGCAGGTTGAAATATCAACCGAACAGTGCCCGAAAAATCTTTTCGCTCCGAAATACAGCGTGCGGCTGTAAGAAGTGTCGTCGTGTGTCCATCATGACCGCAAGCATGCATAACACCGTCATTCTTACTAGCATAAGCAAGGTCTGTATTTTCAACAATGGGTAAAGCATCCATATCAGCTCTAATTGCCAATATTTTTTTACCTGTCCCTTGCTGCAGAGTTGCAACAATTCCTGTACCCGCTATACCTTCGACAACATCATAGCCCCAAGATTTTAGCTTTTCAGCAACAGTTTTTGAGGTTTGAGTTTCATGAAACCCTAATTCTGGGAGCTGGTGTAGTTGATGACGCAATTTTATCATTTCAGGCAAAAAATTGCTGATATGTTGGCGAATATTATCTACATGCGACGCCAATTTATTCTCCACTTATCTCATAATTTCAGCTACAGCCTATCAAATTGATGGCAATAAAATAACCAAAATTATCTCACTGTTAATGTAATTAATTTTATAGGTAAACTTATATTTATGATAAAAAATCTAACTAAAGATCTTATTGCTTTTATGAAAAGTCATTAGGGGGAACTTTATTGCCCCCTAATATTTATACCTTAAGCCTTAGAAGGTTTTGAGAAATTGGCGGCACAAAGTGCTATGATGCTCACCAATGCTGCAAACATAATATAATAAGCAATGGCGCGGTTATCACCAGTAAAGCCGATAAGTGCGGTAGAAATAACTGGCGAAAATCCACCAAAAATAGTAACCGCAATATTATAGGATAAAGAAATTCCTGATGATCTAAACGCTGTTGGGTATAATTCTGAAAGTGCAGCAGACGCTGGCGCTGTATAAAACACCATTAAAACTGCATAGAAAAATTGCTGCGCTATCAATACCCACACAGTTGGATAGGCTGATAATATCCAAAATGCTGGATAAGCACTTACAAAAATAGCAGCAGCCGCTCCAATCATAATAGGTTTACGACCAATACGATCAGACCATGCACCGACGAATGGACAAAATAGCAATACAATACCAACAACAATCATACCAAGATAAGGCGAAGATAGCTCCATCTTTAAATTAGTAATCGCATAAGTTGGCATAAATGAGCTAGCTGTTTTACTTGTGACGGTCCAAATAATCACAATACCAATACCAATTAGTAGCGCTTTACCGTTGTTTTTTGCAAGCACTGCAAATGGGACATGTTCTTTTGGACCTTTTGCATTCTGAGCTAAGAATTCTGGAGACTCATCAATCTGCTTTCTAATATAGAAGCCGACAGGCGCAACAAGCATACCAAATGCAAAAGCCACACGCCAACCCCAACTAGCTACCTGATCAGCATCTAAAAGAGATGTAATACTCCAACCAACAAGGCCAGCCACTAAAAAGGCGCCCGTTTGGCTAACTTGTTGCCAAGCAGCATATTGACCTCTTTTATGCTTTGGGGCAGTTTCAACGAGAATAGATAAGGCACTACCTATTTCCCCCCCCGCAGAAATCCCCTGAATAAGACGTGCAATCACAATAATGATCGGTGCAAAAATACCAATTTGTGCATAGGTTGGACAAAATGCGATAATTGCCATACCTAGTGCCATTAGCAACATTGTTAATGAAAGAGCTGACTTACGTCCAACGCGATCAGAATAAGCACCTAATACAATAGCCCCTAAAGGACGTGTTACAAAACCAACTGCAAATGTAATAAAGGTTAAAAGCAGTGATACGACTTCATTTTCTGCTGGAAAAAACTGCTTTGAAATTACAAATGCGAATAAAGCATAAGCACCAAAATCATACCACTCCAATGCACCGCCCATGACGGCAGCTGTAATGACTTTTCGTGATACAGCTTTATTTTCAGGTGCCTGCGAAACGTCTCCCATAACTTTACCTCCAATGATTGTTACGACAGAACTATCAAAAATCTTCAATTTTAAAGACTGTTAATTGATGATAAGAGTCATAACAAAAAAGTATGGGTAGATTTTCAAAGAATAATGTGAAATTGCATATTCTAAAATATTTTGTTGGTTCTTATATGATTGATGTGAAAAAAATTCGTTATTTTTCGGCGGTTGCCCAATATGGCAGCATTTCTGAAGCTGCGCGCCATCTTTTTATTGTGCAGCCAGCATTAAGCCGACAAATTGCCGAATTAGAATATTCTCTCGGCGTTAGCCTTTTTTTACGCCGGCAAAAAGGCATAGAATTAACTGCAGCAGGCGAGCAATTACTCAAAGACTGCACTTTTGTTTTACAAGCCCTTGACCAAGCAACAACCAATGTTAAGCGCATCGGCAATCAACAAGAAACCCTCCATATTGGCAGTGCACCCAGCTATACATGGAACCCATTTTTTATTGAGCTCATAAAAGAATTTCAGGAAGAACACCCGGGAATTAAGCTTATTTTAGAACCGACCCTTGCTATTGGCCAAACAGAACGGTTACAACTTGGAACTCTTGATGCTGGATTTATGGCCTGGCGGCAAAAGGCCGATACTACCAAAGCAGCAATACCAGCTATGCGCTGTCACCTACTTATTGCTTGCAGCAAAGACAGTCCTTTGAACCAAATGTCAAGAACCAGTTTAAAGCAGCTTGAAAATGAACCTTGCTTATTTTTTCCACGCGAGATGTCGCCAGAATTTTATGATTTTACTTTGACCGAATGTCGCAAAGCCAAGTTTAAACCCAATATAGTTGAAGCAGCTACTGATTTTAATTCGTGCCTTGGTCTTGCTTCAAGTGGACTTGGCTATACAATTATATCAAGTGCATCACGCTATAATTGCCCTTCAAACATCAATTTGATAAAGCATAAAATGTTTAAAGGTAGTTATGATTTAGAATTTGTATACCGCATCCCTGTAGTAAAAGAAGCATTACAACAACTCATTGATTTTTCAAGAAAAAAGTTGCAACCCATATACCAAATAAAACTATAAAAATAGCAAAGAATAACTTATTAAGAACGATTACCCTAAAGCTTTAATTTGCATTTACTTACGATGCAATAAGGTTGGCAATCCCCAAATAATCAGTGCAACAATAATCATTAATATTAAAGCTGTTGCCATGCGGATAAAATCAAAATTAACCGCATCGCTTGGGAAAAAGAAACTAGCCACAGTCCCAGCAAAATCTAATATTATTTGAGCAAGTTCACGTAACATGGCCACCTCCATCATATTAAATTATAATACGCCTTTTAAATCATTCTAACAAGATGTTAAATTAGCATCAATTATCAAAGAAAAGTCTGCAAAGTTGATTGAATAGCAACAATTTTACCAAGCCTCATCTTAATCAATTAGCTTATTTGTAAAAGAATAGCTTACCTCTTTCGATTTTTTTAAACCAATTTGTAATTATTATAATTAAGTTGGGGCAATCTGTCTTATTTACACAATTAGCCTCTAGAAATGTTTTAAAAGATATGCCATCCTCATCGTTAAGCAGGAAAAAGCATTTTTCCATCTTGCTGCGGGAGAGAATTTTTCAATAAATCGCCGAAGGGGAAAACCGCCCGTAATCTCTCAGGCAAAAGGACCGCAGCTAAGATAAAGCAACTCTGGAAAGTCGGGGGAAGCCCCGCGCCGAAGGTGTAAGTGGATTCTTCCACGAGTCTCTCAGGCTTTCGACAGAAGGGCACAATAGTAATCTGCCTATCATGAAGATAGCGCGGATATTGTGTTTTGGTATGCGGGCAAGAAGATAAAATCTCTTTCCCAAATGCTAGCCTTTTATGGGAGAGATTATGGGTGACATCGATAGCAATCTAAAAGAATTACCCCTTAAAGCCATGCATGAAGCAGCAGGTGCAAAATTTGGTGGCTTTGCCGGTTGGCATATGCCAATTACCTATCCGCTTGGGGTGATGAAAGAACATTTGCATACGCGATCAGCAGTTGGGCTTTTTGATATTTCACATATGAAGCTTATCTTGGTTGAAGGCCCGGACGCCGCCAGTTTTTTAAATCAAGCAGTACCACTTGATGCAGGCGCGCTTAAGCTTGGCCAGTCGCGCTATAATTATCTTTTAAATGATAAGGCTGGCATTCTTGATGATCTTATCATCACGCGCATTGGTGACACGCGCTTTATGGTGGTTGCCAATGCTGGTAACGCCGATGCAGATATTGCAGAATTGCAAAAACGTCAAAGTGGTTTTAATTGCGCAATTACGCCGCTTGATCGCGTATTCTTAGCATTGCAGGGACCGCAAGCAGTTAATGTTATGAATGATTTGGGCTTGCCTGGTACAGATCTTACTTTCATGCATGGTTTGTTAACCGATAATAATTGGTTCATTACCCGCTCTGGTTATACGGGTGAAGATGGTTTTGAACTTGCTATACCGCTTGACGACGCAAAGGCTATTGCTGAAAAACTGATTAATGATCCACGCGTTGAGTGGATTGGCCTTGCAGCACGCGATAGTTTACGCCTTGAGGCCGGTCTTTGCTTGCATGGACAAGATATTACCCCTGAGCTAAATCCAATTGAGGCCGGTATCACTTGGGCGGTTACCAAAGCTGTGCGCGAAAAGGCCGATTTTATCGGTGCTAAGGCATTTCTTGAGCTTCTTGCCCAAGGTCCTGCCAAAAAACGCGTTGGCCTTGCACCACAAAGCCGCCAACCAGTACGCGCTGGCGCCGAACTTTTTGACCAAGATGGGACAAAAATTGGCATTGTGACTTCTGGTGGCTTTGGCCCATCTTTTGATGCCCCCGTTGCAATGGGTTATGTACCAACGCAGTTTGCCACTATTGGCACAGAAATTTATACCGATGTTCGGGGTAAAAAAATCCCTGTCCTCGTTCATGCCCTTCCCTTTGTTCCGCAAAATTACTTTAAAGGATAAATCAATGTCTACACTTTATTATACCGAAGATCACGAATGGATGAGCGTAGAAGGCGATATCGCTACTGTGGGCATTACCATCCATGCACAAGAGCAATTGGGTGATCTTGTTTTTGTTGAATTGCCAGATGCTGGAAAAACCATCACGAAAGGCGATGCGATTGTTGTGGTTGAATCAGTTAAAGCTGCATCAGACGTTTATGCGCCGGTTGATGGAGAAGTGATTGAAATCAATGAAGCTCTTTCCAGTGATCCATCGCTTGTCAATCAAAGTGCTGAAGATGCAGGCTGGTTATGGCGCATGAAACTCAGTGATAAAAGCCAACTTGATAGCCTGCTTGATAAAGCTGCCTATGACGCATTGGTCGGCTAGAGGTGATGTATGAGTGAACATTTATTTAAAGATCGCCATATAGGGCCAGACGCCAATGATGTCAGCACTATGCTTGATGTACTTGGTCTTGATAGTTTGGACCAGTTGGTCGAGGAGGCAGTGCCGGCCTCTATCCGTCTAAAAGGTTTGCTGGATTTGCCCAAGGCAGCAAGCGAAGCGGAAGCATTAAATGAATTGCAAGGCATTATGGAACAAAATGCCTTGCATAAAAGCTTTATTGGTCAAGGTTATCACGGCACATTTGTGCCACCTGTTATCTTGCGAAATTTATTTGAAAATCCGGCATGGTATACTGCCTATACACCATATCAGGCTGAAATTAGCCAAGGTCGCCTTGAACTTTTATTCAACTTTCAAACCTTGGTAGCCGAATTAACTGGCTTACCGATTGCTGCTGCATCATTGCTTGATGAAGCAACCGCACTAGCCGAAGCAAACGCTCTTGCTATCCGTTCATTTAAAGATAATCGCGAAAAAATTGTTGTTTGTGGTGATTTACATCCGCAAACCCTTGATGTTGCCAAGACACGCGCTATCACTCAAGGCTATAGCGTTGAAGAAAACGGCACAATTGATGAAAAAACCGCAGCAATTATTGTGCCTTGGCCTGATACCTATGGCGTTTTCAACGATTATTCCGTTGTTATTCGCCAAGCAAAGGCAGCAGGCGCACGTGTTATCACCGTTGCTGACCCACTTGCCCTTACGCTACTTGCTTCCCCTGCAAGTTGGGGTGCAGATATTGCCGTTGGCTCCATGCAGCGTTTTGGCGTTCCTATGGGCTTTGGCGGCCCACATGCTGGTTATCTTGCTGTAGCGAGTGACTTAACCCGTATTATCCCTGGGCGTATTGTTGGTCAATCAATTGATACCAAGGGGCGTGTTGGCTTCCGTCTTGCTTTGCAAACACGCGAGCAGCATATTCGCCGTGACAAAGCCACATCTAATATTTGTACGGCACAAGCATTGCTTGCCAATATGGCAGCATCTTACGCCATTTGGCATGGCCCTAAGGGTTTACAAGCCATTGCTAAGCGTATTCATGAGCTTACAACCCGCTTTAAAGCGGCGCTTAACGGCGTTAATATTGAAACTTTAGGCGAATATTTCTTTGATTGCGTCACCATAAAAGTCAAAGGTGAAGCGGAAGAAATCGCCTTTGCCGCTCGCGAAAAAGGCTATTTACTGCGCATTATTGATGGCGATCATTTGTCGATTAATTTTGATGAAGTGTCAACCGACGATGATCTTTACGCCCTTTGCCAATTATTTGGTGCCAAGGTTGATGAAGTCATTGAAAGTCAATTGCCGGAAGCAAAGCGGTCCGGTCCTTTCATGACGCAACCAGCCTTTCATGGTGTAAAATCAGAAACAGACATGATGCGTTATTTACGCCGCTTGGCCGATAAGGATCTTGCCCTTGACCGCGCAATGATTCCACTTGGCTCTTGTACCATGAAGCTTAATGCGGCAGCAGAAATGTTACCAGTAAGTTGGCCAAAAGTTGCCAATATTCATCCTTTCGCACCGCAAAGTGATACGGTTGGCTATCGCCAAATGATTACGCAGCTTGAAGATTATTTAAGCGCAATTACCGGCTTCCCCGGTGTATCCGTCCAACCAAATTCCGGTGCGCAAGGCGAATATGCTGGTCTTTTAGCCATTCGCCGTTATCATGAATCGCGCGGCGATCATAATCGCAACATCTGCCTCATTCCAGCATCGGCCCATGGTACCAACCCAGCCTCTGCCCATATGGCAGGCATGGATGTGGTTGTGGTCAAGTGCCTCAATGATGGTGACGTCGATATTGATGATCTGCGCTTCAAGGCAGAGCAATATAGCGAAAAGCTTGGTGCCTTGATGATTACCTATCCATCAACCCATGGCGTTTATGAAGAAGGTATTGTCGAAATTTGCGACATTATTCATAAAAATGGTGGGCAGGTTTATTTTGATGGGGCAAATCTTAATGCATTGGTTGGGCTTGCTCGCCCAGCGGATGTTGGCGCCGATGTTTGCCATATGAATTTGCATAAAACCTTTGCAATTCCTCATGGCGGCGGTGGCCCAGGTGTTGGCCCCATTGGAGTCGCAAGTCACTTGAAGCCATTTTTACCCGGTCATGAAGAATTTTCCAGTGATTATGCGGTGTCTAGTGCACCTTTTGGCAGTGCGTCAATTTTGGTGATTACTTGGATGTATATTCGCATGATGGGGCCCGATGGTTTGCGTGATGCAACCAAGGTTGCCATTTTAAACGCCAATTACATCGCAACACGGGTAAGCAGCGCCTATCCTATCCTTTATAAGGGTAAAAAGGGTCGTGTTGCCCATGAATGTATTGTTGATACACGGGTATTAAAAGATCAATATGGCATCACCGTTGATGATGTTGCCAAGCGGTTGATTGATTATGGCTTCCATGCGCCAACCATGTCATTTCCCGTTGCTGGCACATTGATGATTGAACCAACCGAGTCTGAACCAAAGGGCGAAATTGATCGTCTTTGTGATGCATTGATTGCCATTGCAGGTGAAGCGAAAAAGGTTGGTGAAGGCATTTGGCCAAAGGATGATAATCCACTCTTCAATGCGCCGCATGCCTTAGCTGAAACATTGGACGATAATTGGGCGCATGCCTATAGCCGCAAAATTGCTGCTTTCCCTGATGAAAACCGCGATCCAACCCAAAAATATTGGCCTCCGGTTTCACGCATTGATAATGTGGCAGGTGACCGCAATCTCATTTGCTCTTGCCCACCGCTCAGCAATTATAGCTAAAATTTAAAAGGCTGGTGTAACAACCAGCCTTTTTATCGAAACCTGCGTTAGCTTTAATGGCTCATGGTTAAGCCACTGCTATCTGCTACTCGTAACCTTTTCCGGCAACAATAAACTGATAAAATCTTTGCCAATCAATATTTTTAATGACATTTTGTGGAAAAACCGCATTTTCTTCCGTCAATTGAGCCATATCTTCAATATAGCGCGCTATCGCATGCAAAAAGCTTTGCACATCAAAATTAACCCAACCATTTGCCTCATCAACCCATGCATTGGTTTTTAACTTTTCGGCTAATTGCTCTTTAGCCAAAACAAACTCATCGCCTAATTCATATAATTTTTTACAAAAATCTTGGTGCGTTTTAATTTCCAAAGTTTAACACCTTATAAGCAGTTACAATCTGATAATAAAAAAAATCATGTTCGTTGCAATTCAAGATTATGCGTCTTTGCCAATTTCACAATGCATTCTTCACAACCATGCTGTAATTCATCATCAACGAGAACACGCAACCCAATCCCCCGCAACTCATCAACAAAGCTTGCAATATCTTCATCACGATAATCGCCAATCACATGGTTAGCAATTAAACCATAAAGGCTTTCCATATGCTGTTTCATTGCAATGCGAAGATGCGGTTCATAATTAATTTCAAGCAAAATCGTTAGAAAAAAACGCATCCGCTCACGATTGAAGAAAAAACTGCTTAAAATTGCAATGATGTTCTTATTCCCATCATCAGAGTTTTGCTCTTGCCGTTGATGGGATGCATCGAGAAGCGCAAGAAAAAGATCCGATTTTTTGGGAAAGTAGTAAGTTAAGTGAGATTGGCGCAGACCAGCCTTTTTGACAATATAAGGTTGGGTTAATTGCCTTACGCCTTCGCTTTCAACAATATCCAAAGCAATATCAAGAATTTTTTGCTTTAGGTCGTTTTCTGGTGTTTTAAGCTTTGGCATTATGCTCTTTCTATCCGCATTCATAAGTTTTATTAAAATAAACGAGATTAAATCCTCGTCAACCATTTGCTAAAAACTAAAACAAACTAGCGCAATGAATTCCCCCTATTTTATGATATTGCCTTAAAAGCAAGAGATAGATGGAAACAACAGGCTTGAAAAAACACCGACTGCTTAGTGAAAGCCGTTTCATGGAATAAATCTTCCATGTCCCCTTGCGAAAGGCGTACCCATTTGGTTTGGATCCGCTCCATAATGCTATTGACTGCATTTTTATCATGATGGCAAGCCAGCCACATTGCTAACAGATCATCATTATCATCAAGCCTTGCGTCAAACATCATAAAATAGCCCCCTGCGACTAATTTGTTTGATAGTTTTTGCAAAAATGTTTTTTTCTCGGCTTGTGCTATAAAATGCAATACCAAAGAAAGACTTATGGCATCAAAATTGCATTCCTCGCAATCATCAATCAAGCCATGGATTAAAGTAACACGGTGGGCAAGGTTGGCACCTTTTATCCGTTTTTGCGCCATATCAATCATACCCTTAGATGGATCTACCCCATAAAAATGAGCGTTTGGCAGCAATGGAGCTATCGCCAAGATTTCACTTCCTGTGCCGCAACCGACAATTAAAATACGCATCTGCTTATCACTATTTTGCGCAGACTTGGCAATCTGCAAGTATTTTAGCCCCATAAGCGATAATGCAAGACTATAGCCAGGAATGAGAGTTTGAATACGGTGATCATAATCAAGTGCCGCACTATCTGGAAAAGCCGCCATTATAAAGCCCCCATATTTTAATCACAATGAAAACAAAAAAGGCAAAAGTAAGCGCAAGGATGTTTGGCGCGATAGCGCAGAGTTGATAAAGCACTGCCCCGCCAAAAGGCCCAAGTGCCATGCCTAAACCTTGCGCTGCACTATTAAGCCCAGCTACTTTACCTTGCGCACCAAGATTTGTTATAAGGCTTAAAAAGGCAAGATTGCCGGGCAATATCAAGCCAAGTGCAATACCCATAAATTGTAAGGCAATAATAAGTTGATAGGCTTGGTGAGCAATTGTCACCCCTACCATAGCAAAGCATAAAAGCAACGCGCCGATAACAAGCAAATGAAATGCCCTACCCTTTAAAAGCTTAACCCCCAATGTTTGGCTAAAGATCATTAGTAAAGAGGCACCTGTCATAGTTGCACCCGCAAGGCTAAGCGCATCACCACGCATCATCGCAAAGCTGTCTTCAAACCGCAAAGCCGTAATATGCTGCATAAAACCAAAAATGGTGATGCAAAAAAATGTAATTAAAAATGCTGGATTGGCTTTTTGAAGATTAATAGCTGCCTTAGCAACACCGATATGATTACCTCTGCCAAGGGATGACATTTTTAGCCAAAAATATATAATACCAAGACAAAGCAAAAAGCTTAAGAAAAGCAACCCCAATAGGGGCGCTTTGCTCCCCAATATAAAGAGACAAAAAGCACCAATAATTGCCCCAGAACCAAAGGCTGCCCCTAATAGGCCCATTGCTTGCGCCCGCATAGCAACCGAGGAATTATCAACCATCCAGGCTTGGGCAGCAGGTAAAATGCCGCCGGACAACAAGGATTGCACAAGCCGTACACTTAAAAGTGCGCTAAAAAGCAGTGATATAGGCCACTTATTCATTAAAGCCGAAGCCATGATCATCATGATAATAATTGTACCACAAGCGGCCGCTAAAAAGCCGATGAGTAAAACTCTTTCGCGACCAAAACGATCACTGAAGAAGCCCCATATCGGAGCAGTGATGACGGCTAATAATGCTGTTATACCCAAAATTGCCCCTGTTTGTATAGGTAATAACCCCATATCGCGCCCTAGTGAAGGCAGCGCCAGCAAAAAGAATACTTGAATTGCCGCATTGCACATAAGTAAAAATAAAAGTGCAGCCGCCTTGCTAATAAATTTTTGTTCTTCCTCCATTAAAACTTCACTTTCATCCCAACAGAGAAACTGCGACCAATACCGGGAATGCCAGCGAAAACCGGTTGTGCCATTCTATTTTGGCCAGCCTGATAGGCTGAACTTACATAAGTTTTGTTGAAAATATTTTCGATATCACCAAATATTTCCCATGTTTCATTTTGCCAGCCAAGATGAAGATTAATTAGGCCATAAGCATCTAATTGGCGGCTATTAGCAGGATCAATCATACGTTTGCCTGTATAGCTATATTCCAATCGGGCAAATGCCTCACCTTGCGCCCAAAGGTTAAAGTCCCTTTTATATTCACCATAAATAAGCGTGCTAAGTTTAGGAGAATAAGGCACTTCATTACCGCGAATAAGGCTATGACCACTGGTGATTTTTGTTTGCAATAGCGCAAGATTTAAGCCAAATTTTAAATTATCGATTGGATGTATAACGGATTCCAGTTCGCCGCCATAGCTATGCGTATTGGCATTTTCGACAAAAACACGATCAAAAAACGGGTTAAATGTAAAGAATTGTTCATCTTTAATGTCATTATAAAAAGCTGCAGTGGAAATATCAAAAAATCCCGCAATATTTTTTGCTTTAATACCTGCTTCATACGTCCATGTTGTTGAATTTTTATAGGGAGAAAGTGGAACACCAAAAGCGGCAAATTGATTGTAAAACAAATAGCCGCCCGTTTTTTCCCCTCTTGCTAGCGATGAATAGATTATCGCATTGTCACTAATGTTAAATGTTAGCCCAGTGCGGCCGGTTAAAAACGTATCATTTTCTTTGCTGTGATCATAAAATTCTGACCTTGCAGCTTTATGCCCGATAAAACGACCATCAAAATCTTTGATTTCATTGGTAAGACGTAAACCCATTATCCAGTTTAAGCGTTCAAATATTTCTATTTTCGTTTCGCCAAAAACTGCTAGATGGGTTGTATTGGTAATTCCTTTATAGCCACCATTGGGCAAGGATTGACTAACTATATCCGTGGTTGATTGAAAGCGAGACCAAAGCGCCATTGTGCCAACTTGCCATTCAATATTATTAACGGTTAGCCCATGTAAACGCATTTCATGGCTAGCTTGTAAATTATCTTCATTAATTCGCCTTACATTAACATCGGGTGCTTGAAACAAAAAACCTGGTAAATTGGTTTGGGCATTGCCAATAAAACCATCAATGATATCGGCTTTCATTTTGGTATCGTAATAATATAGATTGCTGATTGTCGTAAGATCGGCTGAGCCAAGATTTTGCTCATATTTCGCCGATATATAAGCTGTTTGGGATTCGAGTTTTGGGCGTGGATTAAATGCATTGCGCGGATATTGCGGATTGTCTAACCATAAGCCGGTGGTTGGTCTTTGGCGATCTTTTTGCCAAGCGGCACTTATGATCAAAATGCCGGCATTTTCAGTCTCAAAAATAAGCTTGCCATTCAAAGTGCCATAAAAACGTGACCGCAAATTTCTTTCATTTGATGAAACAACATTGGGAGCCGACCAAGAAATATTGCGTATATCACCATCATAATCATAGATTTTTGCTGCAAATAGACCTCTTATTTGCTGATTAATACTGCCCTCAACCGATAACTCCGTTTGCTTTTGCCCGTAAGAGCCTATAGTTGCGCCCCATGATCGAACCAGATGACGTGATGGATCCTTGGTGGTTATATTAATAGCACCGGCTTGCGCATTAAGCCCGCCATTATTGCCTTGCGGGCCACGCAACACCTCAATTTTTTCAATATAGCCAAAGGGCATATCAAACATACGAGCCGGCAGCGGAACGCCATCGACATAATATTTCACCGATGGTGCAATCAAGGCTGATGAGGAACCAACACCGCGCATATTGATGGTATTGGCAAAGGAAAGCCCAAAATCAGAAAAATTTAAATTTGGGATATGCGGAACTAGCGATTTGGTATCGGATATCTGCGCTTGTTGTAATTCTTGATGATTAATAATGGTGCGTGCAAGCGGTTGGGTAAAATCTGGACCTTCTGCACTATCTGCTGATATGGTGATTGTTTCAAGTTCGCTTTCATTTTGATTTTGCGCACTTTCTTGCGCCAATCCAGATAAGGTGCTGGCCAAAACACTAGCTACTATTAGGCTATTTCGTATTGATGACCTCATCAAATTACTGCCACAAAATTTAAGAAATAACATTGCACCTGATCCCTTGGTTGGTAGCCTACCAAATAACTATATAACATGATGCAATTGGTCAAGTATAATTATTTTTATAGATTGCCTATGTGATGTGGCGTTTTAAATCCTCAAACCAAGCCGCATATTTCTTACCAATGCAAAAGACATAAAGAGATGTGCAAATAGCTATAAGCATGGCAAATATGACTAAACATAACAGCCATTTAAATATTATGAGAAAGAACTTTAATTAGGCGTAAATTTTAATCAGGGCTTTTCAAAATAGCTTTTACCTATCGGATTATCAGCACATCATTTTTCTAAGATGCAACAATTTCGAGCAATAAAAAAGTGCCCATTTATGCAATGGGCACCTCAATCAAACATTTTATATTAATCGCGTTAGGATTTTAAAACTTAGTTTTATTGCTTTATTCTTCTGACTTATCAGGAAAAATGATGCTAGCAATAATGCCCAAAGCAAGAACGCCCAACACAACATAAAGGCTCATACTTGCCGAAAGACTATAGCCGTGATGCCAAATATGGTCACTAGCGTTTAACCCAAGCTTGATGGCAATGAAAAATAACAAAACAATAACTGCCTTTTCCAATTGCGACAGATATTTTTTGAGAGCTTCAAGAACAAAATAAAGCGTACGAAGTCCTAAAATAGCAAACATCATCGCACTATAGACAATAAGTGGCTCGCGGCTAACGGCAATAATAGCCGGCACAGAATCAAAGGCAAACATGACATCAGATAATTCGACAACGGCAACACATAGCATAAGCGGGGTAGCATATAGCATTGCTTTGGCACCACGACCAATTGTGATATCTTTATTTTCAGGCTTTTGTAACTCCGCATCGACTTCTTTTTGTGTCAAAAGAAAAGCATGCCCTGAAAGCTTAGGCCAAATAGGGAAAAAGCGTTTAACCAAACGATAGGCAAGATGCTGAGAATAATCTTCGATTTCATCTTCATCGCCATTACTTTTAAGCATCATAACAGCGGTCCACGCAACGACCAAAGCAAATATTAACTCAACATAAGGCCCCAAACTCAATAAACCGGTACCAATTGCGACAAATATTGCCCTAAAAACAATGGCCCCGATAATACCCCAATATAAAACTCTGTGCCTATAGCGATCAGGGATAGAGAACCAAGAAAAAATAGCCATCATGACAAACAAATTATCGACCGATAATACTTTTTCAAGGGCATAACCAGTAACAAATAGGCTGGCAACTTCAGCACCGTGATGAACATATAGGAAAGCCGCAAATGCCATTGCGACAATCACCCAAAACACCGACCAAAGCGCAGCACTTTTTAACGAAACCGCCTCATCCTTACGGTGCATAAATAAGTCTATAAAAATAGCACCTATAGACAGAATAAGAAAAACAATAACTGTCTCAGTTGGAAAACCAATATGTGTTGAGGGCATAATTAATCCTTAAGGGATATAAATAAGAAAAAACTTAACTAAGTTAATCTTAGTCGAAATTATCATTACGTTATGCTATAGTCTTTATTATGTCCAGTTTTTTATAAATGGAATAAATTAAAATAAATTGATTTACTTCATAAAAACAAGTGATTGATCAACAAAAAAGCTCTTAACCTAAGTTAAAAGATACAAATACAACGACAATAATTCAAAAAACATTGATGCACCTATCAAAAATATATCAATGTGAAGATGATCTTATTCTTAAATGATAAATGTGACAAAAAGAATAAACCACCTTTATTCTATAGACGGCTTGATAAAAATATGGAATGAATGGAATTATAAATAAAAATAAGGGAACATGGGTGTTTTATAATCACCTTGAGTTTTTGAAGATATATCGCATTGTTGTTTTATGACATCCTATAATTTATGCATGTGCTAAAAATGCAAAAATATAGGATATAATCATTGCATTGGTAATGAAGTGCATAGGCTATTTTGCTATAAACACCTAGTGTCAATATGCTCGCTACATTATCAATTCAAGCATAGCCATCTAACGGGTTGGTAATGATACTAAAAAAAATTTAAATACCCTTTTGATGGTTGCAATCATGCAACTTCAAACAGCTTTTGATTTATAAATACATCTATGGATAATGGGGTATCCAAATGAATGATATTAGTAAATCATCTCTTCACCGAGTGCTAGGTGTGCCGTCCTTGGTTTTATTCGGCCTTGCTTATATGGTGCCGCTAACAATTTTTACCACCTATGGGGTTGTTACAACTATAACAAAAGGTCACCTGCCTGTTGCTTATATTGTAACACTATTTGCCATGTTTTTTACGGCGTTAAGCTATGGTAGCATGGTAAATAAACAACCAACAGCAGGATCAGCCTATAGTTATTCAAGTAAAGCATTTGGTTCATCGGTGGGGTTTATGGTTGGTTGGACATTGCTGCTAGACTATATATTTCTACCACTCATCAATTTTTTACTTATCGGAATATTTCTCCATGAATATTTCCCAGCAATTTCTGCTCATATATGGATTCTTGCATCTATTGCTTTAGCAACAATTTTTAATATTTTAGGCATTAAACTTGTAGCAAAAATGAACTTTATCATTGTTGGCACTCAAGCTATTTTTCTCATTGTGTTTTTTGCACTTACCTTTGCAATGGTGGTAAAGGGCGATGCCCCTTCTATCATTAGCCCCTTTATAGGTGATGATTTAAAATTAAATTCAATTGTTGCTGGCGCCGCGATTCTTTGCCTATCCTTTTTGGGTTTTGACGCTATTTCAACCCTATCGGAAGAAGCACATAATCCGCGGCGTAGCGTACCAATAGCGATCATTTTTTGCACACTTATTGCTGGACTACTGTTTATTATCACTGCATGGGCAGGGCATTTGGTTTTTCCAAATTGGCAAGATTTCAAAAATGAAGATACTGCTGCAACCGATGTTATGGCAAGATTGGGTGGCCATTTTTTGGTTACTTTTTTTACTGCAGCCTATATTGCAGGTGCCTTCGCATCGGCGATGGCATCACAGGTAAGCGTTGTTCGCATCCTTTATTCTATGGGGCGAGACAACATGCTGCCCAATCGGATATTTGGTGTTATTAGCAGAAAATTTGGAACCCCAATCGGCGCAACGCTTGTGGTAAGCTTAGTGTCATTATTGGCATTGGTAATGAGTGTAACATTTGCCGTTAACATGATTAGCTTTGGCGCATTAGCGGCATTTTCGTTTGTTAATCTATCGGTTATAAAAGTCTTATTTATCGATCAAAAGCAGAATAAGGGCAGCAAACTCATTATTTATGGTGTTTTACCATTCATCGGCTTTTTATTTACACTTTGGCTTTGGACATCGCTTTCTTCTATCACTTTTATAATTGGTATGATTTGGTTTGCGATAGGATTTATCTATTTACTGTACCTAACCCGCTTTTTCAAAATAAAACCTAAAGAATTTAACATGGAAGATGAGTGAATATGCTGGGACCAATTGACACAATAAATAAATCTGCCACATTGTCTTTGATAGCATCTTGGTTTTCCTATGCTAGCATTGCAGCATTTACATCAGAAGCTGAAAAAACTTTTGCAGGAAATGCGCTAAAATATAAATTTAAAAGCACGTTACTGCTAAAGCAATAAATAGATATGCTCTAACATGCTCGATATAAATGGTTATGTCTTTGTTTTTAACTATGGAGGAGAGTTTTATGAACTCGCATAATGATATGAAGAATACTGTTGACCCATTATTATATCCATTTACTGATCCTGAAAATTTAAAAAAATTTCCACCCATTGTTATTACCGGTGGCAAAGGTGTCTATGTCACCGATAATCACGGAAAAAGCTACATTGATGGGCAAGCTGGCCTTTGGAATGTTAATGTCGGCCATGGACGCGAGGAAATAAAAGAAGCAATTCGCCAACAATTGGATAAGTTAAGCTATTATTCGCTTTTTGCCGGTTCAAGCAATCAACCATCATTGGATCTATCTAATCGCCTTGTTGAGATGACAGCACAAGAAGATATGGGTGCCTGTTTTTTCTCATCTGGTGGCTCGGAAGCAAATGAAGCCGCATTTAAATTGGTGCGCCAATATTGGCGCTTAAAGGGCGAGCCAAAGCGCACCCATATTATATCGCTTAAAAATGCCTATCATGGTGTTACACTTGGCGCACTTTCGGCTATTGGCAGCCGATATTATCGCGAAAATTTTGAACCACTCTTATCTTGGTTTAGTCAAGTTGAAACACCCCATCTTTATCGCAATCCCTTTGGCATCAAAAACCACGAAGAATTAGGCACACTTTGCCTTGATTTAATGGAGCGTGAGATCCTTTATAAGGGGCCAGCCAATGTGGCGGCAATCATTGCCGAACCGGTACAAGGTGCAGGTGGTATTATTGTTCCCCCAAAAAACTATTGGCCAGGTTTGCGCCAATTATGTGATAAATACGGTATTTTATTAATATCGGACGAAGTTGTCACTGGTTTTGGGCGTTTGGGTTCGATGCTAGGCTGCCGTCATTGGGGCGTGCGTCCAGATATTATGTCTTTTGCAAAAGGCATTAATAGCGGTTATGTTCCACTTGGTGTTACAATGATGAGCCGTGAAATTGCCCATACATTTGAAACAACCGACACACCCAATCCTTCAATTCATGGTTTTGTCCATGGTAACACCTATTCTGGCCATCCTTTGGCTTGCGCTTCAGCACTTGCCAACTTAAAAATTATCGAAGATGAAAATCTTACTCAAAAAGCTGGCGATGTTGGACAATATTTTATCGACCGATTAAAAGACCTACAAACCAGACATGAAAATATTGGCGATGTCCGAGGGTGTGGCTTGATGATTGGCGTTGAAATGGTCGCGGATCGCGAGCATAAAACACCTTTCCAACCATCTGATTATTTTGGCGCAAGAATTGCCGATTATTGCCGCGATCATGGTGTTTTGATTAGAAATCTTGCTGATACCTTCATTATATCACCACCCTTTATCCTAGAAAAAGAGCATGTTGATATTATGGTCGATACATTTGATGCCGGCATTAAGAGTGTAGCCAAGTAAAGGCTGCTCATTATAATCGTTGAGGTCGCATAGAATTATCAAATTCAGTGCGGCCTTACTTTTTAGATAATGGCTTTTTAAAAAAAGAAAATCTTAGCAAAATTATCCAGTATTTTCGCGATTAACAACAACAACCAAAACGATCGCAGGCTAAATTTTTATAAAATAAATCATCAAAAGCAATAACATAATTTTTATGATAGCCTTGCTTACGTCGGAGGAGAACCCATGCAAATTACCCAATTATCAGCAGAAAGCCTATCTGCACTTATTCATCGGCGCGAAATTTCATGCCGCGAGGTTATGGAAGCCTATCTTAACCGCATAGATGCACTCAATCCCTTAATAAACGCTATCATATTGCGGCGTGATAGAGAGATAGTCTTAAAAGAAGCTGATAGTGCCGATGCGGCTCTAAAAGCTGGTATATCTTATGGTTGGATGCATGGCTTCCCGCAAGCAATAAAAGATCTATCGCAAGTGGCGGGTTTAAAAACAACACGCGGCTCGCTTGCTTATCAAGATAATGTTGCAACCATAGATGACACTCATGTCGCCAGAATTAGATCAGCCGGTGCAATTATTATTGGTAAAACCAATACGCCTGAATTTGGGTTAGGATCACACACCTATAATGCGTTGCATGGCCGCACCCGCAACCCCTATAATCTTGATAAAAGTGCGGGTGGTTCAAGCGGTGGTGCCGCCGCAGCCTTAGCTGCCCATATGCTACCAGTTGCAGATGGGTCTGACATGATGGGATCACTGCGCAATCCAGCAGGCTTTTGTAATATTGTTGGCTTTCGTCCAAGTTTTGGCCGTGTGCCAAGTGGCCCGCAAATATCTTATAATAATATGCTATCGGCTTATGGGCCAATGGGACGCAACGTTAATGATACGGCACGTTTGCTCGCCATACAATCAGGCTTTTCAGCCAATGATCCTAATTCTCTTGCTAATGAAGATCTTAGTCTGACGGATCAATATGATGCGAATAAAACATTGGTTGGATTTTTAGGCGACATGAATGGTCATCTTGCTATGGAAAATGGCATGATGGATATTTTACAATCTTCCCTTACTGTCATGACAAAAATGGGCTGCAACGTTGAAGCTGTTGATATGCGTTTTGATCTTGAAAACCTATGGACAGGCTGGATAAATTTGCGCAGTTGGTCAGTAGCAACCGCCAATGCCGCGCTTTATGAAAATGAAGAAAAACGAAAACTGCTCAAGCCGGAAGCAATTTGGGAAATTGAACGCGGGCTCAAAATGAGTGGTAGTACCGTTGCCAATGCCATTAATACCCGCAATCAATGGCTAACTTATTTACTATCCCTATTCGAGCGTTACCACTATTTGGTATTGCCAACCGCGCAGGTTTTTCCATTTGATGTAAATATAAATTGGCCCGCTAAAATTGCAGAGCGTGATATGGATACTTATCACCGTTGGATGGAAGTGGTTATTCCAACAAGCATGGCAGGTTTACCGGCAATTTCGCTACCTGCCGGCTTCTCAGTGGATGGGCTACCTGCAGGCGTCCAAATTATTGGCTGCCCACGAGGTGACCGTGAGCTAATGCAATTTGCTAAAGCATTCGAGACCGCTAGAGGCCCCATTGACAGACCTCTTGACCAAAGATTAGGCGCATTATAGCCTTTAAGATTTTAAAATTGAGCATTTTCAAAAAATTTATTACATTGAAAATGCTCAACTATTTTTGATAAATAATTATTGTTCTTTCTTCATATTCCAGAAAACTGGTGAAGCGGTCGGCAGCATATCTTTAATATTTGTATGGCGTGCCTGTGGAATTTGGAATTCACCCAGTGGCACATAAAGCACAAAATCAATCACATGCTGCTGGATTTTTTTTGCAACTTCCTTGCGCTCATCATCATTATCTGCTGCGATAAATTCTTGCTTTAACGCCTCTATTTTTTCATCAACCGGCCAACCAAACCAAGCCTTATCTCCACGTCCATTCAACATTTGCGAATTTAGCGGTGTGGATACTTCAGGTATGATCCATGTGGTAAAGAACATATTCCAACCACCATCCTTGGGGGCTGCCATTGACGCTCTGCGACCAACAAGCGTTTGCCAATCCATAGGTTGCAAATCAACATTAAAACCAGCCGCACGTAATTGCTGAGCTGCAACAATCGGTTGCGGCGCTAAAGTTGCAACATCAGTTGGCTGCATAATAACAATTGGCGTGCCATCATAACCTGCCTCGGTTAGCAAAGCCTTTGCTTTATCAACATCACCCTTATGGGTTAATGATTGCGTACCACTTTCATCACCTAGTAATGTACCACAACCAAAGATCGCACCACAAACCTGATAATAGTCTGGTGAAGCCATAAGATTGGCAAGACTTGGTTCTTGTGACAGTGCATATAAGGCTGCTTGGCGAATTTTTTGGTTATCAAAAGGCGGATATTTAAAATTCATACGAGCAATTGATTGCGATCCAAATTTATCGCGCTTTTCAACAACAATATGGTCATCGCCTTCAATAAGCGGAATAAGATCGACTGAGATTTCTTCAAGGTAGTCAATTTCATCATTAGCAAGGGCATTTATAGCGGTTTGGCTATCTGGCATGCTGATCCATTGTACCTTATCCACATAGACAACTTTACCCCCTGCCATGCCGTCGGCCGGCTCATCACGCGGAATGTAATCGGTGAATTTTTCATAAGTTACACCAATACCCGGCTTAAAATCGGCAACAACCATTTTAAATGGACCTGAGCCTACAAATTCTTTAATCGCTTGATCGGGCGGCGTATTTGCCACAGCTTCTGGCATGATAAAGGCAGGAACTGCTGACTCTTTCGATAAAACATCAAGTAAAGGACGGAAAGGCTTCTTTAATGTCCAGACAATTGTTTTGTCATCCACGGCTTCTAATTTTTCAGTTGCATCAAATAGTAATTGCCCACCACTATCACGCGCGCCCCAACGCTTTAATGAAGCTACAACGTCCTTACCAGTAACGGGTGAACCATCATGGAATTTTAAACCATCACGCAAAGTAAAACTATAGGTTTTGCCATCTTCTGACACAGTCCAATCAGCCATTTGCGGACGTGGATTTGAGTGGGAATCTTGCGCTATCAAAACATCATAGATCATATAACCATGATTACGCGTAATATGCGCAGTTGTTAGAATTGGATCAGTAACACGCAAGTCCGAATGCATAACCGCCTTTAAAATAGTTTCGGCAAAAGCGGTTGTTGACGCTAAGGACATAGATAAAGCGATAAGGCCAATCTTCAGGACAGAGCGCATTTTAAAGCGATTTTTCTTATATAACATGTTCACCTCTATTTTATTGTTTTAAATTACTGATGGTAAAGGTTAGAGATGTTTTAGTCTTGATGAAAAATATCTCTAACCGATTGTTTACTATTGATAGCTAATCGGATTTTTTAATATTCCAAAAAACTGGTATCGAAGTGGGTAACATATCGGTCACGTTTTTATGTCGCCCTTGCGGCATTTGATATTCACCCAAAGGTATATAGATAACAAAATCCAAAACATGTTTTTGAATCTTTTCCGCAACAATTTTGCGTTCATCATCATTATTAGCAGCGATAAATTCTTGCTTAAGCTGTTCAAGAGCATCATCTACAGGCCATCCAAACCACCCCTTGTCACCACGACCATTAAGCATAGGCGAGATTAAAGGGCTGGAAATTTCAGGTACACCCCAATTGGTAAAGAATAAATTCCAACCGCCATCTTTAGGTGCAACCATCGATGCACGGCGGCCAACGAGCGTTTGCCAATCCATCGGTTGCAAATCCACATTAAAGCCAACGGCTCGCAATTGCTGGGCGGCAACAATAGGCTGTGCCAAAAGGCTAGCCGTATCGGTGGGCTGCATAATTACAACTGGTGTTCCATCATAGCCAGCTTCTTTTAAAAGCGCTTTGGCCTTTTCAATATCACCATTATGAGTAAGGGTCGAAGCACCATCTTCAGAGGCAAGTAAAGTATTACACCCCAAAATAGCACCGCAAACCTTATAATATTCCGGTGATGCCATAAGATTAGCAAGTATAGGCTGTTGGGACAGTGCATATAAAGCTGCTTGGCGAATTTTTTGGTTATCAAAGGGCGGATATTTAAAATTCATACGTCCCATGGTTTGAAAACCATATTTATCACGCTTTTCGACAATGATGTCTTCATCACCCTCAATCAATGGAATAAGGTCAACCGTCACCTGCTCAAGATAATCAACTTCACCATTAGCAAGCGCATTGATTGATGTTTGGCGGTCTGGCATGCTGATCCATTGCACCTTATCCACATAGACGACTTTGCCCCCTGCTAAACCATCTGGTGGTTCATCACGCGGGATGTAATCGGCAAATTTTTCATAAGTAACACCAAGCCCCGGTTTAAACTCGGATACAACCATTTTAAAAGGACCAGAGCCAATAAATTCACTGATCGCTTGATCTGCTGGCGTATTGGCTATGCGTTCGGGCATGATAAAGGCTGGCACGCTCGATTCCTTGGACAAAACAGATAATAGTGGATTAAATGGCTTTTTTAATTTCCATAAAATTGTTTTGTCATCAGGGGCGGTAAATTCTTCCGTTGCATCAAGCAATAATTGCCCCCCGCTATCACGCGCGCCCCAGCGCTTTAAAGACGCAATAACGTCTTTACTAGTGACAGGTGAACCATCGTGAAATTGTAAACCATCGCGCAAGGTGAATTGGTAAGTTTTACCATCTTCTGAAATGGTCCAATCTGCCATTTGCTGACGTGGCTGCAAATTAGAATCTTGCGCAATCAAAACATCATAGATCATATAACCATGATTGCGCGTTATATGAGCGGTTGTTAAAATAGGATCGGTTATCCGTAGGTCCGAATGCATCACCGCTTTAATCACCGTTTCGGCAAAAGCAATTGTTGACGTGAATGACATCGGCACCGACATTGATAACGCAATAAGCCCCATTTTAACGATAGAGCCAATTTTTTTGCTATTTTTGTAAAACATGTCCACCTCTTGGCTTTTTGGTTGATAATTTACTTTGGCTTGAATAAATACTGAACCTTTGCTGCCTTTTTTATAGCTTCACTTGAATATAGTAATTGTCGATATTGGCCGCTTTGCCAATCATCTTTTAAATCTTGATAATGCTCATTATCAGGATTGCCAGATTGACCAGGGGTATTGATAAAAATGCTATTATCCCATTGCCCGACATCAATAATCATGCGCACAGAAGGGCCGGTTGTAACCTGATAATTTTGCAGATTATATGCCGCCATATTGGGCGATGTTGCGGAGCCGCCAAGCTCGATATCGGCTATCGACCAGTCATCATTAACAAAGTGCTGTAAAGGATGTTGCAACCGTAATTGATGTAGCTTGCCCCATTGCCACGCCTTATAATCTGTTCCAAGCCTGTTTGTTGCTTCCTCAAAGGCAGTTTTTAGCGTCTCATCAAGCACAAGCGCTAAATAATCAATGTTATTTTTGGCAATTTTTGCAAGCTCTAATCGCAAGGATGCAGTGTCAAAAGGCATAGCAAGATTGATCAAACTTTGATCTGCACCCTTCGCCTTAGTAAGATATGCCCCAAGATGATTATTAAACCAAATTTCAAATAATGCCGCAGCATTTGATGATTTACTCAAATCACCATTCCACTGGCAAAGAATATCAAATGCCAAACGGCTTTCTCGCTTGGTTAACTGCTCAACCTTAATAGACTGAATGAGGCTTTGAACGGTTGTTACTGTGTAAGAAAGGGTTGAGTTTTGCAACTTAGCGCAATCATCCAAACCTATTTTTTCTTTTTGTTCTAAAAATTGATGAATGACTTTAGATCGACTAACATCCAACCATTCAAATCCGATTGCTGAATGATTTTTTAGCCATGCTTCATCAATATTCATAGCATTTGCTGTGGCTAAAAATCCCGATGGCGGATTTTGTCTCATAGGCGTTGTTGATGGATCAGCATAGCCGCTCCACTCAAACATACCATTGCCTGATATCGGCAAAAGCCCTGCCCAATTATGCCTTATAGGAAATGCCCCTGCTGGTTTCCAAATAATATTGTCATTACAATCAGCATAAATATGATTGACGCTTGGCGTACCCCAGTTTTTTAAACCATTAAGATAGTCATCTGGTGTTTTTGCATTCATAACAGCAAGGCTTGCCATATAAGGCGCCATACCGGCATCAAGCCAAACGGTTTTAATGGCATAGACTTTTTTATGCTCGCTATTTTGGAAGATTACCGGCCCATGCTTTGTAAATTGCAAAAATAGTTTTTGTGCAGGGTAATTTTTAACCTCGATCATTTCTTCAATATCAATAAAGGCTTCTTCTTGCCCCTGATACATATAATGCGTAGATTTTGATGGAGCCATATCATAACAATAAATATCTTCTTGATCGGCATAAAATATCGTTAAGGCAAAAGACGCAAAACCATTATGCCCCATGCTAATACCAGGGACACAAGGCTCTCCTGCACCAATAACATCAAGCTGTGGCATGGTAAGATGAATAACATAGCGAACTGAGGGTAAATTATGGGTTCGGTGTGGATCAAGGGCAAGAATAGGCCGCCCTGTTGCCGATTTTTTACTGGCAATTGCCCAATTATTTGATCCCTCAAGACTAGAGCCTGTACCAATCACTTCACTATCCGCGTGATTACCCGTCAGCTTAATCGCCTTATCATCACCAATTTTCCCTGCAGGCGTTATATGCCCCCAATCATCGGCTTCGTCCAATTTGGCATTCATACGCTTTCTGTCAAAGCTTACTGGTGCTAAAGCTAGAAAAAAATCATTCAGAATGTGATTATTAGCAAAATCGTCTAAATAGACGTCACTATCTTCATTTGAAATAGAAATAAACGGCTCAAGATTTTGCCTTAACCTATCGACATATTCACCAATTTCTATATCTGTTGCGAGAGATAAAATCTTGGCGCGCAAAGCTTCTGACGATGCGTTGCGGGTAAGTGAATGGCTGCGAATACGCACAACATCTTCTGCTTGCCAAAAATCTGGAAATGTATCAAAGACCAAAAATTCTGGTGGCAATTTAAATGAGCCAGCTTTAATGCCGTTAATATAGCTATTGATCCCCTTTACAAAAGCTTGGCATATCTCATGTGCATGATCCCCATAACAGGCAAATTCTTCTGCCATATTGCCACGATAAAGGAAAAGGCGTGCGGCGCGATCCTGTTTTAAATATCCTGCGCCAAAATCACGAGCAAGCAAGCCTAACCCGCGTTTACGCCATAAATCGATCTGCCATAAGCGATCACGGGCGGCATTCCAACCTTGTAGAAAGAATAAATCATCACGATTTTGAGCATTAATATGGGCAATTCCACTATCATCTATGGTGATTGAAGCATCGGCATGAATATCTTGAAGTTCTATCGGTGTAATCAATGAGGATACCCCTAATCAACAAAGAAATGAATGTAAAAATTATTCAAGTCGTGTAAATAATCCTGCCATTAGTTTTGCCCGCTCAAGCAAGGACGAAACAAATATATGCTCATTTAAAGTGTGCAGCCCAGCCCCCCGAACACCAACCCCGCATAGACTAGCTATCCGCAAAGCACCGGTAAAATTGGCGTCAGACCCGCCTCCTTGGCTGCTTGAACTCATGGGAAAACCAATTTGCGCCGCTATATCCTTTGCAACATTATAAAGTGCCATTGTTTCTGGAAGCTCTGGTGACCAGACTGGCCGTGTAACGCCGCATTGCACCCCAAATTTAACGCCATTGAAATCACCTGTTAAAGCACGCATCTTGGCGTTACCCGCATCAAGATCCTCTTGGGTTTTTGCCATGCTCAAAACTTCGGCGTCACAGGTAGATGACACGCAATTAACCCATTGCCCGCCTCGAATGACACCAACACTAAAAGTGCAATCTTCGCTGGTCATGGCTTCAATTTCACCAATTTTTTCAGCCATTAAAGCGATGGCCGAACGTCCCTCTTTAAGCCGCCACCCAGCATGGGAGGGAACACCGCTCGTTCTAATATTATAACGCGCAATGGCATAGCGACCGGTCGTTGCGCCTTGATTTTCTTGCGCAGGTTCAGGGCACAAAACATATTTATTACGCAATGCCTCTTGTTCAATCAACGTGCGTGTTGATGGAGTTCCTACTTCCTCATCTGGCGTAAATAAAAACGTAACTGGCAATGATGTTTCTAGGCCGTGTTGACGAAGCATTCGCATTGCTTCAAGTGCAACAAAATTGCCGCCCTTCATATCCTGAATACCCGGCCCATATAATTTGCCATCCTGCAACCGAAATGGGTTTTGTTGTAATGTACCAATTGGATGAACCGTATCAAAGTGCCCAGAAACTAAAATTCCCGGTTGCCCAGCATTTTTATGCGGGAATGTAGCCCGTATGGAATCACCAAAGCCCATTCTCCCAGGAATCCGTTCAATCATCGCACCGGCAAGCACAAGGTCATAAGAAACTAAGTCCATCATTCTATTAACTGCCGCCGCATCATAGGTTGGACTTTCACATTTAACCCATGTGCCAAGTCGCTCTATCATGTCACTTTCATCAAATGGTAGATCAAGAAAACCCATTATATCTTCTCCCTAAATACTTATACTCTTATCTATCGCTCACATTTGCCTGTTCTGCGTCTATGCATGGCTTGTGTCAGCTAACCGCATTTCAATAAGGCGTGCATAAATCGATGCACCAATTGGCAGCAAATCTGGATCAAATATAAAACCCGGATTATGAACCGCTTGCGGACCAGGGTGATTAATATTGATATAAGCACCCGGCACTTGGCGCAGCATGAAAGAAAAATCTTCACTTCCCATCATAGGTGGCGCATCTATATTGATATTTTCCATTCCTAAAATTTCGGCTGTAGCGGCTATATAAGCGTCAGTGCAGTCTGCATCATTGAACAGAACATCGAAAATTTCTTTAAACTCAATTGTGATTTTTATATCATGCGCCAAGGCCAATCCTTGGCAAATTGCCGTCATGCGTCTCTGCATCAAATCACGTATTTCAAGATCAAAAAACCTTAAAGTACCGCCAATTTCTGCAGTTTCAGGAATAATATTATAGGCACTCCCTGTATGAAATTTGGTACATGACAATACCGCCGTACTGGTGGCAACAATATTACGCGAAACAATCGACTGTAATTGTTGCACCAAGGCGCTACCTATAAAAAGCGCATCCTTAGAGTCTTGTGGTTGCGCACCATGGCTACCCTTACCATGGATGACAATATCAAAAAAACTTGCACCAGCCATAGCATTCCCTTTACGGATTGCTGCTGTTCCAAGCTTTGCCTGCGGTTTATTATGCATGCCATAAATTTCATCACAAGGAAAACGCTGAAATAGATTATCAGCAAGCATTGCCTTTGCACCGCCCAATCCTTCTTCTGCTGGTTGAAAAATAAAAACCGCAGTTCCTTTAAAATCTCGGCTCTGAGCCAAATATTGCGCCGCGCCTAGCAACATGGTGGTGTGGCCATCATGGCCGCAAGCATGCATTTTATTGGCAACTTTAGAGCTATAAGCAAGTTCGCTCTGCTCTTCAATTGGTAAAGCATCCATATCGGCTCGAAGACCAATGGTGCGATTGTCATTCATTTTACCATGTAAAATACCAACAACCCCAGTTTTACCAACATTGGTATGAACTTCATCAAAGGCAAATTCTTGCAGTTTTTTGGCAACGATTGCTGCGGTTCGCGTCTCCTCAAAGCCAATTTCGGGATGCTGATGCAAATCTTCAAATAATGCCCGCATTTCTTGTTCATGCTCAGAAATAAAAGGAATAATATTCGCCATAATAACCCCCATTAAGATGCAGAAAGCGTGATTGGTTGCCGGCGTTGGAAATCCCAAAAAAGGCTTGGTGCAGCATCAATTAATGATTTAGTATAGTCATGCTGGGGCGTGCCTAAAACATCAATAGCGCGCCCTTGTTCAACCACATTCCCCTTTTGCATCACAATAACATCATCACAAATCTGGGCTGCGACACGCAAATCATGGGTGATAAAGATAATTGTAATGCCTGTTTCTTTTTGCAAATCATCTAAAAGTTGTAAAACTTGCGCCTGCACAGAAACATCAAGAGCCGAAACAGCCTCATCGGCAACCAAAATATCAGGTTTAAGGGCGACAGCACGCGCAATCGCTATACGTTGACGCTGACCACCTGAAAACTGATGCGGATAACGATTTAAACTATCTTCGGGCAACGACACAATATTTAACAAACGTTGCGCTTCACTTATGGCCTGATCGCGGCTAACCCCATAATTAAGCGGTCCTTCAATCAAGCTACGCTGAATTGTCCAACGCGGATTTAGAGAGCGAAAAGGATCTTGAAAAACCACTTGTAACTTTTTACGATAGGGTTTCATTTGGTGAGCAGATAGGCCAGCAATATCATCCCTGCCTAAATATATGCTTCCCTCTGTTGGCTTTATAAGCCGCATGATTGAGCGCGCGACAGTCGTTTTTCCCGATCCAGACTCGCCAACAATACCCAATGTTCGCCCTGGCGAAATCGAAAAATTGACATTAGTCGCCGCTTTAACAATATTTTTTTTAGCAAAAAAGCCTTTTGAAAAATATTCCATGCCCAAATCTACGACATTTATAACTGAAGTTTCATCGCTATTTGGGCGCGGTTGGCGTGGAATAAGACTTGGCACAGAATTTAAAAGCTCTTTACAATAATCAGTCTGCGGATTTGTAAAGATATCTTCAACACTGCCCTGCTCAACAATAGAACCTGTACGCATAACACAAACGCGATCAGAAATTTCGGCAACAACGCCCATATCATGAGTGATAAATAAAACCGCTGTGCCATGGCTTTTTTGCATTTCATCAATAAGTGATAGGATCTGCTTTTGGGTTGTCACATCAAGCGCTGTGGTTGGTTCATCGGCAATAAGAAGCGCCGGCTCCATAATCAGAGCCATTGCAATCATAATACGTTGGCGTTGTCCACCCGACAATTGATGGGGATAGGAATTAAAAATACGTTGTACATCGGGTAAGTGGACTTGTTCCAACATATGAATAACGCGCTTGCGCTTTTCATCCTTTGGTAGTTTTGTATGTAAATCAAGAACCTCCATAACTTGATCGCCAACCCGCATCACCGGATTAAGCGCCGTCATTGGCTCTTGAAAAATCATCGATAATTTGGTGGCACGCAGCTCACGCATTTGCGCCGCGGATAAATCAAGAAGCTCCCGACCTTGCAAGTTGATCGAACCCGATTTAACTGATAATGCGCCTTTGGGTAAAAGCCCCATTGTTGCAAGCGAGGTTACCGATTTGCCGGAGCCGGATTCGCCCACGAGACAAACGGTTTCCCCTTTGCGAATTTCAAAAGAAACCTGTTTTAACACGGGTGGCAAATGGTCAAGATTATCAAGCTGGACGACAAGATCTTTTACCTTGAAAACGACATCTTGGTCTGAAAAGTCACGTTTTTTAAAAAACAATTTCTAACTCTCCCGTTTTTTCTGTCTAGGGTCAAGGTTGTCACGAGCAATATCACCCAAAAGGTTGATACTAAGAACGCAAAGAGCGAGCATAAGACCAGGCCAAAGAATTAAAGAGGGTTTAATACGAAAGAACACCCGTCCTTCAGCCATAACATTACCCCATGTTGGAATCTCAGTGCTAATACCTGCACCTAAAAATGATAAAATAGCTTCCAGAAGAATGGCTGATGCCAAGACATAAGTGCCCTGCACAATAATAGGTGGGATAGTATTGGGTAACAAATGCTGGAAAAGTATTTTTGATGTGCTACTTCCCAAAGTCGTCGCCGCTTCAATATAAGGTTCTTCACGCGCTGTTAATACGACCGATCGCACAAGTCTTACCACACGCGGCACTTCTGGAACGGTGATTGCGATAATAACCGATGCAATTGATGGACCATTTAAAGCAACCAATGCAATGGCAATCAATATTGACGGCATGGCCATTAATGCATCCATGGCGCGCATTATAAAGCCATCAGCTACACGGAAAAAGCCAGCAAGAAGCCCAAAAACAATACCAACAACCACCGAGAATAATGCCGCAAAGATTCCGATAACCAGTGAAATACGCCCACCTAAAATCATGCGTGAAAATAAGTCGCGGCCATAATTATCAGTACCAAGAAAATGTTCCTTACTTGGCGGCTGTAATCTTGCCATTGCATTAATCTGCAATGGATCATGGGTTGCAATATAGGGTGCAGCTAGTGTGACTATTATAATAATCAACAAAATAACAAGCGCGATAATTGGTCCAAAGCCAAGACGCATCCAGTTTGGAAACGAAATGATACGCAATAGCCAAAGGTTTTTTGAAGGAGTTGAAGGTACATTCATCAGTAACGTATCCTTGGATCAAAAATTACATAAGAAATATCAATTAACAAGTTGATGAAAATATAAACACCACTCGTCAACAAGATCATCGCCTGAATAATTGGATAATCACGTGCTAAGACTGCATCCACCGTCAAGCGCCCAATCCCTGGAATGTTAAAGATGCTTTCAGTCACGACAACGCCCGATATCAAGAGGGCAAAGCCGGTGCCAACAATCGTTGCAATGGGTACAGCAGCATTGCGAAGTGCATGAACAAATAAAATGCGGCTTTCCCCCACGCCTTTAGCGCGAGCGGTGCGAATAAAATCTTCGTTCAAAATATCAAGCATGGCCGCGCGCGTCATACGGGCAATCAAAGCAATATAAATGGTTGCCAAAGTGACAGCCGGCAAAAATGCTTTTTGTAAAAATGGTAAAAGCCCTTGCGAAATTGGCGTGAAGCCCTGCACAGGAAACCATTTCAATTGAACTGCAAATATTAAAATCAAGACATAACCAACAAGGAACACCGGCACTGAAAAGCCCAAAACGGAAAAGCTCATCGTAAAATGGTCAATCCATGAGCGGTGTTTCCAAGCAGCTAGGACACCCATTGGAATTGCAATAAGCACCGAAAGTATAATGGTAAAAATCGCGATTGAAATAGTGGCAGAAAGCCGATCAGCAATCATATCACTAACTGGGACGCCTGAGATAAGCGAATTTCCTAAATTACCGCGCAAAAGATCCATTGACCAATGATAAAATTGGACAATCAATGGCTCGTTAAGCCCCATGGCAGTACGGATTTTATCCAGTTGCTCTGGCGTTGCCGCATCACCTGCAATAATTGCAGCAGGATCTCCCGGGGTTAGTCGCAATAATAAAAATACAAAAATAGCCACCAAGAATAAAACCGGAATAATGGAAACTATACGTTTAAGGGTGTATTTAAGCATTAAGAACACCTTTAGAAAGAATAATAATCAAGTGGTTAGGACATATGCCTAAACATTGGATAATTGCGAAAACATGAGTCCATCGGGCTCAACTCTTAAGTCTGCCCGTAGTTTCTTCCAAGGAAGCGATGCCGGTGATAGCGGCATACTGCCTGGCGCAGTAGCAACGATAATGTCCTGCGCTATTTGGGTAAAATCAGCCCTAAAATGCACCGAACTTTTCACCACTAAAATATCTTGTTCTTCTGGGATAATTCCAGCCATTTGAAAAAATGCCCGATCCGCCATTTGCGCCGCATGGGTTGTAACAACAATACGTACATCATCAATGCGCAGGCAAACTGCTGGCCCAAGATCCATCTCAGTGCCACCGAAATAAGCTCCTGTTGCCTTCACCTTGGCGTCAAACAGCCGCTCAATAGTAAAATCTGCCTCAAAAGGTTGATCGCCTCGGATGCCAGATTTTCCACCAAGTTTACAATGGAAGCGATCGCCTTCGTGTAATTGATGGGCACTGGCTACCGCTTGCGCATCCACAATAAGACCAATAGCAGCTTTGGTGGCACCACAATTAACCAAGGCGGCAATCATGCCCGTGGTATCAGAGGAACCGCCTGCACCTGGATTATCTTGAGTATCAGCAATTATGATGGGAAGATCCGACGTTAATGCAAGCGACATTGCCTCATTCACTGCGTCACTGGGCAACCAAGCTTTGCCTTTAAATGCGCTTTCGCGATCATTTAGTTCGTCAAGTAAGCTGTCAGCATGCGCTTCAACAGTGTTTATATCATCCCCATAAACAAAAATAGTAGCGCCACATTCATCAAAATCAGCCGCAGGAAACCCCATGAAAAGTGAAATTGACGAAATATGTGGACTATCTTCGGCTTTTTCTACAAGCTTATAAAGACTGGCCGCAGGTTCTAGGCTTGTACATTGCCAAGCAATTGGCGTTAAAAAATCAGCGCGTCGCATGGCTTTATGCCAGTTTTCTTGGCTTTGCATAAGATGATCAAGAACTTTAGCAGCGCGATAACCTGTCTCTTTCATATCAATATGGGGGTAAGTTCGAAAGCCAATAAGTGCATCAGCTAATGCAAACATTCTTTTGGTAATATTGCCATGAAGATCAAGCGCGCATACGACGGGAATGTCGTATCCAACAACTTTACGTAATCGCTCAAGCAACTCACCCTCGCCATCATCCACGTGCTCGGCCATCATTGCGCCGTGAAGATCCAAAAAAATGCCATCAATAGCATCAAGAGAAGCTATGCGATCAATAATTTCAGATGTTAGGTTTTCATAAGCCTCATAGGTAAGTGGAGCTGATGGAATTGCTCCCGCCCAAAGTGTTGGTAATAAAGTCCAATTTTTCTGGATCCCATATTGTAAACCACCTGAAATCGCGAGATTAACATTTGCAGCATTGGTTAAAATCTCGTCCCCACGAGATAATGGAATATAACCGCCACCTTGCACAAAATCGTCTAAATCAGCTGAATAAGGCGCAAAAGAATTGGACTCGTGCAGAAACCCTGCATAAGCAATTTTTTTCACAACTTGTTCCCTTTATCCTTATTGGATATATCTTTTATACGTTCAGCCTATAGGGAAATGGAAAGTTGTCAATTGCCTTTTTAAAATTTCAATATAATTTTAAGTAAGCCATATTGAGGATATAAAATTAGTACCGTTAGATTTTAATCTTTAATAAGTTTGATAATTTTTTTGCAAAAAATAATTAAAAATTATGAAATTTTTCTAACGATAGGAATCAGCAGCAGCAAAAATTTTCAATAAATATTGAATATAAATTGGGAATTTAACCCAAAATAAGGACTACCATTAATTTTAAACATAATGGTAGCGGAGGAGGGATTCGAACCCCCGACACAAGGATTATGATTCCTCTGCTCTAACCTACTGAGCTACTCCGCCAAATCAACAAATAATCAATTCTGCAAATCAATTTTGTTGCCGATTTCGCTGTCGGTGGCGTGGATATAAAGGGCTAAAATTAATCTGTCAAGCATTGTTTATCGCTTTATCTCTTGTCATATGACGATAAGGCGGATATTGAAACAATATTATTAAAGGAATGGATTGAAATGTCGCCACGCGTAGCAGTTTTAGGATGCGGTTATTGGGGGAGTAACCATATTCGCACTTTAAAAGGCCTTGGAGCATTGGCCGCGGTTTCTGACGCTAATACCGACCGCGCCGAGGGCTTTGCAGCTGAACATGATGTCGAGGCAATTGCTATTGATGATTTGTTCACTCGTCCAGATATTGATGCAATTGTCATGGCTTTGCCACCCCAGTTTCATGCTCAAAATGCGATTCGCGCTGTAGAAAACGGCAAAGATGTTCTTGTGGAAAAGCCAATCGCCCTCAATGTTGAAGATGCTGAACGAGAAGTTAGAATTGCTGAAGAAAATAAACGCATTTTTATGGTTGGCCATGTTTTGCGCTTTCACCCAGCTTTTGAAAAACTCATGGAGCTCGTCAATTCTGGTGAATTGGGTGAGATAAAATATATTCATAGCCACCGTATGGGGCTTGGTAAATTCCATACTGAAAGCGATGCATTATGGGATCTTGCCCCCCACGATCTTTCAATGATTCTTGCTTTAACTGGCTGCGAACCATCAGAAATTCGCGGCGAAGGTGCGGCGATTATTGACCAATTATCTGATTTTGCCCATGTCCATATGGTATTTCCCAATGGTTTACGCAGCCATTTGGTAGCATCGCGCCTTAATCCCTACCGTGAGCGGCGTTTAACTGTCGTCGGCACCAAAGCTATGGCGGTGTTTGATGATGTTGAGCCATGGGAGCGTAAACTTGGTATTTATCGCTTTGCGGTTTGGCAGGATAATGGCCAATGGGCATTTACTGCCAATGAGCCTGAATATCTTGCCGTAAACGAAGGCATGCCTTTGACACGCGAATTGCAGCATTTCTTACATTGTATAGAAACGCGTAGCGAGCCGCGCACCAATGGCCATGAAGCGATTGCAGTATTGAAAATTCTAACTGCTGGCAGTGTGAATCATAGTGGTGCAAGAACTATGCGTGACTTGCTTTAAAGCGTTATTGTTTTATTATAAGTCATGCGTTCAACAGCTGTTACAGTTGTTATCAATCTTGTGAACGCTCACCTGTAGCCATTCACAAAAATCAGGATTAAAACAGATTATGTTTTGATTCGGTGGTTATAGACCATCATTTTTAAGAAGCGGAGCCGCCCTTATGCAATTTATAGATCTTGGCGCCCAGCGCGCGCGCATTGAAGATAAAATCAACGCTGCAGTTTTAAAAGTTATTGCTGATGGGCGTTATATTTTAGGGCCGGAAGTAGCACAGTTTGAAAAAGAACTTGCAGATTATATTGGTGTAAAGCATGTCATTGCCTGCGCTAATGGCACAGATGCTTTAGTTATGCCATTAATGGCCAAAGGAATTGGTCCAGGGGACGCAGTTTTTTGTCCAAGCTTTACCTTTGCGGCAACGGCTGAAGTCATTGCCCTTGTAGGTGCTGAGCCTGTATTTATCGATGTTTTGCCCGATACTTATAATATCGACACAAAGCAACTTAAAGAAGCAATCCAAATGATTAAAAAAGAAGGTCGCCTTACGCCAAAGGCGATTATTCCGGTTGATATATTTGGTCTTCCAGCCGATTATAAGGCAATTAACGCCATTGCTGGCGAAGAGGGTTTATTTGTCATTGAAGATGCCGCGCAATCAATCGGCGGTAAAAGCGATAATACTATGTGTGGTGCTTATGGTGACGTTGCATCGACTAGCTTCTACCCAGCCAAACCTTTGGGTTGCTATGGTGATGGCGGCGCTATGTTTACTGATAGTGACGAACTTGCCGATATTTTACGCTCAATCCTTTTCCACGGTAAAGGCGAAACCCAATATGACAATGTTCGCATTGGTTTAAATTCACGTCTTGATACTATCCAAGCCGCTATTTTGATTGAAAAATTAGCCATCCTAGAAGACGAAATGCAAAAGCGTGAAATTATTGGTAAGCGTTACAATGATGGCTTAAAAGATGTTGTCAAAACACCTGTTATTCCTGCAAATACGCGTTCTGCCTATGCGCAATATACAATTGAAGCAGAAAACCGCGATGGTTTGCGCGCCCATTTGCAAGAAAAGGCCATTCCATCAGTAATTTACTATGTGAAGCCTTTACACCTGCAAACAGCCTATAAGGACTTTGCCCGCGCGCAAGACAGCTTGCCCGTATCTGAAGGTCTTGCAGAAAGAGTGTTGAGCCTTCCAATGCATCCTTATTTAAGCGAAAGCGACCAAGATAAGATAATAGAGGAAATCAGAGCTTTTTATAAAAAATAAGTAAAATTTTTGATCCTCCCAATGACAAGCCCTTGATGTTTTAGCGCATCAAGGGCTTTAAATTATCTGCCATATAAAAACGATAGCCGATTTATCTTGGAGCAGAACTTATTAATCCGGCCATTTCCAGCCAACGCGGTTGATAAGATTGTTATCTTTAAACGTTGTTTCGCTAAATTCTTTATAAAGATTCAATATGGTGCCATGGCCTTGTTTTTCCAATAAATCAACCAATGGCTGTGCATGCGATACAACAATGAGCTGCATGTTTTTGGAAGCAGCACAGATAAGCTTAGCCAAGGCCGGTAATAAATCTGGGTGTAGACTTGTTTCAGGCTCGTTTAAAACCATCAAGCTTGGTGGCCGTGGGGTTAATAAAGCGGCGAGCAACATAATATAGCGTATGGTTCCATCGGATAATTCCGCAGCTTTTAAAGGGCGTAATATTCCATTTTGACGCATTTGCAGACCAAACCAACCTTCATGGTGGGTAATATCAATTTCAGCCTCTGGAAAAGCAAGGTCGATCATCTCAGCCAACAAATTATAATCACCAATTTGCAGAATAGTTTGAAGGGCAGCGGCAACGTCGCTACCATCATTGGCCATAATAGGTGTATAAGTGCCAATCTGTGGCTTCCTTGACGGTGCATCGCTATCGGTACGCAGATGATCATAAAACCGCCATGTAAGCAGCGTTTCCCGTAGTTCTAACAATTGTGGTGAAGCCTGCGGATCGCCAGCAATAAGGCACATGCTCTCATAATCAGAAAGTTCCAAACGCGATGGAGTAAGTTCGCCCTCTAAGTCACGCAACGACAATAAAGCGCCCTTGCGCAAGGCATGAATGCTTGATTGACGTAAAGCACCACTCCATAAGGTTTCCCGTTTAAAAAGTGGATCATATCGAAAGGGCCCCATGCTTTCTAAAGAGCTATTTAACGCCCCACTTGTAGGAAAACCAAGTTCCACTGCATAACTCATGTTACGGCTTGAAAATCCTAGCTTTAAACGCTTTTTTTGACTTGATACAGTACCTTGTATGGCGACGCGCCCTGAACGCATATCTCTGGTAATTTTTTCAGGCCCAGCCCAAAATACTGATTGGATTCCTCCTTCTTTAGCTAAATTACCAACAAGCTCACCATTTGCTGCTGAAGCCAAAAGGCGTAATGAGCGGTAAAGATTAGATTTGCCCGCGCCATTAGCGCCGGTTATAATGGTAAGATTGTCTAGTGGCACAATGAGATCGCGGATTGAGCGATAACCAGATATTGCTAATGTATCAATCATTATTTAACCTTAAAACGAAACGTCCTGATAACCTTTACTTGTAAACTTTGTAGATAGATTATCACAGCGAAAATATACATCAAGTCAGATAACTCATAAATATATGAATTTAAATATTTTTTTATTGTATCAGTATTTCGTTTGTCATGTGGGTAAGTTTATGGTTAATCGCTCTGTACACATCTTGTTAATAAAATTGGTTTTATGCTTTTACCTCAATTAGAGGTATTAACATGTCGCGCATTTTGTTTTTTTTAACGCTAGTGGCGTTATTAGCTGGGTGTGCAAGCGCTCCCACTCGTACGACCAATGCTTGTGCTGTTCTTGACCAAAAGAACGGCTTTTTCACCAATTGGGAACGCTCTGTAAAAAAAGCCGAGCGCGAATATGGTATTCCAACACCTGTAATTTTGGCAACCATGTATGCAGAATCAAATTTCAAGCACAATGCGCGCCCACCACGAACTAAATTACTTGGCTTTATCCCTTGGAAGCGCCAATCAAGCGCATATGGTTATGCACAAGCGCTTGATGGGACTTGGGATCGCTATCGCCGCGAAACGGGGCGCACGGGTGCAAAGCGCAATAATTTTGAAGATGCTGCCCGTTTTATCGCTTGGTACCACCGCCAAAGTGTACAAAAAAATGGTGTCGCACCCCATGATGCCTATAATCTTTATCTCAATTATTATCTTGGACATACAGGCTATGCACGCGGCAATGGACGCGGTGGCATTGCCGGGCGCGGTGCGCAGCGCGCGCAAACAATGAGCCGCCAATATGATATGCAATTGCGCCAATGCGGCCGCCGATAAAATTATAAACATATTAAACCAATAGAGCCTAATTGGCCCTATTGGTTGGGCATAGTCCAAAAATGTTTGTCATTTTAATTTCATCATTTCCATCAAAAATGTCTTAATAATAAAGAATTCTATTGCGCTTGACGCATGTTTGGTTAAAAAATCAAAATATTGATTTTAGGGAGATATCCATGAGCGATAATTTTGATAGCCAGCAAGAAATTTTTGAAAAGCAGGCCGCACTGCTTTCTGCCGCCCTTCCCTATATGCAACGCTATGAAAACAAAACTGTCGTTGTAAAATATGGTGGCCACGCCATGGGTGATCCTGAACTTGGACGCGCTTTTGCTCGTGACATCGCATTGTTAAAACAATCTGGCATTAATCCTATTGTTGTTCATGGTGGCGGTCCACAAATTGCCACCATGTTGCAAAAATTGGGTCTTGAATCAAAATTTGAAGGTGGCTTACGCGTCACCGATGCAAAAACCGTTGAAATTGTTGAAATGGTTCTTGCAGGCTCAATTAACAAAGAAATCGTTGCTATGATCAATGCTGAAGGTGAATGGGCGATTGGTCTTTGCGGTAAAGACGGCAATATGGTTTTTGCCGAGAAAGCACGAAAAACCGTTATTGACCCTGATTCCAACATTGAGCGTGTGCTTGATCTTGGCTTTGTTGGCGAGCCAGTGGAAGTTGATCGCACATTATTAGATTTACTCGCCCGCTCAGAAATGATTCCAGTTATTGCACCAGTTGCACCGGGGCGCGATGGTCATACCTATAATATCAATGCTGATACATTTGCTGGCGCTATTGCTGGTGCATTAACTGCAAAGCGTCTTTTATTCTTGACGGACGTTCCGGGCGTTCTTGATGAAAATGGTAAATTGCTCAAAGAATTAACGGTAAGCGAAGCGCGCCGTATGATTGAAAAAGGCACAATTAGCGGTGGCATGATTCCCAAGGTAGAGACCTGCATTGAAGCCATTCAGCGCGGGGTTGAAGGTGTGGTTATTCTTAATGGTAAAACCGCCCATTCAGTCTTGCTTGAGCTGTTTACCGAGCGCGGTGCCGGCACTTTGATTGTGCGCGGATAAGTATTTTTATGGGCGCGCAAAACTTTCCAACGGAAAAAATAGATTATTGGGTGTTTGATCTTGATAACACCCTTTATCCACCAGGTGACCATCTTTTTTCACAAGTGGATATTAAAATGACTGACTATGTCAGCAACTTGCTAAACATGGATAGGATAAGTGCGCGCCAATTACAAAAAGACCTTTATCGTGATTATGGTACTACCCTATCTGGTTTAATGCATCTTTATGACATTGATCCAGAAGATTTTTTAAATAAAGTCCATGATATCGATTATAGCTGGCTAAGCCCAGCGCCAATTCTTAGGCAAAATTTGCAAAGGCTTACGGGCAAAAAATACATCTTCACCAATGGTGATTACAATCATGCTATAAATGTATTAACAAGGCTTGGCATTGAAAACGTATTTGATGGCATATTTGACATTAAGGCGGCTCGATATATTCCAAAGCCCAAGCAAGAGGCCTATGATATTTTTATAAAGAAATTTGCCATAGATCCAAGCCGCGCGGTTATGTTTGAAGATCTTGTCCGCAATTTGAAAGTGCCAAAATCTTTACAAATGCAAACAGTATTAATAGAACCTATACTACAAGCAACTCAAACCCATGATACACCACAAGGTGATGATAGCGACCAAAGTCATATTGATTTTAAAACCAATGACCTTGGTGCTTTTTTAGAAAAAATATTGATGTAACTGTATTGCAGTCTAAATCAATATTTTGAACAATCATTGACTATCAAACTAATCTAAAACCTACCCTTTAATAGCTTGATTTTTTTAACCGCTTTGCCATTATAAGAAATTGCTTCGAGAGCGCGCCAACCAAAATACCAAGCCCACCAAAACAAGCATGGACAAATGAAATCTTTTTCTTTTTTACGCCCGCAAGAACTTATTCTCATTGGTGTAACCATTCTGTGGGGTGGTACATTTTTGATTATTAAACAGGCCGTGCACCAGAGCGGACCGCTATTCTTTGTAGGGTTCCGCTTTTTTATTGCTGCCGTAATTGTCGCAATTGTATTTCATAAAGCGTTAAAAGGCCTTAGCAAAAAAGAAATTATTGGTGGCACCGCTATCGGTCTATCTATTTATTTAGGCTATGGCTTGCAAACTATGGGGCTACAAAGTATCAATAGCAGCCAATCAGCCTTTATTACTGCCCTTTATGTGCCATTTGTACCGCTATTGCAATGGGGCGTATTAAAACGCCGTCCTAGTCTTGGTAGTTGGATTGGCGCTGCCCTTTGCTTTATTGGCCTTATTTTAATCAAAGATCCGCAAAATATCGGTTTTAGTTTTTCTTTTGGTGAAATTATCACCATCATTGCGGCTTTCTTTATCGCGATTGAAATTATTCTTATCGGCAAATTTGCACCTGAAGTTGATAGCCGCCGCCTCACTTTAGTGCAACTAATTGTGGCATCGATCGCCGCTTTTATTACCATGCCAATCCTTGGTGAACCTATCCCTCAATTTTCGCCAATCTGGTTTTGGGCAGCAGTTGCACTTGGCACAATGACAGCGCTTATCCAATTAGCAATGAACTGGGCGCAAAAATCAGTATCCCCAACCAAAGCTACCATCATTTATGCCGGTGAGCCAATATGGGCTGGTCTTTTTGGACGGATGGCCGGGGAGCGTTTTGGGCCCTTTGCGCTACTTGGTGCAGCGTTAATTATTGCTGGTATTCTCATATCACAATTATTACCAACATCATTGCGCAATAAACTATCAGCGCCTAGCGATGATAAATCAAAAGACAACTCATCCAATAGTTAAAGCCCAATGCAAAGTAACAAGAATCGTGAGTCGGCATAGGAGATTGCGATTTTTAAAATATTGGTAAATTTACATTAATTTCTTTTGAAAACATGAGTAAATCGCCGTTTTTTGCTTCTGCGCGTTGGAAAATCTCATTGACCTTTGCCCCTTAATCCAGTATAAGCGCGGAAAGTTATACGGTCGAAGTGCCGTTATTTAATTTTCGTGCCATTATTTTTGATGGTCGTTATCGAGAAAAGAGAGAGATAAATGGCTAATACAGCTTCGGCCAAAAAAGCGGTGCGCAAAATTGCAGCTCGCACAGAGGTCAATAAATCACGTCGTTCACGCGTTCGCACTTTCATCCGTAAGTTTGAAGATGCTATTGTTGCTGGCAACAAAGAAGAAGCACAAGTTGCTTTCAAAACTGTTGAACCTGAAATCATGCGCGCTGTAACTAAGGGCGTTATCCAAAAAAATACAGCAGCTCGCAAGGTTTCTCGTCTTGCACAGCGCTTGAAAAGCCTCAACGCTTAAGTTTTAAAACTTTACTAGTTTTTAAAACCCTCGAAGATTTTCTTCGGGGGTTTTTATTTTAATGGCTGCTAAAAATTTAAATAACAACGCTTGGAAGCATTAGCAACATATGCGATAAAGCCTTAAAAGAAATATGACTTATTTACTCATAATTGTTGGCTTTTGATGTATTTTGAATTAGATTGGTGAGATCACATCAAGGAATGCTATCATGTCCTCTATAGATCAAACAACCCAAGCAATTGCTCCGTCCCTCAATCAAAATCAAGCCAATATTTCACAGCAGATAATCAAAGCTGAGGTTATTGTGGTTGGTGCAGGCCCTGCCGGCCTAATGGCTGCTTATCTGCTGGCGCGGCAAGGACGGCAAGTCGTTTTGCTTGAAAAGCATAGTGATTTTTTGCGCGACTTTCGCGGCGATACCATTCACCCCTCAACCCTTGATCTTATTGACCAGTTGGGATTTTTGGACGAGTTTTTAAAAATTTCCCACACAAGAGCCGAAAAATTAAATGCTGAAATTAATGGTAAAGATATCACCATTGCCGATTTTTCCAAACTATCCACCAAATGCAAATTTATAGCTTTCATGCCGCAATGGGAATTTTTAAATTTCCTATGCGACAAAGCCAAACAGTTTGATAATTTTTCGATTATCATGGATTGCCAAAGCCACAAACTTTTATACGAGCATGATAAGGTCGTTGGTGTTGAGGCAACAACCTCGCAAGGCGATATTCGTGTTGAAGCGCCCTTAACCATTGCCGCTGATGGACGCAATTCAATCTTAAGGCAACAATCTGGTCTTGATTTGGAAGAGTTTGGCGTGGCTAGCAATGTTTTATGGATGAAGCTATCGCACCAAAAGGAGGATCCACCCTATACAATGGGTCATGGCGGCCCAAGGCAGGGTTTTATCCTTATTGATCGGGGCGATTATTGGCAATGTGGCTTTGTTATCCCTAAGGGTAGCTTTGAAGAGCTAAAAGCCAAGGGCTTAGAAAACTTTCGCGAGGAAGTTGCACGCTTTTCCCCGCTGCCCGCAAGCCGCATGGATGAAATTACCTCATGGGATAATGTCCATCTTTTATCCATCCGCATTAACCGCCTTAAACAGTGGTGGCAGCCGGGGCTTCTTTTCATTGGTGACGCTGCCCATGCCATGTCACCGATTGGCGGCGTTGGTGTTAATCTTGCTATACAAGATGCCGTTGCCGCAACCAACATATTAAATGCGCCATTGCGGAATAAAAATGTTAGCACAAAGGATTTGGCAAAGGTACAAAAACGCCGTTCATTCCCCACCAAAGCCACGCAAAGATTGCAACTCATGATGCAAAAAAGTAGCCAAAAGCGCAATCTTGATCCAGAAAAGAAAAAAGCACCACCAAGCTTCATGCGCTATATTGCAAAATGGCCACCGCTTGCGCATTTTGCTGGCCGTATCGTTGGCATGGGATTTAGATCAGAGAAAATCAAATTTTAAGCGTGATATAAATAACAAAATCCTTATAAAAAAGGCCGATACAAATTTGTATCGGCCTTTTTTATTTCAGCTAAATATCTACCAACCTAAAAGCGCTCAATTAAGCAGTTTTAATGAGGCAATTTGCTACCATTTTTTTCTAAAACCAATACGGCCACTTACTCCATAACTATCGCCAAAACCGCTGAGGCTAGTCTTGACGAGGGCTTCGCCATAAATTGAATAATTATCATCATTCCAATTATATGAACCACCAGCTCCCACACTGCCCCATAAGCGTTGTTGTTGATTTGAGACATCAACTCCGGAAACATCGACACTGGTGCCGCTTTGTAAAGCATAATAAAGGTTGCCAATGCCGTAAATATGAGTGCGATTTAATGAGCCCTGATCATTTTTCCAACTGGTTTCGTAGTCAACAGCAAAGCCCAAACGCGCCTCTAAACTATCGCCACGCTTTAAACTTACATCTGCATTGAAGATATCGTGAAAACTATCAAAATCAATATTAGAATAAACAAGCTGTGTTTGCGGGGTAATAGACCATTTTTCATCAAGTTTAAAGCGCTTACCTGCCTCGGCTGATAAAGCATAACCAAAGCCATCATTGCTACTTACTAAGTTTCGATTGGCTAAATTGGATTTTAGATCACTGTTATATAGGGTGACCTGTGCTTGGCCATCGACATAGAAACCATCATTGCCATACCAAGTGAGAGTTCCGCCCAAACCATAACCATCAGTGGTGATTTCACCATCGCCATAAAATGATTTGGTCTTGGTTTTACCAGTAGTATAAAATCCATTGATACCACTAATTAGGCTGCCATGGTCATTTGAATACAGTTTTCCATCAATACCGATTTGCGCTTTAAAAATATTTTGATTAAAATCCACTCCTGAGGTTGATTTTTGGGATTCAAAATGGCTGTGATTGCCAACCACACGAGACCAAAGCCCAGTATTTTCGACATTTATTTCAACAGCTGAGCCATCACTAACACCAATCCAAATGCGATTGCCAACACGCTGTTGTAACGTTGGTAAGCTGTTTAAATTAAGCAGTGCTTGCGGATAAGCCTCATAGGTGGGGACGCCAGCTTGAAAAACGGGCGGGGCCGGTAAAATTGGAGGTTCTACAGGTGGCTCTTCCGGTTTTACGGGAGGCTTTACAGGTGGTTGTACTGGTGGCTCTTCCGGTTTCACGGGAGGCTTAACTGGCGGCTCGACAGGAGGTTCAACTGGCTTTAATTGCGAACGCAAGTACCAGTCATTTTGAAGTTCTGTTTCACCATATTCATCTTCTGTTACCGTAGATGATTGAGCACCTTTGAATAAACCATAGGCATAGGCACCAGCACCAACCATGGTTTGTCCTTGCAATGTATAGGCATTGGATGCCGTTGCATCCAATGCAAAAGCATCATCGGTGGTTGTACCGCCATTTATGGCACGAACAATTTTAATGCCCTGTCCAGGCTCGGTATTGCCTCCTGCATTGGTTGCATCAACATTATTCACGCGAACCAGAGTATTGCCATCGACTTGGCCACCATCAATCACAAGGCGGTCAGATAAAGCGCCACTTTCACCAAGAAAAGTATCTATTGATAAAAGTGCATTATTGCGACCAGTATAATTGCCCTTAATTGTTAAACTATCACCAGCAACGCCACTATTTAGATTTAAAACACCAGCATCACTTAGCACATTTCCTTGCAAGGTGAAATTTGCACTACCATCAGATGCACCATATGCAACAATTTGAGCACCACTTGTAAGATTTAACTGGTCAAATGTTGCAGTTGTGGATGGTGAAGCACCATTTTTGGCGGCAAGAATCCATTGTACATTATTAGAAAGATTGAGATCTAGCGTTGCATTTTCACCCTTATTAACAAGGCCGGTCATTTTACCGTCAGCAAAATTAAAAACAGTGGTGCTTGGCTGGGTTACGCTACCACCAGTCATATTTAAAATATAACCTTCATCCGCAGCAGTAAGATTACTGTTTGCACCGCGAACACTTAGCAAATAATCAACATTAGCACCTACTACGTCAATCAAATTAGCTGTTGCAGAACTTGTCGTTGCAACCAAATTGTTGAAACTCGTTTGACTTTGTACACTTGCGATGCCTGTATTTGCGCTAACGGTAATTGCTTGCCCGCCAGCTTTAATTGTGGTTGATGCTGTATCAGCATCCGCATTCAAAGCGCCACCTTGCCAAACAACGGCAATGGCCGAAGAATTAGGTGCATTTAATGTATCAAGAACCATATTGCCGGTGGAAGTAATAAGTCCTTCGCCAGTACCTGCCACAGTTAACTCTTTACCAATGCGTAGCGCATTGGCGCGAGTGGATGTACTCGTAATAGTAATATTACTATTATGAATACGCACTTCAGGGCGGACACCATCCTTTTCCGTACCAGACACATAAATGCCAATAGCATCATTGCCTTGGGCTGTAAGATTAATATTCAAATCATTCTTAACTTCAACATAACCTGCAGCACCGTTACCCGAACTTTGGCCAGCACCTTGAATGACACGAATGCCTGCCAATAATGGATAACGAGTGAAAAGCCAACCACCTTGATCAGATTGCATGGTAATATTTAAATTGTCAAAAACCGCCTTTGATTGCATCCCATTAAAAGCTGCTGGCTCACCCGCATTAACTGTAGAGCCAGCCAATACACCATAATGCTCATAACGGTCACCTACTCCCCAAGTGCCACCACCAGAACCAGAGGGTAAATTAAGCATGGTAAGATTAAGCGTGCCTATGGTTGCCATTCCACCATGGGACACGCCAAGGCCAACCTTTGCAATTCGGTCCCCTGCACCAGTCTGCGGGTTTGCAGTCAGATTTTCAAGGGTTAAATTGATTGTTTTACCCGTTGCATCAAAAACCGATTGAGTTGCAGTAGTGCCACCACCACCATAAACTATGATGCCGGCGCTACCTTTAACAGTGGTAGAAAAATCATTTTCAATAGTCATAGTGTTGCTTGTGCGACCACTATAAACACCAAAACCACCTGCCCAAATACTATCATTTCCAATAGTTGAATTAACCGAACTAATTGAACAGCTGTTTTGATTGGGAGCACCATTTGTGCCAATTGCGAAAGTACCATTGGAGGCTGTTAAACATTCTGCCGCTTGCACATTTGTAGCGAACAAAAAGGCTCCAGTTAATACCGTACTAGCTAATAAAAACTTTTTCATACAAACTCACAGATATTATAATAAATATATTTATTTAATATATAATATAAAATATAAGTGAAATATATATTTAATTACACCCCACGCCTTCAAAACCATTCACCAACAAGATATAATTCACACCATCAACGTAAATAATTGTTTTATTTATATATTTTTTATAATAAATATTTTTAGAAAAAATTAACTATAAAAAAATTACCAATTGTTGCAATTATATCATAATAACATCAAAACATTATATAATGAAATTCTAAAATACATTAATCTCAAGCTTTAAATATGCATCAAGTTATTTTACAGAGAAGCAATTAACGATGCTAATCGGCAAATATTAGAGTAAAATTATTTTTATACTGAAAAAATCATAATAACATGTTCTATATTGAATAAAACGACACTTATATAATATCTGATTTCGATTTTGATAAAATTTTAAGACTATTATACGAATTTAGGAATGACTTTCTGCAAGTTTAATACTTATATTATAACGATAATTTTTAACAATTAGCCCCAGACCAAAAGTGTTTCTTCACTTTTCATCAGGGGCTAAACTTAAAACGCGTTATACTTACAATATATTTAAAACGAGATCACAAAATCCCATTTTGGAAATTCTACTAGTGATCTGATGCTTTCGACGCACCAAAACCCGTTTCGGAGCGAATTTCTTGAGCTCTAAAACCTGCCTTATCAATTTTCGCACGGGCGCTTTTATCAATTATAGAGAAGAACCACACACTAAAGAATGCGATTGGAATAGAAATAATTGCTGGCGACGCAAAAGGAAACAACACAGATTCTTTTGAAAGATGCAGTGTATTGACCCAAACAGCCGGCGAAACAATCGTTAGACCAACAGAAAGAGCAAGACCAATGAAGCCACCAATTACCGCACCGCGCGTTGTACACCCCTTCCACAGGATGGAAAGTAGTAATACTGGAAAGTTAGCAGATGCCGCAATAGCAAAAGCAAGCCCCACCATGAAAGCAACATTTTGCTGCTCAAAAGCAATACCAAGAAGCACTGCAACAATGCCAATGCAAATTGTAGCGATACGTGACACGCGCAATTCTTCATCATTTGTTGCCATACCTTTTCTCGATATCATGTTGAAAATATCATGAGAAATAGCGGTTGCACCAGACAATGTTAGACCTGCAACCACAGCCAAAATAGTAGCAAAAGCAACTGCTGAAATAAAGCCATAGAACATATTGCCGCCAACAGCCTTACCGACCATAACTGCCGCCATGTTGGATGCACCCGCTCCAGAGGTTAACGGCGCGGCAAGTTCGGGATTGGATAACACAAGAGCAATAGCACCAAAGCCAATAATGAAGATAACAATGTAGAAATAGCCACTCCAGACGGTTGCCCATAACACGGATTTACGTGCTTCACGTGCATTTGGCACGGTAAAAAAACGCATCAAAACATGTGGCAAACCGGCAGTACCAAACATAAGCGCCATGCCAAGCGAAATGGCTGAGATTGCATCATAGCCACCAGGCGCCATAATTCTTAAGCCTGCCGCCGCAGCTTCCTCTGGTGTTTTACCATCAGCAAGCGCCATTTGGGTTTTAACGTCAACGGCTGCTTGGAAGAAGCTATTAAAATTGAAATTAAAGTGCAGCAATACCATAAATGCCATAAAGGTGACACCAAACAGCAAAAGGCATGCTTTAATAATTTGCACCCATGTTGTTGCTTTCATACCACCAAATAACACATAGGTGATCATCAGCACACCAACGATAAGCACTGCCCAAATATAATTGATACCAAAAAGCAACTTAATAAGCTGCCCTGCCCCAACCATTTGCGCAATAAGATAAAATGCCACCACAATCAACGTACCACAGGCAGAAAAAATGCGGATAGGCTTGGTGTCAAAGCGAAATCCAGACACATCAGCGAAATTGAAACGACCAAGATTTCGCATGCGCTCGGCGAGAAGGAACATCACAATTGGCCAACCAACGAGAAAGCCAACCGCATAAATAAGCCCATCATAGCCCTGGTTCATCACCATAGCCGAAATACCAAGGAAAGAGGCTGCAGACATATAGTCACCAGCAATAGCAAGCCCGTTTTTAAAGCCTGAAATACCACCACCAGCGGTATAAAAATCGGCTCGCGACTTTGTGCGCATAGCGGCCCATGCGGTAATTCCTAACGTGAACAATACAAAAAGGGCAAACATGCCGATAGCTGTTAGATTTAATGGCTGTTTTGCCATTTCACCACTAATTGCATCTGCAAAAGCATTTGACTGAAAGATAAAAGCAAAAATGGCAGATAAAAACAATAAGTTATAATTTTTAATCGATTTCATTTGCCCACCTCTTTTTCAAGACGACTAATTAGATCATCATAAATCTTATTGGCACGCACGACATAAAATGCGGTTAGTGCAACCATCAATACAATCACACCAATACCTATTGGGATTGCAATGGTTGTTACACCGGCGCCAAGTTTTGTCGCGAGAAATTGGGGGTTAAATGCAATAACGAAAATCCAACCGTAATAAACAATCAGTACAACAAAAGTAAGCGACCAACCAAGAATGTTGCGCTTTTTTTTCAATTCGATGTAATCGGGATTTGCCTCAATGCGGGCTACCATCTGTTCATCCATAATGGGTTCCTCCTTCCCTGTGGACTTAAGATTAGATGTAAAATGACCAAAAAGGCCTTATACATATTGTCAAATGCTACTTAATTGAAATGATTAACAACTATCTAAGCCATCAATTATTTTAATAAGAAGCACCTATCATTTTATGAAAAGCTCAAATTCCTCCAAATTGGAGCTAAACTTTTTAGTTAGATAATAACTAGATGTAAATTAGTCCTCCACGACTACTTGTCTATACTAGCTCACAAATTCTTTTCAAATATATACAGCTCCTCAACTGTTTAACGTTTTTGAAAATAGAATCTTTATAAACTAAAAAAATAATATTCCTCCAAGTTCCATTGGGGGTAATAATCATAAAAATTACCAATCACGTTTTCGTGAACAAAAAATCCATCACTCTAAGACCAACAATAATATATTGTTTTTATGCGCTAAAATTATTTAAAACCTTTTGAAAAGTTCTAAATTATTTAAAATCAGCCTATGACTGACTTTTGTAAAAGCGCCAATAATATACCTCAATATCGTGATAGAAGTGATTTAACCTCTATCAGTTCGCTTACGTTTGTCTAGGATTACAGCGCAACAAATGGTGGCAAACTCACTTCTTTAATGAAATTCATGATCGAAGCGAACCATGGCCGACCAAAATTTTGGTATTACTCAATCAACCATGATTTGCTTTGCTAATGGAAAGGACCTTAAAAATAGGCAAAAGTCGCTAACGATATTGAATAGCTTGCGTCAAGATTTGCATTCCAAGTTTATTATCTGATTGACCGTCATAACATCGCCAAAAGCATCATTCAGTGTAACCAATGATGCTTTATGCAACGTGGTATAATCAATTGTATCCTCATTATTAAAATCAATAGAGCGCGTAGCGCATGCATCTTCAGCCACGACAATATTGTATCCCAAAGGGATAGCCTCGCGCGCAGCAGCACTTACACACATATGGGTCATTAAACCGCAAATGATCAATGTATTTATACCAGCTGCTTTAAGCTGCATATCAATATCGCTTGACGCAAAAACACTTGGCATGTTTTTTTGTACTATCTTATGATGCGGTTTAGGCAAAATATCGCTATGAAATGCAGACATTGCGCTATCTTGCGCAAATGTTGCACTTCCTTGTGGTGCTATATGTTGCACATGGAATACGGCGATTGCATTTTCATCGGCGTATTCGATCAAATTCTTTGCATTTTTTAAGGCCGCCATTCCATTAGGAATTGGCAATGAACCGATAAAATATTCATTTTGAAAATCAATAACAAGTAATGCAGTTTGTTCAAATTGCAGATTTTCAATAATAGCCGCACCAGCTATTGTACGAAGTGTCGGATGTTTCATAATTTTCTCCTGTTTTAAACAAGGACAATTAATGAATAAGAATATAGAACTTCGCTACTATCATAAAAGACAACATATGATGAAATTAAGCCAAGTTACAATCTCATTAAGGTAAATGCTTTTTAAATTGACTACGATAAACTCCCGGTGGAATAGAAAAAACGCGGGAAAAATGTTGGCGAAAAGTAACGGATGACGAAAAACCACATTGCTGTGCAATATCCTCAAGTGAGGTTTTACTTGTTTCTAAGAGGTTTTGCGCCCTATAAAGTCTCTGCATCAAAAGCCAACGATTAAAACTTATGCCGGTTTTTTTATTAAAATGTCGGGTAAAGCTTCTGACGCTCATAAAAGCATGCTCAGCAACGACTTTAAGATTAAGTGGTTGGTCAAGACAGCTAAGGGCCCACTCCAAAGCCTCACTCAATCTATCTCTTTGCGCAATGGTTGCTATGGGGCGGTCAATATATTGCGATTGGTCACCCGAGCGATGTGGCGAGACAACTAATTTTCGCGCTAATCGGTTCGCTATATCGGCACCATGGTCTTGACGAATAATATGCAAGCAACAATCTATGGCTGCCGCTGTTCCTGCTGAGGTTATAATATTATTATGGTCAATGTATAAAGCTTTGGTTTTTAATATAACGTTCGGGTAGCGATTGGTAAAATCATCGGCCCAAGCCCAATGGGTTGACACCTCACGTCCATCTAATAATCCTGCCTCTGCTAATACAAATGTACCAAGACAAAGCCCTATAAGACGTTTTCCATCTTTGAATGCTTTTTGTAAAGCAGTAATAAGACCAGGAGACGGAATTGTAGTTGCATCAATCCAAGCGGGAATGATCACCGTATCAGCCTCTTCAATCATTTCAAAATTATGCTCTACATAAATATCAAAATCAGAGAGTGTACTAAGCCTTCCAGCTTTTTCAGCACAAACCTTTACCTCATAGTTGGTATTTTCAGCCTTGAACAAGTCATCACCAAACACTGTACATGGCACAGAAAGATGAAATGCACTAATACCTTCATAGGCAATTACCGCTATTTTATGGGTCATAATAATTTTTCATGTCGTTATGGCGTAATTAGATTATTTTCTTAACCGAACATATCTAACCTTGGCACTAATATTATTTTCATGCTGTTTAAAAAAAATTGAACCCGATAATTATCAACAATCACACTTACATTGGCCTATGAGCGTTTTTTATTATCGAACTTTTCTAGAGCAAAATTTTCAATTTTTAGATTTAAAGATTAATGGCCACATTTTTTCATCATAAGGTGTAACTTGATATGTAAGATTACTAGCAATAAAATAAACTTCTGTATTCTTAAAGATATCAATTATCTCAATTTCATCGACCTCATCATTAACTGTAATCGTTAAACAATGAAGTCCACCCATTTCTTTATATTTAATTCCATTGGTTAGCCATGAGAAATTGTTGCCATTTACTTGCGACAGCTTGCACTCTTTTATATCGCTTAGAAAAATATCGAGGACGATCCTATTACCAATTTCATCTTTTACAAATGTGGTCAATTTTATATCGCGTAAATCATTGGTAAAATGAACCTCATATAGAACTCCATCATAGCCATAATTAATTTTATCTAAAAAAGCACTCAAACTCACAGCAATTCATGATAGTCTATTTTCATGTTTTTTATCAATCCGTTATAATTGCAATACAGCATCTATTGCCGCAAGATATCAAAATAACAATTTTATGCCTTTATAGTTGTTTATGACTATTCCATAAAAACTTGAGCTTACAAATACATAATTTATGTTATTATAGCCAATCACCAAGCGTAACACCAATTAACGCAAGGGCAACGACAGCTGCTGTATCAGCTCTTAAAATACGTGGTCCAAGGGGGATGGCGTGGGCAAAAGAGCAGCTACGGATTAATTTTCTCTCACTATCACTAAATCCACCTTCAGGACCAATAATAACCCCTAACGGCCCGCGCGATAATTTTTGTAATATTGGCAAGGGATTATCGCCTTCTGCAGCCTCATCACAAAAAATCAAATGTCGTTTTTCATCCCAATTGGCTAAAAGCCGATCTAAACTTATAGGTTCTAAACAAGAGGGTACAGCAAGAATGCCGCATTGCTCGGCAGCTTCGATAATATTGGCTTGCATACGCTCAATATTCAACCGATTGACCTGAGTATGCTGGGTTAAAACTGGCTGAAGGCTGCTTGCGCCCATTTCGACCGCCTTTTGCATCATATAATCAAGGCGCGCATGCTTTAACGGCGCAAAATAATAAGTAAGATCAATTGGCTTTGGCTGCTGTCTTTCAAGTGTTTGCAATTCAAGCACAAGCGCTTTTTTCGAAATATCAATAATTTTGGCTCGCCATTCACCATCACGGCCGTTAAAAACCAAAACCTCATCTCCCAAAACCATCCTTAAAACATGGACAAGATAATGGGTTTGCTCCTTGGCCAAAGCAAGTTTCACACCCGTAGCCGATAAGGAATCATTTAAAAAAGTTTGATCGACAAAAAGCCGTTGCATTTTATAATTTGCGCGCATTTTTTAGTAACTATACCTTGCCGTTTTCAAGGTCAAGCAAGCTTATATCATGTCAACAACAAGGGAAGCGTTGCAGTAAGGACACAGCCGTTTGAAAACCAATATTTCGTTAGCATTTAGGTAAGAATTTTAATGACTAATGATTGTCGCCAGCAAAACTTCACGCTAAAGAAACAACATGTAATGACCAACCGATTTTGACCATTCAAATCTTTAAATCATACCATTTTAAAACAAGGGAATTTCGCTATGACCGTTAGTAAGGCAGCTTTTGTTACAGTCGCAATGCTGTTCACAATGATTATTATTTCAACTGTCATTAGCGCAAATAGCTCAAGCTCAAATGATACAGCCTTTGATGGTTATGGCGTTTCAATTTCAGAACAATAAATGCTAATTTACTTTTTATTATAGCCGATAAAATATATTAAATTCTACATGCTCCATATAGATTAAAATTCAAAATTAAGGCATTGGATATATTGCCCAACACCTTAATTATTAGTAATTTTTCATCATCTTATTCTGCTATAGAATAGAATATATTCATTTTCTATGAGCAAATATTATCCAACAAATGTATCAGGATCTGGTCCAGTGCGACCATCAGCTCCATCAAGACTAACAATTCTTTCATGATCGCCTTTGGTTAAACTAAAATCAAAAATATTGAAATTTTCCGCCATACGCTGCGGTGATATAGATTTTGGTATGATGACATTACCAATTTCAATATGCCAACGTAAAATAACTTGCGCAACAGTGCGGTTATGATTTTTGGCAATGTCAATAAGAATTGGATTATCTAAAAGGCTTCCACGCGCCAAAGGTGCCCAAGCTTCTGTAACAATATTGTTTTTTTCATGAAATATCCGCAAATCATTTTGCTGAAATTCAGGGTGCAATTCTATCTGATTAACCGATGGCACAACACCGGTATCTTGGATTAACCGCTCAAGATCACTAATTCTAAAATTACAAACACCAATGGATTTAACGCGTTTTTCCTTTTTCAATTGAATGAGCGCTTTCCACGTATCAACAAATAGATCTTTTGATGGCATTGGCCAATGGATAAGGTAAAGGTCGATATAATCCATGTTGAGGCGTTGTAAGCTTTCATCAAAGGCTCGCAGCGTAGCATCATAACCCTGTGCATCATTCCAAATTTTGGTCGCAATAAAAACATCGCCACGATTTACACCGCTATTGCCTATGCCGCGCCCAACACCTTCTTCATTATGGTATATTTTTGCTGTATCAATATGACGATAACCGGTATTTATTGCGTTTATTACAGCTTGATCTGTGTCCTTGTCATCAATCTTCCAGACACCGAAGCCTAGCTGCGGGATAGAATTTTTGTCATTTAAACGAATATTGGGTACTGGCATTTTAAATCCCTTTTACAATTTTAAAAATAGATTTTATTTGGATTGCCATAAGTTAATTATAATTTATTATATGGATTTCAACTAAACAGCCATTGTTAATGACTAGGGGCAAGACCTGTTAATTTAAAGCAATAAATTGGATAGGTAGATAAGCTTGAGCCTATATCATTTAAAACACAAACTTAGAGCCGTGTAGTTGGAGATTTTTATGATTTTATTTTAAAACCTGCAAACCAAATTACAAAAATATTAATATAAAAACCAAAAATCAAAATTGTCAAGCAAGTATAAACTTTTAAGATATTATGATGCTTATAGCTTTATTTATTAATTATAATGGACATTTGTATCATGAATTTGTCATTTAATATGAATGTACTATTCGATTACATTAGTCTATTCACTATCCATTACCAGTTTTTTAACTTGCAGTAAGTTCCATGCACCATTAACTTCAAACCGTTGCAAAGGTTTTAAGCTCAACTGAACACATTCAACGTCAATGCAATGTCCATTAACCCGCCTCGGACGATCAACAACGCCAGTAAAATCAACATCACCATTTTGCAATGAAGCATGCCCCGAAAATTCAATCAAATGATTATCAAAAGCCAAACCGGCAATATCCGTGTTGATAGCGCCATTTTCAATGCTTCCCTTGGCAATAAGCCGGAGAAAGCTTAACATCTCCTCATTGCCGTTCCAAAAGGGAAGGCTCGTTTCGCTCATTACCCCATCTAAAAACCGCGAAAAACTAAACCCAACAATTGAACCATTATTGCAATTCATATCAAATACGCCTTTCGCATTTAAAAATGCCTTGGACCAATGGGTAAAATCAGAGGTCGCATTCATAGTTAAATTGATTGGGCATTTTAGTTTTGCTTCCGAGCCAATGGCTAATTGTAATTGTTCCAAACTAACATTAGTGGTTGAAAGACGCGTTTCCAATTGGGTGACGTTGCCAAGTAGACCAATGATAATATTGCTTTGTAGCGTCCCATCAAAAACATTAACATTGCCGATGTCGAAGCTTAACCTACCATTACGCAATTGGGTTGATGCTGCAAAATTGGTTAAGGCAATAGATCCAATTTGCCCCTGAGGTGCTGAAACCCGTAAATCAAGTGAAAAGCGATTAAGAAATGACAAATCCGGAATAATATCACCAACAGACATGAAGGCGGGTACAATCTGGGTAAAATCAAGTGATTGAAATGCCAACGATCCAGAAGTTGACGGCAAATCACCAATAAATACTGTTTCTAAAGCGCCGCGTGCCTTATCATTGCCAAGGGTTAGATTTATATCATTCAATTCAAGTTTTTCAGGCGTTGCATTAAGGTTTGATTCCCAAACAACCGGCGATTGAATAGCAGCACCAAAACTTTTTGCCTGCCCAAGCCAATCCATGGTAACATTTAAGGCAGGTAATCGCGCGGCAACTTTACCACTTAAAGCAAAACGTTGCGCAAATTGGGCATCCCCCGTATAAGTCACACCACCACGATTAGAATTAACCGATATTCGCACCGTGCTCTTACCACTGGCCATTAGCATTAATGCTTGATCAGCACGCAAAGTCACTTCTGTATAAGCGCCATTCCAGCGACCATTGGCTTTAACCGATGCCGCAGAGGTGGAGGTTGGCCATGTAACCGTTGCATTGATTTCTTTAATTTCGCCTCGCGCGTCTTCGCTTGGCTTTTTGTCGGCACTGTGATTATCAATGGGATAGGATAATGTGCCATCTTGGATAAAAATACGGCCAAAAGGCTGGGTAAGCAAACTAGACAAATCAGCATTATTTGGACTTTGCGCAACAATTTCACGCGCTTGGCGAATAGCATTACCAAGACTACCATCGGAGCGAGCCAATGAAGCAAAAAAACCAGCAACAGTTTTGACCGGTTCGTCAACCGCAAAATGCGGACGGATAATACGGGTTTCAGAAAAACTGACCTTGCCTTGCAAAGCATCAAATAATGACAAATCAACTTCTATACATTCTGCCTCCATAAGCGGCCGGCTATCATCACTGGCATCACTTAAGCTAACGCCTTGTAGGGCGGCTTGCAATTTGGGGAAAAATGAAATTTTCGGTGGCTCACGCAATTGAACATTATAGCCCGTCCAAGTACTTAAGTCCTGTGCTAGGCGTATGCGTATTGCGTCCGTTGATATGAGATAAGGGATTGCAATAATTGCCCCAATAACCAGCACCGCCAAAATAGCCACTGTAAAAAACAGATATTTGAATATCCGGCGAATGCTCATGTAAAATGGTCCTGTCACAGCATAAGCGGCATTCACTCAATTGTGCGAATCCGCTGTGCATTTCGTTATAATTTTATTCATCACAATAAAACACACAATAAAACATTTGTAATTAAAGAAGAATAAAAATCCTTAGCTGCGCAAGAATAAATTTAATTTTTAAAACATAAACCCACAATTTAAAAAAGCATTTATTTTACCAAGGAGCTTCCCAAATATTAAAAAAAATTATCTGTTATCTCTTGCTGTCATTTAAAATCATTCCCATATCAGATTAGGAAAACAAGCTTGCCATAATGGGAGCTTTCAATTTCCACCAACCGTAATGCTGCATTGTTAAACCAGAGCCTATTTGAAATCTTCTCAAATATGTTTTCAGGTTGCGGGAAAGGGAAAATAAAATGAATTTAGAAAAATATACAGAACGAGTTCGCGGTTTTATTCAAGCCGCTCAAAATGCTGCACTTTCAGCTGATAATCAGCAGTTTTTGCCAGAGCATCTTCTTAAAGTGTTGATTGATGATAATGAAGGTTTTTGCGCCTCGCTGATTGAAAAGGCTGGCGGCAATCTTTCTGCAATTAAAACAGCACTTGATGCGGCTCTTAGTGCCATACCCAAAATTACTGGCGGCAATGGTCAGCTTTATCTTGCCCAGCCATTGGCAAAAGTTTTCACCACAGCTGAAGAGTTAGCCAATAAGGCTGGTGATAGTTTTGTAACCGTGGAGCGGTTATTGCAAGCTTTGGCTATGGAAAAAACTGCCAAAACCCATGAAATTATTGCCAAAGGTGGCGTAACGCCTAATGCTCTTAATAAGGTAATTAATGATATGAGAAAAGGGCGCACTGCCGATTCTGCCTCTGCTGAAAACCAATATGATGCTTTAAAAAAATACGCTCGTGATCTTACTGAAGATGCGCGTAATGGCAAACTTGACCCTGTTATTGGCCGCGATGAGGAAATTCGCCGTACAATTCAGGTATTGTCACGCCGCACAAAAAATAACCCTGTATTGATTGGTGAGCCGGGCGTTGGTAAAACCGCAGTTGTTGAAGGTTTGGCATTGCGTATCGTCAATGAAGATGTGCCTGAATCTTTGCGTGATAAATCTTTGCTTGCCCTTGATCTTGGTGCGATGATTGCTGGTGCGAAATATCGCGGTGAGTTTGAAGAGCGTTTGAAAGGCGTGTTATCAGAAGTGCAAGCTGCTGCTGGGCAAGTCATTTTATTTATTGATGAAATGCACACCCTTGTTGGCGCAGGTAAGACTGATGGTGCAATGGATGCTTCCAACCTTTTAAAGCCAGCCCTTGCACGCGGTGAATTACACTGCGTTGGTGCAACAACTTTGGAAGAATATCGCAAATATGTGGAAAAGGATGCTGCGCTTGCTCGCCGCTTCCAGCCGATCTTTGTTGATGAGCCAACGGTTGAAGACACGATCTCAATTTTGCGCGGCATTAAGGAAAAATACGAACAACATCATAAGGTGCGTGTATCGGATTCGGCTCTTGTTGCTGCGGCAACCTTGTCAAACCGTTACATAACCGATCGCTTCTTGCCTGATAAAGCAATTGACCTTGTTGACGAGGCAGCATCGCGCTTAAGAATGCAGGTTGATTCCAAGCCAGAAGAACTTGATGAGATTGACCGCCGCGTTATGCAGCTCAAAATCGAACGAGAAGCACTTAAGGTTGAAAAAGACACCGCATCGCGTGATCGTTTAGAGCGGCTTGAAAATGATCTTGTTGAGCTTGAGGAATTATCCAATGAGATCACAGCAAAATGGCAGGCAGAAAAGCAAAAGCTTGGCCATGCAGCCGACCTCAAGCGTCAGCTTGATGAAGCACGCAATGCTTTGGCTATTGCCCAACGCAATGGCGAATTTCAAAAAGCTGGTGAACTCGCTTATGGCAAGATACCAGAACTTGAAAAGCAATTGCATGATGCTGAAAGCCAAGAGGGGCGCACCTCAATGGTTGAAGAAACTGTGACATCAGAACATGTGGCACAGGTGGTTTCGCGTTGGACAGGTATTCCGGTTGATTCTATGTTAGAAGGCGAGCGCGAACGCTTGCTTCGTATGGAAGATGAAATTGGTAAACGTGTTGTTGGTCAAGGTGAGGCCGTGCAAGCTGTATCGCGTGCGGTTCGCCGCGCTCGTGCTGGCTTGCAAGATCCTAATCGACCAATTGGTTCGTTTATTTTCTTGGGGCCAACAGGCGTTGGTAAAACTGAGCTTACCAAAGCGCTTGCTTCATTCCTCTTTCAAGATGAAACAGCAATGGTGCGTCTTGATATGTCGGAATATATGGAAAAGCATTCCGTATCGCGCTTAATTGGTGCGCCTCCCGGCTATGTCGGCTATGAAGAAGGTGGTGCATTGACTGAGGCCGTGCGGCGGCGTCCCTATCAAGTTGTTCTTTTCGATGAAATTGAAAAGGCTCACCCTGACGTATTTAATGTGTTGTTGCAAGTATTGGATGATGGACGGTTAACTGATGGACAAGGGCGTACAGTTGATTTTCGCAATACCTTAATCATCATGACGTCCAATCTTGGGGCAGAATATTTGACCCAGCTTGGCGATGATGAAGAAGCAGAAAAAGCTCGTGAACAGGTAATGAGTGTGGTTCGTGCAGCATTCCGCCCAGAATTTTTGAACCGTGTCGATGAAGTTATTCTTTTCCATCGCTTGCATCGTTCAGAAATGGGGGCAATTGTAAATATTCAGTTGCAACGATTACAGTCCTTGCTTGATGACCGCAAGATCACTTTGGATATTGATGAGGATGCTCGTGAATGGCTTGCTGAAAAAGGTTATGACCCAGTTTATGGTGCGCGCCCACTTAAGCGCGTCATCCAGCGCGAAGTGCAAGATCCATTGTCTGAGCGCATTTTAATGGGCGATGTCTTGGACGGCTCTAATGTTCATATATTGCGCGGCTCAGATAGGCTTAATTTTAAGCCAAGCCCTGTTTTTGCTGAAAAAGCCGAATAAAACAAAAAAACCGCCTCGAAAGAGGCGGTTTTTATTTATTCTTTAAAAATAATCATTCGTTTAATTAATGGGAAATCCATTCAGGAATAAAATATACTGTCCCATTAAAAGGTACTGTGGTTTGCCCTGTGCTAGTAGTAATGGGTACTTCTACGCAATTTTCATTTTCTAGCTTAGCAACTTTATCATTAATATCAGTATTTATTTCAAGGGCACGAAAACCATTGGAATAGCTACCAAGGCTAATTTTACGCTTTAACACCATTTGATAGCTATAGCATTGTTCATTTTGTTTAACATGGGTAACGGTTCTATCCATTACCAATTTGGTCAATTCTGAATCATCAGGGCTTGCAACATTGCCAAGGCCAGCCTTAAATTCATTGTCACGCTCTATCAACAAATAAAGATCGCGTCTTGCTTCTTTAAGGTCTGGCGTTGTTCTTTCAAAATTCATCTGTACGGCGGTTGCACGCTGATCAGGACTTAGCTGATAAAGCGTATCATCGATTGAAATGCTGGATAATTTGGCATCACCTTCAATAATTGCATTTTTTTGAATAAGCTGCTTGGTTACTTTACCGGTTTTAGTGCCAGCTAAGATAAAGGCAATGTCATATTGACAATTTTTTTCGCATTTTTCCTGCCCTTGTGAGGGACGCAGCAAAGTAATATAAGTCATGTCAATATGGTTTGGCGAGGGACGACAAGAGGCAAAGGCCAAAGTGTCAAACTTTAACGCCTTGGCAATATCTTGCACAAATGGCAAATTGCCATCTTGACCATTATTTTGGCAAACCAAGCCATCCGCCTTGGCAAGCCCGATACCACTTAAACCCATAACACTTAGAGATAGCAATGCAGCAAAGGCTGCTTTTTTCATACCATTTTTAATCATTTAAAATGCCATTTATAAAAGAAAGACTCAATCCAACGCCAGTCCAAACCAAGAAATAATACCGATATTATAAAGGGTTGAAAGAAGATAAATGCGTGTATTGGTTTATCCCTACCGTAGACTTTGCACGCATTATAACCGCTAATGATTAACATTCCCATCTTTAATGAAAAATAAGCTGAAAAAGCACTTCACATTTAATTCATAGCATTAACAAGCTGTTTCCAGCATTTAATCGGGTATTTGACAGCTAAACGCTCAAAAGGCAGTTGATTAATACAATAAAACATCGCTAAATCACCATCTCATTGGTTTAAATATTTACAAGACATTCACCTCTAAACATAAGATGAAGTGCAAAACATGCTTTATATTTTTACATTAATTAATATTCTTATATTTGCGCGCCAAGCCTTAACCTGCAGACGAGGTGACGCGATTTATAGCGTTATCGGTTTTATATTAAGCGGCATAATCATTCTTCTTTTTGCATATTTTGCAAAAATGCCTATATGGAATGAGTTTAACCAAAAGATTATCAACTTTAAACTTTATTTTGCTCTTTTTTGTTTTGTATTCGGCTTCATTTGCATTGTCGGCAAAATGGCATCGCTCAACCGAATTAATGACCAACCAATGTGGGCAATAAAACCATTGAATTTTATTCTTGGTATTATACTTGGTTTCAATGTTAGCTTTCTGTTTGCGTTGCATGATAGCGAAATACTACTTATTGAAAATTTGAATAGCATTCCAAATGGTCTTATTATCCATAATATGGTTGTGTTGTTTATCTGTGCGATAATTGCGCTAAGTCTTATTTTAGTTTTAACGTCAAAACCTGTTTATCGTAGCCTAAGGCGTTACCAAGATGTGATTGATCCGGTATTTGGTACTTTATTTGCAGGATTTGGCATCTGGATTGTCTTGGCTGTCGCGCCCTTACGCTTGTATGGTTAGCGTAAAATAATATTATCCGCTTCTCTATCTGACTTGACAGCTTCGCCATATTCAATAGCTTCACCTTTGCAACCAGCATGTTCATAATTTTCCAACTTTCCATAAACTAGCTTAACCATTTGTGTTCTCATATGGTACACTGTTCGTACCGCAAATATTAAATGAATTACTTCAGCACGTAAGAAGTGATTGCGCAAAGAATGATTTTAAAGCCAATTTTATATTTCGGCACTTTGATGCAATCATCTGCATTCAGACCAAAAAAGTTCGCTATTGTTTAAGTTGTTGGAATATTAAGAAGCGGTTTTTGGCGCGCCGCTTCAAAGGTGATTATAGTACAATCAACCGTTAGCTTATTTCAACTTGAGCAAACTACGCTCAAGCCTTTACTCATTGGATGAATTAACTTCCCCTTCAAACACAATACGCGGATCAGTAACTGGCACAAGATCAGCTAATTCATAGACATTGGTATAACCATAGCCATATAGATTTATGTAGGTTTGCAAATTAAGGGCCAACATAATCGGCAAACTTGATCCTATCGCCTGCTGATTTATTGCAACCTTTGATGGGAAAGCGCTTGCCAACAAAAGATTATTTTCCTGCCCACTAAAATTATTGTTGCAGTAAATTAAAATAGTGGTGTTTTTATCCGGAATGATCCTTTGCAAAGCCGCTTGAGAAAAATCTGTAAAATCAAGGTTAGTTGCACCTTTTAAATGGGCAATACCAAATGCTCGCGCGGAACGGGCATCCAGCAAAATAACATTATCTTTACGCGAAAGCTCTAAAAACTCATCAAGATGTAAAAGCCGAGTGCTACGATGAGGTTGAACCTCTTTGGCAAGCACAAGAAAATTATCCAAATCAACTAAGGATGGGGGAAGTTGCTCTACACTTACTGAAAGCTTAGAGGTCGTTTCACCTGCAAAAGCTAGCGAAAAGCCAAACATAAATATAAATAAACTTGCAATTATATTTTTCACATTTACATCCTAATATAAATATTTCTCTTAATCATACGTTGCCGTATGATAATTTAAAAACCACTATGTAACACAGAGGACTATATTTATAAATCATTTTAAAAATGCAGATCTTTTTTCTAATTATAGAATTTTAATCAAAAATTACTTTATCTTACTAATTATAGCGTTTTTATGACCATCACCTAGGCAAAAGCATTGGCTTAAAATAAATATTGCCAAATTTATAATTAATTGGGATATAACAAGATCCACCAATTTTTAAAGACATGGATATTTCATGCATTTTTTCATATTACAATTTTTGGGTAGTTTCGCTATTTTTATGGCTCTTACCCAGCTTGTTATGTGCGTACAGCCGCTATTTTTTATCCGTCAAGCAGTGCTTGGCGGGCGTTATGCAAGCATTATTTCTGTTGCAGGCTTTTTCATAAGCGGCATGATTGCTAGCTGTCTTCTTGGCATGTTCCCTGATATCTATCTTGATTTCATTGAACCTTATCGAACTTATTTCATTCTTGCGCTTTTAGCCTTTTGTTTTTTTTATTGCTTTATCTGTCTAACTGGCCGTTTTACACGATTTGATCAAAATAGATTGCCACTATTTTTTGTTGGTGCATTTCTTGGTATAATTAATTTTGTTTTTTGTACTGCATTTCTTATCATGTTTTCAATTTCATTAGGTCGTATCGGCGTTACGTCTTATATTTTTGAGAATTTTGCCATAAGCATTGGTGGTGTTTTCTTAATTCTTACCTTGGCTTATTATTATCTGATTTTACTCTTAACCCTTGCACCAATCGAAAACAAATTAAGCCAAAAGACGCAATATTTAGACCCATTTTTTGCAGTTGGTTTTGCACTTATAGGGTTTTGGTTGCTTCCTTAGATGTTTACAGTGATATGATCCCATATAATTCTTTTTCAAATTTGATAATATGTAAAAAGACATTGTCTTTAAGTATTAAAATCGGTTAAGATTTAAACAATGATTTTTCGAGTTCTATTGCCTGCACATCAGCAATAGCTTGTTAAAACAAATATATGTTCAACCATTAACAATAAGCCAGGCCTTTTGAAATGAACAAATTCAAAGATGTAAAAAAAGTCGTTCTCGCCTATTCTGGCGGTCTTGATACTTCGATCATCCTAAAATGGTTACAAACCGAATTAGGTGCAGAAGTTGTCACCTTTACCGCTGATCTTGGCCAAGGTGAAGAGCTGGAGCCAGCACGCCGCAAAGCTGAAATGATGGGTATTAAAGAGATCTATATCGAAGATTTGCGCGAAGAATTTGTTCGTGATTTCGTTTTCCCCATGTTCCGTGCCAATGCCGTCTATGAAGGTGTTTATTTGCTTGGCACATCAATTGCCCGCCCGCTTATTTCACAACGTCTCATTGAGATTGCCCGCGATACAGGGGCTGACGCTATTGCCCATGGCGCAACAGGTAAAGGCAATGATCAGGTGCGGTTTGAACTATCGGCCTATGCGCTTAATCCAGACATTAAAATCATTGCTCCTTGGCGCGATTGGGCTTTCAAAAGCCGTACAGATTTGATTGAATTTGCTGAAGCTCATCAAATTCCAGTTACCAAAGACAAGCAAGGCGAAGCGCCATTTTCGGTTGATGCTAATCTTTTGCACTCTTCATCAGAGGGCAAAGTATTGGAAGATCCGGCACAACCAGCACCTGAATATGTGCATATGCGCACCGTTTCACCTGAAGCAGCCCCTGATAAAGCCACAACCATTACTATCGGTTTTGAAAAGGGCGATGCTGTTTCCATTAATGGTACACGTCTTTCCCCTGCTACACTTTTGGCAAAGCTTAATGACTATGGTCGTGAAAATGGCATTGGTAGACTTGATCTTGTCGAAAACCGTTTTGTTGGCATGAAATCACGCGGCATTTATGAAACGCCTGGCGGCACAATTCTTCTTACCGCCCACCGTGCAATTGAATCAATTACTCTTGATCGCGGTGCCGCCCATTTAAAAGATGAGTTAATGCCGCGCTATGCCGAACTTATCTATTATGGTTTCTGGTTCTCACCAGAGCGTAAAATGTTGCAAGCAGCGATTGATCTTAGCCAAGAACATGTTGAAGGTGAAGTAACCTTGAAGCTATATAAAGGCAATGTCATGGTTGAAGGCCGCAGCAGCAATAAGTCACTTTACTCAGACAAATTGGTAACCTTTGAAGACGATCAAGGTGCTTATGACCAAAAAGACGCTGCTGGTTTTATTAAGCTTAATGCTTTGCGTTTGCGCACCCTTGCGGCCCGCAACCAAAAATAAAGCTTAACCGCTTAAAGTTTTATAATAATTCTTAGAGCGCATTTCGATCTGATTGGATCAGATCGGCGCTCTAATCCATTGCTTATAGCGCGTTTTTTGTCCGAAAACCGCTTCACACTTTTCGAAAAACGCTCTAAAAGCAGCCTACAAAATAGGCTGCTTTTATTTTAAGAATAAAAATATCGCGTTAAATGAAAAAATATCGGTGCGGCAAAAACAAGACTATCGGCACGATCCATCATGCCACCATGACCATGAATGATATTGCCCCAATCCTTAACGCCCTTATCACGCTTTATAGCAGAAGCAACAAGCCCGCCTAAAAAGCCCATAAGTGCACATAAGCACGCCATAAGTGCTGCAATAAGCGGTGAAAAAGGCGTTAACCAGAATAATGCTGCACCAAGAATTGAGGTTGTGGCAACACCGCCAATAAAGCCCGCCCATGTCTTGGATGGCGAAACATGAGGTGCGATGGCTTTATTGCCAAATAATTTACCAAAAACATATTGTAACACATCACTGCCTTGGACAGTGATAAGCAAAAACGCAATTAATAATAGTGGACTTTTATCATAATCTATAATCAGTAGCGTCGCTAATGCCGGTACGTAACTAAGACAATAAGTTGAAAGCATCAAACCCCATTGCAGTTCAGAAACCCGTTCCAAATATCGTTTGGTATCGCCTTTTATCGCCATCCAAGCAGCGGCGGCCAAAAAGCAATAAACGGGAATAAAAATAGTAAAAACACCATACCACTCATACCAAAGTAGAAAATATTGCAGCGGTATAACAATCAAAAATACGCCAACCAATAAACGATGATCGCTACGCGAAGTATAGACAATGGTTAAAAACTCGCGAAATGCAGCAAGCGATGCCAATAAAAACAAAATAATGACACCTTTTTTACCAAATGCAAAGGCGATGCCAATAACCAGCACCATAACCCACCAAGCATTGATCCGAGCATTAAGATTAATAAGACCAGAAGAAAGTATACCCTCATGACGTTGTTTATAACGCGCCATTAAAATAAGTGAGATCGTACTAGCAATTGCCAAAACGATGAATAGCAAGACAAACAACCATGTCATTTCAGTCATTAATTTTTACCTCTTGCAGCACATCGACATTATTTACATTTGCCAAAGCCAATAACTCATTTTGCGCGCGATTTAAAAAATCAAGCTTCATTTCACCGTCCTTGATATAAATAGGTGCGCCAAATTGTACACGACATAAGAGTGGAACTGGTATCAGCGCACCTTTTGGCAAAATGCGGGTCATATTGTCAATCCAACACGGCACTAATCGAATAGTGGGATGCGCTTTTGCTAATTGATAAAGACCCGAGCGGAAGGGCAATAGGCTATTGCCCGACATATTGCGGGTACCTTCGGGGAATATTAATAAGGAACACCCCTTATCTAGCGCACCATCCAAGGCATGCAAAGGATTATTATGGCGGTTAATTTTTTGCCGTTCTATCGTCACGACATTTAAAACATATTGCGCAATATAACGCTTAAAAAATCCGCTATTCCAATAATCTGCGGCGGCTACCGCCCGCAAATTAGGACGCAAATGGCGCGGTAATGCCGCCATAACAACAATAAGATCACCATGGCTTGCATGGTTGGCATAATAAATGGTTTGATCGCCATCAGGTTCAGTTACAAAAAAGCCCTTTACACCCGTAATCACTTTCGCAAGCCCAACAAAAACGACCGCTACCATAAGATCAAAGCTATGCTTCACATAAGCCATAGGAAAGCCTTTATTAAACTGCGATAAAACATCAAACCAGCAATGCCAATAAAACCAATGGAAACACTAACCCAAAGGCTTTTTGTCATGAGATAAATATTGTTCATTCGCTGTGTTACATCATTTGATGGCGGTGCAGCACGCAATGCTGCACGTAATAAAACGCGATCTATATTTTGGAGGCCTTCAGCAATTGTTGCAGCATGTCGTTGTTTAAAAAAGAACCAAGCATCAAACACAAGACGCAAAATTAGAAAAAAAGCATAGCCATAAATCATCAGTAAGAGAAAAAATTCCATGCCATACAACTGGTCAAAAACATAAGTATAATTAACCACATAATCATAGAGAGGCCAGATAAATAAAGCGACCAAAATGATATTGAAAAAGCAATAAAAAGCAGCAGCAGCAAAAGAAAAACCGCTATCACGCCGTTCATTTATTTCAAAAACAACCGGGCGATGTTTTTGCAATAATATTTTTGCGCTTGCCATGTCATCGGTGTATTTTTTTTCACATAAATATTTGCCAAGTACAACGGCACTGCGCTGCATACCCAAAGCACAACAAACAAGAACAGGTTCCTGCGGATTGTCGCCAATGGCGGCAACGGCTTTACTTGCTATTTTAATATCTGGCTCAACAAGGTCTAGCATCGGAAAACTATACCAATGTTTTGCCCCCATTGGTTTTTGAAACTCGCCTGTCAGATCAATAATTTTCGAAAATCGTTTCACTTGCTTGAAACTAGGAAAGCGCCCTAAATAAATATTGCCCGCAATTTCATTATATGGAGCAATATTGCGTGTCCATAACCTACTATTTATCAAAGCGCAGAGTCGAAAAGGTGCAAAGATCACTAAGGAAGCAAAACTAACATTGCCGTCTTGGCTCTTTTGAAAGACTTTTACGCCGGCCCCAACATAGCCATAACCTAAAAGCGCAAAACAAACCATTGGCCAAAGTGCCAACAAGCCCCAACCATCGGCAAACAACCAATAAGCAATATTACCACAGATGAGAGAAAGACCAAAATAAATTAACGCAATATTTTTTTGGCGAAGATTATCAATCCGCTTAAAATTGCTAAATGGCAATGCGCCCTTTTCAGGGAAAAGCCAAAGGCAAAAAACACCCAATAAAAATCCCGTTGGTATATCAATAAAATGATGTTGATAGGTTGTAAGCACGGAAATTGCGATAAGGGCGCAAAAAATATGCCATAAAACAAGCCAGATGCCGGTTAAGCGCTTACGCCACAAATCCCAAACAATGGTTAACAGTGCAATATGCAATGAGGGCGCTTGGTTATAAGGCTTATCAAAGGCCGCGAGATGATCAAAAAGCTGACCAAATAGGCCAACCGTTTCAGGCTTTATGAAACTTATTTTTAGCGGAAAGAGAATGAAGCAAGCAACAGCGATAAGCTGCGCGGTTAAATAACGCCCAGCAAGTCGGCTTACACCACCTTTATTTTTTTGAATAAACAGCGATAGACCATAAAAAATATTAAGACACCAATAAGGAATAATCGTCCAAGCTAAAAAGGGAATAGCTTTTTCCCACTGATAATAAATTTCACCGATGCCCAAATAATTATCTGCGATTAAATTGGCAAAGCCATAAGAAATATAAAAAAACGGTGCTAAAAATAACAACCACCAAAAGGCATATTTAAAAACACGTTTTTTAAAATGAATCATATAGCTTTCCCCATCAATGTTTTACCGCCGCTTTGCAATTGAAACGGTAAAGATTCCCCACTTATCGATAAGTTGCGCTTGTTTGTCAAATCCAGCATTTGCAACCAATTGGTCCATTTCCGCTTGGCTGCGCCGGCGCATGACCCAAGCTTGTCCCTCCCCATTTTTTTGGCGGTGCGAGGTTAATGCGCGTGCAATCATTTCAAGCTGCGGATGATAAGGTTGATTGGTATAGATAAGATAACCATCCTTATCCATTGCCTTTGCAAGCCCATGCAAGGATTTTGTAATAAGATCATTATCTGCAAATAATTCATAAAGACCTGATACCACCGCAATATTGGGGCGTGGTTCTATAGAGCTTAAACTTGCCTCGTCAAAAGCATCACCTTTTTCAAAACGGGCAAAGCTTTCAAAATTGCGGTCTTTGATGGCTTTACGCCCTGCTTCAATGTTAATGTCGGAATAATCGCGCAATAAAAGGGACGTCGGCTTAATCGCCAAAGTTTTAAGGCTATCCAACACATAACGTCCATGCCCCGCAGCAATATCAACCATATGGATCGGCTTATCTTCCTTGCTCAAATCACCCATTGCTTGTTGGATAAACTTCTCAATATGGATTTTGCGTTGGCGGATACCACGCCAACCAATAGCATTTAAAAAGGTTTTATCAACCATGCGACCTAATATACCTTTGCCGCGTGGCAAATCTTCATAAACATAATCAAGGGTCGATCCGGAGTCAAAACCAGTTTTTTGACCAATACCAATGCCTTTTGATAATATACCACCAAGAACAAGATTAGCGCGATAGGCAGCATAATAAAGCTCCTTTGGCTCAAATGAGCCAAGTGGCCGCGCTAATTGATCGGCTTCGCGGCGGGTGTGGCCTGTTAAATGACTTTTAGTTAAATCTGCTTTTTCATAGGGCGCGTTAAATCGTTCTTCAATAAAGCGGCGCATGTCAATTAAGGCAATATCCCTATTTTTTTCACCTAATGTATCATGATAAAAACCATCAAGAACATGGCGCTCTTTTATCGAACTGCCCAAATTTTCATAAAAAATATGTTGCGGCTTATGATGCACAACCCAATCAGCACCCGATATAAATAATTGCGTTGGTACGTATATAGCGCCAGCATCACTAACCACGCGATCTGCAACTTCATAAAGCTCTAACAAAATATTGGAAGCAATAGCCCGTGAAATGAGCGGATCTTCATCAAATGATTTGATACGTGTTGGATCATGAGAAAGAAATTTAGCTTTAACATAGGAATTAACAAAAAACTGTCCCTTTATTTTTTGCCATATTTTAATGCCCGTGCGAGCAAAAGGCACATAGAGCTTTACCTTAAAAGCTGGAGACGCCAAAATCATAGCGCGAATATTGGGTGCATAATCATGAACCCAAGCCGATGCAGTAACAGCGCCTACGCTTTGTGCAATAATTGCAACATCCTCAATTGCAATGTTGTCCTTTTTTATAGTGGAGCGAATAAAATCATCCATATCACGGATGATAGTTGCAAAATCAGGAGCAAAGCCGCGCTTACCTGTAGAATTTCCATGCCCACGCGCATCCCAAGCATAAAAATTATAATCAGGTAGTTCTAACTCATCAACCAAATGGGCCATACGCCCGCTATGCTCATGGCCACGATGAAAAAGAAAGATTGCACCTTTTGGTTTTTTATCTTTTACTGCCCAAGCAAGGTAATGTATTGTTTCACCATCAAAAGTTGTAAATTCACATTTTTCTACCGGTCTTTTTAACATATCATTTAAAGCCATGCTTGTTACCTTGCTTTTTATTGTAAATTGCATCATGAACTATCTATCTAAACTATTATCAAACCTTTATAAAAAAATAGGGCAATTTTTTGTGTCAATTTATGCTTTAAAGTCACGTTTTCAAAATTTATTGCGCCCGACCGTCATTTTTTTGGCAAAAAAGGGTATAACCGCAAATCAAGTAACGATAGCCGCATGCGTGCTTTCAGTTATACTTGGCCTTTTTTTAAGCTGGCGCGGCCCCTCACTTTGGTTTTGCTTTTTACCGCTCTGGTTGTTCATTCGTATGGCGTTGAATGCCATTGATGGTATGCTAGCACGCGAGCATAATCAACAAAGCAAACTTGGCGGCTTTTTAAATGAATTATGCGATGTTATTGCAGATAGCGCACTCTATTTGCCCTTTTGTTTTGTTGGCGCATTTGGTCAAATTGTAATGCCACTTATTATCTTTTTAGCCGTTCTATCGGAATATGCCGGAGTTATGGGGCCACTTATCGGTGGTATTCGCCGTTATGATGGACCAATGGGTAAAAGTGACCGCGCTTTTGTTTTTGGTGCATTAGGGCTGTGGGTTGGCTTAGCTGTCAACCTGCCAAGTTGGAGCATATTTATTGCTTGGCTAGTAATCGCACTACTCATTGTTACAATTATAAAGCGCGTCATCAATAATCTATAATGGCGCTATTTTAGTCCAGAAATTTATTTTCATAAAATCTAATATAATCAGTCAAAAAATATTTCTATATTTATAAAAAATCTTGAAACCTTTTTTAAGCTGCGCCGTTATCTAGGTACAAAGGCTGACAAATGGCAAATAAGCCAATCTTTACTAAAAGGCAGCTTCAACAATTAATCGAATAAACCTGAAGAATTTAACAACAGGAAGCCAATAACGCTTCCCGTTAACAGTCTAACCTTGTCAAAATTTGAAGCAAATAAGCGCGAAACGAGTTTTCGCCAATGGAGAAGCTTTGCTTAAAATTATGGGTTTGTGCGGTTCTTCCATAAAAATTAAAGGATTAAGATCATGAACCGTTTTGCAAAATCAATTATCGTTGCTTCAACTCTAGCAATTGCTGCAATCGGTAGCACTTTTACAGCACAAGCAACCACAATTTCAGCCCCTGCCTTATCATTGCATAATGCACCTGCAAATGGTGCCGCAATAACAAGCACAATTGCTAAGGGGACTGAAGTTAATGTTGGTGTTTGCAATTCAGCTTGGTGCTATGTGACTGTTGGAAATCAAAAAGGTTGGGTTGAAACCAATAAGCTTTCAACGCAATTAGCCGCTGCAAATAGCCGTGCGCGCTTAATGGCAGTTAGCGGTGGTGCAGGTGGTAGTGCTGGCGCAACAGGTGGCCGTACCGCATCTGCTGGCTTAAATATTTCAATTACTATTGTTCCTGAAAAGTCAGAAGCAAAGGCCGCGAACCTAAGCCGCATTAATGTTGCTAAAATTGCACCACAGCATTTGTGTTAAGAATTTCACAAATCCCCGTTAGCTAAAATCAAGCTAACCAATTGGCCTATCTGATTTCATGATCGATCAGATAGGTTTTTTTTGCTTCAAGATTGACTAGCCAATAGCTTTTTCGTGCAGCACTCAAAAATAATCAATCCATCAAAATTTGCTCGGAAGTAACCATAAATTCGTAAACGAAACTTAAATAACCAACTAGTCTTTTGCAATGTTCACTTAAAATAAAAGCCATATACCACTAAGAAACATATCTTTGAGGTAAATGGCTCTGTTTTAATCATATGGGTTTAGGGGCAAAACCTATTAATTTAAAGCAACAAGCCCAATAAACAGCAAAATATACAATTTTGATATAAAGAGACGGAAAGCAAAAAATGAGTGGTATACCCATTTGAGCTTTACGACAAAGTAGAGTACGGCTGTTTTTGTGTCCTTTTAAGATACAAGAAAATTTTCGCGATAACTTTGTCGAAGAGCCTTGAAAATACTTATATTTCTCAGCAGCTCTTCTCTTGTTCTCTCAAAAATTTCCTTATACCATTTCATTTAAATTAACGGGTCCTGCCCCTAATTTCATGTAAGAATTATCAGCTTAGTTTTGGATGTTGATCGATCAATTCCTGACGCTTTTCTTCCAATTCTGCGATTTTATCATCAATTGCACTGATGCTCTCTTCAACTTTGTCAAAGTGCTCCTGTTTTTTATCCTCAAGACCAGATATTTTGTCATCAATAGCATTGATATTTTCCTCGGCCTTTTCAAAATGTTCTTGCTTTTTATCTTCAAGACCAGAAATCTTATCCTCAATCGCGTTGACATTTTCTTCAATGCGATCAAAATGCTCGGCCAAAACTTGTTTAGCTTCAGAACGGGACGAGGCGACTGGTATCGCATCCATCAATGGTTGATTAGCTGTTTCATGCACTTTCATGCCAACCACTAAGCCGATTACGGCAACAACCATTAGATAGAATGCAGGCATATAAAGATTGCCTGTTTGCGCAACAAGATAAGCTGCTAAAGGCGGTGTAATGCCAGCAACCATAACGGAAATATTAAACGATATAGCTAGTGTCCTAAACCGTACTTCGGTTGGAAATAATGCTGGCAAAACAGATGCCATGACACCAATAAAACAACAAAGAATAAGCGCGAGAATAGTAAAACCCAATGCGATAAATAATACATTATGATGCTGGATTAGCCAAAAACTTGGCACAGCTAGCATAAGCAATGCTAAAGCACCACCAACGAGAAAAGGCTTACGTCCAATTTTATCGCTTAAGAACCCTACCAATGGCTGAATAAACAACATAAAAGCCATTACAATTATGATAATCAACATGCTATGATCGTAATTATAATGCAAACTTACCTCAAGATAATTGGGCATATAGGTAAGCAACATATAATAAGTAGTATTGGTAACAATCACAATGCCACAGCTCAAAACGATGTTGAGCCAATTATCCATAAAAATCTTTTTGACTGATGTTGCATTATCGCGGTCAGATTCTTCCAAATTTTGGAAAGTTGGGCTTTCATCAAGAGATTTACGTAAATAAAGGCCGATAAAACCCAAAGGTAGAGACAACAGAAACGGAATGCGCCAACCCCAGCTTTCCAAGTTTTCAGTGCCTAGCACTGCCGACAAGAGTGAAACGGTACCAGCTCCAGCCAAAAAGCCAACAATTGAACCAAAATCCAACCAACTTGCTAAAAAACCGCGTTTTTTATCGGGAGAATATTCAGAAACGAACACAACCGCACCTGAATATTCACCGCCAACTGAAAGCCCCTGAATAATCTTTGCAAGTAGCAATAAAAACGGCGCAAATAGACCAATTTTTTCGTAAGATGGTATGATGCCAATACAAAAAGTACTAGCCGACATCATAATAATAGTAAAAGAAAGAATGGATTTGCGGCCAATCTTATCGCCCAAAATACCGAAAATTGCGCCACCCAATGGTCGAAACAAGAAAGGCACAGAAAAGAGCATTAAAGTAAAAATTAGCTGCATGGTGGGCGATGCGTCGGCAAAGAACACCTTACCAATAATAACGGTTAAAAACCCATAAACACTAAAATCAAACCACTCAACTGCATTGCCAAGTCCTGTCGCCGAAATAACCTTTTTCAATTCACTATTACTAACAATAGGAATATCATCAACCTTTAACGGTTGTTGCTCTGCTTGAGACATATCTTACTCTCTAATTTTAATTACATTAAAGTGGAGTTAAAGGGAGACGCAAAAATGCAAAGTATAAGAATATAAATTCTTAAAAATGCCTACAAAATGACAAGTATTGTCAAATAGACAAATTCCCTAAGTTTCACAAATAAGCCATCTTTATAACACATTAATTTCAAAATTTCAAGTTTTTTAATTTTTTTATAAAATTATACGAAAACAGGGCTATAAGTCAGTTTCCAATATTAATTTTAATATAATTATTAAAACTCTAGCAAATTTTTAATCCGCCATATATTTATGCCGTTATAAAAAATAAAACGCCATATATTGCATTTTCAAAGATATTTATTTTCGATTAGTTTAATATTTTCAATTCGTTTGATATTTTCAATTAGTGTGAAAAATGCAAAAGTCTAGGGACATTGCAAATAAATCTAATAATAATGTCAGAATAACATATTTGATAAATATCAATGTTTTTCAATAATAAATTACAATATTATACTTATTCTAATATAATACTAAACTTATTTATATTTACTTTTGCTTCAATAATGCGTGCTTATTTTAACATCTCAATGAGAAAGTTAATTTTAAGTTTTAGCAACTTTACCATTAAATAGATTTTTTAATAACGGATATAAATACATTTATATATTCGCGCGTGCCTTTAATATAAATTCTAGCAAATTTTGTGACTATCAATGCTTCAAAACTAAGCATAAAAGCGCCAACCCAATTCCTTTTAAAAATTGCGAAAAAACACAAAAGTAATGAAAAATTCCACTTACTTTTGTGTTTTACTTGGGGCATGCAAATTAATCTTCGTTGGTTAGTTGTCCGCCGTGATTATTATGCATCAAGGTAATCATATCAAACGCAATTTTCTGTAATTCGGTGTCAGACAAGGAAATTTGCGACCGAAGCTCCAATAGATGGTCTTTTTCGTCTGATGACGATGTTAGCAAACTAGAAAAATAAGCTTTTGTGTAATAGGAGTTAGCTTTTGCTTCATCAATCACCGCATCAAGATTGATAGGGCTTTCTAAATGATCTATCAGCGATTTTTTGTAATAATCACCAAGATCCGAATTATAGATCAAATCTACAATTTCTTCTTTTTGTTCACTGCTTATGTGATGAGAGCTTTTAGCTTCATGAATTTTTGAACGCAACAAAGGAATTATAAAAAAAGCGGAGTCGAAGTTGTAAGTATCTATATCTTTGGCGTAATCGATAAGACCATTATTTGTCTCATTCACGCTAACACCATCTGACGAAGCAATATGTTGCTCCCAAAAATCCTTGCTTTGCTGCGAAGTTATATTTTTGAAAATCGATATACCCATGATCTGTATCCACCCTATTAGCTAAACAGCAATAAATAATTTGCAAAATGCTAAATTAGAACGATCGACACCGATTTGAGTTCCATAAAAAAATTATTTTATTTATTATATTTGTATTAAAAAATAAAAGTTCGATACCGCAATTTACTGTGTACCTTTTCGTAAAATATGAATAAGCAGCATAGAAACTAAAATGGGCGTTGCCTACAGGTAACGCCCATTTTAAAATTCTCAACAAAGTAGTTTTTCAAACCCGTAAATAAAATAAATCTGAAGATTAGCGAAAAAATTAACTCTTCAAAAAATCTGCAGGATCAAAATCATAATGAGTAGAGCAAAACTCACAGGTGACCGATATTTTACCATCTTCGGTGCTATCGGCGATTTCTTCCGCACTCAAAGTACTTAATACATCATAAATCTTCTCGCGTGAACATGAGCAATCATCAATAATAGTTGTTGCTTCAAATACGCGCACCCCTTGTTCATGGAACAAGCGATACAGCAAACGCTCTGAAGGAACATCAGGATCGGTCAATTCATCACTTTCAACCGTATTGACCAAAGCTTCCACTTCTTCCCAATGAGCTTCTTGATGCTTCTTTTGTTCTCCTGCATCTTCCCCCATCTGCAAAGTAGATTGTGGCAAGAACTGCACCAATAAACCACCAGCGCGCAATGACACACGTGCTTTACCATTGCTGTCACGGTCATGCAACTCGGCAACGGCAAGGCGCACTTGCGTTGGAATTTGCTCTGATTGCCTAAAATAATTCACTGCAATTTCTTGCAAATTAGAACCATCGAGCGCAACAATACCTTGATAAAGCTGCATATTTGCACCTTGATCAACAGTTAGAGCCATGGTGCCCTGCCCCAACAGCTCTTCAGGCGAGGTTTTATTTGCGGCAATTGCATCATTTAGCGCATCTTCATCAAAGCGGGCATAGGCTCGCAAATTAGCTGGCGTTGTATAATCGCAGACCAAAAGGTTAACAGGCCCGTTAGAGCTTGTCTGCACAATTAACTTACCTTGAAATTTTAGTGAGCTACCAAGTAAAATAGTAAGCACCATAACTTCGGCCAATAGTTTTGAAACTACTGAAGGGTAGTTATGACGATCAAGAATGGAATTAAGCGAGGCGCCCAGTTGCACAGCCCGACCGCGTGCATCAAGGCGTTCAACCTCAAAAGGCACGACTGCATCATCACCGGCAAAAACATAATCGCCTATTCTTACTTCTTCATCTCTAAATTCTGATTTTTGTGTCAACTTATGACTCCATACACCATTTTATAATGGCTTTTTGTGCGTGCAAACGGTTTTCTGCTTCATCAAAAACAACAGAATGAGGACCGTCAATCACACCATCAACGACTTCTTCACCACGATGGGCTGGCAAACAATGCATAAATAATGCATCAGGTTTGGCAAGCGCCATCAAAGCTTCATTGACTTGATAAGGCATGAAGATTTCATTTTCACGAGCACGAAACTCTTGCCCCATGGAAACCCAAGTATCGGTTACGATGCAATCTGCATCTGTTGCCGCTTTTTGTGCATCTCTTGTCAACTCAATATCGCAGCCGCGCTCCAAGGCCCAATCCACAAATTTTTGCTGTGGTTCGCTTCCCTCTGGCGTTGCTATGCGCAGCTTGAATTTAAGAAGTGTTGCCGCTTCAATCAAGGAGTGAAGAACATTATTACCATCGCCCATCCAAGCAAAGGTCTTCCCTTCAACTGGGCCACGATGTTCTTCAAAGGTCATGATATCAGCCAGAATTTGGCAAGGATGGGTATCATCAGTCAAGCCATTAATAACAGGAACGCCTGCATATTGAGCCATTTCCAGCATACGATCATGTGTCGTTGTGCGGATCATGATGATATCAACAAAACGTGAAATAACTTGCGCTGTATCTGCAATGGTTTCACTATGGCCTAACTGCATTTCAGAACCGGTTAACATCAAAGTCTCACCGCCCAATTGCCGCATGCCAACATCAAAAGAAATTCGGGTACGCGTTGACGGCTTTTCAAAAATCATTGCCAAAACTTTTTCTGCCAAAGGTTTTGTACGGCGGCCTGCCTTTAATTCAGCCTTCATAAATTTGGCATCATCTAAAATAGCGCGTAAACCCTCCCCGGAAAAAGCGGAAAGATCGGTAAAGCTACGAATATTATCAACCATTTTTTATTAATTTCCCTGAATTTTTGCTTATTTTAGATGATTAAGGGCTGCTTCAACCCGTTGTAACGCATCGCGTATTTCTTCAGCCGTAACATTTAGTGGTGGCAAGAAACGTACAATATTACCACCAGCACCAACGGTTAATAATTTTTCTTGGCGTAATGCAGCAATAAGATCCGTATTAGGGATCACGCAATGTAAACCAGTCAATAGGCCTTTACCACGCACATCATCAACAATATGAGGATAGGTATCAATTATGGCAACTAGGCCTTGCTTTAATTCATTAGCCATAAGATTAACATGATCAAGAAAGCCCGGACTCAATATAATATCAAGCACTGCATTGCCGGCCGCCATAGCGAGTGGATTACCACCAAAGGTCGAGCCGTGACTACCTGCTGTCATTCCCTTTGCCGCTTCGCTAGTTGCAAGACAAGCCCCAACCGGAAAACCACCACCAATACCTTTGGCAATTGCCATAATATCAGGTGTAACACCTGTCCACTCATAAGCAAATAATTTGCCCGTTCGACCAATGCCACATTGCACTTCATCAAAAATAAGCATTAAACCGTGTTCATCACATAATGCCCGCAACATCTGCATTGTTTCATTGGGCACAGGACGCACACCACCCTCACCCTGCACCGGCTCAATTAAAATGGCGGCGGTTTCATGATTGATAGCTGCTTTAAGTGCGTCATTATCACCAAATGGCACTTGATCAAAACCCTGCGCCTTTGGCCCAAAACCCTCAAGATATTTTTCTTGCCCACCAGCAGCTAGGGTTGCTAGGGTGCGACCATGAAAAGCCCCTTCAAAAGTAATAATGCGATAACGCTCAGGATTCCCGCTAACGTAATGATAGCGCCGTGCAGTTTTAATCGCACATTCAATCGCTTCAGCACCTGAATTGGCAAAAAATACCTTTTCAGCAAAGCTTGCATCGCAAAGACGCTGTGCTAATTTTTCCTGCAATGGATTTTCAAACAAATTGGAAAGATGCCAAACCTTTTCAATCTGCCGTTTCATAGTTTCAACCAAATGGGGATGATTATGACCAAGGACGTTAACCGCCACACCAGACGTAAAGTCTAAATATCGATCGCCTTCTTGCGTATAGAGCCATGGCCCTTCTCCTCGCTCAAAGCGCAAATTGATACGAGCAAATGTATCATAGAGCGGTGAGGCATCAGGCGTTTTCATATTTTTTAGTCTCCAACTGTTTAAAATTAATTATAATAGCGGTCTTGATCTTGACCTAAAAGAAAACTGACACATGTTAATAGATTGATAAATTGGGCAACCAATATCCATGTAATCAAGCGTTAAAATCACTATTGTGCCCGATAGATAAAATGTCAATCAGGCATTAAAAAAAGGAGGAAAGAAGTTAGAACTTTTTTGATTTTTCCATAAAATATGATCAAGATGCACCTTACAGAACACAAATTTTAGTAAACATCATAGGTTGCGTGCTAAAATATAATTGATAAATTTTCATCTAATCAGTTTTATTTTTGGGAACATATCAAAACTCAGTTAATTATAAAAAGTGCTACAGCCGCAATAATTTCTAATATCGCAATATAAATATGATAATTTTATTGATGCGATACGCCTATCTTTTTATAAATCAACTTCATAATTTTACAGAGATTTTATGCTGTAGCGCTAATTTAAATCCTGTAAATGCAAATTGACGATTGCAAAATAAGGGATGAACCCCTATTTAAAGTTCACTTAGTAAACAAAAAGCACTTTTTCAATTTCAAAAACTAAAAAGCTTTGATAGTGAGGGAGCAAATATTTGTTTTAAGATGTTTTTAAACAGCTAATTTTGGGTAAAGATGCAAATGTATAATCAATTTGTTATGTTTTGCGCATTTGATATGTATCAACATGACAATAATTTGTGGCAAAATTTATCAAACTTGACCAAAACCAAATGAAAGCTGTGAGATATAAACAAGACATCTTGCCTTGAAGTCCTACAATATGTAGCTTAAGATTAATATAACCACATATAGTGGTGCATTTGGATTACTTACATAACATATGGTTAGCACGATAAATCAAACTTGGAGCACTGCCCAATTTGGGGATTTTATTTTGTTTAACATTCAATATGCGGATAAGTTTAATTGAAAATGCACGAAAGAGATAATGGAGTCCTGGTATGAACTGGACAGATGAGCGTGTCGAGCTTTTAACTAAGCTTTGGGCCGAAGGTTTAAGCGCAAGCCAAATTGCTGCGCAACTTGGTGGCGTAAGCCGTAATGCTGTTATTGGTAAGGTACACCGCCTGAAATTGTCGGGCAGAGGTAAAACGACCAAGGCACAACCACGGGCACCTAAGGCTACAACACAAACCAGTGCACCAGCCGTTGAAGAAACAGTAAAGCAAACAGCTTCAAGTTCTGCACCGCGCGTTGCTCGTCCTGTGGCTGAAAAGTCAACGCCGCGAGTTGAACCAATCGCAAGCGATGCACGCCCTCGCAAAATGGAAGCTGCATCAACCATGCGTGCAGCGCCACAAGCTGAGCGCGAACCACGTCCGCAAACGACGTTTTCAACAAGTAGCGTCAAGGTCGATTTTGCTGCTAATGCTGCCGCCGATTTTGATGCGTCATTAACTGACAGCAAAGTTGTGCCCATGAAGCGCAATTTAACGCTTTTGCAATTGACTGAAAGCACATGTAAATGGCCAATTGGCGATCCGCTTAATGAAGACTTCCATTTTTGTGGTGCAGATTCTGGTGAATCTAGTCCTTATTGCAGCTTCCATTCTAAAATTGCTTTTCAACCAATTTCGGACCGCCGCCGCGTTCGCGCCTAGCGTCAGACCATAGTAATTTAGAATATAAAGAAATAATTTAAATGAAAGCGAAGGGTTGCAATGCACCTTTCGCTTTTTGCTTTTGTTCTTTTACCTAAGATTTAAAACAACACTTTATTGCCAATAAACTAAATTAAAAGCGGTTTGACAGTTTATCCTTGTAGCAATTATGATAAACGCCATATTTAAGGGAATAGAGTCAAATAGGATTGAAAAACAATGGTGGTGAATAAATCATGTCAAAAATAAAGGCTTTCATCATTCATTTAGAACGCGCCAAAGATCGTCAAGCCCAGGTTGAAGCATTAATCGCTTCTTTGCCTTTTACCGGTGAAATCACTGCTGCAATTGACGCCAATGCACTTAATCAAAGCGTGATTGATAGTCATTACAAGGCCAAAATCCATCAACCCTTTTATCCATTTACTTTATCACGCACTGAAATTGCATGTTTTTTATCGCATCGTAAAGCATGGCAAGAAATTGTTGACCAAGATATAAACGGCGCTTTTATTTTTGAAGATGACGTCACTTTAACCAAGGACTTTGAATTAAGCTTTGCAACCGCTTTACCTTTTATGAATGAGGATACTTATATCCGCTTTCCCTTTCGTGAACGCGAAACCGGCAAAATACTTGCACAAAATCAAAATCACCGTTTGATTGAACCCTGCCCTGTTGGGCTTGGTCAGGTTGCGCAATATATCGGCCGCAATTGCGCTCAAAAACTTTTAGACGCAACAATGCAATTTGATCGCCCCGTTGATACAACTGTCCAAATGTTTTGGCTAACAAATGTTAGGCCATTATCAATTTTGCCAGGCGGCGTTAGCGAAATTTCTGCCTCGCTTGGTGGGTCAACAGTGCAAAAGAAACCACGGTTTCTAGATAAATTACGCCGTGAAATCTTGCGCCCTCTTTACCGCAAGCGCATAGCACGCCTATCTCGGCAAAGGAGTTTATAGATGGCCGTTCCTATTTTATTATATCATCATATAGATGAGCCTCCACCATCAGGTACACCATCGCGCAGCAATTATGTTAGCCCAAAAAACTTTGCGAAACAAATGGCTTGGCTTAATCGTCTTGGCATCAAAGGGCTATCGCTTAAGGATGCAATGCCTTATATCCTTGAGCAGAAAAAAGGCCGCATCGCCGTAATTACTTTTGATGATGGTTTTCTTTCAGTTTTTGAAAACGCTATGCCTATTCTTAATCAACATGGCTTTACTGCTACCAACTATTTTGTTGCAGATGAGATCGCCGGCCAAAATAATTGGGATAATCCAAAAGCCAAACGCGCAGCATGCATGGATATTGGTCAGGTAAAGCAATGGTTAAGCCATGGTCATGAAGTTGGCAGCCACACCTTAACCCATCCTCATTTGAGCCAATTATCAAGTGACATGGCTTTTACTGAAATTAATCAATCAAAACAAAAGCTAGAAACAGCCTTGAATATTAATCTGTCAAGCTTCGCCTATCCTTATGGCGATGAAAATGACGAGATTCGCCACATTGTGGAGCAAGCCGGCTATAGCAATGCCGTTACCACACGGCGCGGACGCGCAAAAAGCCAAGATAATGCTTTTGAATTACCTCGCCACAGCGTGCGGCGTAATGATAGCGCTTTTCATTTCTTACTAAAATGCTTAATCCGTTAATTAAATTTTGCAAAAAAGTTAAGAATATCGCCAGTAGAATTATCTAGCCGCAAGGCTAAAAATAATATAGCCCTATTTAAAGTTTTTTAAGCCCCAAACTTACACGCTAACTATTTTACAGAAGGCACGTCATGAATCTTGAAAACCCAGTAGATATTTTGCAAAAGCTAATTCAATGCCCATCTATTACCCCAAATGAGGGCGGTGCTTTATCTCTTTTACAAAATATCGGTGAAGATCTTGGTTTTAAAGTAGAGCGACCAATTTTTAAGGCGGAAAATACACCTGATATTGAAAATCTTTATGCCCGCTTTGGAACAGGCGGACGACATTTAATGTTTGCAGGACACACCGATGTTGTGCCAACGGGTGATGAACAATCATGGAGCCACGCACCTTTTGCTGCCGACATTGCTAATGACCTTCTTTATGGCCGTGGCGCGGTAGATATGAAAGGTGGCATTGCTTGTTTTCTTGCGGCTTTCGCACGGTTTTTAAACAAACAACCACTGGACAAGCCTTTCGATAATAGTGTCTCCTTGGTGATTACGGGTGATGAAGAAGGGCCTGCAATTAATGGCACAGTAAAACTGTTAGAATGGGCCAAAATAAAAGGAGAAACTTGGGATAGCGCGCTTGTAGGTGAACCAACAAACCCAAATTTTCTTGGTGAAATGATTAAAAATGGCCGGCGCGGTTCACTGTCTGGGGTGGTTAGCATTAATGGTCAGCAAGGCCATGTTGCCTATCCCCACCTTGCCAATAATCCACTACCTTATCTGTTACAACTTGCCCATAGCCTAATTGCAACCCCACTAGATCAAGGCACTGCGCAATTTCAGCCAAGCAATTTAGAACTAACCACTATCGATACTGGTAATAATGCAACCAATATCATACCCGGTAAGGCAAGCTTCCGCTTTAATATACGTTACAATGATCGTTGGAATGTAGATAGCTTACAGGCAGAAATAATTAAGCGTCTAGAAAAAGCTGCAAGCCAATTTGAAAACGAAGAAAAACAAAACACTATAGCTTATAGTGTTAACTGGCTTGCTAATCCCGCCGATGTCTTTGTAACCCATGATGAAACACTAATCCATTCTTTGAACAAGGCCATTAAGGAAGTCACTGGAAGTGAAGCCAAACTTTCCACGTCTGGTGGCACATCAGATGCCCGCTTCATTAAAAATTATTGTCCAGTCGTTGAATTTGGTTTGGTTGGACAAACAATGCATAAAATTGATGAATGTGTAAGCATCCATGACCTTGAAAAGCTAACCCAAATTTATGAAAAATTTTTAGATGCATTTTTCGCATAGTGATGAGTAACGACGGCATGCTTTAGCATTCCTAAAAAATACATCATTGCTTAAAACCAAAGGATAGCCAATAAAAATGCTTGATATTGAAACTCTTAAAAAGCGCTTAATCAGCATTTTTAAAATTGGTATCGGCCAATATGAAAGACTTGACGAGCTTGACCTGACATCAGGCGGATTTTGGTTATCCTTCAAAGCTATTCTAGTTGCAATTCCTATTTTAATTATAGATGCAGCTATGAGCGCTCATTTTGACAAAAAGGGGCATGGTCTTGCTGAGTTTATTTTTGGTCAAAGTCTGATTTTGTTAACGTCTTGGTTTTTGCCACTGCTCGTTATTTTTGCTTTAGCTAACATGTTAAACTTTAAAAGCAAGCTTATTATATTCACTATTGCGTATAATTGGTTACAGGCATTTATTAATCTTTGTTCACTGCCTGTCTCAATTCTGCTTTTACTTATTCCTGAGGGGGCAGATATTCTGCTATTCCCTATCCTTTTCTTATTGATTTTTTTAATTTATATCAGCTTTCGTGTTTTCGATGCCGTATTACAAGAAAGCTTTGGCTTTACCATTGGCTTGTTTTTACTTTATTTTCTCACATCGGTTCTTGCTGAAATGATGATTATCCAATTATTCGGCTGGAATTCTTGAATTTTAATATCTGTCTCATCAATATAGTCTAAAATTAGGGTAGAACCACAATGGGATTTTTTTGAAATTTCGCAATGGTTTTTCAAGTTTGCAACATATTTCACCAGAATAAGGATAATATTTGCGACAATGCCAAATGGGGCCCTAAAACTAAAGAAAAAAGGTCGAATAATTTTAAAAAAAATTCTTATTTTAGGGCTTCCAATTATTTTTAGTGTATTATTGCTTTATATATTTTTTTGGCTTTTAAAAAATATTTGCCAGTGACAACAAAAAATATTTTAGGAAAAGATCTTATTTATTTTACCGATAAAGCAGGAACGTTTTCTTCACCAGGTTATATTGGTCCTAAAATATGGTGTACGAAAGACTTAAGAGATATATCAATGGACACCATATTGTTGTGAGAGGGATTACGATCTTTAAAACCGGATTGGAAGGCAGGAGGAAAGAATATTATACCCATTCATTTTGGCGTTATTGATAATAAAAATAATGTTTACGTGTGGAGTTTTAAAAAATTTTCTTATGATAAAATCAGCTTTTCCAATAGCGTTGATTCTCTTCATTACAATGAAGTAGTGAATGATGTAAAAAGCTGCAAAGGCGATAGCAACGCCTTGTCTATCATGAATTTAGATAGAGATATTTTATGCAAAACTAACCCTTGGCATGTAACCTTGACACAAATCTCATCTATGCGAATAATGCTCAATGGTTCCTTTATAAAGGATATATAATTACATGAGCGAAGAGATCGCAGAGTTAAAATCTTATATAGTTCACAAAAAGCTTGAACATATATTTTCATTAGAAAAGCCCATCATGTCTGACACTTACGGACTTTTCCCCAAAAAGGAATTTAAAAATTTTTGGACGGATCCAACTAAAATATGGGTAATAGAGTACATTGATACTCGAGGACCTAAAATTTTCGGGAAATATATGGATTTAAAAGAAGCTATTGCTGCATATAAAAACTTAATTGATAGCAACGAAACTTATATTAATAATGGACCCAAAATAAAATATAGTGATTAAGACCATATCGCAAATATTATTCATAATCTGTATTAACGTGAAAATATGAAAACATGAGACTATGTGATCGTATTTTGCGGAGCCATAGATATTGGCAAGATTAAAGCACAAATGATTTCACCACGTGAGAAGTGGTTAGGCAAAGAATGATTTTAAAGCCAATTTTTATATTTCGGCACTTTGATACAATCATCATTCGGGCTACAAACAAGTTTGCTATTGTTTAAGCTATAGGATTAAAAAGCTGTTATTGGAGCGTTGCATCAAGGTTGTCCATGGTACAATCAACCGTTGTTTTATAATGCCATGTTTTAGGTCTACACCATTTTTATAAATCATACGCGTTAAAACACGTAGAATAATAATAGCTCAAACTAGAGATAACATTTGCAAGCAAAATTAATTTTCATCTTCGAAATCTAAATAATCATCATGTTCATCATAATAATTAAGTGCATCAACACAATTTTGTATTGTAGGGTTTTTCAATTGCATAAAAACACTACTTAAAATATCGAGGAATAATTGGCCATAATATAGTAATTCTAATTGATTTTTAACGGCAAAATCAGGATAATGCTCTACATCATCATCAGCTTCTTCATCAAAATATGTTTCATCATCAATATAACATATGGTATCAGGTTTAAGTGGGTCATCTGTATTAGCACTATAAAGATTCATAGTTTGACCTATATCAAAAACATCGTCATCTGAAACGCCACGCTCAATAAAATACTCAATAATTTCAGATAAATGAAGTTTTATTCTTTTCTGTATCATTTTAAACAATCCCCTATTGCACCATTTAATTTCCCATTACGTCCAATTTGTCCACCGTTCAATAAGTCACGTCCCCACCTTTATTGTAATGGTAAAGTTTGTGATTTGCGACAACACCTAAATATATTTAGTTTTAAATTTGCAACAAAGTCAAAATAGCTAATGACAATACAGCTATATATATCATAATAGGCACAATGAATACTTCAAACAAAGTGTTAACGCTAGATTTAAACCGTTAAATTGTAAATGGTTTTTGCCGGTTTTAAACCTTGCTATGAGTTGACGCAAAATAGATCAAATACTCCATCATGAGGGGCAACATAATGGTGCTATCTTATAAAAAGTGGATTTCTAATACTGTTTTAATTATTTTTCCATTAATATTAACCATATTCGCGAGCCAGTCATTTGCCACACAAAGGACTGAATCCCAATTAGATCAAACGCCAAAAAATGAAAAAATAACAAGTAAAGAACGTGATTTAGCTCGTGGGGAAGTTCTTTATAAGCAAGCTAAAGAATTATTACATTACCCAATAAGTGGCAGAGAGCCATTAGCTGATAAAAAATTCAAGCACGCCATTTATTGGAGGAGTCTTATAGGCTTGGTTATAAAAAAGCAGCTGGGGCACTTGGTTTTTCGTTAATTTATGCCCCAGAATTAGTATATGATCGTACTTATCCAAATCCTGATTTTGATTATATTTTTAAATTATTTGAAGAGGGGCGCGCTCTTAAAGATGTGGAAACCATAAGAGGATTAGCCTTTATGTATCGCGAGGGGCGCAGTGTTCCTCGTGATGATAAAAAAATGATTGAGCTTTATGAAGAAGCTGCTGCCCTTGGCGATAATCAAGCACAATATTTACTTGGTGCTTTTTATTCCGGGCAAAGCATACTTTTTTATTATCTTATCCAACCTGATCGTGTTCCTTTTAAAGATGTTGATAAAGAAAAAGGACTAAATTGGCTTAAAAAAGCAGCTAATAATGGTAATTTATATGCTTGGGAAATGTTAGCTAAATATTACGATCGCGAAGAACACAACCCCAAATTACAAGAGTATTATTTACGTGAAGGTGCAAAACACGGAAACAAAAATTTATTAATTGAGTTATCATCAATGTATAGAAACTCAAAATTTTTTCCGATTGCAGATTTAAGCGATGCAGATAGAAAACGCCTAGATGCTTGCGTAATTAATCTATATCGTGATTTAAAGCCTTTAGATGACAAACCTATAACTGATTTTGACAAAATATGTCCGCGCAAGATTCAACCCATCGAATAAAATTGTATGAAATTTGATATGGCGAGCCAAATGAACATTTTTAATGCTTCCATTCCTACACCCGTTGATTTAAATATTTAATGAAGAAGCGGATGATAATGTAGAACATTATCTTGATTTTGTTGATAAAAATCATTTAGAATTTTGTTATGATGGTCAATAATTTCTTGATGTGTTAAGCAGTGTTTTTATGCAATTGCAAATACCGTTTCCAGTTAAAACCATTGTCATTATACTCGTCTTAACGCGTATAATGACAATGGTTTTAAACCTTAAACACAGCAATCTAAAACAACTGTTGATTGTACTCAGACCAACCGTTGGATATTGAAATATGCGCCAGTAATGGAAAAACGTTCGCGAAATTTTAAAAAGCCCGATTGCGGTTCTGCCCCATTTTCTAAATTCGCATTGATGAGACCTATATCGAGGTTAAAGGGCACGGGTTAGATTTGCGGAAATATCTCTATCTTAGCTCATGATAAACACGATGTTTCCAATGATTTTTTGACGAAAGCATCGAGGGATAAAGGTGCTGCCATTCGCTTTTTCCGAAAAGCTTTTAAAGATGATAGGCTCTTTGCAGGTTAACCCCTTGGCAAAATTTGAAACAGATAAAGCAAAAGCTTTTCCCCCAAGGATTTTTGTGCCTTGCAGTCATTAACTGAAGATAATTTGCTTTCTAAAAAGCACCCCCATTACGCTACCAAGGTACTATCATCTTGGCAGTGAAAGCGATCATTCTCGGCTTAAAAGAGCAATGTCACGGAATGGTGGATTTCAATCACTAAGGACGGCTAATCCGAACAATAAGTGGTTTCGAGCCAGCTTCAAGATTAAAAAGGATTTTGGTCAAAAGGTACATGGACTACACTAGAGCAAAACCAAATGCATCACGATATATTTGGAATTAGACAAGTTAAAAATACCTAAAAACTAGGCGTTCAAGCGCGAAAATGCGTCAAATTCAAACTTTGCGACAAGGCCTATTTTTGAAATAAGCCAGACTTTATATCAAAATAATACTAGAATAACACATGTAAATCCAAATACAATTCCATCGGGAATAAATCGTTCACGATTTGAATATTGGAAAAAAATAGACTAGAAGAATAGAGCAAAAGCTTTTTGAGGTAAAAATATGTCATATGATTTAGAAAAAGAATTAGATAAATTAAACAAAAAGAAAATTAAAACACCGATTGTACCGCCTATACCAGATGATGATTTAATTAAGCAGTATGAAATGGAAATAGATATAAAATTTCCATCCGACTATAAGAAATTTATTAAAAAAGTTGGCTATGCCATATACAATGGTCTTGATAATATACTTTTAAGTCCCGACCTTAATAATCCTCGTGCATTAATCTCAGTAATTAATGATGCACGTGAATCTGGACTTCCTCACGATTGGTTACCTATTGTTGATAGCAATGCAGATTACTATTGTATTCGTCCTGATGGAAAGGTGACATTTTGGTCAAATAATGGAACTACTGATGAAGTTTGGAACGACTTAGCCACATGGATTCATGAAGTATGGATTGAAGGTAATTAACGTTTTTGAGAAGAACTTATTTTGATAATCAATGACTGATTTTGTTGGGTTTGATTTCATCAAAAGCATTTTTAAAATAACTATGTTTTTTCATGAATTTTATAGGTTTTGAAATTAAAACAAAATTATAGAACAATAATTATTCATAATAGGGCTGCCGTTAGAAATTTCAAAGGCAGCCTCTATATTTTAATGCCTAATATTCTTTAATTTGGCTTAAAGCTAAAGAACAATGTTTCACCTGATGCGTCTTTTAATCCATCATTATCCGTTACAGCAAAAGCATTACCATCAACATCAAAAGCGACCCCCTCAATCTTATCAAGAATATAACCGTTATTTAACTGGGCTAGGTCATTTAAGAAATCATAGCTTAATTTTTTGCTTAAAACTGGCGGCGTTTCACCAAGCGGAACTGTTTTTAATGATGCAATATCAGTTTTATAAAGTCTTTTGATCTTAGCATTTTCACCTATTTGATTATCACGCTCCAATATATAAAGCTGCCCTGATTGAATGGCGAGTTCTGAAACTCCAACCCAACCTTTTTCCACCTTTTCAAGTGGATAATGAGCGACCTGCCATGTTTTTTGCGATGGCGAATAGGCTAAAATCTTACTCATATTTTCGGGGTCATCTTTCCATGGCCGCTGGATAGCAAGCCAAATCCTCCGCCTTTCCCCCTCGCCCTCTACAGCGATACCTTCAAAACCATAACGGGTTGCATGCTCGACTAATTCCTTTGGTAGAGTTACTTTTTCTAAAATTTCACCCTTTGCGTTAACATGTAATAACGCATTATCAATTTCTTTTTCAGGATTACCTTCAGAAGCAAGATAAAAGCCCCCCTCACCATCCAGCGCAATCGCTTCCAAATCGAGTTTTGCCGCAGGTTTGTTATTTTCGTTAACAATAACCGCGTCAATAATTGTTGCAGGCTTAGTGGTTGCGTCTATGGTATAAATTGTCGGAGCGGCATTATAAAAAGAGTCACTTACCGCATATAAAAGGCCGGGTTTTTCGCTTGAAGCCGCAAGCCCTGACAAAGCACCCCAACCGATAATATTTTTACCCTTGTCTTTGGAAACAAGCGTTGGATAATTAGCTTTTTCTTGTTGAAGTTCATAAATCATCACATGAGCGCGCGGCCCACCATCTTCACCAAGATCAGCCTCATTTGCAGTTACCAATAATTTACGAGACGGTATTGCAACTGCCGATTCTGGCGCAATGCCCGATGGCAAAACTTGTACAAACTCAGGTTCGGCACCTGTATCTTTATAGACACCAACTGCATTGCCACGCTCTGCCAAAACAAATATATAATTAACATCGCCAAAGCGGGCAACTTCTAAGCCTTCTGGCTCCACTCCTTTTTTATCAGCGCGACTTTCTGGAAAATGCCCTGCACGGGCTAAAATATGTTCATAGGACGAACCACTTTCAAACAAAAGCTTGCCACTTTTATCAAAAACAGTAAAACCGTGAACCGCCCTTATAGTCGCCCTCATTGGCGATAATGATACGTTCATCGTCCAGCCATTTTACCGCATCTGGTTCACGTAAAATTCCTGTCGCATTTTGAGAATAATCAAGACGACCATCTTTTTTCATATCAACATTCTCAAGATCTGCACTACCAGCCGAGAAATGCGAAAGAATTTTTCCACTTACGCCATCAACAATCACAATATGATTATTTTCCTGCAAGGTTACTGCCACTTCATTTTTGCTATTAAAGCTAACAAATTCAGGCTCCGGATCCTCTGGAGCAATGGTGGCAAGGCCGGTTAAGTCAATTCTTTTTAAACCAGAACAATCAACCACGCCATTTTTAATGCTACCAAGAATTAGAAAACCCGCAGGCAATTGCGGCAAAGCTCCATCATTTAAATCTTCGTCACGTTCATTTTCAATAGCAATAGCCAGTAGAGTTTTATCATGATTAATCGCGATTGAATCTGGTTGCCCACCAAGATCACATTTCGCCTCTATCGACTTTTTTTCGAAATCAATTGTCGATAATTCGCCTGACGGATCTTTAAAAGATTTTGAAGTATTGATTGCCGCAAGCACATTTTTACCGGCAAAAACAACAGATGTCGGCTCACCATCGGTTTTAACCAATCCTAAGGGCTGCGGCTTGTGGGGATCGGCTATATCGATAAACCCAATCGCACCTGATGGGCTATCCGAATAGACCAATACATTACCGTCTTCACTTGCCGATATAATCTCAGCTGAAGTCTTGGTGGCTTTATCAGCCTGATTATGATGAACCGGAAAACTTGCAATGCGATTAAACACTTCTTCACTTTGGGCATAGCTTGTAGCCAAAAGCAAGGCAATGGCAGTAAATGATAAACGAAAACAAAACATGACTAACCCTTGATAACGTGGCTTTAGGAAATAAAACAATTGAAAAATCATTATTATTTCTATCAACAATTTTACTTATTTTATGCATCAACCATTGATGTTACATGCGCATGACAATGTCGCGAAGTTTTATTCCATAGAACTCGTTGTTGATAAAAGCACTTATTGTAAGCGCCGACTGTAATTGCTTATCTAGCAACCCAACAGGATAGATTTTGCCAAAATATCGCTAAAATTTAATCATTTTAACGTCACGCTTTGTGTTTACCCTTGACTTTATTAGAATAACTCCAATAAAATTGGGTATAAGGACATATGCGACAAAAAAACACCTGTTTTATTGCTGCTATTGATGCCAAAGCACTAACACAATAAGCAATGTATGTTTGCTTTTATTAATCTATAATGACAACGCTATCATTGACGACCAAATTGTAGAAGATTTTCTCGCCGATTGCCGGGAGCTTTAAAAGATGGACTATAATAAGTTTTTCCAAGACTCAATTGACCAATTACATCAGGAAAAACGCTATCGTGTGTTTGCCGATATTGAAAGAATTGTTGGCGCATTTCCACGTGCACTTTGGCGCAATGGCGGCCAAAAGCGCGAAATTACAATTTGGTGTTCTAATGATTATCTAGGTATGGGGCAACACCCTAAAGTCATTGAAGCTATGTGTGCAACCGCCAGTAATACTGGCGCCGGCGCAGGTGGCACACGCAATATTTCTGGCAATAACCACCCTTTGGTAGAACTTGAAAACGAACTTGCCGACCTTCACAATAAAGAAGCGGGTCTTGTCTTTACCTCAGGCTTTGTATCCAATGAAGCCGCTATTTCTACTATAGGGCGCCTTCTTCCCGATTGCCTTATCCTTTCTGACGAGCTTAACCATGCCTCAATGATTGAAGGGGTGCGTCGCTCAGGTGCAGAGAAAAAGATTTTTCGCCATAATGATTTAGAACATTTGGAAAGCTTGTTAAAAGCTGCAGGCAATGAACGTGCGAAACTTATTGCCTTTGAGTCGGTTTACTCCATGGATGGAGACATTGCACCAATTGAAGCAATTGCTGATCTTGCAGACAAATATAATGCGATGACCTATATTGATGAAGTTCATGCTGTTGGCATGTATGGCAAGCGCGGCGGCGGTATTACTGACCGAGACAATCTGTGCGACCGCATAGATATTATTGAAGGCACCTTAGCAAAAGCCTTTGGTGCGCTAGGTGGTTACATTACTGGTAATAAAGCAATTATTGATGCCGTTCGTTCTTATGCTCCAGGCTTTATTTTCACGACAGCTCTACCACCAGCTATTGCGGCAGCAGCAACGGCGGCTATTCGTCATTTAAAAACATCACAGGTTGAGCGCGACATGCAACAACGCCAAGCGCAGCAAGCTAAGGATGTTTTGGGCGAAGCTGGCTTTCCTGTTATGCCATCAGAAACCCACATAGTGCCAATTTTGGTTGGCAATCCTGATCTTTGCAAAAAGGCAACTGACCGCTTGTTAGAAAAGCACAATATTTATATTCAGCCAATCAATTACCCAACAGTACCCCGCGGCACTGAGCGTTTACGCATTACGCCAACACCTTATCATAGCGATGCATTGATTGAGGACCTAAAGGAAGCTTTAATTGAGACTTGGACTGCGCTGGGCATTCCATTTAAGGCGGTAGATGCACCACAAAATAGTGACGAGCAAACAAAAAATGCCCGTATTATTCCGCTCGCTTTATCACAAGCTGGCGGTTAAAATATTTAAAATTCTTTTATCCATAAATGCCTAGATATAAAATCTAGGCATTTTAATAGATTGGAAAAAGCATATTTTAAATACCACAAGCATTAAAGTTAGCATTCAAAACACTGAGCTGTTGGTTTTACAACACCAAGCAATGCAGAATTCATTCAAAAATTGCTTGTCTATAAATCATTAAAAATCTTAAATAATTTGGATCAACTCATCCAAATTATTTAAGACAACAATTATCTACGGATAATTTTTATTTAGTTTTTAACACCAAAAGCCTGCTCAAGACGGATCAACTGCGATTTTATCACATCAGCGCTTTCATTTTTCTGCTCAAAAATATCATCTTCATTGTTGAGATGACGCACACGTTCAAGCAATTGTATGGACTCAGTTACTAAATCACGAAATTTTTCTGGTAATTCGTTCCATGCTTCATGATCAAAATTCGGATATTCTAAATTTAGTTTGATTTTTTTCTTTTCTTTGGCAACGTAATCTGGCTTCATATCGCGATCACGCAAAGCACGCTCTAGCAATAGCCATGAAGCAACCTGCATCAAACGTGAACCTAAATGGATAGCTTCCGTTGAATATAGAGCAGCAGCATCATCTGGCAAACAACACATAGCCGCGCGACCATCTTCATTAATATAATGACCGACTTCTTCAATTAATTGCATGCCACGCTGATAAAGTGCTTTGAATGTTGTATTAAAAGCCTCATGCTCCATTAATACAACCATGTTGCCTGATCTATCTGCGCGGTTTGACGGATGCGATCCCACCTGTTGACTATCCTTAGGCCATGCGGCTACCATATTCATATTAAAGACCTTTATTGAAGCAAAAAAGTCAAGCATATTTAAGGCAAATTGCTTTTAAAACAATTGCATCAACTATTCTTGGTTGAAAACAGGGTGATATCACTATCGGCATTTAAAAAAACACCACATGCAGAACTATCAATCAACTGAGTAATACAAAAGTATTTGCATTATTGATGATATTCAAAACAACCCAATTATTGCATATTCAACGCAAGCTGCCCGAAATTGGTTCCTTCATTTTTGAATTTTATTTATAAAATAACACGTAAATCAAATAGTAAATATAATTTAGCCACCAACAAAGCCCGAAACTCTGGATGGCAAAACAATCTTTCTAGCGATTCCATGCATCAATTATCGCCTTTTATAATAGCATTTCACCTTGAAAGGCATATTAGAAAACAATTGCACACAATTAAGCAAAATGAAGGTTAATAAAGATTAACTGGCTTTAAGGACATTGGCGATAGGTTGTGGTAGTGAAATTTCGCCATCGGTTGTTGTTGCACCAACTGGTACAACTTCCACCTGCTTTTGTTTTGCTGCAAGCTTAATCATTGCAAGCCATTCAAAATAATAAGCAATAGTAAATTGCACAACAATACCTGTTGCAATGAGCAAACTATCAAAAACCAAACCGCCTGGATTAACTTGCTTCAACACCTGTGCTGCCATAGCCAAAATAGTACCAGTAACAAATACGGCAAGACTATATTTACCCAAAATGGCTAATGGATTAGTTGGCAAACAGCGGAAAAAGTTAGAAATGCGTGGGAAAATTGCAATAACATAGGCAAGCGCTAAAACATGTAAAAGACGTGGTAAAGATTCATATGTCTTATCAAAACCAGTTAAACGGTGCGGTAATCCCATTGTTGGGTCAATCCACCAAAGGCTAGCCTTTACCCAAAAAAATGAAAGAAGCAAATAACCAATTGCAGATAAGACAAGCATAGGGTGAGCTGGTAATTTGCCGCCATTTTTGATATGCATAGTTACAACAACGCCAATAACAAACAAAAATTGCCAAGAGAGCGGATTTAAAAACCAAACACCGGCATTAGGATAATTAATTGGTGCAACACCATAAAGCGCAGAAAACAAGTAAAGGCTACCAGAAACCACTAAAAGTAAAGCAAGGCTTTTACGTGCTAAAAACAGCATCAAAGGTGCGGCGAGCATCAACAGCAGATAAAGCGACAAAATATTATTATATCCTAATTGATGACCAAGCGTTACAATGCCAAAAATTGCTTTTGCAGGCTCTTTCATCAAAGGTGCAATATTGATTTGGGTTAACAAATTGGGATGATGCATAAATAAGGCTGCACCACAAAAAATTGCAATAGTGACAAGCGTGGTTAAAATATGTGCCGAATAAAGTGTAAAACTACGTTTCCACATTTTCAAAGTCAGCAACAAGCGATTACCAGGTACAAATTTTTTACCATAAGCAAGACCAACCGCAATACCAGACATTAAAACAAAAGCCTCTGCCGAATCAGAAAAGCCAAAATTCTTATGGGTAAATATTTCGTAAATATTGCCAGGAACATGGTTGATAAAAATGGTCAAAAGCGCCAAAGCCCGCAATACATCAATACGAGTATCGCGTTTTACAGCTGTTTTTTGAGAAAAATTAGGCGCCTTATTCAAATCAATCACTCCATACAACACATGCAATTTGTGCTCGTGTTATAATTAGAACTATGGATTGACAAAATGTAGTCCTAAAATGTGCTTTACCCATCAATTTTCATTATCATTTGAAATCTTAGTTAAAATGCACCGTTTAAACTCGCCAAAAACTTGAAGACGGATTGTAGATCACTTGCCCTTATTAAACTTCGCGAAATGGAATAAACTTAGTAAAATGCAATTGTCTTATATATTTAAATGGCAATTCGTTCGGTTAAAACCACTACATCGGTTAAAACAACAATTTGCTTTATAATCTTGGAAAAGGAATGCTTTTAAGCGAGTTGGAACTCTAAATATGAAGCTAAATCACGCATTATCATTAAATTCTTATTATCAATAACTATCTCTTGCATATGTTTTATTTGCAAGATTAAAATAAACGACTATAAAGGCAATATTTAACATCGGCAGGAGAATAAAATATGTCCGTCAACAAGTCACATGAACGCTGCCGCATTGTTTTAGCCCTTTCAACGACACGCAATATATCACCACAACAAATGACTGATATTTTAAAGGCTGGCGATGTTGCCTCGCTTATTCTTTATAGCGAAGACGAAAATGAAACTGCGTTTCAAAAACATGCTGAAGCTTTGGTTCCAATCATACAAAATGCTGGCGTTGCGGCAATTATCGCCGGTGATAGCCGTATTGCTGGGCGTGTCAAAGCAGATGGTCTACATATTGAAACCAGTATAGAAGATCTAAAAGATGCAATTGATAAGCATCAATCATCAATGATGGTTGGCTTTGCTAATTTGCGTGACCGCCATAGCGCCATGCAAATTGGCGAATTAGAGCCCGATTATATGATGTTTGGCAAGCTTGGCGCTGATAAAAAGCCTGAAGCCCATTCACGTAACATCAATCTTGGTGAATGGTGGGCATCAATGATGGAAGTGCCTGCGCTTATTCAAGCGGGTAATAGCTTGGCAAGTATTGAAACAATTGCTAAAACAGGAACAGAATTTATTGTTTTAGAAGAGGCTATCTTTGGAACAAGTGATATGGTGGAAAATATTATTGCAGCCAATAAGCTGCTTGATGAACATGCACCAAAATTAGGGGATAATGACGAGTGATGCGGGTATTCGGCTTTCTGTTAGTATCAACAGCTTTCCTTTTAAGCGGAACAGCATTTGGTTTTGCACAAAATACGCCCAATGTAATGGTGATGGAAACAGTTCCAGCTAGCGCCAATGATATTCATGGCCCTATTCATAGTGGCACACCAACAGGGCAGTCACGCCAACCAGCATCCAATACCCTATCAAGCAATCCATCAACAAATGAAAATCAAAGATCCGAAAATCAGGTAATCACTGATGCCCCCTTGCACATTCTTAAAGCTGGTGACTATGATGCAGCCTATAGCGCCTATGATGTAGGGCAATATAAGAAAGCTTTAGAGGAAGCCAAAAAACGCGCTGAAATAGGCGACCCTGCTGCAATGACACTTATTGGCATGCTATATTTGGAAGGCAAAGTGGTTGAAAGGGATTCAGATATAGCTGCGGATTGGTTTAAACGCGCCGCTGACTTGGGCGACCCCCATGCCGCCCTATATTATGGCGTTAACTTATTTAACGACTCAAAAGATGAAGCTCAAAAAGAAATTGGCGCGCAATATATTGAAAAATCTGCAAAGGCTGGCGTGCCTCGTGCTAGCTACTATTATGCACAAATCTTGATGAGTTTAGCTCCCGAAAAAGATAAGCTTGATATTGGCCTTATCTGGTTTTTAAAAGGCGCAGTTGCCAAAGATGCGTATAGCCTTTACTCCGCAGCAGAGATTCTTGCCGTGGGAACTGAAACAGTTAAGCCCGATGAATATGCCGCCCGTGCATTGCTTGAAAGTGCCGCTAACTTAGGAAGTGTCTCAGCCCAATTGGAACTTGCAAAATGGAAGATTGACGGACGCGGTGGACCAGTTGACCAAAAGGGCGCATTTATATTGGTTAAGTTGGTTGCGGTTAATAATGTACCTGTAGCCCAAGTGCACCTTGCTCGTTTTTATTTTAACGGTGTTGGCACTGAAAAAAATCCGGTGATGGGTGCAAGTTGGTATCTCCTAGCTCAGCAAGGAAACCAAGGTGCTACCGACCTTGACGCAATCATGAAAAAGCTTTCACCGCAACAATTAAATGAGGCAAAAGCTCGTATTGATACGCTTTTATTCAACCCGTAAGGGTTTTTAAATAATTATTTCAAACTATCATCTGCGACAGTCTAGTTATTAGAGGACTATGATGGCTTAAAGCATTTCAGCAAATTGATAAATTTTCTAAATATCGACCCTTAGCATCGAAAGTCATCATTATTGCAGCTCAATGAGCGAATTATCGCTATCAGAGCGAAATACCATGGTTGAGTAACTCCAGATATCAAACTTTTTCTCACCCTTAACATATATCGTACCAGTCCCTTTAGAACCTTTAATCGAAATGGCAATATCAGCGCTGCCATTTGAATTGTGAACGGTAATAGAGCCCGTAAAATAGCCGGCAGGCTCCATTGGTTCACCAATTAAATTAATAACTGTAATATTTTTTTGGGCTGCTGCCACACCTGCTTGATACGCATCGGCAGATTGCATAAAGCTCATAATGGTGAAAAAGAACCCAATAACAATAAATAAGGTGCTACCGAAAATTATTATTGGTAACAACCATTTTAACTTGAACTGCAAAGAACTGTTCATTGTTTGTATATTAATATTTTCCGCCACCATCTTGCTCTTTCAAACTTCTATTTAAAATATATAAATAATGTCAAAGTAGCCTATTGTATATTATCTAGGGTCAGGACCTATACATTTATCGTGATATACATATTTCGTCGCTCAGCAATGCCACTATATACAATAATCAAGGAAGATTTTAGGGCAATCCATTTCCGCCTCATCAATTTTATGCAAAAGGAAATTGCTCGCCTACAGATGGTAATTGAATTTTTAAATTTGGCGATGGTAAATTATTCCCAATAAGGCTTTTGCTGCAGATAAACCGCAAGAGATCATTTCAATTAATATTTTTTTCATGGAAAAAATTATTATATTGTATCTATCAAAAATGATATTAAGTTACTAGAAGTAAACGGACTACCAGTTTTTAGACAATATGGAAATTATATTTACTTTCCACTTACAATCTTAAATAAAAGTATTAATAGCATTATAAGTTATACAATTGCAATATTTAATCTGAGCAATGCAGAGCAAGATCACGCTTTTTCAAATATTTATATATTAAATTTTAACAAATTAAAAAAAATCAATCTTAGAAATAAAGAGGAAATTTATAAAGAAGTACTACAATATGAAAATATAAATTTAGCTGTTGAAGAAAAATTTTCTCCTAAACACATATATGGAATGGATTTAAATAGCACATGTAATTTTTATTTTAGAAATACAATTTGCTATAATGGAAAAAATATTTATACAGAATTGGAATAAGTTATGAAAAAGCTTAGTTTTAACTTTATAATAGTTTTTCTAATATTTTTATTGCCCAATTTAGCACATTCATATTGTATTAATAGATTGGAAATGCAAAAAATTGATAAAACCATTTCCCTATTAACAATAATTGAAATTGATGAAAAAGAAAAAAAAAGTTTGTGAAAACTTAGAAATAAAAGATAAATATTTATTTTTCCAATATGGCTATATGGTATTAATACCAATATTAAATGAAAATAAAGATAAACTATATTTTTCTAAATTTAGCATAGAAAGCAATGATATTAATCAAAATATATTTTTATCAGTTATCGATTCGAAATATTCGACCTCTTTTAATGATAAAGAATTTAAAGATATTAGCGGTAAATATTTTTATCTTTTATCAAAAATATCAGATATATCGATAAGTTACTTTTATGATAGATTTGATTTCGATTTACAAATTTGTAGTTTCGATGTTGTAAACGGAATATGCGCTCATGCAAATATAGATGATTGAAAAGTAAATGATAGCAGCGCGTGTTCAAAAAGGCAGTATAGGTTCAAGTCATCGCTGCCATTACCCACCAACCAATGTTGAAGGCGGTATTCTATCCATATTAGTAAATGCCCGCCTAACAAAGACAATTGGACATTTGCCGCATTACAATTGCGAAAGCCTGACATATTGCAAATAGTCACTTCCTTTTTACATTGATGATTTATACCACAACAAACTCTATCCCCCCTGACCGAAGTACATCATCAATCCCCCAAATAACCAATATGCAATCGATATAACCACGCAAACCATAAAAACACTAAAAACATAAAAACAGTTTTAAAAAAGCATATAGCAAAAGGGTGTGTACTATTTTGACAAAGACAAAAAAAAACTGATTTTACAAAACTTAACCTTAAAAATGTGGCATTTTCCTTGCTTTCATTACAATTTTATGGTTTTGGAAGATGGAATATAAATGCTATGTCGATAGTGAAACGATATTTATAAAGTTCGCTCGCTGTCTTTGATATGGTTTTTAAAACACAGGATTTATTGGTGCTACCAAACAGTAATAATTCATGAAAATGAGACTGATAGGTAAGCTTGCATTAATCAGAAGCAAGCTTATGCCAATATGAGTGGAATTTTTTATAATATGTGTTATTTAGCCTCTTAACACATGAATATAGCAAAAATTATAAGACATTTGATATAAGTGGATAGATAAATGAAAATTAACGGCAATGAAATTCGCCCAGGCAATGTGATCGAGCATGATGGCAGCCTTTGGGTTGCAGTAAAATGCAATGCAGTAAAGCCTGGCAAGGGTGGCGCATTTAATCAGGTTGAACTTAAAAACCTTCTTAATGGCACTAAGCTTAATGAACGTTTTCGCTCGGCTGAGACTGTTGAAAAAGTGCGCCTTGAGCAAAAAGATTTCACATTTCTTTATGAACAAGGCGAAGCTTTGATTTTCATGGATTCTGAAAGCTATGAACAGCTTGAATTGCAAAAGGATTTTGTTGGCGATCGCGCTGCATTTTTGCAAGATGGCATGACTGTTACTGTTGAACTTTATGAAGACAGACCAATTGGTATCTCCTTGCCTGATCAAGTAACATTGACAATTTCTGAAGCTGACCCTGTTGTTAAGGGCCAAACCGCTGCTTCTTCCTATAAGCCGGCAATCCTTGAAAATGGTATTCGCGTATTGGTACCGCCTTTCATTGCATCAGGTGAGCGCATTATCGTTGATACCAACGAAATTACTTATCTTCGCCGCGCTGACTAATGTTTTACTTGGGTGGCATTTTAAAATGCCACCCATGCATTTACACGTTTTACACGAATAAAATTCACCATAGATAAAATGGTATGCGCCGAATAAATGGCAGCAAACGAAATGTTTTTTACTGTTTAGATTGTATCTGAGCAAATTAAACAGGATCTTTTTGGTTTTGGAATGACCAATATTATTGTTCATAGGCACCATCATTACACTTGCGTCAAAATACATATTTGATCGGTGAGCGCTTTAATGCTTGATAAAACGATAATAAAATCATTCCCATTGTTTTGTCTTGGCAAGCAGCCAAGATTTTCATAAAGTTGACGATATTATAGATCACCCTTAGGTGACACAGCTAAAGTGATAGGAAAAGATAATGGCCCTTTCGGCTATAATGCATGTGATGGTACAAGCGACAGTTAAAGCTGGCCGCTCACTGGTTCGTGATTTTGGTGAAGTGCAAAATTTGCAAGTCTCCCTTAAAGGCCCTGGTGATTATGTCAGCCAAGCCGATAAAAAAGCAGAAAGTATTCTTTACAATGAATTAAGTCGTGCCCGTCCCGACTATGGTTTTTTAATGGAAGAAAGCGGCGAAGTTATCGGCAATGATGCCCAGCATCGCTTTATTATTGATCCACTTGATGGCACTACCAATTTTCTACATGGTATTCCACTCTTTGCAATTTCAGTAGCATTAGAACGCCAAGGACAAATTGTTGCAGGTGTTATTTTCAACCCCGTATTAGATGAGCTGTACACCACGGAACGCGGTGGTGGTGCGTTTTTAAATGATCGTCGTTTGCGTGTTGCAGCACGCCGCAAACTTGAAGATGCAGTTATCGGCACAGGTATTCCACATTTAGGTCGCGGTCATCATGGTAATTATCTTGTTGAATTGCGCAACGTCATGGGTGAAGTTGCCGGTATTCGCCGCATGGGTGCAGCATCATTAGATCTTGCCGCAGTTGCTGCAGGTCGTCTTGACGCTTTTTGGGAAGATGGTTTGCAACCTTGGGATATGGCAGCTGGCATGCTTATGGTACGTGAAGCTGGTGGCTATGTTTCCGACAAAGATGGCGGTCAAAATATGTTTGACACAAAAAATATTGTCGTTGGTAATGAACTAATGCATGGCGCTTTGATGAAAGTGCTTAAACGCCCAATCTAATAGTCAGCGAAATATTTTGATGTTAATTTAAGGCTATTATTATTAATAGCCTTTTTTATTGATCTTTTTAGCGGTTAGGTAAAAAGAGTTTTCTCGTCTTTATTTTAAACTAAACGCGCTTTAACCATTGCTATTTTCTTCATATTTTTCATAAACTATGCAATATTTAGCTTAGATCTTAATGGTGGGAAAGCAATTTTATGAAACGATTTATCAAAGCAGTATCTGCCTATAATGCCAAGGATTTTAGCAAGGCAGAAGAATTGCTTGACCAATTCTTAAGTAAAAAACCAAACGACATTGAAGGACTTTATCTTAGAGCTTCCTGCTATCTTAAACGTCAAGCCCACGAACAAGCCGAAGCAGATCTTATAAAGCTTTTGCAAATAAAAAAAGATGTGCGCGCTTATGACTTATTGATACGTCTTTTTTGGGAAGTGAAAAGACAAGAAGAGGCTTTAACTTTTGCCAAAGATTTTGTTAAAGCTTTCAATCAAAATGCCAATGCCCATTATTATTTAGGCATGGTTGAGCAAGGGCTAGAACGCTATGAGAATGCGCGCATGCATTATGAAGATGCTTTGCAGCGTGATAATAATCATTTGGCAAGCCTCGTCAATTCTGCTTTTTTGGCGGTAAAAAAACAAGATTATGCAAATGCGGAAAGTCAATTATTAAAGGCAAAGACACTTGCCCCCAACTTACCGCAAATTTATGCAGGCCTTGCCGAAATAGCCGAAAAAACTGGCCGCTATAATGAAGCTGCACAAAATTTTAATGCTGCAAAAGATTGGGGCGGTTTGCAACGGGTCATGCGCCGTGGTGCAATTTGGAATGACTTAGGTAAGGTTGATGCAATTTACCGCCAATTAAGTGAAAATAATGAGCTTAATGGTGGCAATGTTGGTGATGCATTATCCATATTAAATATGCCAATCCTTACACCGCTAAACTTGCGTAAAGCTGCCCATGCCTATGCGCTTAGCCGTTATGGTTCTATTTTTAGCCGCCCTGCTCTCATTAGTCCAATAAGCCAAAATGCACCTTTAAAAAAGCGATTAAAAATTGGCTATCTCTCATCGGATTTTTATGACCATGCTACGATGCGGCTGATGATTGGCGTCATGGAAGCACATAATAAATCAGACTTTGATTTTCATATCCTTGCCTATAATGAACCAAAGCAAGATGATTATACAGCGCGCCTAGCCCAATTGGGCTGGCCGCAACATAATTTATATGACAAAAGCGATTGTGCCGCCGCGCAATGGATTGCTGACAATGGGTTTGATATTATTGTGGACCTTAAAGGTTATACGGGCGAACACCGCCTTGGTATCACCGCTTATCATCCTGCTCCAATCATTGTAAGTTGGCTTGGCTTTCCTGGCACTTTGGGACATGAGCGCCTTGCTGATTATATTATTGGTGATGCTATTGTTACCCCAATTGCCGATGCAAACGGCTTTAGCGAAAAATTGGCATTAATGCCTCATTGCTACCAACCCAATGACCGCACGCGTCCTTTTACGACCAATGTAACAAGAGCCGACATGGGATTGCCCGATAATGCACTTGTGCTTTGCAATTTTAATCAAATTATCAAATTCAACCCAGAAACGATTGATTTATGGCAAAAGATCCTTGCCAATATTGATAATGCTCATTTATGGCTGATTAAACCCAAAGAACAAGACGTTTACGATAATTTACTAAAAGAGTTTGTAAAACGCAATATTGATATTAGCCGTATCACCTTTGCTAGCCCCTTAAGCACTGATCTGCATCTTCAGCGTCTTGGTCTTGCTGATATCGCCATTGATACATTTCCCTATACGTCCCATACCACAGCAAGCGATGCCTTATGGGCTGGGGTTCCAATAATCACCAAACGTGGTGCAAGTTTTGCCTCACGTGTGGCAAGTAGCTTGCTAACCACCCATGGCTTTAGCGATCTTATTTGCGATTGTGATGATGACTATTTGACTAAAATTATCGCCTTGGCAAAAAGCCCTGAGCAACGGCAAAAATTACGCCAAACACTTGCGGAAAAACGGATGACTTCACCGCTGTTTGACACCCAGCTTTTTGCAGCCAACCTTGAAAAGCTTTATGGAAAAATGTGGGTAAACCATTCCCTAAACCAAAACTGCGCTATTACCTGCGATTAATTAAACCGCCATCAATCTCATAGTGCTTTATATTCAAGTTATTTAGCTAATTTTAAAAGTAAAACATCTGTAGGCATAAAAAAGCCCCGCAAAATGCGGGGCTTTTTATTTTTGTAGAGCTATTAATGACTTACTGGTTGTGGTGCATCACCACCATTATTGGTTCCATTGTCAGCATTACGAGAAGCTTTGCCCCTGCCACCAATCAAACGATAGAACATTGGGATAAAGAAGGTTGCAACACATGTTGCCGCCAACATACCACCAATAACACCAGTACCAATTGCATGGCGGCTTGCAGACCCTGCACCTGTCGAAGTTGCCAATGGCAACACGCCAAGAATGAAAGCAAGAGACGTCATAACAATTGGACGGAAGCGCATTTTTGCCGCCGATAATGCTGCATCCACCGCTGACTTACCATTTTCACGCTCAAGCACCGCAAACTCTACAATCAAAATAGCGTTCTTGGCGGCAAGGCCAATAAGCGTGACAAGCCCAATTTGGAAGTACACATCATTGGCAAGCCCACGTACCAAAGTAAGTAGCAGCGCTCCTGCAACGGCAAAAGGTACCGCCGTGATAACAGCAAGTGGCAAACTCCATTTTTCAAACTGGGCAGCAAGAATAAGAAATACCATTATGATACCGTAAATAAGCGCGGTACTTCCCTGCCCTGAATTTGTTACTTCCTGATAAGAAGTCCCTGTCCAGGCGAACTGATAACCTTGCGGTAATACTTCTGCAGCAACTTCTCTCATCGCATTAATTACATCACCTGTCGTATAGCCTGGAGCTGCTGAACCCATTACTTTAGTTGCATAATAGGCATTATACCGCTCTAACTGATCAGGACCAACAACGCGAGTTGCTGTAATTAAGGCATCAAGTGGTACCATTTTCCCAGTATTTGACCTGACGAAAACTTGCTTTAAGTCCTCAGGTGTACGTCGAAATTCAGCTTCAGATTGCAATTTAACCTGATAATTGCGACCATAAAGCGTAAAATCATTGATATAGACGTTACCAAAGGTTGATGAAAGCGCATCATAAATAGTGCTAATCGGCACATCCATTGTTAAAGCTTCATCACGTTTGACCTCTAAATCATATTGAGGCACATTTGGATCAAAAGTCGTACGAACTGTTTGAGGATCTAACTCCGGACGCATCCGTGCGGCTTGCACAACCTTTTGCGTCACGTCATTAAGTTTTTTCAACGTTTCTTCAATTGTTTGCGCTGTACCGGTACTACGATCTTGAATATAAAGCTCAAAACCACTGGAGATTGAAAGCCCCATAATTGGTGGTGGATTGACTGGGTAAACAGAACCACCTTGAATTCCAAATGTTGCCCCCATAATTGGACCTGGCATTTGACGAGGATCCTGCGTTGGATCACTACCACGAACACTCCAATCTTTCAGTGTTAGGAACATAGCCCCAGCACTGGTTTTAAGACCACTTGATGGCAAATCAAAACCGGCAATAGAAACAATTGAATCAACCGCCTTATTTTGACTTAATATCGCCTCGGCCTGCGTCATAACTTTCGAGGTGCGGTCAAGCGACGCGCCTGATGGAAGCGTCACGAATACCATTAAGACGCCCTGATCTTCAGCTGGAACAAGTGAGCTTGGAACTTTTTCAAATAGGTAGAAAACAGATCCGCAAACAAAAATGAAGATCGCAATACCAATTGCGACATAACGAATGAAAAATTTGACGCCATGCATATAAAGATCAGTAATTGCATCAAATAATTTATTAAACGCTCTGAAAGGTGCAATCGGCTCCTTATGGGTTGGCTTTAAAAGCAAGCTGCACAAAGCTGGTGTCAGTGTCAGAGCAACAAGCCCTGAAATTACCACTGAAATTGCAACCGTAATCGCAAATTGCTGATACATGATACCAGCAAGACCACCCATAAAGGACACTGGAATAAACACAGCACAAAGCACCAGAACAATAGCGATAATAGGCGAAGTCACCTCAGCCATAGATTTAACCGCTGCATCATGGGGCGATAGCTTTTCCTCACTCATCAAGCGTTCAACGTTTTCAAGCACAACAATAGCATCATCGACGACGATACCGATAGCCAGCACTAAACCAAAAAGCGTTAGCATATTGATCGAGAAGCCAAGAACATACATACCCGCAAATGTACCAATGATTGATATTGGCACCGCGATGAGCGGAATAAGAGTTGCTCGCCAATTTTGTAGGAAAATGAAAACAACAACAATAACCAACAAAATCGCTTCGATGAAAGTATGAATAACTTCTTCGACTGAAACAACAATGAATTTAGTAGTATCATAAGGAACGTCAAAAGTTATGCCGGCAGGAAAATTCTTTGAAAGTTCCTCCATCGTCGACTTAACGCTTTCCATGGTGGCTAACGCATTAGCACCTGGTTGCAAATAAATCATAATCGGCACCATCGGGGTACCATTAAGCTTGGTATCAACGACATATTGTTGTGTGCCAAGCTCAATGCGTGCAACATCCCTTAAACGTAAGGCCGAACCATTTTCATCAGAGTTTAAAATGATGTTGCCAAACTCTTCTACCGAAATCAAACGGCCTTGGGTCGTCGCAGAATAGGTGTAAGCCCCCGATTGACTATCTGGGCTATCACCGAAACGGCCAACAGCATATTGCGCATTTTGTTGTTGAACTGCTGTTATAACATCTGATGGAATAAGCTTATATTGCGCCAATTTATCAGGACGCAACCAAATACGCATGGAATAATCGATGCTACCGAGAACTTGCGCATCGCCAACACCTGAAATACGTTTAATATCATCCACTACATTAAGCAATGCATAATTGCCAACATAAGTACGATCATAGGATGCTGTATCTGACTGCATAGACACAATACCAAGAGTGGACGATGAACGTTTCACCACCGAAACACCCAAACGCTGAACTTCTTGTGGTAGTGTCGTCAACGCACGTTGCACGCGGTTATTCACATTAATCGTTGCTTGGTCTGCATCAGTTCCTTGCTTAAAAGTCACGGTGATTTGCAATGTACCTTGCGCATTAGACACCGTGTTCATGTAAATCATGTCTTCAACGCCATTGATTTGCTGTTCAAGAGGAACAGCAACAGTCTGCGCAAGCGTTTGCGCACTGGCTCCTGGATATTGCGCCGAAATTGTAACCTGAGGCGGCAACAAATCTGGATATTGTTCCACGGGCAAATTAGGAATAGATAAAATACCAGCAAGAACAATTACAATTGATAAAACGGCAGATAGAACTGGCCTATTGATGAAAAAACCATAATTCATTGTTTTTCACCCGTTTTAGGGGTTTTATCATCATTAGGAGCTTGGGTTTTTGCAGATGGGTCTTTTGTTGGTTGCCCTTGCTCTGTTTGCCCTTGCACTGGCTGAGGCAATGCCTTTCCATCAAGGGTTGTTAAATTGCCGATTGCATCACTACCCGGTTTTTTCCGAGCCATGGCGCTTTGAACCCCAACAATACCATCGCTAATAACACGTTCGCCACCAATAAGGCCAATAGTTTCCTCTATTTTTTGTGGTGTAACCGTTTGTGTTTCACCAGCCTTAACTTGCTTATCTGCTTTGGTTTGGCTTTCTTCCTTTTGCCCCGCTGCAGCAGCTGGAGCTGCTTGAGCTGCCGGTGCATCAACCATTACCTTGGTTGCAGGCTCTAACAACCAATTACGTCCCTCAACCTCGCGCGCAACTTTAACAACGCGTTTTTGCAATTTCATATTTTCGTCAATAATATAAACATACTGATTGGTTGCATCTTGCAATAGCGAGGCTTCAGGAATGACGATGGCATTATCCTGTTTAAGTCCAAGTACAGTAACGCGTACAAATTGTCCTGCAACCAACTGCCGATTATCATTGTTAAAGACCGCACGTACACCCAATGTACCTGTAGTCGCATCTAGAGTTGGCGAGGTAAAATCAATTGTTCCAAGCTCTGGATATTCACTGCCATCACCAAAGGTAATTCTTACCTGTAATTTATCAATTTTTTCGCCGCGGGCATTCATGTCAGCCATTAATTTTTGAATGGCCTTGGCTTCACTATCTGTATAGGAAAAATTAACATAAATTGGATTACTTTGAGTAATGCTCGTTAGCAAGCCATTGGCACTAATAAGACTACCTTCAGGGACTTGTTCCCTAGAGGTAACACCACTTATAGGCGCTGTAACCTTCGTATATTGCAGGTTTAGTTCTGCTGTTTTTAGCATCGCTTGCGCCTGCTGCAAACTTGCGGCATTGGCATCGCGCGTTGCAAAAGCTTGATCACGCTGCGCCGTACTATAAACACGTTGTTTTAATAATTCTTCCGCACGTTTTGCATCGCGCAGTGATTGATCATAAGTCGCCTGAGCCTGTGCGACCGCTGCCTTTTGACGAGCAACTTCGGCATCATATGTATCAGGGTCTATTTCAAATAAAACATCGCCCTCTTTTACCTCATTGCCTTCAATAAAGTTGCGGCGCAATAAAATGCCACCAACACGCGCTCTCACTTCAGTTTCGCGATAGGCAGCCACACGACCAGCATATTCATAGGTGATAGGAACTTCACGCTTATCAATGGTCACAGCGGAAACATTAGGAGGGGGCATTTGTTGTTGGGCTTTTTGTTCCTGACCGCATGCCACTAAACTCAAACCGGTAGCACTGATTGCAATGCCCATCGTTAATTTCTTTAAAAAATTCATGTCTGATCAGACCTCTATATCATGATATGCCTAAAATATACCGACACCAATGTTTGTAAATAGGTGAAATCGAAGGTAAATTGAATATTTTGTTAAATTTACCTTGTTACACCCTACAATCAAGCGTTAAAATACTAATAATATGGCCTATACATGCTTCAAGTAAATAATTGAACTTATATTGTAATTATCCCATTGCCTAGGTAAAAGTCGATAGTTATTATCTCCTACTAATGGTCACAAAAAAATGATCTTAGAAACACAAAAGCTGTAAAAACGCTGATTCTTGATGCTACTACAAAACCGCCCCTTTATTATCGTATAAAAACATCTGATGCTTAGCACAATAATGCTTCACCAACAAATCGTAATTGCCTAAACAATATAAGCAAGCATTTGATATTTATTGATTAACTTGGAACATATATGCGACGTACAAAAGCTGAGGCGGCAGCAACCCGCGATTCTATCATTACTGCAGCGCAATTTCTTTTCCTTGAACAAGGTGTTTCACAAACCACCCTTGCACACATAGCAAAACGTGCCAACGTTACACGCGGTGCTATTTATTTCCATTTTGCCGATAAAGCAGAAATATTTCGTGCCATGATTCAAAAAGTCCGCTTCCCGCAAGAAAGCCTCATTGAAGAAGCACAGCAAAGTGATTCTATTAATCCTCTTAACATTCTTGAAAAATCAGCAGAACGTGCATTCAAAATTTTTAGCGAGGATGAGCAACAGCAACGGATTGTCACTATTATTACCCAACGCTGCGAATATGTTGGCGCTTTTTCTGAAATGGTGGAGCGTCTGCGCCAAGCGCAAAATAGCATGCTAGACCTTTTTATTCGCTTGCTCCATGTCGCTAAAGACCGCAACATGCTCAACACAAATTGCACGCCTGAAGATGGGGCGCGTGTACTCGTAGCTGTTATCGGCGGTATTATTAATGAATGGCTACATTCTGGCAAAACTTTTGATTTGCAAAAAATTGGCAATCAAATTGTATGCATTCAAATAAAGGCATTACGCAGCACTTAGAAAAACAAAATGTTATTCGTCTTATTATTACTATTAAGAACAATACTTAATCGGAAATATGCAAATTCAAAATACATTTTTCATATACACTTTTCCAACAATTAATTTAAAAAATAAGAAACAAAATTTTATTTAAATATTACTTATCAAAACGATCAATTTGAAATTAGTCTAGCCAATCAATTATAAATAATTTATAATATTAACAATCATAAACAATATTTTATAAGATTATTATTAAATAAAATTTATACAAAAAGTTTTTTCTTTTATAGTAAAAATAAAACAATGTTTTAATCTGATGCAATTTTGCAACAAAATAAAATAAATATAAAATCGGTTTTTTGTTTAGACTTATTTAAAGCAAATAAACATGCCATTTTATGGCATAAAAATACGATTTAAATAAAAAATAAGATGTCATCTATTTAAAACTAGATGTAGTTAGCATTGCATTTTCTTTTCTAATCGAATAGAAACGCCGCATTTACCTTTTTAACTTAATCATTAAAAGTCTTTTGCGGGGGCGAAAATGAAAATACTCAAAAAATATCAAAAATTTAAATACTTGCTTTTACCAGTAACATTATTATCCATGATGCCAACAGCTGCTTGGGCATCATGTACTGACAATTCTTGGACACCTGGAAGCAATGCAGTTGGCGCTTCGGCTCGGGACGGCGATACATGCTATGCCAATCAAACTTCTTATATGGGGCGTTGGCCTGTATATGCGATTGGCGAAGGAAGTGTTTTGAATTTCACTCAAGAAACGGTCACCGTCCAAGGCTATCCCTATAATGCTCACCATATTATTGCTATGGGCGGCAGTCAGATAAATTTTAACAACTTGAATTTAAAACTTGATACATATGTTGGCACAGCTAATGGCGGCGTGCGTGGTATCTATGCAGGTAAATATACTGCTACGAATGATATACCAGCTAATGTTACAATTAATGGCGATTTCACCGCACGTTTAGAAACAACAGATAGTATTCACGCTGCGGTTGAAACCGATAATGCTTATAGCGTTATAATAAAGGGTAAAACTGATATTGTTTTAAATAAAAACGTCGAAAACGCCATTGTGGCCAGAAATAATTCAACGATTTATTTTGGCGGTGATACAAAAATTCATTCGTTAAACAATAATCTTACTGCAGAAACTAGCAGCAATATTACAATTGATGGTGCGGTTGATTTTCTAACAACCCAATTCCGTTCAAATGTTTATGCTCGTTCGGGCGGGCAAATTTTTTTAAATGGCGGCGGTAATATTATATCTCAAGTAAATGGTGGTAATGCACTAAATGCAAATGGCGCAAATTCGCTTATTTCAGCTCAAAACGTCAGCATCACCACCAGTGGCGACAATAACGAAGGACTTTACACAATAAATAACGCAACCATTATTTTCAAAAATGGTACTATACAAACTGAAGGTGAATACGCTTACGCTGCTCATGCGGGTGCTGGCAGCCATATCATTTTTGAGGGTGGCTCAGTGACAACAAACGGCAAATATGCCGACGGCTTTAGAGCAACAGATGACAATTCACTTATTACTATTAACTCAGCTAACATTCGAACCAACGGTTTAAATGCCATCGGTGCATTTGCTGAATTAGGTTCTAAAATTACATTAACAAACAGCACTATTACAACAACGGGTGATGAAAGCCGTGGTTTGGCAGCTGAAGATGATGGGTCAATTCTCCAAGCTTCATCCGTCTCCATTCAAACTTCTGGATCAAAAGCATTCGGCATTGGTGCATCTCGCGGCGGAAGTTCAACCATAATTAATAGTACCATCACTGTTAATGGGGAAAATGCATACGGGCTAGCCGCATATGAAAATGGTACGCTTAATGTCGAAAACACTGCAATTACAACATCTGGCAAGGACAGTGCTGCTATATATGCAGGGCATTGGGACAATGGCACAGAAGAAAATATTGCAAAGGATAATAATATTTCTGTGTCAGGTAGCTCTATCATTGCTGAAAATGGCGATGTCATTCGCGCGGAAGGCGTAAGCTTAAATCTTAACTTTAAAGATATCACTACAGTTGAGGCAAAAGCGGGTAATTTGCTGCATGCGATGGATGATGATATAGCTCGCCATAGCCGCATCAACTTCAATGCACAAAATTCAGATATGATCGGTAACATCATTGTTGATGACCAAAATATTGCAAACATTGCTTTAGTTTCTAGTCGCTTAACCGGTCAGGCTATTAATGCAACCAATGTCTCTCTAGATGCCAATAGTCTTTGGAATGTAACCGCAAGCTCCACCATCACTCAAGAGCTTGCGAACAATGGTACTATAGCCTTCCAAGTACCGACAGCTAATAATTTTAAAAATCTTCAAACACAAAGCTATTCGACCAATAATGGAACAATTCACTTTAATACCGCTCTAGGTGATGATTCATCACAAACAGACCGACTAATTGTGGAAAATAATACGACGGGTACTGGCAATATTAGTGTAACCAACATTGGTGGTACTGGCGCACAAACGCTTGAAGGTATTAAGCTCATTGAGGTCAATGGCCAATCAAATGCAATGTTTACAATGATCAATGGTGATACAACATATAATGGTCAACAAGCGATGGTCGCTGGTGCTTATATCTACAGCCTCTATCAGGGAGGTGCAAGCACACCAGATGATGGAAACTGGTATTTACGTAGTGTAACTCAACAAACAAAACGCATATACCAACCTGGTGTTCCTATTTATGAAGCCTATCCGCAAACTTTATTAGCGTTAAATGCTCTGCCCACCTTACAACAACGTGTGGGAAATCGTTCATGGCTTCAATCTAATGCTACTGTTGACTTAGATTCAATAATTAATAGTTCTTTTGCGTCGGATACAACTGGATTTTGGATAAAAATGGAAGGAGGATATAATAAGGTGGATCCAAAGCACTCCACCACCGATACAAAATTCGATCAAAATACCTTCCGAATGCAAGCTGGCATCGATGCGCCAATGATTGAAACCCCTAACAACACATTGATTGCTGGTATCAATGTACAATATACACGTGGCAAGACCAATAGCGATTGGCATTGGAGCGATCTTAAAAACTATGGTGACGGAACAGTTACTACCGATGGCTATGGCTTTGGTGGTACTTTAACTTGGTATAATGACACTGGTTTTTATATTGACAGCCAAACACAATTGACCTGGTTTAATAGTGACCTGCAATCTAAACTCCACAATAAAAATCTTGTGAGTGGCAACCGAGGATTTGGTTATGCACTATCTGCCGAAGCTGGTAAAAAAATTGCCATTGGAAACAGCCTAAATCTGACACCTCAAGCACAATTGATGTATTCAAATATCGATTTTAAGAGCTTTAACGACCGCTATAATACCAGAGTAAATCTCAATTCAGCTGATAGCTTACAAACACGTATAGGCCTTGCTTTAGAACGCGAAAGATCTGTTAGAGGTAATAAAGGCCTTATGAACCGCAGCCTCATTTATGGAATTGCTAATATTTACTATGAATTTTTAGATGGATCAGAGGTTAATGTGAGTGATGCAAAATTTGTGTCGCAATTAGACAAATGGTCTGCTGGCATTGGCTTTGGGGGATCTTATAACTTTGCCGATGATAAATATTCGATATATGGCGAAGCCTCTGCCAATACATCTCTTGAAAATATTGGCAATAGTTATTCTTTAAAGGGCAATCTTGGTTTTAGAAGTAAATTTTAAAATAACAATGCCTCCGTTTCATAATACGAGCATATCGAAATCTTTTATAGGGAATTTAGATATGCTCGTAATTTTAATAAGTTTTCTCCTAGCAAAACCTGTTACAATTTCTTATAAAAATGATATAGATTCTCCCATAAATTATAATTTGGATAGCTTGGCGCTTTTCAATTTGTAAAAAACTGTATCAGCCTATAAAGACATCCAATAACCACTTAGTTATTTATTGGCTAAATATGCAAGGTAAATTCACCAAATTGACCTTGCGGTATTGCAGGAGAATGCCATGACGGGAAAAATTATCAGCTTTATTATGAGTGGCGGCATTGGCTCTCGTCTTTGGCCTCTGTCGCGTGAAGATTTCCCCAAGCAGTTTCATGATTTTTCCGGCCATGGCTCTATGCTATCGCAAACGGTAAGCCGTCTTAATCATCACGGCGATACACCGATTTATCTTATTGGATCTGAAGCCCATGCAAGCCGACTTGGTCAAGATATTGCAGGCCTCCCCTTAAATGGTGGCCGCCCAATATTTGAACCAATTGGTCGTAATACTGCCGCAGCCGTCGCGCTTGCTAGCCAAATTGCGCTTAATGAGCAAGGCGAAGATGCGCTTGTTCTTGTTGTGCCAAGTGATCATGAAATATCCACGAATGATGATTTTTGGACGACAATTAATGAAGGCAAACTTGCCGCGAAAAATGGCAAAATAGTTGTTTTTGGTATTGCGCCCGACAAGCCGGAAACTGGTTATGGTTACATTGAAACAGCCAAAGATAATAATAAAGCTCTGGGTAATCATGTATTTGATGTTGAGCGCTTTGTTGAAAAACCCGACCTTGAAACCGCACAAAACTATGTTGCATCGGGTAATTTCCTTTGGAATTCTGGTATTTTTCTATTTAGTGCCAAAACCATGCAAGAAAGTTTTTTAAAACTATCTGCTGATATATGGCATAAGACCGCAAAAGCCTTAAACGCCGCCAAAACCGACATTTCTGGTACTTGGCTTCCTTTTGATGATTATGCAGAAATCCCCTCAACCTCGGTGGATTATGCAATTATGGAACATGCGCAAAATATTGCCCTTGTTCGCGCCAAATTTCACTGGAATGATTTAGGTTCATGGCAATCCTTGCTCGACGCGCAAGGCGAAAATAATAATCGTGATGAATTTGGTAATGTCATCATTGGCGATGTTGTAGCGATTGATTGTGAGCGCTCATATTTACGTTCGCAAGGGGGGCTTTTATCAGCGGTTGGTTTGCGCAACATGGCAGTAGTTGCCACCAGTGATGCAACCTTTGTTGCGCCCGTTAGCCAAAGCCAAAATGTACGCGAAGTTGTGGCTGCTTTAGAAAAATCCGGCCGTTTAGAAGCCAAATTTACTCCCGCGCCGGATCGCATGCCGATTGCTGGTAGTTATAATGCAAGGGTAGAGCATTGGCTATTTGACGAAACCTTGCCACTTTGGTCAACGCGCGGCGTTGATGATAAGGGCGGGTTTTATGAAGCATTGGGGCTTGATGGCCTGCCGATTATTGGCGAGCGGCGGATGCGTACCATGGCACGGCAAATTTATGCCTTTGCTATAGCCGGTGAAATGGGTTGGGATGGGCCAGCGCAGCAGCTTATCGACCATGGGCTTGATTTTATTTTTAAGCATGGACAAACGGCAAATGGCGGTTGGGCTTCCAGTTTTAATGCCAGTGGCAACATCTTAAATCCCGTGGAAGATCTTTATGACCAAGCTTTTGTTTTGTTGGCGCTTGCCCATGCCCACAAGGCCGGCCATAAAAAAGCTTTGCCTGCTGCCATTAATAGTTTTGCATTTTTAGATGACCATTTAAGCGATAAAGGCGGCAAAGGCTTTTTTGAAACACCCAATGGCGAGCGACAATGGCGGCGCTCTAACCCCCATATGCATTTATTAGAGACATTTCTCGCATGGTATGATGTGACTGGAAACATCGACTATTTACAAAGAGCATCGCGTATTGTGGATTTATTTAAAAGCCATTTCTTTGATCGAGATAGCTGGACATTAGGCGAATTTTTTGATGATGAATGGCGTATAGCAACCGGCGAACCTGGCGACATTTGTGAGCCCGGCCACCATTTTGAATGGGCTTCATTGCTTATTAGCTACCAAAATCTTTGCGCCAAGGCCAAAAAATCTTGCGAGAACCTAGTGCCTTTCGCACGCAAACTTTACGCTTTTGGCATTGCCAATGGTTTAAATCGTGCAACTGGCCTTGCCTATAATTCTGTTTCACGCTCTGGCTTACCGATTGATCGCAATTCGCGCAGTTGGCCACAAACCGAAGTAATTAAAGCTGCTATTGCCCTTGATGGCAATCAGGGACCCGACTTAAAGCCAGAAATTGAAGCGCGGGTCGGGCGGTTATTCCGTTGGCATATAGATGCTGCGCCCAAAGGTCTTTGGATTGACATGATTGACGAAGATGGCCGCGGCCGCTCCAATCAGGTGCCTGCCTCCATATTTTATCACCTGGTTTGCGCCCTCACCCAATATCGCTCGTTTGCCCAGCAAATTAATCCAAAACACAATAATTAAATCAACACTGCCTTTAAATGAGTTTACCCTCTAAATTTCGCGTCAATTAAATAGGCCCATCATGACATCGCCCCAAGAAGCACCAATAACGCAACCCAACAATAGTGAACTTATTTATGGCATGGATGCTCGTCCAAAGCCGCATATTGCGTTTTTTGCGGCTTTTCAACATTTACTGGCGATTATTGTGCCGATTATTACACCGGGTTTTTTAATCTGTAACGCTGTTGGGCTTAATGATCGTGATACATCAATGATCCTGTCGATGTCACTGGTGATTTCTGGGATTGCTACCTTTGTGCAATGTCGCAAATTTGGCCCACTTGGCGCCGGCCTTTTAATTGTACAAGGAACAAGCTTCAACTTTGTTGGCCCACTTATTGCCGGCGGCGTTTTTATGGTAGAAAAAGGCGTTCCAGCTGAGCAAGTTATGGCAACCATTTTTGGTGTGGTTATAGCAGGTTCTTTCATTGAAATGGGCGTTTCGCGCATTTTACCCTTTGTGCGGCGCATGGTAACACCATTGGTGACGGGCATTGTTGTTTTAATTATCGGCCTTTCCCTCATTAAGGAAGGTTTGATAAGCATGGGTGGCGGTTATGCAGCCATGAAAAACGGTACTTTTGCCAGCCCTGATAATCTCATACTTTCATTAACCGTGTTTATTCTTATTATCATTTTTAATCGTATGAATTACATCTGGCTTCGCTCTAGTGCGATTATGCTCGCTTTGGTGGTTGGTTATATTCTAGCAGCACTCATGCGTGATTTAAATCTTGTCCCCTTAGCACAAGCCCCAATTTTTGAAATACCGCGCCCTATGCATTTTGGTATTTCATTTTCTTGGTCGCTATTTATTCCAATGATTGTTATCTATCTTGTTACATCGCTTGAAGCGGTTGGCGACATTACTGCAACCAGTAAAATCTCCAAAGAACCAGTTGAGGGTCCTAAATGGATGGAACGCATTAAGGGCGGCGTTTTAGTCAATGGCGCCAATTCGTTGCTTGCTGGCTTTTTCAACACTTTCCCAAGCTCCGTCTTTGCGCAAAATAACGGCATCATTCAATTAACTGGTGTTGCTAGCCGCTATGTTGGCCTTTGGATTGCTGCAATTTTGGTGATTCTTGGTCTATTCCCAATCTTTTCGGCTGTTATCCAGTCCTTGCCAGAAGCAGCCCTTGGCGGTGCAACTTTAATCATGTTTGGCTCGGTTGCCGCCTCAGGCATCAATATCCTATCAAGCATTAATCTTGATCGCCGTGCTTTACTGATTATTGCTGTATCTTTGGCATTAGGCCTTGGCATTGCACAAGTACCACAATTTATAGAAGCTTTCCCAATATCAGTAAATTTAATGATTTCCCATTTATTTTCATGGGTTGGCATTGAAACTGTACCAAGCTTTATTAGCGCTGTACCTGTTGTTATTGCCGATCTTATGCGCTCACCACTTGCCATGGGCGGCGTTACAGCAATTTTGCTTAATCTATTTATTCCAGAGAGCGAAGAAACAAAAGCGGCTTAAAAGCCGCTTTTAAACAGTTTTTCTTTTGATGCCTTTAAGCAATAAAGTTTATTGATTTGGCAAAATTGCTTTTACTGTAGATGAATCATTATTGGGTTTGATTGATCCAGTAATAGTTCGATCTGGTAAATTTGGGTAAAGATTACCAGACCACTGGTGATCTGCACGCTGCATTAAAAGAGGCACCAAAATAAGCCCTAACATTACAGCAGCCATGCCAAATAACAGAACAACGCGTAAAAAACCAACACCAGCTTTCATGGAATATTCGCCAGCCATGGAGCCAATATTTTCAAATTCTACGTTCTTTGCATGACGCATGATTAACTCCAAACTCGCTATTTAAGAAGTCTTACTTTTCTTAAAAGCTCTGCAGCTACGGAACAATTAAGGCGGAAACGCCAAATTTGCTCTAATATGACACCCAAATTATTTTGTATGACATTTACAACAAAATAATCGCATATTGGCATTATGCATCGATTCACCGCAAAAAGCCTGTCAAAAGCGAAAACATTCTTTATTAAAACGTGAGCGCCATGCATACAAAAAGAGCCAGTTTAAAATAAAATCGTTTAAAAACAGTATTATAACAATAAAAATACTGAATATTCATCATTTTTCAAGCAAAATAAAATATATTTATTGGTTAAAAAAGTGTTATAAAAAACTAATCCTGCTAATATCAACATCACTCTCCCAATAACCGCTCCAGAACAAGCGCTGGCTTAATTTTTTCATATTTTTCCTTTAATTTAAATTAGTTACCATATAGCAGAAAGCAAAAAATATAGTCTTTGTTCAAACTTCTAGAAGGATAAATATGTCTGATAATATACCCTATGTAGAAAAAATGATTAACGTCGGTGATATTGAAATTGGTGTTAAAGCAGAGCCGTTTAAGGTTTTAGATATCAATCAATATGATGATGGCAACCTTGAAATTGTATCAAGAATGTTTCTGTCTTTAAAATCAAAAAATAAGCCAGTTGTAGGTAGATTTTCAGAGGTTTTCTATCGAACATACGTAAAAATTTATGATGAAAATGGAAATGATATATCGAACATGCCTAGAAGAGCTTATTTTCCTTCTGATCATTTTAAAGAAGAAATTTTACAACCCAATGGGAAAAGAGAACTCGTTTTTTTAGCATATGCTAAGTACTTGAATACTAATAGCTCGAAATTTATTAATGTTGAAGTTATATTTTCCAATCAATTTAATACTTGGACACACCCATTTAATTTAAAAGTTCGCGTACCAGTAAATAAAAACTTCAATTAACATCAAGGCTTTTATAGATAATGATTTCTCCTTCTAGTATAAATCGTTCAATATCTCTATATATTAAAAAAGCATAGATACGAATTCAAAACCTGAATGGAAAATATTACATCAGCATTGCCCAATATTTAGATTATTTTTGAAAATATTTTTTTGCGTAAGAAAATGACTACTGGTTAAACTTTACTAGCCCGAACTTAATATTACTAAATAAAAGATATTAATATGTTTCTTTCACGAAGAAAAAATATGATATTTATATTTCTTAAGTTACCGCTAATGATATTAATAAATAAAATAAGAATGGGTATTATAGTTGTTGAATATACGAAATAGTTATATGTCAAACCAATTTGATGATGATTATGCGACATGTAAAAAATGTTATGTTTCTTTGTTAATATATCCTAATGATTATTCAATATTAGACATAACCCAAGGAATGAATATTCAACCAAAACAATCATTCCAAAAGGGCGATATTCGGATAACATCGAGGGGCATAAAAAAAACACATCAAAACTCTTTATGGCTATTGAGCAGTGAAGATTTTGTGAATTCTCTAGACATAAGAAGGCATTTAGGTTGGTTATTGAATGAGCTGAAACCATCAAAAAATTATTTACTACATTTGCAAAAAGATGAAAAAATTCAGATGTATGTTAAAGGCATCTGGTGGTCGAAATTTGGAGATGGCGGTCCAATGATTTGGCCGGAACATATGGCGCTTTTGGCGGAAATGAATTTAGAGTTAGGCTTTGAAATATCTTTTTTTGGTGAAGACAAATGATGACACAGCCCATCACTCTAATAGGTCACATATCTATTTTGCGCTAAGGTTAATCTTGATCCGCACCTTTATATTGGTAAATCCGTGACTGACACGGAATAGTGTCTTGTAAAGGCAAATGGTCTACCCATCGCAACGAACCAAATTCATGCGTCGCCCAGCTCTCTCCAAATAGTTATCCCAAAAGGTCACGTAAAACTGGAATAAGGGGCAGATCTGCAGGAGGCATAGGATAATCTTGTAACTTATCCGCCCGCACCCATTTTAACGCTTGCCCCTCGCGTCCGCTCGCAATCCCCTCAAAACGCCGACAAATATAGAGTGGCATCAATAAATGAAAATCATCATAAGTGTGGCTCGCAAAACTTAATGGCGCTAAGCAATCAATCTTAGTGGTAATGCCAAGTTCTTCATGAAGCTCGCGGATGAGAGCTGCTTCTGGCTCCTCGCCCTGTTCAACCTTTCCGCCTGGAAATTCCCAAAGCCCTGCAAGGTTTTTACCTTCTGGTCGCTGTGCCAATAAAATACGATTATCGGCATCAATAAGTGCGCAAGCAACAACCAATAATAATTTTTTCATATAATTTCCAATATCACGGTGATGTGGGATTTCACGTTTAAATTTTTAATCGACTATATAGTAATCATAAGCATAGATTTTTTTAAAACCAAAGCTTTTATAAAGATGCAAAGCTGTTGCATTTGTGCTTTCAATTTGTAGCCAAACAAAGCGAATAGCGTCAAAAAGCCGTAAATATTCCAAAACAGCATTAAAACTTTGCCTTCCCAAACCTTGCCCACGCATATTTGGTGCAAGTGCAAAATCAAACATTCCGATCATGCCATTGTCTTCCACCAAAAATATATTGGCAAAAATTTGGCCATTTATTTTAAAAATCAGCGGATATGACTTTGCTTCACAGCGCTGCACCAATTGATTTAGCGGCTTAACTTCGCTTGGCTTTGCTTGATGATGGGCAATCGAAATCTCAGCATAAAGCTGTGGGTCAACAATTTCTATCGACATATCGCCAATTGTAACACTTTCAGCAAATAGGTTAAGATCAGCAATTGGGCAATTGTCAAAGGTTGCAAGCACATCCCTGCCCTTTAAATCCAACACATAAACCCCAACACTCGCCAAAGCTTTCCACTGGTGGCGCTCGACATAATTTAAAATCTTTGGCGCACTTAATGGAATAAGCCGCATGGCCAAAGGCTTTTCTAAATGGCTTCCACAATGGGCAAGCACTCGCTGCTCAATATCATGATCATCAGCCATATTAAGCGGCGTCACATTATTTAAGCGTTTAAATGGGCTGTCTGGTGTTTTGCGCACCAGCCAACCACCGTCATAATAAGACGTTTCAGCAACCCAACTACGATAATAACTATCTTCAAGCTGTTGGATAAGATTAGCTACGGTAGTCGCCATTGATTGCCACATATTCCTTAGTTAAATCACAAGTCCAAACCGTTGCCTCACCATTGCCAAGGCCGATATCAACGCCAATCAATACTTCACTATTTTTCATATAATTTGATGTCGCCTCTTCACTATAATCGGGGTCACGTTCACCATCAACCGCAACGCGAATGTCACCGAACCAAATTGCTAACCGGTCACGATCTGCTTCTTCCCCTGCCTTACCAACGGCCATAACCACCCGCCCCCAATTGGCGTCTTCACCAGCAACAGCAGTTTTGACCAATGGCGAATTTGCAATCGACATAGCAATTTTTTTGGCAGCTTTATTATCGGTGGCTCCACGCACACTAATTTTTATAAGCTTTCTTGCCCCTTCTCCATCGCTTGCGACTTGCACAGCAAGGTCTTGCAACACATCATTAAGAGCTGCTTTAAACACCGCAAAACGCGGATCAGCTTCATCGCTTATTGGCTTGACGCCTTGTTCCAAAGCCGTACCGGTTGCAAATAGCAGCAAAGTATCAGATGTTGATGTATCGCTATCAACGGTAATTGAATTAAAGCTGATTTCAGTACCAGTGCTCAACGCCTTTTGTAATAATGTGCTTTCAATTGGCGCATTAGTCACGACGAAAGACAACATGGTTGCCATATCAGGCGCAATCATGCCTGCGCCTTTTGCCATACCATTAATGGTGAGCTTAACGCCATCAATCTCAAAGCTACGCGTTGCCACTTTGGGAAATGTGTCAGTCGTCATAATCGCACGCGCCGCATCAAGCCAATAATCTTCGCGCATTGTTTCAACCATGCCATCCAAAACATTGGTAATGCGGCTTGCATCCAATGGTTCGCCAATAACACCCGTAGAAGCAAGATAAATTTCATCCTCACGGCATGATAAAATAGATGCTGCTGCTTCTGCCGTTTTTGTAGTGGTGACCTTGCCCTTTTTACCCGTAAATGCATTAGCATTACCGGAGTTAACCACAACAGCTTTTGCTTTACCATGGGCAAGCGACGCGCGGCAATGATCGACAGTTGCCGAAGGGCAGCGCGAACGCGTAAACACACCTGCAACATCAGCAGGTTGATCAAAAACGAGAAATAATAAATCAGTACGGTTTTTATATTTAATGCCAGCCTGTGCTGTTGCCATGCGCACGCCTTTTAGGCTTGGCATATCAGGATAGGATTGTGGCGCAAGAGGCGAAATAGCTGTCATAATATAGCTTTCCTTTTAAAGACTTAAAACCGTAAAACAAAAATGATAGGCGAAATAGCAAAGCAAGTGTAGAGCATTTTATACGAAAGTGAAGAAATTTTTAAACCAAAAATCACTGCACAAACACTTTTATCTAAGGCCTTTTTCTATAAATTCATCAGTGAGAATCACCTTGAAAGCTAATCTATACCACTCTCTTACTACTTTATATGAACCGTCGTTTTGCGTTAACTAATAGACCGTTGAAAAATACGAAATATGCATATCTACTAATGTTTATACCAAACCCAACCAACTTGTTAAAATTTAAGGTGTGGATGATGCTTATACTCTGTTCAACAACTCTTGATTAAAGCTGTAACAATTATTGCAAAACTCATCAAGTAATTGATTTACAATAATTTTATTTATTAACCATTTTTTAATAATTATGCAATTGTGGCTTTTGTGCCATTGACAGCCCCCCCTTAAGCAGTGTTAACCTTTTGTTAATAATTCGCCAAAGACATGCCATAAAGACTAAAATCCATTGTTACAAAGTGGTTTTACCCCCAAATGGTTTTGTTAAAGTGATTTAAATTTTAAAACAGGTTAAGTTGTAATGCGTAAAATCTGCCAAATTGCTCTGCTTGCCACTAGCTTTTGCCTAACATCAGGTAGCCTTGCGCTTGCCAGTAGTCCATTCATGAAAACTGGTTTCATTACATCTCAACCAATTGGCCATTATGAATTTTGCCAAAGATTGCCGAAAGAGTGCAATCAAAAAGACCGCAATCCTGTTGCCATCAAACTAACCCAAGAAATTTGGGATAATATTTTGTTTGTGAATTATGATGTCAATACGCGTATCCGTCCAGCGACAGACATGGAACTTTACGGCAAGGAAGAATATTGGGCTTATCCTGTTGATGCAGGTGATTGTGAAGATTATGTGCTGTTAAAGCGCCGCGAGCTAAACCAACGCGGTATTCCCCTATCAAGCCTACTTATCACCGTTGTACGTAAACCTGATGGCGAAGGCCATTCAGTTCTCACTATTCGGACTGACCGTGGTGATTTTATTTTAGACAATTTGCGCGATAAGGTCTTGAATTGGAAAGATACTGAATATCTTTATCTTAAACGCCAATCAACCCAAAATACCGGTCAGTGGGTATCAATCGAACAACCAGAAGATTTGCTTGTTGGTGCGGTTAAATAGGGATAATTTGCAATCATTGCCGCATTAAATTTTGCCCAAAACATCTTATAAATGGCAGATAAAGAGCTTGCTGATGAATGATAATATTATTATTCAAAAATTGCGTAAACCTGTTGATGATCTAACGCAAGAATTATCACAGTTTGATGGCGATTTATGGAAAAAATCATCCCTTTCCTTGCATTATGATTTTAGTGAAATCGTCATTCATATTTTGATGCAAAAGGATGAAGATTTAGAGCAATGCTACCAAAAGGTTCGTGAACTATATCTTAACAAAGACCCAATTCTCTATTCCTTTGAAATAGATGCTTATTTCTTGGCCAAAGCGAATGATAATTGCTACCATCAATTTTCATTCATGTCATTTACCAATTTTTTAGCCGGTGAAACATTAGATGGGCCCTTAGACCCTGATATTTATGATGTTAGAGTGATCGACTATATTTCTAGCATGTTTTAATACAGCTATTCTATCAAAACATATAGCTTAATTTTGGAAAACCCGCGCTATAAAGGATTAAAGCACTTTAGCTTTAAGAGAGCCAAAGTGCTTTAAATTATCTTATTTCTTTGTCGTGTTATTTTGCTCTTCAGGTTCTTTAATAAGATCCTTATTGGCAATAATAGCACGGTACCATTTACGGTGGTGTTGCCAAGCAAAACCGCCAGTTACTTTGCCCTTTATCATCGCGCCCAATGACCCGCGAATCCAGTAAACCGCATACATGTGGAAAATCCAGATTGCGATAATAATAACCGCCATGAGCGAGTGAGCAAGCAAGGCATAGCGTTGCAACTCAATGCTGAAATATTGCGCAAAATAAGCTTGCCATACCATAAAGCCCGAAACGATAAGAATAATCAACCCCATCGACATTGCCCAGAAAATACATTTCTGGCCAAAATTATATTTGCCAATTTCAGGTAAGTTTTCTTCATGATTGCCAAGCACATCATGGACCTGCATAGCCCATTTTAAATCGGAATTTTCCCAAATGTTTAAACGCCAAAAACGGAAAAATAGGCCAGCGAAACTCAAAACCATCACAACGCCAATAAAGGGGTGAATGGCGCGTATAACCTGACCACCGCCAAAAAGATGGGCAATAAAAAACAAAGGTGGCCAATACATAGCAAGGCCAGTTAAAGCAAGTAAAATCATTGAACCAGCAGCGATCCAATGATTAATCCGCGCGCCAACGGTATAGCGGTTGACAATAACCGGTTCGCCATCGGTGACGATATCGCCTTTTTCGTAATATTTAAGCTTCATCTTCGGCCTCCTTCAAGGCTTCTTTAGCCTCGATCTCTTCCTTTTTCTTAACGCGGCTTGCACCAAACATCATAGCATGGGCAGCAGTGGCAACAATAGCACCGGTAATCGCGCTAATACCGACATATTTGGAAATGCCTTTCCATGTTTTAACAATCGGCGAGATTTTTGGTTCATCGGGCAAGTTAGCATAAATATGGGGTTGATCATTGTGATGTAAAATATACATCACATGAGTACCACCAACGCCTTGCGGATCATAAAGACCAGCATTGTCATAGCCACGAGACTTTAAATCCTTAATTCGATCTTGCGCATGGGCTTTCATATCGTCCTTGCTACCAAACATAATAGCTTCAGTTGGACAAGATTTGGCACAAGCGGGCGCTTGACCAACTGCCAAACGATCAGAGCAAAGAGTGCATTTATAAGCCTTATGGTCAACTTTTGAAATGCGCGGAATATTAAATGGACAGCCTTTAACGCAATAGCCGCAGCCAATGCACTTATCATGGACAAAATCAACGACACCATTTGAATATTGTACAATTGCCCCGGGAGATGGGCAAGCCGCAAGACAACCAGGCTCTGAGCAATGCATGCAGCCGTCCTTGCGGATAAGCCACTCAAACTGATCAGTTTCTGGATTAATCCATTCGGAAAAACGCATCAAAGTGAAAGCATCAGGCGAAAGATCATGAGGATTTTGGTACGACCCGACATTTTCTTCAATTGGCGGCGTTAACTCATTCCATTCTGTACAGGCTGATTGGCAGGCTTTGCAGCCAATGCAGCGTGACACGTCAATGAGCTTTGCAATTTCTTCAAGCTTTCGGCTAGGCTCCGGCAAATTAGATGCCGAAGCCTTGATGTAATCATCAGGACCAAATTTAGGTTTTATCTGTCCCTCGCTGGGAGGATTAATATTGACCATTTTCTTCCTCCTTAACTTACATCAACTGGCGCGCGTGATGGCTCGATATTGACAAGGAATGCCTTAAACTCCGGTGTATTGGAATTGGCATCGCCAACAAATGGTGTCAGCGAATTTGGACCAAAGCCCTTTTTCGCCGCGCCAACAAAGCCCCAATGCAATGGAATACCAATGACATGCACTTTTTGACCATCACAATCGAGTGGACGGATACGCTTGGTTACCAAGGCTTTAGCAAAGACACTGCCGCGCTTATTCCAAACACGCACCCAACCGCCGCGCTCAATTTTCTTTTCTTCCGCCAATTCTTCCGAAATTTCGACAAAGAATTGCGGCTGCAAAGCAGCATTAACCGGATTATTCTTAGTCCAATAATGGAAATGCTCGGTCAAGCGATAAGATGTCGCCGCATAAGGGAATTCAGAACGATCTCCCAATTGAGCTAAATCTTTCTCAAAGATACGCGCCACCGGATTGCCGCGAATATGCGGAGCAATCAAATTGGTCATTGGTGATTCAAATGGCTCATAATGAACAGGGAATGGTCCATCACGCAAACCTGCCAATGAGAATAACCGCGCACTACCTTCGGCATTCATAATGAAGGGGCCGACACTGCGTGGATCAGAGGTTGGTGTAGTATCTGGAACGTCAAAACCGCCCCATTTTTCACCATCCCACTCAATAATCTTACGATCCTTATCCCAAGGCTTACCATCAAGATCGGCAGAAGCGCGATTATAGATAATACGCCGATTGGCTGGCCATGCAAAAGTCCATTTTTGATAAAGACCGGCATTGTCATAGTCGGTATTATCGCGCCGTGCCATGATATTGCCGTCCTCGGTATAAGAACCGGCATAAATCCAGCAACCACTTGCGGTTGTACCATCATTCCGCAATGCGGCGAAACCACCAATCTGCTTGCCTTTTTCAAGGATTTTCTTGGTTGGATCCTTGTCATCATAAACGTCTTCAAGGACATAACCATTCATTTCCTTGGCAAGTTCATGAGGCGATGGATCTTCTGGATCTTCATAAGGCCAATGAAGATTGACGATAGGATCTGGGAACACACCGCCTTCTTCTTGGTAAAGCTTTTTCAAGCGCAAGCCAATTTGTGCCATAATCCAAGTATCAAACTTTGCTTCACCAGGAGGATTTTGCCCTGCCCAATGCCATTGCAACCAACGACCAGAATTCACCACTGCGCCTTCATCTTCGGCAAAGCAGCTAGTTGGGAATTGGAATACTTCAGTTTGAATATCTTTGGGATCATAATTGTTAAAATCACCATGATTTTCCCAAAAACGTGCTGTTTCCGTTTCTAACGGATCCATCACCACCAAATATTTCAACTTAGACAACGCACGCTGTACCTTAGCGCGATTAGGGAAGGATAAAACCGCGTTAAAGCCTTGACAGAAATAGCCCGTCATCTGGCCGTTATCCATCATTTCAAAAGCTTTTAGAATGTCATAATTGGCAATATCTAGCTTTGGCAGATAGTCATAGGCCCAATCATTTTCTTTTGTTGCAGCTTTGCCCCACATTGACTTTTGGAAGGAAACAAAGAATTTGTCATAATTCTTCCAATAGCTTACCTGATTTGGTCGCAAAGGCTTAAATTGGCGGGTTGAAAGATAGGTCTTTAAATCAACCTCTTTTTCATTAGGTATATTCATATAGCCCGGCAATAGATTGGACATCAAGCCAACATCGGTAAGACCTTGAATATTTGAGTGACCACGCAAGGCATTCATGCCGCCGCCGCGTACACCAATATTACCAAGGATAAGCTGAAGCATCGCCATGGTACGAATATTTTGCGAGCCTTTAGAATGCTGTGTCCAACCAAGCGCATACATGGAGGTCATGTTTTTGGTTGGGCTTGAACATTCGGCAATCATTTCGCAAATTTTACGATATTTGTCTATAGGTGTACCACAAATGCGGTTTACCAATTCAGGCGTATATTGTGCGACATGTTTGCGCAAAAGCTGCCAGACACAGCGCGGATGCTGCAATGTCTCGTCAATTTTTGCAAAGCCATCATCGCCCATTTCATAGGCCCAACTAGATGTATCATAACTGCGGCTTTCTTCATCATAACCGCTAAACAGACCATCCTTGTACTCAAACGTATCCTTAATAATAAAGGCAGCATTGGTATAATGGCGCACATATTCCCACTGCACTTTATCGTTTTCCATGCAGTAGCGGATAACACCAAGCAAGAATGCAATGTCACTGCCCTGACGGATAGGCGCATAATAATCTGCCACCGATGCCGAACGGGTAAAACGCGGATCAACAACAATGAGTTTCGCACCCCGATGCTCTTTAGCATGAGTTACCCATTTGAAGCCGCAAGGATGCGCTTCAGCAGCGTTGCCGCCCATAATAATGGCAAGATCAGTTGCACGGATATCTGTCCATGCATTCGTCATTGCACCACGACCAAATGTTGGGCCCAGACTGGACACCGTTGGGCCGTGTCAAACGCGTGCCTGATTATCAAAAACCAGCATGCCTGACGAGCGCACTACCTTATAGGTAAGAAAAGCCGTTTCATTGGTTGTTGCAGAAGCTGCAAGAAAACCAGTTGAAATCCAACGATTAACCGTTTGACCTTTTTCATTTTTCTCGACAAAATTTTTATCGCGATCATCTTTCATATAGCGGGCAATTTTATCCAGAGCCTCGCCCCAGCTAATATCCTCAAAATGATCTGAACCGGGCTTACGAACTTTTGGTTTGGTTAAACGCGTTGGCGCATTAACCGTATTGAAAAGCGCCGCACCCTTTGGACATAAAGTACCACGATTGGTTGGATGATCAACATCGCCTTCAATATGAACGATTTTAGCATCACCCTTTTCCATAGTACCCTTAGCATAAAGGATAATACCACAGGCGACAGAACAATAGGTACAGGTATTGCGGGTTTGCTGAGTGGCGGCTAGGCGGTAAGGACGAATGGCACTATGCACAGCAGCTTCTGCCTCATCAAAACCTAGCGCGCCAAGCGCTGTTACAGCAACCCCCGCGCCTGCACCCTTTAAAAAGGCGCGCCGCGAGATCTCAAAATTCATGGCGGGTATCCTCCATCTCTATCAACATATTGGTGAATTATTGTTTTTTTAGCTTCACCAACCTGCTGTTAAAACATTGCTTTATTTTGCGGCGCTCAGCTTTGCATCCTTGAACCTTAGTTCTCTAACCATAGATTCCAGCAAGGCAAGTACCTATTTAAAGGCGCATGCATAGAATTATTCTAACACAATGTCAAAGAATTAGAACGGTTAAAAGTCAATTCTAGGTGAGAATATCAATTTACACTGATTTTCTTGTGTAACAGCCTCTAATGAGATGAAGAATGTTTCAATTTGAAGCAGTTATCGCTTTAATGAAAATCACAGCCTTTAGAACCAATAAGTGATTATTGAACATTTTTTACAGGCTTTTAAAAGCACTGGTTGCATTTAAAACATTGGTCACCAGAAAACTATTTGCAAAACGAACAAATTATTCTATTGATAATACAAAATGATGGCATAAAAACTGCGCCTAAAAGGATTTTAACATGGATATGAACAATTTACGCGGCAATGAAGCTAAGCTTCAATATAAGGGTGGCGATTACGTTATTGAAATTCCAGGAACCTATGTTTTATGCGCTGTCAGCCGCGAGAAAATTCCTCTTGACGACTTAAGCTATTGGAATGTTGAACGGCAAGAAGCCTATGCAAGCTGTCAGATTTCCTATGAGCGTGAATTGGAATGTAATCCGCATTTGCGTGATGTGCTCACCAATACTTAAGGCGACAATTTGGGCGGCGACTGCTAACCCCTTGGATTATCCATTTAAACTTGCGTATTAAAGCATGGCTTTTATTTCTTGGCATATTTTAAAGCAAGACGTTTTCATCTTTGGTTAAAATTGCTTTCAGCACAGCCAAGCAATCAAATTAAGATTTATGCCTGCCTACTATAAAAAGCCACGCAGCTGCTTTTTTAACAGATGCGTGGTAAAGTATTAGGAGTTTTCAGGGTAGTAATTTAGTCAATTTTAAACAGCACAATGCTGTTAATTTTCATTATGGGCGCGGTTTATGCTGACCTTCTGGATGGGAAGGCTTACCATGATCTGGCTTTGCATGTGCCTTATGCTCGCCATCAGGCTTAACATGAGAAGGCTTCTTGTCACCAACATGCTCTGCTCGCATTTCACGAGCTAAATTATTTAAGCGCGCTAATTGTTCAGGTGTAAGTTTTTCACGAAGCTCTTCGGCGGCTTTTTTAAATGCCTTAGCCTTTTCAGCTTGTTCAATCATGCGATCGGCCATACGCTCACCTAGAATAAGCTCTTTGGGTCCGTCAGCAGTTTCACCATCGCGAGGCGCCTTATCCGCGTGTGGCGGCTCCGGCATTAAACCAACAAGTGCGGCAGTATAAGCACGCCAGCTATCCAACTGGTCAGATTTAATACCAATTGCTGTTTCAATTGCGGAAAGACGTTCAGCCATACGCAAAGCATGACGTTCTTCTCCTGCATGTCCACGCGGGCCGCTACCTACTGGCGCTTGCTCTGCATGAGGAGCTGTAGGCTTTGGAGCATCTGGCGCTGCGAATGCCAAACCTGGCAAAGCAAGAGCACCAACCATCATCGTAGAAAATAACATTTTTTTCATTTTTTACTCCATCACAATAATATTAATAATAATATAAAACCTAGTGTCCCAACCGGTGGCCCACCAACATTTGTTGAAGCTATTCTTCAATTTAATCATGTCTAAAATTAGCTTTAATTAAGTCAAAAATGTGTTTTGCCGTAAAATTAAGATTAATTATTTGCAATAAATCCATTAAATAAGATTAAAATTTTGTAATATTTTAATATTTTTTGAAAAAAACAGCTATAAATTTATAAAAATCATTAATATAAACTTTTTTAATATTATAATTTATTAAAAATAATTAATTTATGCCTATTTATAAATTTTTTTTATATAAATAAATTACATATAGTATTTAATTATTATCAAAATAGACATAACCCTATAGATGTCACGTAAACAGCTCATAGAAAATACCAACTCTATGACACACAAGAACTCTACTTGATCTTGTTCTTTAGGGCTATTATTATTCCATTTTACTTAAAGTCCTGACCCTAATTTCTAACGGTGCCAATATGGGATTTATGAACTATTCAATAATACTGCAACTTGATGAATCACGCTCGAAGCTTTTAACTTATATTGGAGATCTTGAAAATTATGGGTGGTCTTTGCAAGATACCAATGGTTATGCATGTTATAAGGATGAAAATGAAGACTGGCAGCAAGAAAAATATGACGCATCATTAAAAACCAAAATTGCATCATTCATCACCGACAAGAACTGCAATGATATAGCGTTTGAACTCTATTATAAAGATGCCAATGTCTGCGTAAGTTGCTACAAAGAGGATCACATCGCGTTTTTCTGTTTTCGCGATCGTATAGAGCGGCAATCAGATCGACACAAATCTATGCCAATTTGGGATGCAGCTTGGTATTTTGACCATCTCATCATGCCTATTTATGCGGCTCATCAATTATCCTATATTGGATATCAAATCTTGCAAAACGCTGATTATTAATAAGCTTGAAATTGCTCGCAAGCGACATACAATATTAATGGGCAAGGCCAACCTTATGTCATCGCTTTGACAATTTTTTTAAAATTTAAATGCCATTTAATATGATCTCACCCTTAAATTATTTATAAATATATTTATTTGCTTAAAAATAAACAAAGTATATCAAGGTTAATTCTATATTAATCATTATATCACCAAATTAGCTTAAATATTTAATCATATCAAATCATTATTCTGCATGCTCTTACTAATACAGCCAACAGAGTTCAATCACGGATAGTCTTGGCATAAATTTTGGGAGGCTGCATAATACATAAAGCATGATTTAAGTTAACATGGGATAATATAATGAAACTGAAACGAGTATTCAGCGGCTTAGCATTATTAGGAGCAGTGGCTACATCAGCTTGTGTAACCAGTGAAGGCCCCACTAGCTTTACATCAACCTATCCACTTGTTCGCGATGCGGGCTATACGATTCCAGCCATTGATCAAAGCAAAATAAAGCCAGAATTTCGCCGCCAAGTGGTTAGTTACCCAACCACAGAAAAAACCGGCACTTTGATCGTTGATACTAAGAGTAAATTTTTATTCCGCGTTATGCCAAATGGCAAAGCCATGCGTTATGGTATCGGCGTTGGACGTGATGGTTTTCGCTGGTCTGGCACTGCTTATATTGGGCAAAAAAAGGAATGGCCAACCTGGACACCACCTGCATCAATGGTACGCCGACAGCCGCAACTAAGACAATATGCTGGCGGTATGAAGCCGGGGCTTAATAATCCACTTGGGGCGCGGGCACTTTATTTATATAAAAATGGGCGCGACACTATTTACCGCTTACATGGCACACCAGAATGGTGGACAATTGGTAGCAATATATCATCAGGTTGTATTCGCTTAAACAATCAGGATGTGATCGACCTTTACAGCCACACTCCAACTGGCACCAAGGTTATTGTACAATAGGCAAATTTTGGTCTTTTATGATAATTTTTTATGATAAAAGACCAAATATTATAACCTTACCAAAGGCTAGCCAATACAAATTATCAACCACTTAGCAAATTTCTGTCTTTGATGCGATGCTTAACAACACTTGATAAAATTAATGCTGCCAATAGCTATAACTGCTTTTCCACCCTCATTATGCTAAATTTATAGCGAACTTATTTTTAAAAAGCCTAAAAACAAGTCTTTATAGATCTTTACGATTTCATGAAAATTAAACACCCCGATTTATCTTTGCAAAACACGCGATGGATAATTTTAAGTTAATTTTAGCCAAGCGTTCTTGATATGCTTCGCTCCATCCTCTATTTGAGTTACACCTGATGGAGAATAAATATCTATGTCGAAAACAATAGCTGGCCCTGAAATTGAGCGCCTTATCCAATTATTGGCGCGGGTGCCTGGGCTTGGGCCTCGTTCTGCGCGGCGAGCTGCATTGCAATTGGTTAAAAAGAAAGAAGCATTGTTAGCACCGCTTGCAAAAGCTATGCAAGATGCTGCCGATAATGTTAAGGTTTGTTCAGTTTGCGGTAATATTGATACAATAGATCCCTGCTCTATTTGCTGTGACCCAAAACGCGATGACGCTATTTTAATTGTTGTTGAAGATGTATCAGACCTTTGGGCACTGGAGCGAGCTGGTACCATGGCAGTAAAATATCACGTCCTTGGCGGCAGATTATCGCCCCTTGATGGTATTGGTCCCGATCAACTCAATATAAAATCATTGGTGAGCCGCGTTGCACAAGGTAATATAAAGGAAGTTATTTTAGCAGTAAATGCCACAGTAGAAGGCCAAACCACGGCCCATTATATCACAGACCTAATTGAAGAGTTCAACGTCAAGGTAACACGCCTTGCCCACGGTGTCCCAGTGGGTGGTGAGCTAGACTATCTTGATGATGGCACTCTTGCTGCCGCTCTTAAAGCTCGCACTAGCCTATAATACGATTTTCATCACAAAGGCTTTATCATAAAATTTTTAAGCACTTTATGAGGCGAGCCGATAGCAAATACCGGCTCGCTTTAATATTTTTAAAATTTAGCGGTTAAAGATACAAAATAGCTTCTGCCATTTTCAGCATAATTTGATTCAGCTTTTGGCTGGTTATCAAAAATATTGTTAATGCCTGCTCTTACCGTAAAGTTCTTGGTTGGATCATATTTTACCGAGAAATTGGTAATATTGTAAGCGGAAACATTTTGCGCTGATAAAGTTTCTGCAATAGTATAATCAACCTGCTTGCCATAAAAATCCATCGATGCGGTCATAGCAAGATTTTCTAGGGCTTGCCATGTTAACTCCGTATGGATTGAATATTCTGGATCTGCTGAAAGCGGCTGACCCGTTTCAAGGTTTTTTGACTCAATAAGATAGGTTGCCGTATTATTCCATGTCCAGTTAGGATGGAAATAAAGAGTGAAATTACCTTCAAGACCTTGCGTTCTTGCTCTATCGACATTGACCTGTTGCACATATTTCGTGCCATTAGGCATGATAAGAGTTGCGACGCGAGCTGAGGTAATCTTATCATCAATCTCATTATAGAAATAGGTAAGCCCGGCATCAAACATGGAATGCATGTAATAGCCGCCGACTTCGAAACTATTGCTTGTTTCAGGCTTCAAATTTGGGTTACCAACCATTTCGCATGGGCCGCCCACAGCACCGCAGCCGCGACCGCGTGATGTTTGCACCCAATGAGGGTTGAGCTGACGTAGATTTGGCGCTTTAAACGCCTGCGCCCAACCTGCCTTCAATGTTAAAGCGTCATTAACATTATAGTTGAAATAGACGCGTGGGCTGGTATGGGTACCAAATTTTTCATGGCGATCAACACGTAAGCCAAGGGTCATTTTCAATACATCAGTTAAATGAACCTGATCTTCAGCAAAAATAGCAGCCGTCCACATTGTTGTTTCTGGTGAGCCTTTTGTACCAAGCCACGTATTTAACTTGCCGGTGTTTTCATCATCGACCATTTTTTCGTGACGATAATCGCCACCAATAGTCAAATCCTGCTTAAAGCCCATCAGAGTAAGCGGCATAGAAAGCTTACCGTCAAGAGTTGCGGTAGTCACGGAAATAGCGGTTGAACCAGTGACTGCACCGGCACGGTTTGTAGTATTATGAAGATTTTTGGCTTCTTCAATTTGTCCCGTAACTGTTGATGTTCCAAAGCCCCAATCACCAATGTGACGAATAGAACCGTGAACACGACGAATTTCAGTTTCGCTATTATCTACTTCGTTAGGTTCAAGCCAAGGCTTGTATTTCTGCCTTGCTCCGCCACCTTCAAATTCAAAACGATGATCCTTATTTGGTGTCCAAGTGAAGCGACCATTAAGATCATAATCATCAACACCGCGTGGCACTTGTAGGCCATCATGGTCGTTAGGATTTGCTGGCTTTTGACGACCAATGCTACCAAACCCCATGAAGTCCAACTGACCGGGAACGATTGCACCACCAATAAAGCCCTTTGCTTTACGAGTTGTACCTGTGCCGCTGCTTGCTGGCGCAATATATTCGGTTGTTAATGAGCCAGTCCATTTACCTTCTGGACGTTTGGTGATGATATTGACAACACCGCCCAAGGCATCCGAACCATAAAGGGTTGACATTGGTCCGCGAACAACTTCAATGCGATCAATTGCATCAATTGGCACCCAATCAAGATCACCATTATAGTGACGCATCGTGGTAAGACCAGCGTTAACACGCTTTCCATCAATTAAAATAAGCGTATAGCCAGACCCCATGCCGCGCATACTAATGCCGCGTGTACCATCGCTACCAAAACCGACATTAACGCCCGGTACAGTACGCAAAATCTCAGTAATATCAGGCACTGCACGTTGTTGTAACTGCTCTTGCCCAACAACGGAAACACTGGCAGGCGCATCAACCAAATTTGTAGCAACAGATGTACCAGTAACAACAACCGTATCTAATAGCACAGTATTGCCGTTGCGACTTTGCCCTTCTTCTTCAGTGCTATCTGTTTGCTCGGCTGAAGTTTGAGCAAAAGATTGCGGTACTAACGATAACAGGCTTACCCCTACAATAAGCGCTCCTATCGTTGCTGATAGTTTCGTTTTCATTCCACTCTCCAAATATGATAATCGATGTCATATTAAAAGACTGATGAAATTAATTTTTTTTAATGTCAACAACTGGCAAGGCATAAAATACAGTTATTTAAGCGTCTTTAGACATATTATAAAAACGACAATGAAATATGGTTAAAATTTTATAAATTGAGCTAATATATTTGCAGCTTCAGCCCCCAAATTGTCCTGCATTTTTTCCAATATATAGTCAATCGAATCACAAATTAGGCTGAAAATCGACTATATTTTATATATTGCTATCATTACAGCGCTCTAATTTTCAACCACTGCATATTATGTCATTTTAGTTTTTTCCCGCTTAATAATTAGTCAAAAAACAGTATTTTTAAGACATTTTAGCAATTTAACATGTAAAGACTACAATTTTTAAAAATAGCTTATCAAGTTAAATAAAACCGCCATTTTTAATGCAAAACCATCCCCCTTTGATTGACCAACGCCAACACATAAGCTTTTAGGGCAAAAGACCTAGCTTTTAAGTAAAACATAATTTTATGTCTGCTTATAAATAATATATTCATATTTTTAAATATATTTAACAAATAGCCCCCCTAGAAATAGTTGGGAGAGCGGCAATATAAGACGGCTAAAGGTCTTGTGCTAATTTATGCACTAGTTTGTAATTCGAGGTTTTAATGAAAACTGCAACACTACCTAACGGTATTTCTATACCGGCTCTTGGCCAAGGAACATGGGGCATGGGGCAAGGCCGTCTGCCAGCGGGCGAAGAAGCCGATGCTCTACGTCATGGTATTCAAAGGGGCATGACCCTTATCGATACTGCCGAAATGTATGGTGATGGCGGTGCAGAGCAAGTGGTAGGCGAAGCCATGCAAGGGTTTCGTGATGATGTATTTCTTGTCGACAAGGTATTACCATCGAATGCTTGCCGCCTACGCATACAGCATGCATGTGAGCGTAGTTTACGCAACCTCGATACGGATTATATAGACCTATATCTGTTACATTGGCGAGGGGCTTTTGCACTAGAAGAGGTCGTTGAGAGTTTTGAAGCCTTGAAAGAACAAGGTAAGATAAAACATTGGGGCGTGAGTAACTTTGATATTGCGGATATGGAAGAACTCCAAAAGATAGCGCCATCAAACTCCATTGTTACGGATCAAGTGCTTTACAATCTTTTACGACGTGGGATAGAGTTTGATCTTATGCCTTGGTGTAAAAGTCAAGCCATTCCAATCATGGCTTATTCCCCAATTGAGCAAGCGCGTATTTTAAAATATCCACAATTACATCAAATAGCCCAAAAATATCGGGCAACGCCTGCAGCGATTGCACTTGCCTTTGTGTTACGCATTGAAAATATCATTGCTATTCCCAAAGCGTCAGATCCAATCCACATAGATGAGAACCTCATGGCATTAACTATTCATTTGACTGAAGAGGATTTGTTACTATTAGATAAAGTTTTTTCAGCACCTACGTCCAAAACACGCTTAGAAATGCTGTAGAAACTTTTAGAATGCCAGCGTTAAATAAAATAGCTTCATTACTTTAAAATGTGCGGTCACAAAATTTTAAAGCCGCACATGCTAAAAAATTTAAATAGCCTATCTCAAGCGAAAATTTCCACGGGATACTAGTTTCAAGTTTTCAAGTTCAAGAATAATCCTTGCTCCGCCATCTGGTTTATTTTCAAATATTGGTTTTGCATCAAATTGCATGCTCAATTTGGAAATGATAAGGTGACCTAAGCCTTTACCACTAAGACTTTTATTTTTAGCCATGTCATCTGGGAAGCCTTTGCCATTATCCTCAACAATGAGCTTCAATGTGCCGTCGTCATGTCCTTTTAGTGTAACAGCAATAATTCCCGGTTCTTGAGGTATAAACGCATGCTTGACTGCATTGGTTACAAGCTCACCTGCAATAATTGCCAAAGTTGTCGCATCACGGGCGCTAATACGAAGACTTTCGATATTGGTCTTAATCGTAATCCTTGCTCGCTTCGGTTGCGGTAAAGACAGCTCAATATCATTTATAACAGTTTCAAAAAAATCTTTAGTATCAGCTGTATCCATGTCTTCCGACAGGCGCAACCGCCTATGAGCTGTAGCAATAGTCTGTATGTGATCGCGCGCGACTATAAGGGCTGATTTCACCTCATCATTATTTGATTGATTGATCTGAATGGATAATAAGGACGAAACCGTTGCTAAAGAATTGCCAATACGGTGACTTGCATCTTGCAATAAAAATTCAACACGCTGGCGCTCTTTTTCAGCATATTGTGTTGCAGTTTCCAACTCATTGGTGCGCTCCTTTACACGCTGCTCCAATAAAGCATTTTTTAATCCCAAACGATTTTGATAATTTTTTAGTTGCTCCACGTCACGATTTAACTGCTGATTTACAAAATAAGCTAAAACAAAGGTGGTTATAATTGCGGTTAAAGCGATATAGTTAAGAATTGAGCGTAAAAGCCTAAGTCGATCATAATTGGAAATTAGTAAATGTTCTTCTTGCTCAATGAAATTGACAATAAGCTTGGTAATAGGACCTGTTGTTAATCTTTCCTCTACACGTGGCTTTAAGGCAGCATCAACCTTATTAGGTAGCAGGCGAGTGATAGACATCAATTGTTTTAAATATTCCCGCCTTAACAGAACATTTATAGCAACGTCTTGGTACCATGCCTGCCACACTGCATTGCCTCGGGTAATGCTATTAAGTTGGCCAAGATTAAGGTCAATCTCCTCAGTACTATGCGTGAATTTTGTATCGTATTCAGGATTTCTTGTTAGGTAATAAGCACGCTCGGCTTCTGTTTGCGCAATAAGATTAAGTAAAAGATGATCGCATAAATGTCTAAGCTCTGTGGTCGATGATACGGCTAAAAGATGGCGATCAATCGCTTTAGACAATGGAAAAACGGCTGCAGCTGCCGCAATGACTAGAAATAATGTCAACGCAATGGCTTTTTGCCTTAGGCTATTCGTGGCCGTAGTACTTGGTGCAACCTTTATATCTGGATTGATTGGGGGTAAATTTGATAATGAACTATTGGACATACAATTTCCCCAAATGTAATTATAATAATAATGGTATTATATTTTATAATATTAGTATTTTATTATAAGTAATTCTTTCCTCACTTATATGTAGCGAATATAAAATATTAAAAGGGGTATCTTTTATTTTTTTCATACAATCTATATTGTAAAGTTGAATGATTTTTATCGAATTTTGTATTTTGAAAATATCAAGATCTTCTCGCAGTCACTAAGACGCCTATTAATTTTAGCAAATAATATAAGAATCTTTCGTAATAACGAGAAGAAGAGAAGCAGAGAATGTCAATTTTTAAAGACTCATCGACACATTTATCGGGAAACTTATTTCATGCAAAATACACAAATATAGCTGTAATCAACGCGTCCCGAACTCAACCGAGTATATACCAACTCTTCGTTTCCACTCTTGTATATTTTTGCAGTCCATTGGGCTTTGTTCTTAAATAAAATTCTGCAGCTAGCGTTTCACTTATTGCATTTTAATTGATAACTCTGCTTCGTATCGTGCCATAAAATTGCTGAGACTAATGATTTCGTTATATTTTCAAGGGCAAACAGCTCCTAGAAAAGCACCAATTATATAAAAACAAACAAATAGGCGCTTTATGCATTAAAGCATAAAGCGCCTATTTTGTAGTTTGAGGAATTCAATTAATATACTATCAAATTATTGTTCTGGCATTTTACTGTTCAGGTGGTGCAGATGGAACTGGAACAGAGCTCGGCGTAGGAACATTTGCTGGGGTACTTGGTACCGGCACATTATTTGGCATAGGTGTTGGAACAGGAACTTGATTAACCGCGGGCTGCTCAATTTGTGCTGGTTGCCGTACCGATGGAACGGAAATTGGAGCTGAACCATTTGCTATGTTTCCATTTTGAGCCCACTGACCTTTGGCAATCCAATCATCAATAACCTGTTTAAAGATATTGTCACCAAAATCACCTTTATCAATGACAAACTCACCTACACGACCATTTTCATAAATAACTGGCATGGCAATCCAGCGAAACTGACGCATCACGTCAAGATTAAGATTGCGGTTGCTACCGCTTGCATTTGAAGATACTGCAATAATAAAGAAATTTTGATCAACCTTGACTGGTAACATGCCAGATAATTCCTGCCCAGTTGAATTTTCTGCAGCTTTAAATAAAACTCTTCCAATATCTGCAACAGATCCACCATCAAAATTTTCAGGAACAATGAAAATCATATCGATCAAAAAATCTGCTCTAATTGAAGGATCATCATTGCGGCGAATTGTAATTCTTGCTGACAAGTCCTTTTCAGGAATGATAATATCGCCACGAATTGCAAGCTCATCAGGACCGTTGTCCTTACCCTTATTACGAATAAGCTTCCAATCAACCATACCGGGACTAGCAGTGGCAGGCAAAATTGAAGTTGAACGTTCATAAAACTTTGCCACTGAACTACGTTGAGCAATTGATGTTGCTTGGCTTAATGATGTACCTTCACTGCCTGTGTCAGCGCCTGATTGTGAAAGTCCGGCGGTAACTTCGCGTCCGTCAGGCAATAATCTTGTTGTAATTTTGTCCGGCTCAGAAGCAGTAGGATCGCTTTGTGTCGCCTGATCGGCGGGCTTTGGTGGATGGACAAGAGGGACTTCTCCATTTGAGTCACTCTCCCCTTCCACAGGCGCTATGGTATCAGGTGTTGTTATTCCTGCCTGTGCATTACCATCGACATTTTCGCTTACCGCAGGCTTTGGCTCTACGACTGCACTATTTTTTTGCCCTTCTAAATAAAAATAAACACCAGCTGCCAAAGCTGCAATTATAATGGCAAAAACAAATATAATGATGACAATATGGCTGCGTGTGCGATTTTGCTCACGTCTTGAAGATTGACTGAAGATATCAGAAACAAGGTCAAAATTATCATCCATCTTGCTTATTGATGCATCGCCCTTTTCCAGTGAACGATCATTTGAGGTTAGTAGATCATCATTTAATGATGATGCCACCTTTACCTCTTTAGCTTGGCTGCTAACATCAGCTTTTGTAGCTGAACCGCGCACCAAAGGTGGCATCGGCATGATATCATCAGTTTGACCGCGTGCCACATCTTTGCGAGCACCAGCAATATCACGCTCCGCAGCGATATCAAGATTACCATCGAAAGCTCGATAAGCAGATGGATCAAAATTACTGTTTTCAGTTTTGCGTGGCGAGATGGTTTTAGCACCTTCAATACTCAAACGAGCATCGACTTCAAGTACGGCCTTTTCTTTTGCATCAAGATGTTGTTCACTCGCTTGCCTTGCCAATTCCTCATCGCGCGCTTTTGACTTAGCTTCGATTATTGCAGCTTCTTGGGCTGCCGCATGATCCAATGCTGCCAAACGTGCGCCTTCATCTTCGCTAGCGCTTACCTCAGCTGCTATCTTTGCTTCTTCCTCAAACTTAGCTTTTTCTTCCGCTTCAAGTCGCGCTTTTTGTGCAATTTCTACCTCTTCTTGTGCAAGACGAAGTTGCTCAGCCTCATATTTTGCGCGTTCTTCTGCTTGTTTTAAAGCTTGCTCTTCAGCAATTCGGCGTTCTTCTTCGCGCTTACGCTCATTTTCTTCAAATTGTGCTCGTTCTTCTGCTTGTTTTAAAGCCTGCTCTTCAGCAATTCGGCGTTCTTCTTCGCGCTTACGCTCATTTTCTTCAAATTTTGCGCGTTCTTCCGCCTGCCTTAAAACTTGTTCTTCAGCAATTCGGCGCTCTTCTTCGCGTTTACGCTCATTTTCTTCAAATTTTGCACGTTCTTCCGCCTGCCTTAAAACTTGTTCTTCAGCAATTCGGCGTTCTTCTTCGCGCTTACGCTCATTTTCTTCAAATTTTGCGCGATCCTCAGCTTGCTTTAAGGCTTGCTCTGCAGCAATTCTGCGCTCTTCTTCACGTTGACGCTCATTTTCTTCAAAGCGTGCGCGATCCTCAGCTAGCTTTAAAGCTTGCTCTGCAGCAATACGACGTTCTTCTTCACGTTCACGCTCAATTAGCTCTAATCGTGCTTGCTCGGTTGCTACTGTTTCATCTTTGAAAGTTTCAGTAGCTTCTACGCTATTTTCATTGCTTAAGCGATGTTGATCGGCAATCGGCAATATGAATGTATCAGATAGTGGCTCCACATGAGCAGGTTCGTTAACGCCATCAAGACTATGCTCCTCGGACTTAAAGACCTCAGAACTTTGAGACACCATATCAACGTTTGCATTAACGCTATCATGTGCAGGCAATATGCTTGGCTCAGTCGTTAACTCCTGATCGTTTGTGTCTGTTTCATTAGCTGAATGATCAACGACAACTTCAGAACTATATTGTTGAGTTTTAAGCGTGCCAAGCGGTTGGCTTTCGACTACGGTTTCCTCTTGATATTTGTCTTCATCAAAAGAAAAATCCAAAAGCTCATCAAGCCCTTCTTGTGCAAGATAATAAGCCTCAACTTCATCAATTGCACGCTGCAATATTGCACGCTGCTCATCGACAACCTCTTGCGCAAGCGGACTTTCAGAAAGTTTACGCTCAACTGCGGCCTTTGCACGTTCATATATACGCTGCCGCAACTGCGGCGTCATATTACTTTGTGCGTCTATGGTTTTTTTTAAAAGTCCTACAAAGTCTGCCATAAAGCGATAAATCTCTTACATTTAGTACTTGTTTTCATATATATAAGCTTCTAATGCATTTATGGAAGAGTGTGAAGCCGTTTTGTATAAGAATCCGATTAAGGGTTAATAAAACCACATTTTAGCTTAAAAATAACCGCCTATTAGCCATGCATATCATTGGCGCAATATACTAAATTAGTTAAACAGCTTAATTAGGCGAAATTAAATATTATAAACTAGTGTAAATTAAGGTGAGTCGCACTCTACAGCGGCAGCTAATATTTTTTAGTTTTTAATAACACCGGCAATTGTTGATTGTATTTAAAACTTTTAACGTCAAACTCTAAGGCTTAACTGATTTTAAACAAGCTTCTACCCATTTTATTTAATATTTAAAAATATCAAACGCATTTGCTACGACCACAAGCATATTTTATTTTAATTAATTTGGTATATAACAAAAAAGCCAACTTGAACTAACAAGCTGGCTTTGAATTCAATCATTATATACTTTAGTTTAAAATGGCCAAATGCTGCTTTTCTTACCTGATTTAGCCTTACGTTCACGCTCTTTTTGCGCTTCGTCCGGACCTTGCTCATTAACTGGTGCGGTGGCAGCAGGTTGGCGATAAGCAATAGGCGGCTCACTCAAATATTTACGCTCTGTTGCGGTGCCGCCGCTAGCTTCCTTTTTACGACGCAAATATTCTTCGCGTTGCTTTTTCGCGACAGCCTGAGTAGGCATTCTATCAGCACGATCAGCAGCAGCATCAATACCAGATGATAAATAACGCTCGGCATTACCAGGAGAACTGGTGATTGGCGATACATAATCAGGATTATTTTGATTAGCTGTCGCCTCAGCACGCAAACGATTGCGTCTTTGTTCAGGTGATTCTGGCCAATCTGGCGAACCTGCACTTGCAACACTTTGCTGAGGGGTTGGCAAATTGTTTTTTGTTGCCTCATTAGGGCGCACAAGTTCAGGTCGTGGCTTTACTTCAATGCCGGAATTTTTATTTGTCCTAAATGAGAAAAGGTTTGAAAAATCATCAACCATTTGTTGGCCGGATGATTTATCCGTACCATAGGTTGGGCCGCTGACACAGCCAGACACACTAATGCTCAATACTAGAGTTCCAGTAATGATAATACCTGTTTTTAGTTTGCTCACCTTAGTCATCATCCTTTTTAGGATCAATCATCTTGGGCCAGTTTTACAACCAATAAAGACGACTATTCATTTTTCAACCAAATAGTTCGCTTCAAACGATCTATTTCTTCAATTATTATATGGCGATAATATAATACCACATAATGCCGATAACGTAACCTATCAAAATTACGGTAATTTTAGCTATGCTAGCAATTATTTACCGATTAAACTACCATTAAATTTTTCAGAAATCTGTAATCAATGGTATTTTAAATTGCTGACAAATAATGCCTACAATCAATAAATCACAAGCAGGTGTCGCAAATTTAGACAAAAAATGCAAGATTTTAATATGCTTGCATCCTTAGTCCACTTGAATCCCACTATATATCCTTGCATCATGACACATAATCATAAATCAAGAGCATATGATTAAATTTCGCTTAATGCATAATTCAGGCAGCAGCAAGGCAAAAATACGTTGAAAGCGGTTAAACTTTCAACGTACTTAATTTAGTTAGTCAAAAGACCTAATTCTTTTAACTCCCGCAATGCCAATGCATCGCGCCCTGAGACATCTGGATATTCTGGATCACTACCAACATCCTGCGTATAGCGCCATGAACGCGCGCATTTAACGCCCGTTGCTTTTTGTGGCAACACGGCAACATTGGCAACTTCATCCATACTAAATGCGTCGCTAGGTGCTGGTGCATTGGTGATCATAATATCACTAGTGATAGCAATTTCGGCCATATCAAGGCCCTCAACTGCTTTCAACAATTCAACATCATTGATATAAACAATTGGTGCAGCTTCAAGCGAAGAACCAATGCGCTTATCAGCACGTTCAAGTTCTAAGGCACCAGTAATCGCTTTACGCACATGGCGCACTTTACGCCAACGCTCAGAAACTTCATCATTGCGCCACTCTGCCGGTGTTTGTCTAAATTGCTCAATATGCACAGTTTTTGCATTTGGATAATGGGCAAGCCAAGCTTCTTCACAAGTAAATGGCAACATAGGAGCAAGCCAAGTAACAATACGTTCAAAAATATGGCGCACGGTTTGCAAGGCGGCCTTACGGCGAATGGATGATGGAGCATCGCAATAAAGCGAATCTTTGCGGATATCAAAATAAAATGCCGATAGATCAACAATACAAAAATCAAGCAAAGCACGACTGATGCGTTTAAAATCAAAAGCATTATATTCTGTGCGCACCACTTCGTCTAATTCATAAAGGCGATGAAGCATCAGTTTTTCAAGTTCTGGCAAATCCGCATAGGCAACATCTTCGCCGCTATCATGGGCAAGAGTACCAAGCATCCACCGCATAACATTGCGCAATTTACGATAAGAATCAACACTGGTTTGGAAAGTATTCTTCCCAAGGCGTTGATCTTCCCAATAATCGGTATTCATCACCCAAAGACGCAAAATATCAGCGCCAGATTGTTTGATGATTTCCTGCGGTGCAATAACATTGCCAACCGCTTTTGACATTTTTCGGCCCTTTTCATCCAAGGTAAAACCATGGGTTAGAACGGCATTATAAGGCGCGCGGCCGCGTGTTGCACAACTTTCTAACATTGATGAGTGGAACCAACCGCGATGCTGATCTGAACCTTCAAGATAAAGATCCGCAGGCCATTTAAGGTCAGGACGGTCTTCCAAGGTGAATGTATGAGTGGAACCAGAATCAAACCACACATCTAAAATGTCACTTACCATCTGCCAAGGTTCACCTGCACGGCTACCAAGGAAACGCTCACGCGCACCTTCTTTAAACCAAGCGTCTGCACCTTCCACTTCAAAGGCTTCTAGAATGCGTGAATTCACCGCTTCATCAAGTAAGATCTCGCCGTCTTCATTGGCGAAAATAGCAATTGGTACGCCCCATGTACGTTGGCGCGATAACACCCAATCAGGGCGATCTTTCATCATCGCATGCAAGCGATTTTGCCCAGCTTGCGGCACAAAACGTGTTTCCTCAACCGCTTTTAAGGCACGGCTACGCAATGTTGTGCCATCGCCAAGATCTTTGTCCATATAGACAAACCATTGCGGTGTATTGCGATAAATAACCGGCTTTTTGGACCGCCAACTATGGGGATAATCATGAGTGATACGGCCACGTGCGAAAAGATGATTGCGGGCAATCAACTCATCCATCACAGATTTATTGGCGTCCCCCATTTTACCATTATCATCGATAACACGGGCCGCGCCACCTTCACGATCAGCGCCAAAGCCCGGTGCGTCACTGGTATAAAAACCACCATCATCAACAGGGAAAGGAATACTTGGATCAATGCCAAGACTTTGCAATTTACGGGTTGATGAAAGCCAGATGTCAAAATCTTCACGGCCATGGCTTGGCGCCGTATGCACAAAGCCAGTACCTGCATCGTCTGTGACATGATCGCCATCAAGAAGCGGTACAGTAAATTCATAGCCGCCGCCAAAACCTTGCAATGGGTGGAATAGGAGAGTTGCGTCAAGTTCATCACTATTGACATCGCGCAACTTTTTAAAGCTAAGCTTTGCTTTTTCTGCGCAAGCTTGTGCAAGATTATTAGCAAAAATGACTTTTTCACCAACTCGCGGCCCAAAATCATTTTCAGCCGCTACAATCTCATAAAGTCCATAGGCAATTTTTGACGAAAAAGAAACAGCGCGGTTACCTGGAATTGTCCAAGGTGTCGTTGTCCAAATAACAACAAATGCGTCTTTAAGATCTTCTGCCTGTGTATCTTTGACTGGAAATTTAACCCAGATAGCATCAGAAACATGGCTATGGTATTCAACTTCAGCTTCAGCCAAAGTTGTGCGTTCAACCACTGACCACATAACTGGCTTTGAGCCGCGATAAAGCTGGCCACTCATAGCAAATTTCATCAATTCGCCGGCAATACGTGCTTCGGCGTGGAAAGCCATAGTCGTATAAGGCTGTTCAAAATCACCGATAACACCAAGGCGCTTAAATTCTTCTGATTGAAGCCCAATCCACTGGGCTGCAAATTCGCGGCATTCTTGACGAAATTCATTGACTGGAACATCGTCTTTATTTTTACCGGCATTGCGGTATTTTTCTTCAATTTTCCATTCAATTGGCAAGCCATGGCAATCCCAACCGGGGACATAATTGGCATTAAAACCACGCATTTGAAAAGAACGGGTAATAACATCTTTCAAAATTTTATTGAGCGCATGGCCGATATGAATATTGCCATTGGCATAAGGAGGGCCATCATGCAAAACATATAGGGGACGGTCCTTTGCTTCTTCGCGCAACACTTTGTAAAGATTCATTTCTTGCCATTTCGCCAAAATCTCTGGCTCACGCTGCGGCAAGCTTGCGCGCATGGGAAAATCTGTTTTTGGCAAAAATAACGTGGTGGAATAATCAATTGTCTGGTTAGTATCAGTCATTGAAAAATCTTTCTGATTGTCTTTTTGACAATATAATTGGAAATAAGCTTATTATATTGAAATGATCAATATAGGCAAATTGGAATTGGCAACAAAGCGCAATAGCGCTGACTTTAATTAATGGTTACCCACCATTAAACGGCATAAAATCCCGGACCTTTCCATGACCTAATTGGTCAGATAAAAGGCCGGGCGACTAATTCGCCCCTCAATTCGTCTGCTACATATTATAAATATATTTTTGCCATAATGTTTCATAAATGCCTTTTACAACGGACTTTATCGAAATAAAACAAAAATTATCTAAAATTATAGAAAAAAGCCATTTCCTTACAGGCGATAGAGAAATGCAAATGACTTTTATATCGTAACGGTATTTAATTTTTACAAAAATCAACTAAAGAGATATTGCAATATAAAGTCATTATTTTATGATTTTGAGATTAGGAAATATCCATTAAACTAATAGTATAGCACATTATTTTACGCCCATATGGTTATTTAAAACAAGGCTGGACTTCATGAAGAAAATTTTGACCAGTGCTTTTGCACTCTTATCTTTAAGCGTATTGAGTAGCGCAAACGCCCAAACAACTCCTCAATCGGCAGTTGAAGCATTAATGCAATGCGACAGCAATTTTTTTAAGGAAATCAAAAATATACCTAGCCTTAAAGGGATAACAAGCCAACTGAATACAACCAATATTGAAGCGAAGGGAAGTTTATCCATACCTTTAAATTATACATCCCCTGAAGGTATAAAAATCAATAAATTCACGATTGATTATTCTGACTTTGATTCGCTTAAGAAACTTGGAATTTCTGGACCACAAGGCAAATTTTATTATTGGGGATTTGAAACAAAACAATCATTAAAACAGATTATCTCTTTACTCTCTAAAAATAATCAATTGATTCAAGATAGAGGTATTTATATTTATAATCCGATGATAAAAACTGGAAAGAATGGCAAATGGCAGCCAAATAGAGCTGCATTGCATGGAACCATGCCAAAACCAAAAGTTGCTGAAAAAGTGCTTATTATCGAACAAAGTAAAAAAACAAATGTTGTCAGTATTTCTTGCACTTTACAGGGCAATGTCAGCAAACAAGATCTTATTGCAGCCGGACTGCATAAAAAATAAGTTAAAAACAGAATTTTAAGATGCTTATAAAAATCCGCCCTATGCGCCAAAATGGCAAAGCATAGGGCGGATTAAACTATTATTGCTGATGGAATTCGGTTTCAATAACCAAATTTACATCATCGCTAACCATTGGCACCATGGCGCTTAAACCAAATTCAGAGCGCTTGATAACGCCTTTAGCTGAAAAACCGAGAGCTGCCTTTTTTGTCATTGGATGTGGAGTAAGAGCTGTATTAAAAGTAACATCCAAAGTTACAGGCTTGGTTACACCATGGAATGTCAAGTCACCAGTTACTTTACCAGTTTTTTCGCCAGTTACTTCAATCGCAGTTGATTTGAAAGTAATGGTTTTATATTGAGCAACATCAAAGAACTTTTCGCCAGCCAATTCTTCATTAAACTTATTTGGTTCTGATTGGTGATTTGTATCAACCGAAGCTGGATCAACAGTAACTTCAAGAGTTGACTTTGAAACATCTGATGGATCGAGAACAAGGTTACCCTCAATCTTGTCAAAGCGAGCAATATAATTTGAAAGACCAAAGTGCGAAACACTCCAAAGCAAATTAGTGTGGTTTGGATCCAAAGAATAATTGCCTTGTGGAGCCTCAATTGAAGCAGCATGTGCAAAGCTGCTGCTTACAGCAAGAAGAGCAACAGTAGCAAGGGTCTTGATAAGGCGCATGAAAGATTCCTTTTGGTTTATGATAACTTGTCCTTAAAGTATCTCAATAGAACCATTTGTGAAGTGGATAAATCGTAACGACTTGTTTCCATTTCTTTGACAGTGAAGACATATATTTGCGTTGCCAATATTCTGCATAGAAGTATGACCTATAGAATTATTAAACTAGGCGCCAATTATTACCCCGGAAAACACCTACAGCTAATTGCACAAAAATTGAGCAATTATTATTTTCAATCGAAAATAAATCTAATTCCGCGTTTTATTTAATCAATTTTTGCTGAGTAATTACGCATAATGCCTAAAATCTATAAGCCATGCAAAAATGCATATCTGCCTTGCTATAGTGTTAGTTGTATTGTGATGAAAAAAAGAGCAATATTCAGAGGTCTCAAGAATTTGTCTCCTCCCATTGCATTTTCTTGAGTGTTCCCCTCTGAAGGTTTTGCCCTAGATGGCACCTTCATAACTTGCCGGACTTTTGTCCGGCTTTTTTTTTGGTTTTTTATCTTATACTTGTTTTGCATTGAATTATTTTTTACTGATGTAAAATCAATGAGCCCTACTTTGAATACTCATTGTCGATTACTGCCAATATCAAAACCCAACCCATCTAGACTTTTCAAAACATCAAAATTTTTCAACATATAATCTAAGAAGAGAAAAACTAGTATTTTTTGCTTATTGATCAAGATTGTCGTCAAGGCTTTTCATTTTTGCCATTTTGTGTATTTATAAGAAATATTAATATTGCCATTAAGGCATAGAAAATGCCAAAAATCAGCTGATAAGAATTTATTGATCATTTTAGATTAAGTTGCGCAAAAATGATCTGGAAGGAAAGCCTAAAGAGATGAACTGGATTACAAATTTTGTTAGGCCCAAAATTAATTCAATGTTGGGTCGACGTGATATGCCTGAAAACCTATGGATCAAAGATCCTATCAGCGGTGAAATGGTATTCCATAAGGATCTGGTTGAAAACCAATATGTGATTCCCGCTTCTGGTCATCATATGCGTATTCCGGTCAAGGATCGCTTAAAGCATTTTATGGATGATGGCGTTTATGAAACTTTGGAAAACCCCAAGGTTGTGACCGACCCGTTAAAATTTCGCGATGAAAAGCGTTATATTGACCGCCTTAAGGATTATCGTTCCCGCACGGGCATGGATGATGCTATCGTTAATGCACGCGGCACTATTGAAGGTTTGCCAATCATTGCAACCGTTCAGGATTTTTCCTTTATGGGCGGATCTTTAGGTATGGGAGCTGGCGAAGCAATTGTAAAAGCTTTTGAAACAGCCATCGCCGAACATCGCCCACTTGTTCTATTTACGGCATCGGGCGGCGCACGTATGCAAGAAGGTATTTTATCCTTAATGCAGATGCCACGCACCACCGTTGCGATAGAGCGTATGAAAGAAGCAAAACTCCCCTATATTGTGGTATTAACTAACCCAACAACTGGCGGCGTTTCTGCCTCTTATGCAATGCTTGGCGATATCCATATAGCTGAACCAGGTGCAACAATTGGCTTTGCTGGTGCCCGCGTTATTCAGCAAACAATCCGTGAAACTTTGCCTGAAGGCTTCCAAAGCGCTGAATATCTTAAAGACCACGGCATGGTTGATATGGTGGTTTCCCGCCTTGACTTAAAAGAAACCATTGCCCGTCTTTTGCGCTTGATGATGAAAATGCCTGCACCGCAGCCAGTCGAATCAATTATTGATGAAGCTGTCAACCAACCTGCAGCATAATTGCTTAATTTATCCCCCTATCAATATTAATAGGGGGATAGAGAAAAATATATAAGGCACTTTTATTTAAAAATTTTAGTTTTTATCAAAAGCACTTTTATTCCTTTATTTTTTGATTTCTTCACCAGGATACACCCCCCAAAGGTCCATTTGCTTTAAATAGCCACGGTAACCATGGATTTCCATCTCGCACCACATGCCATCGCAAGCACGTACATTGCCTATAACGCCTGATTGCACTTCTGCGACCAAGGCGCCTTCGTTATCAGGTGTTTTTCGCATAACAAATAATTGGTCATCCTTAACCCAAGGCGCAGTCATGGCCGTACGCCTTCCATCAAGCTGCCCACCATTTACCCAGCCTGTTTCACCATTTGCATCACGAATACGGCGCCATTGATCATACTCAGCTATGATTTCAACAGGCAACCCTTTTTTCTTGTAAACCCAGGCAATTTTATATTTATTTGAGTCGGGACCAACACGAACATTGATTTTGTCAAATTTCAAACTAACAAAGCGCGGAATTGGTAATTGGCTATTTTTGCCAAGATTTGTCGGCGCAACTTGCGCGGTTTCGTTTACCACCCCATTATCTTGGCTTTCAGAATCTTGGGCCATAGCCAATCCGCCCCCAGCCAATAGGGTCGCAAATATCAAAAGCGATGTTCTCAAAATAGCAGAAAATTGCACAACCAACCTCATTGTCATTCCAATTAAATTTTTATTGCATTTAAACTGGCAAATGCTAAACATTTGAATAGAATATGCAGTCAGCATATCTCATTATCTGCATAGCTATATGCCAAGCTGGTTAATGAGCAGTCAATAGAATGCAAAATATATGATCTTTGTTTATTGTTAGTTTTTATTAACAGGCATCTTTAAAATATACGGACGTTCTTTTCAACTTAACAGGTTGATTAAATTGTAGAATTTTTTACTTTAAACATTTGGGATACGGAATGACCGATCAAAAAAAGCCACTTGTTGTTTTAACTCGTAAATTACCTGATCCGATTGAGACGCGAATGGGAGAGCTTTTTGACGTCCGTCTTGCGCCAGACCAAGCAATGACTAAAAGCCAATTGATTGAAGCAATAAAAATTGCGGAAATTTTGGTTCCAACGATTCATGATCGCATTGACGCTGAATTAATTGCAAAAGCAGGACCACAATTAAAACTTATCGCAAGTTTTGGTAATGGCACTGATCATATTGACGTTGCTGCAGCCACTAGCCGTGGTATTATTGTTACCAATACCCCCAATGTTTTAACGGAAGACACCGCAGATATGACTATGGCACTTATTCTTTCAGTGCCACGGCGTTTGGTTGAGGGTGCTAATGTTTTAAACAGTAAATCTGGAAATTTTTGGCCCGGTTGGTCACCAAATTGGATGCTAGGCCGGCGAATTTGGGGTAAAAAGCTCGGTATAATCGGCATGGGGCGCATTGGTACAGCCGTTGCAAGACGCGCACGCGCCTTTGGGCTTTCCATTCATTATCATAATCGCCGTCGCGCCAATAACGCTATTGAAGATGCTTTAGGTGCAACCTATTGGGAAAATCTCGACGAGATGCTCAAAAATATGGATATTGTATCCATCAATTGTCCATCAACACCTGCAACATTCCATTTACTTTCAGCCGAGCGACTTAAAGCAATGCAAAAAAGTGCTTATATTGTTAATACCGCGCGTGGTGAGTTAATTGATGAAGAAGCACTTATCACCGCAATTGAAAATGATCACTTAGCTGGTGCTGGTCTTGATGTATTTGAAAATGAGCCCACCATTAATCCACGCTTGCTTGAGCTTGCCAAAGGTGGTCGGGTGGTTTTACTACCCCATATGGGTTCAGCAACTATTGAAAGCCGGATTGATATGGGCGAAAAAGTCATTATCAATATCCGCGCATTTGTCGATCATCATCGCCCACCAGACCGCATTCTCCCAACCCGCGCTTAACGCCAATTTCAATCAAAACAGGCGATTTGGATATTTGAAAAGCCAGAAAATCACATTCACTAAAAAACGCATTAGCTATTACGAAAATGACTGTAGCATTAATTGGCGCAGCCATTTTTGTATCTGATCGTGATGATTACGTTCATGCCATGCCATAATTTTTGTATAGCCGCTAATCTCCAAAGGTGGCGGTAGCAATGCTAAATTGGTAAAGCTTTTAGCCAGTCGTTCGGGTGCAACGGTTATAAAATCACTTTTTTGCAAAATACTAGGTAACATTAAAAAGCTGGTTACCGATAATGACACTCGGCGCTTACGACCAATTTTTGCCAATGCTTCATCGCTAACACCATAAAATTGCCCACCATCATTCGACACCAAAACATGTTCAAGTGAACAAAACTCATCAAGCGTCAAATTTTGTTTTTGCGCCATAGGGTGATCTTTACGCATCAAACAAACATAACGCTCATGATAAATAATACGACTACGTAATAATGGTGGCGAATTTTTTGGGTCGGTTAAAATAAGATCTAGTTCACCGCGCGCCAACATCGATTGCACATCAACATGGTGGTAAGAAATAAAAGAAAGATTTACCCGTGGTGCAATTTTTTTTAATGCAAGAATAAAGGGAAGCCCAATCACCTGCATATCATTATCATTGGCGGCAATTTTGAAGGTTACATCTAAAAATGCTGGATCAAAAACCACCGGTTGAACGAGCTTATCAATATCAGACAAAATTTGCTTTACAGGCGCTGCCAAGCTTAAGGCGCGGTCGGTCGGCACGATGCCATGCGAACTTCTCACAAATAATGGGTCATTAAATTTGTCACGCAATCGATTTAACATGCTGCTCACCGCAGGTTGCGTCAGCGATAATTTATTGGCTGCTTTTGTAACATTACACTCTTCTAAAAGTGCATTTAAAGCTTTTAATAAATTAAGATCAAGCGTCTTGATATTATCCATATTTATACTAATTATACAAATCATTTATTTTACTGATAACAGCAGCTGGGATAGGCTTCAAGCAGATTTATTTTAAGTTAGGATTAATTCAAATGGCAAAATTGCGTTATCTCAATACAGCATATAATATTAAAAACCTTGAATTAAAAAACCGCGTCGTTATGCCGCCCATGTGTCAATATCAAGCACAGGATGGAATGCCTAATGAATGGCATCATATTCATTATGCATCGCGCGCTGTTGGCGGTGTTGGACTCATCATTGTTGAAATGACCAATGTTGCCGCCAATGGGCGTATTTCACCTAATTGCCTAGGCTTATGGAATGATGAACAAAGAGATGCATTTAAACCCATTGTTGATGCTGCCCATCAACAAGGCGCAAAAATAGCCATCCAAATTGCCCATGCAGGACGCAAAGCGCTTGGCACAACCAATGTCGTTTCATCATCAGCCATGATATATGATGGAAGTGCTGACGCAGGGGATGGCAAATGGTCTTATCAAATGCCCCACGCATTGAGTATTGATGAAATTGATGAAATAGTGGTAGCATTTCGCAATAGCGTTAAACGCGCTGTTGAAGCTGGCTTTGATGCCATTGAATTGCATGGCGCCCATGGCTATCTCATTCATCAATTCTATTCGCCTAAAATGAATCTTCGCGATGATGAATATGGCAAAGACAAAATGCTATTTGGTGAGCGGGTTATTAAAGCTGCAAAAGAGGTCATGCCGGCTGAAATGCCCCTTTTCGTGCGAATATCAGCACAAGAATATGGCGAAAATGGATTTGATGTTGATTATGGATGCCAAGTTGCCAAACGTTTTGTTGCAGCCGGCGCAGATGTTCTTCATGTGAGCGGTGGCGGAGACGGCAAATTAGACCCCAACCATACACCAACTTTTCATGCTGGTTATCAGGTATATCTTGCAGATGCGGTTAAACAAGCAACGGCCGTTCCGGTTATTGCGGTTGGCATGTTAGATGATCCGCAGGTTGCTGATTTTGTGTTAGGTAGCAATGCAGCTGATCTTATTGCGGTCGGCAGAGGCTTATTACGCGATCCCTATTGGCTATTAAACGCCCAATATAATCAAAAAGGTGCAGATTTTAGCCCTGTAGATTTTGTGCCAAAATCCTATAATCGCGCTTTTTAATATATTTTTTGAAACCTACGCCTCCATGAATGCCATGAATACTTGACTGTATTGTAACAAAAAGCACTTATGGAGGTATTATTTACTCAACCCTTTACACAGCAAAAAGGATATCCATAACCAATTTCTCAGCCCTTGCCCTTATTCCATTTTTTCATTATAGCAAGCATGAATAAAAATTATAAACTGCAATGCTTTATAAATGCGTAGTTTGTAAGTCGTAAAGCAGTGATGCGAGTAACATCACATCATTGATAAAGGTAGGAATAAAAAATGCGATTGGGCGGCCGTCTTCAAGCAGCGATTGAAGTTTTAAAAGATATTGAGACACGCAAACGTCCTGCAGCTGACGCATTAAAAGATTGGGGACTTTCCCACCGCTTTGCAGGATCTGGCGATAGGGCTGCAATAGGTAATATCGTTTATGATGCTTTGCGTCGCCGTCTATCCATTGCTTATCGCATGGGCGATAATAGTATTGAAAAATTAGCCTTTGGCGCTTTAATGAGCGAAGGCGGCATGAATTTTGCAACCCTTGATGCAGCATTGCATGATGACCGTTTTGCGCCAGAACAATTGGATGGAAACACACGCAACCATTGGCAAAATGCTAATATTGCTGATGCAGCCGATTATATACAAGCTGATATTCCACAATGGTCTATAACTTATTTCCAAGACCTATTTGGCGTTAATTGGATTAAAGAAGCCGCTGCCCTTGGCGAGCGCCCACCACTTGATTTGCGCGTTAATAGTTTAAAATCTAATCGCGAACGCGTGTTGAAAGAGCTAGCAGAAACACATGCTCAGCCAGTTGACTGGTATGATGAAGCAATTCGCATTGCCCCCATTGAAGGACTAGGCCGCCACCCAAATGTGCAAGCTGAACCGGCTTTCCAAAAAGGTTGGTTTGAAGTGCAAGACCTTGGCTCGCAAATTGCAGCTCACTTGGTTGATGCTAACGGCCATGAACAAATTCTTGATTATTGCGCTGGCGCTGGTGGTAAAACCATGGCCCTTGCCGCCCAAATGGATAATCGTGGCCAAATTCACGCATATGACGCGGAAAAAAGCCGTCTTGCGCCAATTTTTGACCGCTTGCGCCGTGCCGGCGTGCGCAATAGCCAAGCGCATGCTAATCTAAAAGAATTAACCCCATTAAAAGGCCAAATGGATTGTGTATTGGTTGATGCACCATGCACAGGTACTGGCACATGGCGCCGTCGACCAGACGCGAAATGGCGCCTTACTGAAACACAGCTAGAACGCCGCGTTGAAGAGCAACGCCAAGTGCTTGATAATGCCCTTGAGTTTGTCAAAGATAATGGCCGCCTTGTTTATATTACTTGCTCACTTTTTGCGCCTGAAAATGATGAGCAAATAACCAGTCTTTTGGCACGTGAACCCAATTTGCAAAAAATCGATATGCAAGACCTATGGCAAAAGCGCATGTCTGCCAAAAGCCCAGCGCCACATTTTTCAAAGCATGGTATTGTTTTGTCACCTAAAAGCACGCAGACAGATGGGTTTTATATCAGCGTCCTTGAAAAGAAAGCATAATGGCAATAAAGGCAATCTTAACTGAAAAAACGGGTAAAAAATTTCTGTTTCTCATGGCAGCTCAAGCTGAATATGGGGAAAAGCTAAAACAGATTTTTACCCCGCTTTTTATTGGTGTTGGGCCAGTTGAAGCGGCCGTAAATACCGCCATTGCATTATCAAACTTAAGCGCACAAAATTGCCTACCCGATTATGTCATTTCTCTTGGCTCTGCCGGCGCACAAAATTTGCATCAAACAGGCGTTTATCAAGTAGCGTCGGTTTCTTGGCGCGATATTGATGCGAGCGCATTTGGCGTTGAAAAAGGCTTAACGCCATTTTTAGACCTGCCAAAAGAAATAGAATTGCCATGCTTTTTAAACAACCTGCCAAAAGCTCGGCTATCAACCGGCAGTAATGTTGTTTCAGGCAGTGCCTATAATGAGATTGATGCAGATATGGTTGACATGGAAACCTATGCAGTATTGCGGGCATGCCAACAATTTAATCTGCCGCTTATTGGTTTGCGCGGTATTTCTGATGGCAAACATGAAATCAACCATATTGACGATTGGCAGCTATATCTCCATATAATTGATGAAAAGCTAGCCAATTGCGTCGATGAATTATTGAATGTGCTTGCAAAAACTTAAGCTATTTCATTTTAAAACCATTTCATTTTTAAAATTGAGTTTGAACCCAAATGGAACTACCTGCAGACTTGCGGCAAGCTGGTGAAGAGCTTTTAGCCAATGTTTCAATCAACGAGTTGAGCAATGCCTCAAAACGATTGAGCCAGCGTTATCGTACTGAAACACGCGATGGCCGCATGCATCTTGATAGTTCCATGGCGGCAAAAGCCTATATTGCTGCACGGCTACCGGCAACCTTTGCCGCCGCCTATAAGGCGCTTGATGAAGCTTATGCTGTGCTTGGAGATTTTGCCCCTAAAACTATGCTTGACGCGGGCTCTGGACCCGGAACAGTATTTTTTGCGGCACGCGAAGTTTTTGAAACCCTTGAAAATATAAGCCTTTTTGAGCAAAGTGGCGACATTCAAAAAATTGGCGAGCAATTATGCCAAAAAACCAGCCATATTAATCAAACGGTTACATGGTGCCATGAGGATTTAAGCAAACAAGCAGCTCTTGACGCTCTGCCAATTGCTGACCTTGTCACCTTGGGTTTTGTTCTTGATGAATTGCACGATGACCAGCAAGATAGGTTGATAAGCAGCCTTTGGCAAAAATGTGCAGGTGCATTGGTGATTATTGAGCCCGGCACGCCGGCAGGTTGGAAACGCATTTTACGCCAGCGGCAAAACCTTGAAAAGCTTGGTGCCTTTATTGCTGCCCCTTGCGCACATTTAGCCCCCTGCCCTTTAACGCAATTAAATGCAAAAATTGACAGCAAAACCCAAGAGGATTGGTGTCATTTTTCGGTGCGCCTCGCACGCTCAAAACTTCATCGCCTTACCAAGCAAGCAGAAGTCCCTTATGAGGATGAAAAATTTTGCTATCTTGTTGCGTCGCGTTTTGCACCACAACAGATTGAAGCGCGTATTTTAAGCCATCCACAAAAAAGCAGTGGCCGCTTTGCTTTTAAGCTTTGCACTGATAAAGGCAATGTTGAAATACGCCAAATTACGCGCCGTGACGGTGATTTATTTAAACAGGCGCGCCGCCTTGAATGGGGCGATGCCTTAAAGAGCGGTTGATTACATTCAACAATATCAGCTGCGGATTTAATCTTAAAAAACACAATAATTTTTGTGAGACCATCAATAATTATTAATTTATATCCCTAAGGGAACTCATCAGAAAATATAAATTTTCCATTTTTGCGACTTTCTTCTGAAGTATTTATGTGGTGCAAAAAAGAAGAAATGACGGTATCGATTAAATATCTACATGCATCATCTTCATTAGCGAATTCTTTAACGTCATATCGATTTCCGATCTCACTATAAAAAACTGCCCAATCTTCTTTTGGTAAATAATTATAAGTGATACAATAACACATTCCATTTCCAAGAGAGTTAAATCCAAAAAGATGGCTAGATAATCCTAATTGCGAAAAATAGTTTTTTGTTCGGGAGATATTTAAAGGTTTTTCTTTTTAAACCATCATTCTTATTTCCTTATTGGCTAATTGTTACGGCGTATGTGTTCAAACCGTTTCACCAAAAAACCATTTAAACGCATTATTTCACGAACAAAAAAACTAAAATTTTCTCGTGAAATCCAATGGATAGATATGGTTGTGCCGATTATTTTACCCCAAAGCCACGAATAATAAAAGATTAAGCTGCTAAAATTATTCGTTGCAAAGGACAATTCTTGTCTTTTCTAATCCAATTTAATTGTTGGTCCGCAACTTTAGGTTAATTTGCCCTTAACTCTCGCTTGCTATAATTTCCAAAATTAAAACCGTTTTAGGTTGGATCGCATTTAGGATTTTAAAATGAGACAAGGGCACTCTGCTTATAATTTACCAGATGAAGACGACTATCAAGCACCACGCTTTAGCCATGTGCTTTTTCGTCAGCTTGGTACATTTTTAGGTCTTGGCCTACTTATTTTAATTGGTCTTGCTGGCACCGCTCTTGCTACTTGGAATTTTGCCGACCCATCATTAAGCTTTGCCAATAATAACCCCGTTACCAACCAGCTTGGTTTTTGGGGCGCAGCCTATGCGGATATTGCCTTGCAGTTTTTTGGCCTTGCAGCTCCGGTTAATTTATTGCCACCATTTTTTTGGGCAATTTTATTACTGATGCAACGCGATATTCCAAAGCCCATAACCCGCATCATTCTATGGGGACTTTCAGGCATTTTCTTTGCAACCGCTATTGCAACTATTCCTCCTATTGCAGGTTGGCCTATGCCAATGGGCCTCGGCGGCGTTGTTGGTGATAAGTTTTTAGGCTTTTTTGACCAATTACTGTCCTTCATGCCCAAAACATTACGCGATATTGTTATTGCTATTGTTTTTACCCCCCTTGCTTTGATAACCGCTGCCTATGCTGGCGCAGTAATTGGGCGCAATAAAGCTAAAAAGCGCCAAAAATTAGCAGAAGTTAAACGATCCAACCGCGTTGAAGATTATGAAGATGCGCCGCGTGCCGGCATCTTTGTGACGATGTTTGGTTTAACCATGCATCTATTCATGCGCGTATCAGCATTTTTTGCACGGATCAAAGCAAAGCGCGCCGAAAAATTTGCCTTAAAAGAACAGCGTAAGCCATCAAACAAGCAAACGGAAATACGCACAGCAAGACAAACCACAACATCGAACCAACGTGTTGAGCCAAACTTTAGCCAAGACATTGACGAGCGTGGCGATCATAATGCAATGCCCAACAATAATGAGCGCGTGGCGATAGAAACGCGGCAAAGCCTTACCGCAGATCGCAAGCAAGATACACGTCGGCAAAGTAACATTACCAAAAAAACCACTAGCAATGGCTTTGAATTGCCTCATCTAGAGTTCTTAGCTGAACCAAAAGAAACCTTTAAAGATGCTTCGCTTTCCAAAGATCAATTGGCGCAAAATGCCGAACTTCTTGCCCGCGTTTTAGAAGATTTTGGGGTAAAGGGTGCAATCATTGATGTAAGGCCGGGGCCTGTGGTTACACTTTATGAGTTTGAGCCGGCGCCGGGGGTGAAATCATCACGTATTATCAGCCTTGCCGATGATATTGCTCGCAATATGAGTGCGATATCTGCCCGTATTGCTGTGGTGTCAGGTCGCAATGCTATTGGTATTGAATTACCGAACAAACATCGTGAAACAGTTTATTTACGTGAAATTTTTGAAACCCGTGATTATCGCGATAGTAAAGCAAAGCTTGGCCTTGCCTTAGGTAAAACGATTGGTGGCAATGCGGTTATTGCAGATCTTGCCAAAATGCCCCATGTGCTCGTTGCAGGTACCACTGGCTCGGGTAAATCTGTCGCTATTAACACCATGATTATGTCACTTCTTTATAAGCATACACCACAAGAATGCCGCCTTATCATGGTAGACCCTAAAATGCTGGAACTGTCAGTCTATGACGGTATTCCGCATTTGCTAACGCCGGTTGTAACCGACCCCAAAAAAGCTGTTGTCGCATTAAAATGGGCGGTGCGTGAAATGGAAGAGCGTTATCGCAACATGTCCAAACTTGGCGTGCGCAATATTGACGGCTTTAATGAGCGTTTGCAAAAGGCAAAAGAAAATGGCGAAAGCCTATCACGCACCGTGCAAACTGGCTTTGATAATGAAACAGGCAAGCCGATTTTTGAAACCGAACATTTTGATATGACAACCATGCCCTATATTGTGGTTATCATTGACGAAATGGCCGACTTGATGATGGTTGCCGGCAAAGAAATTGAGGGCGCGGTACAACGTTTAGCGCAAATGGCACGTGCTGCAGGTATCCACGTAGTTATGGCAACCCAGCGCCCGTCCGTTGATGTTATTACCGGTACGATTAAAGCCAACTTCCCAACCCGCATTTCCTTTTCGGTTACTTCTAAAATTGACAGTCGCACAATACTTGGCGAACAAGGCGCCGAGCAATTATTGGGCCAAGGCGATATGCTGTTTATGATGGGCGGCGGCCGCATTCAACGCGTACATGGACCATTTATCGGCGATCATGAAGTAGAAACCATTGTAAATCACCTTAAAACCCAAGGCACACCAGAATATCTTGATGCTGTCATGGAAGACCAAGGCGATGACGAAAGTGATAATTCAAGCAATAATAGTAACATGGCCAATAGTGAAGATCCCTATGATCAAGCCGTTGCTATTGTTCTTCGCGACAAGAAAGCCTCAACATCCTACATTCAGCGCCGCCTTGGCATTGGCTACAACCGTGCGGCCTCTATCATTGAACGCATGGAAGAGGAAGGCATTATTAGCCCTGCCAACCATGCCGGCAAACGAGAAATATTGTTAGAAGACGGCAATGAAAATTATTAAAAAGATGATTTCATAAAACACCATAAAGACCGCAATCACACGGTTTTTATGTTTAAATGAAATGGAAAAATCGCGAAGTCAACAGATTTGCGCCATGAAACAGCCATAGCCAATAGTTAGAGTTTTGATTAATTGGCAATATGAGATACTTGCCTTAAAACAATGAGGTAATTCTATGCGTGGTTTCCAACTCATAAAAACAAGTTTAATCGCCGTCTTATTCAGCAGCTTTGCCACATCGCCATTATTGGCGCAAAATAATGCTGCAAACGTAAGCCAAGCAGGTAATAAACAAGCTGCAGCACAAAAAATTGCTGATCATTTTGCTGCCATAACCACAATGACTGGCGATTTCGTTCAATTTAGCTCCAAAGGCGAAATGAGCGAAGGCACATTCTACTTAGAACGCCCCGGTAAAATTCGTTTTGCCTATAAAAACTCCCCAATCCGTGTCATTTCTGATGGCAAGTCAGTAGTCATCAATAATAAAAAATTAGATACTTGGGATCTATATCAGCTTAGCCAAACACCGATGAAACTTCTGCTCGACAGCAAAATAGATTTAAGCGGCGGCAAATTATTAAATTTCGTAAGCGATAAAAATGCAGCCACTTTGGAAATTACTGATAAAACCATGGGTGGTGGTAAGCTGCGTTTAATATTTGATGCAAAAACCAACGAGCTTAAACAATGGACTATGATAGACCGTCAAAATCTTGAAACCACTGTGCAAATTACCAATTTACGTAGTAATGTACGTTTTGCTGACGGAATGTTTAGAATTAATTATCAAAATATTGCTATGAAAAAACCAGAAAAATAAAATCTAAGCCTAGTTTATAATCGGTTTTGCGATTTTTTTTGACATTGAACATTTGCAAATAGCCAAAGCATTTCATTGCTCAAACTCGACAACACTCAAAAAGGCTTTAGCAAGAATTTAGAGGATGAAGATGAAATTATTGAAAAAATTACGCCTTGCTTTTATTGCTTTGCCATTAGCTCTTAGCGCTGTTTCAATTACGCCAATGCTTGCGCAAGCCCAAAACCAGCCCCAAAGCCAACAAGTAACAGCCCAAGAAATTGCTAACCACTTTGCTTCAATAAAAACCATGACCGGTGATTTTATTCAAATTGGTCCAAAAGGTGAAATGACAGAAGGCACATTTTACATGGAGCGCCCTGGACAAATCCGCTTCACCTATAAGGGCTCGGATATACGCGTAATTGCTGATGGCAAATCGGTGGTTATTCATAATAAAAAGCTTGATACATGGGATCTTTATCAGCTTAACCAAACGCCAATGAAATTATTGCTTGATAATCAAATTGATTTAAGTGGCGGTAAATTATTAGCATTTTCTACAAATGATAAAGTTGCCGTGATGGAAATTGCCGATAAAACCATGGGTGGCGGCAAGCTAAAGCTAATATTTGACCCCAAGACCTACGAATTAAGACAATGGACCATGATTGATCGACAAAACCAAGAAACAACAGTGCAAATCACCGAATTAAAAACTGGCGTTCGCTTTGCTGATGGCATGTTTAAAATAGATTATCAGCGCATTTCCATGAAGCGAAATAGAAACTAATAAAGCTTAAATATCTTATAAACAAAAGCCTTTGCATTAGATTTGCAAAGGCTTTTTTTTAACTCATTATGCTATCTTTTTTAATTAGAGCGTTTTTGCAAAAAGTGTGAAGCGGTTTTCGGACAAAAAACGCGGTGCAGACAATGGATTAGAGCGCCGATCTGATCCAATCAGATCAAAATGCGCTCTAGTTAAATAGCGTATTAATTTGCCACGTTTAAAATACGCGCCGGTGTATAAAGTATCAATGATGCAGCTCCCTGTACAAAAGACCGCGCGCCTTTTATTACTGAATTACCGTCCGCAAGAAATGCTGCATTATCATCATTGTCTTCATCGCCTTTAAGGACCGAATGGGAAAGCGCACCATCTTGCACCAGTGCCATCAGTGTTGGTGATGACGCAAACACCGCATGCGAGCCACCATCAACATTTGACATGTCAAAAACTGCAATTCCCGCTTTATTTAGCATTGCAATATCCGACCCATCACCAACGCGAGCGTGGCCACCGGTGATTGTTCCTGAAACTGTAAGTGCTTTATCGTTGCTAGAGACTTGAACAGCGGTTGATTTTGGCAATCCATTAATATCTTTTAGCTGCATTTGAAAAACATCAACATCAATATCAGGTGCGGCAAGCAATAGATTAGAAATACGGTTGATTGGTCCACGTTGCTTTTTAAGCGCAAGAGTACGCAATGCTTCCATAGTCACATAATTACCCATCGAGTGAGCAACAACACTAACCTGCTTAGCATTTGTTTCTGATACTAATTGCAATAATTCAACAAGACCATCACGAGCATAATCGGCGCTGTCTCGATCAAAGACGTAAAGCCCTAAGGCACCACCTGATGGCCATGCATAGTGAACAGTTACAGCATTTAATTGATAATCATAGGCAATTTGCGCGGCTCTAAATGTACTTTCAGCAAAGTTATTATTGTAACCATGAATAAAAACTAGAATTTCTTTATTTTTTTGTGGCAAATTTGCTAAAGCACTATTTAAAGCACTTTTAAAATCTTGCCTATCTTTGTAGGTTTGCATAGAAACGGCAGCAAAATGCTCGCCAGAGTTTGGCTTATTACCATTAGCTTCCACGGCACCTTTTTGGTGGGCTGCAGGTATCCCAACATCAACACGTGCGAAATTTAAATGCGGTGAACGTTTCGAACCAAAAGGCAAATATAGATTATTTTCTTTACCGCGACTTGTAGCAACATAGACCGGCTGAACAGCAATTGGTTTTTTGGGTTGGATAAGTGCAGCTTTAGATGCCGCAATTGACGAAGCTGTCGCCATTTTATCATGCCAAAGAATAGCACGTTCATCGGTGCAGGCACTTAAAACAGCACCAAATACCAGCAGTAATAAAAAACGGCTAACAAAAAACTTCATGATTGGTAAATCCATCTATTGAATAAATCAAACGCCAAAGACACAAAAATTTAGACACTTCTAAGGCAAATGGCCTTAAAATTTCAATATACGTGAAAAGTTGCAATATTAAGAAGGTTTTAAAATCCTAAGGACTGTTGATATATTTATCGCAATATCAACATCCTATATGGTCAATAATAGTTCAACACCATTATTTTGCATTGCTTTAATTGCATGATCAAGCGAGCCATTTAGATCAATAGCACGGCAAGCAGTTAAAACTACACTTACCTCAAAACCAGAACGCACACCATCAATTGCTGAATATGCAACACAAAAATCTGTGGCCAAACCGCATAGCAATATTTTTTTTATCTGGCGCTCAGTTAAGTAGCCTGCTAGCCCAGTTGGGGTTTTATGATCATTTTCAAAAAATGCCGAATAGCTATCAATTGCAGCATTATAGCCTTTGCGCAATAAAAGCTCACTTTTTTGCCAGTGAAGGTCAGGGTGAAAATCGGCACCATAACTGCCTTGAATGCAATGATCTGGCCAAAGCACTTGTTTACCATAGGGCATTTCAATAATTTGGTAAGGGTCGCAGCCATCATGCTGTGACGCAAAACTTGAATGATTGTGAGGATGCCAATCCTGCGTTACAATAATATGATCATGGCAAGCAATAAGCTCATTAACCGGTGCAATAATATCATCGCCTTGGGCAACAGCTAATGCACCACCAGGGCAAAAATCATTTTGTATATCAATAACAATTAATGCCTTGTCACTCATCTATTTTCCCATTTTTAAAATTTAAAAAAAGCTTGTATTTTATGTCCCAATTTATAAGTGTGTTTTATATATTAAAAAAAAGGTAAAACCAAATGCAAAATATTTTGAATTTTATTAAAAAAAATGGAATTTCTGAAAGTTTTGTTACCGGCTTTATTGATGAGACGGATGGAGTAAAAAAATTTCATCCCTATTATTATATTTTTTATATAAAAAGCGGCGATAAACTCTTTAAAGTTTCAATCAATGAAAAAGATCTTTCTATTGTTATTGCTGAAGGAAAAATAGAATGTTGCTTTGATATCGACGAAGATGACGAATTTTGCTTTTCTTCCATCCATAAGCATCTATTTAAATGTGAAGATGCCGTTAGAGTTGACGATATTTATACTAAACGAGAACGTTTTGAAAAATTGGTAATAGAATATTCATATGGTCAAAACTTAAAAGGCATATTAATTGCAGATCCTCTTAATTTTTTCGGCTTCACTTTTCACAATGATGAAGTTCTTTGAAAACCAATAACGCCTAGCATTGCAAAGCTCTAAGATTATACCAAATCTAGTTTTTTTATATGAAATCAAAATTTATTGTGTAAAGTTAATTATTAGTTAAAAAAGGACTTGTTTTTTACTGCAATATTGTTGTTGATAAACTGCCTTGATTAGAAATACGGCATATTTTGCATGAAACTGGCTGGAAGGGGAATTTTACAGCAGTTTTTGAAATTGCAATTTAAAAGCCAAATGTGGTGAGAGGGATAAGGTTAATTTAAAAAATGCCGGCGGTGGGTTTTTTCATAATCAATTTGAACATATCCAATATTTAGACCAATTGAGCTACTATCCTATAAAGATGGCGACATAAGTTTAAATATAACAGCTATCATTTTAAAATTGGCTTAAAACATATACAGCTCCTGCAATGGCATGAAGCAAGGCAAGTTATAATATAGATCGTCATTACAGGAGAATATAATGTCATTTATTTCCAAGCGGATTGTTGCAGGTCTTTTAGCTGTTTCAGTTTTGGCAAGCGGTTGTACCAATACAACAAGTGCAATTGACCCATCAACGATGACCCCAACGGAAATTGCTTTGCGTCAACAGCAAACTGAACGCACCCGCATTGTACAAGGTGTTGCAACTGGTGCTGTCGTTGGTGCGCTTGCAGGTGCAGCAATTGGTGCAATTGCTGGTGGCGATAGCCGCTCAATCACACGCGGCGCAATTATTGGCGGCGTTGGTGGCGGTGTTATTGGTGGTGCAGATGCAAACCGCGTTAATCAGCAGACCCGCGGCATTGCAGCCGAGCAAAGTGACTTGCGCGCGATTATTGCCAATGCTGATAAGAGCATTGCCCATTACAGCAAAATCAATGGGTTGACTGGTCGCCTTATCACTGAAGAAACCACTCGTCTTGCTAATAGCAAGAAAAGCCTTGCAAGCGGCCAGATGTCAAAAGAAGCCTATCGCAAACAAGTTGAAAGCGCCCGCGGCAATGTCAAGGTTGTTAGCCAATATGTTGATCAGGCAGATCAAGATCTTAATGATTTGAAGCGAGCAACAGCTAATAACAATAATGCTGCCGCTAAGCAGCGTGTTGCCCAGTTAACCGCGCAACGCAATCAGCTTAAAAACCAATTGGCTCGTATGCAAACAGCTGTAAGCCGCGCTGATAGCTAATAATTTAACAGCTGCCGATTTGTCGATATTTTCACACATATCGGCAGCTTTTTATTAAAGGATTAAGTAAGAAATGACTGGTTTAAAGAAAAAACTTTTTCCATTGGTTGTCATTGGCATGTTAGGCGCCGTAACAGCCCTTACTGGTTGCCAAAGCTCTTGTACGGGTGACGCTCGTTTTGATGGCTATTATTGTGCACGTTCCAATATTTCAAATGGAACCTATACACAGCAGACCGCCCAATTAAGACAAACTGCGGCAAGCCGTCAAGCTAAGGCAAGCCAATTGCGTCAGCAATATAATCAAGCGCAAGCTCGCCTTCGTGCAGCACGCAATAATCGCGCGACACCAGCAGCAGACATTTTACGTCTTGAGCAAGAGGTAAACTCACTACAACGTGCTCTTAATCAATATGCTGGTTAAGAATAGCAGTTAAGTTACGTTTAATTTCTATTATAGTAAAATATCGGCGCTGAGAATATGGGGAAGACAGCAAGCCCCTATTGGCAGCGCCGTTTATATTTTTCTGTAGTAGCGCATAATATTTACGCTTTGCGGCAAGCAAAACTTTGCCCCTTTAAAAAGCGTATAAAATTTGTGGTTAATATTCAATCATATAAGGTAAAAGCTGTGTTTTTTAAAAAGCTAATTTATACCCTTGGTATTATTTCTTGTGGTGTAATCATATCCTCATGCGGCGCTCGTAAAGATTACTCCGTAACCGAAATTACCAATTTCACAAACAGCCAAGCAAGCCGAGCAACTGTTCGGGTATTTGCATATGAGCGAGAATGTTTAGCAGGGAGTATTCGCGTACGACAGTTAATAGATGGAAAGATCGACTATCGCCAATTTACCATTCTCTCTTCAAGCGGTAGACATTATGGTGTTGTGGGCCTTACGGATAAAACAAAGAGAATGGCCACTTTTCCAGATTTTGGCTCAAAAAAAGCTTCTTTAGAAAAATTAAATGCTAAAGACATTATTGATTCATTTACAGTATTAAAGCCGGGGCGCTATGTTATCACCGAAGTAAAATGTTTTACAAACGGTCAACACTCCGAATGGATTGGTGAAACAGAAAAAACATTTTTTGGTACAAAAACTGCAGAGGTCATTAAACCCGTTCTTGGCGCTAATTATTTTGAGCTAAAGGAAAATGAATGGCTAGATCTTGGAAGCATTGAATTAAAGGGGTTTGAAGTTTCTTATCGCCAATATATTGGCATGTCTCTCCCTTATCCAGCCAATGAAAAGCTTAAAGAGATCTTGAATACAAGATTTCCCAACCTTGCAAAAAATATTACCTTTGGAACGGCAAGAGCAATGCCTTTATCTGTTTTAAGTCAACTAGATAATCGAGCGACAGGTCACTAATATAAAATTATTTTAACAGCTTTTAAAACAAAAGGCTCGGAAGCATTACGCATTCGAGCCTTTTTAAAATAGAAATTTATGATGTCAAATTAGAAAGAATTGTTTTCTTCTTCCTCGTCTTCATCCTTACGCTTCATGGAAGAAAGCTTTGCAAAGATCTTGTCAGCATCGAGCTCTTCTTCTTCATGGCCGCGATCATAGCCATAATTTTCAGTCGCAGATGCTGGCAACAAGGTTTCATCGCGTGGCATATCAGCAGGGCGATTTTTAGCAGCTTTTTCAACTTCAATATCAAGATCAATCTGCGAGCAAAGACCAAGAGTTACAGGGTCACGAGCAACAAGAGTGCCTGAATTCCAGTGGGTGCGAGTGCGGATTTGCTCAATAGTTGATTTAGTTGTGCCAATAAGACGTGAAATTTGTGCGTCTTTTAATTCAGGATGGTTTTGCACAAGCCAGAAAATAGCATTTGGACGATCCTGACGCTTTGAAAGCGGTGTATAGCGTGCCGTACGACGCTTACTTTCAGGAATACGCACTTTTGGATCAGCTAATTTCAAACGTAAATCAGGATTTTGTTCGGCACGCTTAATGTCATCACGGCTTAATTGTCCGGTATTGATTGGATCAAGACCTTTAATGCCTTGCGCGGCTTCACCATCAGCAATTGCTTTTACTTCCAGTGGATGCAATTTGCAAAAAGCAGCAATCTGATCAAAAGATAAAGCAGTATTGTCAACAAGCCATACGGCGGTCGCCTTGGGCATCAGCAGCTGGTTAGCCATAGATATAATCCTTCTGTTCGCCCGCACCGGTTTTGCGGGACGTGGGTAAAAGCCACATTTTTTCCGGGAAATTTGTTATCCTTATATAGTGATTTTTATCTTGCGGCAAGTAGGCAATCAATAAAACCGGCTTGTACCATTAGTTTAGAAAGCATCAATATAAGCTCATAACGCCAGCCGCTTGAAATTTTATAGCTGTCGTCTTACCTATAAAACATAATATTTATTATAAAAATGCGTTAAAACGGCTTTCAAATCTTTAGAAAATTATGGCAATCATTAATCTTCATAAAAACCATCCACTTGATGACGGGCGACAATCTGAACGCGCACTTTTTGTGCGGCGCGGCGTTATGCGACTATTATTAAGCCTTGGCTTTGCACCCTTAAGCGAATTATCGCTGGCTGATGGTCGGCGTGCTGACCTTTTAGCGGTGTCATCAAAGGGTGAAATTTGGATTATTGAAGTCAAATCCTCCATTGCTGATTTAAAGGCCGATAATAAGTGGCCTGATTATCGGGCATTTTGTGATAAGCTGTTTTTTGCAACCCATAGTGACGTGCCAATGGATTTATTTCCTGAAGATTGCGGATTTATCCTTGCTGACAGTTATGGCGGCCATGTCCTGCGCGAAGCACCAGAGCACAAATTAAATGCTGCACGTCGTAAAGCCGTGATCCAGCGGTTTGGTAGAGCTAGCGCCACACGATTAGCACGCGCCGAACTTGATGGATTAATCATTGACCAAAAGCAGCTTGATTGTGAAAATGCTGACTGAAAATAAAAACTAGCTAAAGTCTTTGTTTTTTAAGATTTTTATTCCCTTACCTTTTACCACCTCTTTATTGACATAAAGATTTCTTTATGTCATTTAAGTGGAGCGGCAAGGGAGGAGTTTGACAAAACAATCTTTGTCCGTACCCAAACTGCAAGCTTCGCGCCTTTAAGTTTTAAGCCGAAGATTAAGCAATGAGCCTATTATTTTATAACAATGCGCCGATAACGACCAAGGATCATGTATTATGAGCGAATCTTTCTCTTCACTTTTTGAAAGCAGTAAGGCAGCGGATGATCGCCTTGCAATGCTCAAAAAAGCCGCTAAAGAGCGCATTCTTATCCTTGACGGCGCAATGGGAACACAGATTCAAGGTCTAAGCTTTGAGGAAGAACATTTTCGCGGCCACCGCTTTGTAAGTTGTGATTGTTTGCTAAAAGGCAATAATGATCTTTTAACCCTTACCCAGCCAAAAGCCATTGAAGATATTCATTATCGCTATGCCCTTGCTGGCGCAGATATTTTGGAAACCAATACTTTTTCATCAACCTCAATTGCGCAAGCTGATTACGGTATGGAAGCGGAAGTTTACGAGCTTAACCGCGATGGCGCACGCCTTGCTCGACGCGCAGCTTTACGCGCGCAAGATTATGATGGCAAAATGCGCTTTGTTGCAGGTGCTATTGGGCCAACCAACCGCACTGCATCACTTTCACCGGATGTTAATAATCCGGGCTATCGCGCTGTCACTTTTGATGATTTACGCATTGCCTATGGCGAGCAGATTAGAGGACTGATCGATGGTGGTTCGGATCTTTTACTTATCGAGACGATTTTTGACACATTAAATGCAAAGGCGGCTATTTTTGCTGCTGAAGAAGTGTTTCTTGAAAAGAATATCCGTTTGCCGATTATGATTTCAGGCACGATTACCGATTTGTCTGGTCGAACCTTATCTGGGCAAACGCCAACCGCCTTTTGGTATTCGCTTGCCCATGCCCAGCCTTTTTCATTTGGGCTAAATTGCGCGCTTGGTGCCCATGCGATGTATCCGCATATAAAAGAATTGTCCCAAGTAGCAGATACGCTGATTTGCGCTTATCCCAATGCTGGTCTTCCCAATGCTTTTGGTGAATATGATGAAAGCCCAGAGGCTATGGCGGAGCAAGTCGCCAATTTTGCAAAGGATGGTCTTATCAATATTATTGGTGGTTGCTGTGGTTCAACGCCTGCACATATTGCCGCTATTGCTGAAAAAGTTAAAGAATTTAAACCAAGACAAATTCCGACAATTGAGCCGCGTTTACGCCTGTCAGGCCTTGAGCCTTTTACTTTAACTGATGATATCCCATTTGTGAATGTGGGGGAGCGTACCAATGTGACCGGCTCGGCACGGTTTAAAAAGCTTATTACCGCAGGTGATTATAGCGCGGCATTAGAAGTTGCCCGTGCGCAGGTTGAAAATGGTGCGCAAATTATCGACATTAATATGGATGAGGGGCTGATTGATTCTAAAGCCGTTATGCATGAGTTTTTAAATCTGTTAGCAGCTGAACCTGATATTGCCCGCGTGCCGATTATGATCGACTCGTCTAAATGGGAAGTGATTGAAGCAGGTTTAAAATGCGTGCAAGGTAAATCCATCGTCAACTCAATTTCTATGAAAGAGGGCGAGGAAAAATTTATCGAGCAAGCTCGTCTTGCCCGTAGCTATGGCGCCGCCGTTGTTGTTATGGCTTTTGATGAAGTTGGCCAAGCTGATACACGCGAGCGTAAGGTTGAAATTTGTACCCGCGCTTATAATATTTTAACTCAGCAAGTTGGTTTTCCGCCGCAAGATATTATTTTTGACCCCAATATTTTTGCCGTTGCCACCGGTATTGAAGAACATAATAATTATGGTGTTGATTTTATTGAAGCAACCCATGATATTCGTGCCACCTTGCCGCATGTCCATATTTCTGGGGGTGTATCCAATCTTTCTTTCTCATTTCGCGGTAATGAACCGGTGCGTGAAGCCATGCATGCGGTTTTCCTTTATCGCGCCATTGCTGCCGGTATGGATATGGGCATTGTCAATGCTGGCCAATTGGCAGTTTATGATGCCATTGACCCAGATTTGCGCAAAGCCTGCGAAGATGTTGTGCTTAATCGTGATGACGGCGCGACTGAGCGTCTATTAACTCTGGCCGAGAATTATCGCGGCCAAGGCGGGCAAGCGGCTAAAGAAAAAGATATGTCTTGGCGCCAATTGTCGGTTGAAAAGCGGCTTGAACACGCGCTAGTCAACGGTATTTCAGAATTTGTTGAGGCTGACACTGAAGAAGCGCGGCTACAAGCTGAAAAGCCACTTGATGTGATTGAAGGGCCGCTCATGGCGGGTATGAATGTGGTTGGCGATCTTTTTGGCGCTGGCAAAATGTTTTTGCCACAAGTGGTTAAATCTGCCCGCGTGATGAAGCAGGCGGTTGCGGTTTTATTGCCCTATATGGAAGATGATAAATCCGGCAATACCCGCTCAAGCGCGGGTAAAATTGTTATGGCTACGGTTAAAGGTGACGTGCATGACATTGGCAAAAATATTGTCGGTGTTGTGCTTGCTTGTAATAATTATGAAATTATCGACCTTGGGGTCATGGTGCCGGCAGCTAAAATTTTAGAAACCGCCCGTGAAGTTAAGGCCGATGCCATTGGCCTATCAGGGCTTATCACACCATCGCTTGATGAAATGGTCAATGTTGCCAGTGAGATGGAAAAAGAAGGCTTTGATATTCCATTGCTGATTGGCGGCGCAACCACAAGCCGCGTTCATACAGCGGTAAAAATTCATCCACGTTATCAACGTAGCCAAGCGGTTTATGTGCTTGATGCAAGTCGCGCGGTTGGCGTCGTATCATCACTCTTGTCGCCCGATAGCCGTGACGCAACAATAAGCGATATACGTGAAGAATATGCCAAGGTTGCGAGCGCCCATGAGCGTGGGGAAGCGGCTAAAAAACGCTTACCGCTTGCAGAAGCACGCGCTAACGCTTTTAAGATTGATTGGCAAAATTATTCGCCACCCAAGCCAACATTTCTTGGCACCAAGGTTTTTGATGATTGGGATCTTGCTGACCTTGCCCATTATATTGATTGGACACCTTTTTTCCAAAGTTGGGAGTTGAAAGGGCGTTTTCCAGCTATTTTACAAGATGAAAAGCAAGGCGAAACGGCACGCCAACTTTATGATGATGCACGCCATATGTTGGATAAAATTATCAAAGAAAAATGGTTCCACCCAAAAGGGGTTATCGGTTTTTGGCCAGCCAATACAATTGGTGATGATATTGCGTTGTTTACTGATGATACAAGGTGCGAGCAATTAGCAACCTTTTATACACTTCGCCAGCAATTAAGCCGGCGTGAAAATGTTGCAAATCTTGCCTTGGCTGATTTTGTTGCACCGCAAACAAGTGGCAAAGCTGATTATCTTGGTGGCTTTGTGGTAACTGCTGGTAATGGCGAACAAAGCTTTGCCGAAAATTTTGAACGCGCCAATGATGATTATTCGTCTATTTTAGTGAAAGCTTTGTCGGACCGTTTTGCTGAAAGCTTTGCCGAGCGTATGCATGAAGAAGTGCGCAAAAATTATTGGGGCTATGCAAAGGATGAGGCCTTTACACCAGAGCAATTGGTAGGGGAGCCTTATAAAGGTATTCGGCCAGCGCCTGGCTATCCTGCCCAGCCAGACCATACTGAAAAACGAACCTTGTTTGATTTGTTAGATGCCACCAAGGCAACAGGGGTGGAGCTTACAGAAAGCTATGCTATGTGGCCAGGATCAAGTGTTTCTGGGCTTTATTTTTCACATCCAGAAAGTTATTATTTTGGCGTTGCCAAAGTTGAGCACGATCAGGTGGAAGATTATGCTGCGCGCAAAAACATGCCGGTTGGTGAGGTTGAACGTTGGCTTGGGCCAATTTTAAACTATATGCCTAATAAGCTAGATGCGGCTTAATTGAAGTTTTCAATCTATTAAAGCCAAAGTAAGTTATAAAGGGCGCTGTAAAAGTGCCTTTTATTTTTCATCTAAAAAGCAATTTAATTCGAATAGTTGCGCTTTTATGTAGAAAAATGCGCAAAATTCAATTATAGCATTTTATCAATGGCAGATGTTTGCTCCCATCGCTCAAATGTATTAGTCAAACATCTCAAGCATTTTGTTGGTACAAAATTGCTTCATCCTTATTCTCTAAAACTGGTAAACGGCAAAAAGCATGAAATTTCTCGATCAAGCAAAAGTATATATTCGCTCCGGCAATGGTGGCGCTGGTGCGGTCTCTTTCCGCAGGGAGAAGTTTCTTGAATTTGGCGGCCCCGATGGCGGTGATGGCGGACGTGGCGGCGATGTTTGGGCTGAATGTGTTGCAGGTCTTAATACTTTGATTGATTATCGCTTTCAACAGCATTTCAAGGCTAAAACTGGCATGCATGGCATGGGCCGCAACCGCACCGGTGCTAAGGGTGAAGATGTTATTTTAAAAGTACCAGTTGGTACGCAAATTTTTGAAGAAGATGACGAGACCCTAATTTGCGATTTCACTCGTGTTGGCGAGCGTTTTCGCTTAGCAAAAGGCGGCAATGGCGGTTTTGGTAATTTACATTTTACCACATCTACTAACCGCGCACCAAGGCGTGCCAATCCCGGTCAAGATGCCGAAGAACGCACCTTATGGTTGCGCTTAAAATTGATTGCTGATGCTGGCCTTGTTGGCTTGCCTAATGCTGGTAAATCAACCTTTTTGTCTAGCGTGACCGCAGCAAAACCCAAAATTGCTGATTATCCCTTTACCACTTTACATCCCGGCCTTGGCGTTGCACGTATTGATGGCCGCGAATTTGTGATTGCGGATATTCCAGGTCTTATCGAGGGCGCCCATGAGGGCGTTGGCATTGGTGATAAGTTCTTGGGTCATGTCGAGCGTACGCGCGTATTGTTACATCTTGTTTCAGCGCGCGAAGAAGATGTTGCCAAAACCTACCGCACCATTCGTGATGAATTGGCAGCCTATGGGAATGGTCTTGATGAAAAGCCGGAAGTTGTTGCGCTGTCGCAAGTTGATATTTTAACCCCTGAAGAACGCGCTGAAAAAATGTCGGAGCTTGCAAAGGCTGTAGGATCTCCCGTCCTTGCCCTATCAGGTGTAACCCGTGAAGGTTTGGAAGGTGCATTGCGCATGTTGATGAAAAACATCGACGAGAGCCGCATTGAGGAAACAAGTGAGGCGTAAAATTTGATGGCGGCGGTCAAACAATCATTAGCAAGCTATAAGCGCATTGTGGTTAAAATTGGCTCTTCCCTTTTGGTTGACCCAAATTCTGGCCTTAAACAAGACTGGCTTGCCGCTATTTGTAGTGATATTGCCGCACTCAAAGCCTCTGGCACAGAAATTATGGTTGTTTCCTCTGGCGCTATTGCCTTGGGGCGTACCTTGTTATCTATTCCATCGGGTGCGTTAAAACTGGAAGAAAGTCAAGCTTTTGCGTCGGTGGGGCAGATTGAACTTGCCCGCGCCTATAATGAAGAATTGCAAAAATTCCAGTTGCGCACGGGGCAAATTTTATTAACCCTTGACGATACCGAAGAGCGTCGGCGTTATCTCAATGCTCGTGCCACCATGAATACTCTGCTAAAATTGGGCATTGTGCCAGTTATTAATGAGAATGACACTGTTGCCACCAGTGAAATCCGCTATGGCGACAATGATCGCTTAGCTGCGCGCGTTGCAACAATGATGGGCGCAGATTTGCTTATTTTGCTATCGGATATTGATGGGCTTTATACGGCACCGCCGCATTTAGATAAAAATGCTAAATTATTACCAGTGATTGATGCCATTACCCCAGATATTGAGGCCATGGCAGGCGTTGCGGCATCGGAATTATCACGCGGCGGCATGAAAACTAAGCTTGATGCCGGTAAGATTGCCACGAGCGCCGGCACGGCAATGATTATCACTTCGGGCAAGCGGCTTCATCCACTTAAAGCTTTGGATGAGGGTATTCCTTATAGCCTCTTTAAACCATCAGAGCGCCCGGTCAATGCGTGGAAAACATGGATAGCCGGTCAGATTGAGCCAATGGGTATTTTACAGGTTGATGAAGGCGCAGTGCGCGCCTTGCTTGCCGGCAAATCACTTTTACCCGCTGGTGTTGTTTCAGTATCGGGTCATTTCCATCGTGGTGATACGGTTGCGATTGTGCGCCCAGATGGCGGCGAAATTGCTCGCGGGCTTATTGCTTATGATAGTGATGAAGCTCGTCGCATTGCTGGCCATAAAAGCACGGAAATTGCAGATATTTTGGGTTATGATGCGCGCTCTGCCATAATTCATCGCAATGATATGGTTGTGCATAAATAAGGGGATATAATGCCAGATCATCATCAAAATCATGATATTGTCAGTGCCATGCTTGATATGGGAGTGAAAGCACGGCAAGCCCAGCGCAGGCTAAAATCAGCCTTGCCGGAACAAAAGACCGCTGCGTTAAAAGCCATTGCCGATGAAATTTCTAATAATTGCCAAGCCATTCTTGCTGCCAATCAATTAGATATTGAGCAAGGGACAAAAGCTGGCATGTCGGCAGCATTGCTTGACCGTTTACGCTTAGATGAAAAACGCATTGCGAATATTGCTGACAGCGTGCGCATGATTGCCGATTTGCCTGATCCAATTGGCAGCCTCATTGATGAATGGGATCGTCCCAATGGTTTGCATATTCAAAGGGTGCGCACGCCGCTTGGAGTTATTGGTGTTATTTATGAAAGTCGCCCCAATGTAACCGCGGATGCGGCTGCCCTTTGCCTTAAGGCTGGTAATTGCGTCATCTTGCGTGGTGGCTCGGATTCTTTTCATTCATCAAGTGCAATTTATCAAGCAATTAAAGCAGGGTTGTTAGCGGCTGGCTTACCACAAAATGCCGTGCAAATGGTTGAGACAACCGACCGCGCTGCGGTTGGCGAAATGCTTAAAGGTCTTAATGGTGCGATTGATGTCATAGTGCCACGTGGTGGCAAAAGCCTTGTTAAGCGCGTGCAAGATGAAGCAAGAGTACCAGTCTTTGCTCATCTTGAAGGTATTTGCCATATTTATATTGATAAATCCGCCGATAAAAATATTGCTAATGAAGTTGTGCTTAATGCAAAAATGCGCCGTACTGGTATTTGTGGCGCAGCTGAAACCTTATTGGTAGATCGCCATTTTGACGTGCAAGCATTGATTGCTATTTTGAATAATCTTGTTGCTAAAGGTTGCGAAATTCGCGGCAGCACTGAAATATTGCAAATATTTGATAAGGCAGTGCTAGCAACTGATGAGGACTGGTCAACCGAATATCTTGATGCGATCTTGTCGGTGCGTTTTGTTGATGGCATTGATGAGGCGATTGACCATATTGAACACTATTCATCACATCATACAGAAGCCATTATTGCTGAAGATCCTCAAATTGTTGAAAGATTTTTTAATGGCATCGACTCAGCCATCCTAATTCATAATGCCTCGACGCAATTTGCCGATGGTGGTGAGTTTGGTTTTGGGGCGGAAATTGGTATTGCTACGGGTAAAATGCATGCACGTGGGCCAATTGGTGTTGAGCAGCTTACCTCGTTTCAATATCATGTATTGGGCAAAGGGCAAATAAGACCTTGAGCGACAAGCTAGCCGATCATTATTTAAAAATGCCCCATGCGGAAAAAGGCAATATTATCGGCCTTTATGGTGGCTCGTTTAATCCGCCGCATAAGGGGCATGTTTTAGTGGCCGATATTGCAATAACACGGCTACGCCTTGACAAACTATGGTGGATGGTAACGCCGGGCAATCCACTAAAAAGCCAAAAGGAATTACGGCCTTTAAGTGAACGGATAGGCTTAAGTGAAGGACTAATCTCTGATCCACATATTAAAGTAACAGCATTTGAACAGGCGATTGAAACACGCTTTTCAGCCGATACCATCAACCACATTTTGCAACGTAATGTCGGTGTGCATTTTATTTGGATTATGGGAGCAGATAGCCTAAAAAACTTCCATCTTTGGCAGCATTGGCAGGATATAGCTCGTAAAATCCCCATCGCAATTATTGATAGGCCGGGCGCAACCATTGCAGCTCTATCATCAGTGACGGCACGGCGCTTTGCCCAAAACCGTATTGATGAACGCTTAGCAAGCGGCCTTGCTTTAATGAAACCACCTGCATGGACCTTTATCCACGGCCCACGCTCAAGCCTTTCGTCAACCCAATTGCGCCAAAGCTAAATAGTTGATAAGGCATTGGTTAATAATTTATCTTGCCAATTACACTAATTTACGGCACATTTAATAAATGTGATGCGTAACGATATCTTTTTATAGAAAGGGACGGCTCTGAAAACCGCAACACACATAAACGACACCTTGTCGACAAGCGAACCAATCTTGGCTAATAATCGGTCTGGTCGCAAACCTCATAAAGCTATTCCTCTGCCTGAGCTACAGCTAGAATTTATTATTGAATGCCTAGAAGACGCTAAAGCAGAAGAAATCATCCAAATTGATATTAGGGGCAAGTCTGCACTTGGCGATTTCATGGTTATCGCTTCAGGTCGTTCTAGCCGCCATGTCGCATCTGCTGGCGATCAAATTTTACGCAAACTACGCGAAGAAGGCGTGCGTAATGTTAAAGTTGAAGGACTACCTGATGGTGATTGGGTGTTGATCGATACTGGCGATGTTATTATTCATCTCTTCCGTCCAGAAGTGCGTGAATTTTATAATCTTGAAAAAATGTGGCAGCAGCCAGCAAAAGATTAAGAACCGCTCTCTATTGCCGTTCTTCCCTATAGTAATTTTTCAAAGGGATGCAACTTGATGAATTTGCGCAAATACCTATGCTTTGGCGATTATGGTGTTTGCGCAATTTTTTTGGGCTTTGTAATATATTATGTGCAAAGCATTTTTATCGTCAAAGAGCCATTTGCCTCAAGACTGCTTAACATTAAAGCAAAGTATAAGCATAATTTATTGCATGGCTTTAATGCAGAAAATCAGGCTTTTATGATTTTTTGACCAATTTGCTTGAATTAGAAATAGCGTTTATTTTATAAAACAATATATAATTGAAGAATATTTAAGATATTCAAAGGACGGGTTATGGCAAATAGATCAACTCTTATTGGCATTAATGGCTATTTGCCCGATAGCAATCTAATTCCTGAGGAAAAAATTTATCTCGGTGATCAGCCTTATGCTGTTCCATTGTTTTTTCGCTTATTAGTAAGCGGCAATACAAGATGTATAACAAGCATTGATTATAGCAATGATGAGGACGACGAAGACGAAGGCTTTCCTGTGGATCCGGTCATTTATGCTACTATGGGTGATGGTGATATTGGATTTAATCGCTTTAAAAAACTAGGCCTATTGATGAGAAACCTAGCCGTTAAAAATAATCCTGAAATAGTTGAATTATTTGACCCTGTATTGGAGCATTTGTCATCGCATCGCTGCCAATTCTATGTTCTTGAATCCTATGAAATTGATGTTTTGGAAAATTATGATCGCGACCCGCCTATGGAAGAGTGGGTAAAAATGCGAGCTCGCCAACATATAAAATTAGGTCAAGCTGTTGATCATTTACGGGGGCCACAATTTTGGCAGCAGCGCAAATTAATGCAAATTATTACGCAAAAGCCAAGAGATAATCCTTTAAGTGATCTTACACTTGGCGATGATTTCGACAATGTAGAGCGTGAAAATGCTATGCTTGGACTTGCCGGACTTTTTGAATGTATTTAATTCTATAAAAAAATTAAGTTTACAAGATTATTTTGTGACAATATCGTATCATGTCTATGAAATACCCTGTTTTTGATAAAAAAGGTTTATCCACTCCATATATTTATCGTAGAGGGTAAATTAGTAAGCCAACCCAAATGGGTGGATTATGCAAATCAAAAAAGGAATATGTTGTGCAAGTTGGAATTTTTGCCGTTGGCCGCATGAAAAAAGGCCCAGAGCGTGAGCTTGTTGACCGCTATTTTGACCGTTTTACAAAATCGGCTCCAACCTTAGGCCTAAGCTTTGGCGGCGTTCATGAAATCACCGAAAGCCGCCTTGATAAGGCGCAAGCACGCATGGATGAAGAAAGCAATAAAATGCTTGAACGCCTGCAAGACAATGCGCGACTAATCGTACTTGACGAGCGTGGAAAGTCGATTTCATCGCGCCAATTTGCTGATGACATTGCCCAATTTCGTGATGATGGTGCGCGGCAATTATTAATTGCGATTGGTGGGCCCGATGGTCACGGTGATTTGGTACGCCAAAGGGCAGATAAACTATTGTCTTTCGGCTCGATGACATGGCCACACCAGATTGCTCGTATTTTACTTGCCGAGCAGCTTTATCGGGCGACAACGATTTTGAATAATCACCCCTACCATCGCGATTAAAAATCGTAAACCTTATAAAAGGTGAATACAAACGGTAAAGCTATCATATGCTAAATGAACTTACTTTATATTGGGGAACTACGTTATACTTTGTCTTTGCATTTTTTTTCGTTTATGGCGTTTATATTGGTAAGTATTAAGCGCAGTTGGTTAATGCGCCTTCTATTGCTACCGACTATACTATTTCCATTTTTTTATGTATTTTTTATTTTTCACAAAATTTAGCTGATGGTCATAATGATGGTTGGCTTACTTACTTTGTACGTAGCTATAACACCCCCAATTTACTCGAAATATAAAATGAGTTTCCAGATCTAACATTTAACCATTCAATATTATTTGCGCTGGCTTTGCTTGCCACATTTGCCTATCACCTTAAGCAATATGACCCTTTAAGAAAATTTTATTTTATTCAAAGATTAACACCAATTGAACAAACCCTGAATATGGAAAAATAATAGGTATCACTCAAACTATTTAGTAGCGAGTGAAATATTTTAAGTGATACCACAAACCCTCATCAAACATTTTGCCAAAGCATAATATTTTTGATGATATTTAGAGCATTTTAAGAGCTTTAAATATCGATTTGGCGCATTGCCCACGCATCAAGATTAGCATCGCGATAATCACGAACATTGCTAACACCATCTTGCTCACAAGCATTTAAAAGGCCGCGCAAAATATTCCCTGCAAGAAACGGCCCTTCATAAACCATAGAGCTATAAAGCTGCAATAAATCCGCGCCTGCCTTAATTTTTTCTAAAGCGGTTTCACCATTACGAATGCCGCCCGCACCAATAATATTATAATCCTTGCCAAGCCGCTTACGCATTTTCGCAAGTACTATTGTGGAGCGTTCAAAAATTGGCTTACCCGATAAGCCACCCGCTTCTTTAGCTTGAACCTTGTCGTTTAAACCACTACGCGACAAGGTCGTATTGGATATGATGACACCATTAAACGAACTTGCTAATAGTTCTTGCGCAATATCATCTAAGCTTACCTCGTCAAGATCCGGCGCAATTTTTAAGAAAATTGGAATTTCTTTGGTTGTTTTCGCCATTTGCGAAGTTCGTGCTGCAGTTATTGCACTTATCAGCTCGTTCAAACTGCTTCGTGCTTGCAAGTCACGCAAACCGGGTGTGTTGGGTGAAGAAATATTAACAGTAAAATAGTCCGCAACATCATAAAACCGATTAATGCCTTGAACATAGTCATCAATACGGTCTTGTGAGGTTTTATTGGCACCAATATTAACCCCGACAATACCTTGCCTACGCCTTGCTATAAGCCGTTGATGAGCAGCATCATGACCATCATTGTTAAATCCCATGCGATTTATAACCGCTTGGTCATCAACCAAGCGAAATAAGCGCGGCTTAGGATTTCCCTCTTGCGGCAATGGCGTTAACGTACCAATTTCGGTAAAACCAAAACCGAGCCGTAAAACCGCGTCTGGCACTTCAGCATTTTTATCAAATCCAGCAGCCATACCGAGTGGATTTTTTAAGTTTAATCCAGCGACGTTACATTCAAGGCGAGTGTCCTCGATTGGTATGCCTTTAGTAAGCCCAGTTTTTAAACCAGAAAGTGCCATGCCATGAGCGGCTTCAGGATCAAACTTATAAATAAAAGGCTTGATGAGTGACCAGGCCAAGCTTTGCTTGATTGGAAAGTTCATAATAAATCCTTATCAATCGAAAAAATGCCATTATCATTGGAATTAAAGGGCCAAATATTTTCTATAAGTTGGCAATCTAAAGTCGCATAGAGATGGGGAAATAAAGCACCACCTCTTGATACTTCATAGCGTAAGGCTTGACCCAGCTTTGCTTCATCAACTTGCAATAGCCAAAGATTATCTTGCCCCTTGAAATGCTTATTGGCGGTTTCTGCCACTTGGGCGGCAGTTGAAAAATGAATAAATCCATCTGCAATGTCGATTGAGGCGCCCAAAAAAACCCCATCTTCTTGCGCTTGCTGCCATTGCACTTGGGTCAAAATTTTATAAATAAAGGCCATACCAAATTCGCCATTTCAAAACGGGTTTCATTCTATCATAATGTGTTTACAGCTACAAAACCGCATTAAGGACGAGGCTTACCGCTTAAACATCTTTCATATGGCTATAACAGTTAAAACACAATTGGCAAAATACCGCTTACAAGATTTATGTAATTTATAAAAAAGCGCCGAAGCAAATTACTTTGGCGCTTTTAAATTCCATAGATAAAGCCATTTTAAAAATTGTTCGTTTTAAATGCTTTATGATCAACGAATCTGGATTGGTACAGTAAGGCTTCCACCACCTTTTGGTGGCGTTGGTATTGGTGATGCCATTTGAACCACTTTCAAAGCAATTTCATTAACCCGATCATTACCTGATGAGCGACTAATACGAGTTGATGTCACCCTTCCTGATGCATCATAGGAAAATTGAACCATTGCAATACCGGTTAAACCACCGGCTTGACGCCTTACGCGGTTAGCCATGCTGCGCAATTTAACCTGCACTTTGCCTTTCCAGTCATTAAAGAGTTTTCCACCTAGACCGTCAGTTGTACTGGTGCGTGGTGCGGCAAAAGTTGAACCTTGTTTTGCATCAACTATTGGTGCCGCCGCTTTTTGGTTGCGGTCGGCCCTTTGTGCCTGCCTTTTTGGCGGTGGTGTTTTTTTACGCTCTGGCCTTTCAACCTTTTTAGGTTCCGGCTTTTCAGGCTTTGGTGTTGGTTTTACCTTTTCTTCTTTAGGCTCTTCCTTTGGCTCTTCCTTTTTTATCTCTTCCACCATATCGGATGGCGGCGTCACTACAGGATCAGGCTTCACGTCTTCAACAACGGGCTCAGGTTCGGGAAGTGGTTCTGGTTCAGGCTCTGGCTCCTCTTCGGGATTTTCCTCAACTTCAGGTTCATTAACCTGTGTTTCGGCCTGTACCTCTTCAGACAAGTTTGGACTATCCGGCGCGGTTACTTCTTCTGCAAAAACTAACATTAAAGCAGGAGGCGCCCCCGCCAGACGATCTGGCTCATTACCAAAGCGATAAAGTGCAACGGCTGCAGCAATATAAAAAAACGTGACAAAAATCGCCGCACCACCCCATAATAGACATTTATGCCACCATGGGGCTGCTGGTAGAATAAAGGGGGACTGCTTTTGCCCTGAACTGTCCTGTCCTATATTTCCCTGCATTGTTTCAACTCCTAATTGGAAAGCTGCAAAAACCGCCGCCCTATTTTCTCACTTCAATTTACATAACTTTTGCAATGCTTTTATTCGTAAAGCTTTTATTGCCACATACTTAAATTTCACAAAAAAACATCATATTTTGCTAAAATCTGCTATTTCTGAAATTTGCAAGAATGTCGTAAATGATATTATCTTCAACAGATGAGGTATTTACCCACTTAACAAATTCTACATATTTTCTTGATGAGCAAATGCGATGATCATTTTAAGATGTTGGATCTGTCTTGATTTTATCATCAATCATCTCATCATCGGTTGGCTTTTTTTCTGATTTTGGAAAACTAATCGGAACGGTGAGAGTTCCGCCGCCATTGATTGGTTTTGGTATAGTAGCCATCTTTTGAAACATGGTTACCGCGTATTGATCAAGTTTTTCATTCCCTGAAGGGCGCTTAACTTCAACGCTAGTGATTGTGCCCTCGTCATCATATTTAAAACTGATAAGAACCACACCACCCTCAGTTCCTTCAATCTCAGGCATGCTTTGGCTAAATCTTTTAATCCTAACCTGTACGCGACCTTTCCAGTCTATATTATTCTTGTCAAAATATCGTTGGGCCGCAAAACCCTCTTTATCGAATGGCTTATTTGGCTTTACCGATATCACTGGCGGTGAAGCTGGCAATGCTGTAGATTGATTAACTTCACTTTGGTGGCTTGCGTCATCATTTACAAGATGTTGGTTATCACTTGTTGGGTTTTGTACTTCTGCAAATGCAGAATGTAAGGGCAGCAAAAGCAAAAAAGATAAAAACACAGTCAATGACTTTATCATTTTTATACCTATTTTAAATTTTGCATTTTCTGCCATCTTTAAATTTCCAATATATTTTAAGCGCTTTTCATTGCGCCGCAGGTGGTCATTGCGCAGCAGGTGGTCATTGTGCAGCAGGCGGAGCAGAGGGAGACACCTCAAGCCCAACAAGCCCAATGCTAAAATATCCAGCCGCGCGCAGTGAATTGAATAAATCCATCATTGCACCATAATTAACATTTGTATCACCACGAATGAAAATCTTGGTTTCCTTATTATTTTCACTTTGCCTATCTAGTTCAGCAGCAAGATTTTCTAGGTTTACCGTAACATCGCCAACAAAAAGCGACTTATCTTGCTGAAGCGATAGATAGATTGGCTTATCTTCTGGCGGCTGAGCCTGCGTTGTAGATGCCGGCAATTTTACCGGAATATCGCTAGTTGCCAAAGGTGCAGCCACCATAAAAATAATCAGCAGAACCAAAATAACATCAATGAACGGCGTCACGTTAATGTCATGGTTAAGATCTAGTTCGTCACCAATTTCACCGAGTTTTGCAGCCATTATTTTACTCCGCAGTTAAGGGTTGTATAGGGCGCGGCGATTTTCTTTGGGCTTCACGAAAATCAAGATCACGGCTCACAAGGCGTTCAATGCCCGTTGATGCATCGGTTACAATCTGACGATATCCAGTAATAGATTTGGCAAGATAGTTATAAATCACAACAGCAGGAATAGCTGCAACAAGGCCAATTGCCGTTGCAAGCAATGCTTCAGCAATACCTGGCGCCACAACCGCCAAATTGGTGACTTGAGATTTTGAAATACCGATAAATGCATTCATAATACCCCAAACAGTACCAAATAGACCAACAAAGGGGCTAATTGAACCAATGGTTGCCAAAATAGCTGAGCCACCAGCCATGCGCCGGCCTGCATGGGCTTCAATACGTGATAAAGCGGATGTTACGCGCTCTTTGACACCGCTGCTACCAGCCCCATCCACTGCATTAATGGACATACGCACTTCATTGGCTGCGGCATTAACAAGGCGTCCACTGACATTTTTTTTATTGGCAAATTTTTCAATTGCTTCACTAAGACTATGCGAACTCACAATCTCCCGCACTGCATTACGCACTTTGGCTTTGGCAATACTAAGCTCAATCGTTTTGGCCACAAAAATAATCCAAGTGAGCAATGATGCCATTGCAAGACCAATCATCACGGTTTTAACTACCCAGTCGGCCTGCATAAACATGCCATAAGGAGAAAGGTCATGCGGCAGCGTTGACTTATCAATGCCAACTACGGTCTCACCTGCATTGATAGGCGGCAGCGGCTGGGCAGGTAGATTACCAGTACCTTGAGCTGTTTCACTATTTTGCGGATTGTTTATAGCTGGTGCCGTGGCATCTTGAGGAGCCGAATTTGCTGGGGCATTATTTGGGCTTGCAGGTACTTGGTTTGCAGGGGCTTGATTAGCACTTGGCGTATTAGCTGAGCTATTGTCACCATTGGCAGTTGTTGCAGGTACGATCACCGTGCCATTTGTTGGCGGAGTACTGGTCGCTTGCGCCCCATTTCCAGTTTGTGCAGTTGGTGTTGGCTGCAATACTGGTGCTTGCTGAAGAGGCGCTGTATTGGTTTGAGAATCAATTGCTTGATTAGGTACTGATAAAGCCCCCTCACCTTGAACTGGTTGTGTGGGCGCATTTTGTGCATGGCTATTGCCTGCCATTACCAATAATATGCCTAGTGTGCCCACAACTTGCTTTATTAAGCCACTCATCATCATGCCTCTTACACATCTCAAATATAATAGGAAATTTTTGGCTATTCTTACCCTTTAATAATATGATAAATCAAGTCATGTTTAATAAAAACAGCGAAAAACTCCACCAACAGCTTTATTTTATGGTTTTATGCACTATTTAACACCATTTCTTATGGCTGATATTTAGCATAGGTTGGAAGGATACCAAACAAGGGCTTATTAATGCAGCGATATTTTAATATAATCTAAAATCGTATATTTTTTGGAATCGCTCACCTATCTTAATTATACTATATCAACGGCGATAAAACTTAAAAATTACGCCGGCTAACTTAATTCAAGGTTTTGCCTAATAAGATTTGCTTAACACCAACAGAATCGCCGCTTAACCTAAGACGACGATCTTGCCCCAAATAAAAGCGCCATCACCAAAAGGAGGCTCAATATACAGAATTTTGGTGCGGATTATTGTTCATTAAGGCTGAATTTTGACGTTGTGGCTAAAATATGATTAGACTTATACGTCATAATACAGTAACGACTGGCGGCTAAAAATTAAGCGATAATATACGAATATCACAATGTAATTGATTGGGTTTGCATGTCTGAAATTATCTTTGAGCAAATTTCGCGCCAGTGGGGTGGTGTTGGCGGTGTTGATAATGTCAGCTTTAGCGTTGAAAAGGGCGATTTCTTGGTTCTTCTTGGGCCATCAGGTTGCGGTAAGTCAACAACATTGCGTTTGCTTGCTGGTCTTGAAACTAGCGATTCTGGTAAAATTTTCATAGCGGGTCGCGATGTTACGCGTTTACCGCCAAAAGACCGCAAACTTTCAATGGTTTTCCAGTCTTATGCACTTTTTCCTCATCTTAATGTTGCAGAAAATATTGTTTACGGCCTAAAGGTCCGCGGTGTTGGACGCGCTGAACGCGATGAACGTTTGAAAAAAGTTGCACAAATTGTTGGCCTTAGCCATTTGTTGGATCGTAAATCAGGGCAATTATCTGGTGGACAAAAGCAACGTGTAGCATTAGGACGCGCGATTATAGCTGAAGCTGCCGTTTGCTTAATGGATGAACCGCTTTCTAATCTTGATGCAAAATTGCGCCATGAAATGCGCACCGAAATTCGATCCTTGCAACAACGCCTTGGCATGACAATGGTCTATGTTACCCATGACCAAACCGAAGCTATGACGATGGCTGACCAAGTTGTGTTGATGAATAATGGCAAGATTGAGCAAAAGGGCGCGCCCCATGAGCTTTATCAATGCCCAACATCAACCTTTGCCGCGCGTTTTGTTGGCATGCCACCAATGAATCTTATTGAATATGAAAATCATATTATTGGTATTCGCCCTGAAGATGCGCGAATTGATACCAATAATGGTCCTTTAAAAGGTAGCGTTAAATCTGTAGAATATTTGGGTGCAGATAGCATCATTGTTGCAGATATTGCCGGACAAACTGTTTTGGTTCGTGAAGCTGGCTTTTCAAACGTAAAACCCCAAAGTGAGGTTTACATCACTTGGGACAGTGAAGCAGCTCACCATTTTAACTTACAAACTGGTATGCGCCAATAGATATTCTGTTGGCAAAATCCGATTAATCAAGGTTTAGATAACACCGATAAAAGATAATCTTTACACTTGAAGTGCCTAATATCACTTGGATTTATCATCATTGAGGGAAAAAATGAACTTTGTACAAAAAATATGCGCCGCGGCGGTCCTAGGTTGGTCGGCATTTGGCTTTACACCTGCTCAATCCACTGAGCTTACCATGTATTATCCAGTTGCCGTGGGTGGTCCGCTCACCAATGTTATGGATGATTTTGTAAAACGCTTTGAAAAAGAAAACCCAGACATTAAAATCAATGCGGTTTATTCAGGCAACTATTTTGAAACCATGACCAAAGTCATGACAGTGGTTAAGGGCGGGCAACCGCCGCAATTATCGGTTCTTTTGTCAACCGACGTATTCACCTTGCTTGAAGAAGATGCAATCGTGCCATTTGATGACATTAGTGGTGAAGATAGCAAGGATTGGTTTGATAAATTCTATCCTGCTTTTATGGCCAATGGCAATATTGATGGCAAAACCTGGAGCATTCCTTTCCAACGTTCAACTATTGTTCTTTATTATAATAAAGACGCTTTCCGTGAAGTTGGTCTTGATCCAGAACAGCCACCAAAAACTTGGGATGAAATGACTGAATATGCCCAAAAGCTAGTTAAAAAAGATAATTCTGGCAATGTAACCCGTTGGGGCGTCAAAATTCCAAGCACATTCGGTTATTGGATGTTACAAGCCTTGGCCATTGAAAATGATCATGAATTGATGAATAAGAATGGCAACGAAGTTTACTTTAACGACAACAAAACCGTTGAAGCTTTAAATTATTGGTTAGACCTTTCAAAGACCTATAATGCTAGCCCTAAAGGCAATATTGAATGGGGAACATTGCGCAGCGATTTTCTTGAGCAAAATACTGCAATGATGTGGCATACAACCGGTAATCTTACCGCAGTGAAAGAAGGCGCAAAGTTTGATTTTGGCGTTGCAATGCTACCAGAAAAAGTAAGACGCGGCTCACCAACTGGTGGCGGCAACTTCTATGTATTTAAAAAAGCTAGCCCAGAACAACAAGCCGCGGCTGTAAAATTCATCAAATGGATGACTACACCAGAGCGTGCTGCCGAATGGAGCATGAAATCTGGTTATGTTGCAACCCGTCCTGATGCTTATGACACAAAAGAGCTAAAGGCCTATAGCGAAGAGTTTCCTGTAACCCTTGTTGCTCGTGATCAACTGGCCTATGCAGTGCCTGAACTTTCAGTTTACGAAAATGGTCGCATTTATAAAATCATTAACGATGCCATTCAGGCTGTGTTAACTGGTAATCAAAGCGCAAAAGACGGGCTTGATAAGGCACAAAGCCAAGCAGAGCGCATCCTTAAACCCTATAAATAAGTCATTTTCAAAATGATCAAATATTATTGATATTCTAACAAAAATGTGGCTGGACATAAGCGCCAGCCGCATTTTTAAAATGAAGTAGAACAATATGTCAGTTTCGCGCAAGCCGATTAGTTGGAAAGAAAACATAAATGCATGGTTGCTTATAACACCAGCGATGCTTTTACTTGTGACCTTTACCTATTATCCAATTATCGCAACATTTATTTCCAGTTTCTTTTCGCAAAGCCGTTCCAAAGGCAGTTATTTTTCGGGTATGGAAAATTATCATACCATGATGAATGACGGTATTTTTTGGCAAGTTTTTGGCAATAATATTGTTTTTGCGCTTGTTACCGTTCCTGCAAGTATTGCGCTAGCAATGATGATGGCAATTTTTGTCAATGGGAAACTAAAGGGGCGCGGTTTTATGCGCCTTGCTTATTTCACACCAACGATTTTGCCAATGATTGCGGTAGCTAATATCTGGCTGTTTTTTTATACGCCGGGCTATGGATTACTAGACCAGTTTTTACAAAGCCTTGGTTTTTCAGGTCATAACTGGTTGGGTGATCCTTCAACCGTAATGGGCTGCCTTATTGTCATGGCAATATGGAAAGAAGCCGGATTTTTTATGATTTTTTATCTGGCTGCCCTCCAAAATTTATCACCAGAACTAAAAGAAGCTAGCGAAGTTGAAGGTGCAAGCCGCTGGTATTTTTTCCGGCGCGTTACTTTTCCATTGCTGATGCCAACCACACTTTTCGTCTCGATTAATGCGATTATCAACGCCTTTAAACTGGTAGATCATCTGGTTATCATGACTAAAGGTGGGCCAGATAATGCTAGCTCCCTTTTATTATACTATATTTATGAAAATGCGTTTTCTTATTGGGATACGCCCTATGCCGCAACATTAAGTGTAACCTTGATTATCGTGTTGGCGGTTATTGCAATTACTAAATTTGTTATTCTTGATCGCAGGACCCATTACCAATGAGCCGTACAACTGAATTTCTTGAAACAATTGGCGCTTGGTTTTTGGCTCTTTTATGGATCCTACCCGTGATCTATGCCTTTTGGACAGCGTTCCATCCTAGCGAATACGCGACCCGCTTCGATTTAACCGCACCGCTTACACTTGATAATTTTAAGCATGCATGGGCACAAGCACCGTTTTTACGCTATTATTTTAATACAACCTGTCTTGTATTACTTATTTTATGCGGGCAGATCATTGTTGCAACTCTTGCTGCCTATGCATTTGCGCGGTTTAATTTCATCGGCCGCGATATTTTGTTCATTCTGGTGCTTATCCAGTTGATGATTATGCCCGATGTCCTCATTGTTGAAAATTACCGCATTGTTTCAGGTCTTGGGCTACTTGATACAATCCCTGCGATGGCGCTTCCCTATATTGCGTCAGCCTTTGGCATTTTTCTACTACGGCAAACTTTTAAAAATGTTCCCAATGATCTTGTCGATGCGGCTAAGGTTGAGGGCACATCATCAATTGGTATTTTGCTAAAAGTTTTTGTGCCACTTGCAAAACCCACCTATATTGCTTTTGCCCTTGTTTCAGCAAGTTTCCATTGGAATAATTTTCTTTGGCCGCTTATTGTTACCAATTCAGTAGAAAGTCGCCCTTTAACCGTTGGTTTGGCAATTTTTGGCTCACCAGAAACTGGTGTCAACTGGTCAACCATCACCGCAGCAACAGTGATGACAATTGCCCCCCTATTAATTGCCTTTTTGTTGTTTCAACGCCAATTTGTGCAATCTTTTATGCATGCTGGTATAAAATAGGCGTGACGATTTAATTTGTAAAAGCAATAGCAACATCAAGATTATTGGAAGACCAAGATGAGCCAAGAATTTCAAGCTTCTGATTATAACATTGTTATCGAGATAGCACGCCAAGCAGGTCAATTGGCAGCGCAACATTTTAACAATATTGGGCAACTGGAAGTCATCGAAAAGGGCCATCTTGATCTTGTTTCCATTGCCGATAAGGAAGTGGAAAATTTTATCTATGGTGAAATTGACCGCCATTTTCCTGATGATGGTATTTTTGGTGAAGAAGGCGGCGCAAAGCTAAGCAAAAATGGCCGCGTATGGATCATTGATCCCATTGATGGCACATTTAATTATTTACGCGGTAGCGGCGATTGGGCTATTTCTATTGGCTTATTAGACGGTAAACAGTCAATTTTTGGTGTTGCAAATGCACCAATTCGTGGCGAGATGATTTATGGCGGTGTCAATTGCCCGCCACAACTCAATAATAGACCTTTGAAAGAATTGGCAAGCCTTGATGCTAAAAAAGCCGTCATTGATATTGCTGTCCACCCTAAATGGGCACCCATTTATGAAATGACAATGCTTGAAGAAATATTGATCCATCAAAAAATGGCCTATCGTGCAACGGGTTCCTCGGTCATTTCGCTAATGCGCGTTGCCATGGGACTAAGCGATGGCTATATCGCGGCGGGCGTTGCATCATGGGATGTGGCTGGACTTTTACCTATTTTAACCGCTTTAGGAGCAGAAAACACCCTAAATTGGCAAGATCGCCGACTTGACCAAGAAGTAAATATTTTGGTGGGTAAAAAGGGAATTATTTCGCAATTGCAAGCACTTAAAACTATTTGCTATGCACTAGAACAACAAATTACTAGCTAAAGACTATATTTGGCTTTTTGAAACTTTATAAAATTTACTTGATTTTTAAAAGCAAAGCGAATATTGAACCGTGAAATAACTCCGTATTGCTGCGGCTGCTGAACCTGCACAATTTTAGGAGTTAAGTCATGTTACATGATAAACGCCCAGTAAACATGGGCGAACATATTTTTTCATCTATTCCATATCAAGCAATTATTGCGAAAAATGAACCGCAAGGCCATTACTTACGGGCACTCGATGATTTGCGCCGCGCTTTACACGAACCGCAATTAACAAGCGATACCATTGACAATATTGTCACAACACCCGATTTTCATGCGGGCAAACCAGTACCTGTTGGGGTTGTGGTTGATACACAGCATGTCCTAATGCCTCATTTAATTGGCAATGATATTGGCTGTGGCATGCGCATGATCGTTATTGATAATGTGTCACCTGATGAATTATTGCCTGAGCTTGACGGTCATTTAAGGCATATATTATTTCAAGGTGGGCGCAATATTGCGCTGACAGGACGCAATCGCCAAGCCATTTTACAACATGGCATTTTAGGGTTATTGGATAGCTTTAAAGCAGGGCGACAAGGCTTGTTGGCTGATATTAATATTGATGCGGCATGGCACGATGTTAATCATCAAGGCGATTATGGCCATTTCAACGCGAATAGAATTATTGAAGACTTTGCTGATTTTGGCAAAGGATTAGACGAATTTCGCCATGATGCTATTTTGGGAACAATTGGTGGCGGCAACCATTTTGTTGAATTTGGTTTTGTCGATGACATTGTTGATGGTCAATTTGCCCATGCCGCAGGCTTAAAATCTAATAGTTTAGTGGTCATTATCCATAGTGGTTCATTAGATTTTGGCCAAAGAATTGGCAGCATACTGCGTGAAAAAATGCGAGAAAGTGCCGATCATAAATGTGGCCTTGATGTAGATGATAATAATAGCTTAGTGCAATTTTGTATCAATGGATATGCAAATGCCGTCAATATTGCATTTGCCAATCGCTTCTTAATTGGCTTATCAGCTATTAAAGCACTACAACGCGTTTTAAAACGCAAGGTTGAGCATCATTTGGTTTATGATGCGGCGCATAACGCTATTTGGTATGAAGATGGTGTTTATCGCCATCGAAAAGGTGCTTGCCCTGCCCGTGGTGGTGATATTATGGCAGGCAGTGCCTATCATTGGCTTGGTGAACCAGTTATTTTGCCCGGATCAATGGGGGACGGTAGTTGGCTATTAAAAGGGCTTGGCAATAAACAATTAGCACAATCATCAGCCCATGGTGCGGGTAGGCGTTTATCACGTAGCCAAGCACGAAAAAGCGCGCTGTTAAATACAAAACTGCGCGTTGTAACACCTATAGCTCACGAAAATAGTAATCTATATGGGCGTTTAGATATTCAAAAGGAACTAAAAGACCGCTTGCGTGAAGAAGCACCTGCCGCTTACCGCCCAATTGACGATGTTGTTGAACCAATGGTTAACGCCAAGATGGTAAGTAAAGTTGCCAAGATTAAACCTATTTTGACAGTAAAAGGATAGGTAATTCATTATTAAATAACATCGGCAATTAAATCTTAAATTTGGCGTTTTCTTACAAAAATTTTTAAAGAAAGCGCCAAATATTGCTCATTTTGCTAAAGCATCTTTGCCAACAAATCCTAATCAAACCATGGATGGGCGCCAATAAGTTTATCGACAATGGCACGGGTTTGGGTGACGCTGCCAGCATGATAATCGGATATTTGCTGCATAGCTTCATCCACATATCGTACCAAGGCTTGACGTTTTTGTTCAGTCAACTCACGCTTAACGATATCGCCTTGCACTGCCACCTTATTGCCTTGATCTGTTGCAATTTGCACGATAGAATCGGTATATATCGTCACAAACATATCAAAATTTTCACGTTCACGCTTAAAGCGCGTCCTTGTGCTTTCCTTCAAGTCAGCAGGAAAATCAGGATCGTTTAAATTAGCATAAAAATTATCAAGGGCGCGCGAGGCCAAATGTAATTCACGTGCCGACATGCCAGCATTAAAAATCGCGCGGCGTAAACTGCGATTTTCAACGTCATTTCGGCGTGTAAACTCGGTTTCCAAACGTGTACGCAAACCAGCAATTTCTGTTTTCAAAGGCCCTTCAATCCGCGCTTCAATTTCTTGCAATTGCATACTAGGTTGATTGGCGGCATCGCCCTCTACCTGCTTGCTTAGCTCTTTAAATGCCGCCTCTAAGCGCTCCACAGACGCTAAATCGCCAATCGATGGCGTGCTAATCACCAATCGGAAACCAGCCGTGCGGCGGCGCATTTCACCTTTTGAATCTTGCGAAAAAAATGGATATTCATCACGACGAGACGATGTTAAAGTTTCTGGATTATCTAAGAACGAACCACCGCGCACAACAAAACCACCAACTGCGCCATGCAAGCGATCAAGTCGGGTTAAGCGAAACGGATCAAGCATAATTTCTTCAGCATTTCCATAAAGATCATAAAGACCAAGAGGATTAGGATTTTTTTGGCCAATTGGCTTTGCTTTACCGCTTGCTGATTGTGCGCCATTATACCAAGCATAATCATCAATAGAGCCATTGGTAAAGAAGCGGCTATTGCTACGTTCGGCTGCACTAACCGATAGGCCTCCACGGGTGGCAAATTCCCACTCGACTTCGGTTGGTAGGCGTACATAGCCGTTTTGTGCGCCAATTGCAGTTAGCTGGGCTAGATCATCTTTATAAAGCCAAGCATTTAAACGGCGGGTAAATTCCACCGCATCATACCAACTAATACCAGTTTCAGGTAATGCATCAGGCGGCCCCATACGGGTTGGACATTTTTCGGGACTATCTGCCATCACCGCTTGATATTGCGCATGGCTAATTTCATATTTTCCCATTAAAAAGAAGTTGCCGCGCTCATTAGTTAATGCACCACTAATATGCTCTTCACGGCGATATTCCATATAAGCGCGCTCACCTTCAGTTGCTCCAAGGCTTACTGGACTGTCGCTCAAAGGTGCACTGGCAGAATTTTCGTCCATAACCACTGTTTGTACGGCACGAAATACAAGTTTGCCATCACAGGGCAAGTCAATGACAACATCGCCATCGGCAGGCTTTGGATTCCAAACGCGCGGTGTCCATTCAGCAGAAAGTGCAGTGCCGCTTAAAGCTCCCCAAGATAGGGCAGCAATACCGATAGCAGTAACACGGTGACGCCAAGATTTGAACGATGAGAAAGTGGGATTAAATTTATTCAGCACGTAGAGCCCCTCCCGGTGCAACAGTCACAAAACGCCATGCCGATAGCGCGGTGACGATGAGAATAAGGAACATGGTTGCCAAGCCTGCAGCAACAAGCTGAATTGGCTCCAAATAACAATTGGCCGCACCACTGGCAAGACCAAGAGAAAATCGACTATTGATAAAATCTGCAAGACCCAAATAAAGTCCCATTGCGGTTAGAAGCCCAATGAGGCCAGTAGTTAAACCAAAACCGGCAACGAACCAAAATATTGTTGCTCGCGATCCCCCCATAAGGCGCAAAAGCGCAATATCACGGCGATGCTTGTCAAACACACCTAAAATACTGGCACTTGCTGCACCAAAATAGGAAATGATCAGTAGGCTTGCCACCACGGCAATAATGCCATTTAATGCTTTTTCGATAGAAACCAGCTTTTCAACATCAGCCGCCCGCGAGCTTACCGGATAGCCTAGATCCTCAATCGATTGGGCTAATTTGGGCACAAATTCAATTTGCTTGGCATAAAGACGCAGATTAGCATGGCGCAAATGCCGTTCACTTATGGGGCGACCAGCAAGCTCTAAGCGATCAATCGCAAAACCATCAAGAAATGACTCAACTTCTTCAACCAATGTGGCATTGACAATCGCCTGACTGCCTGATGCTTGCGCGGCATCAATGAGCCCAGTAATTCTTAATTTTTGCACCAATGTTAGCCGATCGCTTTCACGTTGCGTTCGTAAAATTACTTCATCGCCAATTGCCACTTTTAAACTATCGGCAACACGTTTTGAAATAACCGTTTCACCTAACTTTGGTGGTGCAACATTTTGCGGTAAAAGTGGATCTCCCTCGCCGCCCGGCAATAGCGAGATCGCCTCCCGCCCACCGTGACTTGCAGGTGATAGCCAAGCGCGCGCTGCAAGGCCGCGCGTAGTTGGTTGAAAAAAGCCAACGCCTTCAAGCCCTTTAATCTTAGCAAGTTCTGCAACTCCCAAAGGATGATCACCAATGAGTCGTATTTCAAGATTGCGTGGGTCGTTGCGCAACTCATTAACAAGCGCGGTCAATGTACCACTTTTTAGCCCCCATAAGACTAGAATGGGGGCAAGCATAGCAGCAAGCACCAAAAGCGATAAAAATGCTCCGCGTGGATGGCCAAAAATTGTGCGAAGCCCTAGATAGAAGCCAAGCCTCATACCTGCACCTCGCTTGTTGTGTCATATAAAACCGCTTGCGAAAAACCAGGTTTGATATTTTCGCGCTCAACCTTTACCAAACTAAAGCCATGACGCGTTGCCAAGCTAACATCATGGGTAATCATTACTATGGCAGTGCCAGTATGCTCGGCAACACTGGTAATCATCTCCATGCAAATATTGGCGGTTTCATCATCCAATGCACCAGTTGGTTCATCACACATCAAAAACGCCGGCCGATGAGCAAGCGCACGAGCAATCGCTGTTCTTTGTCTCTGCCCTATCGACAAATCCTTGGGACGAGCATCGCCATCATTACCAAGTCCAACTGCTTGCAAAAGCGCCATGATATAATTATCATCGCGCCGCCCTGCCAATTTTTGCTGAACGGCAACATTTTCCTTAACCGTCAAAAAAGAAAAAAGCGGGCTAGTTTGTACAACATAGCCGAAAAGATGGGCACGCAATTGCGCAAGCCTTGCATTTTCGCGGCGAATAGCTTTGGCACTAACATCAATTGTGCCAAACTCATCGCCAATAAGTTCGAAATAATCAGATGTTTGTGGGCGGCTAGCAAGAGCCAATAAATCCATTGCAGTTGTTTTGCCTGATCCCGTCGCCCCAACAATTGCTTTTTTATCGCCTTCTTGTAGCGAAAATGAAGGAATATGAAGACAAAAAGAACGCTCACGATCAGTGAGCGTTTTTGTCATGTTTTCAACAACAATACGAGCCAAAACAATGTCCTTAATTTGTTACCATAAAGGCAAAGGATCACGGTAAGCGATCAAGTGAAATAGTTGTGACGAACTCACCAGCCGCAGCATCAGACTGCAATTGCAACCAAGCATTTGGATCATTGTGCACCCGCTCATAAAAAGCAAGCTTCGATTTTAAGTCCAAAATACGATCGCGCTGCTGAGAGGCTGGCATTTGTACCCAATCCTCAGGGGTAAGGTTAAGAATTTGACTGGTATAGGGTAAACCTTCCAAATATTCGCCAAAAGCATCCCCAAGCGGCGCATCAGCTGCCAATTGCCGTGGATCATTAGAAGCACGCGCCGCCAAATCACGAATATCACGGAAAAATTCCATCGGATCGCCGCTCATAACCTCACTGCGATTAACAATAGTGCGTAACGTTTCAGATAAGGTTGAAAGTTGGTTTTTGGTGAGCATGATACGAATATCAAGGGCTGGTTTAATAGCCGGCTGGTCAAAGTCACGATCTATCGTCCAAGCCTCATAAAAAGCTGGTGCGGCCGCATTTTCGCGCCGTCCTAAAAACTCAAGTTGCATGGCGCGGCTCGCGCGCGCAATTTGCGCCGGTGCTGAATTATCATCTTCAGCCGGTGCTTCAGTTAAACGACCAGCAGCAATATTGTTTAAATCGGTTACAATTTGGGTCGCGGCTGGGCGAATTTGATCAATAAACCCTGATACATCGGTCGTCGTAATTGGCGTATAAAGGGTACCACCGGCAATACGCGACAAGCGGCGATAGGCATCTTCGGCATATTGATGGTCGCGTGCGCCTTCAGGGGTACGCACATGCAAGGTAGTGATGCGGATACCTTTTTTGCGGGCTAACTCATTAATTTCGTCAACAAACAAAGAGCCCGCAAAATTATCGCCATGTTCTGGTTTTCTTGGACCTGCGTCTGTAATCAAGATCATATATTTTAAATCAAACGCATCCCAATCGCCGGCCTCAAGCCCTGCAAATACACCGCCAAGGGCATCTTCATTAATACCTTGGGTTGAGCGAGTTGCCGTTTTCATTTTGCTAATTTCAGTTACAAAATCATCGGCGGTGGCAGTTGGCGTCAAACGCTGAAATACTTTGACATGATAGCCAATACCGCGATTGGTTGTCTCATTTTGGCGAAAGCCAATAAGTCCAAAATTAATTGGCTTACCTGAATCTTCAATATCGCCCTTCAAGGTTAAAACGGCATCACGCGTTGCATCAATATAAGGCTGCATCGAAATGGTTGTATCAATGACAAACATCACGCCAGTTTTAGGCTGTTGATTGCCAGCTTGCTGCGCATTTGGATCATTTGCCGGTTGGTTAGGTGAATTGGGGTTTTGCTGCCCCTGATTTTGTGCAGTTGCCGGTGTTTGCTGAGATTGCTCGCTTTGAGTAATCGAACCAACCCCTAAGAATGTGCCTTCTGCATCATCATGCAACCATCCTTTTTCAAAATCCAAAATAGGCAAGAGATAAAATTTTTCATCAATTGACGGAATATTTTCAGGCTCCAAAGCGATAACTGGACTACCTTGTTGCCCTGGATTTTGACGAAGGGCTGCAATTTTTTCTTTAACGTCACTTGCACCAATCACATTAACAAGCTTATTTTTATCTGCAAAGAAAAGCTGCCTTTGGCGACCAACTTCGACGCGATTATTAAAAGCTGCAACAATTGAGTGTTTCCAATCGACCGCAAATTCTTGTTTTATCCAACCCTGCGTTGCGCCGCGGCTATTACCTGCCACTTCCAAAACACCATTTTGACGAGCAAAAACATAATAAATTTCAAAGGCAGGTAATGGCTTACCAGCGCTATCGGGTGAATTGCTTTTCGGCAACAAAATTGCGCCCGGCTTAGTGACGATGCGTTGATAAAGGGTTTGCCGCCCTTCTTGCTTTAAAGCTTCACGGTCAGCATTTTGCGCATTAACCTGCGTCAATGACAGTATTGCAACGAGCAGGCTTACAAGCGCAAGACCTACGAGGCGACCCAAATATTGAACATAATTTGGCGCTAAAGAGCGAAAAGCATGGTTCATTGGCAGTAATCCTGAAAGGTTGTGCGTTCATCCGCTGTACCAGAATAGCGTTTTTCACGTAAATTATTGCAAAGACGGGTTATATTTTCACGCATGGTAGCATCTTGCTCGGCCAATTTGGTCCAGCTTTCAAAAGCACGGCGAATATTGGGAGGTGTTATACGATCATTGCCGGTGGCATCTGATGTTGGATCATTAGCCTTGGCATACCACTCAAGTGCTGCACGATTGCCTCTTTCACCAGAACGATAAATTGCTTCAAAACCAATATCAGTATTGCCACCCTCATCATTACGTAAAGTCCGGCCAAGATCAAAAAGTCGCTGCGGATCAGTATCAGGTGCGGTGATAAGTGCGCTCCAGCCATCAGGGCCAAGCGCAAAATCTCGTTGAACCTGTGTTTGCTCAACGACTGGCTCTGGTGTTGTTGGATCTGGTGTTGTTGGATCTGGCGTTACTGGTGGTTCTTCTCCACCTGTAACGGGCGGTGTTGCCGGTGAACCACCCGCAACCTGTTCTGTGTTTTGATTTAAAAATGAACTATAGATAAAATATCCACCAGCAATGATAGCAACACACGCAATAAGACCAATTATCACAAAAGGCACAACCATTGATTTTTTCTTTGGCACATTGGCACCAAAATTATTTTGGCCAGCAAGAGCAGCATTTACCGCACGTTTAACATCTTCATTCTTTGGATTTTCATCGGTTTGCGGTTGCCGAGGTGCGCGCGGTGTCTCCTCAAACATTTTAATCTCAGGCTCTGGTTCCGGCTCATCCTTTGACTGAGGTGCTGTCGGCTCTGGTTCAAAAACCGGCTCAATCTTTTGCGCTATTTTTGCTTTGCCGCCATCAACCACACTGTTTCGGCTCTTTTTAGGAGCCGGTGTCACAGGAGGCCAAAATGCAAAAAATGCAACCTTACCAGCCTTTACGGTTACGGCTTCACCATCAAGGACATAATCCACCACATCGGGCCCAAGCAAAACACGTGCGCCACTCGCCATTGGGTCAATTTGTATAGGATCAATACCAAAAGATTGCGCCTGCCAACCATTGGGCCCTAGATTACCTGCAGTATCGGAGTCGCGTGTAATATAAATGACTGCATCCTCAGCAATAGGTTCATCGAAAATCAACCATGCATGACCGGGGCCAAATTCCAGAGCGGCAATGATCTCAGCCATTTTTTCCTCTTCCACATTAATTTTAAAGATGACAAATCTTAAAATAAGTTTGCCTATTACAAATACAAGTTACCCAAACTGTAAAGACCTTTCCATTTGAAAATGGAAAATAGTTTTTTACGCACAGTAATTTAACTTATACTCTGCTCATTTTAAAACCTTAAATGTACAGAGTATAGTGGTTTTCTAATTATTCATCTTTTGTATTTGTTTTTAAGCAAATCAAATACAAGCATCATAATTTAAAACTATGCAACAATCGCTATTCGACTGGATGCAACGCATCAATAATTCGCCCCAAAGCGGCATTTTGTTCGATATCTATGGTTAAACCCTCTTCACTTTTAGCATTATCACTGGCAAGTGCCATAAAGGCAATCGCCCAATCTTCTAGCGTCGTCAAATAGGGTGTTGCAGGCTCAAGACCAATATTTTTTGCATTAAACGGTGATGGACCATGATCAAAGACAATGCGTGGTGGCTCGGCATAGTCATTTTTGGGTCGCTCATTCTTTTCCATGAGTGAAGCGCCTAGATCGGCGATAAAGCGATTAAGAAAACGCTCACTCACCAAAGCGGCTTTAGAAATTTGCTCATCACGGCGATCAACAAAGGCAACCCGTTTGATGGTTTCCGCCATAATATCAGGCATTTTTAGGCGTTTAGCAGCAAAAACAATATCATCAACCATTTCGCGTAAGTGGTTAGGATCCATCTTAGTTTCAATCAAGAAATGCGGATTATCAACTTGGCGATAAAGATGGCTTATCCAAGTTGCTATGGCTGCACTAACAAATTTCCCCTCACGGCGATTATTGGCGCTAGTCTCAACTGGTACCGCATCACCACTCTCATCGCCCGTATTTTCTTTTTTCTCCCATGGACGCAAGCGGCGCGGCGCGCTTGGTGCTGCCACCGCATCCTGGCTAATAGGGTGGCGATCCATTTCAATCAAGGCTTCATAAAGCTGATCGGTGATGCTAGCATTATCAAGCATTAAACCACGAAGCAATGTACCAAAACGGTGATAGTTTTCCTCTGCCGTATAAAGAGCGTCGACCACATTGCGTGCAATTTCTTCACGCTCTGCTAAGCGTTTGCCAAGATCTGTTGTTGTATAAAATGGCTTTAATATTGCTAATAAATCCATATTTAACTTGTTAAGGCGGAAAGCAATTTGTTGATATTTTATCTCTGGGCGACAAACGGGGGCAAGGCTTTTAGCAATATAGCTCGCACCGCCATCATTAACCCGCATCATTTCATCAAAGGCAGTTTGTGGGTCGTTAAAATGCTCTTGCACATAATCGGTTTCTAAAAACCCATCACGCAATTCTTTGACCCAATCCTTACGGTCTTCGCGTATATCCACCTCACGCCCACCATCAAAGGTAAACATATCGGCATTCATAACATTGGGATTACGCATTAAAAACATATTGCGAAATGGCTCATTCGGTGTCCATTGTTTGACCCATGAATCGGGGCTTGAACCAAAAGGCTTAATCAATGATGCCATCATCCGCCCTTCAAACCGCGTTTTTAACCCCATGGAAGAGTCATTGGCCTTTTTTTCAAAATGCATATCAAAACGGGTTAATACAAAGTATAATAGTGGCGGTTTACCAATACGTTCATTTGGCCGCGCACCATGGGTGGTTGCAATCCAATTGGCTGCAACATCGGCAAGCTGATTAACATCTAGATTGCTTTCTTTAACGCAAAACAGCATGGCGGTAATATCTTGCTCATTGCAGTAACGTTGAAAAAGATATTCAACCTTACCGCGCAAAATAAGCGAAGCCATGGTTTCGCGCGGCGCTTCGCTTAAAAAACGCGCTAAACCTTTTGTGCCGCCTTCATCATCTTCGCCGCTGCCTTGCGGCAAACCACGGGTTCGATAGCCGGGAAAATCGAGCAAATCCGTATGCTCGAAAAAAGGCCAAGGATTATCAGCAAGGTTAATCAATAGTTCGGCAGTAAGGGCGGTAATAATCGGCTTATTGAGCGAAACAATTTTACCATTTGGCGTTGCTACATCAAGCTTAACCGCGTCTTCTTCAATAATATCGCTTAAGGTTTCAACATCAAGGATAGATTGCTGGTCTTCTGCTGAAATATCAATAGCACTAAACGGCACAAATACTTCTTCAGCAAAATTCAAGCTTTGCAAGCTTTTTACAAGATTAAGATAAACATCGCTGATTGCCTGATGACGACCCCATAAAAGCGATAAAAATTCTGCGAGTTTTGGCAAACTAAGACGCGGCGCAATATCTGCTGCAACTACCCAAAATGAGCCAAGACGTTTGGTTAATTCAAACTCGGCAAGGGTCTTGTTAAAATATTCTTCCAAGCCCCAAATATCTTCAATGGTAAGACCATTAGGCTCGCCACTATCACCTGCACTTTGTACCGCCTTATTACGAAAAGGCGCAAGAAAAGCCTTAATTTCATCTTCTGTTGGCCAAGTCTCATATCGCCCTGGTTGACCATCAAAAAAATAAGCATTGGCAAAAATCTTGATAAGATCGGCATGGCTTAACAGCCGCAAATGCACAGGAAAACCATCGGGAGCAGCTTTTGGATCACGAATAGTAAAGCGGGTTACAAGACCGGTTGCTTCTTTACCGCGATCTGGATTAATCGTTGTAATATAATTAACTGGCTTGTCCATACCTTGGAAACGCGCCATTAAAGCGTCGCCCTTACGGGCTAGCACTGAAATCAAGTGTGATTTTCCCACTTGGCTTGCACCAAATACCGCAACCGCCATTGGCCGGCGAGCAGCTTTCGATAACTGACCAGCATTAACAATACCAAGGCGCAAGGCGCGCTCAAGACGGGCTGCTTGATCGCCAACCAATGCGCGATTATTAGCCTTTTGCAACCAATCAAGCGCCGCACGTGCAGTCTCTTTGGTGGTATCGGCTGCCAAGCCCAAATTTTCATTCGCCTTCATGCTACTTACCTATTGCAAGTGGTTTTAACCAAAGCCAATTAAAACCACGATAAAACAACTATAATCTTTTGTGACGAAATATTGCGTTTATTTAAAGTGCAATATTTCACATTTTATAAAACCGTTAATGTGCCAGAATCCAGCCAATATTCACTTGATTTATCATCAAGCTGCAAAGTACAGAATGTCAAATTGATGGAACGGCGTACATCACCGCCATTAGCATCCCATGCTTCTCTAATAGTCAGCTCTTCTTTAGATGCCTCTTGTTCTAACACCGACGCACTATCGCCGCTTTCGTCCTCTTGCACCTCGCGAGCAATGGTGATTTCAATAGGACGGGGAACATTGCCAGCTCCTTCATCAATCGATAATTGATAAAGCGGATTGGTAATCCAGCGTTGCAATGGCAATTGCCTAAACCCTAGCCGCGCACGTGTGTAAATTTTTAACTTATGCTCGGCTTCAACAGCGCCATTTTGCTGTAATTCTTCAGCTGTAAACAACACCCGTGATTGCTCAAGAACGCCATCACTACCAAGTTCACCAATATAGGCAGCAGTAGAACGCATTTGCAATTTATGGGTTTGCAAGCTGAAATTTACAATTGAACCTTCGGCTAAAGCACAAAGCATTGCGCCAACAACAGCGGTGGTTTTAGGATCACCAATCGTCACATCACTGCGCGAGCGGAATGGATACCAAATATCAACCCGATACCGATGTAGTGGTTGTATCTTATCAGGAGTAACGGCAAGGCTATTTTCCAAATATTCGTGAATAGCCGGCAAACGCGATGGCCTACCTGAAAGCAATACCTTATCACAATCAAAATGGCTAATGGCTTCACTTAAGCAATCAAGCGCGATTTGCAACGTTTCATTGATTGCCGAGCGTAAACGCTGGAAATCAAGATCAATTGGTGTGTCGCCAATATTAAAATCAACCGCGCCGCCGGCACGTGCTGCTTCATGAACATAAGCAAGGTCAAGATAATTATCTTTAAGTAAAGCTGGCACCAATTCATCAAGACGCTTGGTATGAATGGCTTCATAGCGGTCTTGCCCAGATTCTTCATAGGCTGACATAAGCCCAAGGGCTGCTGGCATTAGAACTTTAATCACCGTTTCGCGGCGCTGATCCTTAATCTGCTCGGCCATATTGGAGCGGTCACCACCAAAAAGCTCATTTAAAATGGCGCGTGGGTTACCTGCCCCACATGCGCTTAATTGACGTGAAATTGCCGGTAAAATTAACCGCTCAATCACCGATTTTGTAATATCATCACCAGCAATACCAATGCCTTCACGGAAAGTTTGCACAGGAACCAAAGCGCGATCATCATTTTGATAATAGGTGGTAATCATCAAATCCGATGTACCGCCGCCAATATCAATACTGGCAATACGTAATGATGGTTCAAGCGGTGTATCTGGCTTAGGCTCTTGCCCCGCTTCAAAACGTTGGCGCGGCTTACCGAACAGATCAAAATATTCAACAATACGTCCACCAAAGCGGCGACTTATTTCGCTATAGAGCCAAACAAATTGAACACAGGTTGCCTCATCCCATGATACTTGTACCGTTGGGCGAGCAAGGCTTGGGCTTGAAGATTGATGCCAATCCATCAACTCCCATAAAAGATTAACCGCTCCTTCAACCCGCGAGCGCATAAGCCGTTGTTCAAGCGTTGGCAAGGCTGATGGCAAGGTCATAATCACGCGGCGCAAACGGCGCGGTGCATTGCTTTGCTTACGTTCGGCACGCACTTGCGGATTATTAATCATAGCAATGGCTTGAAATAGAATTTCAGCAATCATTAAAGAATAAAGCGATGAGCGCGAATAGGATAAAGCCGGACTTGGCTGCATTAATTCGCTATCACTTCTTTTGCCATAAAGCCGCTTATATAAAGCACGATCTTTGCGTATTTGCGAAATCACATCGCCATTGCGGTTTAAAAACCGCCGCACGATGCGGCTAATTGGCGGTGCAGCACCATCAGCCAAATATTGCGAAGCTGGAAAACGCCAAGACTGGTTAACTTCTTGCACATCCCATAAATAGCGTTTTGGGCTAGATATACCACCAACAGCGGCAGTACCGCCCTTGATTGCGCGTAGGCGCGATGCTTCTGGCCCAACCCGCACAACACCTGGCCATAGGAACGCCCGTTGCCGCCCCGATAGACGTGACAATATATCATCACCAAAGGTGGCTTGTGAAAACTCGATATTACTGTCAAAAGGTTCACTATATTGCAATTCTGGACGCTCAAGATCACGTAAAGACAAAATCATCGAATTATTAAGATCGACATTATCCTCATTAGGGTAATTCTCAATCAGCAAACCGCAAGTACGGCTATTACCAATATCAAGAACGAGGTCAACATCAACCGGCCGTACATGGGATTGCCCTGAAATTGTATCCATAAAGCGCACTTTTGGAATCGTGCAACCAATGCCCAATAATTCAATAAAAGTAAACCAACGCGCCGCATGTTCAAGCGCAAAACGCCGATCACTCTCGCGCAGTTTGCGGCCTAATTCTGTTTCTCGATGGGCAACAAAAAGATTTTCAATCCAGCTTAAAGCCCAGCTTTGAAAATCCATTTCCTCGCCGCTAATTGGGTGCTTGCGTGGGTCGCCCAAAAACCAACCATTGCGGCTAATCATGCTTACCAGAGAAAATTCTTGCGGATTAAGAATATCATTGGCAATGGGTGCCGTATAAGGCCATGGTCGTGATTGTGGATCGCCACTACCGCCGCCATGCTGTTCCACCGCTGTATCAAAGGCAAAAACCGCCATATGCGAAGGTGCATCTGCATCATCGCTATGCGGTGCTTTAATAACCCTCACCCGCGACCAATTGGTTGGGCCAGTGTCATAATTTTCTAAACCATTAGCATCACGTCCTGGCAATGCCCGTAAAAACGGCAATGGTACCCATTGATTTAAAAATGGTTCCAAGGCTTTATTTTTATTGACCGAATATTCCTCATCACCCTCTTCGCTAAAATAAGGCGCATCTGCTTGCGGATCAATTTCATTCCAGCCTGGAAACAGCCGGAATACCGGTTTACCGTCACTACGCACTTCCATGCGCTTTTCAATAAAAGGCCGATCAAAACGGCTAATTTTATCAAAAGCAAAAGGCAGCGTTACAAATTGAATACCGCTGTTTGGAACAAGAACAATATCTTTTGGCTCGATCATTAGGTGTGCTTCATTCTGTTTTAATTGTTAAATCCGAATGGTGATACGGAATAAAATAATATTCTTATACTTTGTTCATTTCAAATCCTAAAAATCTGCAAAGTATATATCTTTTTATCAATGGTCGCTTTTTTCCACTTGATTTTCAACCTTAACCAAATGCGCTTTTGATAAAAAATATACTCCGTTCATTTAAATGGAATTCACGGAGTATAATTGTTCAATTATGGATTGGTAATGACATAAATTTGCCTTGGGCTACGACGACGCGAGCCATTGGCAACACCATCAATGATCTTATCCTCAACTTTGGACTCGCCAGTTTGCGGATCCACAATCGTTTTACGAATACGCAAACGGAAAGGCGTATTGGGACGCGGATCACCATGATTGTCATAATAATCTACATAGACAGGAATCTTTGGCGGAATCTTTGATGGATCACTCCAATAGATATTTTCAACCGGCTCACGCGATAGCATATCGGGGCGTTGGTTGGCATCACGGTCAAGCGTTGCGCCACAACTTGAACGGCGTTTAAAATAAACGCGCGTGCCATTGGGACAGCGGATTGATAAGTCAAGATCAGATTTGCCCTTCCAGATAAGGGTAATTTGCAATGCACCCGTTCTTACCCCTGCCCGATTAATCACATCATCAAGTTCACGCTGACGCTCAGTTTGCTGTGGTTGTTCGGGTGTTTGTTCAGGCTCTGCGGGCTGTTCAGGCTCAGCAGGTTGTTCTGGCGGCGTTGGCTGAGGAGGTGTTGGTTGCTGCGGAGTTTCTGGTACTGGTACAGGAACAATTTCCACACGCTGCTCCGGCGCATTACCGCCATTTTGTGGCATAATAATTGTAATATTAGGTTGCCCATTATTGGGCCCAGAACCATTGTTGCCACCATCATTACCGCGATCAGCACGTTGTTCTGGCTGGCCATTGTCAAATGGATTTCTACCATCATCCGACCTTGGATTGCCATTGCGACGATTATTTGCAGGTGGCTCATTGGCTGCTTGCTGCTCAATACATTCTTGCTGCCTTTTGCGGGCTTCATCTTCAAGGTTGGTTATTTCCTTGTTTAAATCAGCAATTTTTTGCAAGCTCGGATCGTTTTCACTACCAATTTCAACCTTTGGTCCATTGACCACTGTGCTCCAACGGTTAAGCGCCGACGAACTCAATAAAAGCCAAATGAAAATAAGGGCAAGCAAAGCACAAAGCAGCCAAAAAATAAGTGCAAGCCAATTAAAGGGGCGTTTTGCAACAACGCTATTATGATGATAGGTGGTTGTATGCACCACATGTTCAACATTATGGGTTTGTTGCGATTGGTTTGTTTGCGGCGCATTTGTTGGTGTTGATTGTGCAACGGTTGGTTGACCTGCCGTTGGCTGCTCTGCATTAACTGGCGCAGGGCTTGGTTGTTCAACTGCCTGACTACTACGCACCTGAGCAGCAGTACCGGCGGTGCCAACGGCTGTAAGCCCCATGGATCGCTGCTCGTTTTGCGCCGAAACATAGCCCCAGCCAACGAGTACTGGCTTACCATCAACATCATAAAGCCAACCGCTATCTGGCGTAATCATCGCATTGCGCAAAGCCTTAGCAATTTCCTTATCACCACGCGATCCTTGCTCAAGACGGTTTGCCAAAGTAATCACCGACATTTTGCGGCTTTCAGCCGCGCTTAGCAATGCCGATTTGCTTTGTGGGTCGAGCTCTTCCATGGGTTGTGGGCGGCTATTGGCATTAACATACCAATCAACCTGTGCACCATTACCTGAAGGGATAGGTTCTGCCAAAAAATTGGCATAATCATTGCCAAGCTCGCTCACCAAGCGGTCAGTCAATAAGGCATGATCACGTTCACTAACTGGACCAACAGGGCGTAAATTATTAAGCAGAGTTATTGCAAGACGAATATTGTTCATTGTGCATTCCCCTGTTGGTTAGAAGATTGATTGCCCGAATTGGTTGACGGCCGAGTTGACTGATCGCTTGATGGTTGATTTGAAGATTGGCTACCATTGGCTGCCCCGCTACCTGCAGGTGGCGTAGAAGGTGTAGTTCCGGTTGCAGGACTTTGCGTACCGCCATTAGCACCACCACCAGATGACGGCGCCGGACTTGCAGGTGGATTAGCTGGACCATTATTACTACTACCTGTTGTAGGCGCTGCATTACCACTTGTGCTTGGCTGTGTTGACGGTTGTCTGGCATCTGGTGTTGCAGTATTTGGTTTTGCATTGTTCGGCTGCGCATTGGGTGCCGCCGGGCTGGTTGGCGCAGCCTCGCCATTGGTTGCACCCTCACCATTGGTTGTTGGCGCGGCTTGCGCTACAGCAGGCTGTTGCGCTTGCGGATTGCACTGGGTATCATCAAATTTAAAAGCCACATTGGAGCGCTTTAAAAAGCTGGTCAAGGTACTGGTGCGCTGTGCAAAGCTTAATGGAGAATTTTCTGAACCGCCAGAGCGCAAAAATGTATTAACCCCAACAGCACGGCCACAATAATCGATGAGTGGCCCGCCACTATTACCGCCAGAAATTGCTGCAGTATGCAGCATTAATTCCAAACCTTCAATGCCTTGCTGGAAAGTGGTTACCATGCCTTGCGTTACCGCCATTTCAGGAGCGGCAGTCGCATCACCGCGCAACAAGCGATGAAATACTGTGTCGGTTTCCATAATAATACCAGGGAAGCCTGCAGCAATAACACTTTCACCCTTGGCGGTTTTTCCAGCAATAGCAAGCACTGCAGGAGCGCGGGCACCGCTTACTCTTAAAACAGCAAAATCAGGAGCGCCGATTTGCGCTTCACCGCGCGAGCGGGCGACAACTTTGGCATCAATCGTTTTACCAAGCTCCTTATTAATAATTTTAACATTTTGAGCTTCACCAACCACATGCAGATTGGTTAAAATATCAGTTTCATTGATAAAGAAACCCGACCCCATACTGCCGCCTTCATCGCTATCATCTTCCACCATAATGAGAACGGTTGCCTTTTCGGCATGGGCAATTGGTCCACTGGTTGGCACAACCAACGCGCCAGAAATATCTGGCAATGGTAAATTAGGGTCAATCGCGCTAATTACGCCATCACCATTATTACCTGATCCACCACCTTGGGCACGGCCTGCCGATTGCGGGCTAGCTTCAGGCATTGGGCAACTAAAACCACTTAAACCTTTTTTTAATTCATCACGGCGTGTTTCCAACAAAGCAATAGCTTCATCTTTTTCAGTTGATGAAACCTTAATCCCAAGATTGCCAGCCGGCAAAAAATAAACTAGCAATAGAAGTGCAATAAGAAAAAGAAAAACCCCAGAGAAAATAAGCGGTAATAAAAAACCACCTCTTGATGGCGGTGCGGTGACATATTGATGTGTCTCATGCACTCTTGTTGCATCTGGATTATGGTTTTGGGCATTTTGGCTTACTTGCGAGCCTTGATGCTGATTGCCATCATTTGCAGCCACTGTCTGGCCTCCTATCAAAGGGGTGGAAAGATCGCTATCAGTGTTATGAAAATGCAAAACAGCCTTAACACCAATCACATGACCTAATCCATTATTAAAATGATTTATGCGTGTCTTTTCGTCTTTACTAATGGCTTTTGGTAAAAGCCCCCAATTAGTCAATATTGGGCGATTGGCTACCAATAATAAATCTTGATTAATATCAGCAATGTTAAACCAACGCTCTACAATTGGAAAAAGAGGCGTTGCGGCAAAAATAGTCAAAATATTTTGCCATTCTTTTTGCAATTCTTGGGCAACCCTTGCTTTTGTGCCCTCATCAAGATCTAGCCAGGCAATGGCATTACCATGCTCGTTGCAATACCAAGAAACAACATCACCACTATTATCACGCGTTTCACTAATAAAGGGTTTTGCAAAAATAAAATGACTAATTCCAGCACTATGGCGAGAAAAATAGGCCTCCACCTCATCAAAGGAATGAACAACAGCTTTTCCTTCAAAACAGGCATAGTCAAACTCTTGCAAATTATTACTTTTTAAAAAGCAGTTGAAATTATCCATTTCGCCCCCTTTTTAATTGCTAACAACAATAAAAATAATAAATGCTGCTGTTTTGTTTGCAAATGCCCCGCCCCAATCCCGTCACCGATAAATAAGTCCTATAGTCAATAAATACCAATAGGCTTTATAAAATAGTCTAGAAAAAGTGAAAGCAGATTACTTAAGAAAAATCAAGAAACAAGTTTAACTATCCATAAGTGTTTACATTAGAAAACCTATAAAATATTACAATTTTCTGCAAAGAAATTAAATTTTATGCATCATCTTAATATTAGAAAAAATTAATTTAAAAGTATTTTTCTTCTTTAATTCTATTTATTTAACAAATTTACGGCTTAATTTTAACGCAAGATACGTGCAATAATAGCCCCACAAGATAGTGGGGCTAAATAACAACTATAACTATGAAGCCTTACAAATTTCCTTACGCATTTTTAAAGCAAGGTCTGGCTGATCGGTAGTAATATATTTAACTGGTTGCTTGAGCCAATGTGCAAGCCTTGCAGGACCATTGATTGTCCACACACCCAGTTGAAAACCTTCTTCAATTGCCGCCTTGGCAAATTCAACCGAAGTTGCACTGCCGTTAAAGCTTAAATCACGATAGCCCTTATTGCGACAAGCGGCAAAATAAGCAGCAAAATCTTCTGGCATGCGCTCAACACAAGGGCCAGATGGAACACCTGCGTCAATAAATGGTTTTAAACAATCACCATCAAAACTAATTGCTGATGTGCGATTGCCCATTTTATGCGCTTCAATCAAAGCCAATGATTTTTGCGCTAAAACTAGTTCTTCAGCCTTATTGCCGCGAGTCTTTATCTCAATATGTAAACCAAGATTGCTTGGTGCCAAAGCCTCAAGCACGTCTTCAAGCAAAGGTGGCGCTTCATGACCGCCGCTTATGCGCAAAGCTTTGCGCTCGTCATTATTAAGCTCGGATATATCATCGCTTCTGCCTGCCAGTTGCTCAAGATGAAAATCATGAAAAACCACGACTTCACCGCTTTTTAGCAAATGCACGTCACATTCTACTTCATCAGCACCAAGCACGATGGCATTCATAAAAGCCGAAAGGCTATTTTCTGGTGCAAGTGCTGCACCTCCGCGATGGGCTGTAATTTTTGGCTTATGCATAGCAACCTCTTATTAAACAATAAATAGTTAATCACTTTAAATAATGGCAAAGGATAATGGACCTTAGAGTCAGGACCTATTAATTTAAACGAAATGGCATGAGAAAAATTTTATGAGAACCCAAAGATTAAATGCGAGAAGAGCCGCTGAGAAATATAAATATTTTCAAGGCTCCTCGTCAAAGCTATCACAAAAATTAACATATCCTGAAAGGACACAAAACAGTTGTAATCCACAGCAATGTAAAGCTCAAATGGGTATACCACCCACTTTATACTTTCCTCCCCTTTATATTTTAAATTATATATCTTTGCTGTTCATTGTGCTTGTTTCTTTAGATTCATAGCTTCTCACGCTAAATCATAAATCAAAAAATTATTTCAATCCTTATTTCGGTAATAGCGCTCGCCATTCATGGTTGAAGCACCATTAAAATGCGCAACACCCATTTCTAAACTTTTAGCGATATGGGCTGCCTTTTGCTTAAAGATTTCTGCATCATGAGGTAGACACAAATCATCTACCGTTTGCCTAAAGATATCAAGCCAATGGTCAAAATGCTGCGCATCAATATCAAGCACGACATGTTTAGGCATTGGTCGCCCTTCATAACGGCCACTATGCAGCATCACCGCCGACCAAAAGGCAAACATTTGCTGTAGATGCGGCTCCCAATTTTTTATCTTTTCTTCAAAAATTGGGCCTAGCAATGCATCGGCTCGCACTCTATCATAAAAATGTCGCACCACGGTTTCAATCAATACTTCGTTAACTGCACTGGTTTGCGTCATTCTTACTTCCCTTCATTTTGCTGACAAAATTTTATCAAAACCAAAATCTGTTTAGTTTTAAGCTTGTCATCATGTCAGCCTAATCTTCAATACGAACTCGGACGGCAAAAATATCAATTTCATATTCAGGGCCCAATAAAGCGCTTTGTAAAAAGAGTTGGCCATTATTATTAATGTTCTGCGGAATTTCAACCGAAAAAAGCAGATCTTCTCGTGTTTGGGGCAAATCAAAATTACGCTTGCCACAACTATTATCCAAGCCAAAATCACAGGTAATAGCAATTTGTGCCGTTGCATCATTGACGCTACTTGCAATCACATTAAAATAAACTGTTTTACCACGCAATTGCTCAATAACGCCCTCACCAACGTCGATGACAACTTTATCATCAAGACTATTGGATTTAAAACGCAAGGCACGATTATTACCTTCACCTTTTATTTGCGCCTCAGCACTTCCTTGCACTGAAAAATCGTTAATTCGTGATGGATCAAAAACCGTTATCCAACCACCATCTTGGGAAACCTGTGCTTGATCGGTAATGGTTGCCGGTGGATTGGATGTTTGTGGGGTTGCATCATCAGGGCGATTAATGGCAGTAAGACTATTATAAAACGCCCAAGCCACTAAAACCAACAACAGCAATAAAACCATTAAAATAAGGTTGGAACGCCACCAACTATGGCGCTTTTGTAGCCTTGATGCTTGCCCCCCTGGTGGTGCAAAGCCCAATTCCTCTGGACCAATACCACTAGTCTTATTTTGACTGGCCTTTTCATCTATTTCTTGCAAAATGCCGTTTTCAATATCTTCGACCATGCGATCGGCATCATCAATGCTATTACCAACTTGCGGCCGCCTATCTTCAAAAGCTCCGTCATCAAAAGCTGCTTCAATTGCGTCATTTGGCGATGTTGTAGGCACATCATCAATTTGACTATATTCACTCTCAATTTCTTGGATAAGCGTGGTAAGCATATTACGTAAGGCATTACGATCTTCATCGCTTAAATGAGGATCGCCGATAATTGACCTTTCATGGTTTTCCCAAACTGCACGATAAACCTGCTCACGCAAATTATCATTAGATGTGTCAATTTTTTCTAACGTATGACGTATAACTTGCTCGATATTTGGCAAAGACGACCCCTTCACACGACTCTTAAACAAAAGTTTCAACCAATATGCTTATAGCTATCCACCCTATCAAAAAGGCTTTGATAGCTAAATTACTTTAAGCGTCGCGCCAATAGCATATAATTTGCATCCATATCGCGTGAGCGATTCCAGCTATCTTTTATCGGGTTAAATGTAATACCCAATTCGTCGATAACTGATAGACCATTGGAGCCAAGCTCTTTCTTCAACTCTTCAGGACGCAAAAATTTGTCATAGCTATGGGTGCCCTTTGGCAACCAACGCAAGACATATTCAGCACCAATAATTACCAAAGCCCAAGCTTTCAAAGTACGATTAATTGTTGCAACAAACATCAACCCTTGCGGCTTCACCATAGCTGAACATGCCTCCATGAAAAGATGTACATCGGCAACATGCTCAACAACTTCCATATTAAGGACACAGTCGAATTTTTCGCCTGCAGCAGCTAGATCTTCAGCTGTCGTTGCGCGATAATCAATGGTAACACCACTTTGCTCCGCATGAATTTTTGCAACTTCAATATTGGTTGCAGAAGCATCTGCTCCCACAACATAAGCACCAAGACGGGCCAATGGCTCGCATAATAGCCCTCCACCACAACCAATATCCAAAATACGCAACCCCTCTAGCGGTAGAGCCGCCAAAGGATCACGATCGAAAGCCAAACAGATTTTTTCTTTAATATAAGCAAGACGTGTAGGATTAAATTTATGCAAAGGGCGAAATTTACCTTCAGGGTTCCACCACTCGGCCGCAATACGCGAAAAACGCTCAACTTCTGTTTCATCAATAGTTGTACGAGCAGCCTCTGTCATGATAGTCTCCTAAACACTTTCAGTATTATCAATTTATATTATAAATAAGGGTAATATTTTATCCCAATTTGCGGATAAATATTCGAGCCATTTTACCACAACCGAGTTATCTTTACTAGTCAACCTTATAACATGCTTCTTGGCTGCTAAAAAAGATAAGATACACATATAACCCTTTTAGATTATATATATAGAAATTCAATTAAAATTAGCACCTCATATAATGTAATTTTAGATAATTATCTTTTTTCAAAGCCGTTTTTGATAAAGAATACTTCTGATAAAAATAGTGAAAAAAACATTTATCACATTAAACCAAATGGTTTGAAAATTAATAAACACATAAAAGTGATTATAAACCAAAAACACCTGAATCAATAAAAAAAATATATGGATAATAATGTCACTATTTTAAGCAAAATACTTACGTTAACGTAAACTGCTACACCTTTAAGCCTTTGTTTTTATTACAATCATAATAAATTGTTGTTTTTTTCTAAAATATAACCTATAGAATTTTATGTTAGTCTTTTTCGCGGATATTTTTATGCTTTTACTATGACTAATTTTAAAAAATTAGGTGCGATTATGCCTTAGTCATATTAAGCATTAAAGATGAATTTGGATATATCATGAAAACTTCATGATGATACCATAATTCTAGGTTCATCATTCGTGAAAACTGACAAGTGAATAAATGTCGAGTCTATAGGCTTTTAAGTTTAACAATTTGGCAGTATTCGGGATTTGAGGAAACCTTTGGTTAACAGCATTGAGCATTTGCTCATACAAAGTTTGAGGAAGAGACCAAAATGGCACGCAATAAAATCGCATTAATCGGATCAGGCATGATCGGTGGCACACTTGCCCATATGATCGGCCTTAAGGAACTCGGCGACGTTGTTCTTTTTGATATTGCAGAAGGTGTTCCGCAGGGAAAAGGGCTTGATATCGCAGAATCCTCACCGGTTGACGGTTTTGACGCACATTTCAAAGGCGCAAATGATTATGCTGCTATTGAAGGCGCCGATGTTGTTATCGTAACCGCCGGTGTACCTCGTAAGCCAGGCATGAGCCGCGACGATCTTCTTGGCATCAATCTTAAAGTGATGGAACAAGTTGGCGCCGGCATTAAGCAATATGCGCCAAACGCATTTGTTATCTGCATCACCAATCCACTTGATGCGATGGTTTGGGCATTACAAAAATTTTCTGGTCTTCCAGCCAATAAAGTTGTCGGTATGGCTGGTGTTCTTGATTCTTCGCGCTTCCGTTATTTCTTGGCTGAAGAATTCAACGTATCGGTTGAAGATGTAACAGCATTCGTTCTTGGTGGTCATGGCGACTCCATGGTGCCACTTGCACGCTACTCAACTGTTGCCGGTATTCCTTTGCCTGATCTTGTTAAAATGGGTTGGACAACTCAGGAAAAGCTTGATCAAATCATTCAACGCACCCGTGATGGCGGCGCCGAAATCGTTGCACTTTTAAAAACAGGCTCGGCCTTTTATGCACCAGCTGCATCAGCAATCGCTATGGCTGAATCATATCTTAAAGATAAAAAACGCGTTCTTCCAGTTGCCGCTCATCTTTCAGGCCAATATGGTCTTGATGATGTTTATGTTGGCGTACCAGTAGTTCTTGGTGCTGGCGGCGTTGAGCGCGTCATTGAAATTGAGCTTAACAGCGAAGACAAGCAAGCATTTGACAAGTCTGTCAACGCGGTTAAGGGGCTTTGCGAAGCCTGTGCAACTATTGCACCTAGCTTAAAATAAGAAATTGATCCGGGCTTTTATTAGCCCGGGTCTACACGCTTTCAACCAAAGAAGGATTAGATATGGATATCCATGAATATCAGGCCAAAAGGCTTCTTCATGAATATGGTGCGCCTATTGCTAATGGTGTTGCCATTTATTCTGCTGAACAAGCTGAAGAATGGGCAAAAAAATTGCCTGGGCCGCTTTACGTTGTAAAAAGCCAGATCCATGCTGGTGGCCGCGGTAAAGGTAAATTCAAGGAATTAGGGCCTGATGCAAAAGGTGGTGTACGCCTTGCTCATTCCATTGAAGAAGTTGTTGCTAATGTCAAGGAAATGCTCGGCAATACTCTTGTTACCAAGCAGACAGGTCCTGCTGGTAAGCAAGTAAACCGTCTTTACATCGAAGACGGCGCTGACATTTCACGCGAACTTTATCTTTCCATTTTGGTTGACCGCACTGTTGGTCAAGTGGCCTTTGTTGTTTCGACCGAAGGTGGCATGGATATTGAAGCTGTTGCTGAAGAAACACCTGAAAAAATCGTTACCGTTGCAATTAATCCAGATACAGGTGTAACTGCAGACGATGCTAACAAACTTGCTGATGCATTGAAGCTTGAAGGTGATGCACGTGAAGATGGGCTGAAGCTTTTCCCAATTCTTTATAAAGCCTTCACTGAAAAAGACATGAGCCTTTTGGAAATCAACCCACTTATCGTTATGACAGATGGTCATGTACGTGTGCTTGATGCCAAGGTTTCATTTGATAATAATGCTTTGTTCCGTCATGCTGATATCCTCGCTTTGCGTGATACAACTGAAGAAGATCCAAAGGAAATTGAAGCATCGAAATATGACCTTGCCTATGTTGCTCTTGAAGGTAATATTGGCTGTATGGTCAATGGTGCCGGGCTTGCTATGGCGACCATGGATATTATCAAGCTTTACGGTGCAGAGCCTGCAAACTTCCTAGATGTTGGCGGCGGCGCTTCAAAAGAAAAAGTAACAGCAGCCTTTAAGATCATTACAACGGATCCAAATGTAAAAGGCATTCTGGTTAATATTTTCGGCGGTATCATGCGCTGCGATATTATTGCAGAAGGCGTTTGCGCTGCAGTGAAAGAAGTTGGCTTGCAAGTGCCGCTCGTTGTGCGCCTTGAAGGCACCAATGTTGAAGCCGGCAAGAAAATTATCAATGAAAGCGGCTTGAACGTTATTTCTGCCGATGATCTTGATGACGCAGCGCAAAAAATTGTTGCTGCGGTGAAGGGAGCCTAAGCTATGTCCATTCTTGTTACAAGAGACACCAAAGTTCTCGTTCAAGGTCTAACCGGTAAAACTGGTACATTCCACACCGAACAGGCTCTTGCCTATCATGGCACGCAAATGGTTGGCGGTATTCACCCTAAAAAGGGTGGCGAAGTTTGGACTGCAACGAGCGGTCAAGAATTGCCAATCTTCACCAGTGTTGCTGAAGGTAAAGAAAAAACTGGTGCTGATGCATCAGTAATCTATGTACCACCAGCAGGTGCTGCTGATGCAATTATCGAAGCGATTGAAGCTGAAATTGGTTTAATCGTCTGTATTACTGAAGGCATTCCTGTGCTTGACATGGTACGGGTTAAAGCCCGCCTTGATAAGTCAAAATCACGTCTTCTTGGACCTAACTGCCCAGGCGTTCTAACTCCTGATCAGTGCAAGATCGGCATTATGCCCGGTTCAATCTTCCAAAAAGGTTCTGTAGGCGTTGTTTCGCGCTCTGGTACCCTTACCTATGAAGCTGTTTTCCAAACTTCGCAAGAAGGCCTTGGCCAAACAACTGCTGTTGGCATTGGTGGTGATCCAGTTAAGGGCACTGAATTCATTGACATGCTTGAAATGTTCCTAGCTGATGATGAAACCAAGTCGATCGTGATGATTGGTGAAATTGGCGGTAGCGCTGAAGAAGATGCAGCACAATTCCTTAAAGATGAAGCTAAAAAAGGCCGTAAAAAGCCTATGGTTGGCTTTATTGCAGGACGCACAGCACCTCCAGGACGCACCATGGGTCATGCCGGTGCGGTTATTTCTGGCGGTAAAGGCGGCGCTGAAGACAAGATTGCGGCTATGGAATCTGCAGGTATTAAAATCACAGATTCACCAGCACGCATTGGTAAAACTTTGGCAGATTTGCTTAAGGGCTAATCTTTCTTAAATGCCTAGATAGTTTTCAAGGTATTTAAGTGTCACAATTTGGGGTGGCGTTTAGCCACTCCATAAAAGCTAAATTATTACTGGTAAAACTAAGTCATTATGGGCAATGCAACTATAAAACCCAATTTTATGTAAAATAGCATTTATATAAACATAAAGGCAAATAACATAAATAAGGCTTATCTGTGTAATGAAGTTAGCTGAACTATTTTAAAATGCAGTTGCAGCGCAGTTATAATAATTTTGCCTGCAAATGAAAAACGAAAAGAATTGAATACTTTTAATGCGTTAAAACAAGTTTTACGCATGTTATGTTCGGGAGAACTCCTAACGCTTTAAATCCATCATGGTATAAAAGGCGGTTTGGAAAAGGTGGACATAGTAAGGAATGGATTGGGCGGCAAAATAGTGATGAAAGTGTTTGATGGCAAAAGCCATGATTCATATAAACTCATCAACGCTACCCAAAATATAATAAAGAGAAAACGGGTTCACCGACTATTTTTTGTTTTTTTAGAGCCTATATAAATATCAAGGCAAATTACGAAAAATAGTATTGAACTGATTAAGTTTTATAAGCTCTGGTCTATAATGACAATTATAACCAGCCCTTTAAAGGAGACGGAAGCTTTTTCCGTAAAGTAAATGGCAAGGCAAGAACAGGCAAATGATCTTTTGGCCCTTACCTCTTTTCTAGATGGTGGTAATGCTGATTACATCGATCAGCTTTATGCACAATATGAAAAAGACCCAGGTTCAGTTGATCCTCAATGGCAAGAATTTTTTAGCACTCTTCATGATGATAAAAATGATGTCGAGAAAAATGCAGCAGGCGCTTCATGGCAGCGGACGAACTGGCCGCTTAAAGCGACAGGCGAGCTTGTTTCAGCACTTGACGGTAATTGGGCCAGTGTTGAGCAACATATGAGCGATAAGCTCAAGAGTAAATCTGCCGCTGGTAGCGCCAAAAATGAAAAAGGCGAAGCCGTTGCAGCTTTAACGCAAGAACAATTAGTCAATGCCGCTCGTGATAGCGTGCGTGCTATCATGATGATCCGCGCTTATCGTATGCGTGGCCACCTTCATGCCAAGCTAGATCCTTTACAGCTTGCTGAACCGGTTGAAGATTACAATGAATTAGCACCTGAAACCTATGGTTTCACCAAGGATGACTATAACCGCAAGATCTTTATCGATAATGTTCTTGGTCTTGAATATGCAACCATTCCACAAATGTTGGAAATTTTGAATCGCACCTATTGCTCGACCATTGGTGTGGAATTCATGCATATTTCAGATCCTGCTCAAAAAGCATGGATTCAAGAACGCCTTGAAGGCCCTCATAAGGAAATCGCTTTTACGCCTGAAGGTAAAAAAGCAATCTTAAACAAGCTTATCGAAGCTGAAGGCTTTGAGCAGTTTCTTGATGTGAAATATAAAGGTACTAAGCGTTTCGGTCTTGATGGCGGTGAAGCTCTTATTCCAGCTCTTGAACAAATTATTAAGCGCGGCGGCGCTATGGGTGTTCAAGAAATCACCTTTGGTATGGCACATCGTGGTCGTTTGAATGTTTTGACCCAAACTTTGTCAAAGCCACATCGTGCTATTTTCCACGAATTCAAGGGCGGTTCTTATAAGCCAGATGATGTTGCAGGCTCAGGCGATGTGAAATATCACCTTGGTACCTCATCTGACCGTGAATTTGATGGCAATAAAGTGCATTTGTCACTTTTACCTAACCCTTCCCATTTGGAAATTGTTGATCCTGTCGTTATTGGTAAAACCCGCGCCAAGCAAGATCAATTGGTAGGTCCAACCCGTACCGATCTTATTCCATTAAGTGAGAGGGCAAAAGTTATGCCTCTTCTCATTCATGGTGATGCGGCATTTGCGGGTCAAGGTGTTATCCAAGAAACATTTGGCCTTTCAGGTTTGAAAGGTTATCGTGTCGCTGGTTCTATCCACGTTATCATTAATAACCAGATTGGCTTCACCACCAATCCTCGTTACTCACGTTCTTCGCCATATCCATCAGATGTTGCAAAGATGATTGAGGCGCCAATTCTACACGTTAATGGCGATGATCCAGAAGCTGTAGTTTTTGCGGCTAAAGTGGTTACTGAATTTAGACAAATTTTCCATAAGCCTGTCGTCTTAGATTTATTCTGCTATCGTCGTTATGGCCATAATGAAGGTGATGAACCATCATTCACACAGCCATTAATGTATAAGGCCATTCGTGGTCATAAAACCACAACTCAGCTTTATGCCGACCGCTTAATTAGCGAAGGTTTGTTGACAGCGGAAGAATTTGAAGCACAACGCCAAAAATGGCGCGATAAGCTTGAAATCGAATTTGAAGCAGGCTCCGCCTATAAGCCTAATAAAGCTGATTGGCTTGATGGCGCTTGGACAGGACTACGCGCTGCTGATAATGCTGATGAACAACGTCGCGGTGCAACCGGCGTTGCAGTTAAAACCTTGAAAGAAATCGGCAGCAAGCTTGTCGAAATTCCAGAAGGTTTTCAGGTTCACCGCACCATTCAACGCTTCCTTGACAATCGCACCAAGATGATTGAAACAGGTGAAGGTATTGATTGGGCAACGGCAGAAGCCTTGGCATTTGGTACTTTAGTAACTGAAGGCAATCCAATTCGTCTTTCTGGTGAAGATGTTGAACGTGGCACATTCTCCCAGCGCCATTCGGTTCTATATGACCAAGACACTGAAAATCGCTACATTCCGCTTAACCATTTGCAAAAAGGCCAAGCTATTTATGAGCCGATTAACTCCATGTTATCGGAAGAAGCAGTTTTGGGCTTTGAATATGGTTATTCCCTTGCTGAACCACGTGGCTTAACGCTTTGGGAAGGCCAATTTGGCGATTTTGCCAATGGTGCGCAGGTTGTCTTTGACCAATTTATTTCTTCTGGTGAGAGTAAATGGTTAAGAATGTCTGGTCTTGTTTGCTTGCTTCCTCATGGCTATGAAGGTCAAGGTCCTGAGCATTCATCTGCCCGTCTTGAGCGTTATTTGCAGCTTTGTGCTGAAGATAATATGCAGGTTGCCAATTGTACAACACCTGCCAATTACTTCCACATTTTGCGTCGTCAAATGAAGCGCGATTTCCGCAAGCCATTGGTTCTTATGACGCCTAAGTCATTATTGCGCCATAAGCGTGCTGTTTCAAGCCTAAGCGAACTAGGTCCAGATACTAGCTTCCACCGCCTATTGCTTGATGATGCGCAATATTTGAAAGACCAACCAATTGAATTGCAAAAGGATGCCAATATCCGCCGCGTTGTAATTTGTTCGGGTAAGGTTTATTACGACCTTTATGAAGAACGCGAAAAGCGCGGTATTAATGATGTTTACCTGCTTCGTGTGGAACAGATTTATCCATTCCCTGCAAAAGCCTTGGTAAATGTCTTATCACGCTTCCGCAATGCTGAGATTGTTTGGTGTCAAGAAGAACCTAAAAATATGGGTGCTTGGTCGTTTGTTGAGCCTTATATTGAGTGGGTACTTGCCCATATTGATGCGAAATATCCACGTGCACGTTATGCTGGCCGTTCTGCCTCTGCTTCACCAGCAACGGGCTTAATGTCGAAACACCTTGAACAACTTGCAGCCTTCCTAGAGGATGCGCTTGTTTAAATATTAATTTCAAGTCTATCTTAGCTTTTGCCAAGATAGACTTCCCGAAACTTAAGTCTAATGGAATGTAATTATGGCAACTGAAATTCGTGTTCCCACATTGGGTGAATCTGTTACCGAAGCAACAATCGGCAAATGGTATAAGCAACCTGGTGAATCAGTTAACGCTGATGAGCCGCTTGTTGAGCTTGAAACTGATAAGGTAACAGTTGACGTGCCTGCCCCTGCAAGTGGCAAGCTTGGTGATATTTTGGTAAAGGAAGGCGACACTGTTGAAGTTGGCGCTTTGCTTGGTACCTTGGTTGAAGGCGCTGCCGGCGCTGCACCTGCCGCACCAAAGGCTGAAGCTGCTGCACCCGCAGTTACAGCACCTGCCGCTCCAGCTACAGCTCCTGCATCTTCATCAGCTACACCACCTGCACCATCAGCTGCTAAGCTTATGGCTGAAAACAACTTATCAGCAAGCCAAGTTGATGGTTCAGGCAAACGCGGTCAAGTGCTTAAGGGTGATGTTCTTGATGCATTATCTAAGCCTAGCGCTGCTGCTAGCGCGCCAGTTGTTGCCGCACCACGCGCAGCATCTGCACCAGATGATGAAGCACGTGAAGAACGTGTACGCATGACCAAATTGCGCCAAACAATTGCTAAGCGTTTGAAAGAAGTGCAAAATACTGCGGCAATGCTTACCACTTTCAACGAAGTGGATATGAGCGCTGTTATGGAATTGCGTAAGCGTTACCGCGATGTATTTGAGAAAAAGCATGGCGTTAAGCTTGGCTTCATGGGCTTCTTCACCAAGGCTGTTTGCCACGCCCTTAAGGAAGTTCCAGCAATCAATGCTGAAATTGATGGCACAGATATCATTTACAAAAACTATGCCCATGTTGGTATTGCAGTAGGTACTGATAAGGGTCTTGTTGTGCCAGTGGTACGCGATGCTGACCAAATGTCAATTGCACAGATTGAAAAAGAAATTGGTCGTCTTGGCCGTTTGGCACGCGATAGCAAGCTTGGTATTGCTGATATGCGCGGTGGCACATTTACCATCACCAATGGTGGTATTTACGGCTCACTCATGTCAACGCCAATCATCAATGCACCACAATCAGCAATTCTTGGTATGCATGCCATTAAAGAACGTCCAATTGCAGTTAATGGCCAAGTTGTCATTCGTCCAATGATGTATTTGGCTGTTTCATACGATCACCGTATCGTTGATGGTGCAGAAGCTGTGACATTCCTCGTACGCATTAAAGAAAGCCTCGAAGATCCAGAACGTTTGGTTCTTGACCTTTAATCTTCTTTCCATCGCATAATGCTTAAAAGGCGCTTTATCGCAAGGTAAAGCGCCTTTATTTTTGAACTCACTTGCCATTTTGGAAATTGGCAAGTGAGTTTATCAGCTAGGTTTTTAGGTAAAATCTATTAAAATATGACAGCAATATTTGATCTTATTGTATTTCATTCGTTTTTTTTGTTTCTGGCATAAAGAAATATGCGATAATGAGCCCCATCAAGGCAATTGAGCCTAGCGTTAAAAATGCTTCTGCATAGCCAAATTTTACAACAATGCCGCCAGCCAAACTTGCGCTTAAAGCTGCACCAACGCCTTGTATAAAAGCAACGATGCCTTGAGCCGAATTATAATTTCCTTTGCCCCACATAATATCGGCGATAACCACTGGAAGCAGCGCACCTAAAATGCCAGCCCCAACCCCATCGAATAATTGCACAAAAAATAGCCAATAGACATTGTCCCATAATGGATACAAAAATCCTCTTAGGGTTAAAAAGAAAAAAGCCAAAATTATAAATTTTTTTCTTCCCCATAGATCTGCTTTGGCTGCAACAAGCAATGCAATCGGTATCATGACAATTTGTGCGGCCATGGTACATAATGCAACCAAAGAGGTTGCATGTTCAGCGCCAACAAGTTTACTTAAATATTGCCCCAAAGTTGGTAGCATTGCAGCATTTGCCAAATGAAACACCGCCATTAAAAAGGCAAAAATCAATAAGGATGGGACAAGTAGTATTTTTTTAAATTCTAGCGGCGGCCCAGCACTTTCATCGATGCCTTGCACGGCCTTTTTGTCAATTGAAGAGGATGGAATAAGTAGAATAGAAATAATCGAGAATATTGTTAAAATCGCCATAAGCCAAAAAACAACTTCAGGTCCAAAAAGATAAGCGCCCATCGCCGCCAATGCCGCAGAAAAGAAATTTCCGGCATGATTAAAAGCTTCATTTCGGCCTATTCTACGGGTAAAATATCTTGGCCCAACAATGCCAAGCGATATACCGGCTATTGCAGGCGCAAAAACACCTGCTGCCATTGTTGTTACTGATTGTGTAAGGGTTATAATAAAAAACGACGACACAAAAGGTAAAAACAAGCATCCGGCTGTTACAATTAACGCCGCCAAGATAAGTAAAGCACGTTTCGCATTTACTTTATCAATAATATAGCCAATTGGAGACAATGTTAAAAGCCCGCATAGTCCAGCAATCGTCATGACAAGACCAATTGTCGCCTCATTCCATCCTTGCTCAGGCCCTTTTACAGCTAGAAGATAAATTGAAAGATAAGGACCTAACCCATCGCGAACATCGGCTAAAAAGAAGTTTACACCATCGAGTGCTTTGAAAGCAGAAGTTTTATTTTTAAATTCTGGCAATTATTGTTCTCATTTCAACTGGATAGATAAGGCGCATTAGTTAAAAATATTGTTATTCCAAAATTTAAATTAGATAAATAGAAGTGCTCGATTTTTTTTATTGTACAGAAACACAAATTCGTTATTAACGGCGAATAAAACACTGAAATTTATAATAAAACTAATACAAAATGACATTTAAAAATTATAAGATGATAAATTGGTAAGTAATTTGTGTTGAGATTTGATGAAGATGATCGCTTAGCCTATATCCGTTACAAAGGAAACCTACACCTTTTTTCGATGAAAAGATGGGTTTGGATATTGGACTATAATAAGTGGAATATGGCTTGGATTAAGGCAAGCACTCAGTACGCTATTCCAATTGATTTAGAAGATGCAAAGGATAGATATGGTATCATGGTTCTTGATACTGATACGATTGATTTATTTTTTAAAAAACTCGGCACCGTATTATTCATATTGATGATATGAAAAAATTTTTTAAAAACAAAATCTCAAAGACCAATTGCTATTGGGATATCGAAAATTTACTTCCACACATATATATTGATTTTGATAAAAAACGACTTGATGCATGCTATAGTTTTGATGATAGTCCTTTTTGGGAACTTTATGCTCCTGAGGGATGGCAAGCAAGGTTTTTTAGTTTTTCGACAAAATATCCTGAAGATTTATTACCATTGGATCAAAAATACTGGTGCATCAATGGTGCCAACCATATATATTTGATGAATACCGACTGCGATGATGAAGATGAAAGCTAAATAGACTTCTACTATAGGCAATTATTTGTAAAATCTTCAATATTTCTCTTTGGTTCCATATACAGCATACAACCATTTTTTCAATGCCTTAACAAAACTTTCGGAATATCAAACCAACTATTAGCGACTTCATCTTTAGTAAGGCGTGAATGTCTTAAAAAACGTATATAATGATCATAGGCATATTTGCCATAGTCCTCACTTACCTGCGCCATCACCTCAATTGTTGGTTTCATCCAGTTCCAGCGTGAATGGCAGCTCCCATCTTGGCGATTATTTTGCTCATAATCGCGACCAAATTGGATTACTGATTCAAAAATATAAAAGCGTATAACTTCATCAAAGCTTAAATTTTCAATGCGTCCACATTCTTTGCCACGCTCTTCATAAAGAATTGTAAAAACGTCACCAGCATAGGTTAAATAGGGAGTACCATCACCTTGTGGAGCTTCAGGAACCGTATCATAATAAAGCTTTGGTAAATTGTGTGCGATTAAAATATCATTGACCGCATCCCTTATCTTAGCAATTTTGTCTTTAACTTCTACCATTTTACTTTCCTCTGTATTGCAAGATAATACAAAATCTGGATAAAAGGTTTACTCTACTGCTCATTGCGGTATTTCAGACCAGCTATTGGCAATTTCATCTTTAGAAAGTGGTGAACGAAATAGTACCTCTTGATAATATATGATTGCATATTCACCAAAATCTTCATCAACTGCCATCATTGCGTCAATTGCTGGCTTCATCCAATTCCAACGCGAATAATCATTTACATTGCGACGATTATTTAGTTCATAATTGCTACCAAAATGTTGGCAAGCCGAAAAAATATAAAATTTTACGACACCGTCAAATGTTAAATTCTCAATACGGTTAATTTCTTTGCCACGCTCTTCAAATATTAACGTGTAAGTGTCTTGGTCAAAAGTGAGATAGGGTTCACCCCACCCCGTTGGATTTTCAAAAATAATGACAGGCACGCTATTAGAATTAAAAGAATCGTGTTTTTCTAAAATGTCAAAAACTTTTGCACGTACAAGTTGAATTTGATCTTTATTTTCAGTCATTTTTGCAGCTCACCATTATTAAATCGATGATTTTTCTGTTAGCTACAGAAAAAGCAGCCATTAACAATAACAAAAAGGGCCAAACGCAATGTTTGACCCTTTATTGAAATGCTTTTAAAAACACTTATGTCAATCAGCCAACACAGCGCGAATACGATCAATATATCTACGGCCAAAGTTCAAATTATTTTCGGAAACCGAAAGGCTTTCGTCAAAAAATTGCTCTTCGCCTTGCGCTGATGCTGCCGATAAAGCCGCCGACAATGCCATTGAGCCTACGACATAATCATGAGCAGAGATAGAATATTTGCGCAACAGCGTCATCAATTCAGGGCGACCGCTAATCGCCTGCGTCATGCCATCAATGGACGTATCATCATCACCTGTGCCAGGAGGATTTGATTCAAGCGGTAATGATTGAAATTCCGTTCGCACTTTTTCCATTCTGCTTAAAAAATCTTCATTTAATGGATAGGTGGCAACTTCTTTGGCGTTTTCTTCACGAATAAGAGCAAATGACGTATCATCGCCTTTGGGTGCATTTTGTGCAAAACTTAATGTTGGCACTATGATTAATCCCAAAATAAAGAGAATCCCTCTTTTTATTTTCATTTAAAATTGTCCTTTAACATGCGAATTTTTGTAAATACTGTAATATCATCAGCCCCAACAAGATCAAGATTAGCACGAATCTTATTGTCATCACAGCGCAAGAATGGATTGGTTGCCTTTTCTTGACCAATTGTGGTTGGTAATGTTGGCAAATTATGGGCGCGCAATGCATCAACTATAACCATGCGTTGCTGTAAAGCATTATTGCTACCATCAATTGACATGGCAAAACGTCCATTAGATTGAGTATATTCATGACCACAATAAATATGTGTTTCATCGGGTAGTTGTGCTAATTTTTGTAGCGATGCATGCATTTGACTAGGAGAACCTTCAAACAAACGACCACAGCCCAATGAAAATAACGTGTCGCCTGTAAACAATAATTGGTCTAATGGCAAATAATAGGATAATGCCCCACTGGTATGGCCAGGCGTAGATAGTGGCACGACACGGCTATTGCCAAAATTAAAATCATCCCCCTCAGCAATAGCGCTATCAAGCCCGACTATTTGCGATTGCTCGGCTTTGGGACCAATGACCAAAGCCGCCGTTGCTGCTTTTAATTTTTCAATGCCAGCAATATGGTCGCTATGATGATGGGTAATAAATAAATAATCAAGGGTCCAATTTTTTTGTTTTAAAACCGCCAAAATAGCATCGGCATCAGGCGCATCAATAGCAGCCGTCTTGCCGCTGCTTTCTTCATGCAAAATAACGCCAAAATTATCACTACGACACATGAATTGCTCAATTTGCATAAATAGCTCCTTTTGTAAGCGTGCCAAACATCCATACTGGCGCCTGATAATAGATCATTAACGGTAAATGCGGCAGTACTTTGCTTATATATCATTTTTAAGCCCCCCGGACTGAAAGTTTTAATTTCCTTAACGAGCTAAGTTGGTGCTAATTTATTGCTTGGTGATTGGTGAGGATAGCTCACAAGCGGCGATATCTACCAATTTTGCTATCAAATAGTCATTAAATCATTAGATGCGCCTTTAATTAAGAGCAATATTATCAAACATGACCGCATTAGCTATAAGTTTATCTTAAAAACTCGCTACAAAGTTAATGAATCTATTTATAGCACTTTGTACAAAAAAAGCTAAATTTTGAGAATTTTTTGGAAATCCATCAGTGTAGTTTTTTAAAATTAGTGGATTCTATATATATTATCCTATTATTATAATAGAAATACCATTTTTATTTTAATTTATATTAAAGTATTAACAAAATAGATTTTTTATCACAACATACTGTTTTTAAATATTTTTTTTTAAAAAAATCTAGTAATTAGGATATAGCTAAACAGATTTGCCACCGCTTACTTATTTTGTACGCAAGCTCAATTTGCCTTATATTTTATTAAATTATAATAAAACAAAATAATATATTTTATATTTATAAAATAATAATTTAGTTATATTAAATTCTAATGCAGGCATAACAAATTGATTTTATTAAATTTATTTTTTTATTTTTTATATTATTTATTGTTTAATTTATTACATAATTAAATAATTATATAAATGTTATTAAATATAACAAAAATAAAAAATAGAATAAGCTAATATTTGAAATAATATTTAAATTGACAACATATATATTATGAAACTACAAATGGAATTGTAGAAAGAAAGATATATACATTCGAAATATTATCTTATTTAGATTTAAACATTACGCATGAGAATTCAAATTCACTTTCTCAAGTTGAAAACGAAAGGTTGCTAACATGGCTAAAGGTCTTACAAAGTCTATCCGTGAAATCGTCACAAAATATGGCTTAAAATATTTCGATGGTAGTAATAATGATGATGTTCTTACTGTACAAAAAAATATTGAAAGCAAATCTAATTCTGCAATCGGCATTAATTTAGGTAATGGCGATGATATATTGAAAGTTAATGGTTCAATTAAAGCTCAAGGCAAAAACACCATTACTGGTGGCGATGGCGATAAAGAAATCAATATTCGCAAAGGTCTTGAAGCAGACAAGGGCGGCGAAAATCGCTTTACCTTTGGTGAAGGCTCTCACATCCTAACTTTTGGTTCAGATATTGAAGCTGGTTCTGGTTCAGCCAACCGTATTATCGCTGGCGAAGGTGATAGTATCATCAATGTTAAAGGCGATCTTGATAGCAAGGGCTTAAATGAAATCCTTCTCGGTTATGGCTCCCATGAAATCAACATTGAAGGCTTTGTGGCTGAAAAAGGTGGTGTAAATCGCTTGACAACCGAAGGTCAAACAGAGCTAAACATTAAAGATAGTATCAAGGCTAAAAGTGGTACCAATGAAATTACCACTGGTGAAGGCGATGACCACATCATTATTGGCGACAAACTTTCGGCCAAAAACGGCGGCGTAAACCGTATCTCAACTGGTGATGGCGATGATGTTGTTCATATTAAAGATGGTGCTGAAGCCGATCGCTCAAGCCACAATTATGTAGATACTGGCGCAGGTAATGATACTATTATTCTCGATGATGGCGTGAATGTTGGTGGCCTTACTATTGACGCTGGCGATGGTTATGATGTTTTGGTGTTAAACTCCAATTATAACTGGTCTTTCCAACTAGACTATCGCAACTGGTTAACCGACCTTCAGCAAAGTGGTGAGCTTGCCTCAACCAATCTTGAAGAAATTCAAGCTAATATTGGTTATCGCGCTTCAGTTTCTAGCATTGATTGGCTAACCCAGCTTATCAATGATTATAATGCGGAAGCAGGCCATGATGACATTAACTTGACAGTTAATCTTGATAGTGCTGGCCGTGTTATCAACTTTGATAGCCTATTTACCAGTGCTGATGAAAGTGCAATCACTGGCATTAGCCTAACTGGTGGTCGTGCCAATACCTTGAAAATCGGTTCGGATATTCAAAGTTCTGGCTATGATAATGACAGCTTGCACATCACAGGTGATGGCAATGACACTGTACAGCTTGCATCTAACTGGCACTTAAGTGAAAGCAATTATACAGCTGAATCTGGCGTTATCTATAATGTTTATAATAATGGCGCTAATGAAGAAATCTTCGTACAAGCAAGTATGAATGTTGCTTATGGCTGATAATTACAACAAGTAAAGCGCCCCCGCTAGGCCCGCACCATAAAGGTGTGGGCCTTTTATTATTTTTACTTCAAAAAAATGACCTATTAATTGTGAGGTGCTCATATTTACACCACTATTGACAAAACTAATTATTATAAGCGGCTATATTCACGACAATATGATTTCACATTAGCCTAAACCGCCATAACTTTGCCGTGCGATTCAATAAGGAAATAGATAAGCTTAAGCCCTTGGATATTTCATAATGACAAATAATACCGCTACACCATTTAGCAAAGACGATGACAACCATAAAAATAAAGCTTCTTTTAGCCAATACCGCCGATTAAAGCGTTATTTTGGGCTTTTGGCAGGAATAGCTATTGCCTTTATTTCTCTTTACGCTTTTTGGCATCTTGCTTCATCAACCCCGCGCCATGAAACGTGGAATGCGTTGCATAATATTGATAGCAAAAATATTATGCTTGCTATTTTATTTATGATCATAAGCTATTGTGGCATTGCTCTTTATGACGTGATTGCTGTCCATATTATTGCACCGGGGAAAATCCCTTTACCGCTTGCAGCTGTCACCAGTGCAGCAGGCTATGCAGTATCCAATGCCCTTGGCTTTTCCTTTGTGACTGGTGGTGCCTTGCGCTACCGTCTTTATGCGCAGGAAAAAATCAATATCGCTGATATTACCCGTATTACTAGCATGTCTTGGATTTCCATGTGGCTAGCGCTCATGGTCATTTTAGCTTTTGCCTTAATTCTTGATCCGATTGGTTTCCCCCACCTACTTGCCTTTATGTCGGGTTTAGAACGTCCAATCGGCATTTTATTGCTCATTGTGCTCGCCGCACTGTTATTTTGGCTACGTAAAGGCGCACGTGTATTAAGAATAAAGTCGTTATCGCTGCCCTTGCCTGATGCCAAAAATGCCATTTTTCAAATGATTGCAGGACTAATTGATTTAATTGGTGCGGCCGCAACGCTTTATATTTTTATGCCGGCAGATTTAAATATCGGCTTTGCCGCTTTTACTGTCATTTATGCCTTGGCCGTGGTTATTGGTGTTTTTAGCCATTCCCCAGGAGGCCTTGGTGCATTTGAAGCAATCATTATTGCTGGCCTTGGCATGCCAAGTGATGGCGAAGTTTTAGCCGCTCTTGTGCTTTATCGGCTTGTTTATACCGTACTACCTTTAATCCTTGCGGCTTTTGGTGTGGCATTATGGGAAATAATACGCCAACGCAAAAAAATGACCAGTAAAGCTGCCTTGGTTGCAAGAATTATTGAGCCTTTCATTCCAATATTATCAGCAGCTCTTACCTTTTTAGCAGGCGTTGTCATGCTTATTTCTGTGGTGACACCGGGGCGAAAAATAAGACTGGATGTGTTATCCGATATATTGCCGATGATTTTTATTGAGACGTCAAATCTTGCTGCAAGTCTTGTCGCTATTATCTTGCTTATTGTTTCTTATGGTCTTGCCAAACGTCTTGCCAATGCTTGGTTGGTTACCATGTGCCTTTTAGCTGCTGGCGCAGTATTTTGTTTAACCAAAGGCTTGGATTTTGAAGAGGCGCTTATTCTTTGCGTATTTGCTTGGCTTTTATGGCAATTTCGCCATTCCTTTTATCGCCGGCCATTAGATAGTAGTTTTTCAATCAGCTGGGGTTGGCTTACCAGTGTTATTACCTGTATAGGTGCGGCGCTTTGGCTTGGTTTTTTTGTTTATCGCCATGTTGAATATTCCAATAACCTTTGGTGGGATTTCGCATGGAACGCCAATGCACCGCGTTTTTTGCGCGCTAGTCTCGTGATTTTGGCCGGCATTTTTATTATTGCCCTTTATAATATTATTCATCGATCATCACGTAAAGACAATCATCATAATTATCAAATTCCTGATATTATACCCTCACTTGTTCAATCATCACCAATGTCTGATACAGCTTTGGCGTTATTAGGTGACAAACAATTTTTAATCTCTGAAAATCAAGATGGTTTCATTATGTTTGATCGCTCAGGCGGCAGCCTCATTGCTCTTGGTGAACCGGTAAGTACTAATGGTGATACATTAAAATCACTCGCCTGGGATTTTCATAAAAAAGCTGATGGCGCTGCGCTCCGTACCGTTTTTTATAGTGTTGGGGTTGAAAATCTACCGCTTTATCTTGATATGGGGCTTAGTGTTTTAAAACTTGGTGAAACGGCGCGTGTTGCGCTTGAAAACTTCACCCTTGAGGGAGCAAAGCGGCAACCTTTCCGCTATGCTTATCGTAAAGCCGAGCGTGATGGATTGAAATTTGAAATCATTCCGGCAAAGGATGTAAATCTTCATTTAGATGAATTGCGTGATGTTTCGAATAGTTGGCTTGCCAAAAAGTCAGGTGCAGAAAAACATTTTTCTATTGGTAATTTCAATGATGAATTTTTATGCCGTTTTGATGTTGCGGTTATGAAAAAGGACGATAAAATTGTGGCTTTCGCCAATATTTGGCAAAGCGCCCATAAAAATGAAATTACTATTGATATGATGCGCTATTATGCCAATATTTCGAATATTTTAATGGAGGCCCTTTTTGCCAATTTGTTACTTTACGGCAAAGAAAGTGGCTTTAAATGGTTTAATCTTGGGGCAGCTCCCTTATCTGGTCTTTCAACCAATCGTCTAGCCTCGCGTTGGCAGCGCATTGGATCATTTATTTATAATCGTGGCCGTGATCTTTATCATTTTGATGGTTTGAAAGCCTTTAAGGATAAGTTTGATCCGGTTTGGACACCTTATTATCTTATTTGCCCTGGCGGTCTTGATACGGCAAAAGTTCTTTTTGATGTTACAACCTTGATTAACGGCAACCCGTTGGAGTTTATACGTAAATGACCAGAAGAAAAAAAAAATTCACGTCATTGATGATTATAGTGGTTGCCTTGATAGCGGGCGCAGTCATTTATGGCTTTATGCATCAGGGTAAAATAATGCGTCTTTTAGCAGGTTGGAAAGGTGATAACGCCCCGATTGCTTATGCAGAAGGCGAAAGACTGCAAAATATACCAGTTTTTATACCAAAAGGTGATCCACGCGGCTTTGTCATTTTTGTTACAGATAAGGGTGATAGTTCAGCCAATGAGCAAGCTTTACAAAAATCTTTATTGGATCATAATTTAATTGTTGCCAATGTACGCTTTGATGCATGGCGCAAAGCTTTAGATGCCGAAGATGGCGAATGCATCTATTTGGTTTCCGATCTTGAAGCTTTGGCTAAAGATGTGGCACGAAGACTTGATCTTGAACAATATTTCCGTCCTGTGATTGTTGGTTTAGGCGAAGGTGGCGCCATTACATATGCGGCAGCTTCAGACTCGCCATTAAATACTCTTGCTGGTGCGGTAAGCATTGACGCAAGTAGTGGTTCGCATACCCGTCTTCCCTCATGTACTGAGAATGCTCTTGCCACCAAAACTACCGATAATGGCTTCCAATATGGGCTTAATGTTTCCATTCCTGTTCCAACCGTGATTATCGACAATAAAAACCCAATCGATAATAATCCGATTGAAATTGGCGAAAGCGGTGATGTAGCCGTTCTTGCCCATGTCAGCAATGATGCCCAACGCATAAAACAAGCCGCCGACACAGCGCTTGCTTTTGCAATTCGCGATAATAGCGACAATGCATTACCGGTAGTTGACTTACCGTCGAAACAGGCACCCAAAGCTGTAGTGATTTTCTTTTCTGGTGATGGCGGTTGGCGTGATATTGATATGCAAATTGGCGATTGGATGCAAAACCATGATGTTCATGTCGTTGGTGTTGACTCCTTACGCTATTTTTGGGCTAAAAAAACACCCGAAGAAATGGCGCATGATATTGAACAAATGATAAAAAAAGCCGATCCAACCGGAAAATTACCAGTTAGTCTTTTTGGCTATTCTTTTGGGGCAGATGCTTTACCTTTTGCGTGGCCTTTACTGGATAGCAAAACCGCTAATCGCATCAAAATGATAGCTTTAATGGGCGTTTCAATGAGTGCTGACTTTCAAGTATCAATTGACGGCTGGTTTGGCGGAGCAGGAGATATGCCGGTTTTGCCAGCGCTGCAAAAAATGCCAATGGATAAAACTATTTGCATCTATGGTGATGAAGAAGATGATACGGCTTGTGCAAGCAAGGATCTTGGCTCAATGCAACGCATTGAACTAAAAGGCGGCCACCATTTTGATGAAGATTATGCAAGCCTTGCACAAACCTTGCATGAAAATCTATTAAAGCGCATCGATAATTAAGAGTTAAAAGGCATCTCGCTAGGGTTAGGATACTAGCAAGATGCCTTTTAAATTAACATTAAGTGCTTGATAAGCCTTGATCATAAATTGCAACAGCTTCTTTTAAAGCATTTATATCATTTGCACATAATTGCCGTTTTACCGCATTAAATTTATCTTCTGGCCAATCATAAATTTTCAATGCCAAAAGATCATTAATCACCTCCGATGTAAAACGATGCTTAACCAATTTTGCTGGGCTACCCGCAACAATGCTATAGGGCTCAACATTTTTAGTGACAACGCTATTGGCTGCGATGATGGCTCCCTCACCAATTTTGACACCAGGTAAAAGAATAGATCGCATACCAAGCCATGCCCCATCTTCAATAATAGTATCACCCTTGCGTTCATAGGCTTCATCAATAAAGTCAGCAAAAGGATAAAGACAAAACCAATCTGCACGATGGGTGTGATTACCACCCATTAAAATAATAACTTCAGCCGCTATGCAGACGTAATCGCCAATATAAAGCTTATCAATTTCCCAATTATTATTCCATTCCCGGCTAATTGCATCACCTTGCAAATAACGTACACAATAACTTTCAAAGCCGCTATCCCAGCAATCACTATAATAGCTGTGAGTGCCTTTAATGATAATATTGGGATTGGTAACAACTTCATGCAAAAGCTGTGTTTTTGACCAATGTTTTTCCATTATAAGCACGCCTTTACCATATAAATACTAATAGCCAAGCGTTGCACGAACTGCCATAGCGGGCAAAGTAAGAATCTGCATACCGATACAAAAGGCCAAAAATGCAATAATCGTACCTAAGACAATACCAACTGCCCCATTCATAAACTTTGCTGTCCAAATTGGATCGCGCGCAATTGGCGGTTCTGGGTCATTTTTATCATCATCAAGGGTAACAATAAAAAGCCCCAAATTAAGAAGTGGTACAATGCTTAGCCACGCTGCCCGTTTACTACCAAAACCATCGCGCGCTCGCATTACAGCTAAAACCATATAGAAAAAGCCTAGCAAAAATGACGGTAAACTTAATAAGGCTAAAATTACTAAGGGCGGCAGCAAAATCATATTTGTGGTAATAGCAAGATAAGTAACCAACCAACTAAGTAGCATATAGAAAAAATAAAGGGTTCCAAATAGGAAAAGGTAAGGAATACGGTAAAGGGTTTTTCGACCAAACATCAAAAAATAACCCAATACCAATCCAATAAAAAGCGATAACAACCATGTTCCGACCGGTAAGATCGGGCTTCTAATAGCAAAAATATAATCTAGCATTTTATTTCCTTTAAATACCGCACGGTAACTGGCAATTTGACTTTATTATCCTCCACTTTTAGAGGCATCCAATTGGCATTATATAATTTACTAATGCCTATAAAATATCTTAACCAAATATTATTCCACCACCCTCATCAATTCTTATAATTGCATCATATACAGAGGATGTATAAAAATTATATTTAAATATAATTTTATTCCTACTTTTTTCATTAAAAAAAATATCAACGATATTTATTTCATAATTTACTTTAAAAAATTGTTCGTATATGGAACTATATCCAAATTTATTATTTTTATTGCTATTATCAGACCAATTAGGGGCTATCTGTTCGAAATAATCTATGGTAAAATTCCAATTTTCGTCTAATGTAAACCTTAATATCTTATCTGAACTCTTCACAAAAAAAAATTCATTTATAGGTAAAAATTTTAAATTATCACTCTCTTTTTTTACAATACATGGTATTAATATGTCTTGTATTCCATTATTTATAATATAATTTTTCCAATCCATTTTATACCTCACAAGATATACAAATTTAAAAAAAACAATTACGATTATAAAACTTTGATATAAATAATATTAATTTTATTTACTCAAGTTCTTTTCCAAATAAAATACCTATAATTACGTTAGAAGATATTATAGATTCACAAACCTTAGAATTATTTATTCTATATTTAAATATAATACAATCACCATTATTATTAATATGTTTTATATCAATAATATTTATTTTAGATTTTGTTCTAAAAAAATTTCTGTATATAGAAATATAGCCAGTTGGATCGATATTTTTTTTTGAAAAAATTGTATGATCATATTCAGTTAACCAATAGGGAGTTATTTTCTCTATAAAACCGATATTATATTCCCAGTTATCCTCTAATTTAAATCGTAAAATTTTGTTTGCAGTTTTTATAAAAAATGCATCATAATAACATGTTAAATTATAATAGCCATGATCATCCACTTCTGTAGGACCAGATACTAAAATATCATCCACCCCATTACATAAAATAAAATTTTTCCAATCCATTTTTAACCCATTCTACTTTAAAAAATGTTGTGGCTTTTCCTTTACTTTCTTTTAACATTGTAACCCATAGACCATCAGAAGCAATAAAAACAAGTAACCCATGCCCTTGATATAATTCTAAAGGTTGGCCACCTTCTATTAAGGTATAAAGACCATCTTGTTTGAGCAATTTACCATCAATATAGCAGTAGCTAAATCATCTAAAAAAATGCCCCAAATTATCACCATCTTTTTTGTTGATTGATGATAGGGTTGCAACTAAAGAACCTATGCTACCATACCCTGATGTACTAAAACCTATTCCACCTCCTCCTAAAAGGTAGGATTATCTTGACCGTCATAGGCGTAAAAACGGTTAAGTGATTAGCGAACGTTTTTAAGAACCAAATTTTGCATGATAACATTCTACATTGATGGGTCCTTATTCCAATCATCATGATTATTATCGAGTTCTTCTGGCTCTATTTTAGGCTTTGCTTTAGATTCTTATATTGTAAGCTGCCATACCATATTAGACTAAATAATAACAATAAATATCCATTGCTAAAAGCGCCATAAATCTTGAAAAGATAGTTCAAGATTATCACTAAAGGTTCAATACGTTTCTTCTTCAAACAGTTTATAATTAAAATAATTCAATGTTTGTGTGGAGGGACATCTTTATATGAAAAATCCTAACCTATTGTCGAAAACAGGGCATATTACAAGGCGAGGCCTGTTATTAGGTGCTGGCGCCTGTGCAGCCCTTGGTCTATGTGCGAACCAAATGGCAGCGATAGCTCAGCCTTTACCAATTGATACCTATCAACGGGTGTTTTTTAATGCCCAAGAATGGGCTTTTATTAAAGCCGCAACGGCGAGAATCATCCCATCTGATGGCGCAGGGCCAGGTGCAATAGAGGCCCATGTCCCTATTTTCATTGATAAGCAGATGATGACGACATGGGGACAAGGCGAAGATTGGTATCGCCATGAGCCTTTTGATCCAAAAGCGCCAAGCTATACCGGTTATCAAGCAGAGCCGACACCCGCACAAGCCTATCGCATCGCCATTGCACGCATTGATACTTGGTGCAGCGAACAATATGGCGATATTTTTGCAAATTTAAAAGCCGAGCAACAAGATGAAGCTTTGACTCGTATTGAAAAAGACGAAGTCCCCATTGACGAGTTTCGCTCCAGTGATTTTTTTGCCTTTCTATTGCAAAACACCAAAGAAGGATATTTAGCTGATCCGATTTATGGCGGTAATCATGATATGGCGGCTTGGGTCTATATTGGTTTTCCAGGCGCAAGAGCAAGTTTTCTTGAATGGGTAGAAAAGGACAATGTAAAATATCGTCTCGGGCCCGTAAGTCTTTCCGGCGAAAGGGCATAAATCATGACAATAACCATGAAAAAAAAAGACGTTGTAATTATCGGCCTTGGCTGGACCGGAGCTATTCTTGGCATTGAACTTGCGCAAGAAGGCTTAGAAATATTAGCGCTTGAACGCGGTGAAGATCGCGATACTGTACCACAATGGGCTTACCCAAAACCTGCCGACGAATTAAAATATGGTTTGCGTTATGACAATATGGTGCGTCCTGCGGATTGGACAATTAGCATTCGCCGCTCGCTAACCGATAAAGCAGAACCCTATCGGCAATTAGGGTCATTTTTACCCGGTAATGGCGTTGGTGGTGCAGGCATGCATTGGAATGGTCAAAACTGGCGGGCACATCCACAAGAATTACGTCTTCGTTCCTATGTGCAAGAAAATTTCGGCAATATTATTCCAGATAATATGACCATTGAAGATTGGGGCGTTAGCTATGAAGAATTAGAGCCATTTTATGATTATTTTGAGAAAGTAGCCGGAGTTTCAGGCTATGCAGGTAATTTAAATGGTGAAATTCGTGAAGGCGGCAATCCCTTTGAAGGCCCACGAAACAATGATTACCCCATGGCACCGCTTGATCTTACTTATAATGGCCGCCTGTTTACTCAAGGTGCAAAATCGCTCGGGCTTCATCCATTTCCTTTCCCATCGGCGATCGCATCGCGTTCTTATACCAATCCTTATGGCATGCAAATGGGATCGTGTAATTATTGCGGTTTTTGTGAACGCTATGGCTGCTTGAATTACTCCAAAGCTTCGCCACAACTTGCTATCCTTGCAGCACTCAAGCAATATAAAAATTTTGAATATCGTACAAAATCTGATGTTATTCGTATTAATAAAGCCGCTGATGGTAAAACGGTTACCGGCGTCACTTATGTAAACGAGCAAGGGGAAGAGGTTTTTCAGCCAGCAGATTTAGTCATTCTTGCTGGTTTCCAATTAACCAATGTCCATATGCTATTGGTTTCAGAGATTGGCACGCCCTATAATCCCGAAACGGGTGAAGGCGTTGTTGGTAAAAATTACGCTTATCAAACCACTGGCGGTGGCAGCAAATTATTTTTTAAAGACAAAGTTTTTAACCCGTTTATCGGCCATGGTGCTAATGGTGCGGTGATTGATGACTTTGGTACAGCAAATATCGACTTTGCCAAAGAAGGCTTTATTGGCGGCAGCTATATTAGTTCATCACAAACCAACGGTCAGCCAATCCATTCTACTAGCCTACCCAAAGGCACCCCTGCATGGGGTGCGGGTTGGAAGAAAGCTATGGGAGATTGGTATGGCCACAGCATGGGTATTGGCCATCACGGTACCAATATGAGCTATCGCGATAGCTATCTTGATCTTGATCCAACCTATAAGGATAAATATGGCCGCCCATTGATGCGCATGACCTTTAATTGGCATGATAATGATATTTTAATGGCCCAATTCATGGCACGGCAAATGGACAAAATTGCTCATGCAATTGGTGCAGACCAAATTGAAACATCACAAATGGAAATTGGTCAGCCCTATGATGTGCGCCCCTATCAATCAACCCATACAGTTGGTGGTGCAATTATGGGAACAGATCCAAAAAAATCGGTTTTAAACCGCTATTTACAGCATTGGGATGTCCATAATCTCTTTGTGACTGGTGCTAGCGCCTTCCCGCAAAATATTGAATATAATCCTACTGGCACAGTAGGAGCTTTAGCCTATTGGCTCGCGCATGCCTTACGTACAAATTATCTTAAAAATCCACGTCCATTGGTATAGGGGGCAAGAAAATGCGTCGTTTTATGAAGATTATTCTTTCCCTTATTATTCTTGGTCTTGTTGCAATTGCTGGGATTATATTTATTCCCATTCAACGTACTGGCCCATTAGAAAACCTCCCCACAGATTATAAACCAGCCAAAGGTGCTGGGGAATATGTCGCTATATTAGCCGATTGCGCCGCCTGCCATACTGCGCCTAATGGTAAAGCTTTTGCTGGTGGCCGAGAAGTTGAAAGCCCGTTTGGAACAATCTATTCGTCTAATATTACGCCAAGCAAAGAGGGTATTGGCAATTGGACATTAGACCAGTTTCGCGATGCTGTGCGTGATGGCATTGCCGCTGATGGTAGCCATTTATATCCAGCTATGCCTTATGAAAACTATCGTAAAATAAGCGAAAAGGACATGGTTGCCCTTTATGATTATTTCATGCATGAGGTGAAGGCCGTTGATGAAGCAACGCCAAAAACATCGCTCATGTTTCCATTCAATCAAAGATGGGGCATAAGGGTTTGGAATTGGTACGCCTTGCGGGGCGGTGCTGGTTTTAACAATCGCTATAAAAATGAGCAGCTTGACCGTGGTGCTTATATCGTTGAAAGTCTCGCCCATTGCAGCGCTTGCCATACGCCACGTGATTTATTCTTCCGTCAAGAAAGCACCGATGCCACAGGTAAAAACTTTTTAGCCGGCGCTAATCTTTCTGGTTGGTATGCACCCGATTTATCAAGCAATCATTCTACAATGCAAGGTTGGAGCGATGAGGACATTGCTCTTTATCTAACCACAGCACGTAATAATATAAGTGCAGCGGTTGGCCCAATGCAGCTTGTTGCCGGTGAATCTTTACAATTTGCGAGCAAGGATGATGTCAATGCGATTGTTGCTTATCTTCGTCATATCAAACAAGATAGACCTGTTGTAAAATCAGCATCTGCCGCAATTATCGACACACAAAAAACAACTAAATTGCTCACGGATGCTGCACCGGATATGCCGCTTGGCGCAAGGCTTTACCTTGACAATTGTAATGCTTGCCATTTTGCCAATGGCCGCGGCGCACCGCAGGTATTCCCACAACTTGACGGTGCAAGCATTGTTAATGCCAAAGACCCTTCTGGCATGATTGATGTTATTTTGCATGGAGCCCGCTTGCCTTCGACCAAACAAAGGCCAGCCGATCTTGCTATGCCAAGCTTTGCCTACCGCATGAATGATGAGGAAGTGGCAACATTGGTTACTTTCTTACGCCATGCTTGGGGAAATAATGCCCCTAAAGTAGATGCTAAAGATGTAGCAAAAATTAGAGCAAACCCATTAAAACAATAAAAAAACGAGCACCTTAATAGTTTTACCAAGAGGGTAATGACGATTAAGGTGCTCTTTAAAACCAATCTGCTATTGCCCACTATTGCAGATTGACCATTGGTGAAAGATCAATTTCACGATCAATCAAATCTTCAACATCTTCTCTATGATGAAATACCCCTATCATAGCCGTGCCATTTTCCTTTAATTCTTGTAAGCGCTTAATCAGAGCCGCACGCGCTATAACGTCAAGCGAGGCAGTTGGCTCGTCAAGAAACAATAATTTTTGCGGTACAATCAGTGCGCGTGCTAAATTTACCTTTTGCTGCTCACCACCAGAAAAAGTCGATGGATAGGCTTGCCATAAAGCTTGTTTAACCCCAAAGGCAGCTAAATAGTCTTGTGCCTTTTCTAATGCTATTTGTTTGTCTTCGCCTGCATTTAAAAGCGGTTCAGCAACAAGATCTTGCGCACTTACCCTTGGGCGCGGCTGCAAAAATTGTGTTACAAAACCAATCTCCTTACGGCGCAATAGGGCTATATCAATATCACTTGCACAAGCAAGATCAATCACACCGTAATCACTGGCATAATACACATGACCACCGCGCGGCACGCATGAGCGATAGAGCGTGCGCAGCAAAGTAGATTTACCAACACCATTTGGCCCACGTAATAGAATAAATTCGCCGCGATTAAGTTTAAAACTAATATTTTCAAAAGCCGGCAATTGAGTTTTTAATAAATGAATATCAAAAAATTTGGTAAGATTTTCAACACGCAACAGCGGGTCATTTATTTGACCTATAAAATCCATTTTTCAAATGCTCCTTTCCTATTGATATAATTTTACCACCGATAATCTTACTACTTACAATTTGGCATGGACGAGCTGCTGGGTATAGGCATGTTGCGGATCATGAAAAATTTGATCAGCAAGCCCTTCTTCAACCACCAAACCGTGCCGCATAACCATAACCCTATCAGCCATAGTACGAATTACGCCAAGGTCATGGCTCACCAATACCATGGTCATGTGCCGTTCACGTTGCAAACGTTTTAAGGTATCGAGAACAAGAGCTTGCACCGATACATCAAGCCCTGTGGTTGGTTCATCAAGCAATAATAATTGCGGCTCAAGCGCAATAGCCTTAGCAAGCTGCACCCTTTGCTGCATACCGCCTGAAAGTTCGATTGGACGAGCATCCATGCGCTCTAATGGAAACTCGGAAGCTGCCAATGCCAAACGCGCTTTTTGCCGCAATGCAGCAAAATTACGCTCACCTGCGACCAATAAACGCTCGGCAATATTGCCGCTACTGGTGTTTTTCATCAATAAGCCAAGATGAGGATTTTGATATACTATACCAATATGGCGCGCCCGTAACATACGCCGCGAAAACCGATCAAGATGAAACAAATTTAAATGATCATAACCATCCAAATCAAGATGATACTCTCCACTATCAGGACTATCTTCTAAATTCATCATTCGTAGAAAGGTTGATTTACCTGAGCCACTTTCACCGACAATACCTAACACCTCGCCGGGGTAGACCTTAGCACTGACACCGCGCAAAGCTTGCACAGGACCGAAATTTTTTGTAACATTATCAAGCTGCATCAACGGTGTTGTTTGCACAATTTGTGGATTATTGAACTGCCGCAACTCACTTATCATTGTGCCATCTTTCCATTTTGATACCATGTTTGCCCAAGGGTTTCATCTTCCCCTTCATTTTTACGAATGGTTTTTATGCCATAATTGCTATCTGATAATTCATAAACAGCCGAACCATCCTCTTGTGGCAACTCATTCATGAACATTCCTTTGACACCGCTACGCGTACAAATGGCGTTTTCATGGTTTTCAACCGCATAAGGAATATCGTCAAAAACAAGCGGTTCTACTTTTGTGTGAGGTGGCACCGCATAAAGACGTTTTTCACGGCCAGCAGAAAGAATAGTTAAATGATCCGCCATATGCAGTTTTTGCACATCCCAACGTGGAATGGGCGATGGGGTAATGACATGGCGGTCATTTACTAAGCTTGGATAGGACGCCCCTTGTAAAATACGCCCAGCGCGCACCATTTGCTCATATAAAATAAGCCAAAGCCGACTGTAATCAGCATCACCATGCATTTCTCGGGCCGTTGACATATTAGGCTCAACCGGTCTTAACGGCTCGGGATTGGGTACTTGCAATATGAGTATCTGATCAGCACTCAATTTTTCTTCAGGAATGCGGTGGCGTGATTGAATAAGGCTTGCTTTAAGCGTATCCCATGTTTCTTGCGCATTGCTTACAGTTTTAATAAATTTTCGGATTGTTGCCGCATTAACGCTATCATCTGCACCTTGGTCAATCACTTTAATAATTGAGCGTGGATTAACAAGGGTAAGAGTGACTTGCAAACCGCCCGTCCCCCAACCTCGTGCAATTGGCACTTCACGGCTTGCATAGGGAATTTGACATCCAGGAATAGCAATGGCTTTCAACATGGCGCGGCGTAATTCACGCTTGGCAGATGGGTCTAAAAAACCATGGGAAAAAGACTGCCATGAGTGGGTAAGATCACTTAGTTTCATATTAATTCTTCTTCCAGTCTTTTTAAATCTTCACGGATTTCACTACCATCAGCATTGCGTCGCTTTATGCCGCGCAAGGCGTCAAGGCTCGATTGAAAGGTGACATAGTGAGGAAGTTTAAAATGGATGCAAAAGCCAGAAGATTCGACAGCTTCGGTATGATAGAGAAAAAATTCTTCTGACACAGCATCCGATTTGCTTTCGGTAGATGCATTTAAATCAAGTGTTGCAGCTGCAATAACTTTAACTTCATTCCAACCAAAAGTAGCAGAAAAACCAAGCTCCAACTTATCCTTTTTGGTTTTGGAGATAACCTCGGCTTGCGATATCTTAATACGCCCAGCGCTAAATTGCGTACCAGATGGATGCGACACTATAATTTCCGCTTCACTTAAGCGTAACTCATTAACTGTTGGATGAGCACTACCAAAACCACGCATAGCAGAATAACCAAGCGCCAAAACCCCGCCGGTATCGGCACGGCTTAGGCTTTGTAGACGATGGGCGCGACTTGCTGGAAATAGCAACGGTTCACGGGTAAGGTCTGGAATATCCTCTGCTGCAATTGGATGATGAACTGGTGCTTCAACCAATCCTTGCGCTTGTTGCCACTGGCTAAGAGAGGGTAAAAACGCTGGCGATGGCTTGGTACTTTTTTCCACCGCTTGCGCAATAAAAGGCTCGCCATTTAAGCTGTGGGTTGCTAAAATCTTATGGGCATAATCTAATGTTGGCCCTAAAATTTGTCCGCCAGGAATATCTTTAAATGCCGCAGATATCCGCCGAAGCGTAAACAACTTGTCCTGTTCTATGGTTTTAGCAATAGCAATGCGTGGCTGCGTTGTGCGCCAAGCGCGTAGTAGCAAAACCGCTTCATACAAATCACCACCGCCTTGAGCAATGGCGAGAGCGGCAAGCTCTGGCTCATAAAGTGAAGCCTCGCCCATGACACGATCAATGAGATATGGGAGAGTGTTTTTAATTTCGGTAATGCGCTTTTGATCTATAGTGCCAATTGATTGACGATAGAGGCGCTCTGCTTGATCTATTGCTTTTTCACCACCGCGTGTTGCGACATAGGCCATGATTTTTTCTCGCTTTACAAAACTTCAACATAGGTGGAACGGGGTAGCCCGATAAGACTATTTTGACTGAAGAAAAAAATGTCAAAACCAAGCGGATAGGAAATAAGAGCATTACGCATTGCCCAAAATTGAGGGTAAACTCCGCCAAATTGAATAGTTTTTTGGCCTTTAATGCCAGGTCCAGAAAGCCGTAATGCTGTTCCAACACCAAATTGTGCTGGCGCAATTAATAATGCGCCTTTTTCAGGATAGAGAAGATCGCCAATTGCAATATGCGTTATCGCCTCAACATCGCTTTCATTTTCAAGTGGCATAAAAACATATTGCGCTTGTGGCAGGGAGGAAGGCAAAGCACCAGTTGCTTGCAATTTTTGCCTTAGCGTGAGTTCATCGCAAAAAAATCGCGTTTCACGGTCAAGCAAAGTATCGCCAAATGTTGCCCATGACAGATTATCACAAGTTATGTCACAACCAGGATTTGCCAAGGCTTTCATTAACTTTTCAAAATGCCTATTATCCAGTTCATCTTGTATGCTTGGTTGTATGTTTGGATTTTGCATTAAAATGTTTCCATCTCTACACGGGTGGCATTTACTTCGCATAAGCGTTGATGATCTTCTTGGCTTTGCAACTCAAAGGCAGTTTTCAAAAAGCTGGAAATCTCATTGCTTTGGATATTTGCATTAAAAGCGGCATCAATAACCGCCATTGCCATGGCTTGCTCAAGATCACGGCCGACAATCATGCCATAACCGATACAGTTTAATTGTTTGAGCTGAATGTGAGCTTCAGCAACAAGCACTTCACCAAGGTGAAATTCACTGCCTTTTACGCTGTCACGCATCGGCACCATGACAAGACCAGTACGGCTTTGAATAACCTCGATATCGCCTAAATCATCAATTAAAGTTTCACTGAGTTGCTTGATAGCTAAGCCATCAGCACGCGCAAGAATAGATAACCTATCACTATGCGCAAAAATATCATTATCGCTAGGATTATCTCGGTTCTCAATGGTTGGGGACATAATAATCGTCCTTTATTCTAAAAGGGTTATAAAAATAGGGTAAATAAGTAAAGGCGCCTTAGTCGGTCTTAGTCTGTATTTAGCGCCAAAAGCCGTATCAAAGGCGGCCTGTATCAAAAGCAAATTGCACCTTTTCAGCCGCCCAGATTGATACTGCATAGCCAATGGGGCGATACTCCAAATCGACATCGCATTTTTCCATCACGATAACAGGCTGGCCATTTGAAAGTTGGAGCATTTCCGCCTCCTCATCAAGCGCCAACCGCGCTGATATAATGGTTTCATGACGCAAATAATCATCAATGCCGTAATGGCGATAAATGGCACTATCACCAAGACCATCATGATAGAATTGCAAAAATTCAGGAAAGCGTTGCGCTGGGTGATAAGAACGCGAAATATGAATAGGCTCACCATCAGCAAAGCTGCGTTGTCCCACCATCACCAGTAAATCACCAAGGTTTACTTTTAACCGCTCAGCTTTTTCTTTATCTGCTTCAACAAGACAAGCAAAAATATTTTCAGTACTTGGCACACGCCCCTCACTTATAAGATTGGGGTGAAAACGCGTGCGCTGCGACACGACGTAACGGATTGGCCGGCGAAACTCGACAAAAGTACCTCGCCCTTGATCAACCCGTAATTTACCCATCGATACCAAAGCGGCAATTGCGCGGCGAATAGAATGGCGGCCAATGTCAAAACGCTGTGAAAGTTGATTTTCTGTTGCAAGTTGGCTACCCGCAGAAAGAATACCTGAAGATATTTCGTTATCCAATACGTCTCTAACGTATTTCCAGCGTCCATATGAAGAATTCATAGTATATCCCGTCAATTCATTCGAATGAATTCTTTATATACCTTCGTCATTTCAATTTTATTACAATTTAATTAAAATTAATATCATGATAAAAAATTTTATATTATTATTTAACCATTTTATTGTCATAAAAGTTTAATCTCTACTTTTTATATGATGCTGATATAAATGAAGTGGGAGAGTAAATATTATGAAAGCCGTTGAAGTTGCCAATATTTCCAAAACCTATGGACGCACCAAAGCGCTTAAAGGTATTAGCTTATCAATTGATAAGGGTGAAATGGTAGCGCTTATCGGTGCTTCGGGATCGGGAAAAAGTACCTTAATCCGACATTTGGCAGGTCTTGAAACAGCAGATCGCGGCAGTGCTGACATTAATATTTTTGGCGAAAAAACCCAAGAAAATGGTCAAGCAACCAAAGCCAGCAAAATGATGCGTGGCAAAATATCGGTGATCTTTCAACAATTCAATCTGGTTAACCGTTTATCATTATTAACCAATGTTCTCATCGGTCTTTTGGGGCGTATTCCATCTTGGCGTGGCACTTTAGGCTTTTTCAAACGCGAAGAAAAAATAGCTGCAATTGATGCCTTGACACGAGTGGGAATTGACCATGCTGCATTTCAGCGCGCCTCAACCCTTTCAGGTGGTCAACAACAACGGGCAGCAATTGCCCGATCACTTTTACAAAATGCTGAAATTTTAATTGCCGATGAGCCAATTTCAGCCCTTGACCCAGCATCGGCCCGCCGCGTCATGGATATTTTATCTAAAATCAATGAAGAAGATGGCATCACCATGATTGTCTCGCTTCATCAGGTAGAATATGCAAGGCGTTTTTGCCCAAGAACCATCGCCATGCGTGATGGTGCAATTGTTTATGACGGGCCTTCAATCAACTTAACCAATGCTTTTTTATCAGAGCTTTATGGTAGCGCATCAGAAGAACTTGTTTTGCCCGATGCGGCTGATATGCCGTTAGCAAGTCACAATACACCGCCAAAAGTATCTGTAAGACAACAATATTTCCAGCCTGCGTGAGTTTATTTCAAATTAAACCAATTTTCGACCTGCCGCTTTAATATTTTTAAATCTAGGAGAAATGATTGATGAAAAAGCTTCTCAAAAGCTTTGCGCTTGGTATAGCAATGGCAACAGTTGCAACTGTATCTTTTGCACAAACCCTCAATTTCGGCATTATTTCAACAGAATCGCAATCTCATTTGAAAACTGCTTGGGATCCATTCCTTGCCGATATGAAAAAGAAAACTGGCTTTGAAGTAAAACCATTTTTTGCATCTGACTATGCTGGTATTATTGAAGGCATGCGTTTTGGTAAGGTTGATATTGCATGGTATGGTAATAAATCGGCCATGGAAGCAGTTGACCGCGCCAAAGGTGAAGTAATAGTGCAAGCTATGGCTGTTGATGGCAGTCCGGGTTATTGGGGTGTATTAATTGTTGAAAAAGACTCGCCAATTAAAACCGTTGAAGATGTTTTAAAATGCGACAAGACTTTGAATTTCGGTATTGGTGATCCAAACTCAACATCGGGTTATCTTGTACCGATGACTTTTCTTTTTGCAGCCAATGGTATTGATCCAAAAAATTGCTTCAAAACCGTACGCAATGCCAATCATGAAACCAATGCTTTGGCCGTTGCCAACAAACAGGTTGATGTAGCAGCCAATAACACAGAAAACATGGATCGTATCAAGAAAAACAATCCAGATGCCTATGCAAAATTACGCGAAATTTGGCGTTCACCACTTATCCCCGGTGATCCAATTGTTTGGCGTACCGATCTTCCCGAGGAAACCAAAACAAAGATTAGAGATTTTTTCCTCACCTATGGTACAGATAAATCAACTGGCAATATTGAAGAAGAAAAAGCCGTCCTAAAAGGCTTAACTTGGGGGCCATTTCGCGCTTCTAGCAATGATCAACTATTGCCAATCCGCTTGATGGAAGTCGGCCAGAAGATAAGTAAGCTTGAAAATGATGATAAGCTTGATGCAGCAGAGAAAAAAAAGCAGCTAGATGCATTAAATTCTGAAAAGGCTGATTTTGAAGCAAAGCTTGCAGCCAGCACAAAAAAATAAAAGCTTAGGGACAGCTTGCTCATCCTGCACACTGTTTCATTATTATAAAATGCAAAGCGTTTCATGGCTAGATTATCATCTAGCCATGATGGCTTTTGATTTACCCAATCAATAGGTTCAAAGACATGACAACAGCGGCTGAACGCTATCAGACATTAAATAATAAGAGTGGATGGAAGCGCTGGATTTTTCCAAGCATCATTATTATCATTCTTGCATGGAGCTGGTCCCCTGCCGAAATGTATTTATGGCCACAGCTTTTTACCCATGCTGGCAATATGGCTGAATATGCTGCTGGTTTTTTACATCCCGATTTCACCGAATGGCGTTATTACTTGACTGAAATGCTAGTCACAGTCAATATTGCTATTTGGGGTACATTTCTTGCTGTTGTCTTTGCTATTCCTTTAGGCATTCTCTCATCAGCCAATATGGTGCCAACCTATATTTTGCAGCCTGTAAGACGTTTGATGGATCTATGCCGCGCTATTCATGAAGTTGTTTTTGCGGTTCTTTTTGTGGTTGCTGTTGGTCTAGGGCCATTTGCTGGTGTCATGGCACTTTTTGTTCATACTTTGGGCGTGCTTGCCAAACTCTTTTCTGAGGCAGTTGAAGCGATTGATCCACGTCCTGTCGAAGCTATCAAGGTTGCAGGTGGAACACCGATACAGCAAGTCATTTATGGAGTTATTCCGCAGGTTTTACCGCTTTGGATTTCCTTTTCACTCTATCGGCTAGAATCCAATATTCGCTCGGCAACCGTGCTTGGCATTATTGGTGCAGGTGGTATTGGACAAATCATGTTTGAATCCATTCGCGGTTTTTCTTACTCGCAATCATCGGCAATATTATTAATCGTTATTATAACCGTTGTTATTATGGATATTATTTCCCAACAATTACGAAAGCTGTTTATTTAATGCGAGCCGCTATTTATTTCACCCCCGATAAAAATCATCCAATAACAACAAAAGCTACAAGTTGGTTGGGGCGCGATGCATTTAACAGTGCAAATACGATATCTAGCCCTAATAACAAAGATTTAACGCTTATAAAAAGCCCAGCACGTTATGGCTTTCATGCAACGATTAAGGCGCCTTTTGAACTTGATGTGAGCTATGGGATCGATGATGTAGCAAAAGCATTGATGGATTTTTGTGCAATCAATAAATCTTTTAAGCTGCCCAATATCAAAATTGGGAAACTAGGTTCTTTTTTTGCACTGGTTCCCGAATTTTGCCCCGATGAATTATCTAATCTTGAAGCGCGTACTGTAAAACAATTTGAAATTTACCGCGCACCACTAAGCGATGAAGATATAAAAAGGCGCAATCCACAAAGCTTAAGCGACAGGCAAAAAGACAATCTTACCGCCTATGGTTATCCTTATATCTTTGAAGATTTCCGCTTTCACATGACCCTAACAGGGCCTGTTGAGCACCAAATCCAAGATGAAGTGGAAGAACAGTTAAACACTTATTTTTATGAGTTTTTGGGCAAGGATCTTGATTTTGACGGATTAGCGCTTTTTATCGAGCGAGAGCACAAAGGCAGTTTTTATTGCCATAGTTACTTCAAGCTTGCCAAAACCTAACGCCTATCCCCATGAAACTTAGTCAATGACCTTATTATCATATTTATTTTGCGCATTTTACGCAAAACTGCTGCACCGTTTTGCCAAAATGCTTTAATTGCGGAGATATATAATGCCTTATGAACAGGTATTTAAAAACGCCAAAATTGTTTTAGAAAATGAAGTTATTTTTGGCAGTTTACAAATAAAAGATGGTAAAATCGCCAATATAGATCAGGGTAAAATGACGACAGGTACAGACGTTGGCGGCGACTATCTTGTCCCTGGTCTCATTGAACTTCACACCGATAATATTGAAGGCCATCTTCATCCGCGACCAAAAGTGCGTTGGAACACATTAAGTGCTCTTCATGCCCATGATATGCAAATTTGCGGTGCCGGCATTACTACTGTTTTTGATAGCCTGCGCGTTGGCAACGAAGAACTACGCGGTGTAGCAACATCCTCCATTGCAGAATTAAAAGATTTAGCTGATACAATCGCCCATGCGGATAAAGAAAATTTGTTAAAAGCTGAACACTTTATTCATTTGCGCTGTGAAGTATCACTGCCTGATACAGTCGATATTTTTGACCAAGTAGCTGATAATAGCCAGATACGCCTTGCTTCACTAATGGATCATGCCCCAGGACAAAGGCAATTTGCAACAATTGAGGCGTATAAGATCTATTATCAAGGCAAATATGGTATTTCTGATAGTGTTTTTGAAGAATATGCTGCACGCCGCGTTAAGCAATCAGCACAATATTCTCGTGACAATCGCTTGACCATTGCCCAAAAAGCGAAAGAGAAAAATATTATCCTTGCTAGCCATGATGATGCAACCACCGACCATGTAAGCGAAGGGTTAGAGCTTGGCGTTGCAGTTTCAGAATTTCCAACCACCCTTGACGCAGCTATTCATGCCCACAAAAACGGTCTACATGTATTAATGGGCGCACCTAATATTGTGCGTGGCAAATCTCATTCGGGCAATATATCAGCCTCCTACTTATTAGAGCATGGTTGCCTTGATATTTTGTCATCCGATTATGTGCCTTTTAGCCTATTGCATTCAGTTTTTGCTATTGCAGGTGATAATGATAATGATCTTGCAACTGCGATGCGCTATGTGAGCGCAAACCCCGCCACAGCAGCAGGCCTATATGATCGTGGCATATTGCAACAAGGGCGGCGCGCTGACCTATTGCGGGTACGCAAGCATCAACATATGCCAATCATCAATGGTGTATGGCGCGAGGGACAACGTGTTGCCTGATAACCAGACCTTTGAAAATTCAACCTATGTGCCTGATCTTGGTTTTTTTGTTGCAATTATTGGGCCAAGTGGCGCGGGTAAAGATACGCTACTTGCCCTTGTGCAAGAAAGTTTCAAAAATGATCCACGCTTTGTATTTGCAAAGCGTGTGGTAACCCGCCAAGCGCAAGGTGAAGACCACGATACTTTATCAATTGAAGGCTTTTTGCACGCACAAAATAATGGTGCCTTTTGTTTAAACTGGCAAGCCCATGGGCTTTATTATGGCTTACCGCAGCAGCTTATTGATGACCTTACTCAAGGCAAAACTGTTATTGCCAATATTTCTCGCAAAACACTCAATCAGTGCGCAGATAAATTTAAAAACTTTGCAATTATTGAGATTACCGCCCAAAGAGACATTTTACGACAGAGATTAAAAAATCGCGGTCGCGAAAGTGACCAAGACATTGAGCAACGTCTATTGCGAGCAAGCCTGCCCTTTGCATTGCCAAGCAATATATTGGCCTACCAAATTGACAATTCTTTAGCACCTCAACATGGTGCGGCTCAGTTGCAAAAAATTTTATGCCTATTGCAAACTACTTCTGAACCTTAAAACCGAAATTTTTTACCATCAAGACAGATTTTTTCTAATAATAAATCAGGTCGTACGTCGTTCAAGTTTTTTAAACTAAGATTATGGAGTGGGCGTAAAAAATGGGCATATTCCATACGTAAACTTGTTGCAAAAATACCTGGGTCATCTGAACCTATAGAAAAACATACAGGCTCATTGGTTGGGTCATCAACAGATTTCAACCAATTTTGCGCATGATGGCTATCATAAGTATCATGAATACTAATGCGCACATTACTGCTTGGCAGTGTTTCAATGGCAATTTGTCGCTTTTTAAGTTCGAGCAAAATAGCTTGTTGAAGAGCTTTTAACACTTCCTCATCAAGTACATCACTATTTCTAGTAATGATGATATCAGTTTTAGTTCTTTGCATAACGGTCTTTTTTACCGTGTTGCCTTGCCTCTTTTCATGAAGATCAAAATGTTCAGGTACATTGTTTGTATTGCGAAAAATCGGCTTCCTTAAACCGACCCCATGGCGGTTCCAAAATAAATCATAAGCCAAAGGGTCATCTAATTTTGCTTGGGCAAGTCGCTGTGCTTCTTGACGCCTTGTCGGGTTAATATCACGAATAGACCAGTCTTTTGCCAAGGGATCAAGGCCGCGCAACAACCATGCTTTTATCAAATTTTCAGGTGTTATAGTATTATCCTGCCAAATGTATTGAGCAAGATTATGAATTTCACTGTTGATACGGGGTAACTTGGCGAGCAAAATGGCGTGCTTTTTTATCATATATTTTGCAAATATTAAATCATCTAACCTATCTTCATAGGTCATAACAATATTTTCACCAATTGCATTCCACCATTGCGTAACATTAAGACCAGAAGCCGTTGCATGACCAAGGCGGCTGCCTGCCTGTGGTTCCAAATAGATCAAGGTTTCCATCATAGCACGAAGACCAGATGCAATATGGTTGAAGTCTTCACCAACATGATAGGTTACCCGTGAAATACCAGCCGTTTTTAAACGCCTAAAAACTGGTGCAAATATTTCTGGTTCGGCATGTCGTTCATTGCTGGCTGCATCAATGCCGCGAATAAAATAGCTTAAACTAGGATATTTTTTTAAAACTTGAATCAGCGCCCTACCATTTTGATCGATTTGACGCCTTACAGAAGCCTTGCGACAAGATGGGCGATAGCCACTGTCAAAAAAGCGTTTTTCCTCATTTATGTCCAACCTTTTGATAAAATGACAAACAAGACTGAGCCGCAATCGCCGTTTGGTTTTTGAAGGGCAGACTTTATTATCACCCTTATCATTTATCGGCAGCTCAGCGCTTTCTTTCGCTTTAATGCAATCAATCAATTGGCAAATAGAGCGACCCGTATAAAAAGAATCTTTTGGCAGATTATCATTTTCATCCTCACATAAAAAACGATAATAGCCGCGCAGAATATCAACCAGTAACTTTTCTGTCTTTTCGACATTGCTTTTAGGAGAAAACCGCCCTTCTAAATGACTGATAAATTGCTGGTGGCCGCGCTCTATTTGTCTAAAACGTTCAGCATATTTTTTCTCAGCCTCAGTGCGTAATTCAGTAAATGTGATATATTGAAACTGATCAAAGCCTTTTTGGCTTTTTTGCTGAACTAATAGCCGATAGAATTGCGAACGAATTAAAGCATAATGCCAAAACCACAGTCCAAACCGCACATCCTTGTCATTATCGATAAAATATTTATAAATTTGTGCTAGATATAATGCCTCTTCTGCCGTTTTTGATTGGCCGCGCATTGAAGCCATTTTTTTTATTCTTTTGGTAATTTTTCGCTGTTTAAATAAGTATTCATCCATAAAATTACGCCATGATTTACGACTATTTTTAAACTTAATTCTAGGAAGATACGATAAATGCTTTTGATACTCATTGTTGTAAAGACTAAAATAGAGCAAGCGAGTACGCTGTTGAGAAGCTATTTTAACACGGTTTAATAATTCTTGGCGTGTAAAACCTTGCTCCTCCTGCTCAAGCAGGCGCGCAACACCATTGCCGATAGGGGTTCTTAATCCGCCATCTTTTAAAGGGTCATCCAACAAAGGTTTTAGAAATGTGTCAGGCGCTTGAATTGCCGTCATCCAAACCTTATCGGCCTCTAAGGTACCATTTAAATGCATGTGCACTTCATCAAGACCATGGGTCTTGCAAATATAGTCCAAAAACGGGCTATCATCGACTGGCAAGGTTGAATCGCATAGCCAGTTGTTAAACCTTTGTTCAATAACACCGCGTGACTTCACATCGGACAGCCATTGCTTACCATCCACCAATTGTTGAGTTATCCAAGATGCAGTAATCAATAATGGCGGTACCACCAAGATAAGATCTTGCCATAAATCAACCAAATGCATGTGGATACGGATCGATTTATCATTGCCTTCAACAATAAAAATATTCGCCAATGCATTCAATAATTTTGGCAATAAGTAGGAAAAATCACTAGTATTTCTTTTATTGGCAAAAACTTTGTTGCTATCAGCACTATATTTAAAAATAAGCCGTTCAATATGGTTTTCCACCGCTTGGTCGGTTGCAAGTGGTGTAAGTTCCCGCAGTGCTAAAAAACGCCCTTTATAAAACGCATCGGATAATTTTTTTAAACTCGCAATATTAAGCAAGTTCTCGCTGGTGTCATGAAAATCGTTTAAGCAATTTAAAAATAAATGATTGCGCATATTGGCCTTGGTATAATTTACCAATTCCTGCGCTTCAAACCGTTCACTCGCCAAATGTTGTGTCATTTATCATCGACAGTATAATGTGGCACAATATTAAGAAGATCAAAAAAACCATCAATCGTCACATATCTCTGGTTCTTCTCATCCTTTGCAATACGACCAATCTTTACATGGATCTTCGGAGGGGTCATCCAAACATCAATATTTTCTGCAAATAGCCCTTCAAATTCTTTTCGTTCTTCCTCTCCAACTATCAGCTCCTTCATTTTAATAATGTTTTCAACCAAAATTTCATAAACGGCTTCACGGAAAGTTTCATTTTCATCATATGGTGTGTTGTCTTCATTAGCTAACGTTTTATCAGGTTGAAGAAATGCCCAAATAAGCGGACAAGATAACAAAATAAATGCTAAGGGATACAAACCAACTGACCCAGTTTTTTTTAATCCCTTCAGAGTCGTAAACACAACTTTATCGCTAGCCTTGGGGCTTTGACGACGACCCGGAATATTTCCTGTTACAGCAATAACGCTATTTAGTATGTTGATAATTTGACGATGGACTATTTGCCCAGTCATGACATCACCACCCGAACGCACAGCATCATCCAAACCGACGAGATCATCATGAAGGCGCGTAGCTAAATCGCCTAACATGCTGGGTGATAATTTGGTAACGCTGCTTAGTTTTGCAGCAAAATAACGCCATTTTTTAATGTCTTGTGCATAATCATAAAAGGATGAAAAAGGATTATCCAAATCATCAATATTCTCAACTTTCAGCGCGGCTTTATTAATATCTTCTACTGCACTTTTATCAACAAGATTAGTTTGGATACCTATATTATTACCCTCTGCACCAACTGAAAAAAAAGGCAAAATATCTTCAACGGTTGCTTTGGAAAAAGCAGCTTCCATACCACGGTCAAGATCGCATAATATTCCTATAGTGCTAAATAGGGATAAGGTGGAGAGTGCATTTTGTTCCTCCCCACTTGAATTATAATATTTATAGGATATCGTTTTTAAAAGAATATCAAAATTATAAAGACGATCTTCCTCAAATAAATCTTGAAAACGATACCAGATAATATTTCTATAAGGACTTAAATCATCATTTTTTGAATGTATTTTTTTTAACCATTTTCTATTTATATTTTCAACATCCCAACCAAAAGTTTTTTGCTTAGTATCATCAACTTCTTCTGCCTTTATCGGATTTGATAGTGTTCCTCTATATAAAATTTTAATAGCGTCATTTGTTTTCCAAAAATTTGCCAAACCGATTGCCCCCAAGCGGGTGGGGCGCAAAGCACCTCTTTGGTCTTGGAAGCGGCTTACAGCACCTATACGCGCAGTAAAATCGGCTATTTCAGGATTTCCCCCCTGCCATAAATAATTTAAAAATTTTTTTCTTTTATCACTATTTTCAAGAAAATTTTGCTTGGTCATCACCGCAGGTAAAGCTAGTGCGAATAAAGCACGCAGTATTGACGGCGCACTATTTAATCCATCAGCAAGCGCTAGTGATAGACAATGCAAGGGAACAACAGTTTTCGAAATTTGGTTAGTGCTAAATTTGATTAAGGCTGCTGGCTCACCTACGTTAATAAACCAGCTTAAAATAACAGAAAGGGTCGTATCAAAGCTTTCTGGCTGCAACTGCAATTGTGGTATGCCGATAGCCCGCAAGCGCAAATTAAAAAGCTGTAAAACCCTGCGACGGCTTTCAGTTATATCAGTTAACTGCAACGCACGTAAATAACCAAGCACAAGACGAATTGGTTCAGCAAAAATAATATCTAAAAATTTATTATCATCTGCGTCAACTTCGTGTAATTGTATAGATATATTTTTTAATGCCCATGACCTCATGATAAACTTTGGAGCATTTACCCCTGCAATCGCTTGTATAAATATATCTTGCTTAATTGTCCCCAAAGGTAACATAGGAATACGATATTGAGGGGGAAGAATTTTTAAAAGATATTGCTCTTCTAATTCATTGACGGCGTCTTGCAAGCGCTCTTTGCTAATATCATTTTTACTCTCTCCTTCAAACTTCATGACATCGGTGCCAAAATTTTCATAAATATTTTTACGAATAAGACGACCATAAAGCTCAATGTCACCAGACAAGATGACAAATAGTTGTGGTGATGTTAAGTATTTTCGCAAGGCCTCCAATATCATATAACCGCGCTCAAAATTGGTATCAACATCATCAAATGACAGAATGAAAAACTCACACTTCAAAATTTTCAACGCAGTTTCAATATAGTTATTTAGCTTAAGTTCGAAATTGCGACGTTTACTTGCTTTGCGCAATCCCTCACTCATTGCCCAACTAGCATCCTCCCATTCTTGGCCAAAAACGTCTTTGCTACCAATACCATCTAAAAGAACTAGCCCCTCCGCAAGTTTTTCCCTCGCGTCATTATAGGCATAGTCTTCGCTATCGGATGTATGTTCGTTGTCTTGAAACTTTTCAATTGACTTATCAATCAAGTCAATAATCATTAAAAGGATATGGTCTTTGCTTTCAATCAAGGTTGGATCAATAATGGGTAAAATACAAACCTTCGGCTTATCACTCGCATTAGAGCTTCCATTATCTGGTTTTGAATAGTCATCTAAAAAACGAATTAAAAAATTTGTTTTACCACTGCCACGTCCACCCTCAATAAGCACGGTTTGATGAAATCGGGTATGATAAATTACGCTGCTTTCAGATTCTTTATCTTTCAACCGTTCTTTACGTTCTTTAAGAAAGGTTAATAAACTTTTGTTAGCAGCTATCTGCAACATAGAGCCCGCTTTAGGGGAATCAGGCTGTGACAAATCAATAATAATATCGGCTTTTTCTGCACCATTTGTTGTATTGCTTTGATTTGTCATACCCCATTCTCCTCAAGATACATGTTATATAATCATATTGACCGCATATAAAACACAGCATCAATCGCAAAATATAACATTAAGCTAAGCTTATATTCATAAATATTTAAGGAACATTGGTAATTTAAATAAAAATGTTACGCAATACAAATCTCATACTACTTAATACAAATATATTTCATGATATTCTAATTAATTGAATTTAACTCTTCTACTTAAACCCAAATATTTAATCTTGTTTTCGTTGACAAAAATGGCAAAAGACGCAGCATGTCACGCTCGCGCAGCGAAATGCGGTGCGAAATTCCACTATAATAAGCGCATTTCGCCAACATTTTTATTAAAAACATCAAATATTGATCGAAGTATAGCTAAAAATGCATTAACTAAAAATACTGGCGAAATACAAGTTAGTTCGAAGAATAACGGTTTTCTTTAAACAATAAGTGCTGTTTGTGCATGTTGGTCAAAAGCCGCATTATAATTGTCATTGGCAAAATCGCGAGCTGAAGCACTATCTGCGCTATGCTGATCAGCCATAATACTAAAGGCATTCGCAGATCCGCTATCAGCAGCAAGGCCAAGTTGTGGCTCAGTAATAACATTACCATTTTTATCTTCTAGGGTAATGTTTGCACCATCAGCATTGGCCTGATTGATCAAATCTGTTAGCCAACCAATTTTATTTGGCTGAACATTGCGAACATCCAAACGAATGGTTTCAATATTGCTAGCAAGCAAACCAGAAGAGGATAGATCAACCAACCAATCCTTATAATTTGCTTCAAACCGGCTTAATGTGCTTGCGGTCAAGATAAGCGTATCATTGCCCTCGCCACCATCAATTTGTAAAGCTCCAGCATCAATATGACCATTCAAATGAATAATATCATCGCCCGAACCCGCATCAATTTTATTTTTACCGCCATTAGTAGCAGTAACATTGCCAATTAAGGTCATAATGTCATTGCCTGATCCTAAATCAAACAGGTTAAGACCGCCAATGTTTTCTGCATGCACATTACCTTCGATATAAAGGTCATCATTGCCGCCACCAGCAAAAATATTATTAGCCCCACTATTGGCAAAGAAATTACCAAGGAAAGTCAAACTATCGTCTAAATCACTTAACTGAAAACGGTTTTCAGGGTCTATTGCATTCTTATCGCTATTTGGGCTTTGATTTATAATATCACCGTTTACTTCTAGAACAGTTTGGGCATAACTACCAATCGAATTAGTTCCATTATCGTAAACTTCCACATTACCATTAATAGTTATCAGGAAAGAATCAACTTGCAAAGCATTTTCGTCCATATAACCGGTGTTGATAGAGTTTTTACCTTTATTGCTAATTAATGAACCAGAAACAAAACTTCCGTCTAAAGAATTAATCCCAAAGTTATTCATTCTATAACCGCTTGATTCTATATTACCTAAAATCTTAACTTCCGTCGTTTGGCCAAAAAATGCGAATTGGTTATCCCCTTCATTGGCAATAAAGCTACCGGCAACAAACATTTTTGCATGTTTTCCGCTAACCATTACCAAATTCGATGCGTCGTTTTGAGAAATCACACTTCCGTTAACATTCAAAAAACTATCATAATTAGAATCACCTATAGTAATAACATTCACAGCTCGGCTACTAATATCCCCAGTCGCAACCAAATCACTTCCAACATTTAATGTATGCGAACCGCTTGATAAAGTGATGCTTAAATAACCACCTAAATTTTCAATTCCACCGTCAAAACTTATGGTTTTATTTCCGCTATCACCTGAAATCCATAGGTCTCTCCCGCTACTGGCAATCGCTTTTCCTCCGACATTGACAATATCATTACCATCCTTCAAATCTAGTACGGTTGAATTATATGGATCATTACCGGGGAAAGTTGCCAATGTACCAAGCAAATTACCTGTAATAGTAACAGTGTCATCAAGGTTAGTGCCCGTGAACGAACTACCATTGCCAAAATCACCAACAATATGGAGTTGGCTGCCAGTAGTACTTGAACTTAAAACCTGCGCTAAAGCATTTTGGTTGCTTTGCTCCAAAGCATTCTCATCAGCGTCCAATATTTTTTTTGAAATTACAGTCATCTTCCACTCCTTTAATAATTACTAATATAATTATACGATAATTAAATACATTAACTTTACAAGTAGAAATAAGCGATTCACAAATAAATATATTTATATTATATTTAACTTATTTATAATATAATATAAATCAATAAATTTGGAATTTTAATTATTCTAAAAATGCGGTATCATGACACTCAACTTATTGCACATTTACATATAGTTACGTCGTCGCTGCCTTTTTGATATTGTCACCCCAAAACATTCAATACTGTTTTCGTTGATAAAAATGGCAAAAGGCGCAGCATATCGCGCTCGCGCAGCGCGATGCAACCTTGGGTGCCACTATAATTAGGTCGTGCCAAATGGAAAAAGATTGCACTACCACAATTTTGTCGGCGTGGGCGAAGATTATAATCAAGAATAAAGCCAATATTATAAAGGCAGTCTTGGCGCAGCATGGTTTCACAGCTCGCAGGATAAGGCAGTTTTACAGGCCGGTTATAATTGCGGTCATTAACCGCATCACACCAACCGTCATTTTTTCCAACTGTTTTCATAGGCACAAAGCATATTGGTTTGATGCGTCGTGTTGGTTTTTGATAGCCTGATATAATCCGCATTTTTGCTATAGGTGTTTTTCCGTCCCCCTCGCGCTTTAATGCGGTTATTCCATTTTTGCCAATAGCACATTGAAAACTAAATTTGCCCGCGCGTAAAATAGCCCTATTTTTACCCATTGCGCTGGGGCGCACATCAATATTGTGCAAAAAACGGTGTTTTAAATTAGATTTTCGTTGTTTCATCACTTTTTTCACCACTTCAACACTTGCAAGCACCTGTAATTATGTGAAGAATACATCATAAAATAATAAGGTAACAATGGCTATAAATGCCCTTGATAAGGAATGACATATGAGCGGTCGTACAATTTTAGTTATTGATGATGATGATGACCTACGTGGAATTTTGGTTGAACAATTGCAAATGCATGAAGAATTCACCGTTTTTCAAGAAGATAGAGCCTTGCCCGCGATAGAACGCGCTAAAAAAGATGATCTTGATCTTGTGATTATGGATGTTGGTTTACCTGATCTTGACGGCCGAGAAGCGGTAAAACAAATGCGCCAAAATGGGTTTCGCGCACCGATCATCATGCTAACTGGTCACGATACTGATTCTGATACGATTCTTGGCCTTGAAGCTGGCGCTAATGACTATGTTACAAAACCTTTCCGTTTTGCAGTATTGCTTGCTCGTATCCGTGCGCAGTTGCGCCAACATGAACAAAGTGAGGATGCAACCTTTCAAGTAGGTCCTTATATTTTCAAACCAGGCCAAAAATTGCTCATTGATGAAAAAGGCGGTAAAATTCGCTTAACTGAAAAAGAAGCTGCTATCATTAAATATCTTTATCGGGCGGGCGAAAAAATCATTAGCCGCGATACCTTGCTTGAAGAAGTATGGGGTTATAATTCAGGTGTTACCACTCATACACTTGAAACCCATGTTTATCGCTTGCGCCAAAAAATTGAAAAAGATCCTTCGAATGCTCAGCTTTTGGTAACTGATAGCGGCGGATATCGTTTGGTGCCTTAATGAAAAGAAATGCTAATTTGCGCCTCATATTATTTAAGTAAAGTGCGGCGTAAATAGCAAAAATTAAGAGAATTTCATTTCTGATCTAAATAAGCGCCTCATTTATCACTAGCATATTTTCATTAAATTGGATCACCATCGAAATTCCAAATATGTGCTATATGAAATCGTTACAAAAAGCATAATTGATGGAGTTAAACTCAAACGAGATTGGTTTTAGTTAATTATGTGATAATCATAACGAGTGCATTATTGGCTAAGTTGGAAAGGAAATTCTCGTAAAGATTGTAGTTAAATAAAAAAATGAACATTAATTCTGATAAAATGTCACATAAGATATAAAATGCGGTGATGTTAAAACTATTTTTAGTTATTAGCAGTTAAATATTAGCTATTCATAGTTGGATATTGCTATATAGCAAATATGGTGAAAAATTTTGACTATGGGTTAGGATTATTGCCTAATTGCTTTTGCATATTATATCGGAGAGGAACTCTTTTGAATTTGGTAAATGGCCATGTCGGTTGAAGAAGAATTGCTAATTTTAAAGCAGCTTGGCTTTTTTCAATGCTTTACCGATGAGCAATTGCGCCTTGTTGCCTTTGGGGCAGAGAGGGTTCAGTTTCGCGCTGGCCGTGAATTATTTCGCGAAAATCAACCAGCTGATAGCGCATTCATTCTTATGTCAGGTCAAATTGACCTATATCAAATGGGCAATGAAGGGCCAATATTGGTTCATAATGTTATGCCGGGTTCGATGATTGGTGAACTTAGTCTTATTTGCAAAATGAAACGCTCTGTTAGTGCAGTTGCGGCAGACGATGGCACAGCGTTGCGCGTTAGCCGTGGTATTTTTAGGCGCATTCTTGATGAATATCCGCAGGCAGCCAAGCTACTTTTTGAGCATTTAAGCAATGATTTCCATCACATGGTGGAAAGATTGAGTAATACACAAATTACAAAAGAATAACGGCTTTATTTAACAGCAGCGCAGGTCACTATAGTTTTTAATTTCATGATAATCAGCAGTTTATAAGGTCAAAAATTCATGGATTCATTTTGGGTATTTGGCTATGGTTCTCTCATGTGGAATCCGGGTTTTGTTTATGAAGAAGCAAAGCTTTGCCGTCTTCATGGCTATCATCGCAGTTTTTGCATCTATTCTACCCATTATCGTGGTACCGTCGAGCAACCAGGTCTCGTCCTTGGCCTTAAAAAAGGTGGGTCTTGTCTTGGACTTGGGTTTAAAATCGCTGAAGAACATGCTCAAAAAACTTATGATTATCTCGTCGAGCGCGAACAAGTAACAGGCGTTTACAAAGAAAAACATCTAAATTTATATTTTGACGATCACAGTCATAATCATGGTCTTGCTTTTGTTGCTGATCCCTTACACGAACAATATGCGGAAAAACTTGATTTACAAAGCATGGCTGATTTAATCAGTAAGGCGGCGGGAATAGCCGGTAAAAATGCCGATTACGCCCTTAATACCGTTGAACGTTTACAAAAAATTGGCATTCATGATCGCCAACTTACCAAGCTTGCACAAATCTTAAAAACAAGCACATAAAAACTTGGTTCCACTTTAAGATCTGAACAAAATAAAAACTCATGATTGCAAGGTTTAATATCCGCGTTCTTTTAGCATATTGATCACTTCATGGGGTAAGCGATTTTGTAAATCTATTGGCAAATCAATTTCTGGCAAATCTGGTCGAGCAGCAAGTAGTAAGCAGACGGAACCAATATTATGCTCACCACATTCAATTATTTTTGATAAGCAATTTTCAGGCAAAACTATTGGATTGGTTAATAAGGCTGCAAATTCGTGATTTGGCTGAGATGTAACTCTAAAATCCAATTTGTTCCATATCGTGAAAATATCTTTCAAAACTGCATTTTCACACCATGTTAAAGCAGTCGTTGCCTCTTTTGTCCAACCGATAGCATGATTGAATGAAATCCAATTTTGAGCAGGAAATTTTTGCAATTTTTCTGCCATGCGTAATGATACGGCTATTTGCTCTCGCCAATCTTCTGACTTTTGACGATTTTTCGACCAGAACTGCGCATTGGCATGAATTTCATACCAGATATCAATAGCCGAAAAACCATCACCCAAAACAATGAGCGGATTGATATCATTAATGTCCCATTGTTGCATTATGGATTATTAACCTTACTCATCACCATCATCAAAAAATACATCCAGAGACCCCGTTTGCGAAACTCCACCGCAGTCAATAGCATCGCCAATACGCGCTGCAGGACGACCGTTTATAAATATCGTTGGCGAACCTTCTGCTTGCTTTCTTGGATGATCTGGAGCTGGGCATGTAGTGCAGCCATGTGCAGCATAACTATCCCCAACGCGAACTGCTGGAATATCATTTATAAACACATCAGGACTACCACTTATGGCATCAGTTGATGGAAAGTGGCAACTATGGCCAGAACCGATATCACCTTTTCGAACACTTGCCAGCATGACTATTCCACTTTATGTTATTATATTGATATATAATAAACGTTATTTGTATTTTACTACGTATCCATTATATAAAAAAAGAAATCTAATTAAATACTGCTTCTATTCTTTCCAGCATTTTAATTGCACGAGTATCACCTTGTTCAGCAGCCAATTTAAACCATTTAATAGCCTTTACAATATCGCCTGCATTATTTTCACCTGTACCTTTAGCATACATAATACCCAAATTGTATTGTGCTTCAGCATCACCTTGCTCAGCGGCCAATTTAAACCATTTCATAGCTTCAATATCATTTTTTTCAACGCCTTTGCCTTTTAAATACATAATACCTAAATCGTATTGTGCATCAACGTGACCTTGCTCAGCAGCCAATTTAAACCATTTCATAGCTTCAATATCATTTTTTTCAACGCCATCACCTTTTTCATATTTCAAGCCAATTTTAAATTGCGCCGGTGCTGATCCTTGTTCTGCACTTAAAGCTAGCGTCTTGGCATTTTCTAATTCACAATTATAAAAATAAATAAAAACACTTATCACTATAATAAAAATTATAAACAAAATATATATAACTCTTTGTTTAATCGTATTAATAAATTTAATTGGTGCCACTACATATATCTCCCATTTCATTATGATGGTAAGACCTTAATCAAGCCCCATGTTATTGGTTGACTGTATTACAGTTTTCCCAATAGATGGAAGACAACGAAAATAATCTAAACCTCCCACATATTGGCGAAGAGGGTAATAATCATTAATGTCCCATTGTTGCATCATGGATTATTAACCTCATCCATCACCATCATCAAAAAATACATTAGGAGCCCCTGTTTGTGAAACTCCACCGCAATCGATTGCATCACCAATACGCGCTGCAGGACGACCGTTTATAAATATCGTTGGCGAACCCTCCGCTTGTTTTCTAGGATGATCAGGCGCAGGACATGTAGGACAGCCATGTGCAGCATAACTATCCCCAACGCGAACTGCTGGAATATCATTTATAAACACATCAGGACTACCACTCGTGGCATTGGTTGGTGGATAATGGCAGCTATGGCCAGAACCTATATCACCTTTTCGAACACTTGCAGTCATAATTACCGCTATTTGTTCTTATGTGAGTAACTCAAACAATTTTTTATAAAATATAAATTTAATCGACTAGCCACTTTAATGCGTTTTGGGCATTGATATTGCCTTGCTCTGCGGCAAGCTTATACCACTTAATAGCTTCGGTGTCGTTCTGGGCAACCCCCTCACCTCTTGCATATAATGATCCCAAATTAAGCTGTGAGTATACATCTCCTCGCTCTGCAGCAAGTTTATACCATTTAATGGCCTCACTGTAATTTTGCTCCACCCCTTTGCCGTTTGAATACATTTTACCTAAATTAAATTGAGCTTCAATGAGGCCTTGATTAGCTGCTAGTGTAAACCACCGAAACGCTTGATTATAACTTTTTTCTACTCCTTCACCATGTAAATACATTATACCTAAATTGAATTGAGCTTCTGGGAGGCCTTGATTAGCAGCTAGTGTAAACCATTCAATTGCTTTGTTGTAATGATGAGAGCTACTATTGTCGTTATAATATACTATTCCCAAATTAAATTGAGCCTCGGGCACCCCTTGTTCAGCTTCCAAAACCAATTGTTCAATACTTTTTTCATTAATATAAAATTTATTATAAACGTAAAAAAATAAAATAAACATAAGTATAAATAATATTAAATACTTCTTTTGGAATTTTATTTTATTATTTGATAAATACATTTATTTTCCTTTTACTTATCCTAGGATCAGGATCCATTAATTTGAACGAAATAGTATGAGGAAATTTTTGTGAGAACCCAAAGATTGTATTTAAGAAGAGCCGACGAGAAATATAAATATTTTCAAAGGCTCTTAAACAAAGTTATCGCGAGAATTGGCTATGTCCTGAAGGGACACAAAAACAGAAGTAATCTACAGCGTCGTAAAGCTCACTTCAGTATACCCCACTTTTCGCTTTCCTCCCCTTTATATCAAAACTGTATATTTTTGCTATTATTGTGCCAGTTCCTAAATTAATCAGTCCTGCCCCTAGTATCCGCGTTCTTTTAGCATATTGATCACTTCATGGGGTAAGCGGTTTTGTAAATCTATTGGCAAATCATTTTCTGGCAATTCTGGTCGTGCAGCAAGTAACAAGCAGACTGAACCAATATTATGCTCACCACATTCAATTATTTTAGATAAGCAATTTTCGGGCAAAACTATTGGATTTATTAATAAAGCTGCAAATTCGTGATTTGGCTGAGATGTAACTCTAAAATCTAATTTGTTCCATATTATAAAAACATCATTCAATGCTGCTTTATCACACCATGTTAAAGCAGTTGTTGCCTCTTTTGTCCAACCAATAGCATGATTAAGTGAAATCCAATTTTGGACAGGAAATTTTTGCAATTTTTCTGCCATGCGTAATGATACGGCTATCTGCTCTTGCCAATCTTGTGATTTTTGACGATTTTTTACCCAAAATTGCGCATTGGCACGAATTTCATACCAGATATCAATAGCCGAAAAAGCACCACCCAAATCAATGAGCGGATTAATATCATCAATGTCCCATTGTTGCATTATAAGTTATTAATCTCATGCATCGCTATCATCAAAAAATACATCCAGGGACCCCGTTTGCGAAACTCCACCGCAGTCAATAGCATCACCAATACGCGCTGCAGGACGACCGTTTATAAATATCGTTGGCGAACCTTCTGCTTGCTTTCTAGGATGATCTGGCGCAGGACATGTTGGACAGCCATGCGCTGCATAACTATCCCCAACGCGAACGGCTGGAATATCATTTATAAACACATCAGGACTACCACTTGTTGCGTTAGTTGGTGGATAATGGCAGCTATGACCTGAGCCTATATCACCTTTTCGAACAGCTGATGTCATATTATCATTCCCCCAACAAGTTACCATTTTCAATTATTTTTATTGTATTCTTTGCAAATAAACATGTAATTAAAAAAATAATTCCCACAACGACCCATGGATATATCTTATCGGACAACGGAATTAGATCTTTGTTTATGAAAAAACGAAAGAAATATACTAAAATTCCAATTGTTATAATATAAATAAGCGAATACTTAATTATAAGTAATATAAATTTAAAATAATAATCAAAAATATTTTTTTTAAAAATCAATAAATAAATAGTTATAATAAAAATCATTAATATAAAAATTAAAATAAAGGGATTTATAAAAAAATTATCTCTAGAATATTCAAACCCTCCTTCTCCTTCTAAATAATATATTAAATTATTTAGATAATAATAACTAATAATAAAATATATAATTGAAATGATGCAATTTGTTAATGCTATTTTAATTCCCAAAACCAAACCTCCCTACATTTACTCCATGCTGATACATCGGGAGCTAACGTCTCCCACATAGCACGCGACCAACGAAACAAATAACCAGTGGTCTTATTTTTATTCCATAAATCAATATGATCACCTGATCTATTTTCCCATTGCTGATTACCTACAGTATAATAATCTTTAAAAAATATTATACCTGTTTTCCCGTCAATTTCGTTGTGAAAATTTTCTGGATTTAATTTTACTCTTTCTTTCATTCCTTTAACCGGCATTGTATTTAACCAAACTGCCAACTCTTCTGCTCTGAGCACATGTTTACCAAGATAATTATGTGCCGGCCCATAACATTTCACTGCAGGGCAACTACTGAAATCAACTCCTGAGTCTAAAAGCGCATGAGATACGCGAATAGCGCATTGATTGCTAAAATCTCCTGGACAAGGCTTGCTTTCAGAAGGGTAATTATCCCATAAAGTTTTAAATGAAATAACTTCCATATTAACATCTTGTGCCATCTTCTACTCCTCATTCATTCTCATTGCATCGTCACATATGAAAATCTCAACTTGAACTTCATTTTCTCTTAATATAGGTGCAGTTAAGCCCTTTTCATCTGTATGACCAAAATGAGAAGTTCCATCAGATATTTTAATGAAATAAGGCGTTTTTAACAATGGCTCACCAGTATTAGCATTAAGTAATCTTTTCCTTATCGTGAACAACTTAGCCATTTTAATTCCTCAGTTTAACTTTATTTTTGCAGCAGTTAAAGAAATTGAATTTGCTGCATCTGCAATTAAGCTATCATCGGCTGCTAAAATAAATTTTTTACATTTCATGGCTATTGTTCCATTTGCATTGAGAGTAATCATAGATTCACCACAAGATATATTGATTGTCTTAGAGCTGTGTAGGTTTAACGTTTTATCTGAATTTATAGATGTAGCTCCTGCTGAGGATATACTTATATCCTTATCAGAACGTAGCTTTAGTTGTTCACCAGAATATATTTCTTTATGTTTTTCTACATAAGAAGAATCTGAACCACCAATATATTCATTTTTATTTGATGCTACTCTTATACTAAACTCACCTCTATTCGTGCCTGATAGTGAATTTACATTCAATTCATCACCTAGATAATCAATCCCTCTTTTATTATTTTTATCAAATTGACTAATCGGTTTATGTGAACCAGTTGGTCCAATTGTAATTCCCATAGAACCAATAACATATTGATCGTGATTGGCATCTACTTGTAAAATACTATTGCCCCCCACGGATTCCACCTTATTATTATCTATCCTCATTGTCTTGTTGTGTTTAATCTTTGTATTCATATCACGTTCAGCATGGATGTAAAATTCCTCTCGTCCTCTGTCATCTTCGAATGAAAGCTCGTTAAATCCAATCTTACCTTTTTCATTTTTATGGGTATCTGAACGAATAACCATTTTGGTCTTATCTTCAGGCAAATCATAAGCAGGCTTATTAGTTTCATGATAGGTTCGCCCGATGATAATGGGTTGATCCGGATCACCTTCAAGAAAGTCCACGATTACTTCATGACCAATGCGTGGTAGCGCCATACCACCATATTTACCACCGCCCCAAATCTGGCTCACCCTTATCCAGCAAGATGAATCTTCTGCCTTTGGGTCTTTGTGGCGGTCCCATGGGAAGTGAACCTTAACGCGGCCATATTGGTCGGTGTGGATTTCTTCACCCTCTGGCCCAACCACTGTGGCGATCTGCGGCCCATCAATGAGCGGCTTGTTGGTCTGCGGGGCGCGGTAGGGCAAGTGCGAAGGCTGCACGGCAAAGGCATTGGCATAGACGGTGGCATTGTCAGCACCGTTGTTGTTGCCTTGAATGGCTAGCCCCATGCGGCGGTTTAAGCTCTGAGTAAGCAAGTTAGGGCTATGCGATGATGTTGTGCCAAAGCTAAGGCCTGATAGCGTTGTGCCATGCAGACCCGGAGCAACAATGCCCGTGTCTGCCATACCCACCCCTTGTGCATCCTCACCCCATGCTTGCGGCTGCACGCCTTCATGACGAATGGTGAGCAGCCGCCATTTTTGGTTTAAACGATCATCTGGATGCTCAAACAAGGTAATGCCATGGCCAGTTAGCAAATGCGGTGCATTAGAAACACCATAGCCGAGTGAGGCGTCTACACGCGTTGCTTCTAGCTTATAACGGGTGAAGGCTTTACCGGCACTATCCTTCTTATAACGACCTGGATAATCATAAAGCTCATAATCATGCTTTTCACCATTAGGATTAGCGGTGCGTTCTTTATGCTCTTGATTGTAGACTGGGTTCTTGAAGGTGTAATCGCGCTGCACAACCGTTGTGGCGCGCAATTTCTCACGATAAGAAAGCGATGAGCAAAACAATCCCTTAACTGATCCTGATGCGAGAGAATTATATTCAATCTCTTTTAAGCCTGGGCAATCATGCAAGACATTGGGCTTGTCGGAGATAATAAGCTTTAACAGCCCTTCCTTGTCATGCTCAAAGTAATAGAAAATACCTTCTTCGGCCAAAATACGCTCAACAAAGCCAAGATGGCTTTCACGATATTGCACGCAATATTCACGCGCATCGTGACTACCTTCATCAATATCCCAAGTGACATTTTCAATACCATGCTCTGAGAAGAGTTCCTTAACAATATCGCCAACTTTTTTGGTCTGGAACACACGGCAATCAGAACCATGATCCAAACGATAAAGACTTGGCATAAGCATAAGGCGATAGGCAGTACGGTGATGACCTCGGTCACCACGCTCAGCCTCTACCACAACGCCAGAGAAATGACGCAAAGTTTCCATATATTTATGATGGACGGTTAAAGTGCCTGGACTATCAAGCAAGGCTTGCAGATCAATATTATCATCACTGCTTGACAACATGACTTCAATCTTGGTCATACCAAAGATCGCTTCATCGACCGCAAAGGCGGTGACGACAAAGGTGTCATTAGGCGCTTCCTTCATCCAATAGCTAAAGGCAATATCCTGATCTTGAAATTGTTTTGGCAATATTGGCATAGCGCTCATGGGTCTTCTCCAGATGATAAATTGAAAGCAGGACAATTAAACAAATATCGAATAAGGCCGATAAAGGCCTCTATCATTCTTGGTATGAGATAAAAAACGAAGCTAATGCTTGTCTTTTTTTTCATGTGCCTATTTATTAAAACAAGGCCATGATTTTTCCCGTAAAAAGGCCTAAATCACATCGGTAGTGCTCTAACCCCGTGAAGCATACCGATGATAATATACCCCCATGCACCGTTCTGATAAAATGCATGGGGGGCAAAAGTTAAGATTGAGGACTTGTCTTTAAACCCCTGATAAGACCTCAATCTTACACTTTAAAGTTTAAGCCTTAGGCGCACGCCAATCATCAGCACCTGATGTGCCAGCAACTGCATGTTCCCATTCAATCTTACGATAGCTTAGTGATACAGTGACCAATTGGGTAAAGTCTGCATTCTTGGCATCTTGGCAATGCGGCATGTTGCAATCAATATCAACAATGATCGCATCAGTAAGCTTGGTGGTAAAGAAATGCTCTTGCTTACCGGATGTATTGGTACGATACCACTTTACTTCACAGGTGCTGAGCATTTCGCCAGAAGTGAGCGCATTGTAAAGCAAAGGTGTTGCTTTGCTCAAAGCTGCTGTGAACTTGAAAGGCTTATGAACGCGTTGACCGGAAGGCTGGCCCGACTGTGGATCACGAGGAATGGTGACAACATGATCAATGGCCTGAACGAGGATTTCGTCTTCATGGCCTTCTTGCCAGATATTGCCGATTGAATCTTCAGAGGCTGCACCTTGAGTGATTGGGCCCTGTGTTGTACCTTCGATTTTAATATAGGCTGGTGTTGGCATTTCTTTATCCTTTTATATAAACAAACAAACTTACATTTTAAAAACTGACGGCACTTAAATCCCTTGAACAAGAGCTTAAAATGATGATAGCCAACAGTCCTGTGAGCAAAGAAAGTTCAAAGGAGAAATGAAAACCCTTGCCCACAGTAAATACTAAGCAAGTTTCATGCCAACTCGGAGCAATAACAAAAATAAAATGACAAGCAATTGAAAATAAACAATAAATTAAATTTTAGCCGCCATACATTCAATTATTAGCAGGTACTAATAACTGCAAAAAATTGCAGTCCATTTTTGCTAAAAACAGCTAAAAACACACCTAACCATAAGAAAACAAAAAGAAAAACACCAGACTGCAAAAAATTGCAGTCGACTGCAATTTTTTGCAGTAATTAGAATGTTATTAATACTCTAATATAAAAAATCCTTGATATTTATCAAATGATTTTTCAGCAGTTATTCAAAAAAACCTCCATCATGCAATGAAAGGGTTTTTAGTCAATAAATTGCAAATGAATTAGGGACATTTTTCATTGTCAAGCAATGTCCCTAATTATGATGTTTATATTAATGAGCTGAAATCGTTTTATGGTTATGTTCGACCGCTTCTTCTTGCGACACAGCCGCAGCCTTAACCGCCTCTTGTACCTTTTCGAAAGCACGCACTTCAATCTGTCGTACACGCTCACGGCTAATGTTAAACTCAGCTGATAACTCTTCCAAAGTCATAGGATCTTCTGCCAAGCGGCGCGCACTAAAAATACGCTTTTCACGATCATTAAGGCCAGCCATGGCATTTTCAAGCATTGTACGGCGATTTTCAAGCTCGTCCTGATCGATCAAAGTTTGTTCTTGCGATGTTGAATCATCAACGAGCCAATCTTGCCACTCGCCGCCCTCGCCTTCACTGGCGCGAATAGGCGCATTTAAAGAAGCATCGCCTGAAAGGCGCTGATTCATGGATACAACCTCTTCTTCAGAAACATTAAGACGCGTTGCAATCTCCTTAACTTGATCAGGCTTTAAATCGCCATCATCAAGCGCTTGGATTTTGCTTTTCATTTTGCGCAAGTTAAAGAATAACCGCTTTTGATTGGCGGTTGTCCCCATTTTAACGAGGCTCCACGAGCGCAAGACATATTCTTGGATAGAGGCTTTTACCCACCACATAGCGTAAGTGGCAAGACGAAAACCGCGCTCTGGCTCAAAGCGCTTGACTGCTTGCATAAGCCCAACATTGCCTTCAGAAATAACTTCACCAATGGGCAATCCATAGCCGCGATAGCCCATGGCAATCTTGGCCACCAAGCGCAAGTGACTTGTTACTAATTTATGGGCCGCCTTTGGATCTCCATGCTCGGCATAACGCTTGGCCAGCATATATTCTTCCTTAGGCTCAAGCATAGGAAAGCGCCGAATTTCTTGCAGATAACGGCTTAAACCACCGTCACCGGCAGTAATAGTAGGCAATGAAGTAGTTGACTGGGCCAAAATTGCACCCTCCGTTGTTACAGCTCCCGACATGGCAAGCCTTTGGCATGATCTTTTTAAAAACGATCATATATTTTCAGTTAAACGACCAATTTAGGCGAAAAAACGAACAAAGATAAAAAAAATTCTAACGAAACAGTGATTTGCATTTTTTAACAATTGCATCCCATGTCCTTGAGAAATTATCATAACAACAAATTAAGAACAGATTATTGCAGATGACTATTTTGTTCAATTTTTCAATTAAAACAATGGACTATTTTTATTGTTCACAAGGATATGAACCAAAGTTAGCCATTAGATATAAGGTTGATCTATGCATTTTCAATAGGAATAAATTATAAAAAAATTTCATAACTATTTTATAATATAGATCTTCCTATAATCTACCAATTCAAATTTTCTTGAAAAACATCTAACAAAAAAATGAATTTGCTTATTAAACGATTTCCCCTACTATGAGATAAAAACGAGGGAAATATGTTACCACGCGGATCAGCTCTTGCACCATTTAAAACCATTGCCTTTCGCAATTTATGGTCAGCAACACTTGTTTCCAACCTTGGAGGCTTGGTGCAAACCGTTGGTGCTGGTTGGCTTATGGTATCAATTACCAATTCGCATTCTATGGTGGGGCTTGTTCAAAGTGCGACCACCCTACCCATCATGATTTTTTCGCTAATGGCTGGGGCATTAGCCGATAATTTTAATCGTCGCCAAATCATGATAACGGCCCAGAGCTTAATGATGCTAGTATCAATTCTACTCGCATTTTTAACCTTTATGGACTGGATCACACCATGGATGTTAATCGGCTTCACCTTTTTAATTGGCTGTGGCGGTGCACTTTACAATCCGCCATGGCAGGCAACAGTTGGTGATATTGTACCGCGCAATGATATCCCGGCAGCCGTTACGTTAAACAGTGTAGGCTTTAACCTGATGCGCTCGGTTGGGCCTGCAATTGGTGGTTTAATTGTTGCTGCATGGGGAGGTGCTGCTGCATTTATTTTTAATGCCTTTAGCTATATTCCACTAATTGGCGCGTTGTTTTTTTGGAAACCAGTTTACCAAAAGCCAGCTTTACCGCGTGAGCGTTTGGTTGGTGCAATGTCTGATGGCTTGCGTTATGTTTTAATGTCGCCGCACCTCATTAATATTATGGTGCGCTCTTTCATGTTTGGCATCGGCGCGATTTCTATTTTAGCACTTTTGCCAATTATAGCCAAAAACATGCTAAACGGCAACGCGCTTTCCTATGGTAGTATGCTTGGTTTCTTCGGTATTGGCGCAATTATTGCTGGAATATTCAATTCGCGCATAAGAGCGCATTTTCGTAGTGAAAGCATTGTTAAGTTTGCCTTTATTGGTTTTGCGTTTTCCTGCATTTGCTTAAGTTTAAGTACATCACTGATTATTAGCCACATAGTTCTTTTGCCGGCCGGCATGTGTTGGGTTCTTGCGCTTTCGCTTTTCAATATATCGGTGCAGCTTTCAACTCCGCGTTGGGTGGTTGCACGCGCATTAGCGCTTTACCAAACTGCTTCATTTGGTGGCATGGCGGTTGGCAGTTGGCTTTGGGGCAATATTGCCGATCATTATGGCACAACGATTGCTCTTATCACTTGCGGCCTATTTCTTCTGCTCGGTGCAATCGCTGGTTTTCGGTTTGCCATTCATGAAATTGGCGATATTGACCTTGCACCTTCTAACCTATTTCGCGAGCCTGAATTACGACTTGATTTAAAAGCCCGTAGTGGGCCAATTATGATTATGATCGATTATAATATTAGTGAAGAAAATGAAGAAGCATTTTTGAGCGCAATGGAAGAACGTAGACGCATTCGCCTGCGCGATGGTGCACGCCATTGGACATTAATGCGCGATTTAGAAAACCCAGAATTATGGACAGAATCCTATCATATGCCAACCTGGGTTGACTATTTGCGCCATAATCAACGCCGTATTAAATCCGATGTTGAAATAATTGAAGTATTAAGCACACTGAATAAAAATGGTGAACGACCAAAAGTGCATCGCATGATAGAACGTCAAGCTGTACCGCCAGCTCACGAGCTTCATATTAAACCGCCCCCTGATGTATAGAAACGTTTTTTCAATTTACCCATTAACAGGATGCAACGATATTTAACCAACATCGAACTTAGCAAAAAAAACGGTAAAATCAAAAGACTTTGGGAATTTAATTTGATACCCATCAATATTTTCGATCATGCCATAAAGATGTATATGATTGACTGGCATTGTTTTAAAATGGTAAAATTGCATTAGGTTAGCAATAATATATTCAATATTATTTTCTGACAAATAACTGAAAATACAGCCATTTTTTACAATGATCTTGTTAAGTTTCGACGATTTATTTAAACTAATTTTTGCTTTATCGGTCTTTGTTTTTAAGATTATATAATCTTCCCATTCCATCTTGACCGCATAAAATGCATCAACAAATTTTATGATATCATCATAAGCAATGTTTAATACCAATTCATTTTCGGTAAAGACAATATTTTCTTGGAAAAATAATACCATTTTTTCCCTTTTAAAGGACTCCAAATGTGCGGTTTAGATGAAAAATATCTTCTAATGTTAATTTATCAGTTAACCATTGCGCAACGGGCTTTATTTTCGCAAAGCCAAAACAAAGATTTTGAAATATTTAAACTTATCCATATTATTAGTTCTTTTAATCTTCAAAACCGCAATATTGACCAATTACACACGATAATAAAAAATCATTGTGAAAACGATACGATTTTAAAGGACCAAGTTAATTATGCGCTAACACTTGCTTATAATGATAGCATAAAACAATAAAGCCACTACCCGCACCTAAAAATACGTTAATGGCTTTCAATTGAAGAACAGATTTAAGCGGCTGCACGCTCGGCAGAAATAGCGTCGATAATCATATCAACTACCTGCTCAACAAGGCTAAGATTATCACCTTCCGCCATAACGCGAATAAGCGGCTCTGTCCCTGATGGACGGATTACGAGGCGACCATTTTTGCCAAGTTTTTCATTACCATCACGAATAGCGGCTTGCACATTTTCGCTTTCAAGCGGTTTACCACCACTAATGCGAATATTTTTTAGCAATTGCGGCACAGGCTCAAATTTATGGCAAAGCTTGCTCATTGGTTTGTTGGCACCTTGTAAACAGCCAAGCACCTGTAAAGCACTAACAAGACCATCACCGGTAGTACCATAATCAGACAAGACTATATGGCCTGATTGCTCGCCACCAACATTAAAACCATGATTGCGCATATGTTCAACCACATAGCGGTCACCAACCTTAGTGCGGGCAAGAGTTAAGCCTTTATCCCCTAAAAACCGTTCTAAGCCAAGGTTGGACATTACGGTCGCGACAACGCCGCCACCTCGTAAATCACCATTATTATACCAGCTTTCAGCAATAACGGCCATAAGCTGATCACCATCAATGACCTGACCATTTTCATCCACCATCAATACCCGATCGCCGTCACCATCAAGCGCAATACCTGCATCTGCACGCACTTCATGTACTTTTTTAATCAAAGAAATCGGATGGGTTGAACCGCAATCTTCATTAATGTTAAAACCATCCGGCTCATCATGAATGGTGACAACCTCAGCGCCTAGCTCCCAAAGCGCAAGCGGGGCGGCTTTATAAGCGGCACCATTAGCGCAATCCACAACAATTCGTAGACCCTCAAGGCGCACATCGCGCGGCATTGTGCGTTTTGCATATTCAATATAGCGATAAATATCACCTTCAACACGTTTTGCACGGCCAATTTCGCGTGGGCCGGCCAAAAATGGTGTCATGTCGCTTTGGATAAGCTCTTCAATTTTTTCTTCCCGCTCATCAGAAAGTTTAAAACCATCACGCGTAAAAAGCTTAATACCATTATCAGCATAATGATTATGGGAGGCAGAAATCATCACCCCAATATCGGCGCGCATTGAACGACAAAGCATAGCAACAGCAGGGGTTGGAATTGGTCCTAATAAAAATACATCAACGCCAGCGGAGGTAAAACCAGCAACCAAGGCATTTTCAAGCATATAACCCGAAAGCCTTGTATCCTTACCAATAACGACACGGTTTTTATAACCCGAACGGCGAAATAAAATACCCACTGCCATACCGATTTTCATCGCAATTTCAGGTGTCATCGGGAAGCTATTGGCTTTACCACGCATTCCGTCTGTGCCAAAATATTTTCTTGCCATGCTGATACTTTCGTTTTGAAACATGCAATTTATAACATCCGCATGCCCTATTTTATGTTGCTTACATCAATTAAAATTGCTCTGCAAACAATAATTAACGCCAATATAATATCGAGGCGTTAATTTTTTGAAAATATAAAAAGCCAATAAAAATGCGAGGATATGACCCTCGCATTTAATCATTAACCTTGCGTCAAACTTGCATCATCATCTTTATCAAAAATAGATTTATCCGTTTCATGCATGACTTGACTGGTAATCATACCTGCTGTCATCGAACCATTCACATTTAGGGCTGTGCGTCCCATATCAATCAGCGGCTCGATAGAGATAAGCAAAGCAACAAGAGTGACTGGCAAGCCCATAATCGGCAAAACAATCAATGCCGCAAAGGTTGCGCCGCCGCCAACGCCGGCAACGCCTAGCGAACTAACGGTTACAATGGCAACTAACGTCATGAACCACATTGGGTCAAAGGGATTAATGCCGACGGTTGGCGCAACCATTGCAGCGAGCATAGCAGGATATAAACCAGCACAGCCATTTTGACCGATTGTTGCACCAAAGGAAGCAGAAAAACTTGCTATAGATTGCGATACGCCAAGGCGCTCGGTCTGCGCTTCAATATTAAGTGGAATAGAAGCAGCACTTGAACGACTGGTAAAAGCAAACGTTAAAACGGGTAAAACCTTTTTAAAAAAACGCATAGGATTAATCCCCGATAAGGCTAATAATCCACCATGCACCGCAAACATGATAGCAAGACCAATATAAGATGCTATAATAAATGTGCCAAGATTTATGATAGCTGCAATATCAGATTGGGCAACGACCTTAGTCATTAAAGCAAAAACACCATAAGGTGTAAGGCGAATGACAATGCGAACCAGTTTCATAACCCATAATTGTGCGGTATCAATTGCCGAAAGGAGCCCTTTACCTTTTTCAGGATTATCGCGTAATAATTGGATTGCGGCAGCACCTAAGAAAGCTGCAAAAATAACCACAGCAATAATTGATGTTGCACGGGAATTGGTAAGATCAGCAAATGGATTATTCGGCACAAAAGACACAATGATATCTTGAATACTCATGGAGCTAAGCTTTGCAGCATGGTTACTTTCGATATAACTTAAACGTGCAGTTTCGGCAGCTCCTTGCACGAGACCTTGCGCTGAAAGACCAAAGATCTTGACCATCAATACACCAACTAAAGCTGATATCAAAGTTGTACCGAGCAATATGCCAATGGTGTAAAAACTAATTTTGCCAAGAGAAGATGCATTATGTAATTTGGCAACTGCTGACAAAATGGACACGAGCACCAAGGGCATAATGACCATTTGCAACAAGCCAACATAACCATTACCGACAATGTTAAACCAAGCAATGGACTGCTTTAAAACATCGCTTCCCGCTCCATAAAATAACTGCAATATGCCACCAAAAATGACACCTAACACGAGGCCGACAAAAACTTTAAGAGCTAGGCTCCAATTAGTTTTTTTCAACTGATGAAGTGCAAAAAGCAACGCGATAAAGACGACAAGATTTATAAAGAGCGCGGGCGACATTTTAAATACCTTTATTATTTTGCTCATTGGAGTGGTTCACAACAAAGCAAAATCAATTTGAATAGGAATGCTTGGTTTTTCTATCTGTTTTAACATATAGAGCGCTAAAATGATTTTTCGCTAAAATTAAACTGAATTTTTTTTAAATGTTAAAACCTGATGACATGCCTTATGAGGAATGGAAAACAGGTGAGAAATTAAAACGACAAGCATAATGAATTTATACCTGTTTGATCATCTCCCAGTGAAATCAACAAGAGCAAAAAATATCACAACTTAAGATATATTAAAATAATAATCTTATTATTTGATAAAAATTAGAATTTTATTATTAGAAAAACAGAAAAAATTCCCCATGGGCATTGAAAACAGCAATATTTAAAGAGACACCCAGACACCACCTAAGATCAAACCTGCAAAAATTAAAAATCCTAAAAATGAATTGGATAAAAACAATTTTAAGCATTGTTGATGATCATCTATATCAAGCACCCTTATTTGATAAATCATATGAATGAAAGCAAGCAATAAGCCCACAAAAGCAAGTGAGGGTATATGGGCAAGAAGAAATGCCGCAAGTGTGAAAATAAGCATGCCACTATAAAGCAAGGTCAAAGCGAGTTTAGTCTTGTCACCAAAAAGCCTTGCGGTTGAGCGCACACCAACCAGCGCATCATCTTCCTTATCTTGATGAGCATAAATCGTATCATAGCCTATTGTCCACATGACAGAGCCGATATAGAGCAAAATTGGCGGCCAATCGAGCGAGCCTCTAGCTGCTGCCCAGCCCATTAAAGCGCCCCAATTAAAAGCAAGCCCAAGCACAAATTGTGGCCAGTCGGTTATTCTTTTCATAAAAGGATAGATAGCTACAACGATAATCGACCCAAGCCCCAAATTAATGGTAAAGGCGTTAAATTGTAAAAGCACCAGTAACCCAATGATACATTGCAGCAATAAAAATAATTTGGCTTGAATCCGGCTAACTTGCCGTGATGGTAGTGGGCGTGAACGTGTGCGCTCTACCGCACTATCAATATTATGGTCAACAAGATCATTATAAGTGCAGCCTGCGCCGCGCATGGCAACAGCGCCAATAAAGAACAAGAATAAATGCCAAAGCGATGGCATAACATTCATAAATTGCGCGCCATGATGACTACCAGCAACACTTACCAGTGCCGCAGACCACCAACAAGGCCACATTAAAAGCTTCCAGCCAATAGGCCTATCCCAGCGCGCCAATTGTGCATAGGGCCAAAATCCACGTGGCAACAAGCGGTAAACCCAATGACTGGACGGAGCATCTCTTACCCGCCCTTGCTGTTTATCTGATTGAATATCCGATGTATTTTGCTTGCCTTGCATGGTGCAAGTTATCCTTTTATGACATAATTTTTGATGCAACATGCCAGATTATAATTTGAATTGCACGTTAAAAATATGCCGATAATTAGCTGTCTTTGACAAGTTAACACCTTATGTTTAAAAATGCGAAGCTATAAAATAATATTACCATCAAATAGCAATAACCTATTATAATTTAAATTTTTAAGCTTTTTAAAAATAAGTGGGGGTACAATAATTATGTTCAGCAAAATTAGAAATTTTTTTAGCGATAAATTGCAAAAAAAAATCACTGATCGGCAATTTTCAACCGAAGAAGATGCCAGTCTACCCACCACAAATGACCAATTGCCGCTTCTCGCAAATCCGGGACTTATCGCAGCTATCACTACGTTAAGAAATGAAGAAAGCGCAGAAAATCGCATCAGATTTCAAAACCTTATGAAGGAATCGCGTTTCATCCTAGTGACAACCAAATTAAGTGCGATGGACAAAAACGATAGGGTGATATTTGATCATGCTGAAGACGAGCATAGCAGTGACAATAAATTTGGCATTGCCCTTACCGCGAGAAATGAAAAATTATATTATCTTATTTTCACCGATATGGATCGCTTCAATACTTGGCAACAGCAACATAATAATGATGCTCATAGTAACTCATCTAAATCACAACCCAATTTGATTGCATTTGCAAATTTATGCGACCTTATCATGGAAACGCCATCCGAGCCATATGGTATCCTTATCAATCCAAAATGCGAAGACTTCTTGGTTCAACATGAGTTTTTTAAAATGGTTTCGGTCGAAGCCCAGTTGCAGATGTCACACAATGAGGGAACAAAGGTTACTCTCCAAACCCTTGAAATCTCAGATCTGTCAGAAAATTTAGTCAATGAATTGAATGATTTTTTTAAAAAAACAATAGAAATTCATGCCGTTTGGGCGGTGATTATGGTCATGGAGCAGCAGCAATATTTTACACTTATTATCGACTGCTCTGGTAATCATGATGATATTTTTCCTAAAATACTGAATATTTGCGCAGCTTATATTGGCGAAGATGAAAAGACCACTGCGGTACAAGCAGAGCATGAGCCATTTAAATCACTGGTTGAGCAATTTGCGCCAATTTTCATACGCGCACATTAAAGCACTACAACAAGTAAAATTGGTAAAAGGGATTGTTTTGATGCGAAAATTCATTGAAAAACTAAAAAAAGATAAAAGCTTAGCCAATCAACAAGCATTTTTTCATGCCCTATCAAAACAGATTATTTATCTTGCTGAAACTCCACAACACGAACAAAAAGCGCAAACAGATCACAAACTGCTGATTGAATACCACGATAATGGAGTTGGTTATTTACTCGGCTTTAGCAATCCTCAATATTTCCAAAAATGGCAGCAACATGAGCAATTAACGCGCCAAAAATATTGCATTAAGCCATTTAATTTTGAAGAATTGTGTTTGCTAATGAAAGATTTTCAAAAAGATGAAACTGCACTTATTCTTAATCCAGCATGTGATAATCTCATAATTGCCAATGAATTATTTCATGATGCAAAAAAGTACGAAAGTCATCAAGATGATACAATAAGCGATAAGCAAACCTATGTCGCTATGACACCGCTTGAGCAAGGCGATTTTTCGTTTGAACTTTTACAGCTATTGCAAAATGAATTTAATAGTGAAAACTGGATAAGCAGTGTTTGGGCGGCAACAATAGACATTGACAGCATGGAAAGCTTTTTACTTATTATCGCAGGCAACAACACGCAAGATAGTGCTAACCACGGCGAATGTGATCAAAACCTATATCAGCTTTTATTAAAGATTTGCACACCATTTCTTGGAAGCGCCAATTTGACAATTTTAAGTAGCACAACAAGCCCTTTTAATCGAGCTATTTTAAACTATGATCCTATCTTTGCCAGAAAGCCGGGATAAATAGAATAAAAATAGTTACAATTTCAAGGCGGCCAGCCAACATTAAAAATGACAAGATCCATAAACTATTATCTTCAATTGTAGAAAAATTTCCAACAGGGCCAATTTTATCGCCAAAACCTGGGCCAACATTTGATAAAGCCGTAAGCGCACCGCTGATTGCAGAAACAAAATCTAAGCCGGTAATGACCAATAACATAGCACCAATAATAAGTGTTGTCATATAAAGGCATAAAAACAATAATACGGTTTGGGCAATATCGCCAGAAACTTCTGAACCACCATAGCGCACTTTAACCACAACATTTGGCGACAATAAACGGGCAAGATTGGCAGAAGTCAAGCGCCACAAAATAATGATCCGGTTAATCTTGATGCCGCCAGAGGTTGAACCAGAGCAACCACCAATGAGCGAGGCTAGAAAGAATATACCAAGCGCTAAAGGCCCCCAATTTGCATAGTCTTCAGTTGCGTAGCCCGTGGTAGTTATGACTGACACAAAGTGGAAAAGCGCCGTTAAAAATGCTTCAAAAAATGACTCTTGACGGGTGATACTTAAAGATAAAGCCAATATAAAACTGGCAATTGCGACGATTGACAAAAACAGCTTAACCTGCGGATCATAAAAACGTTGTTTGCTATGCCCGATAACCATTTTGACATAAAACACAAAGGGCATAGCCGATGCTAGCATAAAAATTGTAGCAATAACAATAATCATCGGCTGATCGGCATAAAACCCTAGTGAATCATCATGGGTTGAAAAGCCTGCTGTTGCAACGGTTGTCATCGAATGGTTAAGCGCATCAAACATATTCATGCCGGCAGCAAAATAGCAAAGCGTGCATAAAACAGTTAGCGACAAATAGGCAATGATAATTGCATTGGCGATTTGATTAACCCGCGGCAAAATCTTTTCTGATCGATCCGATGACTCCATATGAAAAAGCTGGACACCTCCAACGCGTAGCGAGGGCAGCAGCAAAAGCGCAAGACCGATAAAGCCGATACCACCAATCCAACATAAGAGTGAGCGCCAAAGCAAAATCCCAGCCGGTTTATCATCAAGATCGACAAGCACCGTTGCGCCTGTTGTTGTTACCCCTGATACGGATTCAAAAATGGCTTGGGCAAAACTTATCGGCAAATGGGAAAAGAAAATTGGTAATGAACCTAAAAAACAAGCGGTCACCCATAGGCTTGCGGTTAATAAAAAGCCAAGCCGTGTTGAAAATCGTGCGGTTGCCCCATGGGTTGATACTAATACCAAAGTGGCGACCATAAAGGTTAAGAGGCTAGCATAGATAAAAACCTGCCAATCATCATTGCCTTGCCGAATGTCGGCAAGAGCCGGCAACAGCATTGCAGCCGCCATAATCAGCGAAAAGCGGGCGCAAATATTGGCAATGAATCGAAAAATGATGAAACCTCAATCTTGGTCTGTAAAACAATATTACTAGCGTGGGGCGGTATTAAACTAAAAGCATATATTAGCCAATTATTAATTGCGCTAAATACCCTCATATTTTGCATATTTATAGCTCTTTTACCATTAGTCCAATTTTTTTCCAACACCTTCACACAAAAAACAGCTAGGTTTAAAGCCGCCCAAATAAGCTTATGTTTTATCGCCATAATTCTGAAGATTACTTAGGCTAAAAACCAAGACGCATATTCTATTAGCAAGGAAGAATCGATACAGCGAGACTGAATAAAGAACTTATAAACTCAAGTACAATGCGTGTTATAAAACCATGCCAGCATAAAATATCGATAAGCCAGAATATCGCTATAGATAGATAGGCGTAATACGCAAAACCAACAAAATCATTAAAAATGATTGTATGCATCCAGTCCTGCTGAAAGAGATAAAAATAGCCAACCAATAAAGCAGAGCCAAGCAAAATAATCATCGGCAAAACAAGGTGGATATTTGCTCGTGGTCGCAACCACGTAATAAGACCAAGAGCTAGAAATACCAGTAAATTCGCACTACTAAAAATACGTGTTTCTTTAATTAATCCTGAGGTCACTTCTGCATATTTGACTTCAATAAGATTGGTAAGTTTTTCATTGATGTTTTGTAAATTAAAACGCTCGGTAATAAGGCTCTTTGTTTTTAGTGCATTAAAAATAGCCCGGCATGTGCAATCTGGATCGCGCATGCGGGCAGAAATTTCTTTGACTTTGGTGGGAAGTGTCGTTTTTAATAGCTTATCAATGGCTGCAATGCGGGCTTCATTTAAATTAGTCCTGCGGGCGACATAATTGCCAACTTTACTATCAAAAGCACGCTTCACCGTTTTTTCAACGCGTGATTGCACTTCACCAACAATAAGTACCTTGCCCCAGTTCTCAATTAAAAAAGGCATAGTAAAGGAAGCTAAAAAGACAATGAGAAAAAATAACGAACCAATTATACTCATCAAATAGGCTATTTTTCTCATCTATCCCCCTATATATTATTCTAAGTTCAATATAGTTCTGAAACCTATTTATACTTTATTATTAAATATTATAACTAAAAAATGGCAAGGTTTGATTTCTTAGCCATAAATTTTATTTTTGCATCTATTAAAGAATTTTTTAAAATTGGATATGCCACTTTTAAATAATCGCCACAAATTTATTGTGGGCATAGTGCCGCATTTGAAATTTTTATAATCTTTGTAATTGGCAAGCATCAAAAAGCTATTATAAATTACCAATGAATAGACATCTGCAGCTAAGCTATGATTGGAATTTGCCTGATGAGCAAAAAGGAAAAAAAAGACCTTCCCTTAAATGCTAAGGATCTACCCTACCGCCCTTGTGTTGGCATTGTTGTTTTCAATAGACTTGGCAAGGTTTGGGCAGGCAGACGCTTACCGATTGAAGGTAGCGAATTAAGTGGCGCCCATAATTTTTGGCAATTTCCCCAAGGTGGTATTGATAAGGGTGAAGATCCATATGACGCAGCTTTGCGCGAATTATGGGAAGAAACCGGCATTAAAAAAGTTAGCCTTTTAAAAGAGGCTGATGATTGGCTTAATTATGATTTGCCTGAACATCTCATTGGAATTACTTGGAAGGGTAAATATCGCGGCCAAAAACAAAAATGGTTTGCCTTTGCTTTTGAAGGCACAGATAGCGATGTTGCAATCAACCCACCGCCGGCTGGCAATACGGCAGAATTTGATAGTTGGCAATGGGTTGATCTTGCAGATATGCTTGATCTTGTTGTACCGTTTAAAAAATCTGTCTATGAGGGTGTTGTGCGACAATTTGCACCCATAGAAGAGCAAATAAAACAGGCTAATAAGTGATAAATATTGCAAATATATTCTCTTAACTAGCATTCAATTTTTATTGTAATTTTTGCTAAAAATCAAAATGCGATTTAAAAATAAAAAGGCTATGCGAGTTTAAAGTACTGCATTTAGTCATAAAGGAGACTAAAATGACCGTTCAGACCGATATGGGTTCCAATGTCGACATTTCTCTTTTGCACCTTAAGGACGCGCATGTGCTTGCGCCTTTGCTTGCAAGCTACGCTCAAGCCTTAAAGCGTGGTGCGCCGCGCCGCCCCGATGATTTTTATGCCGAGCAACTTTTGCAGGACCGTTCCGCTGAAGTGGTGGGGGCATGGATAGGCACTGAGCTTATCGGCTTTACTATTTTTTACGATTTACCAGAGCCAGTGTCGGGCCTAAGGGCGGGCCAAGTTGACCATATTCACGTCCACCATGCCCATCAAGGCAAAGGCGTTGCCAAAGCAATGATTGATGTTTTATGTGAAAAGGCTGAAGACCGCAGTTGGGCAAAATTAGTACTCAATGCCCCTCGCCTTCCTGAAGATGGCAAAAAGCTTTATGAGCAAATTGCCTTGCGAGGTGACTGGACAAGCTACGTCATTCGCTTTGATTAGTCGTACAATTCAATATTTATAAAATATGGATTTATAAAATATGGAGCGTTTTATAAAAGCGCTCCTTTTTTATCAGTAGATATTTTAAACATATAGACAAAGCATTTGATTTGTCCGTAAAAAACCAAATGATCGAAACAAACAAAAACATGTAATTGGGATCACTACCTAAAGGCTTTGCTTTTTAAAGTTTTTGAATGTCTGCTATATAGATAAAAAGTGATATCCCCTCCCCTTGCCGTTTACGCTGCAAAGACGCATAAAACAAATGGGAGCTGATCATGACCACTATATTAATGTTTTTGAGTTTTATCATTCTAGCAACCTATGTGCAAACGGTTACTGGTTTTGCCTTTGGTCTTGTTTTAATGGGGTTGATTGGTCTTTCACACCTTCTTCCTCTTGCCGATACTGCTATTATTGTTAGTATTTTAACGCTAACCAATGCGGCGGTTATTTTATTAAAAGCTTGGCGTATGGTGGATATAAAGCATTTATCCTTAACTTTGGCAGGTGCATTTCCTTTTGTCATCATTGGTGTTTTTTTACTTGATTGGTTGGCATCAACCTCCTTAACTCTTTTGCAGCTTATTCTTGGCCTCGTTATTATTTTATCAAGCTTTCAACTTTTACAAAGACCTAAAACTGGCAGCCAAATTGCACCCAATTATAGCTTTGTCATTTCGGGTGCATTAGGCGGTTTATTAAGCGGCTTGTTTTCAGCCGCGGCACCACCAATTGTCCACCATTTTTACCGCCAGCCGATAGATTACAAAATTATTCGCGATACCCTACTTGCACTTTTTGCCTGCACTGGCATTCTACGCCTTACCACCGTAGTCATCAGTGGATCATGGCATAGCAATATTATCTGGTGGACATTAATCGCCCTGCCCTTCGTTATTATTACCAGCTATCTAGCACGTCGCTTCCCTCCACCTCTGGGGCCTGAGGCAATAAGGCGACTGGTATTTTTACTGTTATTTGCATCGGGTGCTATGCTGGCTGTGCCGGCAGGATTAACTTTTTTATAATGCTATAGCTTAGTGTCAGGACCTTTAAGCTTAATTTTGAATAGTTTTAAACAACAGATGTTAGGCAAATGTGATAAAGAACTTGCTGTTTATTATTTTCGTTATATAGTATTGCATCATAACGAGGATAGACATGCCGATTCAAGCCGATCTTGCTTTTTCAAGTAAAAATATTTCACCCATTGGACAAACACGTATTGCATTATTAGAAGCCGTTGGCCGTGAAGGCTCTATTTCGGCAGCTGCACGCGCGGTAAATTTAAGCTATAAGGCCGCTTGGGATGCTCTTGATACCATGCAAAACTTGGTTGAAAAACCACTACTTGAAAAGACCAGTGGTGGCAAGGGTGGCGGTGGCACCAAATTAACGCCAGCTGGTATTGCTTTGATTGAAACTTTTTATCGCCTACAATCTGGCCTTGCCAAAATGCTTGAGGATTCTGCCAAAGACCTTGATGCCATTGGTCTAACATCAAGTAGCTTTATTCAAGGCTTTATGATGCGCACCTCGGCGCGCAATATTTTTGCTGGTGTTCTTGAAACCGTTAACTTGCGCTCAGTCTTTGCAGATATTGGAGTACGCGTTTCACCTGATATTTTTATTACCGCCCAAATAACCCGTAAAAGTGTTGAAACCTTGGGGCTGGTCACTGGTCGCCATGTAGCAGCTTTGGTTAAAGCCCCCTTTGTGATGATCAATCCTGCCAAGGATGACGTTGCTCACCTAAATTCAATGCAAGGCGTCATTCGTGAAATGTTGACCGAGGGTGATGCTGTTGAAATTACCATTAATCTTGGCGCTGATAAAACGATTGTCGCTACGAAAAGCACGGCTGAAGTAAGAGCGCTTAACCTTCAAGATGGTATGAATGTGACGGTCGGTTTTGACCCTTGCCACGTGATTATCGCAACCCATTAAACAAATTCAATCTTTCCTAACTCCTAAAAGGATTTTCTAATATGCGTTTAAAATTAGCTCTTATTGCAGCCCTCCTTCTTGGTTCAACCGCCCTTGCCAATGCTGAAAAGACATCGGTGGCAGTTGCTGCCAATTTCACTGATCCCGCAACTGAAATTTCGGCTTTGTTTAAAGAAAAAACAGGCCATGAAGCAGAGCTTGCTTTTGGTGCTACCGGCAATTTTTATAACCAAATTACCCAAGGCGCGCCTTTTGACGTTTTTCTTGCTGCTGATGACAGCCGCCCAGCGCTTGCTGTCAAAGAAGGCTATGGCGTTGAAAATAGCGTTTTCACCTATGCCATTGGCACCTTAGTATTATGGAGCAGCAAGCCTGACCTTATCAAAGATGCCGATAGCTTAAAAGATGCCTCTATCAACCATATTGCTTTTGCCAATGCTAAGGCCGCCCCTTACGGAAAAGCTGCTATTGAAGCGATGGAAAAGCTTGGCGTTTATGACAGCTTAAAGCCAAAATTGGTTGAAGGACAAAATATTTCACAAACTTTCCAATTTGCCAAAACTGGCAATGCGGAAGCTGGCTTTGTTGCTCTTTCACAAGTTATTAATGAAAAGGGCGGTTCACAATGGATTGTACCACAAGAATATTATAACCCAATTCGCCAAGATGCGGTTTTATTAAAAAATGGCGAAAAAAACGAAGCGGCGAAAGCCTTTATTGAATTTTTAAAAAGTCCTGAAGCCCATGAAATCATCAAAAAATATGGCTATCAACTCGACTAGTTATCCCAATTGGTGATCATGGTGCGGGCGTTCCTATATTTTAAAAGGAACGTCCGCTCTTTCATATTCATGAAAACAGAAATTAATCTTTTCTAGCAATAAGCAAATAATTTGCTAAAGGCTTAAAACATTGGGTGATGGATGGAGCTTCTCTCCGCACAAACATTAACCGCGATCGGTCTTACCTTACGCCTTGCCATTATAACCACCCTTATATTGCTTATATTGGGCATACCCTTGGCATGGTGGTTAGCGCGCTCGAAAAGCCTTTGGACAGAAGTTATTGCCACCATTGTCTCAGTGCCATTGGTGTTACCGCCAACGGTATTAGGATTTTATCTGTTGGTGGCTCTTGGTCCCAATGGCCCAATTGGATGGTTTGCGCCGCTCTTTGGTTTACGCACATTTGCTTTCAGTTTTACCGGCCTTGTCATTGGTTCAGTCGTCTATTCACTACCCTTTGTTGTTCAGCCTGTACGCAATGCCTTTGCCGCCATTGGCGATAGGCCTATGGAAGTTGCCGCAACTTTACGCCGTTCGCCATGGGCTGCATTTTGGGGCGTTGCTCTACCCCTTGCAAGACCGGGAATTTTAACCGGTGCGGTGTTAGGGTTTGCCCATACGGTGGGTGAATATGGCGTCGTATCGATGATTGGCGGCAATACTCAACAAACGCGGGTAATTTCCACCACCATCGTACATTTAAATGAAAACCAACAATTTGATGAAGCTTATATTTTGGCTGGCCTTATGGTTGCCTTTGCCTTTTTGGTTATTTTAACCATTATGCTTATTGAAAAGAAAAAGGCGAGCCAATGAAGACAGAGCAAAAAACCATAGAAGTTTGCGTTCATGGCAAGCTTGGCACATTTGATCTTGATGTCGCCTTTCAGGCACCGATCACCGGTATTACTGCACTTTTTGGACCATCTGGCTGCGGCAAAACCAGCGTTCTTCGCGCCATTGCTGGGCTTAACCATTTAAATGGCAAAATAAGCATAGGCGATGATATATGGCAAGATGACAAGCAATTTGTGCCAATTTATAAGCGAAAAATTGGCTATGTCTTTCAAGAAGCTAGCCTTTTCCCTCACTTAAATGTACGCAAAAATCTATGCTACGCCTTTGATAAGTCGCTAACTGGTGCAAGGCAATATTTTGATGAAGTAGTCGATATGCTCAATATCGGGCATCTGATTGACCGTTCGCCCAAAAATCTTTCTGGCGGCGAACGTCAACGCGTTGCAATAGGGCGCGCACTCCTATCATCGCCGCAAGTATTGTTGATGGATGAGCCACTATCCGCCCTTGATATGGCAACACGCACCGAGATTATGCCGTTTATTGAGCGATTGCGCGACCAATTAAAACTACCAATATTCTATATTACCCATGATATTAATGAAGTGGAACGCCTTGCTGATACACTTATTTTAATGGAGCAAGGGAAACTATTAGGTGCAGGCAAACTACAAGATCTACAAGCGGATATGAACCTTCCCCTTGCTCAGCAACGCAATGCTGCGGTTAATTTCAATGCCCAGATTGATCATTGGGACGAAGATAGTGGCATATGTGCGTTTTCGGTGAAGGGCGCACGCTTTTTAGCACCATTAGAAAAAGCACCTCAAAGCCAAGACATGCGCATCCGTATTGCCGCCAATGACGTTAGTCTTAGCCTTGAAAACCCTCAAAAAACCTCAATTCTTAATGTTGTTAATGCGGTTATTTTGTCAAAGACGTCAATTAATAATCATGAAATTTTGGTTTCGCTCAGTCTTGGTGATGATGACCAAGGCGCACATATCCTTTGTCGCCTATCGCGCTATTCTTGGCAAAACTTGAACTTAAAAATTGGGATGAAAATTTTTGCGCAAGTTAAAGGCATTGCCTTGCTGGGCATTGCATAGTTTGAAATAGCTATAATTTTCGAAATATTACGGTAAATAAAGCACCTTAATGCTCAAATTTGTTTTGCAAATTATCAAGCTGGCGGCGATCGCGCTTGGTTGGCCGCGGCCCTGTTTGTGTTTGCGCTTCCAATGCTTGGCGCGCTAGCTTTTCTTCCGCAGTTTCAACCGGCGTTAAATCTTGATATAATTGTTGTGCTTCAACAGCCGGACCACGACGCTCACCAAGGGCAACAATTTTAATAGTTTTAATTCTTTGATTATAGCTAATCGTCAAGACATCATCAGCTTTCACTAAATATGATGCCTTGTCGATTTTTTGTTTGTTTACTCGGATTTTACCGCTATTAGCAAGCTCCGCTGCCAGACTACGTGATTTTAATAAACGGCTGAAAAACAACCATTTATCAATTCTCAATTTATCTGGCAGCTGCTCACTCATTTTTTCAACTGGTCACGCAATGCTGCTAATTTTGCAAAAGGTGAATCTGGATCCATGGCTTTTGCAGGCTCATTATTGCGGGCTTTGTTGAAATCTTTTGGCTTATTATTAGCGCGGCGTTCATTATTGTTGCGACGATCATGATTACGACCGTCTTTATTAAACTCACGCTTTTCGCCAGATCTATCTTGATTTGACTTATCTTGGCGATTTTTATCATAACGTGGCTTATCGGAACGAGCCGGTTGCTCACCACTTGTTTCAACCGTAGCTGCGTGTGGCTTGCGGTCAAATTTCTTTTTGCCATCATTACGGTTATTATTATCGCGTGGCTTGTGCGGACGATTTTCCTGACGGCCCTGATAGCGCCAAAGCAACATCATCTTGACATTTTCAACCGGCTTTTCTGCTTCAGTATCTGCAACTTCAACAGTTGTTTCAGCAACAACTGGTTGGCTTTCAAGATTTGCCCACATTGGGCCAACTGGTTCAGCATCTAATGCTGGCGCAACGGCTGCTGCCTCTGCACCTTCATTAAGCTTGGCTTCGACTTCTGCGACACTGATTGAGTGAGAACGATAGCCAAGATTTTTAAGTACATCTTCCATATCAGCATGGCTTGCACCCAAAATCGACATCATAGCAGGTGTTACAATGAACTGGCGGCCATCAAATGCGCCTTCTGGTCTTGGACCCGTGCCCTCACGCCAAGCTAAAGCAGGGCGAATAAGATCAGCCAAACGCTCAAGGATATCAACGCGCACGGCACGCTTACCAAGAATACGATATCCAGCAAGGCGATAAAATTCTGGGTTAAATTCACCATTAACTTCAATAGATGTACGACCAGCAGCCATGGTTTGGATAATATCGCCATAACCGGGTTGGTCTTTTGCATCATTTTGCAAAGCCCAAAGCAATGTAATTGCTTGTGCTGGCGCTGGCTTTAAAAGTGCTGGAATAAAAATGTGATAGGCACCAAAACGCACACCAAGACGGCGGAGTGCAGCACGCGAATCTTGATCCAAGCTTTTTACATCATTAGCGATGTCGCGCCGAGGCAATACGCCAAGCTGCTCAACCAACTGGAAAGCAATACCGCGAGTGATACCAATTAAGGCATCAGCATTGATAAGATCGAAAAGTGGCTTTAATGCTGTTTCAAAATGGAAAGCAACAAAGCGACCAACGCGGTCATTGACCTTGTCACGCTGTGCACCCTGCAATTGCTCATCAGCCAGCAAGATAATGCGTGGCTTTAAAAACTCATCACCACTTACCAGAGTTGCAATAGGTTGACCAACCCAACGGACGATGCCGTCCGATGCCAGCGCTAAATCACCATTAGCACATGCACTAAGCCTTTCAGCCCGCGCATCATATTCAGGTGCTAATGCTTTTTGCGCTGCCGCTCTCACCGCTTTGGCATCACTGCCTTCGGCAGCTTTGTCCATGGTGAAACGGAAGCCTTCCAAATGTCCAACATGGTGACCTTCTACTAGAACATCACCGGTTTGCGAAATTTCGGCATCTATCATTGTATTCTCTCTCAGCCGTTTCATCAGAACGCTTGTTCTGCGGTCTACAAATCGTTTCGTCAACCTCTCATGCAGCGCATCAGACAATTTATCTTCAATTTCCCGCGTTTTTTCTTGCCAATGTTGCGGATCTGCCAACCATTTAGGTCGATGAGAGACATAAGTCCAGGTCCGAATCTGCGCAATGCGGTGTGATAAAGTATCAATATCGCCATCTGTACGATTAGCAAGTGCTACCTGAGATGCAACATAATTTTCATCAACTACACCAAATTCTACCACATCACGGAACAATGTGGCAATAATGTCGGCATGTTGGGCGGGGGCAATCTTACGATAGTCGGGAAGCGCGCAGATATCCCATAGCAATTTGACTTCATCGCTACCCTTTATACGTCGAGCAATCGAATCGTCTTTAGCCAAATAGCTAAGCGCACGAGCATCAACAGCTGGCATTGCCTTAACCAGACCGTCAATTGGGGATGGAGTATCAAGGGAGCGAATTAAGTTTCCAATTGTGCTAAAATCCATATTGGCAGTACGCCATTGCATGACTTTAACAGGATCGAAATAGCTACCTTCAATTTTTTCAACGAGTTCTGCTTCAAGCGGAGCAACACGTCCAGTAACGCCAAAAGTGCCATCACGTAAATGGCGGCCTGCACGCCCTGCAATTTGTGCAAGTTCGCTTGGATTTAAATCACGATATTGAAAACCGTCAAATTTTCGAGTTTGAGCAAAAGCCACATGATCTACATCAAGATTAAGCCCCATGCCAATCGCATCAGTTGCGACCAAATAATCTACATCGCCAGATTGATAAAGCTCTACCTGTGCATTGCGCGTGCGCGGCGACAAAGCACCCATAACAACCGCAGCACCGCCTCTTTGCCGGCGAATAAATTCCGCAATAGCATAGACCTCATCAGCGGTAAAAGCCACAATGGCAGAACGTCTTGGCAGCCGTGCAATTTTTTTTGAGCCACTATAGGTTAGTTGCGACAGCCTTGGCCGCGATGCAACGCTAAGCCCGCGCAACAGCTTTTCCAAAACACCACGCATGGTTAAGGCGCCGAGAAGCAAAGTTTCTTGGCGTCCACGTAAGTGCAAAATCCTATCGGTAAAAATATGGCCACGCTCTAAATCATTGGCAAGCTGCACTTCATCAATGGCAACAAAAGCGGCATTGGTCTCGCGCGGCATTGCTTCCACCGTGCATACAGAATAGCGAGCCTTAGGTGGCTGGATTTTTTCTTCACCAGTTACCAATGAAACTTTGTCTGCACCAATTTTTTCGCAAATTCGTGTATAAACTTCACGCGCCAACAAACGTAACGGCAAGCCAATAATGCCGCTATCATGCGCCAACATCCGCTCTATCGCAAGATGCGTCTTTCCTGTATTGGTTGGCCCCAACACTGCCATGACATTACGGCCAGAAAAAACAAGGGGGGTGTTCCCCATTGGCAACTCCAATTTTTGAAAAGGCCGTTAAGTCAATCACTCTCGGCCTTATCGCGCTTTTTAAAACCTATATTTGTATTTTATCAACACAAGGGTCTTTCAGCACTATTCTAATTATAATTATTAGACATTTTAATGTTTCATTTATGTTAAAACATTTAAAATTCAATATCTTTTAAATCAAACGCTTAACTAAACCATGAAACAATAAAAAAACCGACTTATCGTCGGTTTTTATATATTCTATCAGTCAACTCAAAATCAACCTACTTACTTAGCTTAAATCTAAACTGTAAATAGAATCAATTCTAATTGAAACCCAATACAGAATTAAGCCTTAGGTGTAAGAACTTGACGACCGCGATACATACCAGTCTTAAGATCGATATGATGTGGACGACGCAATTCACCTGAAGTCTTATCTTCAATATAAGTAGGTGTCTTAAGGGCATCAGCTGAACGGCGCATACCGCGCTTTGAAGGTGATGTTTTTCTTTTAGGTACTGCCATGGATCTATGCTCCGAATTCGTTCAAACACATTGAAGCGTGGCCATGAAAGCCTGAATCGCCCAATATAATTCACAAAGTTTGGGACGCTATACACTGATTAAAGCAATTTGACTAGCCAAAAGGTGTATTTTTTTAAAAAACTCCCAATAAAACATGCATTTTTTTACAAAATAGCGATTATATTTTAATTTACACAAGCAATATAAGCACCAGAATTGCGCGCACGTGATTCAAAAACCCGTGCCAGTTGGCTCATACCAGGACCTGGCTTTGTAGGATTGCGGATATAGGGATTGGGTAATGCTGCCGCCAGCAAAGCACCTTGCCTTGGAGTTAGATTGCTAGACGAGCGATTAAAATAATGGCGTGATGCAGCCTCTGCGCCATAAATTCCAGGCCCCCATTCGGCAATATTTAAATAAATTTCCATAGTGCGCTGTTTTGACAATAAAATATTAGCGCCAAGGGCAATGGGAATCTCAATCGCTTTGCGCACATAGGAACGATCTTGCCAAAGAAAAAGGTTTTTTACCATTTGCATCGTAATGGTGGAAGCACCACGATTTGGCCCACCATCATTATCCAAAACATCGCCCAAAGCATCCCAATCAACGCCATTATGGCTGCAAAATTTTCCATCTTCAGCCATCATTACCGCATTTATCAAATTAGGGGAAATAGCTCTGATAGAAACCCATTGGCGATCATAGCCACGCAATAGAACAACATCTCGTAGCATCAAAGTAGAGATTGGCTTGATAAAGGGCAAATTATAAAAGAGAAGCAAGAAAAAAGGCAAGAGCAGCAAAAGAATCAGACCAAGGGCAATCTTTTTAACAAGAGTTTTTTTGGTTTCCCCCTCGTTCCTTATCTCATCCTTATCAAGCAACAATGAACAATTCCTTTTATTTGCGATGATCTTGGTAATAATGCTTGATTTATAGGGTTTATCTGGCGGCTGCAATACCATGGATCGCCTTGGCTTATCACGCAGGATGATTATGCAAATACATTATACTCATTTTTTTGACAATCACTCATTCGCTTATGTTCTTTTACCTAAATGACGACCCACTGCAAAGATATTTTTCAATCTTAACAGCTATCAGACGGAAATCGGTATTTGCAATTTTGGCTACAAACTTATGTTTTGCAATTTTGGCTTCAAACTTATGTATAGTATTTTTTAAAAATTCCAGTATTAATAAATTGCCTTTATACCACCTGTTCAAATGTAATGTGAGACAATGGATAGTAAAAACAATTTTGAAGCTCTCTTGCTCGGTCATGCAAAGCGTGTTGAAACTCTCATAGGCCAGCTTTTAGCACCCTATCCACAAATGGGCGAGATTAACCGTCCACAAAAATTGCTGGATGCAATGCGTCATGGTGTTTTGAATGGCGGCAAACGTTTGCGCCCGTTCTTGGTTCTTGAAACGGCTTCATTATTCAATGTTAAAACCGATGCGCCATTACGTGTTGCAGCAAGTCTTGAAGCGATTCATAGTTACTCACTTATCCATGATGATTTACCCTCCATGGATAATGATGATTTAAGACGCGGTAAACCAACCGTTCATAAAGCCTTTGATGAAGCAACGGCTATTCTTGCGGGTGATGCTTTATTGACCCTTGCATTTGATATTATTGCGGCTGAAGAAACCGAATTAAAGGCAGAAGCACGCTTGTCGCTCATTCGACATTTATCAAGAGCTGCGGGCCTTGGTGGTATGGTTGGCGGCCAAATTCTTGATATTGAAGCGGAAACCAAAAAGCCCAATGAAGCTGGTATTATCATGCTGCAAGCCATGAAAACGGGAGCGCTTATCCGCTATGCCTGTGAAGCTGGAGCAATTATTGGTAATGCAACCAGCGATGATCGTGCCAGACTTGCCGAATTTGGCTCGGCAATCGGCCTTGCTTTCCAGCTTGCTGATGACTTGCTTGATGTAACAGCCGACACCAAGACGCTTGGCAAAACTGCTGGCAAAGATAGCCATGTTGGTAAAGGCACATTGGTGGCACTGCATGGCATTGACTGGGCAAAGCAACAGCTTGACGGCCTAATTAGCCAAGCTGAAGAACTGCTTTCACCTTTTGGTAACAAAGCTGATAATTTACGTAATTGCGCTTATTTTATTGCTCATCGGGATCATTAAGCAAGGTCAAAAAGCTATAAAACGTGGTGCAATACCTTTCTCGCGGGGAGAAAATGATGGATATCGCAATTGCTGGCATGGGTATGGGGGGGCTTTGTCTTGCATCTTTTTTACGCCAAGAAGGACACCGCGTCACCCTATTTGATCAGATGCAAAAGGCAGGGCCAGTTGGCTCTGGCTTTGTGCTACAACCAACGGGCCTTATTGTTCTTGATAAATTAGGGCTGCGCCAACGGGCGGAAGCACGCGGGCAACGCCTAGACCGCATGCTTGGTAAGCTAAGCAAGGATGATAAGGTTGTTTTAGACGTTGGCTATATCAAGGATGATTATGGTGTTGCGATTATTCGCTGGTCGCTTTTTGATCTTCTTTATGAGCATGCGGTTGAACTTGGTGCGCAAGTTGAAGTCCAACATCGGATAATTGGCGTTGATAACGGCCCCAAGCCACAATTTATTTTTGAAAATGGTACGAAAAGTGCGAATTTTGACCTGCTCATTGATGCTATGGGGGCACGCTCACCGCTGCGCGCCACAAAAGGCAAAGAGCTTGATTATGGTGCCGTTTGGGTGAACTTGCCCTGGCACGATAATATTGGTTTTGATCCAACTACCTTAGAGCAGCGCTATCACAAAGCCTCAACGATGATTGGCGTCTTGCCGCTTGGCAAGGGGCATTTAAAAGCGCAAGCGATGACGACTTTTTTCTGGTCGCTACGTCATCAAGACCATGCAAAGTGGCAAACAGACGGTATTGATGCATGGGTTGAAAAAATAGCTCACTTTTGGCCACAAACCATGCCCTTAATTGAAAATATGGCTGATTACCGCGACCAGATTGTTTATGCTAATTATCGTCACCATACCCATATATCGCCAGCAGAAGGTAACCTTGTTCGCCTTGGTGATGCGTGGCACGCCACCAGCCCACAACTTGGCCAAGGGGCGAATATGGCATTTTTAGATGCACTTGCTTTTATTGAGGCAGCAAAGCGCCATAGGGAACGCGCGGACATCATTGACGATTATGCTAAAAGACGGCGTATCCATATTTTATTTTATCAATTTTTAAGTTGTTGTTTAACGCCATTTTATCAATCGGATAATGCTATTTTACCGTTTTTGCGAGATTATCTCATTGCGCCAACACTGCGCCGCCGCGGCCTTGTTCATGCTATGGTCGCTTCAATGGTCACGGGACAATTCTTTAATCCAATCAAAATGGCGATGAAATAAAAAGTTAGTGAAGTTTAATTATTGTGAGACAAAATGGTGATTAATCGCTCAAATGCCCTTAAAAAAATTTGGCAAAGCTGGGAAAAATCTCCAATAGGTGGTTTTTTAATATTTGTCGCAATTTATATTATATATCTGGTTGTCATTAAATTTTTATTTTTTATTAATATTTTTACTCTCATAGAAAATGATTTTAATTGGCAAAATCTTTTAAAAAAATTACATCCATACTCAAATTTATTTGAAATAATATTGATGATATTTTTGATAAATGGAATGATAAAAGCAAAGCGATATTTTCCATATCTTTTTTGTATATTTGCACTTTTTAATATTTGCACAATTATCAGCTGGATCATTTTTTATCTCTACACTATTTACAATTCAAATACGCAATATATGATTGGTTCTATTATCTTTTATTCTCGAATAATTGTCCCATCCATTCTTATAATCTATATGCTTAAATCCAAACGCGTAAAAAATATTTTTATTCATTAAAGTGAACCTAATTTTTTTGACGACGTCACCTACTCTATTCTTATTTGGGAGATTGCCGTCAATGCCAAAGTCGGTTCAGTTTTTTTTGAAATGCAATAATATCAAAATTATTGTATAATTTGCCTATTAGGGGAGCAAATTAATTTGGAAAACACAACTTCGCCCATAATGGAAACGAAAACAGAGAACTGCGACAATCAACAACCTAACCGAGCAGTTTATCTGATTAGACTTTATTTTATTTATAGAATTATAAGCTTTTTATTATTTGCTGGAATAGCATTATTATTGTTATCACTCAGTGATTTTTCAAATGCGATATTTTCGTTTTTTTTATCCATATTATTTTCTATAATATTAGGCATGGGCGGCATTTTTTTAACTGCTATGTTTTTAATAAGTTTTTACAGTTATTTAAGAAGGCTTTATTGTTTTCCTATAATTTTTAGTTGTATGCTACTTTATGAAGTTCTCTCTTGTTTTAAGGTTGTTGGTTTTATATCCAACCAATCTCAGGATGAGTTTACCTTAACTATAAAAGCCGCAATTTGCGTGCATGTCTTAATTGATATCGCTCTTGGCCTATATATTTTCTATTCAAAAAACGCTAAACAGAGCTTTATTAATTGATTTTATAGCTTTTTTAAATAGATTTAGCTTTTAGAAAAAGTGTTTTAGTTTACCTTTCACCGTCCCAGATATAAGATTTTCCATACGTTTAGTATAATCATTTTCATTATGCTGCCCAAGCGTCAACAATAAAAACTTCAAGCACATGAGGAGCATAGCATGATAAAAAACAGGCGCTGTAATATGTTCTTTCAACAAAAAATCTCGTAACGGCATTATAAATGCTTGCAAGCAATCAAAATCGATCTGCTGCTTATTATTATAAGAAAATTCCATCGCTCCGGTCACAATATCAAAAAATGGCGACCCCAAATAACTATCACCAAAATCAATAATGCCGCAAAGATGATGGTCTTTGATAATGACATTACCATAATAAAAATCACCATGAACCAAGCCTTTGGTTAAGCACTGTAAATTTTGGTCAAAACGTCTTTCGCGCAAAATATCATTAATTTTGTCAATTAAAGACCGATCAAGACATGACTGCACTTTTTCATATTGCGCTTCATAGCGTTGATGAACATACGTAACTTCATCACGCGCAGTGGTATCACGGGTATAGCTAGTCGCGCATTTTAGAAAATTACCAAGCAATTTTCCAGCTTGTGCAGCAATAACTGGGTTGAGTTCATTTTGTTTAACGCTGCGCCCTTCAATGCAGATATAGCAAATTGCCAGAACATTCTTAAACTTGTAAATAACACTGCCACTTTCCCATTGAAGAAGTCTGGGAACAGGCAGACCTTTTGCACTGCAAAACTCTAAAGCATCAACCTCCTGCAATAGGCAGGGAAAATCATCTAAATTATAAAGACGCAAGCATAGCAGCTTTTCTTTAGTCTTGATAAAAAAGCAAGTGCTTGAATAGCCTTCATTTACTGGTTCGATTATATAAGGCGAATTAATTGGCAGCTGCGCAACGATGTCAGCCAATTGATGAGTATTGAAATTTTCTAGCTTGGCCAAAACAAAATATCCTTTTTGTTTTAAACACAAATAAGCCCCAACCATTGATAGTCAGGGCTTAAACATCATTTATAAACTATCTATAATTATCGTGATAATATCAGCTTGCCATATCAAGCACAACGCGGCCTGATATTTTACCCTTAATCATATCGTCAAAAATATTATTAATATTGGCAAGCTTATCAATCTTATTATGCGAATGCACCTTGCCACGAGCAGCGTAATCGAGTGATTCTTGCAAATCCAAGCGCGTACCAACGATGGAGCCACGCAGCGTAATACCATTAAGCACCATATTAAATACCGATACTGGAAACTCGCCGGCAGGCAAGCCGTTCATTGATAGCGTACCACCACGGCGCACCATACCAAGCGCTGAGGCGAAAGCACCTTCTGATGGTGCAGTAACAAGCATGCCATTAACACCGCCACTGGTGAGCTTTTTCAGCTCTCCTTGTGGGTCATTGCTACTCTTGGTGTTAATGACAATATCCGCGCCAAGTTCCTTAGCAAGGCTTAATTTATCATCATCAATATCAATAGCGGCAACATTCATACCCATGGCTTTAGCATATTGCACAGCCAGGTGACCAAGACCACCAATACCGGAAATACCCATCCATTCACCCGGCTTTGCGTCAGTTACTTTTAAGCCTTTATAAACTGTAACACCAGCACATAGAATTGGGGCAATATCAGTAAAGGCTACATTATCGGGCAAATGGCCAACATAATTAGGATCTGCCACCACATAATCAGCAAAGCCACCATTAATCGAATAGCCAGTATTTAATTGCTCTTCACAAAGGGTTTCCCAGCCACCAAGACAATGAACACAATGGCCGCAAGCGGTATAAAGCCATGGAATACCGACACGGTCGCCTTCCTTAACATGCTTAACACCGCGTCCAACTGCAGAAACAAAGCCAACACCTTCATGACCAGGAATAAACGGTGGATTGGGCTTAACTGGCCAATCACCATGGGCAGCATGAAGGTCGGTATGGCAAACACCACAAGCTTCAATTTTAACTTGGATCATGCCCTCTTTTGGCTCTGGTATCGGCACTTCATCAATGGTTAGGGGTTTACCAAATTCACGCACAACTGCGGCTTGCATTGTATGAGCCATATTAGCCTCCCTGACTATATGCATTTCAACAAGCCCGATTAGCAATAAGAGGCCGTTTAAATGCCTTGCTTTAAATGAGAAATTCTCATCAATATTATGGCATATATTGAAATGTTCACCAAGCGGATAATAGCCAATATATGGCATAATTGATTGAAATCAAACCCTATTTTAGATAGGCTCTAAAGCGGCGCAATGAAAACATAAACAGAATAATACCGATGATAAACAAGGCCAAGAAGTTACCCCAAACAACAGAAAAACCTGCACCGCGATAAAGAATGGATTGGCCAAGCATAATGAAATGGGTATTGGGTGCGGCAAGCATAATATCTTGAATGAATTGTGGCATGCTTTCACGCGGTGTCATACCGCCAGATAAAATTTGTAGCGGCAATAAAACCAGCATCAATAACAGACCGAATTGCGGCATAGAATTTGCCATTGTCGCAAGCGCAATGCCCATGCAAGTTGTGGCAAAAAGATGCAAAATCGCACCACATAAAAACAGTGGTATCGAGCCTTGAATTGGCACTTGCAACAGACCTTGCACGATAAAAATAAGTGAAAAGGCCGAACAGACAAAAACAATCAATCCCATTGACCAGATTTTGGAAACCATGATTTCGGTTGCAGTTACTGGCATCACCAAAAGATGCTCGATCGTGCCATGTTCGCGTTCGCGGATAAGCGCCGTGCCGGTCAAAATAATAGAAAGCATAGTGATATTGTTGATAACATTGATGAGTGAGCCAAACCATGACTTATTAAGTTCAGGGTTAAAACGCGCGCGCAAAGCAAGATCAACTTGTGATGAAGTATTGGTGCGATAACCGCTTTGAAATTCGCTCACCTCTGAATTAATGATTTGCTGGATATAGCCAGCACCCGTCAGTGCTTGGCTCATGCGGGTAGCATCAACATTAAGCTGAATTTGTGGAGAACGCCCTGCTTTTAAATCACGTTGGAAATTAGGCGGTATATCAAGAGCAAAAGTATCAAGCCCTTGGTCAAGACGCGCATCCATTTCATGAATATCAATCAAGGATGGCCTTGTAAAATAAGGCGGCAAAAACGCCGTTGTTATACGCGATGAAAGCGGCGAATTATCTTCATCAACAATCGATATAGGGGTTAGATTCAAGGTTTCAGGCGCGGCTTTTGATGCAACATAAATTGAACCAGTGAAAGCGTAAACAATCAGGATCAACAGCATTGGATCGCGTAAAATTCCGCGTATTTCTTTAATGCCAAGAGTGAAGATGTGTTTTAAATCCATAATCGTCACCGTGCCTGTTTTTTAGTTAAAAGTGTTGCAATGCCAATTAATATTGGAAAAGCTAAGGCGAGTGGCAAAAATGTTGAAGCAAGTTCTGTAAAGTTTAACCCTTTGGAAAAAGTACCACGCGATATAATAATGAAATAGGTGGTTGGATAAATTTTACCAATAAATGCTCCCATGCCCTCAAGCGATGATACTGGATCCGTTAAACCTGAAAATTGCACGGCCGGCAAAATAGTCAAAATTGATGTACCAAAAATTGCTGCAATCTGGCTATTCATAAAGGTCGATATTAAAAGCCCAAAGGCAGTGGCAAAACTTACATAAAATAGCGATGCCAACATAAATGCCGGTAAGCTACCCGTAAAATCGACACGGAAGACCAACACTGCCAATAGCCATAGTAAAACAGCATTGAGCATACCAAGCATGATATAAGGCAATTGCTTGCCTAGCAAAAACTCAAATGAGGTAACGGGCGTTACATAAAGATTAATAATCGAGCCCATTTCCTTTTCACGCACCACACTTAAAGCCGCCAACATTGCTGGAATAATCAGCAATAAAATTGGAATAACCGCCGGAACCATGGCTGGCAGGCTTTCAAGTGAAGCATTATAACGGAAACGTACTTGAATTTGGAAATCACCATTCGCGACTTCTTTGCCATATTGAACACGCGCTTGGTTTTGCAACCATAACATATGCATACCTTGCACATAACCGCGAACGGTTTCAGCCCTCGCTGGCATGGCACCATCAATCCACGCGCCCACCTCTACCGGCCGACCATGTTTAATATTTTCGGCAAAATTTGGTGGTATTTCAATTGCCAAGCTAATTTCACCTGATCGCATACGCTTATCAAGATCATCATAATCTTTAATGTCATCATGCTGGATAAAATAGCGCGATCCCGAAATTTGTTGGATATAATCGCGGCTTGTCTCGGTTTGGTTGCGGTCAAGAACGGCAAAACTTAAATTTTCAACATCCATATTAATGCCATAACCAATAACTAGCATCAAAATGACACTACCAACCAAAGCAAGTGTTGCTCGGATCGGATCGCGTTTTAACTCCAGCATTTCACGATTAGCATAGCTTAACAACCGCATAATATCAAAAAAGGCATGGGCGTTTTTATCTTTGCTTTTTGCAGCAGCCAAATTTGGATTGTCGCTTGTCTTAGTCGCTTCGCCCTCTGGAGCAGGTGCGGAAACGTCCTGTTTTTCACCAATGGCTTCTTCTAAATAGCTGATAAAGGCTTCTTCAAGATTTTGCGCATGCTTATTCGTGATAATCTTTTCAGGGGTGTCAGAAATTAAGACGCGCCCCGCATGCATTAAAGATATGCGATCGCACCGCGCTGCTTCATTCATAAAATGGGTGGTAATAAATATTGTTACATTTTCGTTGCGTGATAATTGTCCTAATGTTTCCCACAAGTCATCACGGGCAATTGGATCAAGACCGGATGTCGGTTCATCAAGAATAAGAATTTCTGGCTTATGCAGTAGCGCAACTGCCAAAGACATACGCTGGCGCACACCAAGGGGCAAAGCATCAGGCATAGATGACAAAACGTCGGCCAAATCAAAACGTTTCACCATTTCATCTATACGGGCGGCTCTACTATCTTTTGGTAATTCAAAAATCTCGGCATGAAGTTCTAAATTTTCTTGCACAGTTAATTCTGAATAAAGCGAAAAAGCTTGACTCATATAGCCAACATGCTGGCGGGTTGTCATATCATCAGCATCAATTTGCTTGCCAAATAATTTCGCAGTACCTGACGTTACTGGTAAAAGACCAGTTAGCATTTTCATGGTTGTACTTTTACCGCAACCATTAGAGCCTAAAAATCCAAAAATTTCACCTTTGTGAATACTAAAACTAACATGATCTACCGCGGTAAAATCACCAAATTTTTTGGTAAGATCAATTGCTTCAATCGCAACTTCATTATTTTGCTCATTTGCAACACGCGGCGGAATAACCACTTTAGTATAATTGGTTTTTTCCTCCTCGGGCATCAAAGCTATAAAGGCATCATCAAGATTATCTTTACCGGTTTTTGACAATAATTCCTGCGGAGTGCCAGTTGCAAGAATTTTGCCACCATCCATAGCAATTAGCCAATCAAAGCGGGCAGCCTCTTCCATATAGGCGGTGGCAACCACCACGCTCATATCCTTGGCATCTTTACGAATATCGTCAATAAGGTTCCAGAATTGTCGGCGCGACAAAGGATCAACGCCAGTTGTTGGTTCATCAAGTACCAGTAATTTAGGATCATGGATCAGCGAACAAACAAGCCCTAATTTTTGCTTCATACCGCCGGATAATTTACCAGCGGGACGATCTTCAAAACCATTTAGACCAGTGCGATAAAGAAGGTTCTTAATCCGCGCAGCACGTTCCTTTTTTTCCTGCCCAAAAAGCTTGGCAAAAAAATTAGCGTTTTCCTCAACCGATAATGTGGGATAAAGATTTTTACCAAGGCCCTGAGGCATATAAGCGATATCTGGACAAACACGCTCGCGATGACGCTTTTCACGCATATCGCCCTCTAACACTTCCACATCACCATCTTGAATAGCGCGCGCGCCGGTAATCAAAGATAAAAGGCTCGATTTACCAACGCCATCAGGACCGATAAAGCCAATCATTTTACCAGCTGGCAACTCTAAGGTAATATTATCAAGGGCAAGGGTCTTGCCATAGCGCAAAGTTACATCTTTTAACGAGACAACATTCTTGCCCGTGTTGGAAACAGAATTTGCCTCAACATTGGCCGCTATATTTTGCTTAGGATTACCATCATTGGCCATTACGATCAAAACTCCATCGCCATTTTCGGGGAAAGTAGCTCTTCATCAAAGTGCTACTTTATTGAGCCTTTACAGGGTATGAAATTCGCCTCAAATTCCCTGATTTTACTATTATTAAATGGCATAACCCTTTAAAGGAACCGCCATTAATAAAAGCAGCCTATTGTGGCTTTGTACCCTCTTTTGGTGGTAAATTTTCAATCTTGATTGATGATTGCAGATTATCTGGCCATGGTTTGCTATCATCAAGCTTTACATAAATAACCCCCGGCAAACCGGTTTTAACATCCTTAATATATTGCTCTAGCAAGGTACTTGGAATACGCGCACGCACGCGGAACATCAACTTAGCGCGTTCTTCTGAAGTCTCTACCGTTTTTGGCGTAAATTGTGCAACGTCGGACACAAAAGAAATATTAGTTGGGATGACATATTGCGGCAAAGCATCTAAAACCAGATGAGCTTCTTGACCAAGAGATAATTTACCAATCTGATCGGTTGGCAAGAAGAACGTCATATAGACATCGCTTAAATCAACAAGATTAAGCACGCGTCCGCCGGCAGCCACAACTTCTCCTGGTTGAGCAATGCGATATTGGATGCGGCCAGAGCGCGGTGCCTTCAATGCGCTATCATCAATATCTGATTGGATACGCTCAATGGTGGCTTTTGCAGCATCAACAGCTGCCTCAGCGCTCACCACATTAGCCTTAGCGGTTGAAACACCAGCCTTGGCTGAAGCCAATTGTGCATTTGCGGCGGCAAGGGCTGAAAGTGCACCCTCATAGGTTGCCTGATCATCATCCTTGGTTTGTTCAGAAACAGTGCCGCGTTCTTGCAAAGTATTAGAACGATTAAACCGCCTTTGGGCATTATCACGCTGAACTGTTGCTTGTGATACACGCGCTACATTGGCTTCTTCTTCAGCAGCAGCTTGTTCTACCTGCAATTTTGCAGTTTCGACATTAATTTCAGCTTGCTTCAATTGCGCTTGCGCTTGGCGCAATTGCGCATCAAGCGTTAATGTATCCATTTGAGCGACAACTTCGCCCTCATGAACAAAATCACCTTCACGCTTTTTAATGTCACTAATACGGCCTGATGATTTTGCCGCAATATCAACTTCAGTTGCTTCAATCCGACCATTAGCGACGGCTACATAATTGGGAAGACTATTGGATGATGGCAATAAATAACGCCAAGCAATAAAACCAACAACAATGACTAAGACAACCACCCAGCCCCATTTGCCTGCTTTTTGTAAAGCCATAATCCACATACTCCAATAATAACAAACAATAATTTAAAAATTGCAACGACAAAAGGTCATCATTATTATTAATGCGAATATTGATTATATTAGCTATAATGAATATTTAAACATTGCTTAAATATTCATTATCATTTTAAATAACCATACGCACATTTAAATAAAAGAATCACACCCATTAAGGTATTTGTTTACTATGCGCGTAAAAAAGACTTAATACAAATATTTTGAATTCAATTTTTACAAAAGACAAACGAATAGCTAGGTTGCAGCCATTTTAATCAGCCATCTAGCTAAATTGGCACTTCAATAATAACCCGCAAACCACCTTTTGGACTTTTATGCAATGTAACATCACCACCATGGCTACGGGCAATATCACGGGCAATAGAAAGACCAAGCCCTGTGCCGCTTGCGTCTTGATTGCGTGCTTCATCAAGACGGAAAAATGGTTTAAATACTTCCTCACGCATATTTTCAGGAATTCCTGGACCATCATCATCAACACAAAGCGTTAATTTATGATCGTCATGATGGATCACCACATCGACATTGCGTGCATAACGAAAGCCATTTGACACAAGATTGGCAACCAGTCTTGTAAAACCATTGGGGCGCACTTGAATTTCAGGATTGCCATGCATTTCATAAGTAAAACCACGTTCACGTAAAACGGCTTCTTCTTTCAGCTTCGCCATGACATTTTCAAGATTAAGAGTACCAACCTCTTCACTGCCTTCACCGCGTGCAAAAGCAAGATAGCCTTCAAGCATGTTTTGCATGTCATTCACATCATGCTCTAGCGGTTCAGTATCAATACCACCACCTGCTATGGCAAGTTGCAGTTTAAATCTGGTTAAAATGGTGCGTAAATCATGGCTGACACCAGATAGCATGGTCGTACGCTGCTCAATTTGCCGCTCAATACGCTCCCTCATGCGCAAAAAGGCAATACCCGCACGCATCACTTCTTCAGCGCCGCGCGGCGAAAATCCCTCTGGTAAGGGGCGACCTTTACCAAAACTATCTGCAGCTTCTGCCAATTGCTGGATCGGTTTAATTTGGCTACGTAAGAAATAAATAGCAATAATCAACAAAACAAGCGCAGTCACCACCATCCAACTAAGGAAAATACCGGTATTGGATGCATAGGTTTGGCTGCGGGTTGCAAATACCCGTAAAACTTTATCATCAAGACGAATACGAATTTCCACAAAATCTGAATCGCCAACTGTATCAATCCAGAATTGCCGATTAATCTGCTTGGTGATTTCCTCACTCAAAAAATAATCCAAAATTGCAAAAAATGGCTTTGGCCCGGGCGACGGTAGTGGATCAGGTGGCAGAATAGAAATATTCAAGCCCATTCTTTGTTGGGCAATGCGGATAATATTATTGTAATTATCATCCTGCGGATAGGTCTCAATCACATCAATAATGGCAGCAATATCATGAACAACTGCCATGGACAAACGCTCAGTTACCATTTGCCAATGCCGTTCCATAAAGACATAAGCTATCACTGATTGCAGCAAAACCATTGGTGCAATGATAATGATAAGAGAACGCGCATAAAGCCGTTTTGGCATGCGTGTGGCAATGAAACGGCTTAATTTAGTCCATGGTGCTTCCATTATATGCGCCTATTATTCAACCGCCAATTTATAGCCAATACCACGCACTGTTTGCAGCCAAACAGGATTTGCAGGGTCATTTTCTACCTTACGGCGTAAACGATTGATCTGCACATCAATGGTGCGCTCACCCACTTCACCTTCGCCGGCGGCCAATTCTTGGCGCGGAATAGTCTCACCAACGCGAGAGGCAAAAATTACCATAATTTCTTGCTCGCGATCGGTAAGATGGATAATCTCCCCCGCTTTTTTCAATTCACGCCGCGGAATTGAAAATGTATAGGGGCCAAAAACAATTTGCTCTATAGTTGGTTGGCTTGTTTGATTGCCTCGGCGTAAAATAGCATTGATACGCAATAATAATTCACGCGGATCAAAGGGCTTAGGTAAATAATCATCAGCACCTGCCTCAAGACCATCAATACGTGCATCCGTTTCTGCTAATGCAGTCAACATCAAAATTGGAACATCCTTAGTTTCACGCAAAGAACGTGTAAGTGAAATTCCAGTTTCCCCAGGCATCATCACGTCAACAATTAACAGATCAAAATCCAACCCTGCCAATTTTCGCCGCGCTTCATCTGCCAATGCAGCCATAGAAACACGAAAACCATTTTTCTGTAAAAACTGCGATAACAGACTGCGTATGCGTGTATCATCATCAACAACCAAAATATGGGGAGCATTATCGGCAATGCTGTAATCTTGCTTATCTGTCATCAACACATCCTACTTATGTGAATTTTAAAACCTAATTATTATAAAGCCCTTTTGGCGCAATCTGCATAAATATCGGTTAAATCATCTAGCAGACTCATATCTATTATAGGGCAATAAGCTTAAGCAAAGTAAAACACTTCATTCACTTTTCATATCAATTGCAAAATCTTGTTGAAGAAAAATAGGACAAAGAATGCTGCACCTTAAAATCACTATATGGCTAAGCAAAAGTTGCTTTTAACAATTATTCTTTTTCCCGCGCCAGATTTTCAATATAAGTTGGTTCACGCCGATCATTATCAAGCATGCCAGCTAAGAATTTGCGCACAATGCTTGAATCTTCAACGCCGGCTTGCTTTAATGCGCGTTCAATACGCTGCGATTGCGGTTCTGACAGGCGTAATGATAAATCCCGCCCTTTTTGCGTTGGATACAATTCCCTTTGCCGGCGATCTTTAACGCCTGCTTCTTGCAAAATATATTCATCGTCAATTAATTGCTTTAATACACGCCCAAGCGATTGCTTGGTGATGCCTAATACATCCAATAATTCAGCAACGGTAAGCCCAGGGCGACGACTAACAAAATATAAAACGCGGTGATGGGCACGCCCAAAACCTAATTCTAACAATAAACGGTCAGGATCTGCCGTAAAATCCTGATAGGCATAAAAGAGCAATTCTATAACCGCAATATGATCCGTTTCAGAAGCTTCGATGGCTTTTTTTACCGGCGATAGGGGCATGCAAAATCCATTTTGAATAAAACACAAAAATTTGCCATATCATAATGTATAAGAATATGGAATGATAGAATTATAGCATATAAAATAGACTAAAATAGGAATAAACGTCATGGGCATGCTAAAGGCACATATTATACCGGTTACAATAGCACAGCAAAATTGTACCATATTATTTGATGAAGATAGTAAAAAGGGTATTTTACTCGATCCAGGCGGTGACCTTCCTTATATTATGCAAGCTATTGAGCAAGAGGGCATCAAAATTGAGGCAATCTGGCTAACTCATGGTCATTTTGATCATGTTGGTGCGGCAATGGATGCAAAAGAAGCGCTCGGCGTTGAAATTATTGGCCCACAAAAAGATGATGAATTTTTACTTGGCATGGTGGAAGAAACTGCCAAGGCCTACAACATCACCGATAAAATGCGAAATTGCACCACCGATCGTTGGCTTGAAGAGGGAGATGAGCTTGATTGTGCCGGTCATAAATTTAAAGTGTATCATACGCCCGGCCATGCCCCTGGCCATGTCATTTTCTTTAATGAAGAATTGCGCTTTGCTCTGATGGGCGATGTTTTGTTTCATGGCTCAATCGGTCGAACTGATTTACCACGCGCGAACCACCAACAATTACTGGACACAATCAAAAACAAAGTCTTGCCCTTGGGCGATGATGTTGGATTTTTATGTGGTCATGGTCCAGGCAGCACAATCGGCACTGAAAAACGCAGCAATCCATTTGTTGCACCAATTGCGTAAAATTGTTCTTACATCAAAAAATTTTTTGATGTTTTATAATAAAAAACAGGCTTTGAAAACAAAGCCTGTTTTTTATTATAAATCTAAAAATTTAAAAAATTAAACTTTACTTTGGTTCTTGAACATGGGCTTCAAGGAACCACAAGTTTTTATCTAACGTACGAGACGCAGCAGTGAAAATATCAGCTGTATCATCTTCACCTGCTTCATCAGCATCTTTAATGGCTTTACGCACAAAATTTGCAGCTTCACCATAGCGCTCAATTAAAGCATCAAGATGATCTTCAACTTTGTAAATATCGGTAGGATAAGGCTTTAATAATGAATCCTTGTTGACACTTTGGGTTGTACCAAATGCGGTACCACCAAGCTGAGCAACGCGCTCTGCAATAATATCAACATGTTCATCAAGATCATCACGGAATTGATCTAACATTTCATGAACCATAATAAACCGTGGTCCTTTAATATTCCAGTGGGCTTGTTTGGTTAACAACGCTAAATCAATAAGTGCTGCCAAAGATTTGTTTAAAAGCTCAATTGCTGTTTGTTTGGTGTTTGAAGGAACATCATTAACAGTTTTATGCATCTTAACCATTTTATTACCTCATTATAAACACGTCATTCACCCTTTGGCGGATGATTTAAATTTCAAAAAATTGATCAACCCACAATTTCCTTTGTTGGGCGCTTGCGATCCTTAATTAATATAGTAAAGCTTGCTGACATTTTAAATAGCTAAACATTTACGTGATCAAAAAAAAGAAAATTAATTCGTAAATAATAGAATAGCCGTAAGTTAAAATTGCAACCTTAAATTTCAATATCTTTATATTTTCGTTATTTTTTGAAATTTTATTTTATATTTATAACTATTAGAATAATTTTCGACAATTTTATATCAACGCATCACTAATTAGTGAATTATTTTCACACATATAATACTAATTATCGTATTAGCTTGGCGGTTCATGCCAAAAGTCTTTTTTATAGAAACGGCTTTTTTCAAGATTAATTTGAAAAAATTATAGCAATTTTGCTTATAGGGCTTTTTTTATGACCTAAAAAATCATAAAAGCTTTTCATAAAGCTAGAAAATATACGACAGCATTTTTCTGGATGAGTTTAAGGCTTTTTATTTTTGTATAAGGAATGATTGCTTTAATCAGCGCAATAACGGTTTTTATACGAAGCAATTTCATATGGAATGCGACATGATGCAAAGAACAATGAGCATCGTTATCATTAAATCTATGCAATTACCTTATTTTTAAAGGTTCTAGCATTTTACAAATGAAATTGTTTCGCATATTGTTAAAGTGTTTTAGTAGATAGAATGATAGAATTTTATCTGTTTTGTTAAACAAACTGCATTAATCGCATCAAGCGAGACTATTGGCAGTAAACCATAAGCAGGAGTGCCATGGCTGGCCATTCACAGTTTAAAAATATTATGCATCGCAAAGGTCGTCAGGACGCGATGCGCTCAAAAATGTTCTCAAAATTGGCGCGCGAAATTACCGTTGCTGCCAAGCAAGGCTTGCCTGATCCAGCAATGAATGCGCGTTTGCGTCTTGCAATCCAGAACGCTAAAGCGCAGTCAATGCCGAAAGACAATATCGACCGCGCAGTTAAAAAAGCATCAGGTGGCGATTCTGAAAATTATGATGAAGTACGCTATGAAGGTTATGGCCCTGGCGGCGTTGCCGTTATTGTTGAAGCATTGACCGATAATCGTAATCGTACCGCGTCTAATGTGCGTTCAGCCTTTACAAAAGCTGGTGGTGCAATGGGCGAAACTGGTTCAGTTGGGTTCATGTTTAATCGTGTCGGTGAAATAATCTATAAGGCAACAGCTGGTAGTGCTGATGCGATTATGGATGCCGCGATTGAAGCGGGCGCCGAAGATGTGACGTCTGATGAAGATGGACACACCATCATTTGCGCCTTTGAAGATATTGGCGAAGTCTCAAAAAACCTTGAAGCTGCCCTTGGTGAAGCTGAATCTATCAAAACCATCTGGAAGCCACTTACTATGGCACCGGTTGATGAAGATAAGGCGCACTCGATTTTAAGACTTATTGATGTACTTGAAGATGATGATGACGTGCAAAACGTCTATGCCAATTTCGAAGTCAGCGATGAAGTGATGGCAAAGCTGTCCAATTAATAGATCGCTACTGATAAGTTTAAAAACCTGAAGTTTTAAAAAAACTTCAGGTTTTTTTGTTATTTAAATAGGTTTTAAATCATGCTTTAGCTGCGAGCTAAATTAAAACGAATTTAAAGAAAACCAATTGCACCCCTCATCTTATTTGATGCCAGTATTAGCAAATTGGCCCGGCAATGCTTTATGCAGCACTTTTAAAATTCCAAAGACAATGGCAACTTTAACAAGATCTACAGGGATAAAAGCAAGATTGCCTAAAATAATGGTCCATAAGGATTTATCATCGGTAATAATATACAGCCAAAGAATACCAAAGAAATAAACCGTTACAATACCACCAAGGATCAGAGCAACAATCTGCTTAACAGGTGTTAGATTTTTTCTGAAAACGTGGAATAAAGCGCCAATAACCGCAACGCCAAAAGCCCAACCAACAAAATAACCGGCCGTAAAGCCCATAAAAACACCGATACCACCACGGCCACCCGACAAAACAGGCAAGCCCACAGCGACCAATATCCAGATAATTAAAATAGCGCAAACACCTCGCCGTGCGCCTAATAACGCACCAGCAAGCATAACCCCAAGACTTTGTGTCGTAATAGGCACTGGGATAAAAGGAATGGTAAAAGCCGGGATAAAACCAAGCACTATGATAAAGGCTGCCATTAATGCGATAAGCACTACATCTTTTATAGTCACGCCAGATTCCTTTTTGTTTCAGCTTCTGGCTCTTATAGCAGCTTTGCAAGTTCGATTGAAGCACTTTGGATTAAAAAAGGTTAAGTAAAACCGAACTAGATCATGGAATGAAAGATATTTACACTGTTTAAAAGTGCAAATATCTTTATCACAAGTTACAAAAATCAGAGTTTTCTAATTTTCAAGTTCTTCAATTTCGTGCAGGAGGGTCAAAAGTTGTTGAAATTTTTCCTTCCCAAAACGCTCGACAAAAGCGTTATATATCGCCTCTCCCACCGGAGTAATTTTATCAATGATACTTATTCCCTCGCGCGAAAGGACTAGCAAAGATCGCCGGCTATCAGATGGGTCTTTCTCACGAATAATAAAATCACGCATTTCAAGAGCCCTCAATATCCGCGTAAGACTAGGCGATAGAATACAAGATCGATTGGCAAGTTCTGTCGCTTCAAGAGGCGACTCTTCCCGTAAAACACGCAAAACGCGCCATTGCTGCTCAGTCATATCAAATTCTGCAAGCACGCCACGCAAATCGCGTGTGATAATTTCACGCGCACGTAAAAGACTTACAGCCAAGCAGTTCTTAATAAAACTTATCTGCTCCATATTTTTCATTCTATTATTATCCCTCAAATCGGACTAAACCAGAAAACCCAAAAAACGGAAGCACATATTAAAAATGCGAGCCCCTCAGACTTGCATTCACGACAGACAAGTTTTACCAATTCCTAAATTGCTAATATTACGCAACTATTGGTATTCATTCTTCAAATATATGAGAAGTTGTTTTTTGATGCTACCTGTTGAAACAGGGCTTATTTTTTTGGTGTCAAAAGGCTAAATCCGTTATCTTAGTTTTAGTCCCCACACGCGGACATAAAGATAAATAGGTAACTCTGTCAAAACATATTTTATATTTTAGTACATAATCACATAATGTTGAACGAAATTGCGATCAAATTTGATTTATTTTGTTATAAATATTGTTGTTAATTTTCAAAAAACGGCATTTAGCGACCATATGCTTTAACCAAAATAAATGCCATAGGCACATATCCACTTGAATTAATCAATTGGCAATTCCACTCAAACCGAATTTGATTTAAGATAAATTGGTAGCCGATCAAACAATTAGGAATTATTCTCGATGAAATTATTATACCTAGTCATTTTATTGAGCGGTGTTTTTTTTAATATTACTGCCCCGGCAAAATCTTCTTCGCTTACTAGCAATAAAACTGTAAGCGGAGAAGACTTAAGTACTCTTTCCATACGTTGGTGGCAATGGGTTACCAATGCCCCTGATGATTTAGATCCGCTTGCCGATGATACAGGCGAGCATTGCAATTATGCCCAAAGTGGCGATGTCTTTTTTCTGGCGCCTAGCTATAGCTTTGACAAGGTAGTGCGCAATTGTGCAGTCCCTAAAGACAAATATATCTTTTTTCCCGTCATCAGCATTATGCGTTGGGATACTGGCGATGGCTTATCTTGCGATGACTTAAAAAAAGAAGTCAACGCTGCAATTAACAGTGCCAGAGATATGCTCAGCGAATTTGATGGACAAAAACTTGACGGAACTCGTGCGGCAACGTCGAGCTGTTTTACAATCCCTGGCGATGAAGACCATTATGCGTCCGATGGCTATTGGATCTTGCTCAACCCGCTAAGCGAAGGCGAACACCATTTGCATTTTAAAGGCCTTATTGGGGATGATGCCGCAATGCAAGATGAATATATGCAAGATATAGAATATAAAATTAATGTAAAATAAGTCTAAAAGTATTAATGTATTGAACTATTTGACAAATATTCTTGTAACAGCGTTAAAATACGTTATCTTATTAAAATTTAAAACCAAATATTATAAATATATCTCTTACATTATTCTTGGCTTTGTTCTTTTTTCCAAGAGTTTAAATGTGAAGAAAATATTAAAATGAAAATAAGTGAGGAAATTTTATGAAGATAAAGCCGATTGATGATGGTGTATATGTATGCGGTCAGATTGAACCAACAGATATGGCTGCTTTAAAAGAGTTTGGCATTGCAACCATTATCTGCAATCGCCCTGATGACGAGGAAGTTAATCAACCATCCTTTGCCGACATTAAAAAAGCTGCCGATGCAGCAGGCATAAACACTTATTATGTTCCAGTTGTGCCTATGGGTATTGCTGAGGAAGATCTCGTCGCGATGCGTAATGCCATTGCTGAGGCTAAAAAGCCGCTGCTTGCTTTTTGTCGCTCTGGTGGTCGCTCAAGCACTATTTACAGCCTTGTCACCGACAACTAATCTTAAAGCGACTAACACTTAAAAAAAGACCTATCTGATCGATCATGAAATCAGATAGGCCAATTGGTTAGCTTGATTTTAGCTAACGGGGATTTGTGAAATTCTTAACGCAAGTTTTGTGGTGCAATTTTAGCAACATTAATGCGATTGTGGTTTGCAGCCTTTGCTTCTGACTTTTCAGGAACAATGGTGATTGAAATATTTAAGCCAGCAGATGCTGTACGGCCACCAGTTGCAGCAGAGCCGCCTGCACCACCGCTAACTGCCATTGAACGAGCACGGCTATTTGCAGCAGCCAATTGTGTTGAAAGCTTGTTGGTTTCAACCCAACCTTTTTGGTTTCCTGCAGTTACATAGCACCAAGCTGAATTGCAAACACCAACATTAACTTGAGTACCCTTAGCAATATTGCTGGTTACAGCCGCACTTGTTGCAGGTGCATTATGCAATGATAAGGCAGGAGCTGAAATTGTGGTTGCTTGTGCAGTAAGTGCGCTAGCGATTACAGCAATTGCAAGAGTTGAAGCAGTGATGATTGATTTTGCAAAACGGTTCATGATCTTTATCCTTAAATTTGTTTTGGAAGAACCGCAAAACCCATAATTTTAAGCAAAGTTTCTCTATTCGCGAAAACTCGTTTCGCGCTTATTTGCTTCAAATTTTGACAAGGTTAGACTGTTAACGGGAAACGCTTTATGGCTTCCTGTTGTTAAATTTTTCCGGGTTGTTTGGTTAATTCTTTTAGCTGCCTTTTATTGAAGGTTGGCTTATTTGCCATTTATCAGCTTTGGTATCCACATAACGACACAGCTTAAAAAAGGTTCCAAAAAAAGTTTACAAAAAGTAAATGTTTTTTTTATTTTTTCGAAAAAAGAAATTAAGCCTTTTATTCGCTATAATATTGCGCATCTGCATATTTTACGTAATGGTTTAAATTGACGACCTTTTGAACCAACTTATAATTGATTTTATAATTTTGAGTGAAAGGGTTGTACAGTGAATGATCTTAACTAGCACTATATCTTTGAAGTTTTCGAACATGTCGAATTTTATCTAGAAGATTTTAATACTGGGCGTTCAAGGCGTAAATGCATCTTATTTAAAGTTTGCAACGAGGCTCTTTTTTTGACCGATGCAAGCTACGCGACCTAGTTATAAATGGCTTTGCAAAATATAATTTTAATTTTATTCAACGAGATTGCATTCATTGCAGCCTCAAATTTTATTGGCATTTTAAAATATTGATAAGCTTTATTTTACTGATGAACAAAATTTTAAACAAAAAAGCGGCCCAATGAGCCGCTTTTTAGTAATCATAAAGATTTAAAGATTATTGCCACTCACGCACATCAACAAAATGACCAGCAATTGCTGCGGCCGCCGCCATAGCAGGTGACACAAGATGAGTGCGCCCCTTATATCCTTGGCGACCTTCAAAATTTCGGTTAGAGGTTGATGCACAACGCTCACCCGGTTTTAAACGGTCATCATTCATGGCAAGACACATAGAACATCCAGGCTCACGCCACTCAAAACCAGCTTCGATAAAGATTTTATCCAAGCCTTCTTGTTCTGCCTGTTCTTTCACCAAGCCAGATCCAGGCACCACCATTGCTGATACAGTTGGCGCAACATGACGTCCCTTAGCGATAGAGGCCGCAGCGCGCAAATCTTCGATACGACCATTGGTGCATGAACCAATAAACACGCGATCAATAGCGACATCAGTCATATGAATACCAGGTTTTAAATCCATATATTCAAGAGCACGTTTTTTGGAAGCGCGCTTATTTTCATCTACAATATCATCAGGATTTGGCACAACACCATTAATTGGCATGACATCTTCAGGTGATGACCCCCAAGTAACCGTTGGTGTTAAATTAGCTGCATCAATCGTGATAACTGTGTCGTAAACTGCGCCTTCATCACTTTTCAAAGTTTGCCAATAGGCAATGGCATCTTCAAGCATCTTACCTTCTGGTGAACGTGGGCGACCTTTAATATATTCAAAAGTAATTTCATCTGGCGCGATAAGACCAGCGCGCGCACCACCCTCAATTGACATATTACAAATGGTCATACGTCCTTCCATCGAAAGCGCTTCGATGGCTTCGCCAGCATATTCAATCACATGGCCGGTACCACCTGCGGTACCAATCTCGCCAATAATGGCAAGGACAAGATCTTTTGCCGATACACCATCAGGCAATTTATTATTGACCTGCACAAGCATATTCTTAGCTTTTTTCTGGATAAGGGTTTGGGTCGCCAAAACATGTTCAACTTCCGATGTACCAATACCATGAGCCAAGGCACCAAAAGCACCATGAGTTGAAGTATGGCTATCGCCACAAACGATGGTCATGCCCGGCAAAGTAAAGCCCTGCTCTGGCCCTACGATATGCACAACCCCTTGGCGAACATCGCGTTCTGAATAATATTCAACGCCAAATTCAGCCGTATTGGCAGCAAGCGCCTCAACCTGAATGCGGCTTTCTTCGTTTTTAATGCCATTGACGCGATCTGGCGAGGTTGGAATATTATGATCAACCACCGCCAAGGTTTTTTCTGGATGACGCACTTTACGTTTCGCCATGCGCAAACCTTCAAATGCTTGCGGGCTAGTTACTTCATGCACGAGATGGCGGTCAATATAAAGAAGGCAGGTGCCATCTTCCTGACGATCGACAATATGGCTATCAAAAATTTTGTCATAGAGCGTACGCGGTGCACTCATTTTCATGTCCATTCTTTTGCCTCTAGGGCTTTATTTGGCCATTAAGGCTCATTTTTTAAATAGGAAAATTGAATTTATCAAAAAGCCAAAGGTCAAGATTATAGCCTTTTGTAAAACTTGGCTGAGCAAGTAAAAAAGCTAGACCATAAGTCGGCTTAATGATGAGCCTGAAAAATACACAACAAAGCGACCTGGTAGCAGTTTATGATCCTGCACGTCCAAGCGCGTAATGGCTAATTGCCTAATAAGTGTATTTTTCAATAAAAACCTATTGTAACTCATAATTGTCTTTTAACATCTTTGATCTTGCTATGCAATCAGCTAGATTAGACCTTTTCCAAAAATATATATTTTATATTAAATAGTGCTATATTATTGCCTTTTAAATGGTCAATCAGATTTATTTATGAAAAATAATAACCCGTAATCCCCCCAAAGGGCTGTCCTCTAAACGCATGGCAAAGCCGTAAGGCGCAAGGACATCACCGGCTATTGCAAGACCAAGACCAGTAGATTGCGCTCTTTCATCAAAGCGCACGCCGCGTTGCAATGCCAACATGCGCCTTTCTTCATCCATACCTTCGCCATCATCATCGATTATAATTTGTTCAGCATTTGGTTGAAAAATAACAATCTTTTGTTTGGCATGACGAGCTGCATTTTCAAGGACTGTTCCTAGCGCCTCGGCAAGATCTGCAACATCAATAGGCATAATTGCATTGTCATCAATATTATTTTGCCATTCTAAAGCTTCACCATAGGAGGTTGCCGACAAAACACGTACCAATTGCCGTGATAACTCGCCAAGATTACTGGATAGTTTACCTTTATGAGCAGAAACTTCGGCACGCGCGCGATGAAGCTCGCGGTCAATTTGGCGTTGCAAACCGCGCGATAAATCACGCAAGAGCACCGCAGCCTCCTTATTATTTTGTTCATCAAGCCGACTGCTTAAATTGCGCAAGGCAGCTAAAGGAGATTTTAAACCATGAGCCAAATCACCCGCCCGCTTTTGCGCCTCATCAATGCTTTGCGCTCGATTATCCAATAAGTGATTTATCGTTTCAGTTAATGGGCGCAATTCCTTATAATAATTTGGCTCCATACGCTCATTTGTATTACTGGTTATCTTTTCAACATTTTTTCGCAAAACAGCTAATGGTTTCAAGCCAAAGACAATTTGCAATCCAAACAAGACCGATAAAACCAAACCAAGCATGATAAGATAAATAGAAAGATCCGCAGCAAATTCATTGCGCGCTTTAATAATTTGCTGTTCATCAATGGCAATTTCAATTTGCAAAGGGTGCCCGCGAAATGCAACTTGACGAACCACCATCAAATAGCCACCAGAACGACCATTTTTTTCAGCTAAAGGTAAATTTAAATCCCATAGTGAGCGCGATCTTATAATATCATCATTGCTTTTATCAATCACTTGCCAATAAAGACCGCTATAGGGCTTTTCAAAATCTGGAATCACAAAGGGCAGATTAACGGCAATCTTGTTTTCGTTGTCCAACGATATACCAGCTGCGATGGTCTCAGTCCAATTATTAAGCTGTACCGAAAACCGCCGCTCAACATGGCGCTCAAAAAGCAATGAAAAACCAAGAAATGAAATAGCCAATGCGATAATAATAGCAATACAACCGGCTAAAAATTGCCGCAATCGCAAAGAAGCTTTCATAACTATTGTCCAGTTAGGCGGTAGCCAAGTCCGCGTCTTGTTTCAATAGCACTTGCACCAATTTTACGGCGCAACCTTGTTAATAATGCTTCCAATGCATTGGGATCGCGCGCATCAACATCACCATAAATATGTTCGGCTAGCTCGCTTGGCGTCACCACCCGATCTTTGTGTAGCCCTAAAAACTGTACAACGCGATATTCAAGCGCAGATAAATCAACATTACGCCCGTCAACGGTAATCCGCATCAAACGTGTATCAACTGCGATATTGCCAATCTGTAATATTGGATCTGCTTGCCCCACTGAACGACGAATAAGCGCACGCAAACGCGCAACCAATTCTAACATTTCAAAAGGCTTGGCAAGATAATCATCTGCTCCTGCGTCAATGCCTTCCACTCGCTCAATCCAACTGCCACGCGCACTTAAAATAATAACCGGCACCACCACGCCAGCACGCCGCCATAATTTTAAAACAGTTAAGCCATCTTTGACAGGTAAGCCAAGATCAAGAACAATACCGTCATAATTTTCAGTTTCACCCTTGAACCAAGCATCATCACCATTATCGGTACTATCAACCGCAAAACCAGCCTGTTCTAACGCGAGACACACATCATTGCGCAAAATAGCATCATCTTCAACAACAAGAACTTTCAATCGTCTATCTCGACTTTTAATATTTGGCCAGTTTTGGCATCCATTTCTATTTCACGTATTATGCCTGATGAATCAATAATTTTAAATTCATAAATATAAAGATGATCTTCTTCATCAAATTCAAGTTTTATAACGCTTGAATTTGGAAAGGCTGCTTCAACAAAACCAAGCATTTGCGTCAACGGCATAATTTCACCGCGCGCCAAGGCTTGCCGCGCCGCTTCTTGATCATTACCTGAATAGGCTGGATAAATCACTCCTATAAGAGCAATAAAAACTGTGATATAAAATAATCTAACCATTTTTGCATCATGCGCTTTTTAAACTGACAGAATACTGACGGTGCAAGTTAGGGCAGCGTCAGCACGACTCATTTAAAACATCATTCATCAAACCAAAGGAGATCAAAAATGGCAACTATCCATAAAAAACTAACAGCTCTTACTCTTATCGCTGCAATGACCGTTTCTAGCTTAAGCCTGCCAGCTATAGCACAAAATGCTCCTGTTGGCGTTCAACAACAAGCCCCTATTGGTATGCAGCAAGCCCCAATGGCAGCCCAAACCATGAACCGTATTTCTTGGTCACAAATGGTCAAGGGTCTTGAGGACCAAGGCTTTATCATTCGTGAAATTGAAACCGAACACGATGGTTGGAAAGCTGAAGTTTTCGACAAAAATGGTGCCCATTACAAACTTTATCTAAACGGACAAGGTGCAATTGTTCATCAAAAATATGATTGATTCACAAAGTTAAAACTCCATCAAGTAAAAGCGTTTTATCCTTTCGATAAAGCGCTTTTTTGTATTTGCCACCAAATTACGGAATAATATTGACTGCAACAAGTAAAAGCCAAGCCGACTAATTTACTTACTGAAATGATAATGGCCAAAACTATTTGCAGCAGCAATAATTTTTCCAAATAAATCATGCTTTTTACCCAATTCTGCTGATCCATAGGGCGATAAATGTATTGCATCAATGTAAGCAGGATAGCCGTTATAGACAACCGGACATATACCGTCTTCGCACATCAGCTCATCAAGATGAATGATTGGCAACACATCTTTTAACTTGTCTAACAATGCGTTTACACCATTCCTTTGATCGCTAATATCAGCATAATTTATGCTGCACATATCCATCGCTTTAGCGTCCATTGTCCTAGTACGGCGTAGAACGCTTTTGATGCAGCGATTTGGGTCAAAAGATGTGCGAGCGGGTGGGGAAATGAGGACGGTTTTAATATTATGTGCCGATAGCCAATCAATTATTTCAGCAAATTTTTGCTCAACCAGTAAGGGCGAAGATTTAACATAGCCCTGCTCTGTCAGCATATTTGCATTATTGAGATAATAGCTAAGGGATGTTGATATAATCACATAGCGAAGATTTTTATGCTGTAAAATTACATCTTTAATATCTTTTTGATGCTGTAAGCAATATTCTTTTTGGGTAGGAAGTTCGGCTGTGTCTGCAAAGTTAAATAAAGGTGGGCATGCCAATAGAAAATTAGCTGCAAAAGGCTGCTGAGATTTTGATGTCAACAAAGCATCAATCAAATGACCCGCGTAGGAATCCCCTATTAATAAAACTTGCGGATTTGAACCATAAGTGCATTGACTCAAAGTGAATGGGCCTTGCTCACACTGTATTGCGCTCTGCCGAACCTCGGGTATTTTTGAATATGGGCTATCAATTTTAAATGGCGAAATCGCGTATAATCGTGGCAATGCTATCGCAGTTATAGATAAAGCTGAAATGCCAATTGCAGCATAAATAAAGACCGCTTTAGATTTATATTTTGTCTTTGGTTTTCTAAATGGTTGCTCGATAAATTTCCATGACAATGTTGCCAATATTATTGTAAAAATAATTAAAATAACAAAATATTGTTTTTGAAACGGCGCAATATATAGCCGCGCAAAAACAAAAATCGGTTGATGCCAAAGATAAAGTGAATAACTAATTAGGCCAATAAAAACTAAGGGTTTCCATGATAATATTTTGGCGACGCTTGTTTGCGCCCTTGCAAATCCTAAAATCAATATGGTGCCTAAAATAACAGGTACTGTGCCCCAACCTGGAAAATCTAGCTTACGCGGTAAAAGAGTTAGAGAATAAAGGATCAAAAGCAGGCCAAACCACGATAGCCAGCTTAATGTTTTATGGGATAACTCTTTTCTATCCAATGCAGAAATCGCAAGAAGCCCACCTGCAGCCAATTCCCAAAATCTTGTTGGAAGCATAAAAAATGCAAACATTGGATTATGATAAACAAAAGCTAGGCACAAAATAAAGCTTGCTAAAAATACGGCGCCAATCGTTAAAAGCAATGTTTTTTTGCCAAAACGATAAAAGCATAAAATTAAAAAAGGGAAAATTAGGTAAAATTGCTCTTCAACCGCTAATGACCAAATATGTAAAAGTGGCTGTAATTCGGCATCGGCTGAAAAATATCCTCCCAAGAGAGAATAGAAAAAGAAATTGGCATAAAATAACACACTGGCTAGCAAACTACCCAAATAATTATCAAGTTCGTCAGGCAACATCATAACGAAAGCGATAAGTGTTGATACCAAACATACAAAAAACAATATCGGCAAAATACGCCTAATGCGGCGATCATAAAAATTGGAAAAGGAAAACTTGCCAGCTTTTAAATCATCAAGAATGATTGAGGTAATTAAAAAACCACTAGTCACAAAAAAGATATCAACGCCCAAAAAGCCACGATTCATAAAATTGAACCCAGCATGAAAAAATACAACTGGCAACACGGCGAGTGCACGTAAGCCATCAATTTCTTGGCGATACTTCATCATAAATTATATTTCTAACAATTACTTGGGCTTATATATATCGATATTTAGAATAAGCTCCCCTAACATATATCATGGCTTTGTAAAATATTTTTATGATTTTGTTATCAGGCATATTTTTAAACGATATGTTTTTTAAAAAAAGCTAAAGCTTAATTTTTCTTTGATCTATTCGTTTTCTTTTTTACGATTGGCTGTAAAGAATTGATTGATATGTAATAAAAATTTCCCAAAGCCTAGCTTTTTAAGCGTAAAATGATTAAAGAAGAAAAGATAAGGTGAGAAATTTTTAGTTGCTGTCACTGTGAAATAAAGTGATTTTAGATTTTCATCATCAAAGCAAAAACATATGGGCGAACTTAAATTGTTTTAAATTAATCATGACATTAGCGATGTAGCTTTAATGTTGATATAGCCCATCTGTCTGTGATCGGAGTAAAACATATATGTTGCGTTATCTTTTGCAAAAGATTGGCTATATTATCCCGACATTTCTTGGCATTACGCTTGTTGCCTTTATTTTTGTGCGTACATTGCCGGGTGATCCAGTTTTGTTAATGGCTGGAGAACGAGGAGTTTCGCCTGAGCGTCACGCTCAATTAATGGCACAATTTGGCTTTGATCGCCCCTATTGGCAACAATATTTTGATTATCTTTGGGGTGTATTTCACGGTGACCTTGGCATTTCCTTTATTACCAAAAAACCAATTGCCGAAGAATTTTTTACGCTTTTTCCAGCAACATTAGAGCTTGCCTTATGTGCAATTATCATTGCAATTATCATTGGTATTCCCGCCGGAGTTATCGCTGCAGTTAAGCGCGGCTCGTGGTTTGACCAAGGCGCAATGGGCTTTGCCCTTGTTGGATATTCCATGCCAATTTTTTGGTGGGGCATTTTGCTCATCATGTTGTTTAGTGCCAATCTTGGTTGGACACCAGTTTCAGGTCGTATCTCATTGCTGTTTTATTTTGACCAACCAACCGGCTTCATGTTGATTGATAGCTGGCTTTCAGGTGAAAAAGGTGCCTTCGCCTCGGCGGTTTCGCACCTTATCTTACCATCAATCGTACTTGCGACTATTCCCCTAGCGGTTATTGCCCGCCAAGCCCGTTCTGCCATGCTTGAAGTTTTAAGTGAAGATTATGTCCGCACAGCACGTGCCAAAGGATTAAGCCGTTTTCGCGTTATTGGTATCCATGCGCTGCGCAATGCATTTATTCCAATTATCACAACAATTGGCCTGCAAATTGCAATGTTGATGAGCGGCGCTATTTTGACCGAAACCATTTTTTCTTGGCCGGGCATTGGGAAATGGATGATCGACTCAATTTCACGGCGCGATTATTCCGCTGTACAAGGTGGGCTTTTGCTTATTGCCATATTGGTAATGACCGTCAACCTTGTGGTTGACGTTTTGTATGGCTTTATTAATCCGCGCATTCGCCAGAACTGAGGTAAGACAATGACCGCAAATCAAACACAAACCGTGACGGCAAGCGCTTTTAGTGAATTTTGGTATTCATTCAAATATAATCGCGGCTCGCTTATTGGGCTTATTATTTTTTTTACAATTGTTCTATTAAGTGTTCTAGCCCCATTAATTGCGCCCTATGGTTATCAAGACCAATTTCGTGACTTCATGCTAAAGCCGCCGGTTTGGCAAAATGGTGGGTCGTGGCAATTTATCTTAGGCACTGATGCTGTCGGTCGGGATATTTTATCGCGCATATTGCACGGTGCGCGCTTTACACTTCTTGTCGGTGTTATTGTTGCTTTAATTGCAATGGTTTTTGGCATTATACTGGGTGTAATAGCCGGCTACATAAAAGGACCGCTAGATGCATTTATTATGCGCATCATGGATATTATCTTAACAATTCCATCGCTATTATTGGCCCTTGTCTTAATTACCATTATCGGTTATGGCTTAAAAGGCGCAGTTATTGCAACAGCAATAGCCTTGCAACCGCATTTTGTGCGCTTGGCACGAGCAGCTGTTATAACTGAAAAAAACAAAGAATATGTGGTTGCAGCCAAGTTAGCAGGTGCAGGCCCGATAAGGCTTATGTTTAAAACTATTTTACCCAATTGCATGGCTCCGCTCATTGTGCAAGCAACCTTTTCATTCTCTACAGCTATTTTGGATGTAGCTGCTTTAGGCTTTCTTGGCATGGGTGCGCAAGCACCATTGCCTGAATGGGGTACAATGCTTGCCGATGCACGCGAATTTGTATCCAGCGCATGGTGGGTTGTAACTTTTCCCGGTCTTGCTATTCTTATCCTTGTTCTTTCTATCAATCTGATGGGGGATGGTTTGCGCGATGCACTCGACCCTAAGTTGAAAAGGAGCTAAGCGATGTCACTTTTAGAAATACGCAATCTATCTGTTTCTTTTGAAACTGCTTCAGGACCATTCTTTGCAGTTAAGGGTATTGATATCACTGTTAATAAAGGCGAAGTTTTAGCCATTGTTGGCGAATCAGGATCAGGTAAATCTGTGAGCATGCTAGGGGTGATGGGGCTATTACCCAAAACCGCAACGGTTACTGCCGATATTATGCGTTTTGAAAATATTGATTTATTAAATATTTCAGACACCAAACGTCGCTCTATCATCGGCAAAGATATATCAATGATTTTTCAAGAACCAATCGCTAGCCTTAATCCTTGTTTTACTGCCGGATTTCAAGTGGAGGAAGTTCTTAAAACCCATCTGAATCTTCATGGCAAGGCTGCACGAAAACGCACTTTAGAACTTTTTGAAGCAGTTGGCATTCCTGATCCAGAAAAACGCCTTAAAAGCTACCCGCACCAAATATCTGGCGGTCAATGCCAACGTATCATGATTGCTATGGCCATTGCCTGCAATCCTAAATTGCTAATCGCCGATGAACCAACTACCGCCCTTGATGTAACCATTCAAAAGCAAATTCTCGATCTTTTAATGGACTTGCAACAAAACCATGATATGGGCTTGATCATGATTACGCATGATATGGGCGTTGTTGCTGAAACAGCTGATCGCGTCATGGTGCAATATAAGGGCACCAAAATGGAAGAAGCTGATGTGCTTTCTTTATTTGCAACGCCGCAAAGCCCCTATACAAAAGCACTTTTGGCAGCTTTACCCGAACATGCAACCGGAGAGCGTTTACCAACTATTGCCGATTTTATGGCCGAGCATGGAGGTGTCTTATGAGTGACATTATAATTAAAGCTGAAAACCTCATGCGCGACTATGTAAGTTCGAGTGGCTTTTTAAAACCAAAACGTATTTTACATGCGGTGAACAAAGTTTCTTTTAGTGTTGAACGCGGCAAAACTCTTGCCATTGTCGGCGAATCCGGTTGCGGAAAATCAACCCTTGCCCGTATTATCAGCCTTATTGATCCACAGACATCTGGAAAATTAGAGATTAATGGCGAAGATATCAATATAGCTAAAACCAGTGTTACTACTCAAATGCGCCAAATGGTGCAGATTGTTTTTCAAAATCCATTTGGCTCACTTAATCCGCGCCAAAAAATTGGCCATGCTTTAACAGAGCCTTTAATGCTGAATACCACAATGAATAATGTTGAGCGGCGCAAGGCAGCAGAAGAAATGCTAGAAAAAGTCGGCCTTCCTGCTAGCCATTTCGACCGGTATCCGCATATGTTTTCTGGTGGTCAACGCCAACGTATCGCCATTGCCCGCGCCCTAATGTTAAGACCAAAAATTTTAGTTTTAGACGAGCCGGTTTCGGCTCTTGATCTTTCGGTGCAAGCGCAAGTTCTTAATCTTTTGGCCGATCTACAGGAAGAATTTGAACTAACTTACGTCTTTATCAGCCATGACCTATCCGTTGTTAAATATATTGCCGATGAGGTTATGGTCATGTATTTTGGTGAAGTAGTCGAATATGGCAGCCGCGATCAATTATTTGCCAATCCGCAGCATGACTACACTAAAAAGCTTTTTGCCGCGACCCCAAATACCAATATTGCAGCTATTCAACAGCGCGTTGAAAAGCGCCAAGCTGCAAAAATTTCAAGCAATGCCTGATAGTTTAAATAAAGGTGCGGCTTAAAAACCGCATCTTTTATCGAGCTAGCGCATTTTAAAACAAAATTTTTGAAAGCCTTCCACTTATTACAGCCCATGCCCTTTACCCTTGCACAACCAACAGAACTTATTGAAGATATAAAAAAAAGCCGGTTCTTAACCCGCGCTTTTCCTATTGCGTCGCTCGATGAATTTGACACAATGCTAGCGCAGTTAAAGGCTAGTGAAGAAGCAACCCATCACTGTTGGGCATGGAAATTTGGCAATGCCTATCGCTTTAGCGATGATGGGGAACCAACCGGTACTGCTGGTAAACCAATCTTAAATGCCATTGAAGGCCGTGATTGCGATAAGGTTGCCATTATTATCACCCGCTGGTATGGCGGCATACAGCTTGGCACTGGTGGCTTGGCGCGTGCTTATGGGGGTGGTGCTGCTCGCTGTTTACAACAAGGCGAACTTATTGAAATAATTGCAATGGCAAAATGCAACATTGAGTTGCATTTTTCAGAATGGCCAATTGTTGAAAGCCGTTTGCCAAATTATAAAGCATTGATTTTAAGCCAAGAATTTGGCGCGACTGGCGTTGATTTAGAGCTTGAAATGCCCGACAGCAATTTCCCAGCTTTCATGGATTATTTAAAAGACTTAACCCGTGGGCGAATTATGCTAAAAAATGAAGACGACACGAAAGAATAGCGCTACTGTTATGATACTATTCTAACCGGTATAATTTGATATCTTTGTTTTGATATCACCACAAATACCACCATCGGCAGTTCTTACATTAATGATAACTTTTGCATCATTCACTGTAGCAATAAGATGGCATATTGTAATAATATGGGTAAAATTTGGATTTAATTGGGTCTCGGTTGATACCCAGTGGTATTCAAAGCCTACTTTTGGTGGCACAGCACCCTGGGTACTTGAAGGTTCGCCCATTAAGTCAATTAGACTGTCAATTGGTTTGCCCGTGAAACGATCTTTCAGCATATCAATCAATATGAAATTATAAGATTTGGCTACCTTATAATAAGGCTTATATCTATCATCGAAAGTTTCTATGCAGCCACTTAAGACCACCCCGCCCAAAAAAATCAAAAAAGATAGCCGCATCAATCGTGACACATAATTTGTAATTATCATAACTAAAACCAATTTTTTTTAAATTTAATATCAACAACTTTAGCAATAGTACGTATTACCTATGGATAAGATAAATTATTTTCTTTAGTTTTATCAACGCCCAGTATTGCCACGTTTCATACGAATTCTTTGGGTCAGTTCTGCGAGAATTATTTTGCGGTTTTTGTCGCCATAACTGCCTAATGCGCGACCAACATCACCACAATTATTATCTTTTGCATCCTCATCACCTTCTGTTTTAGTGATAACATTTTCACTATTAAATGTTACTCTTAAAAAGCATATTTTCGTGACATCTGTGGTACGGGTTTTTGTTACGTAATTTGCCGTTTGACCGATACCATTAGCATTTGGCACCCATTCAATTTCAGTATAGGTTTCATCTTCTTCACCGACATAAAGATTAGACCATGAATAGGTTGTTTGACCATCCTTTTTCACCGTATTTTTCGGCGTACCAGTTATCGCAATAAGCTCGCTTACGGGCTTACCTTCAAAATATCGTAAAACCATATAAGGCTGAAGAGATGTGAAGGGGAAACCTTGCAGATGCATATCCAAAATTTTAAAATCATCTGAAATTGTGCGACAAGAAGATAAAAATGGCAATAAAAGCAAGATAAAAGCTAGCTTTGAAAATGACCGTTTCATGAATACACCCCGTACAAATCTCTACTTTCATCAATATTAGTGAAATTAAATATTATTTAAATTCGAGCTACGACAGCTTTTTAATAATGCAACTTGTAAATATACATTATAAATTTGAATAAATTAATATTTTTCCTTTAATTATACAAGAAGACTTAATCAAAAATGGAAATAACAATAAAAAGATATTACTTTAATAAAATGAAGATAAATTTAGGCAACATAATGAAAAAAAATTCTAGGATCTTTTTCTTTTATTTTTTCAGTATATTATTTTGTACGCCCTTAAGTGCGGATGAAAACAAGCCGCCATTTTCATTTCTTGATGGAATAACTTATTCAAAGCAACCAACAGCAATTTACACTTGCCCTTCAAAAAGTTGCAAAAAAGTAATAGAATTATATGAAAATTGCCAATTTGATTATTATGAGCCTACTGGAAACGGCGATTATGGCGAATGACTACGCATCAGGGGGTTTATTTGCATAGCTAATAACTCAATTATACAGTCAATGGATGTTGATGGTTATATTTTAGATAGTCACACTGCGCAGCAAATCGGAAGTTTTTATCTATCGTTAAACACTAAGCGTGACTATGAGTTTAAGTTACTTATATGCGAAAGTGCCTATTGCCACGTTTTTGATTCAAAAAAACGAAATATTAAAAATGAATTAGCAAATGATAAATGTAAAATTTATGTCAATTATGCAACTGAAGTCACAAAACAAACGGGTTGGCTATTTATTGACAATGAAAATTCCAACTGCAAATTAAAGCTATCTGAATCTAACATTGTCGCGATCCAAATTTTCAAAAACAAAAAATGAGTTTGAGCCAAACAATATAAATGATCGCTGCAGTCCATTGAAATATCGTAATGGATATGGTGCAGTACGAAAATAATTAATCAAATACGATCGCTAATTTAATTTACAATTGCTGACAAACTTAATGTACAAAAAATCCTCGATCATAATTGAATATGATCGAGGACAATTGGTTAGGCTTGATACTAATTTAATAATATCAACAATGATTAAACTGTAATGACGTTAACGCCAGCCTGAACAAAAACATCTTCATTATAAGAATTATGATAGATGTTATAAGCAATACCAGTATCTTGGTCGACTACATTTGCACCTGACAAGGTCCAAAGATGATCAAAAGCAACGGTATCATTTGCGTCACCATTGATATGCAATGTTGCATTATCATAGCCATTGGATGCAAGTGAACTATGAATAGCAAGCGTATTAGCATTTTTACCGGTTAGGCTAATAAAATCAATGGCACTTTCATTAGCTGATGTGAATATATCACTTAATCGACCTGCGGCACCCCAAGTATCAAGATTAATACCCATATGGATTTGATCGCTTGAATTATCAGAGTTGTAGTCATTGACGATTTTTGTCAACCAATCAATCTGGTTAAGACCATGAGCGCGATCGATACCAACATTAATCTGTTCAAGGCCAGTTAAACCCAAACCATTGTTTTGAGCAACGCCAGTCATCCAATTTTTATAACGGGCACTAAATTCGCAATAATTATTAGCATGCAAGTTTAAAACGTCATAACCAGCACCAGCATCAATAGTTAATGCATATTTGCCAACGCTTGCATCAATGGAAATAGTATCATTGCCATCGCCGGTATGAAGATAGCTAGTGTTGCGTGCTCCAGATGTAACGCTACCATTGATGAAGATCTGGTCATCACCGTCGCCAGTTGTAATACGATTATCGCCGCTTGCGGCTCTTAGCGCCTTATCAATAGTGATGGTGTCGTTACCGGCACCAGTATCGATGATGTTATCACCGGAAATCGCCTTTAAGCCGCCTTTGATCCAAATCTTGTCATTGCCTTCACCGGTCAAAATTTCATTGGTGCGATAACTTACAACATCATTATTTACTGTAAGATTAGTAGTACCATCTGTCTTGATAGAATTGTAACCATTGCCAGCAGCAAAGATATTGCCAATGGTAATGTCGTGATTACCAAAACCAAGATGAATATTATTTGTGCCATCGCTATACATAGCATTTTTAATGTTAAGTACAGTATCGCCACTAACTGTTGTAATATCACTTTGACCTAAATAATAGGCACCCAATTGTGTACCGATTGTAATGCTATGCGAACCAACGCCAAGATTAATTGAGTTTGCACCACCGCCATAAGCGTTAACATCATAACGGAAAGTTAGATTTTTTTCGCCATCACCAAGATCAATAGAGTTGATACCACGGTTATGAGCTCTCATGGCATGCGTAAATGCGAGGCTATCAAGGCCTTCTTGTGTTACGATCTTATTTTGACCGCCATTGGCTGAAGTTACATAACCAAAAGTCAAATTGTGACGATCACCTGATTGACCACCAAGATCAATTACATTTTCTGCACCGCAATTAGCGTCTAAACCTTCATTCACGGCAATATTCTTATTACCGCTCCCGCCTTTGATGGTATTTTTACCATAGCCGTTCATACGGCGACCAATCCAAAGACTATCATTACCATCATTTAATTGAATTTCAGTCGCTGAAAAGCGGGCTGAATTCATGTCATATTTGACATTGATATAATCATCATCATTTGTGCCAAAAAGGAAGGCTGTTCCACCGTTACTTTTCAACCAATTGCTAACTAAACTGACACCCCGAGCCATTTAATAATCCTCTCAAATTTGCAGGAAGTTGCATCTTCACTTTTATGCAACCATACCGATTTATAAGTAACAATCAAAAAAATCAACATTGAATTGTATATTTTCATAGTATTTTTTTATGGGTTACAACATTTTTTTTAATTAAAATTTTTTATATTATTATATTATTATATTATTTTATTAAATATAAAATGGACTAGGGAAAATATATCATTTCTTCAAATTGGTTTCGTTTGAACAAAGTCGCTTCAATATTGGGATTCACTCTAATTAATTTATTTCTTCAATTAATTCCCAACCCTCAAATTAAAACATATTAACTCAGCCGCAAGACAAAGAGATTTTTGCGAAAACTTGAAAAATATAAATTGGAAGGCACACAGGAAATATGAAAATTTCCTTTATCTAGAAAGAGCGAGAAAATTGCTTCAATTTGCCTCTCATTAATTTTTGAGATTTGCAAAATGCATTCATTAAGCCGACACCTATTTGCGAGCTTTAAAACTATATTAAATCATCACAAAGTGAATAAATATATTATTTTTTAAAAAATATTTATGTTTCATATATTAATATATATAAATATAATTCTTTAAATTTTTATTATTTTTTCGTAATTTTGTTTTTTTAAAATAAAATATTTAAACTTACGAAAGTTTATAGTATAAATCATTGGATAATTATTTGTTCATGCATTTGATACACTCATTATTTTGTTATAAATTTTAATAAAAAGTGAATTACAATTTTTATATCATAAATTTAAAAAATATTTGAGTTTCAAATTATACAAACTTCTTTTAAATAATAACAATTAAAGCTGCCCTAAGTTTGAGGAAGATTGGAGATCATATGACACATAATGTAGCGGCCGTTTGGCAACCATCTGATATGATAATCATGTTCTTGGCGTTACTTGTTTTTTTCTCTTGCTTTGGTTTTGCTCTTTGGAAAGCATCAACTAGTGGTCGGTCAACGACTTATTGGCAAATGGTTTTATGTATCGCGCTTATAGGCGTTGCGATCACCAGTACGGCAGCTATGACGCAAGATCTTTGGGATAATGGCGTGATTGCAGGTACCTTAATGTTGGCAACAGCCATATTAATGACTTTGGGCGGCGCTTTGCATAGTGGTATTCGCGCCTATGTCAATAATCGCCTTCAACAAAGGTTGATAGGCCATTTTCATTGAGTAAAGTTGTAAGAGGAATTATTTGTTTTTGGAATTCCTCTGATGGTTTTGTCGAATTTTGGGGCTTTACTCATTATATAGAAGCCGATTTTGTATCGGCTTCCTAAAAGTTTATATTCAAATTATCATTAATCATTATTAAAAAAAATTTTTTATTATAGCTTTTAAATTGTTTTTATCTTTATGTTTAAACATATGGGTGCTCACCCATGATATATATTCTACGCCCCACTGATTATTTAACTTTCATAAATATTCAATGTGGCATTTTCTTTGCTATTTTTTTTCAGCTGTTATAAAAGACAGGCTAGATTTTATTTTATCATTTTTTGAGCGGGTATTTAGCCATGACATCTGATGCGATAGCCAACCGTCCACAACCTAGAAAAGGTATCATGGACATTGCTGCCTATGTTCCTGGTAGCTCAAAGGGAAATAGCGCTAAAACGCCAGACAAAATCTATAAATTATCGTCCAATGAAACACCTTTAGGGGCGCCCCAGAGCGCTTTGGATGCTTATCGCCAAGCTGCAGGGCATCTTGAACTTTATCCAGATGGGCAAGCTATTATTTTAAGAGATGCTATTGCCGATATTTTTGGCTTAAACGCCAATAACATCATGACTGGCAATGGTTCTGATGAATTATTGACGCTTTTGGCGCAAACCTATCTTGGTGCTGGCGACGAAGGTATCATGACGGAACATGGTTTTAGCGTTTATGATATCCAAATGCGCGCCGCAGGTGCAAAGGTAGTTATTGCAGATGAAAAAGATTGCAAGATTAATGTTGATGCAATTATTAATTGTGTCAGTGATAAGACTAAAATTGTGTTTATCGCCAATCCTGGTAATCCGACCGGAACCTATTTAAACGCGATTGAAATTCGTGAACTAAATGCAAGACTTCCCAAACATGTTCTTTTAGTGCTTGATGGAGCCTATGCAGAATATGTCAGCCAAGAAGATTATGAAGCTGGAATTGAACTTGTCGCCAATAATGACAATGTTGTCATGACCCGAACATTTTCCAAAATTTATGGGCTTGCTGCACTGCGCATCGGTTGGATGTATGCGCCAGCCCATATTATTGATGCAATAGATCGCGTTCGTGGACCTTTTAATGTTAATACACCTGCGCAAAAGGCAGGTGCGGCTGCTATTCGTGACCGCGAATTTATTCATAAATCAGTTGCATTTAACAACCAATGGCGCGAATGGCTCACCAGTGAATTAACCGCGCTTGGTTTAAAAATAACGCCATCGGTCACAAATTTTCTTTTGATCCATTTTCCTGCAGACCGAGAAAAATCAGCGGCATTTGCTGATGATTATCTTAAAGCCAATGGTTATATTTTGCGCCGCGTTACGGGATACGGATTTCCCAACGCGTTGCGCCTTTCCATTGGATCCGAGGAAGCAAATCGTGGCGTAGTCGCCGCTCTTAAAGAATTTTTGAAGTAGTACAATGTCTAAAATTAAATTTGAAAAAATTGCCCTGATCGGTATCGGCTTGATCGGCTCGTCGCTTGCACGAGTGATTAAACAAAACAACTTATCAAATCATGTTGCGATTGCAACACGGAGCCCCGACACGCTTAAACGGGCTGAAGAATTGCAGCTTGGCGATAGCTATTCAACCCAAAATAGTGATGTCGTCAAAGATGCAGATCTCATCATTGTCAGTGTGCCAGTGGGCGCATCGGGGGCGGTTGCCCGTGACATCGCACCATATTTAAAAGCCGGGGCGATAGTAACAGATGTTGGCTCTACCAAGGCATCTGTTATCGCGCAAATGCAACCAGAATTACCTGATAATATTGATTTTATTCCCGGTCATCCTATTGCTGGGACCGAGTTTTCTGGCCCTGATGCTGGTTTTCCTGAGCTATTTGTCAATCGTTGGTGTATCTTAACCCCACTTGCTCATAGCAATGAAGACTCAATTAAAAAGCTGAGTGATTTTTGGCAGGCATGTGGTTCTAAAGTGGACCGCATGGATCCTGCGCACCATGATCTGGTTCTTGCCATCGTTTCACATTTGCCGCACATCATTGCTTATAATATTGTCGGTACTGCGAGCGATCTGGAAAAGGTTACCAATTCTGAAGTTATCGCTTATTCGGCTTCTGGTTTTCGCGATTTCACACGCCTTGCATCTTCTGATCCAACCATGTGGCGAGATGTTTGTTTGCATAATCGTGATGCGATATTGGAAATGTTGGGGCGTTTTTCAGAAGATTTAGCCTCATTGCAACGGGCAATTCGTTGGGGTGATGGAGATGCTCTTTTTGATTTGTTTACCCGTACACGTGCTGTAAGGCGCGGTATTATTGAAGCAGGGCAAGAAATTGATGCACCCGATTTTGGCCGCCATAATGCTATAAAACCAACAGACACAGCGGCAGAATAATTTTTACATTGCAAGGTGGCAAAACAATTTTTGGTTGTCACCTTGAAGTTTCACGACTTTTAAGAGAGCGTTTAAAAGCATTTTGGGCTGAAATTTTGCACGCAATTTACGAGAGACATTATTTAAATCAAGCATTATTTTGATAATGAAAGCACATCTTTTTATCTTTGCCTTTATCAAAAACCTATAATGATATTTTTCTATCACGACAATAAATCATGCTAGAACCAAGATTAGAATGCTTTTTCATTTTTTTAGAAAGATTGCAATAAATCAACATATTAAACTTTAAGCTGCCTTAGAAAACCTTTCATTGCCAATGCGGTAGGATAAGGCTTCTGCCAAATGTTTACGGCTTAATTTTTCACTATTATCAAGATCAGCAATGGTACGCGCAACCTTTAAAACACGGTGATAAGCGCGTGCCGAAAGGCGTTTTTTTTCCGCCATATCATGCAGCAATGCTTGCCCACCATTATCGAGTAGAGCAATTTTTTCAATAATTGCCGCCGGACAATCGCCATTGGTGCGAATATCATTTAACCCCATGGCTTGAAAGCGTCTTATCTGTATCAATCTTGCATTAGCTACGCGTGCAGCAGCCTTTTCGCTTGGCTCAGGGGTCGCTGGCCTCATCAAATCGCGAGCAGAGAGTGCAGGAACTTCAATACGAAGGTCAATGCGATCAAGGAGTGGCCCAGAAATGCGGGCTTGGTAATCGCTTTCACAACGGGGGCCACGCGCGCAAACATGACCTGGTTCTCCGGCCATACCGCAACGACAAGGGTTCATTGCTGCGATTAATTGAAAATTTGCAGGATAGCTAATATGATGATTAGCACGCGCTATAACACTTTCACCGCTTTCTAAAGGTTGGCGTAATGAATCAAGTACTTGTGGTGAAAATTCAGGAAATTCATCCAAGAATAGCACCCCATTATGAGCAAGAGAAACTTCGCCAGGCTTTGCTTTAAGGCCGCCGCCGATCATTGCGGCCATGGACGCTGAATGGTGCGGCGCGCGAAAGGGGCGCTGCATAGATAAAGAATTGGCCGTATTATCACCTTGTATTTGCGTACTTCCTGAGATTGATGCAATCATCGATACATCCAAAAATTCTCTTGCATCAAGTACTGGTAAAATTGAAGGCATGCGCGCTGCAAGCATTGATTTTCCTGATCCTGGTGGACCAATAAATAAAAGATTATGCCGCCCTGCCGCCGCAACCTCCAAGGCGCGTTTTGCAACTTCTTGTCCTTTAATATCTGCAAGATCTGGCATTGCATGTTGTTTGGTTATCGCTTGAATTTGCGGGCGCACTAATATTTGTGCGCCTTTAAAATGATTGGCGAGTTGCAAAAGATGTTTAGGACTTAAAATATCAAGCTCATCAGATGCCCAAGCCGCTTCTGCGCCGCAATCATGGGGGCAAATTAACCCACGCCCCATCCCCACCGCGAACATGGCTGCGGGTAAAGCACCACTAACAGGCGCTATGCTACCATCAAGGGATAGTTCGCCAAGGGCAATATAACGCTCGCTAATGTCTTTTGGTAAAACCCCCATGCTTATCATTAAGCCAATGGCGATGGGTAAATCATAATGGGAGCCTTCTTTTGGCAAGTCTGCAGGAGCAAGATTAACTGTTACACGCTTTACCGGCATAGAAAGACCACTGGCATGTAAAGCCGCCTGAATACGCTCCCGGCTTTCTGCCACCGCCTTATCAGCAAGACCAACAATAGACATACCCATTTTACCGGGGGCTATCATAACCTGTACATCAACAGGCAAAGCATCAATGCCGCGAAAGGCAACGGTGGTAATCCGTGCAACCATAATTATCCCCCGATAATATGTTTAATAGAATTATTCCCCTGTTTAAGTTTGGAGCACGTTTATTTAGCATAGTTACAACAAACCTAATCCTTAGCCAGCAAATCATATAACGCCATAAAAATCAAGAACAATAAGAGAACAAATGAATTTTGATAGCCAATTTTAAGATAATGGCTTGAATAAGTCTTAGAAAAATGTGGATGACGTTGAGTAATTCAAGGATTATTGCAAGGTTTTGCGGCGGCAAGTCATTAAACAGCCTAATTGTAACGCGATTTAACCTCTTGTAGCATTTTTTTTGTATAAAAATGTTGCACATGTGCCATGTTTAACCATTCTTTGACAAAGATGTTGGACATTATAGAAAGTCAGCTTTTGTCTTGGGCAGCAACATGCTATGAAAAAAGTTGGACTATGGTTATATATACTTTGGTGCTTTATTAAGAAATTGGGTTAAAAAACAAGCAATGCAAATACTAAAAACGCATCATAAACTGCGTCTTACCGCTTCAGCACTAACATTGCTGATGGGGCTTTCATTTGCTTGCATAGTACCGGTTGAGGCGCAAGCTTTTGATCTTTTTGGTATCCATTTATGGGGTAAAAAAGAAGTCAAAGTTGACCCTGATATGATTGGAACGCCCAAATATTATGAAGTTGAAGTAAAATCAGCTGCTGGCTCCCCTGAAGAGGGAGAATCAACCGCTAAAGATGCCTCATCCTTGGTTGCCGAAGAAGATAAAGCGGCATCAGGCTCTGCAGGTCTTTTGGCGCGAGCAAAGGGTGATTACAATAAAATTCTTGCAGCACTTTATGCAGAAGGCCGTTATGGCGGCGTTATTTCAATTACCATTGACGGTAAAGAAGCATCAGACTTTCCAATTGATGCCGAATTTCCAGACCATACCAAAATTGTTATTACGGTTGATAGTGGGCCAGAATACAAGTTTTCGCGCGCTGCAGTGCATGAATTAGCGCCGCCTACTAATGATCCCAAAGACAAGGTTCCCTTACCAGTAGATCAAGGTTATGGAGTTGGTGATGTTGCAAAATCGGGTACTGTTTTTAAAGCAGAAGCCCTAGCGGTAGAAGGTTGGCGTCAGCAAGGTTATGCTAAGGCGAAGGTTACCAATCGCGAAGTTGTTGCCGATCACGCCAATAATACTATTGATGCTGTCATTGATATTGACCAAGGACGACTTGCGCATTTGGGCCCGTTAACGGTTAGTAATATTTCCAAACGCGCGCGTATGGATTCGGCCTTTGTGGCTTGGATGACAGGTTTAAAAGAGGGACAAGAATATGACCCTGATGACATTAAAAAGGCGAATAAACGTTTAGCACGCTTAGAAGTTTTCCGCGCCGCTAATGTGCGCGAAGCTGATGAAATTGAAGCAGATGGAAGTTTACCGTTAAACCTTGTACTTGATGAGCGTCCGCCACGCCGTTATGGTGTTGGTGCCAACTATTCAACCCTTGATGGGGCTGGTTTTGAAGCCTATTGGATGCATCGCAACTTATTCGGCCGTGCTGAGCGCTTGCGTTTTGATGCCAAGATTAGCGGTATTGGTGGTAGCCAAAGCGATTCTTATAATCCGCAAAATTATAGCTATTTGTTAGGCACAACCTTTACAAAACCGGGTGTCTTTACCCCAGATACAGATTTTATAACTAGCCTTAAAGGTGAACGTGAGGTGGTTGATAATTATACCGCCACTGGTGTTTATCTACAAACGGGCTTCACCCATATGTTTAATGATGAATTATCCGGCCGTATTTACGCCAATGCTGCACGCATTCGGTCAAAAGATGATTATTATGGTGCGCGTAATTTTACCACAATGGGTCTATTGGGTGGTTTACTTTATGATAACCGCAATGACAAGACCGACCCAAGCAGCGGTTTTTATGGCGAAGTTGTATTAGAGCCAGTTTATGAAGCTGAATATGGTAATTTTATTGGCAAAGGTACTGTTGAAGGGCGCACTTATTACGCACTTGATAAACGTAATCGCTATGTTTTAGCAGGGCGTGTCAAAGTTGGATCCATTGTTGGACCTGATGCTTCGCAAATTCCATCAAACATGTTGTTCTTTGCTGGTGGTGGCGGCTCGGTGCGTGGTTACGGTTATCGCAATATTGGTGTCAAAAAAGAAACCGGTGATATTGTCGGTGGTCGCTCATTGGTCGAAGGTTCGCTTGAAGCGCGCGGCATGATTACCGAAAGTCTTGGGCTTGTCGGCTTTGTTGATGCTGGTGTTGTTGGTGAAAATTCCTATCCTGATTTTGATGAAAATACCAAAATTGGTGCAGGTGTTGGCGTAAGATATAAGACAGGGCTTGGTCCTTTGAGGTTTGATGTTGCTATGCCGACAAAACGCGAAAGCGGTGACCCCAAACTTGGTTTTTATATTGGTATTGGACAAGCTTTTTAATAAAAGTTTCTTAATATAAGTGTGTTAATATAGCTATTAAATTTAATAACACAAAGTTCATGCGGCATTTAAACTGCAAAGACACTCAAATTTAAGTGTTTAATAAGGCTTTTAACGAAGTAAAATATTTTCAAACGTAAAGATGGTTAGTATTTTTACTTTTTGAGAGTGACGCTTTAAAATAAATGGATATGCTCAAGTGATGAAACAGGCAAATTATACATATTTTAAATTAGCAAGAATGATTGCTATTTTTGTCATGAGTATTTTTGTGATGAGCATGTCGAGCTTAGGCAACGCCATTGCCCAAAATGCGACAGATGGACAAAATACAACGGATAGTCAAAAAGCAGACGAAGATAAATCTTGGTTTTTGACCTTTGTTGAACAACAATTATCCACCCCTAACCGCAAAATCGTTATTTCAGATATTAGTGGTGCTTTGTCTTCAACTGCGTCAATTGGCTCAATCACGATTGCTGACCGCCAAGGCGTTTGGCTTAAAATTTCAAAAGCTGAGCTCGACTGGAACCGTTTGGCGCTCTTGCGTGGGCGCATTTCTGTTAACAGTCTTAAAGCCCAAAAAATTGATGTTTATCGCAAACCCCTACCCGATACAACGCCAACCATACCTGATCCAGAAGCAAAGGGATTTTCGTTACCAGAACTGCCGGTTTCGGTTGAAGTTGGCGCATTAACTGCTAATGAATTAATGCTAGGTGAAGACCTTTTTGGCTTGCAAGCAACGGTTTCTCTTGATGGTAGCGTTAATCTTGCAGGTGGTGAATTAAGCTCTAAATTTGCGATTAAGCGCCTTGATGGACAAGGCGGCTTTACACTGATTGCTGATTATTCCAATAAGACTGGCGGCGTAAAAATCGATCTTGATTTAAATGAACCGCAAAATGGTATTGCAGCTAATTTATTAAATATTGAAGGCCGCCCTGCATTAATTATGAGCGTTAAGGGCGATGGTACCATTGATGATCTTGATGTTAAAATCTCTATGGATGCAGCAGGTCAATCAGTTGTTAATGGTAATGTGAGCCTTAAAAAAGATGAAAAAGGACGTAATATTGGCGTCAAATTGAATGGCCCCATCGCTATATTAATGCCGCAACAATATCGCCCATTTTTTGGTAGCGAGACAGCTTTGGCCGTTGATGCATCAACCCTTGATGCCGGTGGATTTATCCTGCATTCAATGACAATTGATGGCAAGGCCATCAAGGTTGCTGCCACTGCGCAAACAGCAAGTGATGGTTTTTTGCGCCACCTCAATGTTAATGCGCAATTAGCAGCCGAAAATGGCGGCGCATTGGTTCTGCCAGTTTCTGGCGGTCAAACAACCATACAAAATATGGCGTTTAATATTGATTATGGTAGCCCAAATACTGATAATTGGAGTGGCAAGCTAGTTATTAATAAGCTGGCAACGACGGGTTTTAATGCTGGTGATGTAACCATTAATTTAGGTGGACTTGCACAAAATCTTGATATGCCCGCAAGCCGCCATGTTACAGTTTTAGCCCAAGGCGGTCTTAATCATATAGGTCTTTCTTCAAGTGATGCCAGTAATGCTTTGGGTGATAAAATTGCCCTTGATGTCAACCTTGATATCAAACCACAAACCCCGATTATCATTAATAAGTTTGATGTAAGTGCAAACGGCTTTCTCCTCTTTTTAAAAGGTGAAGTTGATCGTTTGGTCTTTCGCGGTGACATTGGTTTAAAGGCACAAAGCCTTGCGCCGTTCTCAGGTCTTGCAGGTCGTAATCTTGCAGGCTCTAGCGATCTTACCATGAGTGGTAATATTGAGCTTGCAACCGGTGCTGCTAATATTATTTTAAATGGTAAGGCAAGCGGCATTAAAACTGGTGTTGAAATTGCTGACCGCATTTTGGCAAGCGAAGTAATTCTATCTGGCGGCATTGGCCGTGATAGCTATGGTCTTCATGCTCGTGAATTAAAAATTGCCAATAAGGATGTCAGCATTTCTGCAAATGGTGATTTGGGAAGCTCCTCTGCTTTAATGGATTTTGGCATAAGCTTGAGTAATCTTCAACTTATCAACCCGCAAATTAAAGGTGGGGTTGATGTTCGTGCAGCTTTACGCGGCCATAATTCTTTCTTGACTATTGGCGCTACGACCACCATCAAAAATGCTGTATTGCAAGGGCGTAAACTTGAAAATTTTAATCTTGCATTTAACGGTATTTTAGATAGCACAAGCCAGCTGAAGAGCAATTTTTCAGGTTTCTCCTTTGCTAATGGTCGCTTTGACAATCAGCCTCTTGCGTTAGATGCAGCTTTTCAACAAGCACCACAAGGTTTTGCACTGGATAGTTTAAATGTAACTCTTGGTAAAACCAGTCTTAGCGGTTCGTTAATTCATAATCTTAATGGGCTTATTGATGGAAAATTCCATTTGGATAGTCCTGATATTGGACCATTGGTAGCTCTTGGCTTAATGAACGGTAAAGGGCAAGCCTTAGCTGATATTAGCCTTAATGGCGAAAATGGCAAACAAAATGCCTCTTTAATTGCCAATGCAAAAAATATCGATGTTGCAGGCAATAAGCTTGGTAATCTTGATGCCAAGGTTCATGTCATTGATCTTTTTGGTGTTCCGCAAGCTGAAGGTAGCTTAAACGGTACAAAGATTATTGCAGGTTCTGTCAAAATTAATGAAGTTAATTTTGTTAGTACGGTTGAAAATGGTGCGTCGCATTTTTCAACAACGGCCAAACTTGAAAACAATACTAATATTGATGTAGGCGGGGCGTTAAAACCACTTGATAATGATGGTTGGCAATTAACCCTTGGTCAGGCGCAAGTGCGGCAAAATGCAATGGATGTCAAATTGTTGCAACCTGCCACTATTTCATTAGCCGGAAGCGGCGCTATTACCATTGACCAATTATTATTGGCCGTTGCCGGCGGTAAAATTGCAGTAAGCGGCACAGTACATGATAGCATTAATATGGCGGTTGACATTAATGCGCTGCCTTTATCGGTTGCCAACATGGTGATGCCAGAGCTTGCCGCACGCGGTGTTATTAATGGTAAAGCGCAAATAAGTGGGCCCAAAGCTAAACCCAATGTTGTTTTTAGTCTTAAAGGTGATGATTTAACTGCAGAGCCAGCAATTAAATATGGCTTACCAGCCTTAACATTAACTGCTGATGGTAATACGAATGGTGATGTTTTGAGCATTGCAACACGTATTGTTGGTGGCGGCTTAGATGTTGGTGCTAAAGGCAATATTGATATTGCTAAACAAGGGCTTGATGTTGATGTAACATTAACCCAATTGCCGATTGCCCTTGCCAATAGCATTGTCAAAGGACAAAATCTTGCAGGGCAAGTGGTAGGTAACGCCCATATTAGCGGAACCTTCAAAAACCCGCAAGCCAGTTTTAATGCGCAAGCAACAGGCATATCGACCACAGTATTAAAAGATAATGGTCTTGCACCTATTGGTGTAAAATTGCAGGGAAGTTTTGACAATAATATTGCAACCATTGGTGCGTTAGAAGTTAATGGCCCTTCAAACTTGAAAATAAATGCAAGCGGTACAGTGCCAGTATCGGGCAATGGTCTTGATTTAAAAATCAATGGTAATGCACCCTTGGCACTTGCCAATAGGTTCCTTGCTAAGCGCGGCGCGCAGCTTTCAGGTGCGTTAAATGTTCATGCAACCGTTGCTGGTAGTTTTACCAAACCAGAGCTTGGCGGCGGTTTTGAAGTCGCAAATGGTCAATTTTTAGATCCTGAAACAAATGCTCGGTTCACACAAATTGCACTTTCTGGTAATTTGAGTGGCGAAACCGTAACCATATCTAATATTTCGGCTCGCTCAGCAAGTGGCGGCGGGATGAGTGGCGGCGGCACAATTTCTATTAATGTCGCTCAAGGTATGCCGGCCGATATTACCATTAATCTCAATCACTTACGCTATAATGACAATAATATGGTGGTGGTGACAGTTAATGGTCATGTAACTGCCAAAGGTCCATTAATGAGCGATGTTGAAATTGGCGGTGATGTATTGATTGAAAAGGCAGAGATTCGCGTGCCTGATAGTTTTGGTGGTGCAGCACAAATTGACGTCCAACATAAGCACATGACCAAGCCAATTGAAACCACTTTAGAACGTGCTGGCATTGAAACTAAGCCGCAAACAAAGACTGAAAAAGCTGCAAATACACGTGTTAATGGGCCAAAACTTAATCTAATGATACGTGCCCCTAACCAGATTTTTGTACGCGGCCGCGGTCTTGATACTGAACTTGGTGGGACTTTGCGCCTTGTTGGGCCGGTAAATGATATTCGCCCTGTCGGTGGCTTTAACATGATCCGCGGTCGCTTGGAAATTCTAACGCAGCGTTTGACCTTTGAAGAAGGCCAAGTGACGATGAGCGGTAACTTTAACCCCGACATCAACTTTGTTGCGAACACGCAAAGCGATGATACCACTGTTACGGTTACGGTGAAGGGTACGCCAAGCGATCTTGATATCAGCTTTACCTCGCAGCCTGAATTGCCACAAGATGAAGTGTTGGCACGGCTAATCTTCAATCGCTCAATCAGTGAATTATCACCCTTCCAGATTGCACAGCTTGCGGCTGCCGCAGCAGAGCTTGCCGGCCTTACGAATAATTCCTTGATGGGTAGTTTACGCTCTGCCACCGGCCTTGATGATCTTGACGTTGTTACCGATGCTAAGGGGAATACTGGCGTACGAGCTGGGCGTTATATCAGAGATAATATCTATCTTGGTGTGGAAGCAGGTTCTGGCGGCGATACCAAAGGAACAATTAATCTTGATATTACCAAAAACTTAAAAGCAAAAGGCGCGGTTGGGTCTGATGCCAATTCAAGTGTTGGCGTCTTTTACGAAAAAGATTATTAATCATTTATGTTGTGATTTAACGACAATTTTTGAGATTACATATAAAGCGCTGATTATTAAAGTCAGCGCTTTATTTTTTACAATTTAATATTGAAGAAAATATCGATTTCAAAATCTATTTGACTTTATTTTTTGCTCACTAGACGCATAAATGATAAAAATACATAAAAATTTAAAAATTATATAGTTAGCACTCGCAAAAACCAACATTGCTGCATATATATTATGCAAATCATAGTATCGCATATTTAATTGTTCTTTAGACTTGATATTTACCCAATTATAGTAATTCATGCCATGCGGGGAAATTTTATAGTTCATGCCTTATCTCTGCGCGTTGATAACTAGAAACGCTGCAAAAGCTATGATAGGTAGAGGAACGTTTAAAAGTGCGATTGTCAATTAATTGCTTGAAATTTATTTTATGAGCATTGGCAGGTTTTAGAATTTAATGATGTGGCCTGCTTGATGCCGCCACGAGAAAGAGGACAATATGCGCGATCCCTATACGGTTTTAGGCGTTGCACGTTCGGCAAAACCGGAAGAGATTAAATCGGCTTTTCGTAAATTAGCCAAGAAATTCCATCCTGATCATAATAAGGATGATAAGAATTCTCAGACACGGTTTTCTGAAATTAGTCAGGCCTATGAAATTTTAGGTGACAAGGAAAAACGTGGTCAGTTTGACCGCGGTGAGATTGATGGTGAAGGTAAGCCAACCTATCAAGGTTTTCAAGGGACAGGCGGCGGTAGTCCTTTTGGAGATTTTGGCGGCAGTAGACGCACATCAGGCTTTAGTACTAGCGGTTTTGACGCTGATGATTCGTTTTTCAGCGAAATATTTGGTCGTGGTACATCATCCCCCTTTGGCGGTGGTGCTCATCGCGCTCAACCAAAGCGTAAAGGCGATGATATTAATGCATCAATTTCAATTAGCCTTGAACAGGCCGTTGGCGCTGATAAGGTTGAAGCAATATTTCCTAATGGTAAAAACCTCAAAATAAAATTGCCAGAATTTGTAGAAGACGGTCAAGTTATTCGCTTAAAAGGTCAAGGCGAGGCTATGCCAAGTGGCACCAATGGTGATGCCTTGATTACCATTCATTTTAAAAAGCATCCCAAATTCAGGCTTGAAGGTCGTGAGATACATCTTGATTTGCCGGTAGCTTTAAAAAATGCAGTGCTTGGTGCTAAGGAAGAAGTCGAAACCCTTGATGGCCGTGTTGCTGTCTCAGTTCCTGCATGGTCAAGTTCTGATCGTGTACTGCGTTTAAAAGGCAAGGGCTTGCCATTAAAAACAGGCGGCCGCGCTGACTTTTACGTTCATGTACGCATTATGCTACCACAAGAAAAAGATGAAGCGCTAATTGAATTTTTAAATAATAATGGCTGATGGATTAAGCCTTAACCGCTGAATTAAATCTGTATTGATAATAGATTAAATGGCTCGTTTTTACGGGCCATTTTTATTTTAGTATTTGAAAAAATGGGCCCAATTTTGCTAAAAAATGCATAAATTAAAGACTGCAGTGCAGGCAGACCCGTGTATTAGGTTGATGTAACCTCATTAAGAACGGTGAAACAATCAATTAAATCAATTTTAGCTCGTATTTTCGCTTGTTTAAAAAAAAGGCTTGCAGTATAAAACCTAACTATAATAGTCTAGTTTTATACTGCATTGTCTTGTCTGCCAAAAAATAGCTTTTGTAAAAGTCTAAAGGCTTAGTCTTGATTACTCCCCAACGGTTTTGACGCAAAATGCGGTAAAAATTTATGAGAGCATAGCGCGTTAATTTCGACGATATGCTTCACATGGAGCTTAAATGGGCGTTGTCATTAATTTTTTTGATTACTATAAAAAGCCAGATATACCATTAGAAGCAACGGCACTGCTTGACATTGGACGCTTTGAACGTCCTTCAATCTATGAATTTTTAAGGTCCTTGCCACAAGGGGCAAGTTTTGAAGGGGTAGAACTACCTGATTCATTTGCCTTTAATGCTAGTTCCTACCAAGATAGCACAATTATTGATAAGCAAACCTTGGAAGACTATTTACAGCAAGAAGCCATAGGCATACTGCCTTTTATGCGCCGCGCCGCCCAGCATCCTGATGCTCACAATCTTAACGAATTTTACAACCGTTTGACAATTGATATTCATAGTCATGATATGCTGTTTCTACTGGTTGATCTTGTCAATGAAGATGATTCAATCGGTATTGACGAATTACGCAGTTTAAGCCTTTGGTTAATTAAAGCCAGTCCTGATCGTCTTGGCGTTTGCGCGGGCCTATTATTGCTTGGTCTTGCCGAGCCAAAATCATGTGATAAAGAATTTTTAATGCTGCTTGGCAGCCATGAAGCTTTTACCCTTTTTGCCTTTATTGTGTTGATGGAAATCCATCCAAATGAACAGCATGACTATATTGCATGGGAATTGGCACGTAAAACTCATGGCAAGGGACGCCTATTCATTATGGACCGCCTTGTGGGGACCAATAATAATGAAATCCGTCATTGGTTATTATGTGAGGGCTATAAAACTGCATGTTCGCAGCCGATATGCGCGTTAAAATGTGCAACCAAATGTGGGCTTGTTCATGCGCTAGAAGCGTTTGAACCTGATGATAAATTGCTGTTGGCAGCGGCTGGAATTTTGGCAGTGCTTATGCGGCCTGATGAGGATGGTGATTATCTTATAGCCTTTTTCATTCAAGGTACGAAGGCACTTTCTCTATTGTTGGACAGTGCGGCTGATGCGGCGATCAAGGATGTCACACTGTTTAAAAATTTGCTCTGCATAAAATCCTTGCTAGAGGAAGAGCATCAAGAAAAATGGCAAAATCTGGAGCGCCTTGGTTGGTCTTTGGAGTTTCGCCAAAAAACAATCTTAGCGATTAACCATATGGCGCGGCGGCAGGGTTGGAAAGCACAAATTTTACGTAAATTGCAATTTGGTGATGACTTAGAGTTTGTAAGCGCTGCTGAAGCCGCACCTTTTTTGCATATTGATGCTTGGCCTTATTATTTTGAACGCCAGCGCACCATACCGCAAATGAACTATTGGTCCATTCTTTTTGATACCGATAATGATCAATTTTTTGATGCAGCACTTTTATTAGCCGAAAACCAAATTTTACTTCCATGGCTCAACCAAGAAAACTTGATTGAAAGCCCAGAATGGTCGCCCTTTATATGTGATTTATTGAAAACTGTATTAGAAAAACTTCATCAGTTCCCAAGACGCGGCGAAAAATGGTTAGATCTTGCTTTAATGGCACCCGATAGGCTTTGCCACAACCTTGCAGTGAATATCTTGGCTAAGTGGAAAAACCTAAGCGTTGATACACAAAAATATTAAACTTCAACACGTAATTTGATGTAAATATTTACAAGGCATTATAAGGCAATATAAGTTTAATGAAATTAAACATTCTATGATTGTTTTAATGTATCAAGTAAACAATACGCATCAAGGTGCCGATTATAGTTTTCGCTATCACAATTTTATAATCTGTTTATTATAAATTTTGGCTCTATAGTTGATTTTAAAACTGAAACTAAGAGAATATATTGGCAATGCCTAACTCGATCGAATATTTTTTATGCGAAGAGGATAGCAAAAAGAAGCTTTTCGCAATGAATGGTCTTACTGAACGCTTTGATATTTATGACGATGGATCAAACGGCATTTTGGTTTGCGATGCCCCTTCAAATTATGATTTGCAAAATTTAAGGCCCGAAACATTTTATGAAATTGATTTTTTCCACCCAAGAGGCAATGATAGGCATAGGCTTTATATTGAATCCTTTGAAAAAATAGGAAACAAATTATTTATAAGCTGCAATATGCGAGCTTTTGGAATGTTCACCCTGTTGCGTCAAGTTATAGCTTCACCCATTGAGCGACCGTGGCTTAATATGATTGGCAAACGCAAAAAGCTTTATACGGCGACTTGCCTTTTTTATAGCGGTATACCAAAAAGAGTTGCAAAAAAGTCAGTAACGATAGAGGGAAAATATATTACTGATTATTATTCATTTTTTTGCGAAATTGGTTACGGTTTTGCTGGGCGTCTGGGCTATATGGGGCGTTGCTTAGATGGATTAGTTGATTGCTTTTGCGAATGTGAAGGTTATTCTGAAGTTAGCCTAACTTGGCATGATTTTGAAACTGCAAAATATTCAATAGAAAATAATTACCCCTATCAAACGGATCGACATGAAATAGTTGATAAAATCGTCGATGCATTATCTTCTCATATGACTTTAATTTTAAAATAGGCATTTTGCCAAAAATTTAAGATAAAATTGGCTGCCATGCAAAAATATATTCTATGTGATTATGAAACAGAAGCTCCACTGTTTGAAATGCAAAATTTTATTGAATGCTTCGATATATTTGCCAATAATTTTGAATTTACGTTCTCCTGCGATTATCCCGATCAATCGTGTTTAAGCCGTTTAAAAAATGGACAAAAATATCTTATTAAAGTCTATGGTTATCAAAAGGAGATTTTCATTGATATTTACATTTTTAGCTTTGAAAAATTCTTCAACAATCTGGTCATCAATATAAATCTTATTGAAGCAGAAGAATATCAACCCGTGCCAACCAAACCTTATCAATTTGGCGTTTTCGCCCTCATTGATGCATTTTCTACCAATGAAGACCACAGACCATGGTTTGGTCTTATTGGCGATAAAAAGCAGCTTTATATTGCTGCTAGCCTTTGTATAACGGGTGTCCAAACAACACCAATCAAAAATCAAATTATTCTTGAAGGTAAATATATCACTGATTATTTCGCATTTTATTGCGAACTTGGTTATGCCTTATGGGGTAAGTTTGGCTACATGGGAGGCTGTCTAAATAGCTTTGAAGAATGCTTGCAAGCCCTTAAAAAAAACAAAAAAATTGAATTAATCTGGAAAGATTTTGCACTTTGCCAGCATTCAATGGCAAATTATGCGGACCACCAAACACCTTATAATGGAGTTGAACTTGCCGATATTGCGGCAAATTATCTGTCGGATTATTTCGATGTAACTTTAGATTAATACAGTTTCCATCTATCTAACGTCGCAGCTTTTGGTAAAGATTATTATTCCAACCGCAATAATACATTATCCAACCTAGATGAAGCCATTTTAGAACAAATACAATATGGGCAAGTTATCTTATCAAGAATAAGCAATTATTTAAAGTTTTCTTCAATAACTGCATTTCAAAAACAAAACGTAAATCACCATAAAATGCTTTTAGAAGTGCACATAACCAATAGCCCCATGCTAAAATCTCAATAAAATAATATCCAATAGAGATAAAACACTAAACTATTAATATGCTTAAGCATTGCCAATTGTTTCAAACATTGCATGGCGCAGCGCGACTTGTGCATCCATCCCATCGCGAGCAACACTCTCACAAGCGACAAAATGTTCTTCACATGCATCAAGCGCTGTCATTAATAACATCTTCACCTGTGCATCATTGGGATGTAACCCGCCGCTTAACAACAGCGTTTGCCGAAACATAACGGCACGATCTTCTGTCCAATAATCAAAATGACCAACCAACATTTTTTCATTGATAATCGACAAAAGATCAATCATTTCACTGCGACGCGATGCGTCAACATTTAAGGTAAAAGAGCAAGCAAGATGCAAGGCTTCAAAGTCTTCCATCCATGAAAATGAAACATAATATTCGGCTTTGCTGCCAGTTATGCAAACAGCAATCTCATCTTCGGCTGTGCGCTCGAAAGACCAGTCATGCCCATATGCAATCTGTTCAATCACATCAACTGGATGTGCCTCACGCTCTTTGGCGTCATGAACAAGTCTCATTTCTTTTCCTATCATTCCAAAAATCAGCATTTTAAATGCAAGATCGATATTTAAACTCTTTTGCTTTTTAAAAGAGCAATGCTAGCGTTCAAAACCACGCGCAAAGCCATTAAAAAGCAGAATAATAACTCTGCGCGACAAGACAAAGCCTGCGCACGACAAAAGTAATTATTTTTTAACGCAAAAACACAAAGACTATGAAATTAGGCGAACGACAAACAAACCACCATATTTTCATACGCTTGAATGACCCTTATACGAATCAACAAGTATTTTCAGTGTATTGATTGGCGTTGTAAGTGCTAGTCCCCCGATTTAAAAAAGCTGTGGTTAAAAAAAACAAAGGCCGGAAAAAATATTTCCGGCCAAGCTAAGAGATTCTGATAATATAGCTTTTTGACTTTTCAACAGGCGTTAAAAAAATGGGGATTACTTTTTAACTTTACGTTTTATTAATCGCTTTTTAAGCTTTATTAGCCAAATCCAGTTTTTCTTCCAGAATTTTTACCCGTTTTTGCAATGCTTCATTCGCATCAAGTGCTTTAACGGCAAGCGCCTTTACTACCTCGAACTCTTCCTTACTGACAAGATCAAGCTTATTGACAGCACGCTCAGCTTGGGCGCGAAATGCGGTTTCTACTTCTTGGCGCACACCTTGTGCAGCACCAGCTGCGTCGGTTGCAAGCTTTGCCAAATCATCAAAAATACGGTTAGATCCGTTGCTCATATTATTCATTCCTCTTTTCATTGACATATTTTAAACAATATAAGGATCACACCTTAAATTGTGCAGATCACCCTCTCATATAGGGTGAAATGTTAAGTTGGTAGGTTTAATTTAATACAGGCAAAAAAAAATAAAAGCACTTTCTCATAAAAACGAATATTTTGGGTATTTCTGGTAGGATTTTTAAATTTGACAGATGTGTCGAAAAGTTTATTTTCTAGCCAAATGTTTTTCATCTTGGTGACGTCGAACCACCATGCATTTACAGGATAATTAAATGGGTAGTATTCTTTCTTTTAGCGCTTTGGCATTTCCCAATATTGATCCTGTAATCATCCATCTTGGTCCTTTTGAGCCGCGTTGGTATGGCCTTGGTTATGTTGTCGGCATTCTTTTTGCATGGTGGTATGGTACATTTCTCTTGCGCCGCCCACAATTATGGAAAAATAACCAACCGCCAATGGAACCAAACAGGCTTGATGATTTCGTCATTTGGGCAGTATTAGGTGTCGTTGTTGGTGGTCGCTTAGGTGAAGTATTATTTTACCGCCCTGATTTTTATTTTGCTAATCCCGGTAAAATCATCGCAGTTTGGGATGGCGGCATGTCATTTCATGGTGGTTTTATTGGCATGGCACTTGCCATGGTATTTTTTGCACTTAAAAACAAAATTAATACATTTTCAATGTTTGATACCATTGCCGCCGGTGTGCCAGTTGGCCTTGGTGTTGTGCGCGTTTGTAACTTCATCAATAATGAATTATGGGGGCGCGAAGCCTTTACTATTCCTTGGGCTGTATTATTTCCTGGAGAAGCAGGCGGCATTCCGCGTCATCCAAGCCAAATTTATGAAGCGCTTACCGAAGGACTGTTACTGTTTATTGTGCTAGCAATCATCATTTTTGCGTTCAAAGCCTTGAAAAAACCCGGTCTTGTTAGCGGTACATTTGTTATGGGCTATGGACTTGCCCGTATTTTTGTTGAGTTTTTCCGCGAGCCGAGTGGCAGTTTTTTCGCCCTTGGTTGGCCTAATCGCGACACAGCTATTCATTTATTAAATGCCGATGCAAATGGCGACTGGCTCACCATGGGCATGCTATTATCACTACCAATGGTTGGCGTTGGTTTGTGCATGATTATCTATGCTTTAATCAGCAATAAAGCAACCGCACAACAAGTTTAATAATGATGATGACAACAGCAAACCTTAATAGTTTAAAGGAAAAGCTTATTGTAACCATCCAAGAGCATGGTCCTTTAAGCATTAGCCAATTCATAACATTTTGTTTGGCTGATCCACAATATGGCTATTATAAAACTGCTGATCCCTTTGGCCGTGATGGTGATTTTATCACCGCACCCGAAGTAAGCCAGATGTTTGGTGAAATGCTCGGTGTTTGGGTTGTTTTATCGTGGCGTGCGATGGGGGAGCCTGCTGATTTTAGCTTATGTGAAATGGGCCCTGGTCGTGGTACCTTAATGGACGATGTTTTGCGCACCATTAAAAAGCTCGATTTGAACTGTTTTAACGCGGCGAAAGTTTTTCTTATTGAAACTAGCCCGAAATTGCGAGAAAAGCAAAAACAACGCCTTGCTAGCCATAATAGCAATATTACATGGATTGATCATTTTAGCTTACTACCGGCGATGCCGGTTATTTTGCTTGCCAATGAATTATTTGACTGTTTGCCGATCTATCAATATTTTTTTGATGGTCAAAATTGGCGAGAAAGAATGGTTGGTGTTTCGCCTGACAGCAAGAATGAAATGGCTCTTATTTTTGGTTTGGGCTCAATTATTTCACCACCAGCCTTACCCTATGCCCTACCAATTATAAAAGAAGGTGATATTATCGAGGTGTCGCCAGCGCGTGAAAGCCTGATGGATGAAATAGCCAGCCATATTGTGCAATATCGCGGTGCTGCCTTGATTATTGATTATGGTGCTATTGAGCCAAAACCGGCTGACACATTGCAAGCCATGTCAAAACATCAATTTAGTGATCCTCTTGCAAGCCCTGGAAAAGATGATTTAACATCACATGTGGATTTTGCCGCCCTTAACCAACGCGCGCAGCTAATGCACTGTCAAACCTATATGACCACTCAAGGCGAATTTTTATTGTCCTTAGGGCTAATTGAGCGAGCGCAAACTCTTGGGCAAGGTCGCGACAGCCTATTTCAAGAGAAAATCCGCAATGATGTTGAGCGGCTCGCAGGTGATGATAAAATTAGTGGGAAAATAGGTGGGAAAATGGGCGGGCTCTTTAAAGTATTATGTGTAAGTGATAAAAATACCCCTATAATACCCTTTGATCAGCAATTCTAAAACAGTTAAAAGGCGGAAAAACAGCATGAATAATAAGCCTATGCCGATTATAAACACCGCTTTTAACGATCATTGCGGCGCGCAGATACAACATGGCTTTTTTACCCGTCAAGGCGGCGTATCAAGTGGCATTTATGAGAGCCTTAACCTTGGTCAAGGCTCTGATGACGAGCCAAATTTGGTGCTTGAGAACCGCAATCGTGTCGCTGCAAATTTTCATATTACTAGCGACAAGCTTTTGACTTGCTATCAGGTGCATTCATGCGATGTCGTAACAGTGACAGCGCCTTTTTCGAGTGAGCGTCCAAAGGCTGATGCCATGGTAACCAATGTGCCGGGGCTTGCGCTTGGCATCTTAACTGCCGATTGCGGACCTTTATTATTTGCTGATAGTAAGGGTGGAATTATTGGTGCAGCCCATGCGGGTTGGCGCGGTGCGCTTTATGGTATTATTGATAATACTATAGCCGCCATGGAAGCCCTTGGTAGTAAGCGCGAAGACATAGCGGTTGCGGTTGGCCCCTGCATTGGCCCCAATAATTATGAAGTTGGTGCAGAGTTTTTGCATAGCTTTCTTGACCTTGATGCTAATAATATGGTTTACTTTCGACCATCGAACCGCGCTGACCACTATTTTTTCAATTTGTGGGCATTTTTAACTGTCCGTTTGCGCCTTAATAAAGTGAAGGATTATGCACTTAACCTGTGCACCTATGCTGATCAGGCACGTTTTTTTTCATATCGTCGTAAAACCCATCAAAATGAGATGGATTATGGTCGGCAAATTTCAGCGATTATGCTAGGGGAATAAGAATGGGTTTATATTTTTCTACTGAAGAATTTAAAAAGCGTGAAGCCCGCCTAATCGAAAAAATGACGATTGATAAGCTTGATGCCGTGGTACTTTTTTCACAAGAAAGTCTTTACTGGTTGACGGGCTTTGATACATTTGGCTTTTGTTTCTTTCAATGCCTTATTGTTAAAGCTAATGGTGAAAAAGTATTATTAACGCGTTTACCAGATTTGCGCCAAGCACAAGAAACATCAACAATCAAAAATATTGTTATTTGGCGTGACCGTGAAAACGCCAATCCCGCCTTTGATTTACGCAATCTTTTAAACGATATGGAGCTTTTGGGTTGTCGTATTGGTTTGGAATATCGCTCCTATGGTCTTGATGGTGCAAGTTGCCGCCTTGTTGACGAGCAATTGACCAGCTTTGCCAAAATTGTTGATATTTCTGGTTTGATTGACCATCTACGCTTAATAAAAAGCCAAGAAGAGATTACCTACATTAAAAAAGCTGCGCAATTATCCGATGATGTGCTTGATGCGGCTTTACCCAAAATTCAAGCAGGCAGCGATGAAGGTGATATTTTAGCTGCTATGATTAGCGCTAATTTTATTGGTGGCGGTGATTTTCCCGCCAATGATTATATTATTGGTTCAGGTAAAGATGCGCTTTTATGTCGTTCCAAAACCGGTAGACGCAAGCTTGATGACAATGACCAATTAACCCTTGAATGGGCCGGAGCCTATCGCCACTACCATGCTCCGATGTTGCGCACTATATTGATCGGCACTCCAACACCGCGCCATCACCAGCTTTATGATGCAGCATTTGAAGCCATTTTAGCTATTCAAACGGCAATGAAACCAGGGGCAATATTTTCTGGTATTTTTGATACATTTACCGCCGTTATGGAAAAGCATGACTTAACGCGCCATCGTTTGAGTTCTTGCGGCTACTCCATTGGTGCCCGCTTTGCACCAACATGGATGGAAATGGAACATTTTGAAGCAGAAAGTCCGTTTGAAATTGCACCCGACATGACGCTTTTTGCCCATGCTATGGTTTTTGATTCAGATAGTGGTACAGCAATGACTCTAGGCGCTTCTTATCTTATTGATGAAGAAGGTGCAAAGCCGCTGTCACGCCACACGTTAAATCCAATTTTGCGTTAAAAAGCAAATAAAATCATTGATTATTACTGTCAATGTATCGTTGGCAGAATTATTGTTGGTTTATAAAATATCAAAATAAACTACGTTGCGTCTCATTGGAATATATTGAGTATTTCCAAGCTCTCATATAGGCAGATAATTTTGCAATTAATATTTATTGCAAAAAATTCATGAATAAAGCAAAAATATCGCTTTTTTTATTGTAAATTGCGTTTAAAATAATTTCATGATTTCTCGAAATGTTGAAAATTTGATGAAAAACAAAATTTTTACTATTTTTTCTATATTTACTGTTTTAATTTTGACAGGATGTCAGCATCTAGGACTTGGCAGCAAAACTGCTTCAAGTCCTGCCTTTGGTATTATTTCCCTTGATAATGCAACCGTTGCTGCGGCCAAACAACTCAGCGATGCCTTCATTGATGAGGGTGATGAGCAAAAAATCAAAATTTACCGCGGCATGCCTGATAAAGCGCAATATTATATTAAGGGCTACTTCTCGGTTATAGTTGATGAAAGCCCTGACGAAAATATGGTTCTTTATGTCTTCGATATTGTTGATAAGGATGGATCACGACTACACCGCATTGAAGGAAAATATGTGCTAAATCGTGTATTGGTACCGGCGCGTGATGGCTTTTGGGCAAGTATCACCAAAGACGGATATGACGCAATTGCAACGGAAACCATTCGTCAGATTGGTATATGGGTTGCAACCAATCGCGGCAATCTGTGATGGTTTTGTCTCGCAAGTGAAGCTATTATGCCAATATCATTTTGACCGAGGAGATAAAAGTGATTGATTTTGCAGATTTTGAAAAAGTTGATATCCGTGTTGGCAAGATAATTGAAGCTGAGACTTTTCCGCAAGCACGTAAGCCTGCTTATAAATTGCTGATTGATTTTGGCGCTGACATTGGCCTTAAAAAATCATCGGCACAAATTACCAATCATTATCAGCTTGATGATCTTGTTGGAAAGTTGGTTTTAGCGGTGGTCAATTTTCCGCCACGCCAGATTGGCCCTTTTATGTCTGAAGTGCTAACGCTTGGACTTCCCGATGAAAAAGGCGATGTTGTGTTGCTAACTCCCGATAAAACGGTACCACTTGGTGGACGCATGTTTTAAAGGCATTAGTTTATTCTGGTTTTACCTTGATAGACTGACAAAACCAGAATGTAATAATAAGCAAAAGAAAGCTATAACAACTAAATATTAACGTGGACTAGTTTCACGTTTTTTACGCTCTTCATATGCTTTGACATGGCTATAGGCAAGCTCAAGAATTGGATGCTTTATATTTGCAGCCTCGGCGCGTTGTAAAAGGTCGCCTAAAATTTGATCGCCTTCGACACGATTGCCCTGTTCTATATCGCGCAACATTGAAGATGTGCCAACTGATTGATCATCGAGCAAAAAATGCTTTATAGCATCAAAAGCATCTGCATTAACCGCAAATCCATAATGGGCGGCAATTTCCGCATTGGTTATGATATAGCGCGACATGGCTTCACGTCCGCCATGGGCGCGATTAATATCGCCAAGGCTTGCACGCATAAGGCAAGTCATGCCGGCAAAAGCCGATAGCTGCACCCATTTATTCCACATTCTTTGTAAAATATCAGGAACGGCTGAAACTTGTAATCCTTTAGCACCATTAAAAGCACTATCCAGCATTTCAGTGCGTTCACTCAAACCGCCATCTTGCTCACCAAAAACCAATGTTGCTGTATTATTAAGGTGGTGAATAACACCATCTTGCCCAAGCGTTGCCTGAATAATAACTGAACCACCAAGAACATTGGCCTTGCCAAAAATTTCGTTCAATCTATCCATATGCGCCATGCCATTTAAAAACGGAACAAGCGATGCCCCCTCCCCCATAGCCGGAGCAATAGCGGCGATAGCGTCATCAAGATCATAGGCTTTACAGGTTAAAAATATGAAATCATAATTTGGCTGCAACTCGCTAGCAAGTATGGTTTTTGCCTTGATAATTGCATTGCCTGCAGGACTTGCAATGACAAGCCCGTTTTGTTCAATATTAGCTTGTCGCTTTTCACGAACCAAAAAAGTAACATCGCCGCCAATTTCGGCAAGACGCCCGCCATAATAGCCACCAATTCCGCCAGCACCTAAAACCAGTATTCTTGGTCGTTCCATACCACCCTCCAATAAAAAGCTAACTAATTTATTTATATAATAGACTTAACCGCAAAATCATTGGCTTTGCCGAAAAATATTCTGAACAATATCTTAAGCATTTTTTTAAAAAAATAGAAAATCACATTTATTTATAGCACTTGCCGTTTAATAATTCGTACAATTTATAGAGCTAATAATGTGAATGGAAATGGATTTGATTTGCCACTCTTTATTCAACGCTTAATAAATCTTAGCCTAAACATTTATTCTCACCCCTTGCGCTTTTGTCGATATTAAGGCAATTTCACCTAGAGTATAATTTAAGTGTCGCAGATAATGCGCAGCAAAGGCATTGCTATTGCCTTTATGCATGGGTAGGATAAAAATGGTTCTTGTTCTTCGTCAACAAAACAATGATTTTGAAGCAAAATTTAAACAATTTCTCGGCTCTAAAAGAGAAGTATCCCAAGATGTTGACGATGTTGTGCGCGCTGTTATCCATCATGTGCGCGAAAATGGTGACGAAGCCCTAATTGAATATTCCCTGCAATTTGATCGCATTGACCTTCGCGAAACGGGCATTGCAATAAGCCAACAGGATATTGAAACTGCTGCTGCAAGTATTGATAGTGACACAATGGCGGCGTTGCAACTTGCCCATGACCGCATCAAGGCCTATCATCAGCACCAATTGCCACAGGACAAAAAGTTTAGCGATGATTTGGGAGTTGAACTGGGTTGGCGGTGGACAGCGGTTGAATCTGTTGGGCTTTACGTACCAGGTGGCACAGCAAGCTATCCAAGCTCGGTATTGATGAATGCCGTTCCTGCAAAAGTTGCGGGTGTAGAGCGCCTTGTTATGGTGGTACCAACCCCTGATGGCAAAATTAACCCCTTGGTGCTTGCCGCTGCAAAGCTTGCCGGCGTTGATGAAATTTATCGTGTTGGCGGTGCACAAGCGATTGCTGCCCTTGCCTATGGTACACAAACCATTGCACCTGTTGCCAAGATTGTTGGGCCCGGCAATGCCTATGTAGCCGCAGCAAAGCGCCAAGTATTTGGCATTGTTGGCATTGATATGATTGCTGGCCCTTCTGAAATTTTGGTACTAGCGGACAAAAATAATAATGCTGATTGGATTGCAGCTGACCTATTAGCGCAAGCTGAGCATGATGTTGCAGCTCAATCAGTACTTATCACCGATGATGAGGTTTTTGCAAAAGAAGTTGAAAAAGCGGTTGAAGCGCAACTCAAAATACGCAAACGCGCAAAAATAGCCGAGCAGAGTTGGCGTGATTTTGGTGCAATTATTTTGGTTGATAATTTTCAAAATGCAATGCCGCTGGTTAATCGCTTTGCGGCTGAACATCTGGAACTTGCCGTACAAGACCCAGATGCTTTATTGCCAATGATACGCAATGCTGGCGCAATTTTTCTTGGCAGTTACACGCCTGAAGTTATTGGTGATTATGTTGGCGGTTCAAACCATGTTTTACCAACGGCGCGTTCTGCTCGTTTTTCTTCTCCGCTTTCGGTTTTTGATTTTATGAAACGCAGCTCAGTGATGAAATTAAATGCCGAACAATTGCGCGTGCTTGGACCAGCCGCCATTCGCATTGCTGAAGAAGAAGGGTTAGACGGCCATGCTTATTCGGTGGCAGTGCGGTTAAATCTTTAAAATTTTACGAAGCCATATTGACGCTTACGCAAAAGACTTTAAGGTTAGAACTCAATGAGTGAATTTAATGAAAATGCGCGGTTGATTGGTATTGAATTTGACGAGACCATTAGCCGCTCCACTCCAGAGGTTGAACATGAGCGCGAAGTAGCTGTTTTCGATCTTATTGAGGAAAACCAGTTTTTTCCCTCTGGCGATGACATTGGCGGGCCCTATAATCTTAAACTGTCCTTAATTGAAAAACGCCTTGTCTTTGACATTTCACGCAGTGACGGAACATGGGTTACCACCCATATTTTGTCACTCACACCATTTAGGCGCATAGTCAAAGACTATTTTTTGATATGTGAATCCTATTATGAAGCCATTCGCCTTGCCGCTCCGAGCAAAATTGAAGCGATTGATATGGGGCGGCGCGGCTTGCATAATGAGGGATCACAAACCCTGCTAGATCGGTTAAGCGGTAAAATAGATATGGACTTTAAAACCGCACGCCGACTTTTTACACTTTTATGCGTTTTACATTGGCGGGGTTGATATGGATCATTTTTTACCAAAAATATCACAACCAAGCTCAGTGCTTTTTGTGTGCGGCATGAATTCCATCCGCTCGCCTATCGCAGAAGCTTTAATGCATCATCTTTTCCCCAAAATTTATGTCGCATCAGCCGGCGTTAATCGCGGTGAGCGCGATCCATTTGCATCAGCCATTATAGCCGAAGAAGGTCTATCGCTTGATAGCCATAACCCACGCGGATTGGAAGATTTATCCGATGGTTTCTTTGACCTTATCATTACGCTAACGCCGCAGGCTCACCATGCGGTATTAGAAGAAATGCGCTCTTTTTCAGTCGATGTTGAATATTGGCCAATGCCAGATCCTGCTTTAGCAACGGGCTCACGCGAGCAAATCTTAGATGCCTATCGCAGCGTGCGTGAAGTTTTAAAAAAACGTATTTTAGAACGCTTTACCTCTATGAGCGAATGAAATAATAAAAAGCATATATTTAAGCCTATTTTACCGACATGATGTAAATCAATATAAAGCATATTCTTATTTTCATGATGAAAATTTGTGAGGAAAAAAATGGTTCAGCGTTTATTATGTTTTGTTTTATTATTCTTAACAGCAACAGCTCCTGCAAAGGCGTTAGATCATTTTATCTATGCTGCAGATATTGATGATAATGTTGTTGTGCTCGAACTTTACCGCTTTTCTGACCAATCTTTAATTGGCCGCATGAGAACGGATGGCGACATATGGGCGTTAGAAGGTAACAATGACAAGGCCAATCAATCAGCTCTTTCAGATATAGGCCTTGGCAGTGGTTATGCGACATGGCAGTTTAGCCAACGTCCAGACGGTAATATAGACGCAAAACGCAAATATTTTTATAAAGAGGAAATTACCAATATTGTATTTAGGTTAGTTGCAAAAGAAGCAATAGCGGACATTAATCGCAAAGATTTCATTAAACTGCTTAAACAAAACAAATTTAAATATTTCGATGAATTATCAGATAAATACCAAGTGATTTTGGCGGAGTTTGATTATGATGAACGGGTTATTTATAAAGGAACTATCGGTTACTCACCGATTATTATGGAACTGTCATTTAGGCCTGATAAAGTTGTAAAGGGGCGATATTTTTATGAAAAATCAGGCATTGATATTCCAATAAAGGGAACGATAGCAAGCATCGCTGAGCCCTATCCGTTAAAGGACTATCCATATCAAAAATTTGATGAATATTTTGCTGATGTTCCAGTTTTCATGCGACCAAAAGGGCGCTTTATAGGCACGTTTGATGAACAAAAATATTCGGGCACTTGGGAATTCGACGACAAAAAGATGGCGACCAAATTTGAGCTTGAGGAAGTAGATCGCTATTCGGGAGGACATTCTTATTCGCTATCTAATGGCGAATTCTCACCTTATGATACGCTCAAGCTTCAAGGGCACGCTAAAGAAACTGGAAAGATACAGCAACAAAATGGAATAAGTTGGCAATATGTCAAAGATCCGCGAAACAATATTACATTTTTCAAATTGGCAGATTTTCCTGATAATGCCATTAAAAATACTGTCAATCAACAACTGCAAGCCCAATTTTGGCAACTATCACAAAGTGCATTTGAATGTCTTTCCAGCCAATATTATGAAGTAGCACCTTGGGCTGGACGGACAGGCTTTGAATTGCAAAAGGTTGGTGTCATATATGCATCTAAAAATTTGTTGGTGTATGAACAATCAATCGATGCCTATTGCGGCGGTGCACACCCATCAATTTTCACAGAACAGACAGCTATTGATATGACTTTGGGGCGCGAGCTAGATTGGCAAAAAATCTTTAATTTTGCGAAAATCTACGGCGACAAGACAGATAACTCATACAATTTCCCAACTAGAGAGAATTTTTTAAAATTTCTTAAAAGCCAACATAATAAAAATCGAAAGCAAAAAGATTGGGTGGAATGGGATGAATGCGCAGATTTTATGGCAGATTATCTTACATTTTTCTATGCGGATAATCGTTCCATCGCCTTTGGTAACAAGTCCATTTCCACGGCGGATCGCAATTGTGAAGGACCGATTATGCGTGTAGATATTGATAAGCTCACACCATATTTACAAAAAGGCGCGAGAGAATTTTTAACCAAAAACTAAACACGAGCCTTCCATTTATAATAATATCGCTATTTTATCCATTTATCTATTTTTTGGGAATAATCAAATTTTACAAATTGAAGCGCTGTGGTGTTTTTATATCAGCATATCTTTTAGGGCGCTTACTCTTTGAAAGTAAATGTGAAATTCCAAAATTTTACATAAACTTCGCGTCAAGCTTTTTTACATGACCATTTAGGTTAACTAGATATTCTACACCATCAAAATCTTTTATATATACCTTATTAAAGGCGATAATTTTATACTCCAATATTACATCATAGTGATCATATTCATAAAGCTTTGACCAATCAGCTAACGAACGCCACATTATCGATAACTCAGTTACTAAAATAGCCATTTCATCATTCACAATGAAAATGGCCCGCATTTCGTTTTCTTCATCATACTCCATTACCACCCGCTTATTTTGGATTTTTGCGAGCCGAGTGCAGAACCAACAATAAAGTGTATGTTCATCAACAATTGTAAGACTTGCCGGATATATTGGCCGTTTGAATATGTGTATAAGCTCATCATTGATATATAAATGAATATCGTCGCCTTTTTCATTTAACCAATATTTGGTTTGCCCGATAATATACAGCATGGCATCTCCTGATTTATTAATTAACACCATTTAACCTTATTTGTGATACCCCCCTCAATTGTGCGATTCAACCTCAATATTGCATTTGACTGGTGTAAAACTAAATCTACCGAAAGCACGACATTTTCGGCAATAAAAAAACAACGAAAGAGGCAATCTTTCGTTGTTTAAAAAATTCGTAATTCGACAATCAAAACTGCCGTATCAACAGCACTTTGCTTAAGCCATAGTAAGAACGCCGCGCACGGTGGTTAATTCATATAAGAAATCTTCAGCGCGGTTACGGTGATCATCATTGGTAGCACCATCAAGTTCAGCCTTAGCAGCAGCGATACGCTCTTCAAGCTCTGCTGGATCAAAAGCTTCCAAAGGATGAGCAGCTTCCGCCAAAATTGCGCAAGATTGCGGAGTAATATCGGCAAAACCGCCAAATACCACAAAAGCCTTTTCGTCCTTGCCAGCAATTTTTACACGTACAACGCCGGGCATGAGACGGGTCATTGTTGGCGCATGATTGGCCATTACTGTCAAATAACCTTCACTGCCAGGAAGCTGAACTTCAAGCGCTTGTTCTGAAAGAAGAAGCTTTTCAGGTGCAACGAGTTCAAATTGAAAGGTATCGGCCATGTTCATTTGCTTTCAATCATTAGAGCATAGAATCCCTTCAAAAAATGAGGTGAATAGCTATGCAACAAAACAAAGAGATATAAAATAATTATATTCAGCTTGCGCTGATAATATTTTGGGAAATTACCTTGGAACAACAGTACCCTTAAATAATTATACCAAAACCAGTAGAACTAAGCGCTGTTATAAACAATATCTATAACAGCGCCAATATTTATTAAGCAGCCTCGGCAGCAAGACGCTGAGCTTTTTCGATTGCTTCTTCAATAGAACCAACCATGTAGAAAGCTTGTTCTGGAAGGTGATCGTAATCACCTGCGCAAAGACCCTTAAAGCCTTTAATCGTGTCTTCAAGAGCAACCAACTTACCCGGTGAACCAGTAAATACTTCAGCTACGTGGAATGGCTGTGACAAGAAGCGTTCAATCTTACGTGCACGAGCAACAGTCAGCTTATCTTCTTCTGATAGCTCATCCATACCAAGAATTGCGATAATATCTTGCAATGACTTATAACGCTGCAAAATGGTCTGCACTTGACGGGCAATTTCATAATGCTCTTCACCAACTACGAGTGGGTCAAGCATACGGCTTGATGAATCAAGTGGATCCACCGCAGGATAAATACCCTTTTCAGCAATGCTACGTGAAAGAACAGTTGTTGCATCCAAGTGAGCAAATGATGTTGCAGGTGCAGGATCGGTCAAGTCATCGGCAGGAACGTAAATAGCCTGCACTGAAGTAATCGAACCCTTGTTGGTAGTTGTAATACGCTCTTGCAAAGCGCCCATTTCATTAGCAAGGGTTGGCTGATAACCAACAGCTGATGGAATACGGCCAAGAAGCGCTGACACTTCAGAACCTGCTTGTGTAAAGCGGAAAATATTATCCACGAAGAAAAGAACGTCCTGTCCAGCATCACGGAAATATTCAGCAACGGTTAGACCTGACAAAGCCACACGAGCACGAGCCCCAGGAGGCTCATTCATCTGACCGTAAACGAGGGCGCATTTTGAACCTTCTGCGGAACCATCATGTTCCTTAGGATCAACATTTACCTTACTGTCAATCATTTCGTAATAAAGATCGTTACCTTCACGGGTACGTTCACCAACACCGGCAAATACCGAATAACCACCATGGGCTTTCGCGATATTGTTGATGAGCTCCATAATGAGAACGGTTTTACCAACGCCCGCACCACCGAAAAGACCGATCTTACCACCCTTTGCATAAGGTGCGAGAAGATCAACAACCTTAATACCAGTGACGAGAATTTCAGATTCTGTTGATTGCTCAACATATTCTGGAGCTGGCTGGTGAATAGCGCGTGTTGCAGAAGCAACAATCGGACCGACTTCATCAACAGGCTCACCGATAACGTTCATGATACGACCTAGCGTACCTTCACCAACTGGAACTGAAATCGGGGCACCAGTGTCTGTTACTTCTTGACCGCGAACAAGACCTTCAGTCGAGTCCATAGCAATACAACGAACAGTATTTTCACCAAGATGCTGTGCAACTTCGAGAACAAGACGATTACCGAGATTTGTTGTTTCAATGGCGTTAAGAATGAGCGGTAGATGCTCATCGAACTGAACGTCAACGACAGCACCGATAATCTGCTTGACGCGACCGACATGACCTTTTGATGTATCCATCCTAAAGGATCCTTTACCTGTTATTGACGCAGCTGTTGCAGTTTCTGCCGCTGCATGGGTTAAATAGTATTGGGGCAATTATGCGGCATTGTTTAAAATGCTTCAAGGATTTGCCCCTTTTGTTTCATTATTGTAAATAATAGCAGGAAATAAAACGCTTATTACAGCGCTTCAGCACCTGCGATAATTTCAATTAATTCTGTTGTAATCTGCGCCTGACGTTGGCGGTTATAGGTGATCGACAATCTGTTGATCATATCGCCAGCATTACGCGTTGCATTATCCATAGCGCTCATCTTAGCACCCATTTCACCGGCAGCATTTTCAAGCAATGCCCGAAATACCTGAACAGTTAAATTTCGTGGGATAAGCTCATCAAGAATAGATGCAGCATCTGGTTCATATTCATAAAGCGCGCCATTGACATCAGCATTATCTGCAACAACGTCACCTGCACTTGCTGGGATGAGTTGCAAACGGGTTGGCTCTTGATTTATAACCGACTTAAATTCGGAATAAAACAATGAACAAACGTCAAATCCACCATCATTAAACAAGTTGACAATCTTGTTGGAAATACGCTGTGCATGAGCAAAACCAACTTGTTTGGCATCACGCAAATCAACATGATCAATAATAAGCTTGCTAAAGTCACGCTTTAGAATATCTGCGCCTTTTTTACCAACAGTAATCAGTTTTACCTGCTTACCATCTTGCAAAAGAGTGCGGATATATTCACGAGCATGACGCGCAATTTGCGAATTAAAGCCGCCGCAAAGACCGCGCTCAGCTGTACAAACAACAACAAGATGAACTTGATCATTGCCTGTACCTGCCATTAAACGCGGTGCATCTTCTGGGCTTACATTAGCAGCGATATTGGCAAGAACAGATGCCATACGCTGAGAATATGGACGCGCAGCCTCAGCTGCCTCTTGGGCGCGACGCAATTTTGCCGCGGCGACCATTTGCATCGCCTTGGTAATTTTTTGCGTCGCCTTAACTGAGGCGATACGGTCTCTGAGATCTTTTAGCGAAGCCATTAAACCGTCCCGTCAGTGTTAAGCAAAGTTCTTTGCATAATTGCCAAGCAATTCGACAAGCTTGCCTTTAAGCTCATCAGTTACCTGTTTTTGATCGCGAATGCCTTCAAGGATATCCTTGTGCTCGGTACGAAGCAAGGCTAATAAACCTTGTTCAAATTTACCGACCTGATTAACAGCAAGCTTATCAAGATAGCCGTTCACACCAGCGAAGATCACACAAACTTGTTCTTCGGTTTTAAGCGGTGAGAATTGCGGCTGTTTCAAAAGCTCAGTCAAACGGGCACCACGGTTAAGCAAACGCTGGGTTGCCGCATCAAGATCCGAACCGAACTGCGCGAAGGCAGCCATTTCACGATACTGAGCAAGCTCACCCTTAATCGAACCTGCAACTTGTTTCATTGCCTTGATCTGCGCTGATGAACCAACGCGTGATACGGAAAGACCAACGTTAACAGCAGGGCGAATACCTTGATAAAACAAATTGGTTTCCAAGAAAATCTGACCATCGGTAATCGAGATCACATTGGTTGGAATATAGGCAGAAACGTCATTTGCTTGAGTTTCAATAACTGGCAACGCGGTTAATGAACCTGCGCCATTATCGTCGTTAAGCTTTGCAGCGCGCTCTAAAAGGCGTGAGTGCAAATAGAAAACGTCACCTGGATAAGCTTCGCGGCCTGGCGGACGACGAAGAAGCAAGGACATTTGACGATAAGCAACAGCTTGCTTAGACAAATCATCATAAGCGATAAGAGCGTGCTTGCCATTATCACGGAAATACTCGCCCATTGCACAAGCTGCAAATGGAGCCAAATATTGCATTGGAGCTGGTTCAGAAGCGGTAGCTGCAACAACGATTGAGTATTCAAGAGCGCCGCGTTCTTCCAAAACCTTCACAAATTGTGCAACGGTTGAACGTTTTTGACCAACCGCAACATAAATGCAATAAAGCTTGTCTTTTTCAGGACCTGCATCATGCACTGACTTCTGGTTAAGGAAAGTATCAAGAATAATTGCAGTCTTACCAGTTTGACGATCGCCAATAACCAATTCGCGCTGACCGCGACCAACTGGAATAAGCGCATCAATGGCTTTAAGACCGGTTGACATTGGCTCATGAACAGACTTACGTGGAATGATACCAGGTGCTTTCACATCGACGCGGCGGCGTTCCTTTGCATTGATTGGACCTTTGCCATCAATTGGATTACCAAGTGCATCAACGACGCGGCCAAGCAATTCTGGGCCAACTGGCACATCCACAATCGACTTGGTACGGCGAACAGTGTCACCTTCACTGATATTACGGTCAGGTCCGAAAATAACGGCACCAACATTATCAGCTTCAAGATTGAGCGCCATACCACGGATACCACCGGGGAACTCAACCATTTCACCGGCCTGAACATTATCAAGACCATAAATACGGGCAATACCATCACCCACAGACAATACCTGACCAACTTCAGAAACTTCAGCCTCTTGGCCAAAATTCTTAATTTGCTCTTTTAGGATTTGCGATATTTCCGACGGTTTAATATCCATCAGCCGACCTCTTTCAGTGCAAGCTTGAGCGAAGACAATTTAGTGCGCAGCGATGTATCGATCTGTCGTGAACCTACGCGCACAACAAGACCGCCAAGAATAGCTGGATCCACAGTTACATTTAATGCAACATCTTTACCAACCACTTGACTAAGCGCTGCTTTCAACTCTTTTTCCTGTACGTCTGTTAACGTAAGGGCTGAGATTACCTCAGCAGAAACCTCACCACGCGCACGCGCAGCAAGAATATGAAAGCCTTTAATAATTTCAGGCAATTTATTTAAACGCCGATGATCGGCGATAACACGGAGAAAATTTCCAGTCAGCCCTTTTGGACCTGCACCATTAAGACCAGCCTTATTGGCGATACTATCAATAGCGGCAAGCTGTTGCTCTGCTGAAAATACTGGACTTTCAATCAAAGACTGTAGGTCATCATTTTTTGCAATTACTTGCGCAAAAGACGAAAGTTCTTTTTCCACAGCCTCGACACAGTTGGCTTCAGACGCAAGATCAAATAGGGACCCTGCATACCGCTGGGCAACTGATGAAATAAGCGAAGACGTTTCTGTCACGATTACTTGTCTCTTTCCCCAAGCATAGGCCCACCCTTAAAAAGGATTCGACCTTTCGGTTTCAATTAATTTCAGCACAATAGGCATTTTTTCAAAAATGGCAACACTGAAAGTTGAAGAGCATCTAGCATAGACATTCATGGCGTGCAACACCAAGCTGGAAGCCTTTTGCGCGGTTCCTTATGTTTTTCCACGTTTTTGCCATTATTTTTATGTGATATGGAAGACTTCTAATTTAAATAAAACTTGATTTAGCGCATAATCCCTTTGCTTACTATCAATCCGCAAGCAGGTGATTCCTCTCATTGTAGTTTCGCAAAATGCGCGATTAACCTAATTTATTTTTCTTACTAATCCCATGCAACTCTCTTTTAAACCTATCAATATTGGTGATGTTTTTGATATAAAGGACGCATTTAGAAGATAATTTTTCAAAACCCATAATAGCGGTGGTAATATTGCCGCAATTACGCTATAAGCTTGCCATTGTATTTAGGATTTAATTATCCATACATTTTTAACCCTTGTCTGGACGACATCCCGGCTAGGGCGTTTTTTCTTTAATTTTTGAAAGGATATATGATGTCGATTACTGCTGAACGTAAACAAGCTCTTATCAATGAATATGCAACAAAAGCCGGTGACACTGGTTCACCAGAAGTACAAGTTGCTGTTTTGTCAGAGCGTATTGTTAATCTTACCGAGCATTTTAAAACCCACAAAAAGGATAACCATTCTCGCCGTGGTCTTTTGAAGCTGGTTTCGCAACGTCGTAGCCTTTTGGATTACCTTAAGAAAATCGACCTTGCTCGTTATCAGACTTTGATTTCAAAGCTTGGTTTGCGCCGTTAAGCCAAATTGCCCTGTCCCATTTGAATATGGGGCAGGGTAAAATTTTTGAAGTTTACGCTTATGTTTTATCGGTTATCACCTTAAGATAATGAGTTTAATTTCACACAAAATACGATTATTTTTATAATATTGCTGATATTATAAACGATCATTTTGATACCTATTATTAATTGCTGTGAAAAACACTTTCTATCCAAGATTATGATAGGCATCAAAAAATGCATGTAAATTCGGGACTTGTCATGGGGCAGGATTGCTAGCCGCTTTAGATAGTTAACTCATGTGAATCTGCTTTCAATTAAAAGCTGCTTGTTGTCTTGCCCATGGCCCGTCTAAAAAGTGAACATATTTTATAATCTAATTGATCAATGGATGATCGATAATAAAATATGTTTTGTATGTTAAATGAATGAAAGACGAAGTATGTTTAATACACATAAAGTAGAAATCGAATGGGCAGGCCGCCCGCTTACCCTTGAAACCGGCAAGATTGCCCGCCAAGCTGATGGCGCAGTAATTGCAACCTATGGTGAAACCATGGTTATGGCAACAGTGGTTTCCGCTAAGGAAGCAAAGGCCGGACAGGATTTCTTCCCTCTTACGGTTAATTACCAAGAAAAAGCTTATGCAGCTGGTCGTATCCCAGGTGGCTATTTCAAGCGCGAAGGCCGTCCATCTGAAAATGAAACTCTTGTTTCACGCCTGATTGACCGTCCGATCCGTCCGCTTTTCCCTGAAGGTTATAAAAATGACACGCAAGTCATTGTAACTGTTCTTCAGCATGATCTTGAAAATAACCCTGATATTTTATCAATGGTCGCAGCTTCGGCAGCACTTACCATTTCTGGTGTACCTTTCATGGGACCCATTGGTGGCGCACGCGTTGGTTATATCAATGGCAAATATATTTTAAATCCAAATATCGATGAAATGCCTGAATCAAAGCTTGATTTGGTGGTTGCCGGTACAAGTGATGCTGTTCTTATGGTCGAATCAGAAGCACAAGAGCTTAATGAAGAAATTATGCTTGGTGCGGTAGTATTTGGTCAACAAGGCTTCCAACCAGTTATTGATGCAATTATCAAGCTTGCAGAAGTTGCGGCTAAAGAACCACGCGAGTTTGAGCCAGAAGACTTTTCTGAAATTGAAAAGAAAATGCTCAAATTTGCTGAAAAAGATTTGCGCAAAGCCTATCAAAATACTGTTAAACAAGAGCGTTATGCTGCTGTTGATGCTGTAAAGGCAAAAGTGCTTGAAAAATTCTTGCCAGAAGGCGAAGAGGCTGAATATGCACCAGAACAAATTGCAGCAGTATTTAAGCATTTGCAGGCGAAAATTGTTCGTTGGAACATTTTAGATACCGGCACACGTATTGATGGCCGTGATCTTGTTACTGTTCGCCCAATTGTTGCTGAAGTTGGCATTTTACCTCGCACCCATGGTTCTGCTGTCTTCACACGCGGCGAAACCCAAGCAATTGTTGTTGCAACTCTTGGCACTGGCGAAGATGAGCAATATGTCGATACACTTTCCGGCCTCATCAAAGAATCCTTCATGCTTCATTATAATTTCCCGCCATTCTCGGTTGGTGAAACAGGTCGCATTGGTTCACCGGGTCGCCGCGAAATTGGTCATGGTAAGCTTGCTTGGCGTGCGCTTCACCCAATGTTGCCTGAAAAAGCAAACTTCCCTTATACTATGCGTGTTGTATCAGAAATCACTGAATCAAATGGTTCGTCATCAATGGCAACCGTTTGCGGCACCTCGCTTGCTTTGATGGATGCTGGCGTTCCTCTCGCTCGTCCCGTTGCTGGTATTGCAATGGGCCTTATCAAGGAAGGCGATCGCTTTGCGATTCTTTCTGATATTCTTGGTGATGAAGATCATCTTGGCGACATGGATTTCAAGGTAGCTGGTACCGATCAAGGTATTACTTCTTTACAGATGGACATTAAAATCCACGGCATCACTGAAGAAATCATGAAGGTAGCGCTTGAGCAAGCTAAGGGTGGCCGTGAGCATATTCTTGGCGAAATGGCAAAGACCATTACCTCATCACGTGCTGAGCTTGGTGAATTTGCTCCTCGCATTGAAATCATGAACATTCCAGTTGATAAGATCCGTGATGTTATTGGTTCAGGCGGTAAGGTTATTCGTGAAATTGTTGAGCAAACCGGCGCGAAAATCAATATTGAAGATGATGGTACAATTAAGATTGCTTCTTCTGATGGTAAAACCATTGAGGCTGCAAAACGTTGGATCCATTCAATCGTTGATGAGCCAGAAGTAGGTGCGATTTATAATGGTACTGTTGTAAAGACTGCAGAATTTGGCGCCTTTGTTAATTTCTTTGGTCCTCGCGATGGTCTTGTTCATATTTCACAGCTTGCACCTGAGCGCGTTCAAAAAACCACCGATGTGGTAAAAGAAGGCGATAAGGTTTGGGTTAAGCTCATGGGCTTTGACGAGCGTGGTAAAGTACGCCTTTCCATGAAGGTTGTTGATCAGGAAACAGGTAAAGAACTTGCTCAAGACAACACAAGTGAAGATGCTGGTGACAATAATGATGGTGGCGACCGCCCAGAGCGCAAGCGCCGTCCACGCCGCAACAATGACTAAGTTAAGCTAAATTAAGTGTTAGTATTTTTGCCTATAGGCATATAAGCAGGGCTAACAATTGAGATTGACTATAAAGAAAGCAGGTACATCATGTGCCTGCTTTTTTATTTACGCTATTTTTTGGTGCTATGTTAAAGAGGAGGTGAAAGCAACTTCCAAGGTAATTCAGAATATTTATGGCTTATCATGAGATGCGTCATGATTTTTAAATGAGAAGTTTTTGACAGCTTAGAACCAAGATTTACGCTGAAGCAATGTCAGAAAATGAAACTTTATGAACCGTTTTTAAAAAACTGCAGCAATTGTTGCGATTTAAACATTATTTGTCAAAAATCGTATTTTAGAACACCTCCAAGGTTGCAATTTTTATGATAGGCTTTAAATATAGCAAAAATTACCAAGGTTACGATAATCTTTATATGCTAGAGACTTGAAACCGCTTCTTAAAAGGAGTAACTACTATATATAGAGTTAGCCCTTTAAAGTGTGACAGGCTTTTTTCGGTTTTCAATGATTATTTGTCTTGAAAAATTGTGCGCTATTTTTGATTGCACTTTTCAGGCTTAGTTGATTATTGGCTCTGGTGGTTTATGGGTAGGTCATGGATCTATTCATTATAGTTTTGACAACCACATGGTAAGCAAGACTGTAATAACCTTAAATCTGTCTCATCTGATGGTAATGACATTTTTATATACACTATTTAAAGTCCCAATTAAGCCTATGGTTTGATTTGGCATATTTGAACATAAAAAAATAGCACATTGCACATTTTACAAAGCTGTTAAAAATGCATGATGGAAGCGGTAAACACCTGCTTGTGATCCGGAGTTAAGATAATGACTTATGTCGTGACCGACAATTGTATTCGTTGCAAATATACTGATTGTGTTGAGGTTTGTCCTGTCGATTGTTTTTATGAAGGCGAAAATATGCTTGTCATCAATCCAGATGAGTGTATTGACTGCGGTGTTTGTGAGCCTGAATGCCCCGCCGAGGCAATTAAGCCAGACACTGAACCAGGTCTTGATGACTGGATGGTGCTTAATGCGGAATATGCTGAAAAATGGCCTAACCTGACCATTAAAAAAGACCAGCTTCCTGAAGCGGAAGAAATGGATGGGGTAACTGGAAAGCTTGAAAAATTTTTCTCACCTAATGCTGGTAGTGGCGATTAAGCCAGCTAAAAGCCGTCTTGAAGAGCGGCTTTCTCTTTCCATATAAAGAATCAACCAACACGTTTGAACTTTTCCTTGTTTCTCTAGTGGAAAAACACTAAGAAGAAGGTTAAATCGCTCTCTTTTGTTAAATTTTTGATAATAAGTTGATTCTTATTAAAAAAAGTGATATGGTTGCTATATTCTGTCGAGAGCAAAATCGTGACCTTACCAGTGTTTATCATATTTGATGTTGTTTATAATGGCTAATGAGATTATGGATTTTATCCAATAATGCTAGCCAATTTTTGCGCTTGTAAATTTGTTAGCGCATTAAAGGTTCTGAGTATGTTGGATTGCCAACAATTGGACAATATCACTTAGCCGATACTTCTGGCTTGCCTCACGCATATCGACTTACAAAAAATATACCGATTAGCCCTAAGGGTTCAACATGTGTTTTCGGCAATATCGTGCCGGACACAAAGGGAGAAAGTTAACCTATGTCATCCCAGCAGAAGAAGACCTCAGCCCACCATGGTTTTAACGCCGGTGAATCTATTGTTTATCCCGCCCATGGTGTGGGTGAGATTGTTGCCATTGAAGTGCAAGAAGTTGCAGGGCACAAGTTAGAGCTTTTTGTCATCCATTTTGAAAAAGACAAAATGCACGTTAAAGTGCCGGTTGCTAAAGCGCTTTCTATTGGTATGCGCAAACTTTCAGAAAATGATTTTGTCGATCGCGCCTTGAAAGTCCTGCAAGGTCGTGCACGCGTTAAGCGCACTATGTGGTCGCGCCGCGCCCAGGAATATGATGCAAAAATCAATTCTGGTGATCTTATTGCTATCGCTGAAGTGGTGCGTGATCTCTTTAGAGCTGATAATCAGCCTGATCAATCCTATTCTGAACGCCAGCTTTATGAAGGTGCATTGAGCCGGATGGCGCGCGAAGTTGCTGCGGTAAATGCGGTTTCTGAAACTGAAGCTGTGCGTCTGATTGAGGCCAATTTGGTAAAAAATCCTAAGCGCAATGCTAAAGCTGATGATCAAATTGATGACAGTGAAGAAGTTGAAGCTGCTTAATTTATAAAACTATTTTAAAAGCCGTGTTTTCTTTATTAGATAACACGGCTTTTTGTGTTTAATGGCATGCGGTTTGGCTTGCTATTTTTTAGGCAACGTGTCAAACGCAAACCCATACACTTCCATTTAAACAAATGGCCAAAATCTCACTTACAAAAACAGAAGCTTACTTACAAAATTTGAACGTGCAGACAATTATTTAGCGCTATAAATTTTACCTCATTTTTTCCTTGAATAATATAATAGAATAAGTATTACTTACTCTATTCCGTTGGACCTGTTTTTCAGGTGGCTATTCCGGGCGCCTATCCCCCGGCAACATTTATGTTAGAGCATTTTCAAATTCAGTTAAAACGACAAAATGCTCTCATTTTTGGGTTTAAAGCGTAATCTATAAAAGCGCATTTTGCTGCTTTATAATTATGCATAACACTTTGCCAGTGTAATTAAACCAATAGAAAGATTCATAACTTGAAAACTCGTGGTTTTGCTACCATTCGTCATGAATGGCTGGGAAATATTCGCGGCGACGTACTTTCGGGTACAGTTGTCGCCCTTGCCCTTATTCCTGAAGCGATTGGCTTCGCTCTCATTGCTGGGGTTGACCCAAAAGTCGGTCTTTATGCTGCTTTTTCAATTTGTTTTTTAACTTCAATTTTCGGTGGTCGCCCTGGCATGATTTCCGGCGCGACTGCAGCTGTCGCGGTGCTTTTTGTCGTTCTCGTCAAAGATCACGGCGTCCAATATCTCTTCGCCGCAACCATTCTCGCCGGTCTTTTACAAATGTTATTTGGGCTGCTGCAAATTAGCACATTGATGCGATTTATTTCCCAACCGGTAATGAATGGATTTGTCAATGCCTTGGCAATTTTGATTTTCATGGCGCAATTGCCAGAATTACTGGGGCAAAATGCCAAGCCCCTAACTTTCATCATGGTTGGCGTTGGCTTGCTTATTCTCTACCTCTTTCCGCGCCTCACTAAAGCAATCCCTGCCCCATTGGTTTGCATTATCGTGTTGACTGCCGCCGCCTATTATCTCAATCTTGATGTAAGGACGGTTGGGCAAATGGGAGATATTCCTGAAAGCTTACCAGTTTTTGCCATTCCAAGTGTTCCCTTTACCTTTGAAACTCTCATTATTATTTTTCCCTATGCTTTGGCAGCAGCTCTTGTTGGTCTATTAGAATCCTTGATGACCACCAATATTGTTGATGAATTAACCGATACTTATGGTAATAAAACCCGTGAATGTATTGGCCAAGGCATTGCCAATTCGGTTACCGGTTTTTTCGGCGGCATGGCAGGTTGCGCCATGATTGGCCAATCAATGATCAATGTTAAAAGTGGTGGACGCGGCCGCCTTTCATCATGCTTTGCCGGCCTATTCCTATTATTTCTCATATTAATTTTGAATGATCTGGTGGCGATAATCCCAACAACCGCCCTTGTTGCAGTGATGATCATGGTATCTATCGGTACATTTTCATGGTCGTCGGTTAAAAACATTCCTCGCAATCCTGCAACGTCTTCATTGGTTATGCTTGTCGTCGTTGCAGCTGTTGTTTACACCCACAACCTTGCCATTGGAGTTATTGCCGGCGTCATTTTGTCAGCATTATTTTTTGCTTGGAAAATTGCCCGCTTGATGACCATTACTTCAAACCTTAGTGATGATGGCCTTAACCGTACCTATCATATTGAAGGGCAGTTATTTTTTGTATCCGTATCAGGATTTACCCGTGCTTTTGATTTTGGGGAAGCATTGAATAAGGTGACTATTGATGTGTCGCGCGCTCATATCTGGGATCTTTCTGCTGTCACCGCCCTTGATCAAGTGGTGTTAAAGTTTAGGCGCGAAGGGGCAGAAGTGGGGCTGATTGGTATGAATAAGGCAAGCGAACTTATCATCAAAAAACATGCCGTTCATGATAAGGAAAATGCCAAACTACCTGCTGGACACTAGGTAAGTCACTCATTAAACTAGCCACATTGAATAAAGCATTTTTACTTCTATATTAAGTATAAATGCTTTATGTTTTGAATTTATTAGCGCGTAGCATTGAAACTTTTGAAAAGGGCACATCATGACCCATATTCTTTCACTCATTGACAGTTCCATCTACGGTCCCAGTGTTTGTGACTTGTCCAGTTGGATAGCTACGCGCCTTAGCGCAACCGTGGAGCTTGTTCATGTTATCGATAAAAGCGAAATGCATGAACAATTAACTGATTTAAGTGGCTCCATCGGTCTTGGCGCACGCAGCGCCTTGCTTACTAAACTATCCGACCTCGACGCAGAACGGGCACAGCTTGCTAATAAGCATGGCCGTGTTCTTCTTGATGAAGCAAAAGAGCGGCTTGAAAAAAGTGGCGTTCACAATATAACCATGAATTTGCGCCATGGTACTCTGCTTGACGTGATGGAAGATTTAGGAAAAAAAGCCGATTACATCATTCTTGGCAAGCGCGGTGAAGGGGCAGATTTCATTAAACTCCGACTTGGCTCTAATGTTGAAGATGTTGTGCGTAGCAACCAAAACCCTACATTATTGGCGGCGCGACAATTTAAACCAATCAGCAATTTTTTAGTGTCTTATGATGCAAGTGCTGCGATTGAACGAGCCATTGACTATTTATGCCAAACACCACTTCTTAAAGGTCTTGGTTGCCATCTTATTATGGCGGGAAGTGAAAACGATAAGGATTTTGATAAGTTAAATGCAGCAGCGGTCAAACTGGTTGCAGCCGGCTTTGATGTTAAAGCCGATATTATTAATGGTGCTGCAGGTCCAGTCATTAAAAACCGCGTTGAAAAAGATAATATCGATCTTCTCATTATGGGTGCTTATAGCCACTCGCGTATAAAGCAATTTTTTGTTGGCTCTACCACCACGGAACTTATTCGGGGTTGCCTTATCCCAGTTATGCTGTTTAGCTAAACAAAAGCCTTCGGAAAAATTCTCCGAAGGCTTTTAAAATCAAGCTTAAACAATAATTGTCTTAAAATGAGCAAGGATTGCATCACCCATTTCACTGGTGGAAACTTTACGCATACCATCAGAATAAATATCACTGGTGCGAAGACCATCATCCAATGTGCGTGAAATGGCTTTTTCAAGCTTAGCAGCTTCTGCATTAAGCGAGAAAGAATAACGAAGACACATAGCAAGAGACGCAATCATCGCAATTGGATTGGCAATACCTTTGCCAGCAATATCAGGGGCTGAACCGTGCACAGGCTCATACATCGCTTTACGCGCGCCAGTATTTTCATCCGGCGCACCAAGCGAAGCTGACGGCAACATACCAAGAGACCCGGTGAGCATAGCTGCAACATCAGATAAAAGATCGCCAAAAAGATTATCAGTTACAATTACATCAAATTGCTTAGGTGCGCGAACAAGCTGCATGCCACCAGCATCAGCCAACATATGATCAAGCACGACATCGCTAAAACGATCTTTATGAGTTGCATTGACCACTTGATGCCATAAAACGCCTGACTTCATGACATTGCGTTTTTCCATTGAAGTGACGCGGTTGCCGCGTGTGCGGGCAAGATCAAATGCAACAGCTGCAATGCGCTCAATTTCATAAGTATCATAAACTTGTGTATCAATCGCACGTTGCTCACCATTACCAAGGTCAATAATTTCCTTTGGCTCACCAAAATAAACGCCGCCAGTTAATTCGCGCACGATTAAAATATCAAGGCCTTCCACCAATTCAGGTTTTAATGAAGATGCATTAGCAAGGGCTGGATAACAAATAGCAGGACGCAAATTAGCAAAAAGACCAAGATCTTTACGAAGACGCAAGAGACCAGCCTCAGGACGCTTGTCGTAAGGAACATTATCCCATTTTGGACCACCAACTGCACCAAATAAAACTGCATCAGCATTTAATGCGCGCACCATATCATCATCAGATATTGCAACACCATGAGCATCATAGGCTGAACCACCAACAAGCCCCTCGTCACAAACGAAATCCAAATCAAGCTCATTGGTCATATAGGTGATAATTTTACGCACCTCGGCCATAGTTTCAATACCAATACCGTCACCTGGTAAGAGAAATAATTTTCTTGCAGCCATTCTGACACCCTCAATTGCTAATGTTAAACAAAATACCGACCATTTGCTTCATTTTAAGCAAATAAATATGGTGCAACAATAGAACCGGATTTGATCAATTACAATATGACTCTTTAAATTTTGATCACGCACTTATCAATTAAACCAACCAGCATTTTTTAAAAACATAAAAAAATGAAAAACCAATGCTTGAAGATATGTTTTGTATAAAAATACTAAATTAGCAACCAATATTATATTGTTATAATAATTCTAATTTCATCGATGCAAAAAAAATAAAAATTATTACAATTATCAGCTAGGATTACTTAAAAATATCTGATAATCATTTCCACCGACGTAATTTTAAATTAGTTTTATTCAATTTAAAATTTCTATATTAATAAAAATAGAAGTCTATCAACTGGAAAATGCTTGTTTATTAAAAATCATAATGGATATGAACACTATTTCCAATAAATTAGACTATTAATATATTAAAGCTATACAGAGAGCCGAAATGGAAACTGATAATATATTATCCAAATTATATGCGGATCATGATGAAAAAACATCTGACAAATGGTCTATATATATAGACACTTATCACAACCAACTCAGTTCCTATCAAGACAAAAATATCAATATGCTTGAAGTGGGGGTTCAAAATGGTGGCTCTCTAGAAATATGGGCCAAATATTTTAAAAATGCCCATATTATTATTGGCTGCGATACTGACCGTCAATGTGCAAATTTGAAATTTGATGATGCCAGGATCAATGTGCTGATTGGGGATATAAATCAACCCACGACAAAAGAACGTATTTCATCAACTTGCCCAAAATTTGATATTATCATTGATGATGGCTCACACAAATCCTCTGACATAATTGCTACATTTTGTAATTATTTCCCCGATCTAAAAGATGGTGGCCTTTTTATTATTGAAGATCTACATTGCAGTTATTGGAAAGACTACCAAGGTGGCTTATTTGCGTCTCAATCAGCAATTCAATTTTTAAAACTTTTAGTTGATATTGTAAATTTCGAACATTGGGGATTACCAATATCTAGAGCTGAATATCTTGAACCTTTTTTAAAAAATTTGGAACTAACACTCACCGATGAATGTCTTTCTCATATTCACTCAATTGAATTTGTAAATTCTCTATGCATTATTAAAAAAGCACCATCTGCTAAAAATCTGCTTGGTGGACGGATTATTGCAGGAAAAAACGCTTTAGTGAATGCTGATGTTTTGGGATTGAATAATACGACGTCCACTGCACCCAAACAAACTGAAAAGTGAAATGGCAAGCTCTAGAGTTTAAAAATCTAACTTATTCATTTAATATGCATTTCATATGTATTTTTAATTCACCATATAGGCTTCACCGTAACAAGCGGCTGAGATAGGCTTAACTGTGTTTAAGCATTGCAAATACACTTGCAACGCTTGCAAATTAAATCACATGATCCTAGTTTAACATTCAAATAGGCAATCTACGCCTGCATCATAAGTAAACATCAAGAAAGGGAAGCTATGTCCGAGCGCCATACTCCTGTATTAATCATTGGATCAGGCCCTGCAGGCTATACTGCAGCAATTTATGCAGCACGCGCAATGCTGAAACCTATAATGATTACTGGCCTTCAACAAGGCGGTCAACTTACCATTACCAGCGATGTTGAAAATTACCCAGGCTTTGCCGACCCTATCCAAGGGCCATGGCTGATGGAACAAATGGCTAAACAAGCGACACATGTTGGTGCTGAAATTATATTTGATCTGGTGAGTAATATTGATCTTTCATCTCGTCCTTTCAAAGCAACAACCGATTCTGGTAACGTAATTTTTTCTGACGCTGTTATCATTGCAACCGGTGCGCAAGCACGTTGGTTAGGCCTGCCTAGTGAACAGAAATTTATGGGCGGCGGTGTATCTGCCTGCGCCACATGTGATGGTTTCTTTTATCGCGGCAAGGATGTTGTGGTTATTGGGGGTGGAAATACAGCAGTTGAAGAAGCGCTTTATCTTTCCCATATTGCCAAAAAAGTAACTATTATTCATCGCCGTGATAGTTTTCGTGCTGAAAAAATCATGCAAGACCGCCTTATTGCCCGCGAAAATGTTGAAGTCATCTGGAATCATACAGTTGAGGAGATTGTTGGAACTCAATCCCAAGGATCGCTCGGTGCAACTGTAAATGGTGTTCGCATACGTAACGTTGCAACAGGCAAGGAGCAATCTCTCAGTACCGATGGGGTATTTGTCGCTATTGGTCATGCGCCGGCGGTTGCATTATTTGAAGGACAGTTACAGCAAAAAGATGGTGGATATTTATGGACAAAGCCCGATTCTACCGCCACCAATGTGCCAGGTGTTTTTGCTGCAGGTGATGTAGCTGATGATGTCTATCGCCAAGCCGTAACCGCCGCTGGACGGGGCTGCATGGCTGCCCTTGAGGCAGAACGCTTTCTAGATCAAAATACATGATTTAAAGAATTGTTAACTAAAAAATTAAAGCCAATTTGTTCACGAACCATTCACTTAATTGCTTTAATTTGGGGTTAACACTTTTAAATCATAAACGCGCCCCATTGCTTTGGCATAAAAGAACAAAATTAGACTAGACAAAAAGCGCGTAAAATTAATAAAAAAATTCTTATTAATTTTAACAATTGATAAGAATTTTTAAACCGGGGATAGGAAACTATTGTGGCAGCACCATTAGATTGGGATAAATTGCGTATTTTTCATGCTGCAGCAGAGGCGGGCTCTTTTACGCATGCAGCACAAACATTGCGCCTTTCACAGTCTGCAATTTCGCGCCAAGTGAGTGCATTAGAGCAAGATGTTGGCGTTCCCCTTTTTCAGCGTCATGCTCGTGGCCTCATCTTAACCGAACAAGGTGAAACACTATATCGAACCGCGCATGATGTTTTGATGAAACTTGAAAATGTGCGTTCCAAACTTATTGAAAGTAAGGAGCGGCCTAGCGGCCATTTACGCGTTACCACAACTTTTGGCATGGGTTCTGGTTGGCTTGTAGAGCGCATCCCTGAATTTTTAAGCCTTTACCCAGATATTCAGTTGCAATTATTGCTCGATGACGAAGAATTAGACCTTACCATGCGCCACGCCGACTGCGCTGTGCGGTTGCGTCAGCCACAACAACCTGACTTGATCCAAAAGCGGCTATTCACAGTACACATGCATGTCTACGCATCTGCAACTTATATCGCGGAAAACGGCAGACCAAACGAGCTTAATGATCTTGATAGTCATAGAATAATATCATTTGGTGAACCCGTGCCATCATATCTTTCAGGGTTAAACTGGCTAGAAATAGCTGGTCGCAACGGTGAAACACCACGCACGCCTACATTACAAATTAATAATATTATTTCAGTCAAACGCGCTGTCATGCGTCATATCGGCATTGCCGTGTTGCCTGATTATATCGTTAATGCGGATGATCAACTCGTACGACTTTTTCCAGATTTAACTGATATTCCATCTTTTGATACTTTTTTCTGCTATCCTGAAGCGCTACGTAGCTCAGCAAAGCTTAATGCATTTCGCGATTTTATTTTTTCAAAAGCCCGAAATTGGTCGTTTTAGGCCGTGATGAGGCTTGACCAAATTGAAAATTTATTTGCTAATTCGAAAATATCACTTGTTGCATTTATGCAACTTAACTCAAAAAATACACAACTTACATTTACCTTTTTAAAATAATCTTTATAAGAAAAATAGAAATGTTTTATTTTCTATATTTCACCCAATAAGAGACTTTTTAGATAAATTTTAAAAATTAGCTTGATTTATTCAAAATTTTGTGGAGAATATCGAATATTAAAAACAAAATGGTTTTTAACTTTGAAAAAGTGCTTGGCAATTGCGCCAATGATGGTTAATTATCCAAAACTATATGATAGAAATGGGAAGTGATTTGTGTTTTAAGCACAAGATCCGCTATCATCATTTGGTTCTTCAGCATAATATTCGCTTAAGAGGCAAATTTTACCGCCATTATTGACATTGTGCGTGTCAATATAAGAGTGGTTTTTTCAGTGAATTTCAGCACTGGCACAAGATCTCTATAACAGACAAGATCTCTATAACCAAAAAAGAGTAAATTATGAGGCCACAACAAAATAGGCGTATGCGTGGACGCAGCAATAATAACAATAACAGCAATAATAACAATAATCGCAGAGGCCCAAACCCTTTAACCAGAAACTATGAGAGTAGTGGGCCAGATGTTAAAATTCGCGGAAACGCCCAACATATCGCTGATAAATATTTGACTTTGTCACGAGATGCTCAATCATCTGGCGATAGAGTTATGGCAGAGAATTATTTGCAGCATGCAGAGCATTATATGCGCATTATTTTGTCAGCCCAAGGGCACATACAACAAAGTAATAATCGCGATGAGCAAAATGATGATAATTTTGAATTGGTGACCACTGATACAAGTGAGACCAATGAAAGTGAGCCTGTTGGAACAGGTCCGCAACCCGTTTTGAACAGTGACCAACTGGAAGCTTCATTTGATCAAGAAAATACTGAACACAATGGTAGATCACATGAACGTTCTTATAATGGACGCAAAACCAATGGCTTACGTCGAAATCCACGTCAACCCCGTACTCCTCGCAATAATGAGCGTAACTTTGAACGTGTCACCACTGCACAAAATGACCAACGCACCGATGATGCACAAGAAGTTGTAACTGTTGTAACGCAAAATGAACCTTTGGTTAAAGCGGTTGAACCAGTGATTGCTGCGGTTGAAACCATTGACAAACCAGTTAGCAAGCCACGGGCAACAAGAACCCGCGCACCTAAGGTTGTTGCAGCTGCGAGCGAAAAAAACGACGAAGCTGCGGTTGAGAAGCCGCCTCGTAAGCGCCGTACCACTAAAGCTGAGGCTGAGCAAACAGAAGCTTAGTTGCCTGTTTATTTCAACCACTCATTGCTGTTCGCAATTTGAAATGCTTTAAACCTTATAAAAAGGGAGAAATATAGAATACTATATTTCTCCCTTTTTTTTCTAAGCGACCTAAGTTTTAATTATTCTTTTGTGTTCTAATAGCTGTAGACAATTTATTAAACGACAAGCTTGCAGTAAAAAAATTGGCGAAAATAGAGTATAATATATATTTCGACTTTTCTTTTTAAAAAAATATATTTATTTTGTATAATTATGTGTTTCCCTATTGATAAAATTGTTCAGTAGACCAAAAATTTATAGGTATAAAAATGGATAAAATATACAATCTGTCACCATTTGAAATTATAGTTATTACATCTGTATTAATCTATTTTATATTTTATGGTATTGCAAAATTCTATAAAGCTCAGAAAAAATTTATTTATATTACTATAGCAATTGCATCTGTTGGCTTAGCATTTGCTTCTACATCAATCTTTATTTATCCATGGTATCAGATAAAACAAATTGAATATCTTGCCAACAGAAATCTCCCCAAAAATTTAAATGAAAATACAATTTTAGAAAAGATCAAAATTACCCATTCTACTTACCATTATTTCTATACTATTATTGATAATGATCAAAAATTTGATTTTGATAAATCATTTGCAAGACCGAAAGAAGAAATTTTTGAAACTGAATTGGTTGGTACATTTTGTACTATTCTTAAAAGAAACCAAAAAGTTGAAAATTTGTTAGCGACTTACACCTATAAAGGTAAAACCGTTGAGTTTTCATTTACTCAAAACGACTGCAATAAATAAACTAGCCACATTTATGGGTTTTTATAAATTTAACTGTTAAAGGCATTTAAACCAATAAGCCTTAACTTCAAGATCACCCTATTTCAACCTAAGGCTTTAGCTCTTAATCACAAATAAACGATTACTCCTCTTGAATTTTTAAATTCAATAATCAAAGCCTTGGGTTATAATTAATGTTCTCAATCAAAATCATTAATTATTTTGGGGACGCATCTATTTAGCTCGCAAAGCCGCTGAGCTTGGTATTGATAAAGTTGATGAAGTTCAATTTGTATTATTCTATAAAAAGCAAATTTGGTCGTGACACTTAAGTTAAAACACTTATTTTGATGTCTTAGAGCGCCATAAACAAGTTTGCATTGACAGTGTACCAAACGCCTCAATAGACATGTTGCCGGGCATTTTGATGCAAGTAACGTGGTTATTGCCTTAGCAATACTTTCGCGAGATTGCATAAATACAATGGCATGATCGACTTTGGTTATAGATATTTTCGCATTGATCATACTACAGATGAATTTGCAAGATAGGTTTCATACCAATCGTATCCAAGATTTTTGCAAATTAGCCAAAATTACCCCACCAAATTCAAAGCCCAAATGAAAATATTTCACTTACACCTTAAATGGACATAAATGGAGATTGATCAACTGCTTTGGCGATAAAGCAAAAATCGTGTTAAAATGGCTAAGATTAAATCCATTTCACTAAACAAGACCCAAAAACATTTAATTCGAGCCGGCCAAATGACCAAAAGCCAACTACAACATTTTATCAAACAGAAAAATACTATTTATCAATTAGATGATGAAAGCGTAAAATTTTTCGAAGGGTTAGTGCTAAGTGATCAACATGAATCTGAAATATTTTTTCAATACTTTAATAAATTTCAACATGTCACAACATCTGAATGTTTTTCGACTGGTTTATTTTATCTTACCAGCATAAATCGTGACTATATTGATTTTATTATTGAACACCAATATTACTCAATGTTCTGCGTAGCGGCTTTTAATTTACGTCATTTGAGCAATGATATAAATCATATTATCATCTAAGATGCCATTTTTAACTATTACATCAATCAATTTGAATCTGCCCTAAAGGCTAATTCAGTGATTAATTTTACCCATGGTGCTTTAAGTAGCCAAGATCCATTTTTTAATGCTATGAGAACGGCAATTGACCATTTTTGCAAGGATCGTGATATTATTATGCCTGAAGCCTTAATGGATAGCTTTTATAATAAAGAAAGCAACCACTATAAGAAGATAAAACACTTATTAAAGCCTTGTGACAAGAAAGCAGCGAAATCATAATGGATTGGCAAATTAAAGCTGATGAGCTGATAAAAATTTATCCTTTTGCAAAGTTACCAGATTTAGCTTTTGGGATATCAGGCCAATTACTCAATAGCGATGAAGCACAAAAGTTTATTGTTTCAAGCCTTGACAGTCAATCTGAGCAGCAGCTTTTTGACCTTGCTATTGAAGCTGATAGCTTTACATTTATCAACAAAATCAATAGCCATTTAAATCATGTAAACGAATATTATCAAAAGAAGCTCTGGGGCTATATTTTCCTAAGCTGGCTTAAGTTTTATGCAGATTATCATCCAAGCAGGTTTAAATTGCTAGACGATATTTTTATCGCATTAGAAAGGCCAGAATTTTTATTACCGCTTGAGGAATATTATCAATTTTTTGATGATCTAAGTGCCGTCGTTAATTACCGGGATGAGCAGCGGCAAATAATATTAAAAAAGCTAGCAATCGAGTTAAAACTACCTTTTAGTGAAAAACCATAGTAAATGTTATTATTGGTCAATTAAAATGTATCAACAAATACTTCATCATGAACTTTTTAATATTTTGCCAAATTTATCAATGGCCGATTTAGCCTTTGGAATAAAAAACCATTTTTTAACGGTGGACCAAGCAAAAAAATATATAACTGAAAGTCTCACTGAAAATTCATCTGCTGAACTTTACGCCCTTATCCTTGAAGATGATAACCATGTTGTTTCGCATGTAATATTATCTCATTATGATGAGTATGACACCTTCCATCAGCAAAAGCTATGGAGCTATATTTTTTTAACTTGGATTGACACTTATAAACCATTGGATCATAAGCGCTTTTCCTATACCGATTATTTTGTTGGCAATTTAAACTATCCAGAAGCGTTGAAAACTATTGTTTCTTATTTCCCATTGCCGAGAGGACAAGCAGGTGGGTTTGATTGGTTAGATAAGCAACGCCACTTAATACGACAGGCCTTGGCCGAAGAACTTCAAATTAACAAAGATTAAAATAAAGATTCAAGTTCTTTTGCCTTAGTATTTACAAACCAACCATAATAATTTTCTTCAGGATATTTAATTGGCTTATTCTCTGATTTAAGCTGCTTATTCAAACTTGCTAAAGCACGCGCACGCTCATCCGCCCCGCCCGTATTATAAAGAGTTGATGTGAGGCCGGGATTTTTAGAAATATCCATATCAGCAATTTGGCGATAAGAGTCTATCGACTGACGAATTGTTGCTGCAATATAAGGCAAGGTCAAATCGGGATCCATAATAGCACGATACACTCCATCACCATTTTCAGCTTCAAGCTTTGGAAGACCTGATATTTGATGAACGCGATCAGAAACTTTTAAAGCGGTAAGCGGATTCACCTGCCCTAGCCCAAAAGTCTGCCCCGCATAGAAGGGTTGAAAAAACACCGCACTAAAACGATTTTTAGGAAAAGACTTGCCATCAACAGTTTTGCCGCTAAATTTTTCGTTCCAAACTTTTTCACGGCAAGACCATAGGCGATAGCTATCAGTAAATTGTTTACATGTTTCAAATTGTGGTCTTGCTATAAACGCACCGATTTTCTCCCCCTGATAGGAAAAACTCACCCCTTGCTTAGCCCAAGACATGCCTTTGACATAATAGGTTTGAATGCGATCATATACATCAACATTATAGGTGTGTTCCCCAATGATCGCACCAGCAATATGAACCGGCGAAATACCATAGGCTTTTGCGGTTGCTTCAATGCGCTTACGCAAGCGCGCATCATTTTTAATGAAGCTAAAAACCTTGTTGAATTTTGCATCATAGGTCGTTGCAAGCTCGCGGGTCCGGCGTGCTGATGCACCTGGGATTGGAGGTTGAACCTCATTGCGATTGCCCGCAGGCACAACCGTCGCCGCGCCCAAATTCTGCATGGTGACCATCATCACAAGACTACTCGTAAAAACCAATTTTCCTAATAATTTTAGAAAGCGGTCTTTATGTTGGATTGCATTTATCATGAACAACTCATCAAACAGAATGGGGGCAAGGTTTAAAACACGCAAGGATTTCTAGAACCTTATCATACAAAATTATCTAATAATTAACCATAAGTAATAAGTCGAGAGTAATTTTTAATTTAGCTGATGATCACAGGATATTGTTGCAAATCTGCACTTATTACTGAACTTTAAGCAGCAAATTATAAATTTATTTTTTAAATTAAAAAATACCCGCCTTGCAAAAACAAAGCGGGTATTTTGAGTAAAACTAAAAATAGTTTTTATTGTGGTAGGTCCTTATCAGGATTTGGTGGGAATGCAGGATTTTTATCCTCGCCACGCAATAATTTTAATGCTTCACCAAGCTGCACATCATCTTTAGGTTCTTTTGGAACATAAGCTGCAGATCCTGAACCCTTTTCGTCCTCATTATTGCCTTTAATGTGGTTTTGAAGTTCTGATTCTGCAATGCTTACATTTTTGCCCTTAAGTTCATCTGGCAATGGTTGCTCCACCAAAATGTCAGGTGTGATACCTTTACCCTGAATTGAACGGCCAGCCGGTGTATAATAAAGTGCAGTAGTTAGACGCAGCGCACCATTTTCACCAAGTGGTATAATGGTTTGTACAGACCCCTTACCAAAAGATTGCGTACCAAGAATGGTCGCACGGTGATGATCTTGTAAAGCGCCAGCTACAATTTCAGATGCACTTGCCGAACCGCCATTGATTAAAACAATAATCGGCTTGCCCTTGACTAAATCACCGGGGCGAGCGTCAAAGCGCATGATGTTTTGCTCATTGCGGCCACGGGTTGAAACAATTTCCCCTTTATCAAGGAACGCATCTGAAACGCTTACCGCCTGATCCAAGAGACCACCAGGATTGAGGCGCAAATCAAGCACATAGCCTTTGAGCTTATCTGCTGGAATTTTGCTTTCAATGTCGTCAATTGCCTTTTTTAGATCGGTGCTGGTTTGCTCGGTAAATTGAATAATGCGGATGTAACCAACGTCATTTTCAACACGGTAGCGTACTGCCTTAACTTTAATGATGGCACGCTTGATAGTAATATCAATCGGCTTATCGGCACCTTGGCGCACAAGGGTAAGAGTAATATCGGTACCTACTTCACCACGCATAGTATCAACAGCATCATTTAAAGATTTGCCGCGAACTTCTTCACCATTAATTTTAACAATTAAATCGCCAGCAAGAACACCAGCGCGTGATGCCGGAGTATCATCAATTGGTGCAATAACCTTAACGGCGTCATTTTCCATGGTTACTTCTATACCAAGACCACCAAATTCGCCCTTAGTTGACACCCGCATATCGTTAGCAGCTTCTGGGTCAAGATAAGATGAATGCGGATCTAGCGATGAAAGCATGCCATTAATTGCACTTTCAACCAATTTTTTATCATCGGGCGGCGTTACATATTGATCGCGCACCCTTTCGAAAATATCGCCAAAAACGGCAAGCTGGCGATAAACATCTGTGTTTGTCTTATCCGCACTCGGCGCCGCATAAGACTGCACCATAATCATGGAAGTTGCCCCCAAAAGCGCTCCTGCCAGTGCAATAGTTATTTTACGAATCATCCTTGTCCCTTTCCGGCTTGACCTCGTACCCACCAAGATTCGGGGTCAACGGGCTTTCCTTCTTTTCTAATCTCAATGTAAAGCATTGATACGCTTTTGCCTATATCCAATGCAGTTGCGCTCGCAATAAATTGTCTGTCCATTGAACCTATTGGTTCGCCTTGCAAAACAACTTGTCCCGGCGTTACATCCAATTGCTCTAGTCCGGCAAGTATAATATGATAATTTTGCCCAACATCAATAATTAACATTTGCCCATAGGAACGAAAACTGCCTGCATAACGCACAATTCCTTCCGCTGGACTTAAAACAATAGCTCCCGCATCAGTCTCATAGGTTTCGCCTTGCGAATTTTTACTAAATCCAGAAACCTTTCTACCCAATACAGGTAAAGCCAAACGACCTTTCAACTTATTAAAATCAGCACGTAACGCTAGCATTGTCGGCTCGCCTTGCTGATTACCGACAGCGTCTCCAAATTGAAACTTACTTTGACGTTCCAATTCGACAACAAGATCTTGCACGGACTGAGCCTTTTGCGCAAGTTCATCCATATGCAAGCGCTCATTTTCCAAACTTTCTTCAGATTTTTGTTGCAACTTAGCTTTTTCAGCCAATAAAAGTTGTAAACGCTTCTTTTCCTGCCTTTGGGCAGAAACTGAATTTTCAAGTTCTTGTGTTTCGTGTTTGACTTCGCTTTCGACAACCTCAAGCTCGCGTAAGGTAACATTTAATGCTTCCATGCGTTGGCGCATATCTGGAACAACCGCACCAAGAAGAGCCGCACTGCGCACCGCTTGCAATGCATCATCAGGATGGACAAGAATTGCTGGTGGAGGCTTAAGACCAAGCCGCTCTATAGCAGCCAATACTTCAGAAAACTCAGCGCGCCTTTTTGCAAGTCTTTTTTCAACCACTTGTTTTTCATCGAATAAACCAGCAAGACGAAATTCACCACGTTGAACGGCTTCAGCTAAGTGCCGCTCTTGGCTAGCGCTATCTACCAAAGCTTGCGTCAAACTATGTTGGTCTTTTTTCAAACCATCTACTTCTATTAAGAGTTCTGCTGCTCGCTCCTTGGACAGCGTCATATTTTGCTCTATTTCTTCCAAGGCTTTATTGGCTAAGGCTTTACCATCATTTGGGCGATTATCTTGCGCGAAAACGAAATTTATAGAAAATAAAACGAAAATAGCAACTAAAGCCAAATGCAAACTTACAGCCAAACGCTGCCCCGCAGCCAATTGAGGCAGCGGAAACAAATGCTTATCCATATTTGGGCGCTTTAGAGTTTTAATCATGACACTTTATATGAGGTGATATTGGCAAAAATCAGATTACAAATATTTTTTGGCTTTTACTAACGATTTTTATTCTATTATTACAAATAATTAATATAAAACTAAAACACTATAAATTTTATAGTAATTGATATTTCAAAACAACAAAAACAAGCCAAATGATTATCAATCACCTAGGCAGATGTAAAGCCTGTAAATATATCATTTTATAAAGGGAAAAAGAAAAAGGCTGCGCGGGAGGAGATGCGCAGCCTTTCAATCTCGAATATGGCTTGGGAGGAGGAAGATGCCATATTCAGCATGGGCTCTTGGGAGGAGGAGTAGAGCCCAGTGACCATATGTATATTTCAAACGATTTAGTTTCACAACCAACAATAATGCATAGCTGACATGCACTAACCGCAAAAGGAATTTGAAACAGAATTTAAATTGCCTCACCTTTTAATAAACGGGGTGAATCATTGCTAAGACCCGACGCTTCTTTAATGAAATAATTTTTCAGCGCCGGCAAACGATCTACAACTCCAAGACCAAAGTCGCGAAGCGCCCGCAATGGCGTAAAATCATTAGAGAACATGCGGTTTAAAACATCGGTGGTAATGCCCATCCGCACAGTTTCATAACGACGCCAACGCTCGTAACGCTCCAATGCTGACATTGCGCCAATATCAAGTCCAAGGCGGGTAGTTTCAACAATAACTTCAGCAAGGGCAGCAACATCGCGGAAACCCAAATTTAGCCCCTGCCCTGAAATAGGATGAATACCATGGGCGGCATCGCCAGCCAATGCAAAGCGTGGACGAACAAAATCGCGCGCCAGAGTTAGACCAAAAGGAAAGCCGCGTTTTTCGCCTTCAAGGCGAATAGCACCCAAATGGTGACCAAAGCGCATTTCAAGCTCAGCCTCAAACACAATGTCATCACTTGCCAATAATTTCTTGGCATTTTCTTCTGACTCATTCCAAACTAGTGACGAGCGGTTGCCTTTAAGCGGCAAAATAGCAAAAGGTCCTGCGGGTAAAAAATGCTCCTCAGCACGGCCATTATGGGGGCGCTCATGTGATACGGTACACACAATACCAACTTGGCCGTAAGGCCAATAAAGCGTTTTAATACCAGCCTTATCACGCATTTTAGAGCGAACGCCGTCAGCCCCAACCAAAAGTTTTGATTGATAAACCTCACCATTATCAAGATAAATACGCACATGATTATCAAAGGTTTCAAAATTTTCAACCTTGACACCTTCATGAACAATAACCCCAAGCTCACTGGCTTTTGCATGTAACGACGCATTCAAATGCCTATTTTCCACCATATAAGCAAAGGGTTCACCAGGATTAACATCGCCTTCAAAAGTTAGAAAAATGGGACGCACCGGATCCGACAAGCGCGAATCTGTTATAACCATATCAGTGATAGGCTGAGAAAGTGGCAATACCTCTTGCCAGCAATTTAAATGGTCGAGCATACGCACTGCGGCAGCGGCAATAGCTGAAGCGCGAGGATCATTTTTCCATGCACCGGGTTTGCCTGCATCAATAATAACCACATTAAGCTGCGGCGCGGCTTTTTTTACTGCCACCGCCAGAGAAAGACCAACATATGCGCCACCTGCAATAACAAGATCGACATTTTTGCCATCAATGGATTGAGCCTTAGTCATCGTGGTTTTACTCCTGATCGGATCGTTTTTTGTCTTTCATTTGATTTTTCATAAAATCAAATGCGCCCACCATATTACTGTTCTTCACCAAGAATACAAGAAGAAGTGTATACCCAATGATTGACTCTGACTTTAATGCCGGTTTAAAAAATATTATAAGGGTTGAAATTATATAAACACGGCAAGTATGCGAATTGAACCTCGCCGATTTTCAAAGATTAAAAATGGGAGTTTAAGATCATGGTCAAACAGGTTGATGCACTTTTAAATATTCTCGATCTGGAAATGATTGATATTGATCTTTTTCGCGGTCAAAGTGGTACTTCCCTTTGGCAACGCGTTTTTGGTGGCCATGTGATTTCGCAATCCTTAGTTGCTGCACAAAACACGGTAGAAAGCACACGTTTTGTTCACTCTCTGCATGCTTATTTCATGCGACCTGGCGACCCAGAACACCCGATTATTTATCATGTAACCCGCTTGCGTGATGGCCGCAGCTTTTCAACACGCCATGTTATTGCCAGCCAAAATGGTAAACCAATCTTTACCATGACTGCATCCTTTCAGGTGGAAGAACAAGGCCTTGAACATTATATGGCAATGCCTGACAATGTGCCAATGCCCGAAGATATAAAGGATGACCCCAGCGCCAACCAAAAACTCATGGAAAAAATGCCCGAGGATATGCAACGTTATTGGCGTTGGGATCGGCCATTTGCGTTGCGCCCCGTTTCACTTGAGCATTATATTAGCGATGAAAAACTGCCGCCGCGTCATGGCGTTTGGGTAAAGCTATTTGATGAAATTCCACAAAATCCACAGTTAAATGCAGCAATGCTGGCCTATGTATCCGATACAACCATTCTTGACACTGCGCTTTTTGCCCATGGTCTTTCAATTACCGACCCATCAATTCAAGCCGCTAGCCTTGACCATGCGATGTGGTTTCACCGTCCATTTTCTTTTGATGACTGGTTATTTTATTATCAAGATAGCCCAAGTTCAAGTGGTGCGCGTGGGTTTAGCCGTGGCCTTATTTATGACCGCCAAGGTGTTTTGGTGGCCTCTGTTACGCAAGAAGGGCTTATTCGCAAAATCTAATTATTCTGTGCTCTAAACTTTAGCAAATGCAATTATGGGTAATGTTGAATTTCGTGAGACATTACCCATAAAAGCTATAAAACATTGAGCATTAAATTGATCGACAGGTAAAATTAAAACCAATTAATTTAATTTTTTCACCAAAAACCAAGATACATCGAAAAACCTAATGTATTTAATAGTGTAAATTTTACATAAGATAAGTTGCAGTTTTAATAAAGACAAAATTTCTCGATTAATTTTTTTAAATTTTAAAAAATTTATTTATATTTAAAAAACACTCAAAGCCTAAACCACTGTGTTTATTTGTTTTAAATCAATGTTTTTTTTAGCAGTTAGTATAATATTGACATTATAATAACTTTAAAGGATGCATCACTATGGTTAGGTTAAACAATATAAACCGACGCAATCTTTTAACCGGAGCTGCTGCAATTGGGGTCGTTGCACCAATTATTATTGATCGCGCCTTTGGACAAGATAATACCAATAAAGCAGATGTCAAAAATGAAGAAGACATTGCACATTTACCACGAAAAAAAATTGAACTTGTTGCACCTCCATTTGTGCATGCTCATGAACAAGCGACCAATAGCGGTCCTTGTATCATTGAAGTTACCATGACTTGTGAAGAAAAACTTATAACATTAGATGATCAAGGCACTAAGACTTGGGCAATGACATTTAATGGCTCAGTTCCAGGACCATTACTTGTTGTTCATGAAGGCGATTATGTTGAACTTACCCTTATAAATCCTGCAACCAACCTTTTAACCCATAATATTGATTTTCATGCTTCTACTGGTGCCATGGGCGGCGGGTCACTTACCCAAATTGCACCAGGAGAAAAAACAATTCTTCGTTTTAAGGCTGATAGAGCAGGCACATTTGTTTACCATTGCGCAGCACCTGGAATGGCTCCTTGGCACGTCACAAGCGGTATGAATGGTGCCATTATGGTGCTACCTCGCCAAGGCTTGAGTGACGGCAAAGGCACTAAGCTTCATTACGATAAAATTTATTATATCGGCGAACAAGATTTTTATATTCCCAAAGATAAAGATGGTAACTATAAAGAATATGAAAATATTACGGATAGTTACGAAGACACATTAAAGGTCATGAAAGGACTTATTCCTACTCATTTGGTTTTTAATGGTTCCGTTGGTGCTTTAACCGACAAAAATGCATTAACAGCATCGGTTGGCGAAACTGTTTTATTTGTACATTCTCAAGCAAATAGAGACACACGTCCACATTTAATTGGTGGGCATGGTGACTTTGTTTGGAACACAGGCAAATTTGCAAATATGCCCGAACGAAACATGGAAACATGGTTTATTCCAGGTGGTGCCGCAGGTGCAGCTCTCTATACGTTTAAACAACCCGGCACTTATGTCTATCTTAATCACAACCTTATAGAGGCGTTTGAACTTGGAGCTTTAGCACAAGTTAAGGTGACAGGCGAATGGAATAATGACTTAATGAAGCAAGTATTGCCAGCGACCGCCATTTAACCTGTTTTAGCACTCTTCATTTTAATGCAATATAGCCAGATTAGCGTGATTTAAATTCAAATCGCGCTAATCTGGTTTTTTGTTTTTTAAAGCTTTATTATCAGTGGCATTTTTTTGCTATTGATATTTTTAAATTTTGCGTACATCTATTGTACAAGGATTAATTAAATTGCAAAAATAATTATTTAATACTATAAGTTATTTAATATCATTATCGATATATTAATAAGAATTATTATAATTTTGAAATTTGGCATTTTAACACTTATTACCATTTTTAAAGCTTATTTAATTGTAAAGTTTAAAAGACCCTTGCAAATAAAAATACTTTAATTAATGATTGCATAAAAATTTTTAATAAATCATCTATTTATATAATTTTAAAGGAAATGAAGTTTTATGAACTTCCCAGAGAGCCCGCCAAAATCATGCACCCGCCCAGCCAAAAAGCGTTTCTGGCGCATTATTGGAAGCGTGGTTTTAGCGGTATTTGTTCTTTATAGCATTGCTTGGTATTTTTTATCAGCCCATGTGCAAAAAGTGATTGAGGAACGCCTTGCAGCTTCTGCTGATCGTGGCATGATTATTTATTGCGAAAATTTACATAAAACTGGTTTCCCCCTGCGCATTGGCAGCGCATGTGACAGTATTAACTATCAATGGCCAACAGCAGGCATTGCTATTTCGACCAATGGCTTTGTTGCAAGTGCCCCTATTTTTGCGCCACGTTGGCGCTTATTACAAGCAACCTCACCCGCCAATTTTGAAATACCCGGTCTGAAGCCGATTGGCGCAAATTGGCAAAGATTGCAAATCGATTCAGAATTAGAGCACGGCCATGTGAGCGAGTTAAACTTACGCATTGATCAACTTGAAATGCATAATTTTGATGACAATCGCCAAGAGATTGGACTTTTAAAAGCCGATTTTATCCGCCTCGTATCAAATATAGATAGCGCAGCAATGCATATTGATCTCACTTATGATCAATTAATCTTGCCGCTGTCGATTAGTGGCAACACCATAGTTTTACCAGCCATTAATGGTAAGATGATAATCAACCTTTATGAACCACAGCAATTGCTTCAGCCATCAATTGGTCCATGGAGTAATCGCTTACGCTCAATGCAGGGTAATATTGAAAATGCCAGCTTAGAATTTGAAGGTGGTGGCGCATTTAGCCTTTCGGGAAAGTTTAATTTTTCTCAAGATGGTTATCTTAATGGCAACTTTCAGATTGCTTTTATAAATACAATCGACCTAAGCCAGAAATTACGCACTATATTCCCAGCGCAATCATCCAATATTAGTAGTTTTTTCTTTGCTCTTAATTCACTTCCTAAAGATCAAAACGGCAATCCAATTGTTAATTTTAATGTAAAACACGGCGAAATTAGCGCGTTATTTTTCAAATTGGGACACATTCCTCCCGTTTAAATTGCATATACTTTTCATATAATTTTCAAGGAAACGAATAAAGGGCATTTACCTTCTACAAGTTAAATGCCCTAAATGCTTAAAAAACGCCTAATATGGGCTAAATCTTAATTTTCATTAGTTAGCAAACCTATCTCATTTCAAACGACGATGCTTGGTCGCGTTTTTGTTGTTTTTTGCGCCGCCATGGCGCATTGATCAAGCAATCACCCGCCATGATAGAGCCATAAGGGATTACTTCTTCAACAATATCGGCAAGGCCGTAATCCTTTATTTGCTGCTTTACTGCTGCCGCATTTTTATAGGCAGATGGTAATTCCGACACATCAGGATGACCTGAGAAAAAACGCACATCAAGCCCCTTTGTTTCACGCGCGATAATCTCTTTGAAATGCTGATCGCCAAGACTATTTTTATCGACATTAAACTCAGCACAAAGATTACGCACATGACCAGAGCGAGAAAAATTCCGCCCTGCCCCATGAGGTGAAAACCCTAAACCATGATCAGCATTGCTTCCACGCACAATCAAAATAGGCTCCGCCATGTTAAGCGGAATTATAGTTAAATCTGTAGCATCATGCGACCACGCCGAAAATGCTGGCGTTGCGCCTTTGGCGTGATAAAATAATCCATCACTTTTGCGGAAAACAAAATTATGCTCATTCCAAAAACGATCATTGACTTTAACACCAAGTACATCAGCTGCAAGATCGTGAATTGCAAAATGGTTTTCTTTGGTCCACTGCCGAATAATCTGCAAAGCAGACCAATAAGTCTCACCCTCAACACTATCGGCAGGAATCCACGCATTAATAGTTTGGGTTTTTGGCGAAAGTTCTTTGCGAAAACGATCAGCAACTTTCATACCCGTTTTATAAAGGCGAGCACCGGGGGCGCGTGAACCATGATGAGTTACCAAAACCGTTTCCCCAGTTGACTTTAACTGGCCAACATAAGCAAAATGATTGCCATCGCCTTGGGTTGCAAAATGTTCAATTGCAACACTTTGCTGCTTTTCAAGATAAATATTATCAGCAAAATCTTGCATGACCTTATCGCTTGGGCGAATTTGATTACCGCGCTCACGTCCACCTGGACCAAAATGGGTTACCTTATGTACTGCATTCAACAAATCTGCGGGTGCTACTCCTTTAAATACTGAAATAGCAAGCGAACAGCAAATATCAGCAGAATGCATACCGGGGTGGATGGCTTCAGATGCAACGATGCCACCAACTGGAATTTCACCAAAAGATCCAGTAGGACAAGCATCAGGCATGATGGCTGCCGCTTTTACCACTGGTGTCTCAATCAAAGACTTCATGGAAGCAATGACCTTATCGATATTTTCTTGCTCAAAATCATTTTCAGCACGAATATTAATATGAAGCGGTACATCACTTGCGTCTTGCAAGCCAATAGTTGGAAGAGGTGCAAAAGCAATAGCTGCAGCCAAGGCTTGCTCGCGAGTACCGCCTTCTTGTAAAATTGCGTTTCCTACTTCAAGCGCTTTTGCAAACCATTTTCCGCTTTGCTGCCCAGCTTCAATCAAATCTGTTCCAAATAATTTATTAGTCATTTTAAAATCCTTCTCATCGTAGCAAACACGATTTATATTTGCTTAAAGGCCAGAGACAAAAAATCATAACTCTGTACCAATTAATATTTTTTATAAATACAAGAACCGTGCCAAACTAACGAAACCATTTTAATTAACAAAAAATAAAAAATTAACTTATTGTTTTTAAAATAATTATTTATTTTAAGACAAAAATAAAATATAGAAAGAAGAACACAATACAAGCGACAAAAATATAAAATAATATAAATAATTAGAAAATATTATCGTAATTTTAGTCAATAAAATCTCTTTAATTAGAATGTAAATATTACTCTATCATGATAATAGAGATCATACACTTTGTTAAAAACAGCTATTCATAAATGCGCAAAATGCCGCAAGCGCAGGAATATTCATTTAAAAACTTGCCATTCAACTGCAGGCATTTTATGAACTAAAGGATCAAGAATTTATAAGGTCTGTGAGATATAAGGATCTGCATAATGTCCCAATATGAAAAAGAGAATGACCCGCGTTTTCCCAAAGGCAGCGTGCTTGCACCTTTTGCATTTATGGTACTGTTCATCTTATTTATTTATTCGCCTTTGCTTGTAGGGCTGCTTTTGCTCGCTCGATGGATCATCGATGCTAACAATTTAACATTTTTTCTCAATCTCGGCGCGTGGGGCGATCTATTGATGCTGTTCATCGTGACGGCAAGTTGGATTTTGATTGTTCTTGGCATTTCCATCATACCTTATCTGATCTTACGCTCAAAAGGGCAATTTATTTTGGCAGAAAAAGTGGCTGCGGTGATTAGAATATTATTATTCCACATCTTTGCATTTCCCTTTATTTGCTGGCGCATGGTTCGTAATAATTCGCCGATTTTACGTCGCCGCTATCGGCAAAAATTAAAGACCATGGTCAATGGTAAAAAAATGCAAGAGCGAAAAATGGAACGGCTTGCACGCATGCAAAACAAGTTGCGCTCAGTTTAGTGCTGAGCACGACACCTATAATTACAATTACATACTAAAATAAGGATAATCGAGGTAGATTATGGCAAGTTCAGCAGAGCAAATCCGCAAATGGCAAGGCCCCGCTATATTGAGCTATGGTTATCGACCGTTTTTCCTATTCTCGGCTATTTTAGCACTTTTCGCGCTTATTGCATGGATTTTTATCTATGCAGGCGTTATGGAACTTCCAATCGCCTTAGATCCTATATCATGGCACGCGCATAGCTTCATATTTGGTTATTTATGGGCAGTGGTTGCAGGCTTTTTATTAACTGCAGTACCAAATTGGACAGGTCGGCTACCAATTGTTGGATGGCGACTTATGGGACTATTTTCGCTCTGGCTTATTGGTCGCATCGCTATTTTTATTTCGCTTTATCTTCCCTATTGGGCAACAATTACGCTTGATCTTATTTTTCCTGTTGCACTTGCCTATGCAATTGGTCGCGAGATTATTACTGGCAAAAACTGGCGCAATTTAAAAATACTCATTCTTGTTGCCCTTTTAATTATTGCCAATTTGATTTTTGATTATCAAGCCCTTTATGAAGGCTATGGTGCTGGCGGTATTGGCGCACGTCTTGGTGTTGGCGTTGCCATCATGATGATTGCTGTCATTGGCGGCCGCGTTGTGCCAAGCTTCACTCGCAATTGGTTGGTGAAGCAAGGGCAAGACAACCTGCCCGCACCCCATGATAAAATTGATATAATTATTATTGTATTCACCGCATTAACTCTTATCACTTGGATTATTTTGCCTAGCAGTAAGATCACTGCTGTCTTTTGCCTCATTGCGGCCATTGCCAATTTTTATCGGCTGTATCGGTGGCGTGGTTGGCTAACTTTGGGTGAATCTTTGGTTTGGGTTCTCCACCTAGCTTTCTTTTTTATTCCTTGCGGTTTTTTAGCCATTGGCCTTGAAATATTTGGGTTTTTGCCCGGTGGAATTGCTCCTGTCCAGCATTTATGGATGGCAGGCGCGATAGGCCTTATGACGCTTGCCATCATGTCAAGGGCAAGTCTTGGTCATTCTGGCCGCGCACTTCATGCAACAAAATTTGTCACTAGCCTTTATATAGCGCTGTTCATTTCTGTTTTTTTACGGATGCTATCTGGTTTAATGGAAAATAACGTTTCCCTATTACACCTTTCGGCAACTTTATGGATTTTTGCTTTTGGTGGCTTTATCATTGCCTATTGGAACATTTTAACCAAGCCCAGATTGCAATAAAATACAATTTTTAACGGTTAACACTGGTAACATGACGAAGAGAGGCTTTTCTTTTAAGCCTCTTTTTTATTTTTTGAAGAAGTGAATCACAAACAGACGCTGCAAACATTGATAATAGACAATAGGGCAAACAAAAAACACAAGCTAAAAAATACGCATAATCTGTAGGATAATTAAAATAAGCAATACCTAACATAATAAGAAAACAACCGACAAGCATGATTAAAAAGCGCGTCACTTCATTTAACTTACCGGTTTTTATAGAATAAAATTTCAAACAAACAGCTAGCAATGCAACTGGCCCACCAATTATATAACCAATGCCTACTGCGAAACCTATTGCGATAAAAGATAATGCAATTCCCTCAAGACTAAAGCTTAAAAGTGGCACCACGGAAAAAAATACAATAAATGGTAATGTTCCAATCACTGGCCCAATCGCCATATAAATAAAAAACACCAAAAGATATTTTTTAAAATTTTTCATGATCTCCCCAATAAAACATGACCTATTTCTTTATCATTAGCAATAATCTAGTTTATAAATACTGATTAGCAAAGGGAATAGTATTCTAAGTGCGGGTATTATCCTATATAGTTTTTTTTCAACTATTTGAGTAATAAACAATCCTAATCTTAAAGGGACAGTTCATGAAGCAATTGAGTGATATTGAAATAGCACGCAGTGCTAATAAAAAAGCAATTGGTGACATTGCTGCAAAGATTGGACTGACCGCACAAGATATATTGCCCTTTGGTCATGATAAGGCAAAACTTACCAAAAATACGATTGAGAATTTGCCGCAGCGAGATAATTCTCATCTTATTTTAGTAACCGCCATTAACCCTACCCCGGCGGGAGAGGGTAAAACCACCACGTCAATTGGTATTGCTGATGGACTTAATGCTATTGGCAAAAAAGCAATGCTAGCCTTACGCGAGCCTTCCCTTGGTCCTTGCTTTGGCACGAAAGGCGGCGCTGCAGGCGGCGGCCATGCTCAACTTATTCCTATGGAAGATATTAATCTCCATTTCACAGGCGATTTCCATGCGATTACATCAGCGCATAATCTTCTAGCCGCATTAATCGATAATCATATTTATTGGGGCAATAGTTTGCAAATTGATAGCCGCCGTATCATGTGGCGCCGCGTTATGGATATGAATGAGCGGGCATTACGTGATATTGTTGTTGGTCTTGGCGGCGTAAGCAACGGCTTTAGCCATCAAAGTGGTTTTGACATTACGGTAGCTTCGGAAATCATGGCAATATTTTGCCTTGCTGAAAGCTTAGACGATTTGATGATTAGACTTGGTAATATTGTAGTTGCTTATAATTTCAATAAGGAACCAATTTACGCCCGTGATCTTGATGCGCAAGGGGCAATGGGGGTTTTGCTTAAAGATGCATTTTTACCAAATCTTGTACAAACGCTCGAAAATAACCCTGCCCTTGTCCATGGTGGGCCTTTTGCCAATATCGCCCATGGCTGCAACTCGGTTATTGCTACCAAAACCGCATTGAAACTTACTGACTACGTGGTGACAGAAGCAGGGTTTGGCGCAGATCTTGGTGCGGAGAAATTTCTCGATATTAAATGTCGCTTGGCAAAATTGCAGCCATCGGCCATTGTAATTGTGGCAACGATCCGCGCCCTTAAAATGAATGGCGGCATTGCTAAAGCTGATCTTAACCTTGAAAATGTGGAGGCTGTCCGCCTTGGCGCCGGCAATCTTATTCGCCACATCAATAATATGCAAAGCTATGGGGTACCAGTTATTGTTGCGATCAATCATTTTCATCAAGATAGCGATGAAGAAATTGACACTTTGCGCAGCATTGTCGAAAAATTGGGCGTTGATGCTATACCGTGCCGCCATTTTGAACTTGGATCAAAAGGCACGGTTGAAATTGCAGAAAAACTAGTAGCATTGATTGATACCCACCCTTCCAACTTCCATTTTCTTTATGAGGATAACATACCGCTTATTGATAAGATCAACAAAATTGTCACCGATATTTATGGTGGTGAAAAAGCAATTATCAGCGATAAAATTAAACAACAACTTTTAGAATATGAACAAGCAGGCTATGGTCATTTTCCTGTTTGTATGGCTAAAACCCAATACTCTTTCTCGGCTGATCCAAATTTGCGTGGTGCGCCTAGCGGTTTTGATATCCCTGTGCGAGAGATACGCTTAGCAGCTGGGGCGGGCTTTATTGTTGTTATATGCGGTGAAATCATGACTATGCCGGGGCTTCCCTCAAAGCCTGCAGCGGAGCATATTTATCTAGATAATCAAGGTGAGATTTGCGGTCTTTCTTAAGCACCGCATGATGAATTCCAATATAGGTTTTGGGAAATAGATTAAGAAATCTTACAAAATTGCAGCAGATAATTGCTATTATTTATCAAGAAGGCGTGCTTCTGATGCCAGCATGATTGGCACGCCATCACGAATTATATAAGCAAGGCGAGCTTTTTGTGAGATAAGCTCTTGCCTTGTTTCATCATATTCAAGCGTAGCACCCGTTAACGGGCAAACAAGAAGCTCTAACATTTTCCTGTCGGTATGAGAGGTCATGAAAAGCTCCTTTACTGCAACACACTATGCCTATTTGCATGATTATTGGAATTATGTCCCAAAATTGAACGTTCAGCAATGGCAATTAATGTTTCCGAACGTGTCTTCAAGTCTGGTGCTTCCAACAAAGCCTGTTTTTCCTCACCGCGAAAAGGAGCAAGGGTCGACATTGCATTGATCAATGTTTCGTTACTAGCTTCAAGTATAGTGTCCCAGTCTGCATCAATCTGGTTGAATTCCAAATAATCTTGAAATACTGATAAAAATGCATCGCGATTAATATCACTTTCTTGTTGGCCAGCAATAAGGTCATCAAAAAATGGCGATACCTTACAACGAAGGTAAGGTGAATCTGAGACAATCCTATTAGCAATGCGAAAGCGACAAACACCGTGCAATGAAATAAGAATATTACCATCACCAACTTCACTATAGCTCGTGATACGAGCGATACAGCCAACATCACAAAGACGTGTTCCGTTATCAAGAACGGAAATTTGTGATACATTATCCATTGCAGGTTGTACAAGACCAATAAGACGATTTGTTCTCATAGCTTCATCTGCAAGACGAATGTTCTGCGGCTCGTCAATCTGGACGGCTATAAAACCACCAGGAAGTAAAACAACAGATGCCAATGACAATATAGGCATATTCGTCGGAATATCTTGTGCTGTACGATAGAATGCGTTACCAGCCTGCATAATTTGCCCTTTCATTCCTTTAAATAATTAAGCAAGGCCCCCTTTAGAGACCTTAATATCGAAAAAGATCAAATTACAATCACTTTATGTAATAATATGCTTCGTAAATACAACCATTTAACTGGTTGATCTTCTTCACTTTAACAACGCATTGCATTGGAAGTTAGTTCCAGAAAATATTTGTGACAATTTTAAGATGACATAACAATAATTTAATATTTTTAATTATATATGTATATAATAACATTAATGATTTCGTGAATTCGTTTAACGAGCGTTAGTTCTGTCACAAAAAAAATGAAAAAACTTTTAAGCGCCGTAAATATTCCCAATCTGGAACAGGTTTCCATGTGGAAATTTAGTTTTTAAATCGATTTACATTGCGAATCAAATTAGGCGTTACGCCTATAAAACTATTAAAAAATTATAATATAATAAATATCAAATACAATAATTCAAATCACAATCTTGTTAATTTATCCATATACCAATAACGGTAAATATGCTTGCTGTTATCAAGCCATATGCTAACAATACGCAATTGAGGAACATTGTCACTTTCAACACCTATTCTTAAAGTAATCGCTTACACAGCTTTAAAACTTAGATTTGTAGCGATTATTATAAGCTCTCAGGACTTGATTATATTAAAAGGCCGACAAAAGCGTTATAAACGAGCAAGAAATTAGGAAATATTACTCTGTTTGGGTGACGATAAGCCAAACCAATCATAGCGATAGTAACCGCTAAACCAGGAGAAAATGCATTGCGTCTATCACATATAAGTGCAGGCTTCATTGCAGCAATTGTCGGCTTTGGCGGTACTTTGGCCATTTTAATCCATGCTGCAACAATTGTCGGTGCTTCTCCAAGCCAAATCATTAGCTGGGTTAGTGCCGTCTGCCTTTCTATTGCTTTATCATCGCTTTTTTTATCTTGGCGCTACCGCATACCGATCATCACCGCTTGGTCAACACCAGGCCTTGCCTTGATTGGCGCAACATCAGGTTATGACATGGCACAGGCGAGCGGTGCATTTATATGTTGTGCTCTTGCTATTATGCTTACAGCCTTCATCAAACCCTTATCGCTTGCCCTTAATCATATACCTGCCGGTATTTCTTCAGGCATGCTTGCAGGAGTTTTACTCAGCTTTATTATAAAAGCCATGGCCTTAATGAGTAGTGATGCCGCCTTTGTATTACCACTTATTATTCTATTTTTTGTGGTTCGGCGCTTTCAGCCATCTTTTGCAGTGCTCATTGTTTTAATTGCAGGCCTTATCTATGCTAGCATTAGCGATAACATTAATACCATACCACCATTGCAATTATCTTCGCTTGAATTTAGCATACCAAGCTTCCAATGGAATGCGCTTATCGGTCTTGCGCTCCCACTTTATCTCGTTACCATGGCATCGCAAAATCTTCCAGGCTTTGCTGTCTTACGTGCTAGCGGATATGAGCCTCCCGTCAAATCTTGCCTTAGTATAACTGGTGTCTTTTCGCTTATTTCGGCATTTTTATGTGCCTCATCCACCAATCTTGCCGCTATTTCAGCGGCAATTTGTACCGGCAGAGATGCAGGAAAAGACCCTAAAACAAGATGGTACTCCGGCATTGCCTATGCTGGATTTTATTTGATCTTTGCCATTTTTAGTGCATCACTCGTTTCTGTTTTTGCATCCCTACCAGCCACCCTTATCGTCCTTATATCTGGCCTTGCTCTTTTAGGTGCTTTTAGCGGTGCGTTAACCCAAGCACTCGTTATTGATCGCCAACGCATTGCTGCTATTATAACCTTTGCAATAACCGCATCCAATATCTCAATATTTAGCATTGGTGCGCCGTTTTGGGCCTTAATGGCTGGTCTGATCATCTATATTATTGGCGAGCCAAAGCATTAGTTTCATCCTTATTGCGCACTTAATCAAAAAGCGTAGCAATCTGCCGTTTTGCTTCTTCCTTATAGGGTATGACTCGATCGAGGATTTTTTTTGCGCTCATAAAGTCAAGGACGTAAATACCAGCAACTGGCGGCACAAGAACAAGGTCGGGTTTTACGGCTAAAAACCGCGTATTCATTAACGAGCGCTGTGAAATCATATTAGCCGCAAACAAGGTTTCAAGGGTTGATGGCTTTTTATCCATATGAAGGTTTTCTTCAAAACCTATAATATCAATGGCAATTATCTTATCAACATCATCGCCAATACAATCGACTGGAACAGGATTGCAAACCGCGCCATCTACGAGCAAATAACCATCACGACGCACCGGTGCAAATATACCCGGCAATGCAGCTGACGCTGAAATGGCGGAGCGTAAATCACCATCATTCATCACCACCATTTCGCCTGATAGAATATCGGCTGCAACAACCGATAAAGGGATTTGTAATTGCGCAAAATCAAAAGGCACACAATCGGGCAAAAAGCCCCGCAATATCTCCTCAAGGCTAAATTGTGATAATCTTAAACCACGCCGCCGTAATTCCTGAAAACTCATTGGGCGAATAGACCATAGAGTTGCAGCAACATCACCAACCTTGCTAAAGGTTTTTAAAAAATAATCTTGTAAATCTGCGCCGCTCATACCACTCGCAAGCGCCGCCCCAACCAAGCCACCAATAGATGTTCCAGCAATGCGCGCAGGCTTTAAACCAAGTTCTTCCATAGCCATGATGATAGGAATATGCCCCATCCCTCTTGCGCCGCCACCACCTAATGCTAGCCCAATTCTTTCACTGCTCGACATATAAACCCCATTAAATAGCGAATAATAAAAAATAAAAAACCCGCCTTTTACAGCGGGTTTTTTATTAATTTTTCATAGGTCCAACAACAAGTAATGCTGGTTCATCTTTAAAAATCTTTTTTGCAACCTCGTGAACATCATCCAAAGTTACCCCATTGATCAAATCTGCACGTTTTTCAATGTAGTCAATCGGCAAATTTTCTTGCTGAAGACCTACCAAAACCGATGCAATCGACGATGAAGAAGAAAGATTATTCACCGCATAAGACCCAACCACAAAACTCTTGGCATTTTTTAGTTCATCTGCAGTAATATTATTCTCAACCAGATTTTTAATCTCGTTGCGGATTGTTTTTAACGATTCTTCGGCCTTTTCGGCCCGCGTTGCGGTTGAAATCATCAGCGCTTCGGCATGATCATAATTGACAAGACTACTTGATACACCATAAGCGAGACCACGCTTATCACGTACCTCGGCAAATAGCCGCGACGTCAAACCAGAGCCGCCAAGAATATCATTCATAAGATATGCTGCAAAAAAATCCTTATCTGAACGCTTTATACCAGGATAAACCAAAGCCAGTGTTGTTTGCGGCAAGTCATAATTAACATTGGTCATGCCACCAAGCTGCAATTTTGCATCAGGAATTTCAATCAAAGTTGCCTTTTCTGGTAAATCCCCAAATAATTTATCTACCAATTCACCTGCTTGTTGTTCATTAATCGGGCCAACAAGCCCAATTTTTAGATTATCGCGTGCCAAAATATTTTTATGAGCCGCAATAATATCATCGCGATTAATCTTGGCTAAACTGTCAAGCGTCCCTTCACCTCGGCGGCTATAGGGATGTTTGCCATAGAGCATTGCATTGAATTTATTTTGGCCAATGGTCATTGGATCGCGCTCAGAGCCTTTAATAGACGTAACAATCTGCTCACGAATACGATCAATTGCATCTTGGTCAAAACGTGGTTTATCGAGCGCCAATTTCAAAAAATTAATCGCTTCATCGCGATTTTGCGCCAAAACCCGTAAAGAGCCACTTATTTTATCTCTATTTGCATCAAAAGCGATATCTGCGCCAATATCATCAAGCTTTGCCTGATATTCAAGCGAAGTAAGATCCCCGGCCCCCTCGTCGAAAAGGCCGCTCATCAAATTGACTAGTCCTTCTTTGCCCTCAGGATCTTGTGTTGTACCACCAACCCAAGAAAATTGTAAGGCAACAAGCGGCACGCTTTGATCTTCCACTAGCCATAATTTGATACCTTTTGGCGAGGTAACTTCCTTAATTTCAATAGCATGAGCAGAAAACGCTGAAAATACAACAAAGCAACAGCCAATTATGACAGATAGATAATTCAAAAAACTATTTTTAAATTTATTTTTCATCGGAATATCCCTTATTGCCAAAAGCTATTGCTGTTCGCTCTCATCAGTGCCCATGGCAGGTGTCGCTGACGTTGCATCTTCACGAGGTTTTTCACCTTTTGGTGGCAATAAGTAACTGACAACCCCCTTATCTCCATCAAGATAGGCTTTGGCCGCTTCTTTAATTGCCTCGGGAGTTACCTTTTTAAGTCGCTCTGGCCATTCATGGATCGTTTCCAATGTTTGCCCAGTTGATAAGGCTGCTCCATAAATATTGGCAAGCCCTGATGGACTATCTTGGGAATAGATAATGGCTCGGATAAACCGCTCACGAGCTTGATTAAGTTCAGCCTCGCTTACGCCGTTCTTGGCAATATCAGCAATGACTTCATTAATCTCACTTTGTAATTCTTCAAGAGTGTTATTGTTGCGCGGCATAGCATAAACATAGAATATGCCATCATCAACACTTACACCACTATAGCCACTACCAACCGATGCCGCCTTGCCTTCTTGCACCACAAATTTAGTATAAAGGCGCGAGCGTTGTGATCCACCTAAAATCTCACCAAGAAGATCCAAGGCTTCAGCCTGTCCAGTTTTGGCGTTATTATAGGACGGCACAACCCATAAATGCTGGAAACTTTCATTGCTAACGCGCGGATCGCGCATCGTCACAACGCGCTGCGTGCGGCTAACTGGCTCTTGTGGGCGAATACGCTTTTGGGGTGGGCTTGAGCGTTTTTCTAACTTGCCAAAAGTTGCAAGGCTCAATTCACGCGCTTTTTCAGGCGTGATATCGCCCGCTAAAATGAGCGTTGCATTATTAGGGGTATAAAATTTATGATAGAAGTTAATCGCATCTTCGCGGCTTAAAGCTTCCATTTCCTGCTTCCAGCCAATAACTGGATTATGATAGGGACTATTTAAAAATAAGGTTGCTCGACTTTCTTCCGATAGCATTGCAGCAGGGCTGTTATCGGTACGCATGCGCCGCTCCTCAATGATAACCTGACGCTCCGATGTAATATCATCTTCACTTAGAACGAGGTTCAACATGCGATCAGCTTCGCGCTTCATCATTTCTTCGATATATTGCGACGCAACACTTTGGAAATAGGCGGTGTAATCATAAGAGGTAAAAGCATTTTGCTGGCCACCAAGACGCGAAATAGTCTGGTTGAACTCATCTCCTGGATAGGTCTTCGTGCCCTTAAACATTAAATGCTCTAGGAAATGGGCAATGCCTGTCGTACCCGGATTTTCATCCGCTGATCCAGCGCGATACCAAACCATTTGGGTGATGACGGGTGCGCGATGATTAGGTAAAACAATAACCTGCAACCCATTTTCAAGGGTAAAACGATAAGCATCACCGATTTTTTCAATATCTGGTAAAACCTGTTGAGATTGATCAGATTGACTTGGCTCAGTTTGTTGATTGGTTTCAACTGCATTTGGCGCGTTCTCAACCAAAGGTGCGGTGCTAGATGGTGCACCCGTTGCCGGTTCGTTTACCTGACTTATTCTATCACTTTGCTGCCCCAAAATAGGATTATTAACGGTATTTGCAGCAATGGTTAATGGTGCATTTATACTGCTTGCTAGAGCTGTTGAGGCACCAAGAGATAGTGCCATAAACGCGGTTAGAGCAAGTTTGGTAAATTTTCCCGACACGCTTTACCTCTTTTTAAAACTAACTAATTTGCATAAATTCATAAAGTCGAATGACCGTATTGCCATAGCCACGTTCATCAACCAACCGAAAATTGGCTGGCAAACTTACAATTGCTTCCTTTGTTTCTTCAAGCACAATAATGGCATCATTATGAAGCCAGCCACCTTCCATTGCACTAACAAAGGCCTTTTCGCCTAAACCTTTACCATAAGGTGGATCGGCAAAAACCAGATGAAAAGGCTGCATCGTACCAATTTCGCCAAGCTGTGTTGCATCTCGGCGCAAAATACGCGCTGAACCTGTTAAAGCAAATTCTTCTATATTTTTTTGGATAAGGCCGCGCCCTTCAACCGATTGCTCGACAAAAACACTCGCTTTCGCTCCGCGTGACAGCGCTTCAAAACCCAAAGCGCCTGTGCCTGCAAATAAATCAAGCACGCGCTTTCCTTCAAAATTGAAGGAAAGCCCATGATTTAAAATATTAAAAAGACTTTCGCGTGTACGATCAGTAGTTGGGCGAATATCATGCCCCTTAGGAGTGGCAAGAGACCTGCCACTCAAACGACCTGCGACGATACGCATTATTTATTATCTCCACCATGCGGCCTTGAACGAGGTCCATCACTTTTATAGGGACGACCACCGCTTGGGCGCGATGATTTATCAAAAGACTTATTACCGCCAAATGATTTACCACCATTTGATGAACGGCGATCGCCACCACCGCTACGATTGTCACCATCGCGGTTAAAACTTGGACGACGATCTCCGCCACTACGGTTTTCACCGCTACGATTACCACCATCACGGTTATAGCTTGGGCGACGATCTCCGCCATTACGGTTTTCGCCGCTGCGATTACCACCATCACGGTTATAGCTTGGGCGACGATCTCCGCCATTACGGTTTTCGCCGCTACGATTATCACCATCACGGTTATAGCTTGGGCGACGATCTCCGCCACTACGGTTTTCGCTGCTGCGATTACCACCATCACGGTTAAAGCTTGGGCGACGATCTCCGCCACTACGGTTTTCGCTGCTGCGATTACCACCATCACGGTTATAGCTTGGGCGACGATCTCCGCTACTACGGTTTTCGCTGCTGCGATTACCACCATCACGGTTATAGCTTGGGCGACGATCTCCGCCACTACGGTTTTCGCCGCTGCGATTACCACCATCACGGTTAAAACTTGGACGACGTTCTCCACCACCACGGTTTTCACCGCTACGATTACCACCATCACGGTTATAGCTTGGGCGACGTTCTCCACCACCACGGCTTTCGCCGCTGCGATTATCGCCATCGCGGTTAAAGCTTGGGCGACGATCTCCGCCACTACGGTTTTCGCTGCTGCGATTATCACCATCTCGATTAAAACGTGGACGACGATCATCACCACTGCGACCGTCTCTTGCACGATTTTCACCGTCACGCGGATAGGTTTTTTCAATACGTGTCTTTGTAGGGCGGGCACCTGGCGCCATCCAAACATTAACGGAGCGATTTTTACGTTTTTCGTTTACGTCAGGCTTATCACCTTCTGCACCCTTTGCGCCAAATCCTTTATCTTTAAAATCTTTGCCTTTAAAGCCTTTATCCTTGAAGCCCTTATCACCAAAAGAACGCTTTTCGCGTGGCTCTGAAAATTTGCTATCGCCACGATCACGGGAAAAACCACGATCCCCTCGCTCGCCCCTGTCACCACGGTCGTCTTTGCCAAAACGCCCCTTAAAACCACCTCTGCGCGGTGCTGGTGCATCTGATGAAGCAATCCAACCCTCATCATCACTATTTGCGGATGAATTACTTGCGCTAGACACAGGCTTGTTAGAAAACGGATTTAAAACAGGGCCATCAAAGTCGGCATTGGCTTCTTCAATCAAACGATCGCCTAATTGATCGCGCAATGTGCGCCCCTTCACTTCAAGAACCATTCCGGTTTCTAATTCACCAAGCTGGAATGGGCCAAAAGAAATGCGGATAAGACGCGTAACACTCAAACCGAGTGAGCCAAGAATATTTTTAACTTCGCGGTTTTTACCTTCGCGCAATGACACAGCAAGCCAAAGATTGCTGCCCTGCTCGCGCTCAATCGTTGCTTCAACAGCGCCGTAGAAAACGCCATCAACGGCCACACCGTTTTTAAGTCCATCAAGCTGTGCTTGGGTTACACTACCATGAACGCGCACGCGATAGCGGCGCACCCATCCGGTTGCTGGCAATTCAAGAACGCGCGCAAGACCACCATCATTGGTGAGCAAAAGCAAACCTTCAGTATTAATATCCAAACGGCCAACTGATAATACACGCGGCATTTCTTCAGGTAAATTATCAAATACTGTTGAACGCCCCTCAGGATCACGGTTAGTTGTCACTAAACCAGCAGGCTTATGATAAAGCCAAAGGCGAGTGCGTTCTGCCTGTTGCAAAGGACGGCCATCAACCTTGATAACATCGGTTTTTGTAACATTAACTGCAGGACTATCAAGCACCTTGCCGTTAACTGATACGCGGCCCGCAGCAATCATGCTTTCGGCTTCACGACGCGAAGCAATGCCAGCACGCGCTAGTCTTTTGGCTATGCGTGAACCGCCATCATCTTCTTCGGCTACATGCACAGTGCTCTTCTTGTCAAAATCACGCTTGCCAAAACCATTAGCATCGCGGCTCCGCCCTGCACCAAAGCTGCCAGAACGCTCATTATCTTTTCCAAAACGACTTCCACCTGGCTTTCTAAAACCACGGTCCTCAGACTTATTAAAAGAAGGCTTGCCTTCATCACGACCTTTTCCACGTGAAAAAGGTGGCTTACGCCCCTCATGACCATTGTCATTCATATATATAATACCTCAAATACAGCACGTAATCACTACGTCAAGTTAGTTCTATTCTTGTCTTCGAACGGGGATGGAACAAACGAATTTGCAAGTTTTACAAATCCAGTCAGTCGATTGGAATTTTACGCAGCCAAAATCATTATAAATTACCAACTAAACCCATTTGTCAACTGACATTGGTTTTTTAAGTATATTCTAAAAAAACGATCATCAATGACCAATACAGGTAGTATCAATTTATTTTGATGAGATCTGCTTTCACTCTAAAGCTAGCATCCTATGGAACAAAATGCTATAACCCTTTGCTCTTGCCATTGAAAGTAACACAAATTAAAAAAATCACCAATAGCACCGAGCACAATCAATTAAATTTTGTCAATTATTATCAGCTTTGTTCGATCAACAATGTGCAAACTGTTTTGCCTAAAATAGCATTCAGCAAAATTATTTAAATTGATCGTGACGATTTTTAATTTTTGTTTATTGATGCAATATAGTTAAACGGACTTCTAAACCTAAGCAAAAAAAGATAATAACGAAATTGAACAATAAAAAACCCGCTTGATCGCTCAAGCGGGTTTTTTATAAAATAATATAAATTATTCAGCTGATGCAGCAGCTTCTGCGGCAGCAGCAGCTTTTGCAGCTGCATCTTCTTCAGCTTGTTTCGCCATTGCAATACGCTCAACAGCTTTTTTACCTGGCTCACCTTTTTTAGGATTGCTACGGGCATCACGCTTTGCAAGGCCAGCATCGTTCAAGAAGCGAAGAACGCGGTCTGTTGGCTGTGCGCCTTGTGAAATCCAATGTTGAATACGCTCTGTTACCAATTGAACGCGCTCACCATCCTTTGGAAGCATAGGATTCCATGCACCAACTTTTTCGATAAAACGGCCATCGCGTGGGCTACGAACATCAGCTACTACGATATGGTAGTAAGGACGCTTTTTTGAACCTGCACGGGCCAAACGAATTTTTAAAGACATTATATTCTCCTGTTATAGATCGCCGGTTGGCCGGCAGCTCGTAATTTTTTCCGACATAATCGAAAGTGTTGTTTAGCTGCCAATACGGGCAGCGGTATCTTCATGATGACGAATTACTTCACGCACGATGAAATTTAAAAACTTTTCCGCAAAATCTGGATCAAGCTGTGATTCTTCAGCCAATTTACGCAAACGTTCAATTTGTCTTTTTTCGCGGTTCGGGTCAGCAGCAGGTAAATTGCGCTCCGCCTTTAAAACCCCAACTGCTTTGGTGCACCGAAAACGCTCGGCAAGAATATGAATAAGCGCCGCATCAAAATTATCAATTGATGCTCTAAGACTTGCGAGTTCTGCCGGAATTTCATTCTCACTCATGGTCTTTGCCTTTCATTTTCTTATATTAAAACTTCACGTTAAAGCGGCTTATTTCTTTTTAGGCAAACCACCGCCAAGTCCTGGAAGACCGCCTGGTTTTGGTAAACCGCCAAGGCCGGGCAAACCACCGGCCTTACCACCCAAATTAGGTAAACCGCTATTTTTGCCAAGGCCGGCGGCTTCTGCCTGCTTTTGCAATGCTTCCAACTGCTTAGGGTCAAGCGAACCAAGATCAGGCATACCACCGCCAAGGCCAAGCTTGCTACCAAGCCCACCCATAAGGCGTTTCATCATGCCGCCACCGCCTTTACCGCCCATAGCTTTCATCATATCAGCCATACCACGATGCATTTTTAGCAACTTGTTGATATCAGCAGCAGATGTTCCCGAACCCTTGGCGATACGCTGTTTACGGCTATGCTTCAAAATATCGGGATTAGCGCGTTCTTGCTTGGTCATTGAAGAAATAATTGCCAATTGCCGATTAAAAATATTTTCATCAAAACCAGCGGCAGCCATTTGGTCTTTCATTTTGCCCATGCCAGGCATCATACCCATAATGCCGCCCATGCCGCCCATTTTTTTCATTTGACCAATTTGCTCAGCAAGATCATTAAGATCAAACTTACCAGCCTGCATTTTTTTGGCCATAGCAGCCGCACGCTCAGCATCAATATGCTCGGCAGCTTTTTCAACCAGCGATACAATATCGCCCATGCCCAAAATGCGGTCGGCAATACGCTTTGGATGAAACTCTTCCAAAGCATCCATTTTTTCGCCAGTAGCAATAGCTTTAATTGGCTTACCGGTTACAGCACGCATCGAAAGCGCCGCACCGCCGCGACCATCACCATCCATACGGGTAAGAACAATACCTGTAATACCAACACGCTCATCAAATGAGCGCGCAAGATTAACTGCATCTTGACCAGTTAAACTATCGGCAACCAGCAAAATTTCATGGGGTGCAGACTTGGCCTTGATTTCGGCCATTTCCACCATTAAAGGCTCATCAATATGTGTACGACCAGCTGTATCAAGAATCACAACATCATGCCCGCCAAGACGGGCAGCTTGGACTGCACGCGATGCAATATCAACTGGTGATTGGCCGTTAATAATAGGCAAGGTTGCAACACCAGTTTGCTCGCCCAATTGGCGCAATTGCTCTTGCGCGGCTGGACGACGTGTATCAAGCGAAGCCATCAACACTTTTTTGCCTTGCTTATCGGTAAGGCGTTTTGCAATTTTTGCTGATGTGGTGGTTTTACCTGAACCTTGCAAACCAACCATCATAATTACAACTGGTGAAGGCGCATTTAAATCAATACCAACGCCTTCAGATCCAAGCATATCCACGAGCTCGTCATGAACAATCTTGACCACCATCTGGCCAGGCTTGATTGATTTTAAAACCTCTGCGCCAACTGCTTTATTGCGAACACGGTCGGTAAAGGAGCGCACAACATCAAGGGCAACGTCAGCTTCAATCAAAGCACGGCGCACTTCGCGCAATGCGCTTGTCACATCTTGTTCTGAAAGAGCGCCACGCCCTGTCAGATTATCAAAAATGGAACTTAAACGCTCCTGCAATGATTCAAACATTAAATACCCTTTCTGGTTGGCCGCTTTATGCTTTATCCACTTAGCATGATAAAAGCTCTGTTTATAAAACTGGCTCCAGCGCTTCTTAACTATCCACAACCAGATGTATATTTGGGAAACACCCAATCCAAACCCACATGCTAATATTGTTAAACAACATTTCAAAGCAAATGGCACCCGAGGGCGCATCGCGCTGTCGGGTGTGGACCTCTGGCATCAATTTTTATAAATTGCACCAGTCGGTGGCTCCAAGTCATAACTTGTTGCAGATTTTGTTTGTTTGAATACGATATTTAGTCATTTGTCAAGGTTTTGCTGTCATTTTATTAGATTATGAACGGATTGACATGAGATTTTATGGATTTTTAGCAAAAGTAAGCAATATAAGCCAAAAGAATCGGCATTACTTACAAAATCCATAAGCTTTGTTTGATAGCTTTTAAAGTAAGGATTTATGAAGGAATGAGAAAATTGTTGCGCAACCGCTTTAGTCTGGCCAGCATTGCTGCCCTTGGTTTAACCCTTATCATCGGCTCTTCAGCTGCAATGGCGTCACCGAAATGCGGCAATACATCAGCCGGCTTTGCCAATTGGCTAAGTGAAACAACTAAAGACGTCAAAGCCAAAGGCTATGGCAGCAAGGCACTTAACGCTCTTGCCAATGTACGCTATGCACAAGCCACTATTAATGCTGACCGCAACCAACATTCTTTTAAACTAAGCCTTGAGCAATTTATGCAAAAACGCGGATCTAGCACCATTGTTGCCCGCGGCAAAACTTTGAAAAAGCAAAATGCGGCATTGTTTGATCGTATTGAAAAAAAATATGGCGTACCTGCAGGCCCATTATTAGCAATTTGGGGCATGGAAACAAGTTTTGGTAATTATATGGGTAAACAGCATACGCTTTCTGCTGTTTCAACCCTTGCTTATGATTGCCGCCGCTCGGATTTCTTCACCGACCAGCTTTATGCAGCATTAACCCTTGTCGATCGTGGTGACTTTGATCCAAAATCCGTCGGCGCTATGCATGGCGAAATCGGCCAAACACAGTTTCTACCCGTTAATGTCTTGAAATATGGTGTGGATGGTGATGGCAATGGCCATATTGATATGATCCGCTCACGTGCGGATGCCTTGGCATCAACCGCTAATTTCCTTAAAGGCCATGGCTGGAAAGCTGGCCTTGGCTACCAACAGGGAGAGCCAAATTTTAAGGCAATTGAAGGCTGGAATAAAGCATCGGTCTACCAACGCGCCATTGCCATTATGGGTAAACAAATCGACGGCAAATAAAATTCAAATTTTGGGGTAAATACGCTTGCAATAAGCCGAAAATTATTTCGGCTTATTGTCTTTTTCTCCAGATCTGTTTTTATAAAGCCACAGCGCGGCAAGCCCAATAAGCGGCAACCCAATCATTGCTACCTTCTTGTCACCAGCAATAGCTGCTGGAATAGCCGCAAGTGCAGAACTAAACAATAAAGCGTTACGCTCTTCTTCTGCCTGCTTTTCCAAAACTATTTTTTGCTTTTTTGCTATTGATTGGCCAATTAAAAAAACCAACAAAGCAATAATAGCAAATAAAACAAATAAAATGCCGGCAGCCCATAGCGGCGCGACAAAACAAGTCAAACCCAGATAGACAAAAACGCAAAGAAACACCAAAGCCAAAACAGCAAAAATGCTAGTTAGACTTAAGATAAGCACTTGCGTTTTTGTTCGCTTGACGGCTTGTTTAATACCACCAGAGGTAAGACCGCCAAGCAAGGAAGTCAAAAGGCCAAACATTAGCCCTTAACGCCTTAAAATCTGGCCAAGCACAAAACCAATACCAGCTGCAATAGCTAGACTAGCCATGGGTTTTTCACGCACACAGGCACACATAGAATCTTGAGTTTGTGATAATTTATCACGCGCTTCATGCAAAGCTTCATCGCCTTGAGCGCGAGCATTTTCATACATGGTTTGAGCACGATCTTTGGCTTCATTCAATTTTTTTGAGCCAAGGTCGGACAGCGTTGACGCAATAGCTGCAATATCTTTGCGCAAATCAGCAACCTGCTTTTCAAGATCAGCTTGCTCAGCAGTATTTTCGTTTTCTTTAGCCATTGGACTATCTCCTTGGATATAACTTTAACTTGGGCATATTTTTAATTGGTTATCAAGAATTAATGATATTAACTGCTCTTCAAAAAAGCTAATATTACTAATTTAATTAATTTTACATCAATCCGTCAAAAACAAAAGTCTTTAATAGAATATTCCTATAACAGTTTTGTTATCAAAAATACTTCTATCAAATGATAGATTATAATATTGATAGATCAACAACTATTGTTACTAAAAAAGCAACAACAGAGTTATAAATCCATAAAAAAAATATATCGCATCAGAGTAAAACAACATGCCTTACTTTGATGATTATTGTATCACAATAATAAATACTTTATTTATTATGATACAAGCTACCATACATATGGTGTTGAAAACGGTAAAAGCCAATAGCCAAACTTGCTTTTTTAATGATAGTTGGGATTTTTTTTAATGCCTATCCTTTATCTAATGTTTTTTGCCTTATTGCATAAATTCTTCGTTTGAGTAATCATAACAAATGCAAGTACCTTACCAACTATATATTATTTTATAAGATGAGGTGATACGCATGCCAACAAATATCAAAATCTCACAAGCCAGTAAGATTGCAGGCGGCCTTATCGGTCTCCTGGTTGGTGATGCCCTTGGCGTTCCCTATGAATTTCATCACAAGGACACATTACCAAAACTTGATAATATTGAGTTTGTTCCGCCTCAAGGTTTTAATCGCTCTCATAATAATGTGGCGCCAGGAACATGGTCTGATGATGGGGCGCAAGCTCTTTGTCTTTTGGCCTCGCTTTTACATTGCAACAAGCTAGATATGCAGGATTTTGCCACCCGCATGCTTAATTGGTATGAATATGGTTATATGGCGGTAGATCACCACGTTTTTGATGTTGGCAATGCCACCGCACGTGGGCTAAATGCCTTTAAAGATGGCACATCGCCACTTTTATCAGGTGGCCTTGATGAAGATAGCCATGGCAATGGCGCATTAATGCGCGTTTTGCCCCTTGCGTTATGGCATAGGGGGAGTGATCTTGCCTTAATTGAAGATGCGGGTCGGCAGGCTTGTGTTACTCATGCACAACCACGGTCACAATTATGCTGCGCTCTTTATTGCCTCACGGCTCGTGCCTTGCTGCGTGATAATAACGACCCATGGGGCTATGCAGTTGAAAAAGTTTACAACTACGCCAAAAATAACGAGCGTCTATTGGCGGAACTTGAATGCTCAATTAGACCAATGGAAAATATTGAACCGGAAGGTTCAGGCTATGTAGTTGATTCCTTACGCGCGGCACGCAAGGCTTTATCTTTTGACGATTACCAAAGCGCCGTGCGTTATGGGGTAAGTTTAGGTGATGACACCGATACTACTGCGGCTATTATGGGCGGCATTAGCGGCATAAAACTGGGCCTTGGCGATATACCTGTTCATTGGTTTGAAGATTTGCTTGGTAAATCTATCTATAAGCCACTATTAGACCAATTATTGCTGCAGGTCGCTTGATCGAAATTATTGTTCCTTTCAACTTGTTATTTAGCTTTTATCGTTTTAACACTTATAAAATTGAGCAAATCAATAGTATCTTTAAATATTGCAATCAAAGCAGGCAGGAAAACTATGTCCGAGCAAAAAAAGACCATCCAAAAACATATTGAATCCTTTCTTGGAGAAATGATTACTATTCGGCATGATCTGCATATGTATCCAGAACTAGGCTTTAATGAGCACCGCACATCAAGCAAAGTGGCAGAGCTTTTAGAGCAATGGGGCTTTGATGTTACCCGTAATATTGGGCAAACAGGCGTGGTTGCTAGCTTGAAAAATGGCATAAGTAACAAATCAATTGGTATTCGCGCCGATATGGACGCTTTGCCAATTGAAGAACAAAGCAATGTTGATTATGCTAGCAAAAATAGTGGGCTTATGCATGCCTGCGGTCATGATGGCCATACCACCATTTTGCTTACCGCCGCACGCTATTTAAGCGAAACACGTAATTTTGATGGTACAATCCATCTTATTTTCCAACCCGCAGAAGAAGGTTATGCTGGCGCGCAAGCCATGATTGAGGATGGCTTATTTGAAAAATTCCCTTGCGATGCAGTCTTTGGCTTGCATAATTGGCCAGGTTCCCCTGTTGGCCATATGACCTTTTTAAAAGGCCCGATGATGGCTTCTGTAGACACCGCCTATATCACCATTGAAGGGCGTGGTGGTCATGGCGCAATCCCTGAAAAAACCATAGATCCAATTGTAGCAGCGTCGTCCATTGTTATGGCTTTACAAACAATTGTTTCACGCAATGTTTCGCCGCTTAATTCCACCATTATTACGGTTGGTAAATTTGTCGGCGGCCATGTATCTAATGTTATTCCAGACAGTGTCGAGCTTGAATTGACGATACGTGCTTTTTCAGCAGAAGACCGCGCCTTACTCGCCGAGCGGATCTGCGCTTTGGTTGAAGCTCAGGCAAGCTCTTTTGGCGCACGTGCCAACATCAATTATGAATATGGTTACCCCGTTTTAATTAATGATGATCAACAAACCGAATTTGCTACCACTGTCGCTCAAAATCTTTGGGGCAATGATAAGGTGACAGCCAAGGGCAATCCCGTTACCCCTAGTGAAGATTTTGCTTTCATGCTGGAAAAGCGCCCCGGCACTTATATTTTCCTTGGTAATGGTGATAGTGCTGGCCTTCATAATCCCCATTATGTTTTTAATGACCGCCTATTAGAAATTGGCGCAACCTATTGGGGCGAATTGGTGGAAACCTATTTGAAAAAAGCCTAGATTTTGGCGCCTAAATCCACAAAAGGCATGGCTTCTCCCCATGCCTTTTTCATTTGGAACAATATGATCTGTAATGGTGACTTTTTGCCTATTCTTGCTAAACCCATTTTAGCTAAAAATTGCCTAAAGCGCTTCATTACTTAATTTTTCCACTCATTTTTAATAAAATCAAGCTACTTTAAAATGCTTGGATAGCTTTAATCTTTGGGCTTGATAATTGGATTTTAAATCACTGCCATAAAGGGCTTGTGGGCGCTCCAACATATGCTCATAAACAAGGCGACCAATAATTTGCCCATGCTCTAATATAAAGGGCACTTCATGGCTGCGTACTTCAAGCACCGCGCGGCTACCCGTACCACCTGCAGCACTATGCCCAAAGCCGGGATCAAAAAAGCCAGCATAATGCACACGAAACTCACCAACCAGTGGATCAAAAGGTGTCATTTCAGCAGCATATAGCGGTGGCACATGAACAGCTTCGCGCGAAACCAAAATATAAAATTCATTGGGATCAAGCACAAGATCACGGCTACCACGGTCATAAATTGGCTCCCAAAAATCAAGCACATTATGGGCATTCTTCTTATCAACATCAACAACGCCGGTATGGCGTTTGCCACGATAGCCAATAAGATGATTGGCATCACCACTTAAATCAATCGACAACGCAACGCCGCCGCCGCTAATATTGGGTATTTTATCCGAGATAAGCACTTCACTATCATGCAAATTTTGCAATTCTTTTTCGCTTAATAAAGGGTGGCCTTTGCGGAAACGAATTTGCGACAAACGCGAGCCAGTGCGCACCAAAATAGGAAAAGTGCGTGGGCTAATTTCTAAATAAAGTGGGCCTTGATAACCTGCAGGAACTTTGTCAAATTCTTGCGCATTGTCGGTAATAATGCGGGTAAAAATATCAAGACGACCTGTCGAGCTCTTAGGATTGGTCGAAGCTGAAATCTCAGCAGATAAAGCAAGGCTTTCAAGCAAAGGCACAATATAAACGCAGCCCGTTTCAAGCACAGCACCATCGCTCAAATCAAACTCATGCAAGGTGAACTTATCAAGCTTGTCTTTTACCTTGGTATTAGGCCCCGGCATAAATGAAGCGCGAACCCTAAAAGCACGTTTGCCAAGACGCAAATCTAAGCTTGCCGGTTGGATCTGATCATCATCAAGAGGCTTGGCTGTTAATAGGCCGCCATTGGCTAAAAGTGCTGCAAGGTCTTTATCAGCAAGAATTCCTGTTGCGCGTAGCATTCTTTTCCTATTTTATCCTCTTAATTAACTTTCAAACTTTGTAACTCAAAGCTAATTTTTATTTCCGTTCGTCTTATCCATCTGATTTAAAAATCAGATGCGCTCACTTTTTTATTCTTGTTCGTCTTATTCATCTAATTTAAAATCAGATGCGCTCACTTTTTATTCTCGTTCGCCTTCATCATCTGATTTAAAATCAGATGCGCTCACTATACAACAAAATATGATCTTTGAAACCTTTGCAGCAATTGACGTATCCTTGCAAGAGTTTTAAAGTCTTTTCCATTCCGTGGTGATTTGGCCGGCCGGCTTGCAGCCACGTTTCTTAAATGCTAAAAGGCCGTAGCTTTTAAAGCACTTTTGCGGTTTTTTGGTTGGTATTAATTTACAAAGCCATAAAAGTCTAGTCTTTCATAAGCTATTGTCTTTATTATTAGGTTTATTGACAGCTTATCATAAACTAGAAAATGCAAAACTAAAAATATACTCATTTTGTTTTGCAACATACTTTCCTCTGGCTTTGTTGACTGAATTGACAGACTGGAAGCATTGATGACACTTGATCCCACACGCAAATATCGCGCTGCAACTGAAATGGTTCATGGTGGCGTAACACGCACTCAATTTGGCGAAGTTTCCGAGGCCATTTTTCTGACCCAAGGCTTCACCTATGAAAGCGCCGAACTTGCCGAAAATCGCTTTAACGGTGAAGATCCAGGTTTTGTCTATTCGCGTTATGCCAATCCAACCAATGATATTTTTGAAAAGAAAATGTGCATCATGGAAGGCGCTGAAGATGCGCGTGCGGTTGCCTCAGGCATGGCCGCCGTTGCTAATGCCATCCTTTGCTATGTAAAAGCTGGCGATCATGTAGTGGCAAGCCGCGCCATGTTTGGTTCTTGCCATTATATTATTGATACAGTTTTGCGCCGGTTTGGTGTTGATGTTACCATTATTGATGGTGCAAAAATTGAAAATTGGGAAAAGGCGATTACACCAAAAACCAGCCTTATCTTTTTTGAAACGCCGGCCAATCCAACCTTGGAAATTGTCGATATTGAAGCTGTTTGTAAAATTGCCCATAATGTTGGAGCAGTTGTGGTGGTTGACAATGTTTTTGCAACGCCGCTTTATCAAAAGCCATTGGCGCTTGGTGCTGATGTGGTTGTTTACTCCACAACCAAGCATATTGACGGCCAAGGGCGATGTTTAGGCGGCGCTATCCTATCCAGCAAGGAATGGATTGCCGATAATTTACAAAATTATTTCCGCCATACGGGCCCCGGAATGAGCCCCTTTACTGCATGGGTCATGCTAAAAGGCTTAGAAACCATGCCGCTTCGGGTGAACCAAATGACAAAATCAGCAGGTGCAATTGCTGATCTTATTGCCGAGCATCCAGCTGTATCGAAGTGTTTTTATCCAGGACGCAAAGACCACCCACAAGCGGACATTATCGCTCGCCAAATGAGCGGCGGCTCAACCATGATTGCTTTTGAATTAAAGGGCGGCAAAAAGTCGGCTTTTGAGTTCTGCAATGCACTTACTATTCCGCTTATTTCGAATAATCTTGGCGACGTACGAAGCATTATTACCCATCCTGCAACAACTACCCACCAAAGCATTGGTGCAGAGGCACGTGCAGAACTTGGTGTGAGCGATGGTCTATTGCGCTTTTCTATTGGCCTTGAAGATACAGATGACTTATTGGAAGATGTTGCATCAGCTCTTGACAAAGCAAAATAATACAGAAAGACTTGTTTTTTCGACAATCTTGTGCTATAAACTATCAATATATCGTTGTTAGTCTTTACATATCTGTTCAATTGGCGACTGTTGAAGTTAACATTTAGAAGCAGATGTGTCTATTATATCCCTTTTAAGCGGGGGGAATTGGGGAAACAGTCAAAACGATTGTTTCCCTATCATTTAAGCAAGATATCAAATTTATTGCAGATTTTAGTGATAAATCGGGTCTAATATTACAACAATTATAACCGCATAAGTTAGGTTTTTGGCTTCCAGCTTTTTACTAGCAATTCCTAAAAGCGCGATACGCACTGCTTTGTAACAGTTTAAAGAACACTTCCCAGTTATATCGTCTAAACAACATCGCTCCCCATGCATTGATAAAGGCCGAATGTGCTTGCCACCAAAAATCGTCAGAACAAAATAAGTTCAAACTATTTTTCATCAAATAATAATTCAAAACACTATTTTAGGTGATTTAAGGTGTAATTTAGAATTAACTACGCCTCGTATCTCGATTTCATACAAAGGATGGCAAATGAAAAAGAAGAAGCATTACAAGAAAAAGTGTAAAAAATATAAAACTCGAATGGAGCGCTTAGGTAAAGAACACGATGTTGTGTATATCAAGCTAGATAAACACCATCAAAACGAGATGACTGGTTGCGTTAAACACAATTTAAACCTTAGCAAACTCCTTGAAAATACCTTACCAATCAAAGGGCCTGATATTTTATTTGATATTAACCAAGAAGGTTATGTTGTCGGTATTGAAATACTATATTAAAAAACAACCATTTATAATTCTTAGCAATTCATCATTTAAAACGCTGATATCATTGTTATTTATTAAAAAATCGCTTAATCAGAAAGGCCTAAAAAGCAAAATACCCATTTGTGTAATATGCCAATAAGAACGAGCGATAGTACCAAGCAGATGGAATAAATGGTAATAAAACTTGGCGTAAGGACTAGGCAGGGCATTGGGCTTCCTTCATTATAAACACAAATATCTCCCACTTTACCGGCTAGAAAAAGTGTTAAGCGCGTCAGTAATAAAACCATAATAATAATTGCAATTTCCGCTACAGCCAAGAATATAGCGTAACATAGTGCAGTAAAATTTCCTTTGAATAAATTAAATAATGCAACAATGCCAAAGATAATAATGGCAAGCACAAGAATTGGCATAGAATAAATAAAGATTTCGATAATTGCATCATCACCAACAACAAGACAGGGGAAACCATAGCCTTCAACAAAGATATCGCCGTTATAACAGTAATTTGCGTATCTATAGTTTGAATCCCATGTTCTTAAAAATGGTAAAAGCGAGCACATATAGGCTAGAATGGACAACGGCAATATAATTTTCATGGCATTTAAAGTCCCAACCTATATTAAAAAAACTGAGCATTATTCATTATAAATACCCTATACCTTACAAGTAGCAATAATTACCTGCTAGAGTTTGATGTGTTTTTTAATTTTTAGATTTGTGATGTTTCCCCATTTTTTAAACAGACTATTTTATTATTTATTTGTTATAGCGTTTCAATAGCTTTAACATTGGACATGTTTTTATTCTTATAGAGTTGATGCCCATGCCTATCCGCCGCCTTAGTGAAACTATGATCAACCAGATTGCCGCCGGCGAAGTTGTGGAGCGGCCGGCGAGTGTGGTCAAGGAACTGGTTGAAAATGCCATTGATGCTGGCGCAACCCGTATTGATATTGCAACGGCAGGCGGCGGAAAAAACCTTATTCGTATCACTGATAATGGTTGTGGCATCATGCCTGATCAACTTTTGCTTGCGGTTTCGCGCCATTGTACATCCAAAATGGGTGATGATATTCACGATATTCGCGCCCTTGGCTTTCGTGGTGAAGCGCTACCTTCGATTGCGTCAGTTTCACGATTACGGCTTTTATCGCGCCATATTGACCTTGATGAGGGTGCTGAAATTATTGTAACTGCCGGCAAGATTGAGGGACCGCGTCCTGCCGCAGTTACCAAAGGCACCGTTGTTGAAGTAAAAGACTTGTTTTTTGCAACACCAGCGCGACTTAAATTTTTAAAAACCGAGCGTGCTGAAAGCACTGCAATTAGCGATGTAGTAAAACGCATTGCCATTGCTTTCCCCCATATTCGTTTTACCCTATCGGGGCCAGATCGCAGTTTAAGCGAATATGCAGGATCAACCAAAGATCTTGATGGTTTAAGCGTTAGGCTTGGGCAAATATTGGGCAAGGAGTTTTCGCAAAACATGGTTGAGCTTAATGCTGAACGTGAGGGGGTTAAATTAAGCGGTTTTGTCGGTGTTCCATCCTTTAATCGTGGCAATGCGCTTCATCAATTTGTTTATGTTAATGGCCGCCCCATTAAGGATAAAACCCTATCAGGCGCAATTCGTGGTGCTTACAGTGACGCTATCGCCCCTGATCGTCATGGTGTTGTTGCACTTTTCATTACTATTGATCCACAAGATGTCGATGTTAATGTCCACCCTGCCAAAGCAGATGTGCGCTTTCGTGACCCAGGCCTTGTGCGTGGGCTTATTGTTGGCGGCATAAGATCTGCCTTGCAGCAATCTGGCATACAGCCAGCCACCACTGGTGCAAGCGCCATGTTAAGCGCATTTCGCACCGAGCAATCCACCAATGCGGCTATGACAAACCAAATGAGTGGCCAGCCTGCCCATTCTTCCTATCAAAACAAATATTATCAGGGGCAAAATAAAGGCGCAACTTACCGGCCGCAAAGTAAAGCTTGGACGCCGCAAAATGGTCAAGCTTTTCATCGACCGCTTGATGATAATCACGTTTCCATGCCAGCTAAGACTGATATTTTATTGCAAGAGCAATTGGGTGCATTTATGGAGCCAAGTGCGGATTTGCGCCCTAATCTTGTTGAACCAGCCATTGACCAATTAAATGCGCCGCTTGGTGCGCCGCGCGCACAAATCCACAAAAACTATATCGTTTCACAAACACAAGACAGCCTTATCATTGTTGATCAACATGCAGCGCATGAACGCCTCGTTTATGAAGCATTAAAAGAAGCACTTTATGATAAGCCATTACCGTCACAAATGTTGCTTATTCCTGAAATTGTTGATCTGCCGCAAGATGATGTTGACCGGTTAATGAATCATGCCAACACACTGCAAAAATTTGGTCTTGGCATTGAAGCCTTTGGTGAAGGTGCGCTTGCCGTACAGGAAACACCCGCCATGCTTGGTGAAATTGATGCACAAGCACTTATCCGAGATTTGGCTGATGAGGTAGCCGAGCATGATACGGCAGATGGTTTAAAATCCATGCTTGATTATGTTGCCGCAACCATGGCATGCCACGGCTCTGTGCGTTCTGGACGCATTTTAAAGGCCGAGGAAATGAACGCTTTATTGCGCCAAATGGAAGCAACACCGGGATCTGGTACATGTAATCACGGTCGTCCAACTTATATTGAATTAAAACTTCATGACATTGAGCGCTTATTTGGGCGGCGCTAATGATATATTTAATAGGCATTCCATTTCGACTAGTCCGAAAGAACAAGCAATATTCAAGGAATATGTCATGCCGCCAATTGATATGATTGAATATATTAAAAAATCGTTTTCATTTTTACAGGAAAATATCGACGAAGATAGTTTGTATAAATGTCAATTTGATGTTCGCAATTTTACTGTTGACGATTTTGAAGGTTACTTAATCGCTAAACGTCCGCGCGATCCATTTAGTCCGGACAATATAAATAGGTTGAAAAAACGGGCTAACTATAAATACGAAGTTGAATTACGGGCAAATTATAATGAGGTCGATTGGTTGATTGACTGCCATATTGTTGATCAACCTTTTCGCCAAGAGGGCGAATATTCCTATTTTAAATATGTTGATATACTATATTTACAATTTTTAAAACGACTAAAGACCATTCATCCAAGCCTGTCCGCTTGCCGATATTTTAGAGGGCTTGATGGAGCTATTTTTACATTTTTTGCGCTAAGGACTAAAGAAAGCCAATTGATAGCATCGGCTAATAATGAGTTTTTATATCCTGATTTTGATGAAGAGCTGTTTCTCAATGAGGTTAGACCGGTTATAAAATCTAAACTTGATGAATTAGATTATTCAAATATTGTTTCTTACCGCAATTTTAAATATTTGGCGTCACAGTTTGATGCAAAGCAGGTAGATGCTTTACTGGCAAAAAAGCTTTTCGGAAGGGCGTTTAATTACGACAATGAGGAATCTATTAATCAGATTTGCATCAATGATATTATAAAAACTGATAATCTATTAAAATGTGACATCGCTGCAAATCTTGCCTATGAAATGATTTTAAAAACATTCACCGACGATCATTTTGTTGAAGGCTATATTGTCAAATATTATAATGATGACTTCACCAAGATTTATATTTCGTTTTTAAGCAATTTAAATGATCTGGCTAACTCTTGATGTAAATATCGGTAATGTTGATTATTTTATACTGAAGTGATTGTTCAAATGGATGATTGACGCTATATAGAGTGCAACACAAAGTTTTTAAATAGATAACCTACCGACCATAAGTCTCGTGGGTTATTGCTTTATGGAGTAATAGCGGAGCTATGGCGCGCCAATTTATTTATCATATGGCCGGACTAAATAAGTCTTACGGCAATAAGAAGATCCTTGAAAATGTTCATCTTTCATTTTATCCCGACGCAAAAATTGGTATTTTAGGTCCCAATGGCGCCGGTAAATCAACCATTTTGCGCATTATGGCAGGTTATGACAAGGAATATAGCGGCGAAGCTTGGCTTGCTGAAGGTGCAACTTGTGGCTATTTATCGCAAGAACCTGAACTAGATCCTGCAAAAAATGTCCGTGAAAACGTCATGGTAGGCGTTGCCGACAAACAGGCTATTCTTGATCGCTATAATGAATTAATGATGAATTATTCCGATGAAACGGCTGATGAAGGTGCAAAGCTGCAAGATATTATTGACAGCCAAAATCTTTGGGACCTTGATTCGCAAGTTGAAATGGCGATGGAAGCTTTGCGCTGTCCACCAGCTGATGCCGATGTTACCAAATTATCAGGTGGTGAAAGACGTCGTGTCGCGCTTTGCCGCTTGCTGCTTTCTAAGCCTGATCTGCTATTGCTTGATGAACCAACCAACCACTTGGATGCTGAAACAACCGCATGGCTTGAAAAACACTTACGTGAATATGAAGGCTCAGTTTTGATCATTACCCATGATCGCTACTTCCTTGACAATGTTACCAATTGGATTTTGGAACTTGATCGCGGCAATAGTATTCCTTATGAGGGCAATTATACTGCTTATCTTGATGCAAAAGCCAAACGTATGGCACAAGAAGGTCGTGAAGAAGATGCACGCCTAAAAGCTCTTGCCCGTGAGCAAGCGTGGATGGCAGCTAGTCCAAAAGCCCGTCAATCCAAATCAAAGGCTCGTATTAAGGCCTATGATGAATTGGTTGAAGCTGCTGAAAAACGCCGCCCGGGCGACGCGCAAATCATTATCCCTGTTGGTGAACGCTTAGGGCAAGTGGTTATCGAGTTTGATGGCATTTCCAAAGGCTATGGCGAACGCTTACTGATTGATGACTTGACATTCAAGCTCCCTCCCGGCGGTATTGTTGGTGTTATCGGTGCCAATGGTGCGGGTAAAACTACATTATTCCGTATGATTACTGGTCAAGAAAAGCCTGATAAAGGATCTATTCGTATTGGCGATACTGTTGATCTTGGTTATGTTGATCAAAGCCGCGATACGCTTGATGGTAATAAAAATGTTTGGGAAGAAATTTCCGGCGGCAATGATATTATCAAGCTTGGCAAATTTGAAATGAATAGCCGCGCCTATTGCGGTGCTTTCAATTTCAAAGGCGGCGATCAACAGCAAAAAGTCGGTAACCTTTCGGGCGGTCAACGTAACCGCGTGCATTTGGCTAAAATGCTTAAAGCTGGTGGCAATGTATTGCTTCTCGATGAGCCAACCAACGATCTGGATACCGAAACTTTAGCAGCACTTGAAGATGCTTTGGAAAATTTCGCTGGCTGCGCCGTTATCATCAGCCATGATCGTATGTTCTTGGATCGCTTGGCAACTCATATTCTTGCCTTTGAAGGCGACAGCCATGTTGAATGGTTTGAGGGTAACTTTGCCGATTATGAAGCCGATAAGATCCGTCGTTTAGGACCTGAAAGCGTTAATCCGCGCCGCGTAACCTATAAGCCACTAACACGCTAAACTTATTAAGGCTTGTAAAAATTAAAACGCTGGTCAAAATTTGGCCAGCGTTTTTTTATGATATTTTCTAGGCAATCAAGTTAATGTTAGCACGAAATTGAAATGACTTCCTTCCATTTCAATTTAAAGCTCTAAATAAGATTTAAGAGAATATTTTTAAATTAGGGTGTCTTATGGCTAAGTGGATTGAAGTAAATGACAAAATGCAAACAGGCTATAAATATCAACTAGTTTGTGCGGCTGGTAAAGATTTTCATCCTGATTTTCAACCCCAATTGACCCCAGCAGAAATGCTAGAGCTTGGGGTAATGGGCGGAAAATATATGACCGATTGCAGGGATGAATTTCCCAAAAGCTGGTTTGAAAATGCCAAATTATCACCCGAAAAAAAGAACGCGAAACTTAATTACTTTGGCGTTATGGCAGGAAAACCACTATCCTATTGGCAACAGAAAGGTTGGATTTATGAAGATGATCCACGCGGTTGGTTTCAATGGTATTGTCGCTATTATCAAGGACGCCGATTAGAAAAAGAAGATGCACGACAGATTAAACGCTGGCGAATGATGAAACGCCACCAAACACAATTGCGTAACAATTGTGAAGAAGGCGATCCTTTTTGCCGTCCGCGCCAACGCCAAGCTTTGTTACAATGGGCCTATGATAGCCGTAAAATATAATTTATAACCTGTCTAGAAGTGCAAACCAGCTTAGGCCAAGGTAAAGCAAGGCGCTTCGTAAAGCACCACCTGGAAAGCCTGAAATTTTAAGCTCTCGCATAATATCAAGGCGATCTTTTTTGCCCAATATGGCTTGTGCATAAAGATAACCAAAATAATGCGACAGCATAACACCGTGCCCTGAATAGCCGCCACAAAAAGTAATACCGGGCTCCACTTCACGCACATAGGGCATGCGCTCAACGGTTATTGCAACCGTGCCGCCCCAAACGTGAGTTAGCTCAATATCCTTTAAATCTGGATAAATTTGGGTTAATTGCTTGCGCACTGATGCCGTCATATCACGCCCATCAGGGTTGCCATAGGCTTCACTACCGCCAAAAAGCAAGCGGTTATCAGGCGTTTTACGAAAATAGCGCACAACAAAGCGTGAATCATCTACCGCTTCAAAACCGGGTAAAATCGACGTATTATCGCTTAGTGGAACAGTTGAACCGATAAAACTACGAATTGGCAAAACATGCGCCTGTGCCTTATTATTAATTTTGCCACCATAACCATTAGTAGCAATTAAAACACGCTTAGCACTAATGGTTCCTTGCTCGGTTTTAATAATAATATTGATACCATTGCGCGTTACCGATAAAGCAGTTGTACGTTCATAAAGCGCAGCGCCATTATTATGGGCAGCATTAGCAGTGCCGATCACTAGCTTTAATGGGTGAATATGCCCTGTTCCCATATCTCGGATGCCACCATAATAATGGCTCGCCCCAAGACGCTCACTTGTTTCATTCTTCTCCATAAATTGCAGATGATTATAGCCATAGCGCGCCATATTATCGACATGGCTCTTATAATCATCAAGGTAACGAGGCTTATGAGCAACGGATAATTGACCGGGCAAATAATCTATTTCAAAATTGTGCTTACTGGCAAAATTATGGATATGGGGCTTGGCTTCCTCGGCCAAATCAAACAAGGCCTTGGCGCGTTCAAAACCATACTGCTTTTCAAGATCTTCGACCCAGCGGCGTTGGCCGGTGCCAAATTGCCCACCATTACGTCCTGATGCCCCCGCACCAAAGCGGCGCGCATCAATGACAATAGTCGACACATTATTTTCAGCTAAATGACATGCCGCCGAAAGACCGGTAAACCCGCCACCAATAATGGCAACATCACATTGATGGTCGCCTTGCAATATTGGATAGCGCGGACGATCATCCACGCTTTGCGCATACCATGAAATTCCCGGCGACATTGCATCTTGTTGCATAAATTAGCCTCACACATTCAGCAATAAATATTCCCGTTCCCAAGGGCTGATAACCTCCATAAAGGTTTCATATTCCTGTCTTTTGACCGCTGCATAGGTGGCAACAAATGTATGACCTAAAACATCGCGAAGCTCAGTATCTGCCTCAAAAAGACTAACCGCATCAATAAGGCCACGCGGCAATTCAATATCAGCAGCATTAACCGTTTCAGTTGTCGGCTCATCAGGTTGTAGCTTTTGTCGCAAACCAATAAGACCACAAGCAAGCGAAGCTGCAAGGGCAAGATAAGGATTGGCATCCGATGATGGTATACGATTTTCAACACGGCGCGCTTCAGGACCAGAACGTGGTACACGAAATGCGGTAGTACGATTATCATAGCCCCAACGCAAATTCACCGGTGCCGAAACATCGGGAATAAGCCGGCGATAGGAATTAACATAAGGTGCAAGCATCACCAAAGCACTTGCCATATGTTTTTGCATACCGCCAAGGAAGTGGAAAAAGGCTTCACTTTCGCTGCCATCAGGATTGGAAAAAATATTTTGTCCCGTTGCAATATCAACGATTGATTGATGAATATGCATTGCCGACCCCGGCTGACCTTGAATAGGTTTAGCCATAAAGGTTGCATACATATCATGTTTGAAAGCTGCTTCACGAATGGTGCGCTTGAACAAAAACACCTGATCGGCAAGCTCTATTGGATTGCCGTGGCGCAAATTAATCTCTAACTGGCCTGCACCTTCTTCGTGAATAAGCGTATCAATTTCCAAGCCCTGCGCTTCAGAAAAATGATAAATATCGTCAATCAACTCGTCGAACTCATTCACACCTGCAATGGAATAGCCCTGCCCGCCGCCTATCGGGCGACCCGAGCGGCCAACCGGCGGCGTTAGCGGATAATCCGGATCTGGATTGGTGCAAACAAGGTAAAACTCAATTTCTGGTGCAACAATCGGCTTTAAACCAAGCTCGGTGTAAGCATTAATGACGGAGCGTAAAACATTACGCGGTGTAAATTCGGCATAGCCGCCTTCTTGATAAACAAGATCGCAAATAACCTGCGCGGTTGGATCACTTTCCCAAGGCACAACCGATAAAGTAGATAAGTCGGGCACCAGTTTTAAATCGCCATCATTTTCAGGAAAGAAAAAGCCATTGCCATTTTCTGGGTAATCACCCGAAATGGTTGCCATAAAAACCGCCGATGGCAAAGCAAGCGATGTATCAGAATTGAATTTTTTGGTTGGCATCATCTTGCCGCGCGCAACCCCTGCTTGATCGGGAGTGATGCATTCAATATCCTCGATCTTGCGATAGGCAAGCCAATCTGCGGCTTGCTTATGGTTTTTTGCACCAGATAGCGCAGTAATATGCGGCTTTAAATTTTGTTCTTTTGAGCGTGACTTCTTTTTATCGGAAGCAGACATGGGGGCTTTGGCCTTAAAAATTTGAGTTATTCACCTTTTACCATATGTGCATAGGCTTGTCGAATTGGTCAAGGCTTGAAACAATAAATCATTTTTTATTTTTGCCCGTTCGAAATGAATTTATAAAGCAGATGTATGTTATAGCATCTCCAGTAAATTTTGAACCAATTTTTACATCCCTACAATGTGAAAAAATGAAGAAATTAGCGCAATTTACTGCTTCAATATAATAAACGTATTTTATGTGTAAAACCGTAAACATAGTAGCCCGATTTTTACATGAAATAAGATAAGCCTATCAATTGGAATGTTTTATTTCTGTATAATATTCAACAAGCTTTTGGTACATTTCAGCATAAGCATTACAGCGTTTGGTAACACTCTCATAACTACCTGATGGATCTCGAGCTTCGCACCCCAAAAAATAAGCACCATAGCTACAACCAGCTAATTGCTCATCTTCGCCCCAAGCAAATTCGCGAGTTGTGTAGGAATTACCTTCAATATGATGATAAAATTTGCGATAAGGAGGTTTTACAGCACCTTTCACATGCGCCATATTAACTTCAAACCATGCATATTGCGATGTTGGAAAACCTAAAACAAAAATCTCTTTTAGATTTTTCAATTTAATTAAGGACGCTAAAGGCAGGCCTTCCTTTTTAGGTGCAATTGATGTGATACGTAATACTTCCAAATTTTCCATCTCACCCAAAAAATCAAAATCAATTATTTTCTGGTTCCAGTCAAATGTTCCTTCAATCGACAGATATCGCAGTTTTTTTAGGTTCCCCAAAGGAGAAAAATCTTCAACATTGCGTAAATTTTCAATCGCCAATGATGTAAGATTAGTCAATCGGCCAATCGGTTCTAGACTAGTCGGCTTGGAAACATAAATAAGCTTTAACTCGGTTAAGTCCGTCTGCCTATCAAGACAGGCAAAACTATCAGGCCTCGCCTTGCATAGAACCATTCTTTTAACCTTTGGAAAATCTGGCAATGCTAAAAATTGCGCTTTATTACAAAAATAAAGCTGCAATTCTTCAAGCTGTTTGAATTCTCTCGCCCGCTGCCAATTAAGCGTATGAGAGGTTAGCGTTAAAACTTTTGTATCAATAGGCGCATCATTAAGATTATCATAGTGATAGCGAAAATGCGTGCCGTCATCAGCAATTAGTGACCAATATGGATTTTCCAAGACTTGCTCCTTATGCTTTATATTGGGGGACCATACCCATACTACTTATCAATGAGGAATAGGTCTTTTACCAACCCCCAATTGACGCCATGCCGGACGCGCCAATGACCGATAGGCCCTGTCGTCTCTACATTTTTATTGGGTCTGCGATCAAGCTCCGCAAAACTTGTCTCCTTGGCTAAAATACCCGGATAATCTGGTGTACTTAACACCCCTATCAAACCAAGTGCTTCAAGAAATGTTTCGCATCGGTATTTTTGAGACCGTTTAAGCACTCTAGTTTTATGTAAAGTATCTCTGGTTTTTGCATAAGTAAAATTTTCAGGCAGAGTTTCAATCCATTGCAAGAGATTTTTAAATTGGCTACGCGCTGCCTGTGAAGCTTGTGGCCAGTGTTGATTTTTTTCGGCAACTTGAAGCGTATAGAGCGCATCAGGGCGATGATTTTCGCCAAAACCAGATCCTTGAATATTGGCATAGTATTTATGAAAAGCTAATTCTTCGGGTAACAAACTATGACCGCAAATCCAACAGATTTGTTCTCGATCTTGCGGACGTAAAATATGTGCCTCATGGGGAACAAGTGTTTTTGTAATAGCCAAAGAGGGCAAGACAGCCTGCCATGCCAGAGAGACCTCACCATCAAAATTGGCGGCAATAAACGCACTTGCTGCAGCTTTAAGATCAAACCGGCTACCAATTTCAATCATCTGCGTTACAAACTCATCATGGGAAAATTGAAATGATTTCCCAAGGACAAGACCAGCAGAGCGCAGTTTATCTTGTTCCTGTTCTGTTAATTCAACTGGCAATTTAGAAAAATAGTCCTTTAAAACTTTATTCCCAAAAAGCTTCAATACATCATCACTCAAATTATCCATAGGCTTTCCCCTTTACCAATATCACCGCCCCAACCATTTTGACTTTGTATAGCTTGACTGAGTTATATTCGCTGCTTATCCTCCTCATACAAATCCAGTTTTGAAAAGTTAAATTAATAATGATTTATATAATATTATGGAGATAGTAATCATTGCAAAGTGCACACGCAATAGAATTAAATAAGCTCTGTGAACGTAGCATTGTTAAAATGACTGATGTCGAAGCATTTGAGCTTATTGGTAATTTAATCGATATGTCTTTTGACGCATCATTTAATCGTGGCGCCAAGCGGGCACTTTTTCTACTTGATGAATTATCAAAACGTGATCTCAAAGATGAAGACGAAATTATCGTCGAATATTATTGAGCCAATGCATGGAGTGCTTTATCACACAGTGAAAAAAAACACTTGTCTTGGGCTTGGGAATCAACTGAACGCCAAGAAGAGTTATTGGCTCTTTCGCGTGCATCGAACCATTGTTATTTTTCACAGATCGATAAAATACGGCAGTGTCAGATACTAACTAATCACGCGAATCTACTAAATTCAGTCGGCCGATTTATTGATGCTATTGCCTTATATGATAGAGCATTACAAATTATTCCCAATTTTGCCATGGCTCAGATCAACCGAGGGTATGCTCTCAAAACATATGCCGGCGTGATAAACGATGACTATGAACGTGCGGTTATAACCCTCCATGCCCATGATAGTTTTCTTGCTGTTAGCGCAAATAATGCAATTTTTGATGCTGATAATAAACATCTCATACAAAATGCATCAATGCAGTGGGTTCGAAGTCTTGCAAGTGCTGTTAATGTTAAGATAGTTCGCTCAATACAAAATCTTGACATTGGTCCCAAGAACCAAACAAATAAGGAGCTGGCATATCGCAATTGGTGTCTTGATAACCGCTTATTTCTTTCGCCAATAAATGATCTTGGACCTTATTGGGCCGCAGCTTATGACGACCTCGTAATTCCTACAATATCCGAAAAAACAAACGAGCGAACTGATGGGCATTTACCTCCCCCGATTTTCGGCTTTTTTAATCAGATAAAGCAAGAATATGTATCCGTGCGTTTCACGTTATTTGAGGGATTGAATAGCAATAAAATTCACTATTCTGATCATCATGACACACTTTCAGATACACTTGACTACCTGCTATATTCTTTAGCAAGTGAGCGAATACGCATGGCCTTTCGTATTGCATATTCCCTATTGGATAAAATTGCTTATTTGGTGAATCACTATTGGGCTTTAAATAAAAAACTCGGCAGAATAAGTTTTAAAAATATTTGGATGGTTGAAAATAAAAAGCATCTTTTACCCCAATTTGAAAATTCAGACAACTTGCCTTTGCGTGGGCTATTTTGGTTATCAAAAGAATTATTTGATGAAGATATTAAAGCAACCACATCAGCTGACGCCAGAGATTTGCACACTATTCGCAATGCACTTGAACATTCATATTTGCGTGTCATAGAAGGTTGGGCAAAGCCATTCATGTCACCAGAAACATATGATAGCGGCTTGGGTATTACCATTGGCAGCGACGAGCTTGAATCTAAAGCAATATGCATCATGCAAATAGCTCGTATGGCGATCTTATATGTGTCTTTTGCAATTGGTATTGAAGAAAAGAAAAGGAAAGAAAAGCATCCGGCTGAATTAAGTTTTGAAATGCCCTTATTCGACCTTAAAACAACCCGCAAAAAGCGCCCACCTACACCTTACTAAGATCGCCAAAATTGTCGAATAAGTCAGTAAATTAGAGGTCTATTAAGCAAAATTTGCCCCTGCGGCCTTTCGGGTTTGATGAACAATGAGAACGATGAGCTACACATCAACTAGGTAAAATAAAGTCTTCGCGCCAGTAATTCTCATGCCATATGTCTCAACACGGCCCAAGAAAGCGCAAATCCGCCTATGTGGCGGTTATCATGTATATTTTAACAATGTGTCTATTATTTTGCTGATGGGTTTTATTGGTTGCGGGGGCAGGATTTGAACCTACGACCTTCAGGTTATGAGCCTGACGAGCTACCGGGCTGCTCCACCCCGCGTCAAGGGTTTTGTTTACTTCTTCACGACCGGTATGTTGTGAAGGAGTATCTGATATTAAGGCACATTTTTAAAATAATGTCATGCTTTTAGGAAGCGTTATTATCTTGATTTTGTGTCTTTTTTCCAAGGAATGATTTAAGCTATAGGGCTTATATTGCTTGGGATTTATCAGCTAGACAAATTGATTTGTTTGATGGTGAAGAGAAAATATTCATACATGCATTTTGCAGACCTGGCAGCGACCTACTCTCCCGTGTCTTAAGACAAAGTACCATTGGCGCTGGAGCGTTTCACGGCCGAGTTCGGAATGGGATCGGGTGCAGCCGCTCCGCCATAACCACCAGGTCGGCGAAAGGCATGAACGAATTGAAGCTGGATTATTTTCTGCTTTTTTATTAACTGGATATAGGTAATGGGAACGATCAAGCCGATTGAACGATTAGTATCAGTAAGCTTCATGTGTTACCACACTTCCACACCTGACCTATCAACGTGGTCGTCTTCCACGGTTCTCATGGGAATACTCGTTTTTAGGTGGGTTTCCCGCTTAGATGCCTTCAGCGGTTATCCCTTCCGTATATAGCTACCCTGCTATGCGGCTGGCGCCACAACAGGTCCACCAGAGATACGTCCATCCCGGTCCTCTCGTACTAGGGACAGATCCTATCAATATTCCTACACCCACGGCAGATAGGGACCGAACTGTCTCACGACGTTCTGAACCCAACTCACGTACCGCTTTAAATGGCGAACAGCCATACCCTTGGGACCTGCTCCAGCCCCAGGATGCGATGAGTCGACATCGAGGTGCCAAACAACCCCGTCGATATGGACTCTTGGGGGTCATCAGCCTGTTATCCCCGGCGTACCTTTTATCCGTTGAGCGATGGCCCTTCCACACGGGACCACCGGATCACTATGACCGTCTTTCGACTCTGCTCGACTTGTCAGTCTTACAGTCAGGCAGGCTTATGCCATTGCACTCAGCGAACGATTTCCGACCGTTCTGAGCCCACCATCGCGCGCCTCCGTTACTCTTTAGGAGGCGACCGCCCCAGTCAAACTACCCACCATACACGGTCCTGGTTCCGGATAACGGAACGCAGTTAGACATCCATGTAGATAAGGGTGGTATTTCAAGGAAGACTCCACAATGGCTGGCGCCACTGCTTCAAAGTCTACCACCTATCCTACACATGTCGACACGAATGCCAGTGTAAAGCTATAGTAAAGGTGCACGGGGTCTTTCCGTCTAACCGCAGGAACCCCGCATCTTCACGGGGAATTCAATTTCACTGAGTCTATGTTGGAGACAGCGGGGAAGTCGTTACGCCATTCGTGCAGGTCGGAACTTACCCGACAAGGAATTTCGCTACCTTAGGACCGTTATAGTTACGGCCGCCGTTTACTGGGGCTTCAATTCAATGCTTGCACATCTCCTCTTAACCTTCCAGCACCGGGCAGGCGTCAGACCCTATACGTCGTCTTGCGACTTCGCAGAGCCCTGTGTTTTTGGTAAACAGTCGCTACCCCCTGGTCTGTGCCACCCCCTAACGGTTGCCCGCTAAAGGGTCACGCTTCTTCCGAAGTTACGCGTGCAATTTGCCGAGTTCCTTCAACATAGTTCTCTCAAGCGCCTTGGTATTCTCTACCGGTCCACCTGTGTCGGTTTCGGGTACGGTCTATAATGTGGGAGCTATTTCCTGGAACTGCTTCACTGCATCATCAATCCAATAAGATGATACAATTTACGCAATCCGTCACTTCCCACAGGCCCACGAATATTAACGTGGTTCCCATCGACTACGCCTTTCGGCCTCGTCTTAGGGGCCGGCTCACCCTGCTCAGATTAACTTTAAGCAGGAACCCTTGGACTTTCGGCGAGGGAGTCTCTCACTCCCTTTATCGTTACTCATGTCAGCATTCTCACTTCCAATACCTCCAGGATCCCTCACGGGTATCCCTTCACAGGCTTATGGAACGCTCCGCTACCACTTACACTTACGTGTAAATCCACATCTTCGGTGTATGGCTTTAGCCCCGTTACATTTTCGGCGCAAAGACCCTTATTTAGACCAGTGAGCTGTTACGCTTTCTTTAAATGATGGCTGCTT